>CAYLLZ010000018.1:0-2504 GCA_964384815.1 uncultured Afipia sp. | reverse complement strand
GTGTGATTTTTCGTGGAATGAGGACCCTGTTTGAGGGGTGATTTTCGTCCAAACGGGACCCCTTAACGTGGGGTCATCAAGATGCCTCCGGTTTGATCGGAGGCATTTGTGTTTTGGATGTTGGTTGTGGAGACGATTGCAAAGATACGCCGGCTGTCTCTGGTGCAGGGGAAGTCGATCAAGGCGATCTGCCGGGAGCTTGGGATCTCGCGGAAGGTTGTTCGCAAGGTGCTGCGCTCGGACGAGACGGAGTTCCGTTACGAGCGCAAGCATCAGCCCTATCCGAGGATGGGAGCCTGGCGAGAGAAGCTGGACGGGCTGCTGTCGTCGAATGCGTCGAAGCCGCAGCGTGAACGTCTGACGCTGATCCGGATCTTCGAGGAGCTTCGCGGTCTCGGCTATGACGGCAGCTACAGCTCGGTGTGGCGGCATGCGCAGGATTGGGAAGAACAACGCGGCAGTGCCGCAGCCGAGGCCTATATCCCGCTGAGCTTCGCGCCGGGCGAGGCCTACCAGTTCGACTGGAGCCACGAGGTCGTCCTGCTGGACGGCGTGACGGTCACCTTGAAGGTGGCGCACATGCGGCTTTGCCATAGCCGCATGTTCTTCGTTCGGGCCTATCCGCGCGAGACGCAGGAGATGGTGTTCGACGCCCATGACCGGGCGTTCGCCTTCTTCCGCGGGGCGTGCACGCGCGGTATCTACGACAACATGAAGACGGCGGTGGACGCGATCTTCATCGGCAGGGATCGCCGCTACAACCGCCGCTTCGCGCAGATGTGCGGGCATTACCTGGTCGAGCCTGAGGCCTGCACGCCGGCGTCGGGTTGGGAGAAGGGGCAAGTCGAGAACCAAGTCGGGCTGGTGCGGGAGCGCTTCTTCACGCCGCGACTGCGCTTCAAGACACTGGAGGACCTGAACGGCTGGCTGGCCGACAAATGCGTCTCCTACGCCAAGGCGCACCGGCATCCCGAACAGGGTGAGCGCACGATCTGGGAGGTGTTCGAGGAGGAGCGGACCAGCTTCATTCCCTATGCCGGACGCTTCGACGGCTTCCACTGCATTCCGGCTTCCGTGTCGAAGACCTGCACGGTGCGCTTCGACAACAACAAATACTCAGTGCTGTCGAGCGCCGTCGGCCGGCCGGTCGAGATCCATGCCTATGCCGACCGCATCGTCATCCGGCAGGACGGCGTGATCGTCGGCGAACATGCCCGCTGCTTCGGCCGCAACGAGGTGATCTACGACCCTTGGCATTACGTCCCGGTATTGGCCCGCAAACCCGGCGGGTTGCGCAACGGCGCGCCGTTCAAGAACTGGGTTCTACCGTCGGCCATGGAGAGGGTGCGCCGCAAGCTCAAGGCTGCCGATGACGGCGACCGGCAGATGGTGTCGATCCTCACCTGTGTGCTGAGCGACGGATTGAACGCGGTCGAGGCGGCCTGTCAGGAAGCGCTCGATCACGGCGTCTCGTCATCGTCGGTGATCCTCAACATCCTGGCCCGTAGTCGCGATCCGGCACCGGGCACGATCCTTTCCATACCACAGGCGCTGAAGCTGGCTCATGAGCCGGTCGCCGACTGCGCCCGCTATGACAGCCTCAGGAGGACAAGCAGCCATGGAACGCATCGAAGTGCTGGAACTGATGGGAGCGCTGAAGCTCTACGGGATGCGATCGGCCTATGACGAGATCATGGGCGTCGCCATCAAGCGGCAGCACGAGCCGCCGAAGATCGTCGGCGATCTGCTGCAGGCCGAGATATCGGAGAAGCAGGCCCGTTCCATCAAATACCAGCTCACCGTCGCCAAGCTGCCGCTGGCCAAAGACATCGACGACTTCGACTTCACCGGCACGCCCGTCAACGAGAGTCTGATCCGCGATCTTGCCGGCGGAGCCTTCGCTGCCGATCAGCGCAATGTCGTCCTGGTCGGAGGCACCGGCACGGGCAAGTCCCATCTGGCCATCGCCATCGCCCGGGCGCTGATCCGCAACGGTGCGCGCGGCCGCTTCTTCAATGTCGTCGACCTGGTCAACAGGCTCGAGACCGAAGCCCGCGCCGGTCGGCAAGGTCGCATCGCCGATCACCTTACCCGGCTCGACTTCGTCGTGCTCGACGAACTCGGCTATCTCCCCTTCGCCCAGGCCGGCGGACAGTTGCTCTTCCACCTCGTATCCAAGCTCTACGAGCGCACCAGCGTCATCATCACCACCAACCTGGCGTTTGGCGAGTGGCCCACCGTCTTCGGCGATGCCAAGATGACCACCGCGCTTCTCGATCGCCTGACGCACCACTGCGAGATCATCGAGACCGGAAACGAATCCTGGCGCTTCAAGAGCCGCTCTCAAAGCTAAAGCCGAAAAGCCAACGAGCCGCACCCGATCAGGCTGTGCAACCCCGAACAGCTTCGCCTGATCGGGCGCTAACCGCCGTGCCCTTCATCACCCTAAACCGGGGTCCCTTTTAGGCGAAAATACAGGGTCCCGATTCCTCGGTCATTGACAC
>CAYLLZ010000017.1:0-5957 GCA_964384815.1 uncultured Afipia sp. | reverse complement strand
TCCGTGACCTGCGCGGTGATCTGGCCGGGAAGATCGGAACGGATGCCGGTGATGAGCGCGGCCGAGATGACAGCCCCGGCCTGAAGCACGAAGGGCGACGCCGGCGGCGTGACGCGATCCGGCGCCACGGTGCGGCGGTCGGCCGCCGCGTTGAGGAAAGCAAGCTGGCGGTCCTGCGCGGTCGTTGGCTGTCCGGCCGCGCCGCCGAGATCGAGGCTCGGCATTGCGCCCGGTGTCGCGGCGGCCATCGATCCCTGCCGTGACTGGAAAAAGACGGTGCTGAGGCGCGCGGCCTCTTCTTCGGCGCGCCGGCGTTGTTCGGCCTCGTCGACGCCGGGCGTCGGCACGACGGGCGGCACGACAGGCTGGCCGGCATTCTGCGCCGACAGGATCGGCCCGCCGAGATCGCCGGGCAGCGGCGGCCCAAGGATCGGGCCGGTGTAGTCGCGCGGCAGGCCGGCGAGACCATCGGCGGTCTGCCGGTTGGCGGTGGAATAGAGTTCTTCTCCGCCATCGCCTGGGCCACGGGTCTGAAGAGCGTAGATCAGCGCCCCGCCGATGCCGACCATGGCGACGGCGGCGACGCTGGCGAGCATCTTGCGCGACAGGCGGGTGACGCGGGGGGCTTCGGCGCGCAGGCGCATCGGCGCGGGATTGCTATCGGTCTCGGTCATGATTGCGGCCTCCCATCGGTTCGGACGATCCTGACGGTCTGCTGACGGTCGCCGCCGCCAAGGCGCAGCTCCGCCGCACCGAACAGGCGATCGACGATCAGGATGTGTTGATAGATGCGGCTGTTGGCGATCTGGGCTTCGCCTTCTGGACCGATGACGAAGATCGGCGGCATCTCGCCCTGGACGATCCCGCGCGGGAATTCGACATAGACGCGGCGGCCGTCGTCATAGACGGCGACGGGCTTCCATGGCGGATTGCTGCTGCCGGTCAGGCCGTAGCGGTAGTTGCGCGCCGCGACGGCCGGAATGACCGGCGTTGCCGGAACAGCCTGCCGCCCGCCGCCTGCCGGTTGCGGATAGGCCCATGCGACGGCGGGCATATAGGGTTTCTCGCCCGCGCGCAGCTCGATCATGTAGGTGCGCCGGTCGGTGGTGATGACGAGATTGGTGGTGATGTCGGCGCGCGACGGTTTCACCAGCACATGCACGCGCCGGGCCACGCCGGAGCCGGATTCCGTGTCGCCGATAATCCAGCGGGCGGTATCGCCGGCGGCAATCGGTCCCGCACCGGTCAGGCTCTCGCCGGGCTCAAGCGCGATGATGGTGATCTGGCCGGGGGCGGCATAGACTTGGTAGAGCGCGCCTTCCGACCATGGATAGACCTGAATGGCGTTGAAGTAGCCTTCGCGGCGCGGCTGGACGCGGGCCGCCGCATTGGCGTTCTCGACACGCCCTGTTGCCGTGCTGGCGGTCTGGCCGCCGCGTGCAACCGTCCAGGCCGGCGGGACATGGAGCGGCCTCGGCCGGTCGTCCGTCACCGACGCGGGAATGGCCGACAGAGGCGGCACGCTGGCGTCATAACTGATCTGCGGCGGCTTGGTGGAAGCGCAGCCGGCGAGCATGGTCGCCGAAAGCAGAACGGCCGCGACAGCGGAAGGATGAACGGTCGATCTCATTGGCCCATCTCCCGCGACCAGTTGATGGCGTTGACGTAGATTCCGAGCGGATTGGCTTTCAGCCGTTCGGCATCGCGCGGCGGCTGCACAGCGATGGTCAGGATCGCGGTCCATCGCTGCGTGCCGGAGAGCTGGCCATTCTCGAAATGCCGTTCCGTCCACGCGACACGGAAGCTGTCGGGGGAAGCTCGGATGACGCTCGAAACGTCCACGGCGATCTGCTGCTTGCCGACCTTGGTGAAGGGATCGTTGGTGCGGGCATAGTCGTTGAGCGCGCCCGCGCCGCGATCGGTGGTCCATTCATAGGCGCGAAGCCAGTTCTGCCGGACAATGATCGGATCGGCGGGGATGGAACGCACCTGTTCGATGAACCGTCCGAGATGCCAGGCGATCTGCGGATCGGTCGGCCGGAAGTCGGCGGTGGCAGGCGCGACGGTTTGCGCCTGGCCGAGATTGTCGACCTGCACCACCCACGGAACGACGGTGCCCTGCACCGATTGCCAGACGAGCGCAGCGGCAAAGCCTGCGGAGAGAACCAGCGAGCCGAAGGCCATATAGCGCCAGTTCTTCGCCTGCACGCGCGCCGAGCCGATACGCTCGTCCCAGACCTGTGCGGCCTTCTGATAGGGGGTCTCGGGTTGGGGTGTTTTGCCGTAATGCGCGGCGGGACGCTTGAAGAGATTCATGAGCGGTCACTTTCAGAGAGGTTGACGGAAGAACCGGAGCCGTGGCTGTCGCCGGAGCGGACGGCGTGGGCGGTTGTCTGGATGGTGTGGCCGGACTGGCGCATCCGCTGTGCCCAGCCCGGCGTCGCACTGGCGGGCCGAGCCGATGCAGGCGGGGCTTCCGCCGCGCCGCCGACCGTTCCCATGGTCGAGGTGCCGCCGGTCGCGCCGAAGCCGGATTTGACGCCATCGGAGAAGCTGGATTTGACGCTGGCGCTCGCACGGCGAAGTGGCGACATGGCCGCGCTGCCCGCCGCCCGTCCGACGCCGCCCATGCCAGATGCGACGCCCGCCGCGCCGGACTGGCCGAGCGATCCGAGGCTAAAGGCGGCGGAAGCCGCGCCCGCTGCGGTCGCGCCGCCACGCACGGCGGCCGCGCCGGTGGAAAGTGCGGCTGCGCCGCCTTTCGCGGCGAGACCAGCCGCGCCAGCGCCGGCCAGGACCATGCCGCCAGCAGCAAGGCCGGTTCCAACAGCAGCGCCCGCGCCGAGCTGCGGGCCACCGCTAACGAGGCCGGAAGCGATGCCAGGACCGAAAATGCCGAGGCCGAGCAGCGACAAAGCCGCGAGGACGACGGCCATGGCGTCGTCGATGCTCGGGGTCGCGCCGCCGAAGCCGGCCGTAAACTGACTGAACAGCGTTGAACCGATGCCGATGATGACGGCCAGCACCAGCACCTTGATGCCGCTGGAGATCACGTTGCCAAGCACGCGCTCGGCCATGAAGGCGGTTTTGCCAAACAACCCAAACGGGATCAGCACAAAGCCGGCCAGCGTCGACAGCTTGAACTCTATAAGCGTCACGAAGAGCTGAATGGCGAGGATGAAGAAAGCGAGGATCACCAGCGCCCAGGCGAAGAGCAGGCACGCGATCTGGATGAAGTTCTCAAAAAAGGCGATCCAGCCCATGAGATCGGAGATGGATTCGAGCAGCGGCCGGGCGGCATCGAGGCCGGTCTGTGCGACCTTGCCGGGGCGCATCAGGTCAGCGGTCGAAAAGCTGGTGCCGCTTGCCTTGAGCCCAAGGCCCGCGAATGAATCGAAGATGATTTTGGCGAGGCTGTTCCAGTTGCCGATGAGATAGGCGAAGACGCCGACGAACAGCGTCTTCTTCACCAGCCGCGCCATGATGTCGTCGTCCGCGCCCCACGACCAGAACAGCGCGGCCAGCGTCACGTCGATGACGATGAGCGTGGTCGCCACGAACGCGACCTCGCCGGACAGAAGCCCGAAGCCGGAGTCGATATAGCGGGTGAAGACCCCAAGAAAATTGTCGATGACGCCAGCGCCGCCCATGGATCAGCGCCCTTCGATCTGAGTGGGCGACGACGGTGCGGGTGTGCGGCCGAGAAAGCGGTCGCGCGTCTCCGCCCAGACGCGCAGGCATTCACTATCCTCGGCCGCCTTCTGGCCAAGCTGCTGGCACCGGCGTTGGCCCGCGCGCAGCGGATCGCGCGTGGGCTGTTGAAGGCTGACCGGCGAGGATGCCGGAGCCTCTTCCTTGCGGGTCATCTCGATCGCGGTGGCCGTGATGGCGACCGCGACGAATATGATTGCGCCCAGCCGGGCCAGCATCTTGCCGTCCATGACGGTGCTCCCCTTCTGGCTCTCAGTTGCCGTTGTTGAACATCTGCGCGTTGCCCGGCTGATAACCGGAGCCGGGCGTCAGGAAGCGGCGGCGCTGTTCGCGCCCCTGTTCGGCGGCGGTGGCGCGCTCGGCCTCGGTGAGCGAACCGGCGCGGCCGTTGGCGGCGAGAAGCGCGATCAGGTCGGAAAGCTGCTGCGACTGGAGGGCGAGAAGCTGGTTGCCAGCCTGTGTTGCCTGCAACGCGCCGGTCGCGCCCTGGCTCTGGCCGACAAGCGCCGACATTTGCGTGCGGTTAGCGTCGATGTTGCCAACGACACCGGCCTGAACACGCATCGCGTCCTGCAAGCCGCCAACCGTGTTCTTCCAGCGGTCACGCGCCCCCGCCACCAGTTGCGCGTCGGTGGCCGACAGTGAGACATTTCCGTATTGGCTCTGGAACGCCTGATCGACCTGACCGACGTTGAACGCGATATTCTGCGCCTGCCCAAGAAGCTGCTGGGTGCGCTGCACATTCTGCTGCAACGTCTGAAGCGCCGAGTATGGCAAGCTCGCCAGGTTCTTCGCCTGATTGATGAGCATGGTCGCCTCGTTCTGAAGCGAGGTGATCTGGTGGTTGATCTGCTCCAGCGTGCGCGCTGCGGTAAGAAGGTTCTGCGCGTAGTTCGTCGGGTCATAGACGATCCGGCCGAAGCCGAATTGCGCATGGGCCTGCGTCGCCAGCATAGGCGAGACGGCAAGCATGGTTGCGGTAAGCACGATGGCGCGCGAGCGAAAACGACGGGTATTCATGGTCAGGACTCCTTTTCGGCTTGGGGGAAGTTCGGAATGAGATCGGCGGCCCATCCGGCATCGCGGGCGCGAAGCCACGCGGCGAGAAAGCCGTCGCGGCCGTGCTCGGCGATCAGGTTCGCAATGAGGGTCTGGTCGGATTTCGAGGATGCGGCGCAGAGCGCGAGCCCGACTTCCGAGAGGCCCAGCTCGAACAGGCGGTTTCCCCTGCGGCTTTGACAGTAGTAATCCCGCTTGGGCGTCGCGCGGGCGATCAGCTCGATCTGGCGGTCATTGAGGCCGAAGCGGCGATAGATCGCCGTAATCTGCGGTTCGATGGCGCGTTCGTTCGGCAGGAGCAACCGCGTCGGGCAGCTCTCGATGATCGCCGGCGCGATGTTGCTGCCGTCAATGTCGGACAGGCTCTGCGTAGCGAAGATGACGCTGGCGTTCTTTTTGCGCAGCGTTTTGAGCCATTCGCGAAGCTGGCCAGCGAATCCCTCATCGTCCAGCGCAAGCCAGCCTTCGTCGATGATGAGCAGCGTCGCCCGCCCATCCAGCCTGTCGCCGATGCGGTGAAACAGATAGGCAAGCACGGCGGGAGCCGCGCCGGTCCCGACCAAGCCTTCGATTTCAAATGCCTGCACGTCGGCCGAGCCGAGATGTTCGGCCTCGGCGTCAAGCAGCCGGCCATAAGCACCGCCGACGCAATACGGTCGAAGGGCTTGTTTTAGGTCGTTGCTTTGCAGCAGCACCGCGAGGCCGGTGATGGTGCGTTCCTCGGTGGGCGCGGAGGCGAGCGAGGTCAGCGCCGTCCAGATGTGTTCCTTCACCTCCGGCGTGATCGCGACGCCTTCGCGCATCAGAATCGCTACGATCCAGTCAGCGGCCCAGGCGCGTTCGTAGGTGTCGTGGATGCGCGCGAGCGGCTGGAGCGATACGGAAGCGTCGGAGCCTTCCGTCAGCCCGCCGCCAAGGTCGTGCCAGTCGCCGCCCATGGCGAGCGCGGCAGCGCGGATGCTGCCGCCGAAATCGAACGCAAAAACTTGGGCACGGTCGTAACGGCGGAACTGCAAGGCCATGAGCGCGAGCAGGACGGACTTGCCCGCGCCGGTCGGACCGACGACGAGGGTGTGGCCGACATCGCCGACATGAAGGGATAACCGGAACGGGGTCGAGCCTTCGGTCTTGCCGTAAAGCAAGGGGGGCGCACCGAAATGCTCGTCCCGTTCCGGCCCCGCCCACAC
>CAYLLZ010000016.1:2500-7313 GCA_964384815.1 uncultured Afipia sp. | reverse complement strand
TGGTTGCGGGGATAGGATTTGAACCTATGACCTTCAGGTTATGAGCCTGACGAGCTACCGGGCTGCTCCACCCCGCGTCAAAACTGGCTTCGCTGAGAGCAAACTCGCCACTTTCAACGCCCGAGACGTCGATCGACCAGCCTGAAAGCTCCAGAGAAGGGCGCCAGGGCAGCGCCCTCAGCGTGGGGTGTATGTATCAATGGACCCCTGCTTTGGAAAGGGCCGAAATCGACCTTTTTCGCTTTTTTACCGGCTATCTCACTGAAAAAGGCCCCTAAACGACCGGCGTTGTCCGCTCACCGCCGGCAGACAGTCCGAGCGCCTCCAGCCCCTCGGCCAGCAGATCGCCGAGCAGCGGCTGGCCAAGCAGATAGCGCGCGGTGCGGGCCGTGTGGCTGCGCGCGACCTCGGCGCGGAGTTCGTCCCAATCGCCGGCGGCGCCGTCGCCGCGGCCGAGCCACACCAGAGCGACAAGATCGATCTGCTCATCAACGGTCAGCGCATTCACAAAACCGGTGATTTCACGTGCCACCGGATCGTCTGCGTTGTCTTCCAGAACGTCGATCATGTTGTCGTCCGAAGCGTTGGACGCCGGATCGGGATCGGTCACGCTTTCCTTGGCGTCGAATTCACGCGCCTTCAGAATGAGATATCCGACCTGTTCGGTCGAGATCGACAATTCAGGCATTCGTCACGTTCCGGCAATAATGATCGGTCCCTCAACGCCGTGCATGCCTGCACGATCCATGTGCAGCCAAAGGAAATTCACGAACAGAAAATGTGCGGTTTTGAACGCCGATAATGCAGCGCAATGACGAAGAGGATCGGATCATACGCAACCCAGCCATTCGGTGAATGCGCCGCCGCTGCCCGGTCTTTGATTGAATTTCAGCGTAGGGTGTTTCAAGTAAAAGAGGGCTGACCGGTCCTGAAGAGCCACAGTAAGTTTTTACTTCAAGAGATTTGATGCTTGGCATCAACGAACCCCATCAGCAAACAAATCCCGGACGCATCATATGAAGCTGACCTTTTCGCCATCCTCCCCCTTTGCCCGCAAGGTGCGGATCAGCGCCATTGAACTCGGCTTGATGGATAAGATCGAATTGGTCCCGACAACGGTTGCGCCGACAACGCCCAACGAGAAGTACGCCGACCATGTGAATCCGCTGCGGAAGCTGCCGGCCCTCATTCTCGACAACGGCGATGTGCTGTTCGATTCCACCGTGATCGTCGAATATCTCGATGACCTCGCCGGCGGCGGCAAGCTGTTTCCGGCCAAGGGACCGGAGCGCTGGAAGGTGAAGACCGAACACGCCCTCGTCCAGGGCATGCTCGAGGCGATGTTGCTGTGCCGCTACGAAAAGGGCGTGCGTCCGGAAGCGCTGCGCTGGCCGAAATGGATCGACGATCAGTGGGACCGCGTCTGGTACGGCCTCAAATATTTTGAGAACCGTCCCGAGATCCTGTCGCGTCCGTTCGACATCACCCAGGTCGCGCTGGCGTGCCTGTTCGGTTACGCCGACCTGCGTTTTCCGGATTCCCAGTGGCGGGACGCCTACCCGAAACTCGGCGCCTTCAACGAGAAACTGCTGCAGCGCGAGTCGGTAAAGATCTCGGTGCCGAAGTAATCACCGCCGCTCCGTCAGGCTTGGCAAAACACCAAGATCTGCCCCGGCCTTTGCCGGGGCTTTTTCTTTGGCGGACTCCTTCGTGAAACGGGCCCTTGCCCCGCCCCAACGACCAGATCAGAGACCCCAAGAACCCTCCTTCCGGTCATTCGCCCGCCTTGACGTAGGTCAACCGATCTGAAAACCTTCATTTTGGAATTCCGAATTCCAAAATGGGGAACCCGATGATTCCGCTCGACCCCGCGCCCAATCTGATTGATCAGGTCTACGCCCGCATCCTGGAAGGGATCGCCGATCACTCCCTGCCGCCGGGTCAGCGCATCCGGCAGAACGAACTCGCCGAGCGGCTGGGCGTCTCCCGCCAACCCGTCAGCCACGCATTGCATCTGCTGCACCGGCAAGGGCTGGTCGCGGAAAGCGGCCGCAAGGGTTTTCAGGTCACTCCGCTCGATCCGGTCCGCATCCGTCAGCTCTACGAAGTGCGTAGCGCGATCGACGCTCTCGCGGCTCGCCTCGCCGCGGAACGCATCAAGACCGATGCCCAGGGCCGGGCGCGACTGGAGGCCGCCCTCGCCGCCGGACGCGGCATCGACGAGACCACATCCCTCGCCGCGTTGATCGCCCTCGACGTCGAATTTCACAGCGCGATCTATCGCCTGTCCGGCAATCCGGCGATCGAGGAAACGGTCGGGCCGCAATGGCCGCATATGCGCCGCTCGATGGCGGCGGTTCTCACCGAACTCGACTATCGCACCAGCGCCTGGCGCGAACACGAGATCATCGCCGCGCATGTTCTCGCCGGCGATGCGGCCGCAGCCGAAGCGGCCGCGCAGGCCCACGCGCTCGCTGCGGGACGAACCACGGAGGAGCATCTGAAAGCACAGCGCCAGGCGGCCTGACGAACACGCTTCAACAAGAAACTGCCCAAACCAACAACAAGGAGGATACAAGATGCGATTGACGCCCAATCAGATCGAAGATTTCCACCAGGAAGGCTGGCTGTTTCTGCCTGAACTGTTCACGCCGGAAGAAGTCGAGCTTCTCCGCCGCGAGGCACTTGCGATCTATGCAGAACAACGCCCCGAAGTGTGGCGTGAAAAGAGCGGAGCTCCACGCACGGCATTCGCCGCGCATCTCTACAACGAAGCTTTCCGCCTGCTCGGCGCGCATCCGCGCATGATCGAGCCGATCGAACAGATCTTCGGCGAGAAGGTCTACATGCATCAATACAAGATCAACGCCAAATCCGCTTTCACCGGCGACGTCTGGCAATGGCATCAGGATTACGGCACCTGGAAACGCGATGACGGCATGCCGTTGCCCCGCGCCATGAATATCGCGGTGTTCCTCGACGAAGTCATGCCGATCAATGGCCCGCTGATGCTGGTGCCGAAGAGCCATAATGCTGGCGACCTCAAGGCCTCGCACGATCAGCAAACCACCTCCTATCCGCTATGGACGCTCGACGAGGACACGGTGACGCGGCTGGTCAATGAAGGCGGCATTGTCGCGCCGACCGGCAAAGCCGGCGGCATGCTGATGTTCCATGGCAACCTCGTTCATGGCTCCGCCGGCAACATCACGCCCTATCCGCGCAAGATCGTGTACCTCACGCTCAACGCGGTCTCGAACTACATTCGCACGCCGACGCGGCCGGAGTTCATCGCTCATCGCGATTTCACGCCGATCGAAACCGTGCCGGACGACGCGCTGACACAACTCGCCCGCCAGCCGCGGCAGGCGGCGGAATAATCTCTTCCTCCAGTCCCGCCGTTTCCTGATGGAGCGGCGGGATTTTCAGCCGGATGCATCAGCGATCGTAGCAGCAACCTTTGCGAACAGCCCTCGCGCCGCGCTTTGCTTTATGGCAAGCAATCGCGATACTGCGTGTCTTCAACTGGATATCCGCGCCCCATGAATCTGCATCGTCTTCTCGCCGACCGTCACTCCGCCGGCAACCCCGTTCGCGTCGCGCTGATCGGCGCCGGCAAGTTCGGCTCCATGTTCTTGTCGCAGGTGCCGCATACGCCCGGCCTCGAAGTACCGGTGATCGTCGATCTCGATCCGCAGCGCGCGCAGGATGCATGCCGTACCGTCGGCTGGGACGATGCGCGGATCGCCGCCACCACTTTTACTGACGACGCGGCGAAAGCGTTCGCCCCGGTCGAGGTCGTGGTCGAGGCCACCGGCAATCCCGCGGTCGGCATCCGGCACGCGCGCGCGGCGATCGCGGCGGGCAAGCATATCGTCATGGTCAATGTCGAAGCCGATGTGCTGGCGGGTCCCCTGCTCGCCGACGAAGCGCGCAAGGCCGGCGTGGTCTATTCGCTGGCCTATGGCGACCAGCCGGCACTCACCGCCGAGATCGTCGATTGGGCCCGCGCCACCGGCTTCAAGGTGGTCGCCGCCGGCAAGGGCACCAAGTATCTGCCGATCTATCACGACGTCACGCCGGACGGCGTGTGGGGACATTACGGGCTGACCGCGGCCGAAGCGCAGTCCGCCGGCATGAATCCGCAGATGTTCAACTCCTTCCTCGACGGCACCAAGTCTGCCATCGAAATGGCGGCGATCGCCAATGCGACGGGGCTCGACGTGCCCCCGAACGGGTTGCTGTTTCCGCCCTGCGGCGTCGATGATCTGCCGCACATCATGCGGCCGCGCGAACAAGGCGGCGTGCTGGAGAAATCCGGTCTCGCCGAAGTGGTGTCGTCGCTCGAACGCGACGGCCGGCCGGTATTTCGCGATCTGCGCTGGGGCGTCTATGCCGTGCTGGAAGCACCGAACGACTACGCGGCCGACTGCTTCCGCCAATACGGCCTCAAGACCGATTCATCGGGCCGCTTCGCCGCGATGTACAAGCCCTATCATCTGATCGGTCTCGAGCTGAACATCTCGGTGCTGTCAGCGGCGCTGCGCAAGGAGCCGACCGGACAGCCGCGCGACTTCCGCGGCGATGTCGTGGCCGTCGCCAAGCGCCAACTGCGCACCGGCGAAATGCTCGATGGCGAAGGCGGCTACACGGTGTGGGGCAAGCTGATGCCGGCGGCGACCAGCCTGCAGGTCGGCGGTCTGCCGATCGGTCTGGCGCATCGCGTCCGCCTGACACGCGATGTCGCCCATGGCGCAATGGTGACCTGGAATGACGTCGAGATCGATGTCGGCAACGATGCAGTGACGACACG
>CAYLLZ010000015.1:0-13036 GCA_964384815.1 uncultured Afipia sp. | reverse complement strand
GGGTGGCGTGATCGTCGTCGCGGCTTTTGAATCGCCAGCTGTCGTTACCGGTTTCGACGATGTCGCAGTGGTGGGTCAACCGATCGAGCAGTGCGGTGGTCATCTTGGCGTCGCCGAACACACTGGGCCATTCGCCGAAGGCGAGATTGGTGGTGACGATGACGGAAGCGCGCTCGTAGAGCCGACTGACGAGGTGGAACAGAAGCTGTCCGCCGGATTGGGCGAAGGGCAGATATCCGAGTTCGTCCAGCACGATGAAGTCCATCCGGGTCAGATGTTCGGCAAGCCGGCCCTGACGTCCGTTACGGGTCTCGATCTCGAGGCGATTGACGAGGTCGACCACGTTGTAGAAGCGACCGCGGGCGCCGGATCGGATGCAGCTTCTGGCGATTGCGATGGCCAGGTGGGTTTTGCCCGTGCCGGTGCCGCCGACGAGCACGACGTTGCGCTGCTGGGCGATGAAGCCGCCGCCGGCGAGATCGTTAACGAGCGTCTGATTGATCGGCGTGCCTTCGAACTGGAAGTCATCGAGATCCTTGGCTAACGGCAGCTTGGCGATGGTGAGCTGGTACTTGATCGACCGCGCCTGCTTCTCGTTGATCTCGGCGCTGAGCAGGTCGCCGACGATGTGCTGGGGTTCGTGCTGCCGCTTGACGGCGGTCGCCATGATCTCGTCGAAGGCAGCCCTCATGCCGTAAAGTTTGAGCTCACCCATGAGGTCGAAGATTTGGGTTCGTTCCATCAGATGATCCTCCGGAGGTTGTCGTAGCGGGCACAATCAGCGATCGGCGCATGGCGGAGCATCAGTGCCGCCGGCGTCATGATGTTGGCCGGCGGGGCGGGCTCACGCTGGCGGGCCAGGATGTTGAGAATGACGTCAGCGGAATGGACGCCGTGACCAAGCGCCTCCGTGCAGGCGGCTTCGACCGCCGACAAACCGTCCGTCAGCACCGCATTGAGGATGTCGACCATCTGTCGATTGCCGTCGTCGGTGCTGGCGAGCTTGCGCCGGATGCGCTCGATCGCGGCCGGCAGCACCCAGTCCTTGAAGGGAGCACCGTTGCGCAACGCTCCGGGCTTGCGCGCGAGCACCGGCACGTAGTGCCAGGGATCATAGGTCGTCTCGCCGCGTCCGAACGATCGCGGATGCTCCGCAACGATGCGCCCGTCCTGACGGATCACGATGCGGTCGGCATAGGCCTGAACCTCGACCGGGCGCCCGACGGCGCTGGCCGCGACCGAGTATTTGTTGTTGTCGAAGCGCACCAGGCAGGTTTTGGAGACCGATGCCGGCACCGCATGGAATCCGTCGAACCGACCGGCATAGGGAACGAGCTTCGGCCGTTCGGCTTCGAACACATCCCAGATCGTCTGATCGGACAGCTCCGGATGCCGATGCGCCTTGGCGTAGGCGATGCATTTGTCGAGCAGCCAGGCGTTGAGTTCGTCCAGCTTTTTGAACCGCAGCCGCGGCGTGAAGAAGCGTTCCCGGACCAACCCGACCTGGTTCTCCACCTGGCCCTTCTCCCAGCCCGACGCCGGCGTGCAGGCGACCGGGTCGACGAGATAGTGGCTGCACATCTGCAGGAAGCGGCGATTGTAGCGGCGATCCTTGCCGACGAAGATCGTCTCCACCGCCGTCTTCATGTTGTCGTAGATGCCGCGGCTGCAGGTCCCTTTGAACAGCGCGAACGCCCGGTCATGGGCGTCGAACACCATCTCCTGCGTCTCGCGCGGATAGGCGCGCACGAACAGCATGCGGCTATGACACAGCCGGACGTGGGCGACCTTCACGAGTACCGTCACGCCGTTGAGGAGAACGATCTCGTGGCTCCAGTCGAACTGATAGGCTTCTCCCGGCGCAAAACTCAGCGGGACATAGGCCGCCGTGGTCGACTGTCCGCGCTCCTTGCTCCAGCGCCTGGCGTAACGCCGCACGGCATCGTAGCCGCCGTCATAGCCGCGTCCGCGCAACTCTTCGAAGATCCGGATCAGCGTCAGTTGTTCGCGCGCGGATTTGGCTGCGTTCGCCGCCAGCAGTTCATCGAGTTCCGCCGCCCATCGTCCAAGCTTGGGCCGGGGCTGCACCTGACGCTCATACTCGAACGAGGTCTCTCCCGACCTCAGCACCTTCCGGACTGTGTTCCGCGACACCTTCAGGTCACGGGCGATCTCCTTGATCGTCTTGCCCTTGATGAAGTGTTCGCGCCGTATCCGCGCAATCGTCTCCACGATCAGCATCCCCGACCACCTGCTTCATGACAAAGCAGGCAGCGCAACAGCCAATCTACAGGGGGTCAATTTTGGACGCCGATCCCCCGGCTCAGGGGGTCAATATTGCAGGCCGAATGACACGTAGATCTTTCCGATCGCAACACCGAGCGGGTAGTAGACGCCCGACGTACCACCGGTCAGCACATTGATGAATTGCTGTGCCTGGGCAGGCGGCGTGGCCAGCAACATGGCGGTCGCCGCGAAGGTCGCTATCAGTCCGGTCCTCATCAGTCTTCTCTCCCTGCAGTTTCTTCTCGGATTGGTCCGGGAAGGTGAACGCCCAAAGCCGTGCGGTCAACCCATTGCATGGCGGGCCGTGCGGGTCCTGCCGCGCAAGGTGCCCGCTTCTTATGCGCCTTCGGGATTTTGTCGCGAAAAACACCGATGAAAAGCAAAACCGGTGCCCACTTTCGCCGAGCCGCGCTAGACATTGGTATGAGCAGATTCGCGCGGAGCACCGGATCAACGATGCGGTCTTTGCTGCATTGCGATGAAAGGCAAGGCGATTTGACGACCGCAACCCGGCCTTCAAGAACCTTCTCCCAAGGCACCCGGCACCTGCTGGCTGTCCTGACCCTCACCGCTTTCGGGTCCTGTGCCAACTATGCGTTCGCACAGACACCGGCGGCTCTGGCTGCCAGCCCGGCACCGACACGGCCGGTCACCGCCCAGCAAATGGCCGACTATCGACGGCGGCTTGCCGAATATACCGCCGCGCGTGAGCGCTTCGAGAGCGAAGCCGGCGCTTACTGGAGCGCGATCAGCGAGAAACGACGGACACGAAACGCACGCCGGCGCAACAACGAGCCGGTGACCGCCGATCATTATGTCATGACCCAGCCGCCGCTTTATCGCGGACCGCCGAAGCCGGCCGATCCATCGGCTCCGACGCCCGAGAAGCGCCCGTCTCGTCCTATCCCGGTGATCCGCGATTTTCTCCAGCATGCGTCCGAACAATTTCAGTTCACGCCGCAGCGGCCGAAAAGTGAAATCGAATTCAAGCGCGCTTATGCCACGGTCGCAAAGTCAGCCGGCCTGACGAAAGATCAGGCCGTCCGCGTTTACGGATTCGAGTCCGGCGGCAACGGCACCTATGACATTCAGGCTGGGCTCGAGCAGGCGCGGCCCAATGCGCGCGCCATCTCCACCGCGCTCGGTTACAATCAGCTTCTGGTGGCCAATACGGTCGAGCTGCTCGCCGAACAGGGCATGCATATCATCGAACAACTGAAGCGACGCGCCGACACGCTGCCGGAACCGCAACGCGCGCGCCTCATGCACAAGATCACGATAGTGCACAGGATGGTGACGTTCTGCAAATCCGTACCGGACACCTGGAGCGCGCATGTGAAGCTTGCGCAAACGCCAAAGGGAATGGCTGTTCACGCCCTTAACCTCGATATCGATGTCGGCCCTTGGCTGCAGACCCACAAGCTGCTCACCTCGGTCGTGTTCGCCCGGCGCAAGGGTTACACCGCGACACTGACCGCGGCTGAACTCGAAATGATGAACCTTACCGGTGACGGCACCGGCTTCGACATGGTGTCGATGCCGCACGCCCTGCGCACGCAGGTGCCCACCTCGAATTTTTTCCAGCGTGAAGGCTATGAGCGCAACCCGGTCGCAATCAGAAACAACGTGGTGGCCAAACTGCTGGCGGCGACCGATGCCCGCATGGACCGCGAAAGCACGCTGCCGGGCGCGCGCGATCTCGCCGGCGCGTTCTGAGTCACGTGGTGAAGGTCACGTCCATGAATGGGAAAATGGTGCCCGAGCTGAGGGCGCACACTACCCAATTAATACCGCGCTGGAGGTGGCCGCGCCAGTTCTTCAGTCATTGTCCTTGACTAGGTGCAACGAATGCAGGCGTCGCTCGCCGGATTCCGGATCGATACTTTCATTCTCAATGTCAGGTATTATAGAGGCGCTTTCATCAGCCCGAGCGACCCTGTTCCGCCCCCATCCCTTGGCAGCATAAAGGGCCTGATCTGCAGCACGGATCATGGAGTTGAGATCAGCCCGTTCACCGAGGACTGCGATGCCTATGCTTGCAGTTACGGAGATAACTTGGCCGTCCGCGACTTGAACCAGCGTCGCTGCAATCTTCTCTCTCAGCTCCTCGGCAAAATCCGAAGCAGCTTCTATGGACATTCCTGGAAGGAGAATGGCGAATTCCTCACCACCAATACGCCCAGCGCAATCCCGCCGGGGGCTCACCGAAGAGCATGCGAGCGCAATCATTTTCAGTGCCGCATCGCCGGCAGCATGGCCATGCCGATCATTGAGCGCTTTGAAATGATCCGCATCGAGGATCAACAGCGCGAGGTCACGCGCTTCGCGTCTGGCAGCTACGACTTCCCGCTCCGCCACCTCGATGAAATGACGGCGATTATGCAACTCGACCAACGAATCCCAGGATGCGAGACGCGTCAGGCGCTCGATCAGAATGCGCCGATCCTCGAACAGCGCGAACAGGAACAAGGACAGACCACAGGCCGCCGCAACGAAAAACCCCGCATTGGAAAGGCGATCCGCGATCGCCAGATGCGTCATGAAGCCGCCGCCGGACGAGGCCGCCCAGGTCACGGCGGCGCCGATGAGGACATTGGCGAGCGTGATGCCGCGCAGTCCACGGCGCAGGCCGATCCACAGCAGTAGCAGATAAGTCGCGGCCAGCAGCAACAATGGATGCACCGGAATGCTGCCCAGTGTCAGGATGACGACTATTGCAATACCGGCGACGCTTGCCGCCAGTTCGAGCATTCCCCTAGGTCGGTCGGCCGGTATCTTTTTCGCCACCCATGCCAGGATGAGCGGCGCGAACAGCAACTGCCCCACGGAATTGCCTATCCACCAGTGCACCCATGCAGAAGGCACGAGATCGAGAGACGGGAGGGGTTTCTGTAAGCCATGGATCCACCACGCGGCAGCCCATTCGGGCGGGATGATCGTCGGTGGTATCGCACCAAGGAGATACAACACGGCCACCCCACCGGTTGCGCTGATCGGTTGCAAGACAAGAAAGATCAGCGCGATGAACAGCGCCACATCTCGCGGGTGATCAAAGCGCGGCGAAATGGACAGGCGCCGGAACAAGTATCCGCCCAAGGCACCTTGTCCGGCATTGACGAGGCCGATCACCGCACCACCTAGAAAAGACGGTCCGGACCATAAGGAGAGGATCGTCTGACCGATCAGAATGCCGCCGGCGACGCGAGGACCAAAAAGGATGCAGAAAGCGAGAGCTATGCCTTCCGGGATGAAGACCACGCTGGTGACGTTGCCGTACTCGACGGAAACAGCGAAGGTCAGGCGCCCAAAAAACAGGTAAGCCGCAGCAAGAATCGCGCTGAGAAACAAAGTTTGACCCGCCGCCCTGAGCTTGGCAGTTCGCTTTCTATACCCCGGTGCTCTGTCCTTTGTCTCCGTCATGGCTTCGCGAATACCTTCCCCTAGCAATCTCGACTCAAACTGAAGTCATTCGATGGCTACCCCTCATCATTCAACGAACTATAACGGCAGAACGCACATCCGCTTCTAAGAGTTACCATTCATCTAAATATCAAATTCAAATTTTAGCTTGTGTTTTGGCTGCTACCTTCTCCATTAGGTGCCAGAGCACTTCCGATCGTTTCGGGTGATGACTTCACCGGCCGTGCACCAAATGGATCTGGGACGCGCGACTGGGGGCGCGTAACGAACGGCAAATCGTGAGCTGGATTTCCAGGGACGAATTGTGAGTATTGCGCGCCTCAACGTGCTGCTTATGCGAGCCTATGCTCAAGCATCGACTCCTTGGTGAAAGTTCTGAAAAAAGAGCGGCGTGATCTGGCTAAGCCGTCTCGCAATCACGCCAAACGATTTCGAAACAGCCATGCAGCAAGCGGCAGCGTGATAATGGCGACCACGAGCAGCGGCACAAAATTGAACGCCACGTCGCTGAGCCCCGCACCTTCGAGATAGCCTCGGCGGACAAGATCGATGCCGAAGCGGAGCGGGTTCACGTAGGTGACGACCTGCAAAACCCTTGGCATGTTGCCCACGGGTGTCAGCAGCCCCGACAATAACGTCAGCGGCATCACCAGCATAAAAGTATAGAGCATGGCTTGCTGCATGGTCAGCGAGACCGCCGAGATGGACAAGCCGATGCCGACAGACGCCACTGTGAACATAAGTAACCCGAGATAGAGCAGCCAGACCGATCCACTGATCGGAATACGAAACCAGAACAGGATGATCAGGAAGATGATCGTCGACTGGACTAAGCCCACGAAAATCGAGGGCACCGCCTTCCCGATCAGGATTTGCAGAGGCGTAAGCGGAGTTACCAATAACTGATCAAAGGTGCCCTGTTCACGCTCACGCGCAACTGACAGCGCTGCCAGCATAAGGGTCTGCAACATGCTGAGACTGGCGATCAGTGCGGGCATCAGGTTCCAGCGGGACTCGAGATTCGGATTGAACCACGCCCGACGGACGATCGTCAGAGGTGCCACATTGCCAAGCGACTGGTTATAGGTCGCAACAATCGAGGCGACATAAGCCGCGGCCAAGGCTGCCGTGGACGAGTTACGGCCGTCGAGGACGACCTGCAATGGCGCCTGTCTCCCGGACGCCAGGCGCGCTTCAAAGTCCGAGGGGATACTGATGACGAGGAGCGCATCGCCGCTGTCAATCAGACCCGCGATCTGATCCGATGATGTCAACGTCGCCACACGCTTGAACACACCTGTTCCGTCGATCCGCGCCAGCAGTTCGATGGCCGCCGCGCCCCGGTTCTGATCAAGAACAGCGTAAGGGGCATTGGTCAGATCATAAGTCGCGCCGTAGCCAAACAGCAGCGACTGCATCAATGCCGGTGCGAAGAGAAGGGTGCGGCTCGACGGATCGCCGAGCAGGGCCAGCAACTCCTTGCGGACCAGCGCCAATGTCTTTGCGAGATAGTCGATCAGCGCCGACATTGCGTCAGTCCAGCTTCTTCTTCAGCGAACGGCGCGACGCCTCGATCAATAATGCAGCGTAAAGTGCGAGGATGGCACAGGTTCGGATGATATCCGGCCAATAGTCTCCGGCCATAAACAGGGTCTTGATCAGCCCCATGAAATGAGTCGCTGGCAGCAACTGGCTGATGATCTGGATCACGACGGGCACATTGCGCAGGTCGAAGACGAACCCCGACAGCATCATAGCAGGCATAAAGCTGGTCAGCAGGGCCATCTGGCTTGCCTCAAACTGATTGCGTGTGGCGGCGGAGATCAACAGGCCGAGCCCGAGCGACACCATCAGATACAACAGCGAGGCGACAATGATCACCCACAACGAGCCCCGCATCGGTACATGGAACAGGAATTTCGCTGCCAGCACGCACATCAACAGATCGATGGCTCCGACCACAAGGTAAGGCGTCAATTTGGCGATCACCAGTTCCAGCGGCCGCACCGGTGTGACGAACAAGGACTCAAGCGTGCCGCGCTCCCATTCCCGAGCCACCAACAACGAGGTGAGAAATGCCCCAATCAGGGTCATGACCAATACGACCAGACCCGGCACGATGTACCAGGTGCTTTCATTGGCCTCGTTGAACCAAATTCGCTGTACGATGGCGACGCTGGCTATGCCGGTCGACTTATTGCCGGCACGATCGGTTTGTTGCTGCGCCGGGAGGGCGAGAGCGCCACTGACATAGCCTTCGATCGTTGAGGCCGTGTTGGAATCGACGCCGTTGAGCAACAATTGCAGTTGCCCGTCGCCAGCAGCCAGACGCCGGGAGAAATCGATCGGCACGCGCAGGATGGCGTCGGTCTGACCGGCGCGGATCATCCGTTCGGCTTCCACCATCGAGGTGACCCAGGTCGGCGCCAGATAGGGAGAACCTTGCAGACCCACGACGACATCACGCGCGGTCGGGGAACTGTCCTCCAGCACCACCGTCACGCGTGCGTCCTTGACGTCGAAGGAAATCCCGAATCCGAAGATGAGGATTAGTCCGATCGGCAGCAGCAGTCCCACGATCAGGTTGCTGCGATCACGCAACATCTGTCGGGTTTCCTTGCGGATCAGCGCAACAAGTCTGGTGACGAATCCGGATTCGGTCATGCGGCCGCCTCCTGGGCCTCTCGACGAGCGCGGGCTTGCTCGACGATGGCGATGAAGGCGCTGTTCATGTCCATCGCGGCGTCGCCAGCCTGCTCACGGACCTCTTGTGGCGTGCCCAGCGCCAGCATCTGCCCCGCATCCTGGATAGCAATGCGGTCGCAATACTCCGCCTCCTCCATGAAGTGAGTGGTGATGATGATCGTCACACCGCTTTTGGCCAGGTCGGTGATGGTTCGCCAGAATGCGCGCCGGGCGAGCGGATCGATGCCGCTGGTCGGCTCGTCCAGAAACAGGATGTCCGGTTCGTGCAAAAGTCCCGTCGCCATGGCGAGACGCTGCTTGTAGCCGGCAGGCAGAATGCCGCTCTGAACCGAGGGGGCGAGACCAAACTGCTTAAGCGAGGTTGTCACACGCGCCTTGAGCTCTTGGCCTCGCAGGCCGTAAGCACCGCCGAAGAACTCCAGATTGTCGCGAACCGTCAGGTCGCCATAGAGCGCGAATTTCTGCGAGACATAGCCGATGCGCCCGCGGGCCGCGGCGCGGGCGGTTCGCAAATTGAGGCCAGCGACCTCCAGACGGCCGCTGGTTGCCGGTAGCAACCCGCACAACATACGAAACGTCGTCGTCTTTCCGGCGCCATTCGGACCCAGCAGTCCGAAGATTTCGCCGCGGGCGACGTCGAACGACGTGCTCGCCACTGCGGTGAAATCACCGAACTTGCGCACGAGTTCGCGCACGACAATGATGGGCTTATCCTTCGATCCATTGGCTTTGACGGCGACTGTTTGTCTATTTGCCGCGGCCGGCGCCGGCATCGTCGCTGCAGTGTTCTCGTGCTGCCGCAGCAACATCATGAAAGCGTCTTCCAACTCCTCCGGACGCGGCTCGACCGACGCCTCATGCAGCAGTTCGTCCCGGCGCGTCTCATCAACGTTGGGCTGACTGACAAAGCTAACATGACCGCCCCTCGGCACGGCATCGATGATCAAGTCCGGCGCATCGATCAATCTGGCCTGTAACTCGCGTGCGGGCATGCCCTGCGGCGGGATCGCGCTGAAGGTCAGGCCATATGCCTGCTTTCGAAGGACGTCGGGCGCGCCCTCGGCGAGTAATCGGCCTTTATTCATCACGAACACCTGCGCACAGCGCTCGGCTTCATCCATGTAGGCTGTGCTGACGATGACGCTGAGATGCTCTTGATCGACGAGTTGTCGGACGATCGTCCACAGGTCACGGCGTGACAGCGGGTCAACGCCAACGCTTGGCTCATCAAGGAGCAGAAGATCCGGGGAGCGGACCAGCGTGCAGGCGAGTCCCAGCTTCTGTTTCATACCGCCCGAAAGCTTGCCAGCGGGCCGATCGGTGAAACGCGTCAGATCAGTCATCTGAAGCATCCGGGTAAAACGCATGCGCCGCTCGTTCTGTGGTACGCCGTGCAGGTCCGCGTAGAGATCGAGATTTTCCTGAACGCTGAGATCCTCATAGAGGCCGAAGCGCTGCGGCATATAACTGATCCGGTCCTGGACCGATTGTGGATCGTTCACGACATCGATGCCGAGCACGCGAAGTGATCCGGCGTCCGGCTTGAGCAGGCCGGCGAACATCCGCATCAATGTAGTCTTGCCGGCTCCATCAGGACCGACCAGTGCGGTCAACTCTCCGGCGCGAATTGTCATCGACACACTGTCAACGGCGGCAATGGCCTCTCCGTCCGGACCCTTGAAGGTCTTTCGCAAGGCATCAACAATGACCGTGGCTTTGCCCGTGCTCACGACGTCGTCCCGATTGGAAGGCGGACAGTGACCGGCTGGCCGAGGCGCAAGGCGTCAGCGGGATCTTCGACAATGATACGTACTTCGTAGACGAGACTGGTGCGCAGCTCCTCGGTCTGGACCGACTTTGGCGTGAACTCGGCAACCGACGAGATATACCCGACTGTGCCCGCAACAGGCTGATCGGGATGGCTGTCGGTGAAGACTTGAGCCGCCATACCCGGCTTGATTTTGCCGAGGTCCGGTTCGCTCACATAGACGCGCGCCCATTTCGGTTTTGTCAGTGCGAGCGTGTATACAGCCGACTGCGACGTGACCATGTCACCCGGCTCATGCAGGCGGGAGCGCACGACAGCATCCGCGGGAGACCGCAGCTTACCGAGATCGACCTGGTGGCGCAGCTGAGCCAATTGGGCTTCGGAGGCTTTCACCTGGGCCTCGGCGCTCGCGATATCTTCGGCACGGGGCCCTTCGATAGCCAATTGCAGCGTAGCGCGTAGTTCGTTGACCTTTGCTCGTGCTGACTCGGCGTCGGCCCGCCGTTGGTCGACGGTCTGCGCGGTGATCGCGCTGCTGTTGGATGTTTGCAGGTTAGTTGCACGGGAATAATCCTGCTCCGCTCGAACAGCCGAGGCTTCGGCAGAAGCCAGTTGGGCGCGCACCTGTTTAATTTCCTCCGGGCGGGAGCCGTTTCGAAGTTTCAGGAGCCCCTGTTGCTGCACACCGAGCTGGGCCTCAGCCTGCTCTGCCTGAATTTCCAGTGTACGCGTGTCGAGCAGAGCGATGATCTGACCGGCTGTCACCCGGTCACCTTCTTCGACCCGCATCTCCGTGATCCGGCCGCTACCGTCGAAGGCGAGCGAGACCTGCCGGATGTCCACATTGCCGTGCAGCACCAATTCATTGATGTCGCCGGCATGGCGATGGCCCCACCAGTACCAGCTGGCGATGATCACAGCGGCGATCAGAAGGGCGGCAATGATAACTTTCTTCATACGGCGGACTTTCGGAGTGACGCGCTCAGCCAGTTTCGAATTCATGATACTAAATTTAAATTGAATTTAGAATATAGAAAGCTTATTGTCGAGTCTCGAAAATGAGGAGGCTGCTGCCTTGAAGATCGCAATTTTGAGCGGAATTGGACGGCAGCGATCCCAAAGCCCGCTTGCCCACCGACTAATAGTCGTTTCCCATTTTGTCAGTTTTGATCTTTGCAGACGCCCTCGCAGCGCGTTGCCGTCGTCGGCCGACTGCCACCGGCCGCGCGGGAAGGCCGATTGGTTGGCGATGCCCGGCAGGCTGGCGCATTCCTGCGCGATACCACGGGTCATATCTTGTCGGTGCCGTTCAGCGAGACTGCATACATGATTGCTGACACACCATGATACGATCGTCTCGGATACCGGAGAGCAAAGAGAAAAATGATATATCGATTGAGTGGGCGCCATGAATAAACCAGCTCGTGTGCAACGCACCGATGGCGAAGCGACCTACAATCGCATCTTGGAGGCGGCGGGTGAGCTGTTTGCATCGACCGGCTTTGCGGAAACCACCAACAAGATGATTGCGGCGAAAGCTGAAGTCGACCTTGCTTCAATCAACTATCATTTCGGCAGCCGCAACGGCCTCTACGAGGCAGTACTTGTGGAAGCACATCATCGCCTTGTCAGCATCGATAGCTTGCAGCGGCTGGTCTCGAGCGATCTGCCGACGCGTGACAAGCTCAGAAAGCTGATTGAAGGATTGGTCCAAAGCGCCATCCGTGATCAGAGTTGGCACGCAAGAGTATTGAGCCGGGAGATGCTGTCACCGTCTTCCCATCTTCAAGTCCTGCAAAAGAAGGAAATTGCGGGCAAGCTGCAAAGTGTCCTCATTGTTCTCAGCGACATTACCGCGATCCCTGCTAGCGATCCGGCCCTGCTTCGTTGTCTGATCAGCGTCATCGCTCCCTGTGCGATGCTATTGGTTGTCGGCCGGAACGTTTCTCCCTTTGCAGACGAAATACGTCGCATGCCGCGGCAGGCTCTGGTCGAGCATTTATACAGTTTTGCGATCGGCGGGCTCGACGCCATTGGGCGGGAGCACGGCACACCCCGAAAATGAGCCGCGTCGGTTGGTCACTTGGCAGTCCCCATACGCGGATCCCGCGCTATTAATCCGAACGTTAAAGATAGGGGCTGCACATGATGCCCAGATGGATACCCGACGTGATATCGCGAACACCGAAGAGGTCGCCAGACCAACAACAAATAACGCTTAGAAAAATGGTGCCCAGGGGCGGGATCGAACCACCGACACTGCGATTTTCAGTCGCATGCTCTACCAACTGAGCTACCTGGGCGCCGTCCCTGGAAACGACGTCCAAGGGAGAGCGCCGGTTTATAGTAACACCCGGCCGGGATGTCCAGCCGCGATCCCCGGCTGCATCGCACTCCGGACCGTACCCGGATTATGCCGACAAGCGATTGATTTGGCTGCGAGTCAGCGCTTTCTTGGACCATGTTCCGGAGGCGCGGCAAAGCCCTCGGCGCTTTCCTCTTCCTCGTCGCTTTCCGCGGCCGGAATGGCGTAGCTGCCCGACAGCCAGCGATTGAGATCGACATCGCGGCACCGCTCCGAACAGAACGGCCGCGAGGCTTCGCTCGCCGGCTTTCCGCAGATCGGGCACGGTTTCATGCGTGGCATCTTTCCTGGTCGTCCATGATGGATCGGGACAAAAGCGCTTCTTATCCGGGCGCCCGATCAAACCTCAATGCCGGCGCGCATTGAAAGGTTCAACTGACATTCAGCCAGCCCGCGCGGGTCGGGAAACCCTCGCCGCCCAGCAGCGCCATCGATTCATAAAGCGGCAGGCCGACAACATTGGTGTAGGAGCCGACCAGCTTGACCACGAA
>CAYLLZ010000014.1:0-13208 GCA_964384815.1 uncultured Afipia sp. | reverse complement strand
GTGATGCCGCGCGCCTTCTCTTCCGGCGCCTTGTCGATCTGATCGTAAGCCGTGAACGTCGCGCCACCAGCCTCGGCCAGAACCTTCGTAATCGCCGCAGTCAGCGACGTCTTGCCATGGTCGACGTGACCGATGGTGCCGATGTTGCAGTGGGGTTTCTTACGTTCGAATTTCTCTTTAGCCATGACGTTCTCCGTTCAACTTTGACTTGCGCCAAAGAAATCAAGCAAACTTCTTCTGGACTTCCGCCGACACGTTGGCCGGGGCTTCCGCGTAGTGGTCGAATTGCATCGTGAAGGTCGCGCGACCCTGGCTCATCGAGCGCAGGTTGTTCACGTAACCGAACATGTTCATGAGCGGCACCATCGCGTTGATGACGTTGGCGTTGCCGCGCATGTCCTGACCCTGGATCTGGCCACGGCGGGAATTGAGGTCGCCGATCACCGATCCGGTGTAGTCCTCGGGAGTCACCACCTCGACCTTCATGATCGGCTCGAGGAGGACGGACTTGCCCTTCTGCAGCGCGTCGCGGAAAGCCGCGCGCGATGCGATTTCGAACGCCAGCGCCGAGGAGTCGACGTCGTGGTAGGCGCCGTCGATCAACGTCACCTTGACGTCCACCACCGGGAAGCCCGCAACCACGCCCGAGGTCAGCACGCTGTTGAGGCCCTTTTCGACGCCGGGGATGTATTCTTTCGGCACCGCGCCGCCGACGATCTTCGATTCGAACTGGAAGCCGGCGCCCGGCTCCGTCGGCTCGACCTGGAACTTGACGCGGGCGAACTGGCCCGTGCCGCCGGTCTGCTTCTTGTGGGTGTAGTCGACTTCCGCCGGCTTGGTGATCTTCTCGCGGAACGCCACCTGCGGCGCGCCGATGTTGGCATCGACCTTGTAGGTGCGCTTGAGAATGTCGACCTTGATGTCGAGGTGAAGTTCGCCCATGCCCTTGAGGATGGTCTGACCGGACTCGTGGTCGGTCGAGACACGGAAGGACGGATCCTCCGCAGCCAGCTTCGCCAGTGCGACGCCGAGCTTCTCCTGGTCGGCCTTCGACTTCGGCTCGATCGCGATTTCGATGACCGGCTCCGGGAATTCCATCTTTTCAAGGATGACCGGATGATCCGGATCGCACAGCGTGTCGCCGGTGCGGGCTTCCTTGAGGCCGGCCAGCGCGACGATGTCGCCGGCATAGGCTTCCTTGATGTCTTCGCGGTTGTTCGCATGCATCAGAAGCATGCGGCCGATACGCTCTTTCTTCTCGCGGGTCGAGTTCACGACGCCGGTGCCGCTCTGCAGAATACCCGAATAGATGCGGCAGAAGGTGATGGTGCCGACGAACGGGTCGTCCATGATCTTGAACGCGAGGAGCGCCATCGGCTCCTTGTCGTCCGCATGGCGCAGAACTTCGTTGCCGCTCTCGTCGACGCCCTTGATCGCCGGAACGTCGAGCGGCGACGGCAGATAAGCCACCACGGCATCGAGCAGCGGCTGCACGCCCTTGTTCTTGAACGCAGTGCCGCAAAGCACCGGATAGAAGGCGCCGGTGAGGACCGCCTTACGGATCAGCCTCTTCAGCGTCGCCTCGTCCGGCTCGTTGCCGTCGAGGTAGGCAGCCATGGCGTCGTCGTCGAGTTCGACAGCGGCTTCAACCAGCTTCTCGCGATATTCTTTCGCCTTGTCGGCGAGATCGGCAGGAATCGGCTCCACATCGTACATCGAGCCAAGCGCGTCCTGATTGTAGACCAGCGCCTGCATGCGAACGAGGTCGATCATGCCCTTGAAGTTGCTCTCGGAGCCGATCGGAAGCTGGATCGCAATCGGCTTGGCGCCGAGACGATCAACGATGTCTGCGAGACACTTGTAGAAGTCAGCGCCCGTCTTATCCATCTTGTTACAGAAGACGATGCGCGGAACCTTGTACTTGTCGCCCTGACGCCAGACGGTCTCGGTCTGCGGCTCGACGCCCTGGTTGCTGTCGAGAACGCAAACGGCGCCGTCGAGCACGCGCAGCGAACGCTCGACTTCGATGGTGAAGTCGACGTGGCCAGGAGTGTCGATGATGTTCAGGCGCTTGCCATCCCAGAACGCGGTGGTCGCAGCCGAGGTGATCGTGATGCCACGCTCCTGCTCCTGCGTCATCCAGTCCATCGTCGCGGCACCTTCGTGCACTTCGCCGATCTTGTGGCTCTTGCCAGTGTAATAGAGGATGCGCTCGGTCGTCGTGGTCTTGCCAGCGTCGATATGCGCCATGATACCGAAGTTACGGTAGTCCTCGATGGCATGTTGGCGGGGCATGGGCTGTCCTTAAATTTCCGGTCCGGTCGCCGTTACCAGCGATAATGCGAGAAGGCGCGGTTGGCTTCCGCCATCTTGTGCACGTCTTCACGCTTCTTGACTGCGTTGCCACGGTTGTTCGACGCATCGAGCAACTCGGCAGACAGACGCTCCGTCATGGTCTTTTCGTTGCGGCCACGCGCGGCCGCGATGATCCAGCGAATGCCGAGCGCCTGACGGCGGGTCGAGCGGACTTCGACCGGCACCTGATAGGTGGCGCCGCCGACGCGCCGCGAGCGCACTTCGATGGTCGGCATCACGTTGTCGAGCGCCTGCTCGAACACCGAGAGCGGGTTCTGTTTGGTCTTGGCTTCGATGGAGCTGAGCGCACCGTACACGATCTGCTCGGCGGCAGACTTCTTGCCGTCGTACATGACCGAGTTCATGAACTTCGTGAGGACGACATTCCCGAACTTCGGATCCGGGTTGACGACACGCTTCTCAGCAGAGTGGCGACGAGACATCGATCAGAACTCCGATTACTTCGGACGCTTCGCGCCGTACTTCGAGCGGCGCTGCTTGCGATTCTTGACGCCCTGCGTATCGAGGACGCCGCGGAGGATGTGGTAGCGAACGCCCGGCAAGTCTTTGACGCGACCGCCGCGGATCATGACCACCGAGTGCTCCTGAAGGTTGTGACCCTCACCCGGGATGTAGCCGATCACCTCGAAACCGCTGGTCAGGCGCACCTTGGCGACCTTACGAAGCGCCGAGTTCGGCTTCTTCGGCGTGGTCGTGTAGACGCGCGTGCAAACGCCGCGCTTCTGCGGCGACTGCTGCAGCGCCGGAACCTTCTTGCGCGACTTCTGCGCAACACGCGGATTTGCGATCAGCTGGTTGATCGTCGGCATATTCGCCTTCACCCTTGTTCGCGCGAAACCAGAACGGCTTCGCAATTCACTTCAAATTCGTCGAGGCCACCGCCCCGCATGGTCGACTTCGCGCCTGCCCGGCAAACTCCGTATCGCGCCTTCATTCGCGCAAAACGAAATCGCGCCACCCGATCATCGCTGAACGGAAAGCGCTGAAAGCCACAGAGGACCGCAGTTGACCTCGGATATGCACCCGAAGCTCTCCGAGGTCATGCATCCAAAACCAATCTCAAAAGCGTAAGGCCTGAGAGACCGAGTTCGTCCTGGCATTGCCTGGCTAGTGCCGACAGCGTTTGAGCGACATTCGTCGAGGTTGGTGCCCGTTTCAGTCCGGCAAGGCCGGGAGAAAAGGTGATCCGTTCCGACGCAGGGAAGCTCACCGCCTGTCGTGAAGTTGCCGGGTTTTATAAGTCATGCAGGGCCAAGTCAAGGCTAAACGCGATGTAAAAAGCCCCGATGTTGCAGCCACTTCTCGCATCCGACGAGTTCAGCCTCGATCCGTTTTCCGAGCGCGTGCGGGAATCATGTTGCGGAGCAAAAAACCGCCTTCGATGGCTGCGGCTGGCACCCTTTTACCTATCCCGAACCCGTCCCAAACAGCCTGCTCTGGGAAGCGGCAGCCTGTACTGCAAGTCCGTCAACAACGCGAATCAGGTTCACATCTTGATAAATAGTGTTTTGTATCAATATCTTGGATATATACTGTCGACTATGCCGCCGCCGGGCGCTTTTTCGCCGGCCGCGACCGAGCCACTATCGTCCTTAGCCGGTTGCGCAGCATCTTCAGCTCCCGATAGGCGATCTGACGGCCAGCCTCCAGCAGGAAGGCAGGCGACCGCCCTGCCCCGACATTCACGACCAGATCCACCATCGCCCGCCGGCCGGCCCAGAGCTGGTTCATGAAGCTCCCTTCGGCCGAGCAGGAATCGATCGCCTCGATCGGGCCGGAGCCGAACAATTCCTCGGTCAGTCTGTCGATCAGGAGCATGCCCGGCGAATACTTCGCATAGGCCTCGTCGAACCCGATCTTCCAGGTGTAGGCCGTGGTTCCGCAATACAGCACCGTCTGGGCAGCGATAGCGCGCCCGTCGAGCTGCAGCAGCGCCACCGATGCGTTGCCCTGCCCGGCCAGATCGCCGATCAGCCGGCGGACGAACGCGGCATCCCCGGAATCGCAAAGCAGCGCGGTGCCGTTCGCGCCCTTCCAGCTTGTCATTTCCAGTTGCAGGAAGATTTCGAACGCCTCGCGCACCCGCTCCGGCGCACGGTCGTTCACCATTTCCAGCGCGCCCACGCTTGAGAGCCTGTTCCAGTCCTGCCGCAACTTCTTGCGCGTCGAGCCTGAGGATTTGACGCCGAACTGCCGTGACACCACCGGTCGGACATACTCGGCGAGCATGCAGCTTGCCTGTTTACCTGCCTTGAGAGCGTCCTTCAGTGCGAGGTAGGTCTGCGCCTCGCCATCCATTTCCTTGATGGAGATCACGTTCGGCAGCGACGCGTCATCGCGGATCGCCGCCAGCATCGCCGGCATTGCGCGATCGACATAGGCGGGATCGATTACCGGGCGCGACAGAAACGAGTAGCTATAGGGCAGCGCTTCGAGCACGGCCGGCAGGAACGGCAGCGGCCGCCTCTCCTGCAACGCCCAGACCCCGACCAGCCGCGCCGGCGTCACCGCATTGTCCCAAACCTGCACGACATGAATGCGGGCAAAGCCCGTCTCGGTCGCCGCCGTCAACGCCACCGGATTCATGAACACGTTCGCCGGCGCCCGCAGGACAAGATCGTCCCATTGCGCCACGCTCTCCAGATCGGGCGGACGGATGGTGACGGTCAACATGAAGGCGGGCCCTATTCGCGATGGCACGCTCCAGATTGCATGCGCGGACTTGCGGTCCGGTTAAGGCGGCCGCCATGGAGTCACGCGCATTGAAGCAATATTAACCCTCACCGCCGTTCACCTTAATCCTTCAGTGTTTTTCAGCGCATTCATCGCTAGTGATAGCCTTCTCAAAGAGGCGCACATGCGGCAGACGGATATCGCGATCATCGGCGGCGGCCTTGCCGGCTCGACGGCCGCGGCGATGCTTGGCCGCGCCGGTATCTCGACTGTCATGGTCGATCCGCATCCGGTCTATCCGCCGGATTTCCGCTGCGAAAAGCTGGATTCCTCGCAGGTCGCCGTCCTGAAGAAAACCGGACTCGCCGACGCCATTCTTCCCGCGACGACGCACGATCACACCGTGTGGATCGCGCGCTTCGGACGCCTGATCGACAAGCGGCCCGGCGATCAGCACGGCATCATGTACGACACGCTGGTCAACACCATGCGTGCAGCCATCCCGGCGAGCGTCGAAAGCTTGTACGACAAGGCAGTGAAGATCCGCACCTCGGACAAGCGGCAGATCGTGACGCTGTCGAGCGGCGAGGAAATTTCCGCGCGATTGATCGTGCTGTCGAACGGACTGAACATCGGACTGCGCCACGACATCGGTATCGAGCGCACCATCATCAGTCCCTGCCATTCGATCACCCTCGGCTTTGATCTTGCACCTCGCGGCCGCAAGCGCTTCGATTTCGGCGCGCTGACCTATTATCCGGAAAGCGCCGCCGATCGCGCCGCTTATCTGACGCTGTTTCCGGTGCGGCACGCGATGCGCGCCAATCTGATGGTGTATCGCGACATGGACGATCCATGGCTGCGCGAATGCCGTCACGACATGGGCAAGGCGCTGTTCGAGCTGATGCCGAACCTGCACCGCCTCACCGGCGATGTCGAAATCACCAGCCCGGTACGCATCCGCCCTGCCGATCTCTATGTTTCGCAAGGTCATCGCCAGCCGGGCATCGTGCTGGTGGGCGATGCGTTCTGCACCTCATGCCCTGCGGCCGGCACCGGCACCACCAAGGTGTTCACCGATGTCGAGCGGCTGTGCAACGTCCACATTCCGGCGTGGCTTGCAACGGACGGCATGAACGCCACCAAAATCTCGGCGTTCTATGACGATCCGGTGAAGCAGGCCTGTGATGAAGCATGCGCCGAGAAAGCCTACAGCCTGAAATCGATGTCAATCGACACCGGCCTTATCGGCCATGCCAATCGCTGGCTGCGGTTCATCGTGCGCCGCGCCATCGGCGCGCTGCGCGAGGCGCGGACACCACACGCCGTCACGCGGCCCTAGCCGCATGCGTCCTGTCTGCTCTGTTGATGGATCTGGAGCGGATGGCAGGAATCGAACCTACACCTCTGACTGGGAAGCCAGTGCTCGACCGCCGAGCTGCACCCGCATGGGTTCCACTCTAGGCGGGGCCGTTGCAAATTGAATTCAATTTTCCGTGGTGGCCCGGGGCAATGTTAATTCATCATTAACACTGCATTAAATCATCATTAACTGTCATTCATCCTCATCGTCGTCATCATCGTCCTCATCGCGCGCCGCATCGTAAGGCTGATGAAGCTGATCGTCCCACAGACGACGATAGGTGCCGTTCCTTGCCAGCAATTCCTTGTGCGAGCCGCGCTCGATCACGCGCCCGCCGCTGACGACGATGATCTCGTCCATCTCGACCACCGAGGTCAGACGATGGGTCGAGAAAATCATGGTGCGGCCCTTCGCGACCTTGAGCAGCGTGCGGTTGATCGCCGCTTCCGTGGTCTGGTCGAGCGCCGATGTCGCCTCGTCGAGCAACAGCACCGCCGGGTTGCGTACGATCGCACGCGCGATGGCGATGCGCTGGCGTTGTCCGCCCGACAGCGTGTCACCGCGCTCGCCGACCAGCGTGTCGTATTTGTCCGGCAGCGACATGATGTGGCGATGGATCTCGGCCTTCTTCGCCGCCTCCACCACCTCCGCGTCGGTCGCGCCTTCCTTGCCGAGCCGGATGTTCTCGCGGATCGACATGTTGAACAGCATGTTCTCCTGGAACACCACCGCCATGTTGCCGCGCAGCGAGTCGCGCGTCACCTTGCGGATATCGACGCCGTCGATGGTGACGCGGCCGCCGGTCGGCGAATAGAGTCGCAGGATCAGATTGAGCAGCGTGCTCTTGCCCGAGCCGCTCGGCCCCACCACCGCGATGTTCTTGCCGACATCGAGCCGCAGGTTGAGGTCGTCGAGTACGCGCGCCTCGCTGCCTTCATAGCTGAAATCGACATGCTCGAAGGTGATGTTGTCGGTGATGCGCGGCAGGTCCGGCGCGCCGGGACGATCGCCGCCGCGGGTCGGCTCATCGAGCAGTTCCTGCATGTGATGCGTCGCGGCGGCGGCCTGGATCGCGACCGGAATGAAATGCATCAGATGCGCGATGTTGTAGGAGATTTCCCAGAACGCGCTCTCGAAGGTGACGAAAGTGCCGATGGTGATCTGGCCGATGGTGGCAAGATAGGCGCCGATCGCCAGCACGATGAGATGCAGCAGCAGCACCGAGATGGTGACGGTGCGCTCCACCATCGAGGACAGGAAGGTCGCGTCCGCCATCGAGCGCCGCGCCGCGAGATTGCGGAAGGTGAACCAGCCGAACGCCTTGCGCTGCAGGGTGAACGCTTTCACCACCATCTGCGCGGCGATATTCTCCTGCACCACGCCGAGGATCGCGGCCTCGTTGACCTTCTGCTCGTAATTCGCCTTCACCGCCTTCGGCGTGAGAATGCGCGGGCCGACCAGCGTCAGCGGAAAGATCAGCAGCGCCACCGCGGCAAGCTGCCAGTTCAGCCAGATCATCAGGCCGATGCCGGCGATCAGTTCGAACAGCGGCAGCAGCGCGCCGTTGGCGGTGAACTTCACCGAGGATTCATAGCCGGCCATATCGACCGAGAAGCGCGACAGGATTTCGCCACGCTTGGTGCGCCCGAAATACGACGCCGGCAGATTCTGGACGTGGTCGAACAGTTTGGCGCGCACGTCGGAGATCACGGCAGCCGAGAGCCGCGCGTCCCAACGCTCGTACCAGACCGCGACGATCGAGGTCAGGATGCCGGTTGCGGCGAGCACCGACAGGATCACATAGAGCGCGTGGAAGTCTTCCTCGCCGAGCGCATCGTCGATCAGGTACTTCAGGCTGAGCGGCATGATGACGTTGAACAACGTCTCGACGAACAGCCCGATGCCGACGAAGGCCAGCCAGGATTTGTAGTTGGTCAGGTAGGGCCAGGTGAAACGCCAGAGCGTCGCCAGAGCGCCGGCGGCCTCGCTCGCGGTATAGGCAACGAGATCGTCGTCATCATCCTCGTCGTCTAGATCGATGACCGGCGGAATCGGCGTGGCCGGGTCGGGCGCGGCCGGATCGCGCAAGAGGTCGGCCGGCGCGGCTTTGCCCTCGCCCGCCTCGGCCTGTTTCGGCGTCTCCTGGTCGGGCACGGGCCTGGATGGCATGACGACAACTATCGCTCGACTGCGCGAAACCGCCGCAGGGGTGATCGGAAAATGGCTCGCCGGATATAGCGAATCCGGCAGATGCTACGCAATTGCCCCGTCATGCGTAAAGACAGGTGCAGCCGGCCGGCCTTTCCCATCTCTGTCGCCCGGCCGACATAGAAGACGGTCCTATGTCCGGTGCATCCGCGAAACGAAATCCTTGGGCGACTGTTCGGTCGTCCCGGCCCGTCATTGCGAGGAGCGTTAGCGACGAAGCAATCCAGGCCTTTTGCGCGTCGAATCGGGCTGGATTGCTTCGTGGAGCCTGTCATCGGGCGGCGCTTGCGCCGACCCGTTGGCTCGCAATGACGAAGGTTAATCGTCCTCGTCGTCCGTCTCGACCTTGTCGAAGAACGAATAGCGCAGGCTGTCGGCGTCGGCGTACCAGTCGCCCGGCCCTTTCCTGGCCGCGAGCGTCGCCGCCCAGACCTCGTCCGTGCAGTCGTGCCGGTGCATCGACAGGTCGAAGCCGTTGCTGAAGAACAACTCCGACCACTCCCACCAGGTGCCGAGCTTCTTCACGCCGCGCAGCAGGTCGTAACGATCGATCAGCGGCGGGGCCATGTCACTGGTCACCGAGCCGAACATGAAGCCGGTCTTCGCCACGCGATGCAGTTCGCGCACCGCGCGCACCGCCTGCCGGTCCGACAGATGGCACAGGCTGGTCTCGAACACGAAATCGAACGAATTGTCCTTGAACGGCAGCTTGGCGACCGAGCCGAGTTTGTTGTACTTGCGCAGCGCCTTCGGCGTCTTGCCGTGGATGTAGCGGTTGCTCTCGATGCCCCAGGCATCGACGCCGAGATCGCGCAGCGCGCCGACCAGTTCTCCGCTCGCCGAACCGGCGATCAAGAGCTTGTAGTCCTTCTTCCTGTTCCAGACGATCCGGATCAGCTCCATCAGATAGGCCGGATCGGTGAACTGGCTCCAGACCTCGGCGTAAGGACCGGCGTTGCGGTAGTTGTCGAAATAAGCGCGGTCGATCTTGTCCGAGGGCACGTTGCCGCTGTCGCCGCGCTCGTAGCGCAGCCGCATCATCTGGGTGAGGATGATGTCGGTCGCGGCATCCGAGGAATCGAGCAGGCCATTGAGGGTCGAGTCGAACAGATAGTCGCCGACCACGACGATGCCGGGATGTTCCTTCGGCTCCGGATGATGATTGGTCATGACATCGCGCACCGGCAGGCCGCCCGGAATGGCGTTCACCGACGACAGCCAGCGATGGATCTTGCCTTCCATGAAATGCGCCCGGCCGTTGCCGAGCGAGGCCGGCAGCGATTTCAGCGCGGCGTCGATCAATTCCTGATCGCTGAGGTTGGCGAAAGCCAGCGCATCGGAGCCCGCGATCAGCCAGTTCAGCACGCCGTGGCGGCCGACATCATGGCGCGCGCCTTCGACATAGACGCAGCAGCCACCGAACGCTTCCGACATCCACCACGCGCCGGGCACCTTGTCGCCCCAGAACGGCTCGTCGAACAGGATCGAGACCCGCAGATAATGCGCGGGCCGGTCGAAATAGGCGATGTGCTTGACCATCGAATGGCGAAGCAATTCGCCGCCCCAGCGCATGGTGGCAAGCCAGGAATGCGGCAGGCAGACCAGCACCAGGTCGAATTCCTTGGTGACCGGCCCCTTGCCGTTCATCATGCTGACGGCGTAGCGGCCGGAATCCGCCTTGCCGACCTGCAGCACGCGATGATTGAGATGAATCTCGGCATCGATCTCGCTGCGCAGGCTGTGAATGAGCTGCTCGTTACCGTTCTGGATCGAGTACAGACCGATGTAGTCGTCCAGATCCATCACGTAGTTCTTGAGCGCGTTGAGGCCGTTGGTGTTGTGGCTTTCCGTCGCGATGTCGGAACGCGCCATCACCTTGAAAAACCGCTTGGCGACCGGGTCCCTCACCTCGCGGTCGAGCACTTCCTCGGCGCTGACGAAGGCCCAGGGATGGTCGTTGTCGTGCGCGCCGACGCCTTCGTAATATTCGGTCGGCGAGACCATCGTGCTGCAGAGCTTGCGGAAGTCCTCGATGGCCTTGGCGGTCTCGGCACCGTATTTGCGGCGCATGCCCGGCACGTCGTCGAGCAGTTCGCCGTCGAGCTGCACCTGGGCCGCGTCCATCGGGATGGTCTGCAGGCCGAAATGCTGGATCAGTTCGCGCAGCGGATCGGGGCCGGTCATCGAGTAATCGTAGATCTCGGCGACCCCGGCCTCGTACATGGCCGGCGCGGTGTCGAAGGTGCGGCTCACGATCTTGCCGCCGAGCCGGTCGGAGGCCTCGTAAATCTTCACGCGGCATAGCGGCCCCAGCTTCTTCCTGAGGTACCAGGCACTCATCAGGCCTCCCGGCCCGCCGCCGATGATGGCAAGATCGATCATGTTCGGAGTTTGCCCCGTAATTGGCTGCCGGCGTGGCCGCGCCGCGCCTAAGTCACCTGAAAGGAAAGCTTTTTTCCCCTGAAGGGAAGATGAACAAACCGCAGGCCGACGTCAAATACCATAACCGACATCAAAAAAGGCCGGCGGGAGCCGGCCTTTTTCTCAATCCTTGGTCGTAGCCCGCTTATTCGGCGGGCGGCAGGGCCAGCGGTTCCGCTTCCGGGGCGGCCGGAGGCGTGGCGATCGCCGCCTGCTTCTCGCGCTCGTCGAGGATCAGCTTGTCGCGCTTCATGGCGACCTCGCGGATCCGGGCCATCGAGGCGCCGGTGCCGGCCGGAATGAGACGGCCGACAATGACGTTCTCCTTGAGGCCCTCGAGCGGGTCCACCTTGCCGTTGACGGCGGCTTCGGTGAGCACGCGGGTGGTCTCCTGGAACGAGGCCGCCGAGAAGAACGAGCGGGTCTGCAGCGAGGCCTTGGTGATGCCGAGCAGCACCGGGTTTCCGCTTGCAGGCTTCTTGCCTTCTTCCTTGGCCTTGGCGTTGATCGCATCGAACTCGATCTTGTCGATCTGCTCGCCCGCGATCATGTCGGTCTCGCCCTGGTCGGTGATCTCCACCTTCTGCAGCATCTGACGGACAATCACCTCGATGTGCTTGTCGTTGATGAGCACGCCCTGGAGCCGGTAGACTTCCTGGATCTCGTTGACCAGATAGGCCGCGAGTTCCTCGATGCCCTTAATCGCCAGGATGTCGTGCGGCGCCGGATTGCCCTCGACGATGAAATCGCCCTTTTCGACGATGTCGCCGTCCTGCAGGTGGATGTGCTTGCCCTTCGGGATCAGGTACTCGCGGGTCTCCTCGGTCTTGTCCACCGGCTCGATCGAGATGCGGCGCTTGTTCTTGTAGTCGCGTCCGAAGCGGATGGTGCCGGCGATCTCCGCGATGATCGCGGCATCCTTCGGCTTGCGGGCTTCGAACAGTTCGGCCACGCGCGGCAGACCGCCGGTGATGTCGCGGGTCTTGGCGCTCTCCGTCGAGATACGGGCGAGGATGTCGCCCGGCTTGACGGTCGCGCCGACGTCCACCGACAGAATGGCATCGACCGAGAGCATATAGCGGGCGTCGCCGCCGCGCGGCAGCTTCAGCACCTTGCCGTCCTTGCCCTTGATCACGATGGCCGGACGCAGATCGGCGCCGCGGCCGCTCGTGCGCCAGTCGATGACCACGCGCTTGGCGATACCGGTCGATTCGTCGAGCGTCTCGGAGATCGACTGGCCTTCGACCAGGTCCTCGAACCCGATGGTGCCCTCGACCTCGGTGAGAATGGGACGGGTATAGGGGTCCCACTCTGCGATGCGCTGGCCGCGCTTGATGACATCGCCCTCGTCGACGCGCATGCGCGCGCCGTACTGGATGCGATGGGTCGCGCGCTCGGTGCCGTCGGCATCGACCACCGCGACCACCATGTTGCGGACCATCGCCACGTTGGCGCCTTCGCCGTTGGTCGCGATCGCGCGGTTGCGGATCACGATCTTGCCGTCGAAGTTCGATTCAACGAACGACTGCTCGTTGATCTGCGCCGCGCCGCCGATGTGGAAGGTGCGCATGGTGAGCTGGGTGCCCGGCTCGCCGATCGACTGCGCGGCGATGACGCCCACCGCCTCGCCGTGGTTGACCGGCGTGCCGCGGGCGAGGTCACGCCCGTAGCACTTGCCGCAGATGCCGTTGACCAGTTCGCAGGTCAGCGCCGAGCGGATCTTCACCTCCTGGATGCCGGCCTGCTGGATGGCATCGACATGCGACTCTTCCATCAGCGTGCCGCGCTTGGCGATCACCCGGCCGGACGAATCCTTGATGTCCTCGCCGGCGGTGCGGCCGAGAATGCGCGAGCCGAGCGAGGCCACCACGGTGCCCGCGTCGACGATCGCGCGCATCTTGATGCCGAGCTTGGTGCCGCAATCGTCCGCGGTGATGATGCAGTCCTGCGCCACGTCCACGAGACGGCGGGTCAGATAACCCGAGTTCGCGGTCTTGAGCGCGGTGTCCGCCAGACCCTTGCGGGCGCCGTGGGTCGAGTTGAAGTACTCGAGAACCGACAGGCCTTCCTTGAAGTTGGAGATGATCGGCGTCTCGATGATCTCGCCCGAGGGCTTCGCCATCAGGCCGCGCATGCCGGCAAGCTGGCGCATCTGCGCCGGCGAGCC
>CAYLLZ010000013.1:0-17115 GCA_964384815.1 uncultured Afipia sp. | reverse complement strand
GCGTGCGACCTCGCGATCAATCCGATCGTGACGGATGCGGGCTTGGTGCTGCCCGCGGGTGCGCAGGATGGTTCGGCCTACAAGGGGATGAGCGCGGAAGAGATCTACGAAAGGCTGGTACGGCAGGCACTGGATCAGCAACCGGAAGAAGGGGACTCATCGGAGGGCGGAGGCGGCCAGCAGGGTGGTCAATCCGCCCAAGGGAACGATTCGGGTGACGATACCCAGGACGATCAAGATGGTGGTGGCGAGGCGCCACGACCCGACGGATCGGAGTGTGGCGAAGTCACCGACTGCGAAGCTGATCAGACCCCGGAGATTCAGGCGGACTGGTCAGCGTCGGTCCTCAATGCCGCCAAACAGGCCGAAGCTATGGGCACTTTGCCGGCAGGGATGCAGCGCCTCGTCGAGGAAATCAAGAATCCCCCACGAGATTGGCGCTCCATCCTGCGCCGATTCGTCCAGACGAGCGCAAGCCATGACTACTCATGGCGGCAGCCGAACAGCCGGTACCTGTACGCAGGTCTGTACATGCCGGCCCTTCGCGCGGAGAGCATGCCACCCATGGTGATCGCGGTGGACACGTCCGGCAGTATCGACGACCTGACGGTCAACCAGTTCGCCAAGGAGATCAACGCCATTGCGGACGAAGTGCAGCCCGAGCAGGTGCACGTTGTCTACTGCGACGCGGAGATCCACGGGGTGGACGTTTTCGAGCGTGGCGAGCCGATCGCTATCAACCCCAAGGGGTACGGTGGCACGGATTTCCGCCCGGTCTTCGAGTGGGTCGCCAATGAAGGGCTGAACCCGTCATGCCTTGTCTATCTGACCGACATGGCAGGGTATTTCCCCGAGTCGGCACCGGATTATCCGGTGCTGTGGGGGGATACCTCTGGGGTGTTGCCCGCCCCATGGGGCGAGACCGTTCGAATCCGCTGCAACTGAAAGAAATGCCTCCCGTCGCAAGGCGGGAGGGGTTTCCCAAAGCGCATTGAACAGCGTGCTTTGGAAAACCGTATTGTTCCCATCGGCTATGCCATGAGGACATGAAGGTAGCTGGCCTTCCGAAACAAACAGCATTCGAGGCGATCAGGGAGACCCTGGTCGCATACATTTTCCCCACCGGGGCATCATGCTCCGGCCGGGGTGTGGTGCCCCTTTTTTTTGAGGAGGCACCATGAATGATCTGTCCAATGCCGACCTGCTGGCCATGCTTGTTGGCAGCACATCGGCCAAGGCGCTGTCGGCCAGGCCGCTCGCCGAACTTTTCGGGTTCACGAGGCCGAGGCAATTGCAGTTTTGCGAAGAACCTGCAACTTACGCAGTCCATCCGTCACTGGCAGCTGCGAAGGAGCTTTTTACTCGCTGCATCCGGGAACGCATGGAGACCGAAGATCTTTGCTTCTCGTCCCCGGAAACCGTCAAGTCTTACCTGTGCTCGAAGATCGGGCATCTGGAACATGAAGTGTTCTGGAGCTTTTGGCTGGACGCGCAAAACCGCTTGATCGTGGCCGAGGAGCTATTCCACGGCACGCTCACGCAGACCAGCGTCTATCCCAGGGAGGTCGTGAAGAAGGCGCTTGCCCGTAACGCGGCGGCGGTGATCTTCGCCCATAACCACCCATCGGGAATGCCCGAGCCCTCGCGTGCCGACGAGTCGTTGACCACCGCCCTCAAGTCCGCGCTTGCGCTGGTGGACGTCAGGGTGCTGGATCACTTCATCGCGGCGGGCAACCAGGCCATGTCGTTTGCCGCACGGGGATTGCTGTGATGAGAGCCTTCAAACCCATCCGGCAGGAACTGGCTCTGGTCATCGACCTCGACGAGCGGGGCTGGTTCAAGGCGCATGTCGAGAATCAGAACGGCAAGACCGTCTTCCAGTTCTCGAACGAGGACGAGGAGACCGGATGGCCGAGCGAGGATGGTCTGTGGCTGGTCGAAGACGGGTTTATGCGGCACGGACGCGATACCGACGGACTGCTGATGTATCTGAAGTCAATCGGCATCGCCAAGCCGACTGCGACCATGGCCCTTTCCAAGTACTAGCCCGGCGCACGGCGGATTTCCCGAATTGGGACCAATGTCCCGGTTCGGGGGGCGATGTTCCCGCCAGGTAATCCCACGAATCGTATTTCAGGCATCCATTGGATGTCGCTATCAACCCCGCCGGGGCGCATTTCCCCGGCGACGGGGCGTGGCGTCTCCGGCTTCTACCTTAAGGAGACTCTCATGAAGCTGAATGTCACACTCGGTCAGGACTTGTCGGCATATGCCGAGATCGAGATGGAGGCGCCGGAAGGCGCTTCCGAAATAGCAATCGTCGCTGCTATCCGGCGGCAGATCGACGGGGATTTTCCGGTCTTCGATGAGGATTGGGAGTCGACATCATCCCTGCGAATCGTTTCGGCCAAGGATGAGTCCGGGAACTACCTGATCCAGGACCATCCTCTCGAACCGATCCCGTTCGATGCTGGACAAGCGCTCGAATCATGGCTCAAAGGCTGGTCGAAAGACCTGTCCGGAGTTGTCCAAGCCGCGGCCCAAGCCAAGCTGATAGATCCACTCGCGATGGAGGCACATCGAGGAACATTCACGATCCCGGGTGCGGAATCCGTCGATGTCGAGTTTGAGTGCCGGAAGGGAGCTACGCGCGAAGAGAAGGATCTCGCCTTCCTCGAAGCCTTGGCCCAAGTCGGGACAGTCGATTATGTCGCGATTGGCGAGGTGCGCCATGGGGTATGACCACACGATGCACCTGAAGGCCAAGGTTGCTGCCGGCATTACGGTCCAGCAGGTGGCAGACGCCTTCAAGACCCTGATGGAATACACCGGCTACGACGGAGTCGATGCTTTCACCAAAGGCGAAACCGTGATGGGGGAGGACGAGTTCTTCTACGACATTCAAACGGGTGAGCTGGCGGTATCGACGTATGGCGAGGTCGGATACGGCTACGCCGATCTTGTCCGCGAGGTGGCCAGCAACCTGGGGCAAGTCGTGTCGGAACCTGGCGAAATTTGGCTCTATGACCACGACACCGGCGACATTGACGAGGCCAAGACCGTCATCGAATTCGGGCCGAGCGAGGAGGCGATCAAGGCTTACATCGCGAGGCGCGACATCGAGGCGGGGTTGAAGCTGATGGAACCATACCTGTCGTGCGACGAACAGGCTGCGCTGCGCCGCTGGCTTGCGATCCGCGCGCAGCCTGTCGCCGCGCCGAGTTCGAAACCATAGAGCAAGCGGCCAAGGCCATCAAGAACCGTCGTCCCAACTCCATCGTCGGCGTTCTGCCGTCGTGGCGTTGAGTCCCGGTAGCAGTCTTACCACCCCGCGTTCGCGCGGGGCTTTCCCGAGCCGATTCCATGCGTCGGCTGCGGAAAGCCGAATTCTTCCGATCGGGTAACCGATAGGACGAACGGTCGTAGCTGGCGACTCGAAACAAGCAGCATGAGCCGGTCATCGCGGGACGCCGCGATGACCTTCACCAACAGCCCCTGCGGGATGCCTTCATCCCGCGAGGGGCGAAGTGTCTCCGGGGGCTTTTTGTTTCCGGAGACAACATGAAACTCAAAGCACTCGCCGAGGCAGTCATGTGGCTGCCCGGCTTCGCGCCCGACGAAGACCCGATCGAAGTTCTCGGGGTCGCCGGCGAGCGGCGGGAAGCGGAGGTCATCCTCTTTCCCGAAGGGAGGGCAGCGACCGCCGCCAAGAGCGTATGGCCGCATCTTGATGGGTCCGTTTTCGCCGGCCTTGCCGGTGACGTGACGAAGTTCGAGGCGAACCTTACCGCGATCGAGCTCCTGCGCAGGTTGGAGGCCGAGCACCTGCATCCGACTGCCGACGAGCGCGCCGTTCTCAATCGATACACCGGCTGGGGTGGTCTGCCGCAAGCGTTCAACCTGGACCAGAGGGATCGGTCCTGGGGTGCTCGTGCCGAGCGTCTCAAAGGGCTGCTGACCGCGGCCGAGCACAAATCCGCCGAAGCCAGCACGCCGAACGCCCATTACACCTCGCTGGAAGTCATCGAGGCCATGTGGGCGATGGTGCGGCGGCTCGGCTTCAAGGGCGGTCGCATCCTGGAACCGGCTACGGGTGTCGGGTACTTCCTGGGCGCCATGCCGGAGGAGGTCGCCAGGAACTCGCGCGTCACGGCGATCGAGCTCGACGATCTGTCGGCCTGCGTACTGAGGGCGCTTTACGGCGCCTTCGGTGTCGAGGTCATGCAGGCCGGATTCGAGAGCACCCGGCTGCCCGCCGAGTACTTCGATCTCGCGATCGGCAACGTGCCGTTCGGCAACTACCAGGTGGCCGAGCTGCGCAACGTGCCCTACCAGAGCTTCCTGATCCACGATTACTTCTTCGCGAAGACCCTGGATCTGGTGCGCCCGGGCGGGCTCGTGGCGTTCATCATGTCCTCCGGGACACTGGACAAGCACGACGATCGCGTGCGCCGGTACCTGGGCGCGAAAGCCGATCTGGTGGCCGCAATTCGGCTGCCGAACACGGCCTTCAAGAAGATCGCCAACACTGAAGTCACGACCGACATCGTGATCCTCCAGAAGCCCCTGGCCGGCAAGACAGCCGGGCGCCGGTGGATGGAATCGGTGGCGATCCCTTCGTCCTCCCCGATCTACGGGCAACCGTACTCGTGGGGTGGACATACCTTGTTCGCAAACCAACACTTTGCGGAGAACCCCCAGTGGGTGATCGGCAAGCTGCGGCTGTGCGACAACGGCTACGGCAAGTCCACGGGCTGCGTGTTCGACGGCGATCTGCCCGAGGCGCTGCGCGAGCGGACCGCCTGGCTGCCGGAGAGCATCTACACCTCTCGCGAGGAAGATGCCGAACGCGGCCACGTCGTGAAGCTCTCGCTCACCGAGCAGCACCGCCCGGGCTTCCGGGTGATCGACGGCAAGGTGTACGAGATCAGCGGCTCGGAAGCGGTGCTCTACAAGGCGCCGCAGAAGACGCTGGAGCGCATCGCCGGCATGGTCGAAATCCGTGATGCCGCGCGCAAACTCATCAAGGCCCAGGCCGACACCGAGGACGACGCCCTGCTGGGCACCTATCGGGTGGCACTCAACGTCGCCTATGACGCCTTCCTGGCCCGGCACGGGTTCATCCATGCCAAGGCGAACCGGCAAGCCTTCAGGGGCGATCCTGATTTGCCACTGCTGATGTCGCTGGAACGGTGGGACGAGGAAACTCAGACCGCCGAGAAGGCCGATATCTTCAGTCGGCGAACGGTCGGGGTGTTCATGCGCGTCGAGCGGTGCGAGTCGCCGCAAGAAGCGCTGATTGCCACGATCGTCGAAAAGGGCAGGATCGAGGAGAGCAGGATCGGCGAGTTGCTCGGGAAATCGGGCAACGATGCCATGCAGGACCTCGAAGACCTGGGAGCTGTGTTCCTCGACCCGGAAACGGGAAGGTGGGAGACGGCCGACGCCTATCTATCCGGCAACGTCCGCCACAAGCTGACGGCTGCCAGGGTGGCGGGCGAGCGGTTTGCCGGCAACGTGAAGGCGCTGGAAGCGGTCATCCCGGCCGACCTGGCGCCCCATGAGATCGGCGCGCGCATCGGATCCACCTGGATTCCGACGAGCGACTACGAGGCGTTCCTGAACGAAATCCTGGAGTGCGGTGAAAACCAGGTGTCGTTCAGTGCGACGGCGGGCGCGTGGCATGTGGAACCCGACTGGCGGATCCGATCGTCTGTTGCAGCAACGCAGACCTATGGCACCCAGCGGGCGAACGCGGTCGCGCTCTTCGAGCAGGCATTGAATCAGACGGTGCCGACGGTCTACGACCCGAGCCCGGATGATTCTGACAAGCGTGTGGTCAATCAGGTGGAGACCATCGCCGCGCGGGAGAAGCAGCAGCAACTCAAGGAGAAGTTCGTCGAGTGGCTGTGGGCCGACGAGGCGATGGCGCAGCGATTGGTTCGTCTCTACAACGACACCATGAACTGCACCGTGCCCCGTCGTTATGACGGCCGGCACTTGGTGTTGCCTGGGTTCTCCCAGGTGTATCGGTTGCACGAGCACCAGCGTGACGCCATCTGGCGCATCGCCGCAAGCGGCAGGAACACGCTGCTTGCCCATGTGGTGGGGGCCGGAAAGACTCTGACCATGATCTGTGCCGGAATGGAGCTTCGCCGGCTCGGCAAGGCGGGCAAGCCCATGTATGTGGTCCCGAACCACATGCTGGAGCAGTTCGCCGCCGAATTCCTGCGGGCCTATCCGGGTGCCAACATCCTGATGGCCGGCAAGGAGGATCTCCAGGGCGACAGGCGCAGGGCGCTCATGTCTCGGATCGCCACCGGCGACTGGGATGGGGTGCTCATCACGCACGCGTCGTTTGAGCGCTTGAAGATGAGCGACGAGTTCATGGAGGAGTATGTCCAGAACGAAATCGACCTCATCGAGGATGCGATTCGCGCCGAGAAGCAGGATCGCGGCAACCGCATCGTCAAGGAGCTTGCCCGTGCGAAGAAGGCATGGGAAGCCAAGCTGGCCAAGCTGTCCGGAAAAGCGAAGAAGGATGACCTTCTGACCTTCGAGGACCTTGGGATCGACTGGCTGTTCATCGACGAGGCGCACCTGTTCAAGAACCTCTGGCGCTTCACTAAGATGACGCGGGTCGCCGGATTGCCCAACAGCAATTCGGAACGGGCATTCGACATGTTCGTCAAGACGCGCTACATCATGGAACGGCACCGGGGCAGGGCAGGGGTGGTTTTCGCCACGGGCACGCCGGTATCCAACAGCATGGCCGAAATGTGGGTCATGCAGCGGTACCTGCAGCCGAAGACGCTCGATGCTTTCCAGGTGGGGATGTTCGACACCTGGGCGGGCAACTTCGGCGAGTCGGTGACGGCGCTGGAACTGGCGCCGGACGGTCGTGGCTACCGAATGCAGACCCGCTTTGCGCGGTTCGTGAACCTCCCCGAACTGATGTCCATGTTCGGCGAGGTCGCGGACATTCGCACGGCGGGAATGCTGGATCTCCCAGTGCCGAAAGCCCACAAGGAGACGGTGACGGCAAAGCCGACGCCGGAACTGAAAGCCTACGTCCAGACCCTCATGGAACGGGCGGAGGACATCAGGAACGGCAAGGTCACGCCATCCGAGGACAACATGCTGGCGGTGACCAACGATGGCCGCAAGGCCGCGTTGGACATGCGGCTGGTCGATCCTCTGGGCTGCGACTACGAAGGAAGCAAGGTCAACCTCTGCGCCCACAAGGTGCATGGGGTGTGGCAACAGTCGGCCGGCTACAAAGGCACCCAGATCGTGTTCTGTGATCTGTCTACGCCCCAGTCGGACGGCCGGTTCAGCGTCTATCAGGACCTGCGCCACAAGCTGGTCGAGATGGGCGTGCTGGGCACGGAGATAGCTTTCATCCACGACTACGAGAGCGATTCCGCCAAGGAGGAGCTTTTCAAGGCCGTGCGCGACGGGCGTATCCGCGTCCTGCTGGGCAGCACCGGCAAGATGGGGGTCGGCACGAACGTGCAGACTCGGCTGGTGGCGCTTCACCACCTGGATGCCCCGTGGCGTCCGGCGGACGTGGAGCAGCGGGAGGGCCGCATCGTCCGGCAGGGCAACCTGAACGAGCAGGTGTGGATCTACCGCTATGTCACCGAAGGCTCGTTCGATGCGTATATCTGGCAGACCCTCGAGACCAAGGCGCGGTTCATCGCCCAGCTCATGCAAGGAGACACCGGAATGCGCAGCGCCGAGGATGTGGAACTCGCCGCCCTGTCCTATGCCGAGGTGAAAGCCTTGGCGTCGGGCAATCCGTTGGTGCTGGAAAAGGCCGGCGTCGACACCGAGCTTGCCAAGCTATCGCTGCTCAAATCCCAATGGGATCAGCAGCAATGGCGCAACAAGCAGGAGTTGGCCAGTCTGCCCGCCCGCATTGAGCGGATCAAAGGGCGCATCGCCGCCATCGACGCCGATATCGCGGTTCGTCGCGACGTGTCCGGAAACCGCTTCCTCATGGAAGTCGAGGGGAAGCGATATTCGGATCGCGTCGAAGCCGGAAACGCGCTCCTGTATGCTGTGCATGGGGTACGCCACGGTAGCGAGCGTGTCATCGGTCAGATTGCCGGATTCCGTGTGGCCGTGAAAGCGGCTGCGGTCAGGGAGTTTGGCAAGGCGCTGGTGGTCCAGGGGAGCATTGACTATGAGGCTGGCCGGGCGGAATCGCCGATCGGCTTCGTCAAGGTGCTCGAAAATGTGCTGCATCGGATGGAGTTGATGCTCGAAGAAGAACGCGAGCATCTGGCCCGGACGGAGAAGCGCATGGCCGACATTCTGGTCGAGGTTGCGAAGCCTTTCGACAAGGCCGAGCGGCTGACCTGGCTCCAGCAGCGCCAGCGGGAGATCGAAGCTGCACTTGATCTCACGAAGAGCGAGATGGCGGCGGTCGGAGAGCCGGAAGTCCCGGAAGTTGTCTGATGTTTTTCAATCCCCCTGCGCCGGAAGGCGCGGGGGCTTTTCAAAGCGCCTTCGGATCGCGACGGTGCTTTGAAAAGCAGCTGTAGCTAAGAGTGGCGATGAGGTACCAAGCCGAGCATCAGGAGCAACAACGAATCCCAAGTCAGGGGTGGCTTGCACCGTCCCGCAACCCCTGGCGAGTGTCCCTCGCCGTTGAAGAGCTGCAGGCGATTACGCCAGCCCTTCCTGTTCCACCGTAAAGCCCGCCTCGACAACAGCTTCACCGAGTTCTGACCATCCCGCCATAGCTGCGAAGTGCTGAATGCGTCCTAGAACATACGGCGTGGCGTTGCGCCGCACATCGGAGGGAACGTCGTCGGGATGCATCTTCCAGGGGTGCAAGGTGTGGCCGGCCGCGCACGCCTCCCGCGCCAGCGTCGCGGCAATCCGGAATCCCCCCTCGTCAACATCGCCCCAGTGGCAGATAGGTGTTCCTTCGGGTACATCCCGTAGGATTCGACCATACATCGTCCGCAAGGCTGGTGACGGCATTCCTGCGGTATAAAGGAGCAGCACGTCCTCGACGCATCTGCGTCTAGCTTCGCTGTGAAAGGTCGTCAAATTCTCGATGGTCATTACCTGATGCGGAACGCTGCCCAATCCAAGCACGGTGGTGGCTGGCAGTCCGCTATAAGGTGTGTCCAGATAGGCCGTCACTCGTTCCCGCCGGACGATCACATTACCGGCGAGCAGCACGGGATGCTGCTCGCGGAACAGGCCCAGTTCATCCCATACAGTCGTGGCCTCACGGGGCACGGCTTCAACGCTGCCGCACAGGAGTACATCCACTGGACCAACTAACTTCTCTATGCGTTTGCTGTCCTTGAAGATGCGGTAACTTGCCTCCCGGATCGGGACCGAGATAGCGTCAGGGGTCATCTCACGAGCTGAGTTGATGATCTTCACCGCATCCAGCCAGTCTGGAACCGAGGCTGGCGTCAATGTCCGAACGGTGCGCAATTGGGCCCAGCGCTGGAGGACATCGTCGAGCACAGGGAAGCGCTCCAGGTGCGGCGCAAAATGCGCTGCGGCGCCGGCCAGGACATCGGCCAGCGGTGTATGCCCCAGAAACCCAGCCAAGGCTCTCGGATCGACGAGATCGACACGCTTGATAAAACCGTTCCCCTCCTGCGGATCGTCCCAGGTCAGGCTGACAGCGCCCTGGGCTCGCGCGGCCTGCATGGTGGTCTCGAAAGACTCCTTGGCCTGCAGCAGCCTTTCACTACGGTAGGCCGCGAGGTTCGTCTGCGTGAGTGCCGCAGCCCGCGAGCGGACGCCCGCATCGGCCTTGTCGCCGTCACGGAGCAGCTTCTCGAGCAGCTGGCGTGCGCGCGCATCCATCGCTTCAGGTCCCCTCCACGACCACCTGGACGGGTGCCGTACCACGGCGCATCGCCGCGAGTTCCTGCTCGACCAGCCCGGGGTTGAACTCGGGCAGATCTTCGCGGAACAGCGCTCGCGTCTCGGAAAGCACCTCTCGGCCTTCAATCATGATGGCGTTGTTGTCGACGTCGCGCAGGATGTCGTAGTAGCGATGCAGGAACGCCGTCAGGATGCCAAGGTTCTCGCCGGGGCTGGCCATGAACACCTGCAGCCCCAACTCCTCCAGGTAGCGCATCGTGGCAATGATGTTCGTCGGGTCCATCTTGTTGAAGGCCTCGTCGAGCAGCATGAGCCGCAAGCCGTCCTTGTGACCACGGTCGAGACGGTAGGCGGATGCCAGCGCTGCGCCGGCGATGACGTAGAGTGGTGCGCGGTGCTCACCGCCGGAACCCGGACCGAGCCGCTTGCTGAGGTGGCCGACGACCTTCGGCGCCTTGGTCAGCGGATCCTCGCGCAAGATCTCAATGTCGAACTCGAAGAACTCGCGGTAGTCATCGAGGGGGCTGCGAACGCCAGTGGCACCGGGCGCGATCTTGTCCTCGAGCAATGCGCGGAACTCCTCGGGCAGCTCGCCCGGACCGCCGAGCAGGTCTTCAGCCGGGCCATGGGCCGCGACGTTCTTCACGAACTTGAGCAGGGACTCCAGCTGAGGCCGAGTCACGCGTCGGAACCGGTAGCGCTCGCCATTCGAGAAGGTCGGGCACTCGCGCAGGACGGCATTCAGCCGATCCATGGTCTCGCTCAACCACTCGAGGTTGTTGTTGAGCGCAATCGCCACGTCGTTGCGGAAGGTCTCCTGCGAGGTGCGGTAGGCCGCATCCATCTCTTCCTTGAAGGGCGCAAGCTGAGTGTCATTCAGCTGCTTCAATAGGTCCTTCAGCCATTCACGGGCCTTCAGCCAGTCGGTGGCAATGTCCTGGGGTGCGTGCTCCCGGTATTTCTGCAGGAAGATGCCCAACTCTTTGGTGCCCGCGTTGATGGCCGCAGCCATCCGCCGACGGCAGGCTCCGTGCTGCTCATCTGCATGCTGCACCATCGCCGGGTACGCGCTGTCGTACTTGTCGATGAGCGCATCCCACTGGCGGGCCTCGAAATCCCGATCAACCTCGGGATGCTGCCTTGCCTCGGTGGCCGCGGCGTACGCAGCCTCGACCGCGATCTTCGCAGCCGCTTCCCGAGTCTCGCACTGAGCTCGCTTAGCCTTTGCGCCCCCAATCTCCTCAGATACTTCCCTAAGGCGAGCCTCGGCCACGCTGGCACGCTGCAATGCTGCCGTCTCTTCCTCACCCAGACGCACGTAGTCCTCGTCTGCCGCCCCCTTCAACTGCTCGGTCTTACTGGCCGCTTCATGCTGGGCTTCATCCATCGCGCTCCATGCTTCACCCACGTACTTCAAGACCGAGTCTTCGTGAGCCACTTGCTGCAGCGCGGCGACCAGACCGTTCAATACTCGCTCCTGGCCTTCCAGCTCCCGAATCTTCTTCTGCGCGCGCTCCAACTCGGCCTGAACAGCGCTACGGTGGTTGGTGCTACCCGCGCCAATCCGGAACTGAGCGGGCGGCACAGGGCGCAAGCGCTCGATCTCGCCGCCGGAAACCAGCATCCCGTCCTTGGTGAGAGTGCGCTGCCCGGCCAGCGCCTCGCTGTCGGTCGACGCGCAGCGCAAATCACCGAACTGGCGCTGCAGGTAAGCTACGGCCGCCGGATGGTCACCGTCGATTAGTTCGGCCACCGAGCCCTGCTCGAACCGCTTTCCGATGGCTTGGCGGCTCTCCATGGCGATCTTGGCACCATAGACGGCCTGCGCCCCCGTAAGGCGGCGGTAGATGCGGAAGGCATCCGTCTCCTGGTCGGCAGAAACCAGCAGTGCTTCCATGTTGCGCTTCAGGAACGCTTCGATGACCGGCTGCCATTCCGGATCGACGATGCGCACCAGGTCGCACACCGGCGTTGCCTGGACGCCGTGATCGCCCAATTCAGTGAGCAGGCGCTGGACCTCTGGCGACAGCGGAGGCCGGCCTGCCCGAACGCGCTTAAGGTTCTCCTGGGCCTGCCGTTCCGCTTCACGTGCGTCGTCGAGACTACGTTTGAGCGTCCCGCCTTGGCTGAACAGCTCGTTGAATGCGGCCTGCGCCGTCTTGAGGGCCGGGCGCAAAGCAGCCACCGCGTCCTCCCGAGTGACTGCTCCGGCGGTCACCTGACTCTTCAGATGATCCAGTGCGCCGACCGCAACCTGGAGTCCGGATGTCTGCGCCTTCAGGAGCTCTGAGCCTGCAGCGTCGTTCAGCGCCCTCCGTACCAACTGGATGCTGTTGGCGACGTCAGTGCGCTTCGCCTGCGCTCGGCCTTCCGCCGTCTGGATCGCAGTTTGCAGCGCGCCGTAGTCCTTGTGGGCCGAATGCTCCTCACGCTGCTTGCGCGCTCGCTCCGCTGCCGTCTTGGCTTCGCCGGCTTCGCCCTCCAGCTTGGTTTTCTTGTCCTCGCAGGCCTGCACGGCTTCTTCGGCGCTTTCCGTCGCAATGCGGGCTTGCTCCAGGGCTTCGCTGGCGACCTGAGCAGCGGCCATCTTCGAGAGCGCGTTCCATGTGACGGCGCGCCGGGACTCGTCCGCGGCCTTGTCGTATTCGAGACTGACCCGCTCAGCGTCTGCGATCTTCGCTTCCACCTGGGCGACCATTTCCGCCAGGCGCCGGAAAGACTCGGTCACCTCCTTGAACTTCTTGATGTTCGTCGGCCGAGCTTCGAGCACGTCATTGCGCACGATCTGATCGACCGTCTTGTCGAACCGCATGCGCAGGGCGAAGCGGAAGGCGCGCGTGAAGGCCTCCGGCACCGGAGCGCTTCCTGCGCCCCGCAGAGCCAGCAGGGCCGCCCGGATGTACCGGTCGGAATCCGCATAGAGCGGATCCTGACCGGAGACCTTGGAGCGCTCAATCAGCTGGTGGCGGAAGGTCGCCCAGGCCCGCGGACGCTCCTCGCCATCGACGACCTCGAGGTGATCGCCCATCGACAGCTCAACGTCGGGCAGGATGTAGCGCCCCAGCACTTCGTGGCCATCACGGTCGGCGGAGGCATACAGGCATACCCCCATCGACAGCGGAGCGCCTGCCTCGGTGTCTCGCCAGACCAGCGTAATGTAGGTTGTCGCGTTGTCGCGGGCGCGGTGCTCAGGGCTTTCGCCGTACTGCCCCAGGCAGTAGGCGCGCAGCGAGCGGGTCGTCGCCTGCTCGTCGGCCTGCGCATTGAGTGCGACTAGGCGGCTGTTGGCGCCAAGCATGGCGATCTGCACCGCATCGAGCAGCGAGCTCTTGCCGCTGCCATTCGGGCCGAAGATGCCAGTGATTTCTGCCAGCGGCACATCTTGCTGCTCGAAGAGGAAGAACTGCACCACCCTGATTTGTTCGAGGTACTTCATTCCTGGCCCACTCCTTCCTCCGCGACCGGCGCAGCGGCTTCCGGTTCGCTGGTGTCCACCGAGGCGACGGTCCGGAATTGAACCAGGCGCGCCAGCGCGGCCTCGCCCAGCATGTCGGCAATCGCCGGTCGTATGATTACCGCGTAGGGTTGCCCCACCATGCCGTCGCTGTCATCAAGGCTCTGGTCTTCCGATTTCCGGGCAATGCCCCAGCGCTTCATGGTCTCCATCAAGGAATCCAGCTTCCCCTTGGTGGGTAGATCCTTGCCGGACATCAGGCGATACTTCTCCGCCAACTCCACGAGGTCACAGACCACCTCGCCGTCATCCGTCAGCTGCCCGGTACTGGCCGACTCGTCGTAGATCGCGCGCAGGACCAACGCAAAGACAGTCTGCGCAATGGAAGCGGCACCGGCTTTGGCGTGCTGAGGCAGCGCATAGGCGTAGCGCAGCTGGCGATTCACCTGGACGTCGATCCCCAGAGGTGCCAAGGCCTGTCTGAATTCCCGCTCGTAGCGCTCGATCATGTAGTAGGCCGTGCGGCTGTGGCGGTCCGCGTAGTAGAGCACCTGCTCGACGGCAAGCCGGTACGCAGCCATCTCGAGCTCTTCGCTTGTGTGCTGGCCGTCCGTCCGGGACGCCAGGGATTCCCAGTATTGGCTCATCAAGCTTTCTCCGCCGGCGCTTTCCGCCGTTCAATGGTGAAGGGGCGGCCTGCAATGAGCGTCCCTTCAGGTTCGGTGTCGTCCACCAGCGTGACGCGGAATCCCTTCGCCATGGCCGTGGCCGCGAGCTGCAGTCGCCGGCTGTCGGAACTCATAGCTAAGCCAAGCCCTGCCAGCGTCTGGTAGGCGCGAACGTCCGCAATGGTGGAAAGCTCGAGCTTGTCGCTTCTCACCTGGGCAGCGCCGGCGAGACGGCCGACAACAAACTCCGCGAGCTTGGGTGGTGTGACGCTCCGGGCTTCCCTGGCACGAAGCATGATGTGGGATCGGGCCACCTGAGCATCGGAAGGGCGCTGACGTCGCAGGCTTGAGGGTGGCGCCCGGTCAATCGCCTTCCGCGGCTCAGCAAGGCGGTCGCCGCTAATCATGTCGCCAGGAGGAAATGGGTCGCTTACCACGGGGAGATTGCCAGCCAGGGCCGTGGCGATGGCTTGCTTGACCAAATGGTCCACCGGCCGCAGCGAGCGCAACCGGTAGTCGAGATAGGCCAGCGCACGTCGGTTGGCGCGTCGGATTTCGTCGTCGAGGCGGTCGAGGTATTCGCCGATCCGATTCAGCTCGAGGAGGCGATGAACGTCCTTCTCGAAGAGGATTTCGGCCTTATGACGATCGCCGGCACAGCGCTTGGTCTCGTACCAGCTGATCAACCGCGCCCGATGGGCTTCCGTCGAGGAAAGCTCCTCCACGGCCCGAATGATCTGCTGGCGGCGCGACAGCGGATGCTCCTTGGTGCGCAGTTCGCGGTAATCACCGATGAACACCTGCTCGATGTAGTCGCTGAAGAACCGCCGGACGTACTCCGCCGTGGTGGTCTCGGCGCTCAAGGCATCCATGATGTCGCGGACGTTGGTCCCAGTATTGCGGACGTGCTCCAGGAGGTGGCGCGCCTGTTCGGCGGTCTCGCTCAGCGTGTCGCCGTCAGCCTTGCCTTCGACGACCTGCTGGATGTTGAGGTCGATGGAGCGGATCTTTCCCGACAGGAAGATCGGCCCGGTTTCAGCAAAGGACACGAGCATCGTCAGGAACTGATTGACGGTCGGCCGCATGGTGACGCGCTTCTCGACGCCGAACTTCTCCAGACGGAACCAGCCCGCCTCTTCAAAGCGGTGGAAGACCTGGATGGCGCGGATGTTGAGGGGCGTCTCCGGTGAATAGCCCTCTTCGGTTTCCCAGATATCCTGGGTCAGCAATTCGTCCTCGATGTCCTGCGCGATCTCTCGTACCGAGAAGCCTTGGCTGGGTGGCAGGGGAGCGTCGGGACCGAAGCGCTTTTCATGCAGGCGGCAGAGCAAGGCCCAATACCGGTGTCGGTTGGCCGATGAAAGTGGCGCGAAAAGGCGGTCGGGCAACCGCTCGAATAGGAGCGTCGCCGCGGTCGCGCCAGCACGCCGTGATGTCGGCATCAGGTGGGGAACAGCCAAGGCTTCACCTCCTCAAGGTTCGCTACGGCCAACTGGTAGTCCGGGGGGCGCTGCTTCTTGACGTCGGTCGCCGCGCGCACATCCTGGATGAAGTAGCTCACTAGGGCTCCGCGGCAGGTTTCCACGCGAGCGGCGGTGTTCCCGAAGTATTCGAAGCGGATGAGCGATTCCTGCTCGGGCGTCAGGTCGGGATGCGCGACAAGCCGCACACGGACGCCAGTCAGCCAGGCCTTGTCGTCCTGCTCCCCTAGGGTTGCCGGAACTGGCAGCAGCTTGACGTCCGTAATCCGGCCAAGCGCGTAGTCCCGGAAGTCCTGTCGAGCGTCGCAATAGGCTCGCACATGCCAACGGCGACCAGCGCGGATCAGGTTGTGCGGCGCGATGATTCTCTGATGCGGCTCGGGGTTCTGCATGGACCGGTAGGTCAACTGAACGGCACGACCCTGACGAATGGCCTCGGACAAGACCGCAAAGTGCTGCGGTGAAGGCGTCGATAGATCCGGGAACGCAGCCAATAGACCGCCCTCTCCTGGGGAGACACTGGTGGCCGCGTACGGTAAGCCAACCAGCGCCAGGTACTGGGCAAGGGATGTGGCGTCAGCCAGCCGTCGGGGATCGGAGGCACGCCAGGCTTTGTATGCCGCTGGCGTCGCGTGGAAACTCCGAGTCTTGGTATCCCAGGCAAGCAAGTCTGGATGCTGCTCACGGAATTCCCGAATCCAGACGCTAGCCCAGTTGGAGCCGAGGTCGAAGAGATCCATGAGCCGGCCACGATTCAAGCGCCCCTCCCAGATGAGAAGGAGCTTGAGCATCGCTAGCCGTTGATGCGGTGTGTCGCCTTTGGCAATCATACGCGTAAGAATATCATACCCGAAAGAGTAGCATACTCGATAGGGTACGATATGCAAAGAGGTGAGTCAGATGGGCCGCCGAGCCGGCGATGTCTTTTTCTTTACCGAATTCTGCTCAGGGAACTACCCAGCAGTTGGCCGACAAGGCCTACACGGAGTGCGACGACATTCATGATAACGGCCATTATCAAGAACGCCATTTTTCGCCGACAAGTTGGGCGATGGAGAATCGCCGTGCTGGAACGCCAAGCAAATCATGACGTTGAACGAGCTTTCAGGCACGCCCCGGCTGTTGTCGCCGTTACGATCAGACAGGGTGCCTGGTTGCTCGGGGTGAAGGCACCGGTCTCCATCGAGTGCACAGACGATGCACTGACGGTACGCTCGACGGCCCGGCACCAGCGTCATGCCGCTTTGAAGGCACAGGCGGTGCACTGGCGGGCGACATCGGCCCGAAGGTCGACCCCGCGCGTCCGCATTCGGTGCGCTGACGGTGCACTGGCGGGGCGGCGTCTCGCCATCTGCTATTCGCAAATAGCGAACGGTCGGCCGCCACCACGGGGCACTACCTATCCAGCCGGCGATAGCCATGCCGGACACGCAACCGCTCGATCCGCTTGAGTTCGCGCAGGGCCGCCTCCTCCTGGAGGAACACTTCGCGCTTCACGCCGCCCCGCCGGTTGCCGAGACCATACCAGCGCCGGACGAGTACAAAGGCGCCGAACAAGTCGCGTTCGAGGGCGAGGGTGTAGCCACGGGTATCGCTCCTGAACTCAATCCGCATCGGCTGCCTCCAGGTCGGCCAGCTCCTGCCACAC
>CAYLLZ010000012.1:0-37991 GCA_964384815.1 uncultured Afipia sp. | reverse complement strand
CATAAAGCGGCAGGCCGACAACATTGGTGTAGGAGCCGACCAGCTTGACCACGAAGGAGCCGGCGATGCCCTGCACCGCATAGCCGCCTGCCTTCCCGCGCCATTCGCCGGAATCAATGTAGCCCTGGATATCCTCCTCGGTCAGCCGCTTGAACCGGACCCGGGTTTCGATCAAGCGCTGGCGGAAGGTCTCCTTCGGCGTCACGACACAGATCGCGGTATAGACGCGGTGGTTGCGTCCCGAGAGCAGCCGCAGACATTGCGCTGCCTCGTCCACCAGCTCGGCCTTGGGCAGAATGCGGCGGCCGACGGCAACAACCGTGTCCGCCGCCAGGATGAACGATCCACGCAGCTCATCGTCGAGTTGCACCGATTTCAGCGCCGCATCGGCCTTGGCCCGGGCAAGACGGTTGGCGCAGACGCGGGGCAGTTCGCCACGCTTCGGCGTCTCGTCGACATCGGCCGGGCGCAACGCATCGGGCTCCAGCCCGACCTGATTGAGCAAAGCGAGGCGGCGCGGCGAACCGGACGCGAGAACGAACTTCGGACGGGCTGACATGCGGCTGATCTGTCGAAATGAGCAAGAAGGCGCCGGAAACTATCCGATGCGCCGGGCGATCACAACCAGCCGCGCCCTCCGCGCGGCTATTCGTTCCCCACCGACGGCCCGCCGAAACGGGCACGGACCCGCTGTAGCAGCGTGTCACGCATCGCGCGGTAGGCATCGAGCTGCAATTCGCGGCGGCCCTCGACACCGACGGGATCCGAGGTCGGCCAGTATTCGACGTCGGTGGCGAGCGTTGCCGTCATTTCCAGCGCCTTGTGATGCGCTTCCGGCGCCAGCGTCACGATCAGATCGAAATTGAACCCTTCCCAGTCGATCAGGTCCTCGACCGACCACGGCTTGTGCTGCGAGATGTCAAGACCGATCTCGTCCATCACAGCGACCGCGAACGGGTCCATCCCCTCCCCCGGCGAGACACCGGCCGACTTCACATAGAGCCGCGGCGCGGTCTGCCGCAGCAATGCCGCCGCCGTCGGCGAGCGCACACTGTTCCGTCCGCACATGAAAAGGACGGCCTGCGGCGCGCGAACGCGCGGAGCGTCCGCCATGCGCCTACGCTCCCTTCCGCGGACACCGCACCACTGCCAGCGTCCGCCCCGAAAGCCGATGTTCGCTGTTCGGACTCATACCGCTAGCCCTTCCAGTGCAGGACCGAGACAAGGGTGAAGAGCCGCCGCGCGGTTTCGAAATCGATCCGCACCTTGCCGTCCAGCCTCTCCATCAGGGTACGCGAACCTTCGTCATGAATACCGCGGCGACCCATGTCGATGGCCTCGATCTTGTCCGGCGTGGCGGTGCGGATAGCCTGATGGTAGCTGTCGCAGATCATGAAATAATCCTTCACAATCCTGCGAAACGGCGTCAGCGACATCAGATGCACCACGACCGGATCGCCGTTCTGGCGACGGATATCGAACATCAGGCGATTGCCGTTGATGCCGATATGAAGCGTGAACGGCCCTCCGGCATCGCCTTCCGGCGCGAACAGGTTCTGCTCGATCAGATCATAGATTGCGATGGCGCGTTCGTGCTCGATGTCAGGCCCGGAACGGCCAATCGACTCCTCGTCGAGCGTCACCGCGACGATGCGATTGTTGGTGTCATCTTGTGGCGATTGTCCGCTCATCGCAAATTCAGACGCAATGCGACCGAGCGGGCATGCGCATCGAGCCCTTCGGCCTTGCCCAAAGCAATCGCGGCGGGACCCAGCGCGCGAAGCTGATCCGGGCCGCATTTCAGGATCGAGGTTCGTTTCATGAAATCAAGCACGCCAAGGCCAGAGGAGAACCGCGCCGAACGCGCCGTCGGCAACACGTGGTTCGAGCCGCCGACATAGTCACCGATAGCTTCGGGCGTATGGCCGCCAATGAAGATCGCGCCAGCATTGCGCACGCGGTCGGCCAGGCGTTCGGGATCGGCGGTCATGATCTCAAGATGTTCGGCGGCAATGGCGTCCGCCAGCGGCAGCGCCTCCTCCATCGACTTCACCAGAATGATGGCGCCGAACTCGTTCCACGACGCGCGGGCGATCTCCGCGCGCGGCAAAGTGGTGAGTTGCGATGTCACCGCACGCTCGACCTCGGTGGCTAGCGCTGCATCGTCGGTGATCAGGATCGACTGCGCGTTGGCATCGTGCTCGGCCTGCGCCAGGAGATCGGCGGCGATCCACTCGACATTGGCGGTGCGGTCGGCCAGTACCAGCACTTCGGACGGGCCGGCGATCATGTCGATGCCGACCTTGCCGAACACGATGCGCTTGGCCGCAGCCACATAGGCGTTGCCGGGACCGACAATCTTGGCCACCGGCTTGATGGTTTCGGTGCCATAAGCCAGCGCCGCGACGGCCTGCGCGCCGCCGACCCGATAGATTTCGCTCACTCCGGCCAGCTTCGCCGCGGCAAGCACCAGAGGGTTGAGCTTGCCGTCCGGCGAGGGCACCACCATCACCACGCGCGCGACACCCGCAACACGCGCCGGCACCGCATTCATCAACACCGACGAGGGGTAAGCGGCCGAGCCGCCCGGCACGTAAAGACCGGCCGCCTCGATCGCGGTCCAGCGCGAGCCAAGCTCGACACCAAGCGCGTCGGTGAAGCGATCATCCTTGGGCAACTGGCGGCGGTGAAAGCTTTCGATCCGCTCACGGGCCAGTTCCAGCGCGGCGATCGTTTCGCGGTCGCAGGCGACAACCGCAGCATCAACCTCGGCCTCGCTCACCCGCAGACGGCTGCTGTCCAGCGACAGGCGGTCGAATTTCGCCGTCGCCTCGATCAGCGCCGCATCGCCCCGCGCCGCCACGTCACCGACGATGGCGCGCACGGCCGCATCGATATCGGCCGCGACCTCGCGCTTCATCGCCAGAAAGGCGTGAAATCGCTCGCGGAAATCGGCGCTGCTGTTATCGAGACGAATCGGCATGGGTGTATTCCGGCGGACTGATCAGAAATGTGTCTACCGCGTCTCGATGGTGCGGCGCCAGACCATCGTCAAGCCCACTTCGGCCGAAAAGGGATTTAACTTCCCAGAGGACGCTGTCAGGAGCCGGAATCGGCGGCCACATCGCCGGTATCAAGGCCCGCCACGCCGAGTGTATCTTCGCCGAGGTCGGCCAGCTCGCATTCGATGCATTCGACATCCAGCCGCAGCGCCTCGCCGCCCGCGAACATCAAAAGAACACTGCCGCCCGGCAGCCGCCCCGGATGGAATTCGAGCCCAAGGAGCTCGAGCGTGAGATCGCGCTGGTCCAGATCGAGGCTACGCGCCTTGCAGGCCAGCACCCGGTCGAACCGCAGCGCCGAGACAAGCCGGTGGCTGCATGGCTTGCCCGACACCAGTTCATCGCAGTCCGGCCGCCGCATGCCGATCACCAGGCGCTTCTCGCCTTGCCGCCAGATGATGTCGGCGACATGAACCGACGCGTCCTGCACGTGAGCGGAAATCACCGCGAGATCGTCTTCATCAAGGGCTATCAGCTTGCGCATCGTCATGGGACCGATCCCCGATCACAGCCTTCCAGTTGTCGGAGGCCTTTACCCGCACCGCTCAACTCTACCCGCTGATACGTTCGATCTGGGCGCCGCAAGCCGACAGCTTTTCCTCGAGCCGCTCGAAACCGCGATCGAGGTGGTAGATGCGGTTGACCATGGTCTCGCCTTCGGCGGCGAGAGCCGCGATCACCAGCGACACCGACGCGCGCAGATCCGTTGCCATCACCGGCGCCCCGCGCAGAGCGGGAATGCCCTCGATGGTCGCGGTCTCGCCGTCGAGCGTGATCCGCGCGCCAAACCGCGCCAGTTCCTGCACATGCATGAAGCGGTTCTCGAAGATCGTCTCGGTGATGTGCGAGGAGCCCTTGGCGCGGGTCATGAGCGCCATCAACTGGGCCTGCAGATCAGTCGGGAAGCCCGGGAACGGCGCGGTCGTCACCGTCACCGGACTGATGCCGGCGCCGTTGCGGGCGATGCGAATGCCTTCATTGTTGGGGGTGACAGTGACGCCGGCCTCGACCAGCACGTCCAGTGCCGCCTGCAACAGCTCAGGCCGCGCGCCGGCAAGCTGCACCTCGCCGCCGGTCATCGCCACCGCCATCGCGTAGGTGCCGGCCTCGATCCGGTCGGGCAGTACGGTGTGGCGTGCGCCGTGTAGTTTCTTGACACCCTCAATCACGATGCGCGTGGTGCCGGCGCCGGAAATCCGCGCACCCATTTTATTGAGGCAATCGGCGACGTCGGCGATTTCCGGCTCGCAAGCCGCGCCGGTGATGACCGTAGTGCCTTTCGCCAACGTCGCCGCCATCAGCGCGACATGGGTGCCGCTGACGGTGACCTTCGGGAAATCGATGGCGGCGCCGGTGAGACCATCAGGCGCACGAGCGATGACATAGCCGCCGTCGATGACGATCTCAGCGCCGAGCTTTTCCAGCGCCATGATCAGCAGATCGACCGGCCGCGTGCCGATGGCGCAGCCGCCGGGCAGCGACACCCGCGCTTCCTTCATCCGCGCTACCAGCGGCGCGATCACCCAGAAGCTCGCGCGCATCTTGGAGACGAGTTCGTAGGGCGCGGTGGTGTCGATGATGCTGGCGGCGGAAATATGCAGGGTCTGGCCCTGATATTCATGATCGCCCGAGCGCTTGCCGGCGGCCATGATGTCCACGCCATGATTGCCAAGGATGCGCTGCAACTGCGCGACGTCGGCAAGGCGCGGGACATTGTCCAGGATCAGGGTTTCCTCGGTGAGCAACGCGGCGATCATCAGCGGCAAGGCCGCGTTCTTCGCACCGGAGATCGGGATTGTGCCGTTGAGCGTGTTGCCACCGACAATGCGAATGCGATCCATGCCAAATCCGTCTTTGATGCGAGGGGAGCAGTCTTAACTTTTTTCCGGCCTGAGGGAAACCGTGCGCCGGAACGGTGATATCGACATTTAGTCAAATGAAATCAGAGCGATGAAGGTAAAAGGGAACTTCGGCCCTCTCAGGGCGCATCCGATCCGGGATCGCGATCGGCTGCAAGCTTCTGCTTCTCAAGGACCGCATCGTCCTCCGGGGTGACGATGGCGCGTCCGGCGCGGCCCCGCGCCTGGGATTTCCGGCGCTTGATATTCTCACGCAAGGCCGCACGCAGACGCTCCTGACGGGCACGCTCGTGATCGTTCGGTGGATGACTCATGGATATTGCGCCTGTTCGTTGCGGCCTCGATATCGCCATCGGCCGGAAGCGTAAACCGGCGCCGAAGCCTTTCCCATCGGCGCCAGATGCCTGCAGTTTTGGAATTGATGTTCCAACTGCCTGATATTCCTGAAATACGGCCCGATTCGGGGCGCATTTTTTCCCAGCCCGCGCTTGCGCGACGGGGAGCATTATGGCAAGGATCGCGCGCCTTTCGGGGCTTTTGGGCCGATTCCATCCTGGCGGCCGAAGTCTGCTATAGACTGGCGTTTCAAATCTGGCGTTCGCTGCCGTAGCTCAGTGGTAGAGCACTCCATTGGTAATGGAGAGGTCGACAGTTCAATCCTGTCTGGCAGCACCAGCCTTTTCCTTGAAAGATCAATAGCCTCTTGGTTGGCTTGGGCTTTTCGCGCTGTTCCTGATACACAGGACTGCTGCACGATGGTCTTGAGAATGCCCTGTCCCACCAAACGCCAAGGTTCCGATAACTGGTACTTTCGACGAACCATACCCGCTGACGTGCGGGCGATCCTCGCAAAGCTCTCAAAGGCCCAGCGCCCTAAGGGCTGGTACAAAACTCACATCGCCATCTCTCTCAGAACGGCAGATCGTGCCGCTGCAAAGGCCAAGTGCCCAGACGTAGCGGCCACCGTTGAGAAGCAGATCAAGATGCTTCGCGAGGGCCCCAAGCCTCTTACGCATAAGCAGATCGTCGCTTTGTCGGGCGAACTCTACAGAGGCTTTGCTGAGGGTCTTGAAGGTGACCCCGTGCTGTCCTCGAAGCAGTGGCTGGGGGTGATCAAGGACAACGAGGCAGCCCGGCAGGGAGCGTTTGCAGCACCCGCAAGCCTACTCATCGGCAGTCGGACGCAAGAGGACCAGCGCCGCGCGTCACTCCAAAAGCGGTTCGGCCCAATGGTCGACACCTTTCTAAAAGGGCGGAACATTCTCACCGTCGGGGAAAGCCGTCTGAAGCTGATTGAACGGTTCTCGATGGATATGTCGGCAGCGGCACAAAAGCTGGCGCAAAATGCAGATGGTGACTACTCGCCCGATGAATACGCGAAGCGGTTTCCAAAGTACGGCGAAGTCCAAAACGCCCCGGCCAGCTCACTTACCGCCCTCGCGCAGGCGTGGCACAAGGCCGCTCTAGATCGGAGCATGTCGGTGCGCGACGCAAAGCGCATAAAGCGGCGGTTCGAGAAGCTTATCGCCTTCTTGAAACATGACGACGCCGAGCGAGTCACCCGACACGACATCATCCGCTGGCGCGACCACCGCCTCGCAAACAAGACCACCGTGAAGACGATCAACGGAAGTGACATTGCGTCGTTCAACAATGTCTTCAACTGGGGCGTTGAGCGTGGGTGGCTTACGCAGAACCCAGCGGCAGGCACAACGATCAAACAGAAAAAACACCGCGCAGAGTTGCGGGAAAAGTTTTTCACACAGGAAGAATGCCGAGATGTGCTCAGTCGCGCCGCAGCAGTCCGCCCCTCGCTCAAGGAAGACCCCAAGACCACCGCCGCAAAGCGATGGGTCCCTTGGCTGTGCGCTTACTCTGGTGCCCGCGTCTCTGAGATGATCCAACTTAGGAAGAAAGATGTTCGCAAGGACGCTCAGCACGGCTGGATCATACGCCTCACCCCTGAGGCAGGAAGCATCAAGACGAACAAGTTCTGTGACGTACCGATCCACGAACACTTGATCGCCATTGGCTTCATAGACTTCGTTGATGAAGCAAAAGACGGTCACCTATTTTGCGGTCTCGGGAAAGACGGCACCATCACCGGCCCCGCAGAGGGCGTCTACAAGCGCATCTACAAGATGGTGAAAGAGGTTACGCCATCCGGCGTACAGCCCAACCACGCGTGGCGATATACCTTCAAGACCTACGGACTGGAGGCGGGAATAGCCGACCACATACTAGATGCAATATCGAGCCATGCTCCAAAGCATCAAGGCGGCAAGTACACTAAGGTGACACTCAAAGCACGATCAGATGCGATGACGAAGTTTCCTCGCTACCAAACGGACTGAACTTAGCGGGACGCCCTCAGCCATTTCAGGCGTGTTGGCTCCCCCGATCCCGTTGACACGGACTCATCGCTTTGCGAGTCTGTGGGAGGCGAGGCTCCCCTGCAAATCGTAGACTGTCTATGATATGCAAGTAATTACTTAGCAAAGGGACCACCATGCGTCATCGCCAACAGAGCAGAACACCAAACTCTGAAAAGGTCACCGCCTTGCAGCGTATTGGGCGCGACCCGGCACGACTTCTCACCGTGTCGGCCTATTGGGCGGAATTCGGCGAGCCGATTGAGTTGCTTGACAACGCCGTCAGAACATTCGGTGAAGACGGAGAACGGCTTGTCGCCATCTGCGAAGCAAACCGCATCCCGTATCTGCGTGGGGGAGATGAACTCGCGTTTCCAGTCTGGCTGTTGTGGGACTTCTATCCCGCAAATCCGTGAGGGCAGATCGCTAACTGCGATGCACTCTCGTCGAGTAGCGCGAGTCGCCTACACGTTTTCTAGAAGGGGAGCTGGGATGAGACCTAGCTCCCCTTTCAAACGCCTCAGAAGGCCCCTGAGAGTCGCCTAGAGGCATACACGATATAGCCCCAATGCGAACTGCCGGGACTCTACATCTCGTGGCTGAAATTGGGTTGCGCTCCCCCACAGGGGCCCTCTTCCCTCCAGTGTACACTATAGGGGTATATTAGAGGTGACTCTAAGAGTGTCTTAGAGAGTTCTCTGAAAGGGCTCTTAGAGAGCTGTGCTTGGTGTCTGAGGGTGAGCCTTGCCACCATCCTCCTAAGACCTCCCCACTGAGGGTGACTCGCTAAGTGCCCCACCACCCACCCTATAGGCCCCTGCTCCTTAGTCTGGCCCTCCGGGATTGGGAAAACCCATCTACACCTTTCCGATCAATGCACGACAAACTTGAAGATCAACCAGTCACACTTGACAGCATTCCTGTCATCCTCCCTCCCGGCACAATTACCTACGGCATCTTAGGCAGACAGCCCCTAGTGCTCGTCGGCACAAACCCTACGGGCTTCACTGCAGTGTTCTGCCCAAAGGGATGGAGCATGCTCCAACAATGGAAGCTGTCCCGGCTGTTGGTCGTGCGGGGCCTACTTCACGCCACCGGAAAGGGTTTCTCTGGCCGCTTCGCGGTCGGACGATTTCTATTGAGCGCGTCCTACAATCACACCGTCCGCCACCGCAACGGCAACCCCTTCGACGTGCGCCTATGCAACCTCGTGGCAATCCCGAACGGCCTCGTGAAGCAAGCGAAGATCGAAGCACTGCGGAGCCCTGACTACACCCCGCCAGACGTTGTTCTGCCCGATGGTCGCCGCCATGCCAGCAGAGGACCGATGGTGCCGAGCGCGGAAAAACGAATGGCCGCCCTCTTGGGCGGTAGCGCATCAGCGTAATAGCGCGTCGATTAGAATGCCCTCTGGGCGTCTCTGGGGACTCGCTCGGGGAGTCTCAGCAATGTCCTGCAGGGAAAACGGCCATCTCGCGATAAGGCCCCTCCCAGCAGCGCGAGAGCCCATGAGGACCCCGGCTAAAATTGCCTACATTTCTGAAAGGGCATTTCATGGGGGGCTCCAAACCTTAAGCCCCCTAGGGGTGGGTCTGCTCGTCTCACACACAATGGAAGACGGACTTTCTGGGAAGCTCACAGATCGCTCTGAATTACTAAAGGCGACCCCCTTCTGAGCCGAACACACAGCTTCGTCGCAGCATGTGTAGGTAGGGGGGGGCTAGTTAAACACCACAGCCCCAACCTGCCCTACATGCATGTAGACGGCCCCATCGAATGCTCTTTCGCCTGTCTGGCGAGGCCGGAACAACGAGTCCCATTTCAACACCCTCTTGGCTGACGCTCTCTATGCGGCGCTGAGGGTCGAGGGCTTGGGCTTGCGGCGGAAGGGCATTCGATGGGGCCGCACACCAACAGCGCCCTAAGGCGCACAGCGGTGCAGGCACCTCAATCAACAGAAACAGAATGAAGCCACTCAAGACTTACACCACCACCCCGCAACATGTGATCGACAACGTCTCTGACACGGCCCGCGAGTTCACCATTTTCAGGGGACCGTACTATGATCACTTCCGCCAGCGTGATGTGCATGAGGTCACCTTCGAGCTGCCCGGCAAGCTCCAGTTAGGGGCAGTTGAAGAGCCGGGACGATTGATCATGTTACACATCGGAGCATATGGCCCGGATAACCAGCGCAAGGGCTATGGCACTGCAGCGGTCGAGGCTGCGATCAAGTACGCTGCAGACAATGGCCTACGGTTCTTCGCAAATGAATTCACCACACCTGAAACAGAGCGGCTGGTCGCGGCTGTAGCTCGCAAAGGCCACGCCACGCATGTGATCGAAGGCGGAAGCTGGGTGCAACACGGGGTGCCTTCGGTGGAGTTCTGGACCTCACCGCAGTCTTTCGCGCCGATGCACGACTCGCCGCTGTCAGCGCATGACGACTAACACAGCACCCGCTCAACTTAATAGGCGCAGCGGACTAGCAGTCGCCCGCCGCTCGCCACTGCCCCGCCGCTGTATAGCTGCCGCCATGGCTGCACTTGGTGGCGTGACCGTCCATTATGGCCCATGCAAGAGCCATAACGATTGCACCGATGAATAGCGTTGTGCCGACGAGGCGCATGCTCAGCCGCTCCCGGTCACCCTTTCAAATTGCTTTATCGGGGCCTTGAGGGGGAGACAATGCCGGGCCCACGCTTGTCCGATAGGGTATAGCCCTATGGACATCCAGCAACAGGGCGAAACGTGTATCTGTTAGGGTTGACAATAACCAACGGACATATTATTCAACGGACATAACCCTTGCGGATAAAGGAATGTCCGATGGCCACCATCCTCTATGCCCGTGTCTCCACTGCTGAACAGACCATTGAACACCAGCGTACCCAAGCCGAGGGGGCTGGCTTCAAGATCGACCGCGTCCTCGCGGATCATGGCGTGTCTGGCGTGAGCACCCGTCTTGCTGAGCGCTCCGAAGGCAAGCGCCTCTTTGACATTCTGCGGGAGGGCGACACGCTAGTGGTGCGGTGGATTGATCGGCTGGGCCGCAACTACGGTGATGTGGTCGATGCCATCCGTGAGTTTATGAGGCGCGGCGTTGTCATTCGCACCGTCATCAACGGGATGGTGTTCGATGGCGCAACGAAAGACCCGATGCAACAAGCCGTGCGAGATGCGCTGATTGCGTTCATGGCGGCAACAGCACAGGCCAATGCCGAGGCCATCAAGGAAGCACAGCGGGCGGGTATCACCCGAGTCAAAGACCTTGAGGGTGATAGGAAGTACCGGGGACGCAAGCCGAGCTACACGCGAGAGCAACTCACCACCGCGTCCAACATGCTCGGACAGTCTGCGGGCATTGGCGAGATTGCCAAAACCACCGGCCTTAGCAGGCAGACTGTATATCGCATCAAGGATGATCCGGTGACGGCGGAGGCAGCACTGGCGAGTTGGGGTGCGTGATCGCCCTCTCATGGTAAGACCACCCACGCGGCACTATCAGCGTTTTTGCTCAGAATGGACGCGGCAATGAACCCAGAGTTGGTCAACCTACCATGGGCGACGTTACTAACGCTCGCCAGCGGCTATGCGGCTTACTACATCGCTAACGTTGGCATCAGAGATCATCACAAACCGATAGATGTAGCGTTCTCTACATTGGTATTCGGTTTCTTCTCAGCTTTCGTTTACGCCCTGTGCCGAAGGCAATACGATTTCGAGCTTCTAAGCGCCTCCTTCCTTTCCTTCGTTTCTGCGGTGCTTATCGGCGCATTCTGGAGCTGGCGTGGCAGAGTCTGGCTTGATCGTCTCTTAAGGCGCTCAGATGTCAGCTTTTCCGACGATCTTCCGAGCGCGTGGGTAGCTCTGTTTAGAGCAAAAACCTACGCCTCTCAGTTATCTGTTAAAATGAAAGATGGATCTTGGCTCAAATGCGAAGACCTTCGTGTATTTGCCGATCATCCAAACGGGCCTTGTGTACTTGGGGCGAGAGGTGACGTGCTCATGTACGTCACCCACATCAAAGGTCCATACGATAATGACTTTGAAGAATGCACCTGGCTAACCGACGAGGTCTGGGGAGACGAGATCACTTACATTCCGGTCGATCAAATCATCAAAATCGATTATAGGCGGAAAGCTAGATAGTTACTTCTTCTTTGGACTCGGCGGCGGGGTGCTGGGTCTCTCATTAGTGGTAGGAATATGATTGCCCTGTACACCGGGCTCCGTCTGCGGAACAAAGTTTCTCTTTTCCGTGGGTAGGGTGTAATTTTTCTGCGAGATCGATTGGGGCGTAATATGCTTCTTCTCTGTCATCAAAATCTCCATCAGTTTGCAGACACGGGAAATGAAAAGATTAGATCGAACCCGCGCTCAGAAGGAAGCCCCACTTGCCATCGCGAAAAGGCGATCGACTTAGCCGCGTAAGGTGGGTCCTCCATAGCGCCGGTTTGTAGGTTGAAAGTGAAGTAGCTGCTGATGCTTTGTCTGGCACGGAGGTAGAACTTACCCCCAGCACTAACCACGGCACCGCTGAGAGCCTGCCTATCGTCCTCTACAATACTAGAAAGTTCGGCTCGCAGAGTTGCCCGTGGCAAACGGACGAGCGCGTCATTCGGCAACCCGCCTGCAGCAAGCCAAAGAGGCACGCCAAGCTTCTCCGAACGTGAAAAGATGATAGCGCTTTTCATCTGACCAACGGAAACACAAAGGCCAAACTCTGGCACTGTCCGCTTGAACATGAAGAACCCGCCCAGCGGCACATCGTCAAAGTCGGATGCAATCCCGGGAAAATCCAAATTCATTCTTAAACCTCGTAAATGGCATATTGCTCTGCAAGCTGCGGGTTGCACTGCAGTTGCCGCTGCAACAAACCACCGCCTTTCACACTAGGTGTCTATCCCGCTTTTAAGAGCTCAGATTGATCTATAACTGCTCGACAAAATGCTTCGCCTAGTTTTGTGAAGGCCACACTTCCAAGGTCTCCATATAAAGCGACCTCATCTTGAGTCGGTCCATAGTCGCCATATCGGAAGTCGTGGCCCCCCGGCTCAAACGTTTTGATTTTAATATAGGCTGGAGCGATTAGGCCGAGCCTATTTAGCGTCACTACGCTAGCTTCGTCGTGGCTAAACGTACCATCGACGCCCGGCCCATAGCGCAAGGTGGAGTCCCTAACCTCTTTAGTCTTGTCTACCGCCAACCATTCAGCCCACATTTCAGCCAACGTCACAGCATCACTCGACGTAAGATCGCTGAGAATGGAAATATATTTGCGGTGCACCTCGGCTTCTGCGGCATCCAATGAGGTCGCCAACAACCTAGCCCACATCGTCTGGAGGCCTTCGTCCCCCTCCAGCGTCGCGTTTTCAAGCAATGGCAACATAACTTTCGGCGGGGGCACCCTAAAATCTGTGACGCCTTTTTCACCAAGCATCTGTTCAGTTTTGTGAAGCAGTTCTCTAAGTTTGGCCCAATCATATATCGCTTTTTCAATGCGTCTCGTAGCAACCCTGTCTGTCCAGTGAAGTGCGATAGTCTGTTCGACAGCACGACCGAACATCCTATCCATCCAACCGCCAAGGTCTGAAACTGCATCGATTGCTTTTCCAGTCGTCTTAGAGACCTCTTGCGTCGCTTTGGCACTTTCGCTGATGGGATCACTAACCACTGGCCACCCCCCTATTCCGCACCGATGTAGGATGAAACGATACCGCATTCGCTTCTTGAATAATGAATGCCCCTTCGTACTACTGTCGGAGCTAATACACAGCACACCATTAGCGACGAGAAAATCCCTTATCTCTCAAGTGGCGGGCGTCGCAGTTTTCCGCCGCGTGCCACATTATGGGAGGATGCCGCTATTGTGCATGTGACGAGCGAACGAACACAATGCTCAGCGGGCTGCAAACGCATTCAACGTGCGCGGCATTCCCACGACTCGTGGCGGCACAAAGTGGACCGCTACGCAGATTGTAAGGGTGATGCGCCGTTTTGGGGAGCAGCATTCCTAGGCCAACAAAAAGGGCCGGGCAGTTGCTGTGCCCAGCCCTCTATCATGCCCTAGCGAGGCATCGGGGGACGAGATCGCTCGCGCCTCCACAATACGACCCTATGCGGTGGCCACAAACGGCGCAAGCCGCCGATCTTCGATCTACCGTGGGCAGCCCATCCATGCGGCGCTATCAGTGTTTTTGGCACTAACTAGCTGGGTCGGCCATTCGCTCTGCCGCCCCCAACTCGCTAAGGAATTCGGACCGCGCCTTGGAATTTTTCTCCTTCGACTCTGCAGCGTGGCGACGACAATCTCTCATCACGCTAATAAAGTCCCAAATCATATCTGGCGCTTCGATATTGTGTCGGGATCGAAGTGCGGCAGCCAGCTCCCAAGCCTCTATCCCTCTTCCGGACGCCTGTTCGTTGAGCTCATCTTCTAGGCCATACATGTCAAACTCAATCGTTGAGTTGATAGAGCCCTGACTGCTCGCAATCCTATTGCGTAGATTTAGGCACTTTCCTGCGAGTTCTCGATCAATAGCCCGCCAGCCATCAATGTCATCGGGATACGGCGGCAGTTCAGGCAACCTCACCGTCCACGCGGGGAATTCATCCTCCTGTGAGTAATGCGGCGCATTTTCGTTTGCCGAGATGAACTCGTAACAAGCGTAGGCATACGCTTCTAATGTTACAGCGAGGCGCATCGCCATATACGCCGCTAGTGATTTCTTCTGTCGATGGTCGCGATACAACGATAGAATGCCTGTCATAGCGGCAGTGCCAAAACCAGCCCCCAAGGCGGTCTTTCCAATTGTCGCCCAATCCCACGCAAGAAGGTCCAACAGCTCCATATTTTCTCCACTCCACAACGAACCGGACAAAGAAACGCCAGCCTACCCCTCGCCACGACTCACAGCTTCTTCAAATGCTCTTTCAATCATCATGCCGAGAAGCTGCCGTGCCTCCTGCAATGTCGCGGGGTGCTCAGGTGGAGTGTGCTTTCCGTTTCGCCTATGGCGCAAAGAATTCGCCGTTCGCTTTGTCCGCTTTAGTTGCTCGTCGCTTCCCCAATTCTTTTTCTTTAACTGAACCTCGCCACCGACCCAATCTTCCAAACATTCAATTGCTTTGTAGATGTCAAACCATTCGGAGCGGTCATAGTAGACCAAGGCATCTGCCAATTCTTCGTACCGCTCTGCCGTTTCAATCCACGTTTGGACCCGGCTCGGCTGCAATCTACTGCTCGGGCTTGGGTTGCCGTCAGATGTCACTACCCCTACGGCCCCTCCTCGCGCTCTTGCCTTAACACCTCCAACAGCAGCAATGATCGTGTGATGAACTGTTCCGTCAGCCCTAAACTCCACAACGCCGTTAGCTTGGATGCGCCGGGCATGGCAACAAACCGCCATGGCCCCATTTAACTGATCCAAAAGAGCAGCCCCGGCCTCCTGAACCTCATCTGCTGCATCAAAACCCTCGAAGCCCGACCACCGCAGAACTACGTGTTTTTCAATGAGCCCCACTGACGGGTCATAAGGAGGGCGCAAATGCTGTTGCCAATCGGCAAGGTCAAAAGGGTGCCCTTCTAGCCGAAGCCCCCAACGACCTGTGCGACCCGGCATTCAAACCCCCTGCAGCTTCGGCAAACAAAGTTTTTCTTCCGAACTGTACCCAACGCTGATACACAGCCAGCGATTGGTGACGCAAAAAGCCCTTATCTTTCAAGGAACCCCGCTGCATTTTGCACAGTTCAATCCTGTCTGGCAGCACCAGCCAAATTTCGGTCGAATGCAGGAACCCTCATGACGATTCCCACCAAGCCAGCCGACCTCCACGTCGCAACGCCGCGTCATGACTGGCTCCGCGACGAGGCGCAGGCGCTTTACGATCTGCCGTTCGCCGATTTGATGTTCCGGGCACAGACCATCCACCGCGCCAATTTCGATCCCAACCACGTCGAGACCGCGAGCCTGCTCAGCATCAAGACCGGCGGCTGTCCGGAGGATTGCGGTTACTGCTCGCAGAGCGCGCACTACAAGACTGACGTCAAGGCGACCAAACTGATGGACCACGACACCGTGGTCGAAGCCGCCCGCCGCGCCAAGGAATCCGGCGCCGGGCGCTTCTGTATGGCGGCTGCCTGGCGCAATCCGAAGGACAAGGATCTCGACCGGGTGTGTGGCATGGTCAGCGCGGTCAAGGCGCTCGGCCTTGAAACCTGCGCGACGCTCGGCATGCTCACCGAAGAACAGGCGGCGCGGCTTCGCGAAGCCGGCCTCGATTTCTACAACCACAACGTCGATACCTCGCCGGAATTCTACGGCCACATCATCACCACGCGTACGATGCAGGACCGCATCGAGACGCTGGCGCATGCTCGCAAGTCCGGCCTGAAGGTGTGCTGCGGCGGCATCGTCGGCATGGGCGAGCAGGTCGAAGACCGACTCGGCATGCTGATGCTGCTGGCGAATCTCGAACAGCACCCCGAGAGCGTGCCGATCAACCTGTGGAACGAGGTCAAGGGCGTGCCGGTGAATGCCACCGCCGACCAGCCGGATCCGATCGCGCTGGTGCGCATGATCGCGGTCGCGCGCATCATGATGCCAAAAAGCGTGGTGCGGCTGTCCGCCGGCCGTCAGTATATGACCGACGAAATGCAGGCACTGTGCTTCCTCGCCGGCGCCAATTCGATCTTCATCGGCGACGTCCTGCTCACCACCAAGAATCCGCAGACTCGCAAGGATGCCGACCTGCTCGATCGCCTCGGCATGACCTCCAAGCTTGACGGCGCATGCGAGAATGAACTTCCCGCCGCTTGATCTGGATCAAGACTAATAAGCAACTTCCCTGTGCAGATGACCCCTGCGTTTCACGCCGGCAATGAGGTCATTTTGCTCCTCGACAGCCATGCTGGAAACGCTCTAAAAAGGCTCCATTGGGGAAAAACAGTGCTGATCGTCAGCCCTGTTTCGGGCTCCCGCCCAGGGTTTTGTGATGGATTACAGCAGCTTCTTCGACACCGCGTTGAACCGTCTTCACGACGAGCGGCGCTATCGTGTGTTTGCCGATCTGGAACGGATCGCCGGCCGGTTCCCCTATGCGCTCTGGCATACGCCGAAGGGACAACGTCAGGTCGTGATGTGGTGCTCCAACGATTATCTCGGCATGGGCCAGCATCCGAAGGTGATCGGCGCCATGGTGGAAGCCGCAACCCGCGTCGGCACCGGCGCCGGCGGGACCCGCAACATCGCTGGCAACAATCACGCGCTGATCCAGCTTGAGCATGAGCTCGCTGACCTGCACGGCAAGGAAGCCGCTCTGGTTTTCACCTCGGGCTACGTCTCGAACCAGACCGGCATTTCCACCCTTGCCAAGCTGATCCCGAACTGTCTGATCCTGTCCGACGCGCTCAACCACAATTCGATGATCGAAGGCATCCGGCAATCCGGCTGCGAGCGCATCGTGTTCCGGCACAATGACGTCGCACATCTCGAAGAGTTGCTGCGCGTGCATACCGGCCGTCCGATCCTCATCGTTTGCGAGAGCCTGTATTCGATGGACGGCGATATCGCGCCGCTGGCGAAGTTCTGCGATCTCGCCGAGCGCTATGGCGCGATGACTTATGTCGACGAGGTCCACGCGGTTGGCATGTACGGCGCACGTGGCGCGGGCATTGCCGAGCGCGACGGCGTCATGCATCGCATCGATATTCTGGAAGGCACGCTCGGCAAGGCATTCGGCTGCCTCGGCGGCTATATCACCGGCAAGGCCAATGTCATCGACGCAGTGCGATCGCACGCGCCGGGCTTCATTTTCACCACCGCCCTGCCGCCCGCGGTCTGCTCCGCGGCAACAGCCGCGATCCGTCACCTGAAGGCCTCAAGCTGGGAGCGCGATCGCCAGCAGGACCGCGCGGCGCGGGTCAAATCGATCCTGATCGCCGCCGGCGTGCCGGTGATGTCGAGCGACACCCATATCGTGCCGGTGTTCGTCGGCAACCCCGAACTGTGCAAGCAGGCGTCGGACATGCTGCTCGAAGAGCATGGCATCTACATCCAGCCGATCAATTATCCGACGGTGCCGAAGGGCACCGAGCGCCTGCGCATCACGCCTTCGCCGTATCACGACGACGCCCTGATCGACGAACTCGCCGACGCCATGCTGCAAGTCTGGGATCGGCTCGGCCTGCCGCTGCACGAGAAATCGCTCGCGGCCGAATAAACTCTGTCTAAACGGGACGCTCTAGACCGCGCGCATACGCGTCCGCGTCACGTTCTGCGACAATACGATTCGCATCAGGTCCGCGGCATTCCTGGCGCCGAGCTTGTCCATGATCCGCGCCCGGTGCACCTCGATGGTGCGCGGGCTGATGCCAAGCCGCCGACCCGCCTCCTTGTTCGGCGCGCCGCCCGCCACCTGCCCCAGCACCTCGCGCTCCCGGCTGGTCAGAAGCTGGCACCCGGGGAAGTCTGACAGACCGTAAAGGCTGGCCGCGCTTGCCCGGCGATAGGCCGCCACCGCCTCGTGCACCCGTTCCAGCATGGCGGCCGCAGCAAACGGCTTTTCCAGGAAATCCAGCGCGCCACGCTTCATCGCCGCCACCGCGGTCGCGATATCGGATTGGCCCGACATCACGATGATCGGCGCGGTGAATTTCAGATCGGACAGATCCTTCAACACCTCCAGCCCGGAACGGCCGGGCAGATGGAGGTCGAGAAGCACGCAGGCTGGGCTGGCAACCCGCACCGCCGCCAGGAAAGCACCATCGCCGCTGAAACTTTGAGTTGAAAATCCTTCGATCCGGAGCAGCAGGGTCAGCGTCTCGCGGACCGCCTGATCATCGTCCACGATGAAAACCAGGGCGTCCTGGGGGAAGGCAAGCGTTTGGCCCAACTGATCCTCCTAAGAGATGCAGATTGAGTGCAACACAACTAATACGTGTATAAGCTGATTCGCAGCGGTTGACAAACTTCAGGCCAAACCGGCGATTTCCTCCGCTTTGAAAAAGCCTTTAGATAAAGCCGCGCGCGACAGGAACGCGACGACGGAACGGCGCCAGACCGCGCCAGGAGCGAAAGGCGATGCTGCAAAACGGAAGCGTGATCGCCGCCGCATTCGGCTACATCGGACTGCTTTTCGTCATCGCGTTTTACGGAGACCGCCTGACGCCGACGCAACGCGCGCGTGTCGGTATCATGATCTATCCGCTGTCGCTCGCGATCTATTGCACCTCATGGACCTTCTTCGGCTCGGTCGGCTTCGCCACCCGCACGGGCATCGAATTTCTCGCGATCTATCTCGGTCCCATTCTGTTGATTGCGTTCTGCAAGCCGCTGACCATGCGCGTCATCGGCCTTGCGAAATCGCAGAACATCACCTCGATCGCGGACTTCGTCGCCTCGCGCTACGGCAAGAGCCAGGCGGTGGCGGCCACCGCTGCGATCATCGCGATCATCGGCTCGGTGCCGTACATCGCCCTGCAGCTCAAGGCGGTCGCCTCATCGCTGGAAACCATCCTCAACACTGATCAGGACATTTCTCGGCTGCCGTTCGTCGGCGACATCGCCCTGCTCGTCACCATTGCGCTCGCCGTATTTGCGGTGCTGTTCGGCACCCGCCACACCGATGCCACCGAGCACCAGCACGGCCTGATGCTTGCGGTTGCTACCGAATCCATCGTCAAGCTGGTCGCCTTCATCGTTGCGGGCGTGTTCGTCACTTTCGTGATGTTCGGGCCGAGCGACCTGCTCTCCCGCGCCATGAAGACTCCCGAGGCGATGCGCGCTCTCGACTCCACGTTCTCGGCCGGCAATTTCATGGCAATGACGCTGCTGTCGTTCTTTGCGACACTGCTGTTGCCGCGCCAATTCCACGTCAGCGTGGTTGAGAACTCCAACGAAGCGGAAGTGTCGCGCGCGCGATGGCTGTTTCCGCTCTATCTCATCGCAATCAACCTGTTCGTCATTCCGATCGCTCTCGCCGGCCTCGTCACCTTTCCGTTCGGCGTCGTCGACAGCGACATGTATGTGCTGGCGCTGCCGCTCGAAGCCGGCTCGCCGCTGGTCGGCATGATCGTGTTCATCGGTGGGCTGTCGGCAGCCACCGCGATGGTGATCGTCGAATGCGTGGCGCTCGCCATCATGGTCTCCAACGACATCGTGGTGCCGCTGGTGCTGCAGCGCGGCTCGCCCCAGACGGCGCGCAAGGATTTCGGAAAATTCCTGCTGAAGGTGCGGCGGTTCGCGATCTTCAGCATCATGGTGATGGCGTACCTGTACTATCATGCGCTGGGAAAGACCCACCTCGTCGCCATCGGTCTGCTTTCGTTCGCCGCCATTGCCCAGCTTGCACCGTCATTCTTCGGCGGCCTGATATGGCGCCGCGCCACGGCACGCGGCGCGATGGGCGGCATGGTGGTCGGCTTCGCGGTGTGGGCCTACACCCTGTTCCTGCCCAGCTTTGCCGATATCGACCCGCTCGGCACCGCCTGGTTGCAGAACGGCCTGTTCGGCATTGCCGCGCTGCGACCACAAAACCTGTTTGGCAGCCAGGTCGCGCCGCTGATCCATGGCGTGGTCTGGAGCCTGTCGCTCAATCTGCTGGCCTACATCGCCCTTTCGCTCTGGCGCCAGCCGACCTCGATCGAACGGCTGCAAGCCGACGTCTTCGTGCCGAGCGAATTCGCGCCGATCGCGCCCGGCTTCCGGCGCTGGCGCACCACAGTCACCGTGCAGGATCTGCTCAGCACCGTCGCACAGTATCTTGGACCGGAGCGTACCACGCAGGCTTTCGAGGAATTTGCGCGGGCCAACCGCATCAAGCTCGACCGCAACGCGTCGGCGGATTTCCAGTTGCTCAGCCATGGCGAACATCTGATCGCCTCCTCGATCGGCGCAGCATCGTCGCGCCTGGTGATGTCGCTCTTGCTGCGCAAACGCGCGGTGTCGGCCAAGGCCGCGCTGAAACTGCTCGACGACGCTCATGCCGCGCTGCATTTCAACCGCGAGATCCTGCAAAGCGCGCTCGATCACGTGCGGCAGGGCATCGCCGTGTTCAATCCTGAGCTGCAATTGATCTGCTCCAACCGGCAATTCGGCGAGATGCTCGACCTGCCCGCGCATGTCGTTCAGATCGGCATTCCGCTGATCGAGATTCTCGAATACATCGGCAATGAATCCGATCCGCCCAACGAGCGGCGGTTGCGGCAGCGTCTCGCCGCCTACACCACCGAGGGCGAGCCGTTCCTCGAGCGACTGACCGCGCGCAATATGGTGGTCGAGGTCAGGCCCAACGCCATGCCGGGCGGCGGACTGGTCATCACCTTCTCCGACATCACGCCGAGCTTCGAGGCGGCCGAAGCGCTGGAGCGCGCCAACGCCACGCTGGAAAAGCGCGTGCGCGAACGTACCGAGGAACTGACACGCCTCAACAGCGAACTGGCGCAAGCCAAGATGACGGCGGAAGACGCCAACATTTCCAAAACGCGCTTCCTGGCCGCTGCGAGCCACGACATCCTGCAGCCGCTCAACGCGGCACGACTCTATGTCACCAGTCTGGTGGAGCGGCAGGCCGGCGGCGAAACCGCGCGGCTCGTCGACAACATCGACGACTCGCTCGAAGCGATCGAGGAAATCCTGGGCGCACTGCTCGATATTTCCCGTCTCGATGCCGGCGCGATGACACCTTCGATTTCCAGCTTCCGCATGAACGATCTGATGCGCTCGCTGCAGGTCGAGTTCGCCCCGATCGCACGCGAGAAAAATCTCGAGCTCACCTTCGTACCGTGCAGCCGCGCGGTGAAGTCCGACCGCGTGCTGCTGCGGCGGCTGCTGCAAAACCTGATTTCCAACGCCATCAAATACACCCCGCACGGCAAGGTGCTGGTGGGCTGCCGGCAACGCGGCGATTCGTTGCAGATCAGCATTCACGATACCGGTCTCGGCATTCCGCTGCACAAGCGCGGAGAGATCTTCAAGGAATTCCACCGGCTCGATCAGGGCGCCCGGATCGCGCGCGGCCTTGGCCTTGGACTGTCGATCGTCGAACGCATCGCGCGGGTGCTCGATCATCGCATCGCCATCGACGCCAATCGCAGCGGCGGCTCGCATTTCTCCCTGCTCGTGCCGATGTCCAGGAACATTACGTCTCCCGCCGTGGTGGCGGCGAGCCCCGGCGTCTCCGCGCAAATGCCGATGAGCGGCACCACGATCGTCTGCATCGAGAACGATCCGGCCATTCTCGACGGCATGAAAACGCTACTGATCGGGTGGGACGCTCATGTGATCGCAGCACTGGAGCCCGCAGTGGCGATCGAGGCGATCTCAGCCTCGAACGAGCGCGTCACCGGTCTTCTGGTCGATTATCATCTCGATCGCGGCAACGGCATCGGCGCCATCCGCGATATCCGCCAGCGGTTCGGCCCGAACATTCCGGCGATCCTGATCACCGCGGACCGCAGCCCGCATGTCCGGGAAGCGGCGCGCGCCCACGGCATCATCGTGCTGAACAAGCCGGTGAAACCGGCGACCTTGCGCGCCCTGCTCAGTCAATGGCGCGCCCAGCAGGAAGCCATGGAGCGGCGCGAACAGACCCCGGCCTAAGGATGGATGGCCACGGTCGGCAGCCTCAGGCCGACGGCTCGCGCTGGCGCCATTGCCCGCCGGAGATCTTGGCCGCGACGATCACTGCCTGGGTGCGGCTTTCAACGCCGAGCTTCTGCAGAATCGCCGAGACATGCGCCTTGATGGTGGCCTCGGAGACGCTGAGCTCGTAGGCGATCTGCTTGTTGAGCAGCCCCTCGGACAGCATCATCAGCACCCGCACCTGCTGCGGCGTCAGCGTGACGAGGCGATCGCGCAGCTTTGTCAGGTCGGGGTCCGCATTGGCGGACAGATCGATATCGGACGGGATCCAGACGTCGCCATTCATCACCTTGCCGATCGCCTCGCGCAGCGTTTCGACACCGAAGCGCTTGGGAATGAACCCGGAGGCGCCGAACTCCATCGAGCGGCGAATGGTTTCGCCATCATCGCTGGCGGAAACGATCACCACCGGAATCGCCGGATATTGCGCCCGCAGATAGATCAGCCCGGAGAACCCGCTGATTCCCGGCATCGACAGATCGAGCAGGATCAGATCGAGCTCGGGGTCGCGTTCCAGGAGCGCGGTCAGATCGCCGAATGAGCCGGCTTCCTCGATGCGGGCCGACGGCACGACGCTGGCGACCGCTTCGCGCAAGGCGCCGCGAAACAGAGGGTGATCATCGGCAATAACCAGATGCGTATTGGAGAGTGGCATTTCGTTTCTTGGATGTTCGAGAGCGTTTCCGGGGAAGAACGGTAAACTATTCGGCCGGAGCAGGCGACCGAATAGGACAAATTCCGCCATCCAGCGGGGGCGGAAAACCACGAAACAGTGGGATCCCATGCAATGTTGCAGCGCGAAATCATCGTCTGACCGGCCGTTGCGTAAGTCCAAAAGTCTTATTTAGAGCAGTTTCACGCCGATGTTACCTTTTCACGAACTCATCGCACCGGAATTCCGGGCGGAAGAGGGGCACTGCGAGGCAAATTTTAAAAATCGATTCCGGGAGCATCAAAAATGTCCACCACAACGGCAGGCTCGGTCAGAGCGAGAGGGATGACGAAGGACGAACGCTTCGTCATCATGGCATCCTCGCTTGGTACCGTTTTCGAATGGTACGACTTCTACCTCTACGGATCGCTGGCGGCGATCATCGGCGCGCAGTTCTTCAGCGCCTATCCGCCCGCAACCCGAGACATCTTCGCCCTGCTGGCTTTCGCCGCCGGCTTTCTGGTGCGCCCGTTCGGCGCCATCGTCTTCGGCCGCATCGGCGACATCGTCGGCCGTAAATACACCTTCCTCGTCACCATCCTCATCATGGGCCTTTCGACCTTCATCGTCGGCCTGCTGCCGAACGCGGCCACCATCGGTATTGCCGCGCCGATCATACTGATCGGCCTGCGCCTGCTGCAGGGCCTCGCGCTGGGTGGCGAATATGGCGGCGCCGCCACTTACGTCGCCGAGCATGCCCCTCACGGCAAGCGCGGTTACTACACCTCGTTCATCCAGACCACGGCGACGCTGGGCCTGTTCCTGTCACTGCTCGTGATCCTGTTCACCCGCACTATTCTGGGCGAGGCGGAATTCACCTCCTGGGGCTGGCGCATCCCGTTCCTGATCTCGGTGGTGCTGCTTGGCGTCTCGGTGATCATCCGCCTGCGGCTGAATGAATCGCCGGTGTTCCAACGCATGAAGGAAGAAGGCAAAGGCTCCAAGGCGCCGCTGACCGAAGCCTTCGCCAACTGGGGCAACGCCAAGCTGGTGCTGATCGCCCTGCTCGGCGGCGTGATGGGCCAGGGCGTGGTCTGGTACACCGGCCAGTTCTACGCGCTGTTCTTCCTGCAATCGATTCTGCAGGTCGACGGCTACACCGCGAACCTCCTGATCGCCTGGTCACTGTTGCTGGGCACCGGCTTCTTCATCGTGTTCGGCGCGCTGTCGGACAGGATCGGCCGCAAGCCGATCATCCTGGCCGGCTGTCTGATCGCGGCCCTCACCTTCTTCCCGATCTTCCGCATGATCTCCACCTACGCCAACCCGGCGCTGGAGTCGGCGATCGAGACCGTGAAGGTTCAGGTGGTGGCCGACCCGAAGGGTTGCGGCGATCTGTTCAACCCGGTCGGCACCCGCGTGTTCTCTGCGCCGTGCGATCTTGCCCGTGACTTCCTGGCGAAGTCGTCGGTCAAGTACGACACGGTCTATACGCCCGGTTCGGGTGTGAAGATCGTGGTCAATGGCAAGGAGGTGCCCTACACCAAGCCGGCGGACTCCAATGCCGGCGTAACGGCAGCGTTGCAGGCGGCAGGCTATCCAAAGCGTGGCGCCAACCCGACACTGGTGAAGATGGCGCATCCATTCGATATCTTCCGGCCGCAGGTGGCCGCCATCATCGGACTGCTGTTCGTTCTCGTGATCTTCGTCACGATGGTGTACGGCCCGATCGCGGCGATGCTGGTCGAACTGTTCCCGACCAAGATTCGCTACACCTCGATGTCGCTGCCCTATCACATCGGCAACGGCTGGTTCGGAGGTCTCTTGCCTGCGACTGCCTTTGCGATCGTGGCATCGACCGGCGATATTTACTCAGGTCTCTGGTACCCGGTGATCTTCGCCAGTCTGACAGTGATCATCGGCCTGCTGTTCCTGCCGGAGACCAAGGACGTCGATATCAGCAAATAAATCGGATGGGCTCACGCCCGTCCCTTGTGAGAACACCGGCCGGCCGCGGAGCGATCCGCGGCCGGTTCTTTATGCGCGCCTGATGTCGTGTAAACTCAGATTTTGTCCGACAGCTTCTTCTGGACGCGCGCGGCCATATCGAGAAGTTGCTGCCAGACCCGCTCGACCATCGCCATCAGCTTGTCATGATCGGCAGGAAGCTCCAGCGTGATCGTCCCATCGCGCTTGTCGGCCTGCCCGCTCTTTTTCTGCGCATCTTCCTTCGCCAGCGGCGCGTCGATCTTGCCGGTCACGGTACCGTCACGCGCGGCAAGCTCATCCTGCAGTTTCTTGTTCTCTGTCTGCAGCCGTCCGATCTCGATATCGAGCGCGGCGCGCTCGTCCGGCACCACGCGGCACGTCCAGCCGCCTTTGCTGCGGCAAATCGAGACCGCTCCCGTCCTCGTATCGAGCCGAAGCAATCCCTCCGGGACCGGAGACATCGTATAGCGGCCGTTCTCGGTCTGGGGTTCTGATTGAGCATGCGCAACCGAACCGGAGACCAGGCCAGTCGCAAGTGCAACAACCGCCGTGCTGCAGATACGCATTGCGGTGCTGGACTGAAACGTCATTTCCACTCTCCGGCAACGGGACAGACATCGGCCTTAAAAGACCTTACGAAGATATAGGGTCCCTGCGTCTAGGCAAAAACCTGCGCTGCCAGACCACTGCCCCGTTTTGAGGCCGGGTGCGCCTTAAAAGCATCGCGCAAGGGCCCATCGGAGGGCGCAAGATCGCTCATCATGGCCCAAATAGGGCGACGACTTACCGCACCGCCGCATGGCATTTTACGGACCTGTGTTTTTCCTCAATTAAATCAATGATTTCAAAGACATATGCACTCTTCGGCCAATCTTGACTTGACCGGAGGCCGACAGTATGGTCCGCGCGGTTTCTGGGGTGTTGGACGGTTTTTTCCGAGCTCTCGCAACGCGATCATGGGTGTCGACGACAATGGCGGACGGCACGCAAGGCAGCGGACGCGACAAAGATGGAAGAATTAACGATCCATCGGCCGAGGAAGCTGCGCTCTCCGCAAGACTTGGCCGTCTGGACGATCGGCTTTCCGAAACTCGGAAGGACCGTCAGAACCGGGCGGATCAATCGGACGGCAGGGCCGGAAATGCGTCCGCCAGTGCATCCGCGATGGCGCGCGGCTTCCGTCTCTCATCCGAATTGATTGCAGGTGTTCTTGTCGGAGCGGTCATCGGCTGGGGATTCGACCGCTTGTTGTCGACATCTCCTTGGGGACTCATCGTGTTTTTCCTGCTCGGCTTCGCGGCCGGAGTGATCAACGTGATGCGGTCCGCCGGCGTCGCATCCCGCGACCAGCCCGATCGCTCCTGACCGGACCGGAGCCGCGCCAACCAACGGTTTTCAGCCGGCACGCCGGCATTTGACGAAAGACGCTTCGGAATGGCCGATCCGATCCATCAGTTTGAGATCCACAAGATCTTCACCCTCGGGCATATCGGCGGTCATGAGATCGCTTTCACCAATTCCTCCGCCTACATGTTCGGAACCGTGGCGGTCATCGCCCTTCTGATGATCGGCGGCAGCGCCGGACGCCATCTCGTCCCCACCCGCATCCAGTCGCTGGCGGAACTCTCCTACGAATTTGTCGCCAACACGCTACGAGAAAGCGTCGGCGAAGAAGGCATGAAGTTCTTTCCCTTCGTGTTCTCGATCTTCATGTTCGTCCTGATGGCGAACCTGATCGGCGTCATTCCCTACACCTTCAGCGTCACCAGCCATCTGATCGTCACCGTCGCGCTGGCGCTGATCGTCTTCCTGACCGTGCTGCTCTACGGCCTCTACAAGAACGGCTTCAAATTCTTCAAGCTGTTCGTGCCGAGCGGCATTCCGATCTACATCCTGCCGCTGATCATGGTGATCGAGGTGATCTCGTTCCTGTCGCGGCCGGTGTCCCACTCGGTGCGTTTGTTCGCGAACATGCTGGCGGGTCACATCACGCTGAAAGTGTTCGCGGGCTTCGTCGTCTCGCTGGGCACGATCAGCACGCTCGGCATTTTCGGCGCCGTGCTGCCGCTGGCGATGACAACGGCGCTGACCGCGCTCGAAATCCTGGTGGCGTTCCTGCAGGCTTACGTGTTCGCCATCCTGACCTGCATCTACCTTAACGACGCGCTTCATCCCGGACACTGACCGGACTTTCCAACATCCACTGACACCAACATCCCAGAAGGAGTTTCACCATGGATCCTATCGCAGCAAAGTACATCGGCGCCGGTATTGCATGCCTCGGCATGGGTGGCGCTGGCGTCGGCGTCGGCATGATCTTCAGCCAGTTCCTCAACGGCGCGCTGCGCAATCCGTCGGCCTCGCAGGGTCAGTTCGCGAACCTGATTTTCGGCTTCGCCGTGACCGAAGCGCTCGGCATCTTCTCGCTGCTGATCGCGCTGCTGCTGCTGTTCGCTGTCTAAGTCCGGATGATGCGGCGACCGCGGATGGCTTGATCCGCGGTTGACCCAACAGGAGGCTCTTATGGCCACCGGTCAAAGCAACGCCAAGGGAACGACTGCCCATACCGAGACCAGCGGTCATGGCGGCAAGGCGAGTTTTCCGCCTTTCGAGAAGGACACCTTCGCTTCACAGCTCGTGTCGTTCGCGATCGCCTTCGCGCTGCTCTATGTCATCGTCTCCAAATTCGCGCTTCCGCGTGTCGGCGGCCTGATCGCTGCCCGCGAGGGCACGATCGAGGGCGATCTCGCCGAAGCCCAGAAGCTGAAGGACGAGTCGGATGCGGCGCTCAAGGCCTATGAGACCGAACTCGCCGCGGCGCGGACACGGGCTCAGACCATCGGCAGCGAAACCCGCGAGCGCCTGAGCGCGCAGTCGGAAGCCGAGCGCAAGGCGCTGGAAGCCAGCCTGGCGACCAAGCTTGCGGACGCTGAAAAGACCATCGCCGGAATGCGCGAGAAGGCGATGGGCAACGTGAAGTCGATCGCCGTCGATGCGACTTCGGCGATCGTCGAGCGTCTGAGCGGCGTCGCGCCCGACAGCAAGACAGTCGACAACGCCGTCGACGCATCCCTGAAAGGTTGACGCCCATGTTGCTTCAAGCCGAAACCTGGGTTGCCGTCGCGTTCCTCCTGCTGATGGGTGTGTTCGGCTATTTCGGCGTTCATCGCGCGCTGCTCAAGGCGCTCGATAACCGCCGCGACCGCATCCAGAAGGAGCTCGACGACGCACGGCGCCTCAAGGAAGAAGCGGTCGCGTTGGTCGCCGAGTATCGTGCCCGCCGCGACAGCGCCGAGCGCGAGGCGCAGGAGATCGTCGCCAGCGCCACCGCCGAAGCCGAGCGCATTGCAGTCGAAGCCAAGGCGAAGATGGAAGATTTTGTCGCGCGCCGGACCAAGTCGGCGGAGAGCAAGATCGCCCAGGCCGAAATGCAGGCACTCGCTGACGTTCGCGCGGCTGCCGCCGAAGCCGCCGTCACGGCCGCCTCGTCGGTGCTGTCGCAGACCGTCAAGGGCAACGTCGCCGACAGCCTGCTCGACAAGAGCATCAAGGATGTCCGTGAGAAGCTGAACTGATCGCAGCATCCTCGACAAACAAAAAAGCCGGCCTCACATCGAGGCCGGCTTTTTTGTTTGCTTACTGTCTTCCGGACATCAGCCCCGTGGCCGTCGCCCACGCGCCTGCGGCGCCGGCTTGGCGCCTGCCGGATCGAAGCCGACATAGAAAATATAGGCATCACCGGCATCGCCCGGCGGCACCGGATAGACGATGTCTTCCGCCACCAGGCTGAAATCGACGTTGCTGCCGTCGGACGGGGCCGCGACCGTGGTGGAGTAGCCTTTGGTGAAGATCACCTTGGGCGAGATGCCTTCCTGCACCAGCGCGATGCGCATCGGCACCACAACATTCGGCGGCGCTCCGGCAGGTCCGACGATGATGCGGCCCTGGATTCCGACGCGCGCATGGATCTGGCCGCCGCTCAGCGTGCAATCACGCGCAGTGCGCACGATGGTCGCCTGATAGCGCAAATCGTTGCCGCTGGCCGGTTTGCCAGGCAGACCGACCGGCAATGTCGAGGCGCCAAAGCGGATGCCGACGGTAGGACAGGTCGGCTCGTCCGGCTCTGCCGGCGGCGGAGCCTCTCCGACCGCCTGCGATTTCGAGCCGAAAATCTGCCCGAACCTGTCGCCAAGCGACGGGCTGCTCGACCCGGACGAGGCCGACGAGGAGCCGAACATGCTGCCGCCGCCACACCCGGCGAGTGCCGTGCTGAGCAGCAAGGCGAACAAGATCTTCGCCCGCGGCCTGCGGAATTCATGGGTGCAAAACCTGTCACGCATCATCGGAGCTACCGGATCAATCTGGCGATGTCTGGAAAGGAACGTGGATGCCGCCTTATAGCAGCCCAAAGACGGCAAACCCAAGGCTCAAAACCGGGATTGGCACGTCGGCCATGAGGAGCTAGTCGCGGAGATCCTCACTGAGCAGGCCGTAAAGATAGTGGTCCTGCCAGACCCCGTTAATGCACAGATAGCGCCGCGCCACACCCTCGCGGGCAAAACCGCATTTCTCCAGAACCCGCATCGAAGGGATATTGGTGAGGATGCAGGCCGCCTCGACCCGGTGCAGCCGCAATTCGCCGAACAGCGTCGGCAGCAGCACCCGAAGCGCCTGCGTCATATAGCCTTGACCGGCGAAGGGCTCGCCGACCCAATAACCGATGGTGCCGCTCTGCACGATACCGCGCCGGACATTGGCGAGGGTGACCGCGCCGACCAGCACATGATCCTGCTCGCGGAAGATCAGAAACGGATAGGCCCTGTCGTCGAGAATATCCTCGGCATAGCGCCGCAGCCGCCGCCGAAATCCCGCGCGTGTCAGATCGTCGGCAGGCCAGATCGGCTCCCATGGCGTCAGGAAGGCACGGCTGCGTTCGCGCAGCCGTGCCCACTGCTCGTAGTCGGAGGTTTGCGGAGCGCGTAGCAGGAGTCCATGGCCGCGAGGTTCAAGGGACGGCGGCGCGGCCGTCGGCAACCGAAACAGGGCCATGGCGACCCCTCCTTCAAACGCAATATCGAGAACGGACGATGCGGCTCAGTGCAGCAGCGCCTTCGCCCTCGGCATGGCCAATCCTTCCGCGTAAGTGACCGCTTTGTCCAGCCCCCTGCCATTGCCGAGCGCGACGACCGCCGGTCGGCTGCGGCTGAGCAGGCCACGCGCGGCATCACGGGTGGAAGTGACACTCACCGCATCGATCCGCGCCACCAGCTCCTCGACCGTGAGCGGGCGACCATAAGCCAGGATATGCCGGGCCATCTGCTCGGCGCGCGAACTGCAGCTTTCCAACGCCATCAACAGGCCGGCCTTCATCTGGGCCTTGGCGCGGGCGATCTCGGCCTCGGTCAGCGTCTCGACCGCCTCGTTCATCTGATCGACGATCACTTCCATCATTTCCGGCGCGTCGTTCGGATCGGTACCGGTGTAAAGACCGAAGAAACCGGTGTCGGCATAGGGCGCATGGAAGGTGTAGATCGAATAGCACAGGCCACGCTTTTCGCGCACTTCCTGGAACAGCCGCGAGGACATGCCGCCGCCCAGAATATTGGTGAACACCTGCAGGCTGAACAGCGCCGGGTCCGCCTGCGGCAATCCCTCGAGCGCCAGCGTCAGATGCGCCTGTTCGAGATCGCGGCGCACGACGCGCGATCCGCCCTTGCCGAATGATGCGGCGGCCGGCTTCGGCGCCGGCGCCGAATTGAACCCGGCGAAACGCTGCGCGACTTCAGCGACAACACGCTCGTGATCGACTGCGCCGGCGGCGGCCACCACCATATCGGGGCCATGATAATGCGTCTGCAGATAACCATGAAGCTTGTCGCGATCGAACGCGCTCAGGGTCTGCGGCGTGCCGAGCAGCGAGCGGCCGAGCGGCTGGTCGGGATAGGCGATCTCGCTGAGATGCTCGAACACCAGATCGTCCGGCGTATCCATCGCCGCGCCGATCTCCTGCACGATCACGTTCTTCTCGCGCTCGAGCTCATCCGCATCGAACGAGGGATTGGCAAGAATGTCCGACAACACGTCGATGGCGAGCGGCACGTCGCTCTTCATCACGCGAGCATAATAGGCCGTGCTTTCCGAGCTGGTCGCGGCGTTGAGATCGCCGCCCACCGCCTCGATTTCCTCGACGATCTCCCGCGCGCTGCGCTTTGTCGTGCCCTTGAACGCCATATGCTCGAGCAGATGCGAAATGCCGTGTTCGTCGAGCTTCTCGTCACGCCCGCCGACACCAGCCCACACGCCGAGTGCCGCAGTCTGCAGATGCGGCATCGTATCGGTGATCACGGTGAGGCCGGACGGCAGCTTGGTGATGTTGACAGTCATCCATGAATTCCCTGTTTGGCGGCACGGCTTGCCGAGCGCACGAATTGTTCGATCGCGGCCTGGTCGTTGGCCATGACCTTGATGTGCTCGGGCCTGGTCATCAGGCCATCGAGCCAGGCCGGCAGTGACGGCCGCACCCCGCTCGCAGCCTCAACCGCATCGGGAAACTTCGCCGCATGCGCGGTGGAGAGCACCACATCCGGGACTTTCGAATCGGCGTTGTCGCGTTCGGCGACGGCCAGCGCCACCGCCGTGTGCGGATCGATCAAGGTCCCCGCTTCGCGCCATGCCGCGCGGATCGCGGCGCTGCATTCGGTCTCGTCGGCCCGGCCGGCATCGAAATCATTGCGGATCGCGGCGAGCAACGCGTCGGGCAACACGAAGCGACCGGACTGCGCCAGCGAGGCCATCAGATTGCGGACCAGCGCACTGTCGCGCCCTGATGCTTCGAACAGCAGCCGCTCGAAATTCGAAGACACCTGAATGTCCATCGACGGCGACTGCGTGGCATGGACCTCGCGCACCTCGTAGATGCCGGTCTTCAGCGTGCGCGCGAGAATATCATTGATGTTGGCCGCCACGCGCAGGCGGCGCACCGGCAGCCCCATCCGCTTGGCGACATAGCCTGCGAAGATGTCGCCGAAATTTCCGGTCGGCACGGTGAAATCAATCGATCGCGCCGGCGCGCCGAGCGCAATCGCGGCGGTAAAGTAATAGACCGTCTGCGCGACGATGCGCGCCCAGTTGATCGAGTTCACGCCCGACAGCGAGACCTGATCGCGAAACGCATGATGATTGAACATGCCCTTCACCAGCGCCTGGCAATCGTCGAAGGTGCCTTCGACTGCGAGCGCATGGACATTGGCCGCGCCGGTGGTCGTCATCATCCGGCGTTGCACGTCGGAAATCCGGCCGTTGGGAAACAGCACGATCAGATCGACATTATCGCGGCCGGCAAATGCCTCGACGGCAGCGCCGCCGGTGTCTCCGGAGGTCGCGACCACGATGGTGGTGCGCTCGCCGCGCTTGGCGAGGACGTGGTCCATCAGCCGCGCCAACAACTGCATCGCGACGTCCTTGAACGCCAGCGTCGGACCGTGAAACAGCTCCAGCACGAACTGGTTGGTGTTGCTTTGGCGCAGCGGCACCACGGCGGGATGGCGGAAAATGGCGTAGGCCTCGTTCGCCATGCGTCCGAGATCAAGATCGGAGATCTCACCGGCCACGAACGGCCGGATCACCTCGACTGCGACCTCCCAATAGGGCCGGCCGGACAGATCGGCGATTGCCGACGCGCTCATGGTCGGCCAGACCTCGGGCACGTAAAGGCCGCCGTCGCGGGCAAGCCCGGTCAGCATCACGTCGCAAAATCGCAGCTTGGGGGCTTCGCCCCGGGTCGAAAGATAGGTCGTCAATACAGCCTCCAAAGGCTCGTCTAATCAGTTAAGCCTTTGACAAATCAGGAATATCTATCTGCTGATGGTAAGGATTCCGGGCACTTTACCGGCTGCGCCAACGCTTCACAAGAAAGGCCGGACGGCCAGCATGAGACGCTCAATGCGGCCGGATTCGGGCACTGCGCTGGCCCGCCAGCCAGAAGCCGAAAGCAATCAGGACCGCCGCCGCCAGCCCGAACCAGGTGATGGCGTATTGCATGTGGTCGTCCTTGAGATGGACCTGCAGGGGGCCGGGTTTCGGCACGCCTGAGGCCGGCACCGGCGCTTCGAGATCGATGTAGAACGGCGCGACCTCGCCCCAGCCATAGGCGGCCGCCATCGCGCGATGGTCGCGCACGAACCACAGCCGCTTGGTAGATTCCTCATGCGGCGTCAGCATGCCGGCGGTTTCGGGAAACCGCAGATAACCGGTCAGCGTGACGGATTGATCCGGCGATATTTGCGCCGCGCGATCCTGCTGGCCGTCCGGCACAAAGCCGCGATCGATCGCGATAACCGTACCGTTCGCCAGCCGTGCCGGCGCAAAGACGAATGCGCCGGTGCCGGTGAGATCGGTCCGCAGCGCCGAACCGGACGAATACACCCGCGCGTCGGGCTTCGCCTCGTAAATGGCGCTGAAGGTCACGCGCCGAAACTCATCGCGCGCCGGCGAAAGACTCGCCCATTGATCCTGCGGCGGCAATGGCGCGGGAGCTGCGGCAAGCCGCTCGGTCAATGCCGCGATCAGCGCGTGTTTCTCGTCCCGGCGCTGAAGCTGCCACAGGCCGAGCCCGACCAGCACCGCCACCATGACCGCGGCAATCACGGTCATGCCGAACCAGCCTCTCGACGGTCTGGCGACGTCAGTCATGCTGGTCTTTCTTCACCAGACGTCCTTCCGCCGCCTTGTGATGATACTGCAAGGCAATCAGCAGCGACTTCGCCGGACGCAGCGGCAGCAGCGTGGTGGCAAGGATCAACGGTCCCCATAAAGCGGCATGCACCCAGAACGGAGGCTGATACTTGACCTCGACGATCAGCGCACAGGCAACGACGGCAAACCCGGCGAACAGGATGATGAAGACCGCCGGACCATCTCCAGCATCGGTAAACGTATAGTCCAGCCCGCATGTCTCGCAGCGCGGCGCCAAAGACAGCATGCTTGCAAACAACTTGCCCTTGCCGCAGCGCGGACAGCGGCAGGTCAACCCCGCCACAAAAGGCGAAACGCCGGACGGCGCATCAGGAGCAATCGGATCGGGCAATGTCGGGTTCATATGAGCCGTGTTATTTCAAAGAAAGCGGGCGATGTCTTGTTCAAAGGCGCGCCTCGGATACCGCTTGCCGGGCGCGCCGACAGGTTTGAAACCTGACAACCAAAAAGCCGACAATAAAAAAGGCGGCCCGCAGGCCGCCTTTTGAGATCACTGCGATCGTCAGTGCGTCGCATGCGCCATGGTCTCGGCGCCGTGGCCCCAGACGTAGATGCAGATGAACAGGAACAGCCACACCACGTCCACGAAGTGCCAGTACCAGGCGGCGAACTCGAAGCCTAGATGCTGCTTCGGCGTAAAGTGGCCCGCATAGACGCGGAACAGACAGACCAGCAGGAAGATGGTGCCGACCAGCACGTGGAAACCATGGAAGCCGGTCGCCATGAAGAAGGTCGAGCCATAGATGTGGCCCGCGAAGCTGAACGCCGCGTGGCTGTATTCGTAAGCCTGCACGCAGGTGAAGGTGGCGCCGAGCAGCACGGTGAGGATCAGGCCCCACTTGACGCCCTGACGGTCGTTCTCGAGCAGCGCGTGATGCGCCCAGGTCACCGTAGTGCCCGAGGTGAGCAGGATCAGCGTGTTGAGCAGCGGCAGATGCCACGGATCGAAGGTCGCGATGCCCTTCGGCGGCCACACGCCGCCAAAGAGAGCCTCGCGCGTGGCATGCACCGGGTCGGCCGGAAACAGCGCCGCGTTGAAGTAAGCCCAGAACCAGGCAACGAAGAACATCACTTCGGAGGCGATGAACAGGATCATGCCGTAGCGGTGATGCAACTGCACGACGCGGGTGTGGTCGCCCTTGTGCTCTGCCTCGCGGATGACATCCGCCCACCAGCTCGCCATGGTGTAGAGCACACCGATGGTGCCGACACCGAACACGATCGGCGCGGCCGCATACAGGTGATGCATCCAGGAGATGGCGCCAATCGCCATGATGAAGGCAGACAGCGAACCGACAAACGGCCATGGGCTCGGATCGACGAGATGGTAATCGTGATGTTTAACGTGGCCGGTCGCCATTTATGTTCTCCGTTTGCGGTGCCGGTTGCCCGGCGCGTATCGCGAATTCCAATCAGAGGTTACAGATTGCCCCTGCGCTTGTCCGGCTCCGTCGCCGCGAGCGGCTTCGGCGCAGGATCTTTCGCGGGGTAGAACGTATAGGACAGCGTGATGGTGTTCAGCCCATCGTACTCGCTATCCTCCATGATCTTCGGGTCGACATAGAACACCACCGCCAGTTCGCGCTTCTCGCCGGGCGCGAAGGACTGCTCGTTGAAGCAGAAGCAGTTGATCTTCTGGAAGAAGGCTCCTGCCGTCAGCGGCGCGACGTTGTAGGCGGCGACACCATAGGTCGGCCGCGCGGCCTGGTTGGTGACGGTGTAATACGCCGTGACCACCTCGCCGATCTTGACGTTGATCTCGTTCTTCTCCGCCTCGAACTTCCACGGCAGGCCGCCGCTGACATTCGAGTCGAAACGCACCGCGATGGTCCGCTCCGTGGTGTGGCTCGGCGCCGAGGTCGCAACCTGCGTGGTGCCGTTGAAGCCGGTGGTGCGGCAGAACCAGTCGTAGAACGGCACGGCCGCATAGGAGGCGCCCACCATCAGGGCGACGACGAATCCGCAGATCGATGCAACCTTCACGTCGCGGCTGATGCGCGGCGCCGTCCGGGACGCGGCGGAGGCCACCCCGGTCGTTGTTCTGGTTGTCTCGTTCGTCACTTTCGTCACGTCACATCCCGCTTCAGATCGGCCGGACCAGCACGCCGGGACCCTTGACCAGGGTCACCGCGAAGAACAGCAGAACAAGCACGCCGAGCGCCAGGGCAATCGCGATCGAGCGCTCGCGCCGACGGCGCTTTTGCTCCTCCGTGAGGACGATTCCGTTCGGCCGGTTGTCATCCATCGCGCTCACACCTCGCATCCTACCAGACCGTCCGCAGCAATGCGGAGACGGCGACTTCAAGAAGTAGAACGGCGAACAGCATGAAAAGATAAAGTAGGGAAAACTTGAACAGCGCGCGCGTCGCATGGCCGGCGAGACGGCCGCTGCGATGCCGATAGACCTGGATCGCGAACCACAGCATGCCGGCGCCGAGCACCACCGAGGTCACGCCATAAATCGCGCTGAAATAGCCGAGCGGCCAGGGTGCAATCGCGACGGCGACCAGCACCACGGTGTAGAGCAGGATCTGCAGCCGCGTCGCGTCGGGGCCGGCGACCACCGGCAGCATCGGCACGTTGGCGCGGGCGTAATCGTCGGAACGGAACAGCGCCAGCGCCCAGAAGTGCGGCGGCGTCCACAGGAAGATGATCAGAAACAGCAGGATCGGCTCCGGCGACAGCGAGCCCGTCGCAGCCGCCCAAGCCACCACCGGCGGCAGCGCGCCGGCCGCGCCGCCGATCACGATGTTCTGCGCCGTCGAGCGCTTCAGCCACATCGTATAGACCACGGCATAGAAGAAGATCGTGAAGGCAAGCAGCCCGCCGGCCAGCCAGTTGACCAGGGTGCCGAGCGTCATCACAGAGAAGAAAGCGAGCGTGAGCGCGAAGGCCAGCGCCTCGGGCCGCGTCACCCGGCCGCGCGGGATCGGGCGGTTGGCGGTGCGCGTCATCAGCGCGTCGATATCACCCTCGTACCACATGTTGAGAGCGCCGGCCGCACCGCCGCCCACCGCGATGCAGAGGATCGAGGTGATCGCCAGCACCGGATGCATCGGAACCGGTGCGATCACAAGACCGACCAGCGCCGTGAACACCACGAGCGACATCACCCGCGGCTTCAGCAGCGCGAGATAATCGGCAACGCTCGCCTCCGAAATCCGGGGCAACTCGACGGCATGGTTCTCGACGATCGACAAGGCTGGACTCAACTCCCTGGCAAACGATCCGCGCGCTACGGCGCCGCGGATGACAGAACCGGTCGCGGCGCAAACGCCGCGACCGTGATCGCGTTACTGCACGCGCGGCAGCGTCTCGAACTGATGGAACGGCGGCGGCGACGACAGCGTCCACTCCAGCGTGGTCGCGCTCGGACCCCACGGATTGTCGCCGGCGGGCACCTTGCGGGCAAACGCCTGCATCACGCCGTAGAGGAAGATCAGGATGCTGAACGCCGAGATGTAGGAGCCGATCGAGGAGATCAGGTTCCAGCCGGCGAAGGCATCCGGATAGTCGATATAGCGGCGCGGCATGCCTGACAGGCCGAGGAAGTGCTGCGGGAAGAACAGGACGTTCACGCCTACGAACATCACCCAGAAGTGCAGCTTGGCGATGCCCTCGGAGTACATGTAGCCCGACATCTTCGGGAACCAATAGTACCAGCCGGCGAAGATCGCGAACACTGCCGCAACGCCCATCACGTAATGGAAGTGCGCGATGACGTAGTAGGTCTCCTGCAGCACGCGGTCGACGCCCGCATTGGCGAGCACCACGCCAGTCACGCCGCCGACGGTGAACACGAAGATGAAACCGATCGCCCAGATCATCGGCGCGCGGAACTCAATCGAGCCGCCCCACATCGTCGCGATCCAGGAGAAGATCTTCACGCCGGTCGGCACCGCGATCACCATGGTGGCCGCGACGAAATAAGCCTGCGCCGACGACGACATGCCGACGGTGTACATGTGGTGTGCCCACACCACGAAGCCGATGCCGCCGATCGCGACCATCGCATAGGCCATGCCGAGATAGCCGAACACCGGCTTCTTGGAGAAGGTCGAGACGATCTGGCTGATCATGCCGAACCCCGGCAGGATCAGGATGTACACCTCGGGGTGACCGAAGAACCAGAACAGATGCTGGAACAGCACCGGATCGCCGCCGCCTTCCGCCGAGAAGAAGGTGGTGCCGAAGTTACGGTCGGTCAGCAGCATGGTGATGGCGCCGGCCAGAACCGGCAGCGACAACAGCAGCAGGAACACGGTGACGAGGATCGACCATACGAACAGCGGCATCTTGTGCAGGGTCATGCCCGGCGCGCGCATGTTGAAGATCGTGGTGATGAAGTTGATCGAGCCAAGAATCGAGGACGCACCGGCGAGATGCATCGACAGGATCACGAAGTCCACCGCGGGACCCGGATGGCCCGAGGTCGACAGCGGCGCGTACATCGTCCAGCCGGTACCGGCGCCAAGCCCACCCGGCTCGCCTTCCACGAACGCCGACAGCAGCAGCAGCGTCAGCGAGGCCGGCAGCAGCCAGAACGAGATGTTGTTCATGCGCGGGAACGCCATGTCAGGCGCGCCGATCATCAGCGGCACAAACCAGTTGCCGAACCCGCCGATCATCGCCGGCATCACCATGAAGAAGATCATGAT
>CAYLLZ010000011.1:0-48935 GCA_964384815.1 uncultured Afipia sp. | reverse complement strand
GGCGCGACCTGCGGCTTCTTCCCGGTCGACAAGGAAACCATCGAGTATCTGAAGACCTCGGGCCGCAAGGCGGACCGCGTCGCGCTGGTGGCGAAATACACCAAGGCGCAGGGCCTCTATCGCGACGCCAATACGCCGGACCCGGTGTTCACTGAAACGCTGACGCTCGATCTGAAGGACGTGGTGCCGTCGCTCGCCGGACCGAAGCGCCCCGAAGGCCGCGTCGCGCTGCCGTCCGTGGCCGAAGGCTTCCGCGCCGCGCTCGCCAGCGAATACAAGAAGACCGCCGATACCGAGAAGCGCTATCCGGTCGCTGGTCGCAACTTCGATCTCGGCCATGGCGATGTGGTGATCGCCGCGATCACCTCTTGCACCAACACCTCCAATCCGAGCGTGCTGATGGCTGCGGGTCTGCTCGCGCGCAACGCCGCCGCCAGGGGGCTCACTGCCAAGCCGTGGGTCAAGACCTCGCTTGCGCCGGGCAGTCAGGTGGTCGCCGAATATCTTGCCAATTCCGGCCTGCAGCTCGATCTCGACAAGGTCGGCTTCAATCTGGTCGGCTTCGGCTGCACCACCTGCATCGGCAATTCCGGTCCGCTGCCGGAGGAGATCTCGAAGTCGGTCAACGACAACAACATCGTCGCCGCGGCGGTGCTGTCGGGCAACCGCAACTTCGAGGGCCGCGTCTCGCCGGACGTGCAGGCGAACTATCTCGCCTCGCCGCCGCTGGTTGTCGCCTATGCTCTCGCCGGCAATGTCGGCATCAACCTCGCCACCGATCCGCTCGGCATCGGCAAGGACGGCAAGCCGGTTTACCTCAAGGACATCTGGCCCACCTCGAAGGAGGTCAACGCCTTCATCAAGAAGTACGTCACCTCGACCGTCTTCAAGAAGAAGTATGCCGACGTGTTCAAGGGCGATGCCAACTGGCGCAAGATCAAGACCACGGCGAGCGACACCTACAAGTGGAACATGAGCTCCACCTATGTGCAGAACCCGCCTTACTTCGAGGGCATCAAGAAGACGCCGGAGCCGATCAGCGACATCGTCGATGCGCGTATCCTGGCGATGTTCGGCGACAAGATCACCACCGACCACATCTCGCCGGCCGGCTCGATCAAGCTGACCTCGCCCGCCGGCAAGTATCTGTCGGAGCATCAGGTGCGGCCCGCCGACTTCAACCAATACGGCACGCGGCGCGGCAATCATGAAGTGATGATGCGCGGCACCTTCGCCAACATCCGTATCAAGAACCACATGCTCAAGGGCGCCGACGGCAACATTCCCGAAGGTGGCCTGACCAAGCACTGGCCCGACGGCGCGGAGATGTCGATCTACGACGCCGCGATGAAGTATCAGGAAGAGAAGGTGCCGCTGGTGGTGTTCGCCGGCGCCGAATACGGCAACGGCTCCTCGCGTGACTGGGCGGCGAAGGGCACGCGTCTGCTCGGCGTGCGCGCCGTGATCGCGCAGAGCTTCGAGCGCATCCATCGCTCGAATCTCGTCGGCATGGGCGTGCTGCCGCTGACCTTCGAGGAGGGCACCTCGTGGTCCTCGCTCGGCCTCAAGGGCGACGAGACTGTCACCATTCGCGGCCTGCAGGGCGATCTCAAGCCGCGTCAGACGCTGGTGGCGGAAATCGTCGGCACCGATGGCGGTATCAAGCGCGTGCCGCTGCTGTGCCGCATCGACACGCTCGATGAGCTCGAATATTACCGTAACGGGGGTATTCTCCATTATGTGCTGCGCAACCTTGCGGCGTAATCACGGCTGGTGAACAACGAATCCGTGAACCCACTCACCGCGACGTGAGTGGCAGCAGACAGGAAGGCGGCCTATGAACAGGCTGCCTTCCGTCGTTTTGAGGCAGGTTTGAATCGAGGGTCGGAATTGAACGATCACGATGGCAATGGCACCGCGAAGACGTCTGGTCGCGATGACTCGCGCAATGTCGTTTCGCGCCCGCTCTGCCGCGCGGACCGTGGATTGTTGCATGGCGCGGCGGCCGGTCTTGTCGGCGTTTTCGTCGTGATGACGACCGGCTCCTCGCTGCATGCGGACCCGCGCGCGGTGGTGGAGCTGTTCACCTCGCAGGGCTGCTCGTCCTGTCCGCCGGCCGACAAGATTCTCGGCGAGCTTGCCAAGGACCCGTCGCTGGTCGCGCTCAGCCTGCCGATCGATTACTGGGATTATCTCGGCTGGAAGGACACGCTGGCGGATTCTCGTTTTTCCGCGCGCCAGAAAGCCTATTCGCATATGCGCGGCGACCGCGAGGTCTATACGCCGCAGGTCGTGGTCAACGGCGTCACCCATGTGCTCGGCAGCAATCGCACCGGCATCGATACGGCGGTGGCGAGCACGCAGGCCCGGCAGGGAATCATGAAGGTGCCGGTGCAACTGACGCGCGAGGGCGGTCATCTCAACGTCTCGGTGGCGGCGAGCGCCAACCAGCGCGGCGAGGTCTGGATCTGCGCGGTTTCCAAGGCCGTGCCGATCACCATCAGCCGCGGCGAAAATCGCGGCCATCAGGTGATCTATCATAACGTGGTGCGCAACGTGCTGAAGGTCGGCGACTGGAACGGCAGCGCCGGCAACTGGACCGTGCCGCTGGAGAACATCACGCGCGATGGCGTTGATGCCGCCGCGGTGTATGTGCAGAACGGCAACCGCGATCATCCGGGCGCGATGCTCGGCGCGGCTTACACCTCGCTCAACTAGAGCTGCATGCGATAAGACTCGATCACTGTCATTGCGAGCGAAGCGAAGCAATCCAGTTCTGTTCGACTGCGATGAAGGCTGGATTGCTTCGTCGCTGACGCTCCTCGCAATGACGACGGAGTGGGCACCCGACGCGTCCGGCCTTGCCTTGTCCGCGTTCACACAAACAAAAAGGGCCAACTGACGTTGGCCCTGAGAAGACAGAGAGAAGAGAGGTGAGGATGCCTGTCGGCAAAAACTAGACCCGATCCTGACGACCCCGGGGGGCTGGGGGCTGAGGAAACCGGTGCCGAGAGGACCGGGCCAACGCAGTGGTTGTGTTGTCGCAATCCAGCACGGCAAGCGATGGGCCGAATTCGGGCGGTATTGTGATCATTTCTAACGTTGGCGTGAGGCATGCCAGGGCAGGTGGGGCTTGCGGGACGGCCCGTTGCGGCCGATCATGTCAGGTAACCGACATGGAGATGCTGATGGGCTTCGGGGCGGGGGAGATCGATTTGAGCGAGGGGGCCGCAGCCGGGAACCGGGTGACCTTCAACCGCCTCGAACTCAACCGCATCCTCAACCTCTACGGCCGCATGGTGTCCGACGGCGAGTGGCGCGACTACGCCATCGATTTCCTCAAGGACCGCGCGGTGTTCTCGATCTTCCGCCGCGCCTCCGAGATTCCGATCTACCGCATCGAGAAGGACCCGCGCCTCGCCCGCAAGCAGGGCGCCTACAGCGTGATCTCCGCGAGCGGCCAGGTGCTGCGCCGCGGCCATGAGCTCGAGCGTGTGCTTCTGGTGATCGATCGCAAGCTGGCGCTGGTGTAGGCTGAAGCGTTTTCAAGCGAAGTGGGAACCGGTTCGCGTAAAGAAAACGCGTCAACATAAAAATCGAGAGTCTAGCCGGCCGGCGTCGTGCGTCCGCCTTCGCCGATTGCAAGCTGCATCTGCACCGAATCGAGCCAGCGGCCGAACTTGAATCCGACATCGGGATGGGTGCCGATCATGGCAAAGCCGGCGCGCTTGTGCAGGCTGATCGAGGCGGCGTTGGCCGAATCGCCGATCACCGCGATCATCTGGCGGAAGCCGCGCGCGGTGCATTGAGCGATCAGTTCCGCGAGCAGCGCGCTGCCGATGCCGCGCCGGTAGAAGGCCGGGTCGAGATAGACCGAATTCTCCACCGTGTAGCGATAGGCCGGCCGCGGCCGGTAAGGTCCGGCATAGGCGTAGCCGGCGACGCGGCTTTCCGTCTCGGCGACGAGATAGGGAAAGCCGCCGCTGGCGAGGGCGGTGAAGCGCCTCAGCATCTCCGCTTCGTCCGGCGGGACCAGTTCGAAGCTCGCGGTCTTCTCGCGCACTTCAAAAGCATAGATCGCAGTGATGGCGGGGATGTCGGCAGGGGTCGCCGGCCGGATGGTGACGTCACTCATGGTCGGGGTCACGGTCGTGATGATGGACGCGACCATAGGTTCGCTAAAACAAAAACAAAAGGGATCAGACCGAAAGACAAAACAAAAAAGCCCCGGCACAAGGCCGGGGCTTGATCGTTGCGATGGCGGTTGCCTCGTTTACTCGCGCTGTCCGAGGAGCTGCAGCAGCAGCGTGAACAGGTTGATAAAGTTGAGGTAGAGCGACAGCGCGCCGGTGATGGCGGCCCGCTCGGCCATCTCGCCGCCCTGCGCGGCGTAGCCGTAGATGTAGTCGTTCTTCAGCCGCTGGGTGTCCCAGGCGGTAAGGCCGGCGAACACCAGCACGCCGATCACCGACACCACGAACTGCAGCATCGAGCTGGCGATGAACAGGTTCACCAGGCTCGCGATGATCACGCCGAACAGGCCCATGATCAGGAACGAACCCATGCCCGTCATGTCACGCTTGGTGGTGTAGCCGTAGAGGCTCAGCGCACCGAACGAGGCTGCGGTGATGAAGAACACCCGCACGATCGAGGAGTGCGTATAGACGAGGAAGATCGACGACAGCGAAATGCCCATCAGCGCCGAGAACACCCAGAACAGCATCTGGGCGGTGGCGGGCTGCAGGCGGTTGATGCCGAAGGAGATGGCGAACACCATCACCAGCGGCGCGAGGATGAACAGCCACTTCAGCGGGCTGACAAACATCGCGACGCCGAACGAGGTCAGGAAGGTGCTGCCGATCTTGCCGGCGGCCGCGCCGGCGTCGCCGGTGGTCGCCGCCATATACACGCCGAGCGCAGCAAGGCCGGTGATGGCCAGGCCGATCGCCATGTAGTTGTAGATCTTGAGCATGTAGGCGCGCAGGCCGGCGTCCACAGCCACGGCATCTGCGCGGCTTGCGCCGGCGCGGCCGAAAGGTGAGGCGTAGTTGCGATCCAAGTCCGACATTGTCGAAACCTTTTGTTAGAGTATCCGGAGACTGCATGGGATCTGCAGCGCGGAGTAACTTATTCAGAGCCGTATCTGACGCCGTTGTGTGGCGGTATCAAGCCGAAATCTGAACCTTGTCGATATGTGGGAAACTATCATATTCGCCGCAAGTTACCCGGCGCGGCGGAATGTCGCAAAACTCGGTGCGGGAGCTGCTACATATTGTCATAAGTTGCGCAACACGCTCGCCGGTTTCTGATGAAGCGCAATTAATGTTCCGGTAAGTCCTAGGGCAATCGTCACCGCCAGCGCGGCCAGCACCACCAGCGCCGCGCTCCCCGCCTGCCAGACGAAGCTCAGGGTCATCAGCCGGGTGACGATCTGCCAGGCGGCGATCGAACCGGCCGCGACCCCGAATACGGCGGTGGCCAATCCGATCAATAGGTATTCGAGCACGTAACCGCCAAGCAGACGCGCGCGCGTCGCGCCGAGCGTCTTGAGGATCACCGCATCATAGACCCGGTGGCGATGGCCGGCGGCCAGCGCACCACCCAATACCAGCAACGCGGACAGCAGGGTGACCGCGCTGGCGCCGCGGATCGCGAGCACGAGGTTGGTCACCACCGCGCCGATGCTTTGCAGGGCGTCGCGCACCCGCACGCTGGTCACCGACGGGAACGCGGCGGCGACGCGGCGGATCAGCTCTGCATCGCCCGCAGGGCTGGACTGTTGCTCGGTCAGGGTGGCGATATGGGTATGCGGCGCGCCGGCGAAGGCGTCCGGCGAGAACACCAGCACGAAATTGATGCCGAGGCTCTGCCAGTCCACGGTGCGCAGATTGCTGATGGTCGCGGTGATATCGCGGCCGAGCACGTTGACGGTGATGGTGTCACCGACCTTGAGGCCGAGCCCGTCGGCAATTTTCTTCTCCAGCGAGACCTGCGGACCACCGGATTTTTCTGCGTCCCACCAGGTGCCGGCCACCACCTTGGAGCCGCGCGGCACCTCGTTGGTGTAGGTCAGGCCGCGGTCGCTCTGCAGCACCCAGGCCGCGTCGGTGGAGGATTTGAGGTCCTCGGCCTTGATGCCGCGCGCGGCGGTGATGCGTCCGCGCAGCATCGGCACGTTCTCGACATGCGCGCTCGGCTCGTTTTGCTTCAGGAAATCGCTGAAACGAGTGGCGTCATTGGCGGGAATGTCGATGAAATAATAGGACGGCGCATGCTCGGGCAGCGCCGCCATGAACTGCCGCCGCAAATTGCCGTCGATCTGGGTGATGGTCACCAGCACCGCGAGGCCGAGCCCGAGCGACAGCACCACCGATGGCGTCAGCGCGCCGGGCCGGTGGATGTTGGCGAGCGCGAGGCGCAGCATCGGCGCGCGTGGGCGCGGCAGGCGCGCGGCCAATGCCATCAGTAGCGAGGCGACGCCGCGCAGCAGCACGAAGGCGGCGATGCTCGAGGCGACGAAGATCGCAGCGACGCGTTTGTCATAGGCAAGCCCGATCGCCAGCGCGGCGAGCGCGAGGGCGGCAGTCGCGGTGAGGAGAAGATCGCGCGGCCGTGGCCGGCGCGGCTGCGGTGCGATGTCCTCGCGGAACAACGCCGCCACCGGCACGTCATGCACGCGGCCGAGCGGCCACAATGCAAAGGCGAGCGCGGACAGCAGGCCATAGACCAGCGCCAGCGCGAGGCCGGCGGGATGCAGCGTCGGCGCGACTGGCAGCGGCAGCACCTTTCCGAACACGCCGGCGATCACGTAGGGCGTCGCCGCGCCGAGCACGAGGCCGATCACCGCGCCCACCGTCGCCAGCAGCATCACCTGGATCAGATAGATCGCGAACACCTCGCGCGCGGTGGCGCCGAGCGCCTTGAAGGTCGCGATCACGTCGCGGCGCTGGTCGAGATGGCTGCGCACCGCATTGGCGACACCGACGCCGCCGACCAGCAGCGCGGCGAGGCCGACCAGCGTGAGGAATTGCGTGAAGCGGGTGATGTTGCGTTCGAGTTGCGGCGAGGCGTTGCGGCTGGAGCGGATCTCCCAGCCGGCCTGCGGAAACTGCGCGCGGGCCTCCTCGATCAGGCGCTCCGTCGCCGCTTCATTGCTCGCCGCATCGGGCAGGCGCAGGCGATAGGCCCAGTGCACTAGGCTGCCCGGCTGCAAGAGATGCGTGGCGCGCAGCGCCTCGATGCTGACCAGAAAGCGCGGGCCGAAGCCGATGCCGCCCGACAGCTTGTCGGGTTCGGTATTGACCACGCTGCGAATGACGAACGAAGCATCGCCGACGCTGACGCGGTCGCCGAGCTTGAGGTTCAGGCGCGCCAACAGCAGCGGATCGGCGGCGGCGCCGAACGTGCCGTCATGTTGGGCGAGAATCTCGGAGAGCGGCAGCGCCGGCTCGCGCGCCACCTCGCCGAGCAGCGGGTAGGCATCATCGACCGCCTTGAGATCGACCAGCGCCAGTTCGCCGCTTTCGGCCCGCACCATTGCGCGCAAGGTCGCCGCAGTCGAGACACGGCCACGGGACTCCAGAAACGCGCGCTCGTCCGCGCTCGCCTCGCGCTGGGTCAGCACGAACGACGCATCGCCGCCGAGCAACGTGCGGCCCTGCCGGTCGAGACCGTTGCCGAGACTGTCGGCCACCGCGCCGACGCCGGCGATCGCCATCACGCCGAGCGCGATGCAGGCGATGAAGACGTAGAAGCCGCGCAGGCCGCCGCGCAGTTCGCGCAGGGCGAAGCGCAGCGGCAGCAGCGGCGCGCGCGGTGAGGAGGATGCGCTCATGCCAGCGATGCCGTCTCGATCCAGTGCCGCTCGGTGGCCGGTCCCTCGATGTGACCATTGCGCAGCCGCACCACGCGGTCGCAGCGCTGCGCCAGCCCGGCGTCGTGCGTCACCAGCACCAACGTCATGCCGCGTTCGCGCTGGGTGGAGAACAGAAGATCGGCGATCTGCTGGCCGGTCGCCTCGTCAAGATTGCCGGTCGGCTCGTCGGCGACCAGGATCGCGGGATCGGGCGCCAGCGCGCGCGCCAGTGCCACGCGCTGCTGCTCGCCGCCGGAGAGCTGGGCGGGATAATGATGCAGCCGCTCGCCAAGACCCACGGCAACGAGTTCGCGCGCGGCGCGCTCATGCGCGTCCGGCTTGCCGGCGAGTTCGAGCGGCACCGCGACATTCTCCAGCGCGGTCATGGTGGGAATGAGATGAAACGACTGAAAGACGATGCCGACCTGCCGGCCGCGAAAGCGCGCGAGGCCGTCCTCGTCCAGCGTGTTGAAAGAGGTGCCGTCAATCACCACTTCTCCGCTGTCGGGCCGCTCCAGTCCTGCCATCACCATCAGCAGGGTGGATTTGCCCGAGCCGGAGGGGCCGATCAGGCCGACGGCTTCGCCGGGTCCGATCCGCAGGCTGACGTCCTTGAGGATGTGCACCCGCGCGGCGCCACGACCGAGCGACAGGTTGACGCCGGAAATGGCAATGAGGTCCGGCGTCGCGCCGGTGGTGGTCGATGAGGATGTGATGAGACTGTCCATGCGGATGTCATATGGGGAGCTGAACGTGGCGGTCGAGAGGCTGGCCCGCGTCTTTTGGCTCCTGGCCACCATCGCGGCCGCGATCATGGGGACGACATTAATGTCCGATTCCGCGCTGGCGCAGACACCGCCCGCCGCGCCGGCAAAGCCGGTCAAGCTGGTGTTTCTCGGCGATTCCCTCACCGCCGGTTACGGCCTGCCGGCCAATGCGGCCTTCCCGGCGCGGCTGCAAAAGGCGTTGCGCGAGAAGGGCATCGATGTCGAGATTGTGAATGCCGGCGTGTCGGGCGATACCACCTCGGGCGGCCGCGATCGGCTCGATTGGTCGGTGCCGCCGGATACGGCCGCGGTGATTGTCGAGCTTGGCGCCAACGACGCGCTGCGCGGCCTCGATCCGAAAGTCAGCCGCGCTGCGCTCGACGAGATCCTGACGAAATTGAAGGCGCGCAACATCGCGGTGCTGTTGTGCGGCATGCTGGCGCCGCCCAATTACGGCGCCGACTACGCGAAGGCCTTCAACAGTCTCTATCCGGAGCTGGCCAAGAAGCACGACGTCCCGCTCTATCCGTTCTTTCTCGACGGCGTCGCCGGCAAGGCGGACCTCAATTTGCCCGACGGGATGCATCCGACCGCCGCCGGTGTCGATGTGATCGTCAGCCGCATTCTGCCGACCGTGGAGACATTCCTGCGCGGTCTCGGAACCCGGCAATCGGCCGCGCGGCCCTGAGGATGTGCACAGCGCGGGGCGTTGCTTGCTTCGCATTGTCACGCCCGCGCGCTAAAAAAGCGGAAGTGATTCGCGCCGCGTGATTCGACGACTCCGCTTGGTACCCGCAGGTCCTCTTTCGCATCGGGGAGTGTTGTGATGCCGCGTCTGTTCACCGGGTTGGAAATTCCCCCCGACATCAGCCAAACGCTGTCGAGCCTGCGTGGCGGCCTGCCCGGCGCGCGCTGGATCGATCCTGAAAATTATCACGTCACCCTGCGCTTCATCGGCGACATCGACGGCTTCGCGGCGGGCGAGATCGCCGCGACGCTGGAGCGGGTCAATCGCAAGCCGTTCGAGGTCGAGGTGCAGGGTCTCGTCTCCTTCGGCGGCAAGAAACCGCGCGCGGTGGTCGCCACGGTGACGCCGACCCGGCCCTTGATGGAATTGCAGGCCGAGCTTGAGCGGCTGATGCGGCGCTTCGGCTTCGACCCGGAGGGCCGCAAATTCACGCCGCATGTCACGCTGGCGCGGCTGCGCGATGCCGCGCCGCGCGACGTCGCCGATTACCTGTCGGTCCGCGGCTATTTCCCGACACGCAGGTTCACTGCCGATCGCTTCGTGCTGTTCTCCTCGCGGGCGTCGGTCGGCGGCGGGCCCTATGTGGTCGAGGATGCCTACGCGCTGAGTGCCTGAGTTCTGCGCAGAGGGGTTTGCGTTTTTGGGCGCTTGCATTTTTTACGCCGCTGGGGACGTTAGTGCGCATGGATGCCATTCCGTCCGCCTTTCGCCGGCACTATGAATCCCTGATCGCGTCCGGAGCGATCGAGCCCGACGCTGCGCAGGCTGCTGCGGTCGATGCGTTGTCGGCGCTGGACGAGCGCCTTTCCCATTACAAGCCGCGCAAGGCCGGTCTGTTCGGCCGCCTGTTCGCCGACAAGGATTCCGAGCCGCCGCGCGGGCTCTATGTTCATGGCGAGGTCGGCCGCGGCAAGACCATGCTGATGGACCTGTTTTTCCAGGAGAGCCAGGTCGCGCACAAGCGCCGCGCCCATTTCCATGAATTCATGGCAGACGTGCACGAGCGCATCTACAATTTCCGCGCGAGGATCGCCGCGCGCGAGATCGCCGACACCGATCCGATCCAGCTCACCGCGATGTCGATCTTCGAGGATGCGTGGCTCTTGTGCTTCGACGAATTCCACGTCACCGACATCGCCGACGCCATGATCCTCGGCCGCCTGTTCTCGAAGTTGTTCGAGCTCGGCACCGTGGTGGTGGCGACTTCCAACGTGGCGCCCGAGGATCTCTACAAGGACGGTCTCAACCGCGCGCTGTTCCTGCCGTTCATCGCGCAGATCGAGGCGCGCATGAAAGTGCTGCGGCTCGATGCGCGCACCGACTACCGGATGGAGAAGCTCGCCGGCATCAAGATGTGGCTGGTGCCACCGGATGAGGGCGCCCGTGCCGCGCTCGATGCCGCCTGGCTCAAGCTCACCGGCAGCGAGGTCGCGCCGCCGCGCGAGATCCCGCTCAAGGGCCGGGTGCTGGAGATTCCGCATTCGGCCAACGGCGTCGCCCGTTTCACCTTCGAGGAAATCTGCGAGCGGCCGCTCGGTCCGTCCGACTATCTGCGCATCGCGCGCGATTACCACACCGTGCTGATCGATGACGTGATAGCGATGCAGTATGAGGAGCGTAATCCGGCGAAGCGCTTCATTGCGCTGATCGACGCGCTCTACGAGAACCACGTCAAGCTGATGGCATCGGCCGAGGTCGAACTTCCGGATCTGTATCACGCCGAGGAAGGCTACGAGGCCAAGGAGTTCGCCCGGACCATTTCGCGCATCACCGAAATGGGCTCGCAATCCTATCTCGCGCTGCCTCACGGCCGGCGCGACTCCACCGCCACCGGCGCCAGCACGGGTCTGGTGGAAACCTGATGCGGCTTGCGCCCGTCTTGAGAGAAAATTTTTCAGTTTTTTCCGAAATTCCCCGGAATTTTTGATCAAGCGCATTGTCTGCACGCGAAGGCGCTCGCGCCGGCTGCGCGTGAGGACGCTCGCAATTCGGATTCCGGAATTTGTCGGGCCTGCGCAGTCCGCGCCGCGCAGCCATGCCGGTTTGCCTTGCCGGTTCGCCTTTAGGACAACCCTGGGGCGACTTGAACGGCTAGCGTGAAAGGTCTAACCACCTTGCGGCCTTCTTCTCCTTCTCCCCGTAGGTTCAAAGGATAAAATTCATGGCGCGCAACAAAATTGCATTGGTCGGGTCGGGTCAGATCGGCGGCACGCTCGCGCATCTGGTCGGGCTGAAAGAGCTTGGCGACGTGGTGATGTTCGACATTGCCGAGGGCATCCCGCAGGGCAAGTCGCTTGATATCGCTCAATCCTCGCCGATCAACGGTTTCGACGCCGCCTTCGCCGGCACCAATTCCTACGAAGCGCTGGCCGGCGCCGATGTCTGCATCGTCACCGCCGGTGTGCCGCGCAAGCCCGGCATGAGCCGCGACGATCTGCTCGGCATCAATCTCAAGGTGATGGAGCAGGTCGGTGCCGGCATCAAGAAGTATGCGCCCGACGCGTTCGTGATCTGCATCACCAACCCGCTCGACGCCATGGTCTGGGCGCTGCAGAAGTCGTCGGGCCTGCCCGCCAACAAGGTGGTCGGCATGGCCGGCGTGCTGGACTCGGCGCGTTTCCGCTATTTCCTCGCCGATGAATTCAACGTCTCGGTCGAGGACGTCACCGCCTTCGTGCTCGGCGGCCATGGCGACAGCATGGTGCCGCTGGTGAAGTACTCCACCGTGGCCGGCATTCCGCTGCCCGACCTGATCAAAATGGGCTGGACCTCGCAGGCCCGTCTCGACGAGATCGTGACCCGCACCCGCAATGGCGGCGCCGAAATCGTCAACCTGCTCAAGACCGGCTCGGCCTTCTACGCCCCGGCCGCTTCCGCCATTGCGATGGCCGAGAGCTATCTGCGCGACAAGAAGCGCGTGCTGCCCTGCGCCGCCCATTTGTCCGGCGAATACGGCGTCAAGGACATGTATGTCGGCGTGCCGGTGGTGATCGGCGCCAAGGGCGTCGAGCGCATCGTCGAGATCGAATTGTCCGGCAAGGATCGCGAAGGCTTCGACAAGTCGGTCGCCGCGGTTCAGGGTCTGGTCGACGCCTGCAAGAAGATCGCGCCCGATCTGCTCGGCAAATAATCGCTCCTCGCGTTATGTTCCGTTAGGTGAAACGGCCGGTCGCGAGACCGGCCGTTTTCATGTCCGCATGTTTTGGAGCTGCGACAATATTTCCATTTGGTATTTTGAATGCCATGACGCGTTTTTCGATAGTTCGAATTGCTAATTCATCTCTTGGGTGTTTTCACCGCGAACTTTCGCCCTAAATAGGGTAAAAGGTACGAGCATCGTATCGAGATCGCCAAATCGAACGCGCGTTCGGTTTTTCCGGCGCAATCCCAATTCAGGACGCGATTATGTCTCGCCAGGCTGCGAACGCCAATTTCGCTCTCACTTCCTTCCTCGACGGCGCCAACGCCACCTTCATCGACGACCTCTACGCCCGCTTCGAGGCCGATCCGGCCTCGGTCGATCCGGAGTGGCAGGAGTTCTTCAAGAGCCTGAAGGACACTCCCGCGGATATCGAAAGCAACGCCAGGGGCCCGTCCTGGGAGAAGCCGCACTGGCCGCCGACCCCGAGCGACGAACTGACCTCGGCGCTCGACAGCAACTGGGCGCAGGTCGAGCAGGTCATCACCAACAAGATTGCGGCGAAGTCGGCCGCGCCGGGCGGCTTCAAGGGCGCGCCGGATATTCTGCAGGCGACGCGCGATTCGGTGCGCGCCCTGATGCTGATCCGCGCCTACCGCATGCGCGGTCACTTCCACGCCAATCTCGATCCGCTCGGCATCGAGAGCCAGCCGGATCATGAAGAGCTCGATCCGCGCTCCTACGGCTTCGAGGACAGCGACTACGATCGCAAGATCTTCCTCGATCACGTGCTCGGCCTCGAATACGGCACGCTGCGCGAGATCGTCGCGATCTGCGAGCGCACTTATTGCCAGACGCTCGGCGTCGAGTTCATGCACATCTCCAATCCGCAGCAGAAAGCGTGGATTCAGGAGCGCATCGAGGGCCCGGACAAGGAAATCTCCTTCACCCGCGAAGGCCGCCGCGCCATCCTGATGAAACTGGTCGAGGCCGAAGGCTTCGAGAAGTTCTGCGATCTCAAATTCACCGGCACCAAGCGTTTCGGTCTCGACGGCGGCGAGGCGCTGATCCCGGCGCTGGAGCAGATCATCAAGCGCGGCGGCAATCTCGGCCTGCGCGACATCGTGGTCGGCATGCCGCATCGCGGCCGTCTCAACGTGCTGACCCAGGTGATGGGCAAGCCGCACCGCGCGCTGTTCCACGAATTCAAGGGCGGCTCGGCCAACCCCGACGAGGTCGAGGGTTCGGGCGACGTCAAATACCATCTCGGCGCCTCGTCGGACCGCGAGTTCGACGGCCACAAGGTGCATCTGTCGCTGACCGCCAACCCCTCTCACCTCGAGATCGTCGATCCGGTGGTGATGGGCAAGGCGCGCGCCAAGGAAGACCAGAACGGCGATCCGCCGGATGACCGCATCTCGGTGCTGCCGCTGCTGATGCATGGCGACGCCGCGTTCGCCGGTCAGGGCGTGGTGGCGGAATGCTTCGCGCTGTCGGACCTGAAGGGCTACCGCACCGGCGGCTCGCTGCATTTCATCGTCAACAACCAGATCGGCTTCACCACCTATCCGCGCTACTCGCGTTCCTCGCCCTATCCGTCGGATGTGGCGAAGATGATCGATGCGCCGATCTTCCATGTGAACGGCGACGATCCGGAAGCTGTGGTGTTCGCCGCCAAGGTGGCGATCGAGTTCCGGCAGAAATTCCACAAGCCGGTCGTCATCGACATGTTCTGCTATCGCCGGCACGGCCACAACGAGGGCGACGAGCCCGCGTTCACCCAGCCGGTGATGTACCGCAAGATCGCGGGTCATCCCTCGACGCTCGACATCTACGCCAAGCGGCTGATCGCCGAGGGCGTCGTTACCGAGGGTGAGGTCAACAAGGCCAAGGCCGACTGGCGCGCGCGGCTCGACGCCGAGCTCGAAGCCGGCACCGGCTACAAGCCGAACAAGGCCGACTGGCTCGACGGCAAATGGGCCGGCTTCAAGTCCGCCGATCTCGGCGAGGACCCGCGCCGCGGCAACACCGGCGTGTCGCTCGACATCATGCGCGACATCGGCCGCAAGATCACCGTGGTGCCGGACGGTTTCCGCGTTCACCGCACCGTGCAGCGTTTCCTCGACAGCCGCGCCAAGGCGATCGAGAGCGGCGAGGGCATCGACTGGGCGACCGGCGAGGCGCTGGCGTTCTGCACGCTGCTCAAGGAAAATCATCGCGTCCGCCTCTCCGGACAGGATTCGGAGCGCGGCACCTTCTCGCAGCGCCATTCGGTGCTGTTCGATCAGGAGGACGAGAGCCGCTACACGCCGTTCAACCATCTCGGCGGCGAGCAGGGCCAGTATGAGGTCATCAACTCGATGCTGTCCGAGGAAGCCGTGCTCGGCTTCGAATACGGCTATTCGCTCACCGAGCCGAATGCGCTGACCGTCTGGGAGGCGCAGTTCGGCGACTTCGCCAACGGCGCGCAGGTGCTGTTCGACCAGTTCATCTCCTCGGCCGAGCGCAAATGGCTGCGCATGTCCGGCCTCGTCTGCATGCTGCCGCATGGCTATGAAGGCCAGGGGCCGGAGCATTCCTCGGCGCGGCTCGAGCGTTTCCTGCAGATGTGCGCGGAAGACAACATGCAGGTGGTCTATTCGACCACGCCCGCCAACCACTTCCATGTGCTGCGCCGCCAGCTCAAGCGCGAAATCCGCAAGCCGCTGATCCTGATGACGCCGAAGTCGCTGCTGCGCCACAAGCGCGCAGTGTCGAAGCTCGCGGAAATGGGACCGGACACCTCGTTCCACCGCGTGCTGCTCGACGATGCCGAGCAGGGCGGCGAGATCAAGCTGGTCGCCGACAACAAGATCCGCCGTGTCGTGCTGTGCTCGGGCAAGGTCTATTACGACCTGTTCGAGGAGCGCGAGAAGCGTGGCATCGACGACATCTATCTGCTGCGCATCGAGCAGCTCTATCCCGTGCCGCTGAAGACGCTGGTGCAGGTGCTGGAGCGCTTCAAGGGCGCGGAGTTCGTCTGGTGCCAGGAGGAGCCGCGCAACATGGGCGCGTGGCACTTCATCGAGCCGTATCTTGAGTGGGTGCTCAATCAGATCGGCGCCGCCGGCAAGCGGCCGCGCTATGCCGGACGCGCCGCGGCCGCCGCGACCGCGACCGGCCTGATGTCGAAGCATCTCGCCCAGCTCAAGGCGCTGCTCGACGAGGCTCTCGGCTGACAGTGATTTTGGTTGAAGCGATACTGACGAGGCGTTGACGGCTCCCTGCCGCTCGCGACGCAAGAGGACGAAACATGGCTGAAATTCGCGTTCCCACCCTTGGTGAATCCGTCACCGAGGCGACCATTGGCCGCTGGTTCAAGAAAACCGGCGATGCGGTCGCGGTCGATGAGCCCCTGGTGGAGCTTGAGACCGACAAGGTCACGATCGAAGTGCCTGCGCCCACCGCCGGCACGCTTGGCGAGATCGTCGCCAAGGATGGCGAGACCGTCGCGGTCGGCGCGCTGCTCGGCCAGATTTCGGAAGGCGCCGGCGGCGCCAGGCCTGCCGCCGCCGCGGCCAAGCCCGCCGAGACCGCGCCGGCCAAACCCGCTGCTGCGGCGGCTGCGCCCGCGCAAAAATCTCCGCCCGCCGATGCGCCGCAGGCGCCCTCGGTGCGCAAGCTCTCGGCCGAGAGCGGTGTCGATGCCTCCACCGTGCCCGGCTCGGGACGCGACGGCCGCGTCACCAAGGGCGACATGCTGGCGGCGATCGAGCGCGCCGCTTCATCGCCCACGGCAGTGAACCAGCCCGCCGCCGCGATTCAGGTCCGCGCGCCGTCGCCGGCCGACGATGCCGCGCGCGAGGAGCGCGTGAAGATGACGCGGCTGCGCCAGACCATCGCGCGCCGCCTCAAGGACGTGCAGAACACCGCCGCGATGCTGACGACCTTCAACGAGGTCGACATGACCAGCGTCATGGCGCTGCGCAACCATTACAAGGATCTGTTCGAGAAGAAACACGGTGGCAAGCTCGGCTTCATGGGCTTCTTCGTGAAGGCATGCGTGCAGGCGCTGAAGGAAATCCCGGCGGTCAACGCCGAGATCGACGGCGGCGACCTGATCTACAAGAACTACTATCACATCGGCGTGGCGGTCGGCACCGACAAGGGGCTGGTGGTGCCGGTGGTGCGCGAGTGCGATCACAAGTCGATCGCCGAGATCGAGAAGACCATCGCCGATTACGGCAAGCGTGCGCGCGACGGCCAGCTCAAGATCGACGAGATGCAGGGCGGCACCTTCACCATCACCAATGGCGGCGTCTACGGTTCGCTGATGTCGACGCCGATCCTCAACGCGCCGCAGTCCGGCATTCTCGGCATGCACAAGATCCAGGAGCGCCCGGTGGCGATCGGCGGCAAGGTCGAGATCCGGCCGATGATGTATCTGGCGCTGTCCTACGATCACCGCGTGATCGACGGCAAGGATGCGGTGTCCTTCCTCGTCCGCGTCAAGGAAAACCTCGAAGACCCCGCGCGTCTGGTGCTGGATCTGTAATTCCAAATCATCCGTCATGGCCGGGCTTGACCCGGCCATCCACGTTTTTCTTGGCTCATTCTCACTGAAAAGAAGACGTGGATGCCCGGCACAAGGCCGGGCATGACGATGGAAAGTTCGGAGTTGTTTCTGATGTCTTTCGATCTCATCGTTATCGGCACCGGCCCGGGCGGCTATGTCTGCGCCATTCGCGCGGCGCAGCTCGGCATGAAGGTCGCGGTGGTGGAGAAGAACCCGACCTTCGGCGGCACCTGCCTCAATGTCGGCTGCATTCCCTCCAAGGCGCTGCTGCAGGCCTCCGAGCGTTACGAGGAAGTCGCGCATCTGCTGCCGAAGATGGGCATCAATGCCGGCACGCCGAAGCTCGATCTCGACGCGATGATGAAGTTCAAGAGCGAGGGCGTCGACGGTAACGTCAAGGGCATCGGCTTCCTGTTCAAGAAGAACAAGATCGAGACCTTCGCGGGCACCGGCCGCATCGCTGGTCCCGGCAAGGTCGAGGTCAAGGGTGCCGATGGCAAGACCCAGACGCTGGAGACCAGGAACATCGTCATCGCCACCGGCTCGGACGTGGCGAAGCTGAAAGGCATCGAGATCGACGAGAAGCGCATCGTGTCCTCGACCGGCGCGCTCACCCTCGACAAGGTGCCGGGCAGGCTGCTGGTGGTCGGCGCCGGCGTGATCGGCCTCGAGCTCGGCTCGGTGTGGCGGCGGCTCGGCGCGCAGGTCACCGTGGTCGAATTCCTCGACCGCATTATCCCCGGCATGGATGGCGAAGTCGCCAGATCCTTCCAGCGCATTCTCGAAAAGCAGGGCTTCACCTTCAAGCTCGGCATGAAAGTCACCAGCGTCGATTCCTCGGGCAAGACGCTCAAGGTGCAGATCGAGCCGGCCGCCGGCGGCAAGGCGGAGACCGTCGAGGCCGACGTGGTACTGGTCGCGATCGGCCGCGTGCCTTACACCGAAGGCCTCGGCCTGAAGGAAGCTGGCGTCGCGCTCGACGAGCGCGGCCGCGTCAAGACCGACGCTCATTTTGCCACCAGCGTTCCGGGCATCTACGCCATCGGCGACGTCATCGCCGGACCGATGCTGGCGCACAAGGCGGAGGACGAGGGCGTCGCGGTGGCGGAAATCCTCGCAGGGCAGGCCGGCCACACCAATTACGACGTGATCCCGAGTGTGATCTACACCGCGCCGGAAGTCGCGTCGGTCGGCAAGACCGAGGAAGAATTGAAGCAGGCCGGCGTCGCCTACAATGTCGGCAAGTTTCCGTTCACCGCCAATGCGCGGACCAAGGTCAATCAGACCACCGACGGCTTTGTGAAGATTCTCGCCGACGCCAAGACCGACCGCGTGCTGGGCGCACACATCATCGGTGCCGAGGCCGGCGAGATGATCCACGAGGCGGCGGTGCTGATGGAGTTCGGCGGTGCGGCGGAGGATCTCGCCCGCACCTGCCACGCGCACCCGACGCGCTCGGAGGCGGTCAAGGAAGCTGCGCTGGCGGTGGCCAAGCGCGCCATCCATATGTAACGCACCGCGCGCGATATTGATCGCGACACTGATATTGCGAACGGCGGGACGAAAGTCCCGCCGTTTTGTTTTTGCGGTCGTCCCGGCGCAGGCCAGTACAGATGGCCGCGGTGAGATGGTGGCCGTGAAAACTCAGATCGCAACGTGAAAACTTAGATCGTAAATAGAAATGCGAAGGTTGCAACATCCTCGGTCGTCATCACCGGGCATAGCCGTTCGGAAGAACGGCGTCGCTTCGCTTGCTTATGTCCCGGTGATCCACGTCGTTCTTTATTGAGGTTTCTTAAGGCGTGGATGGCCGGGACAAGCCCGGCCATGACGAGTTGCTGGGTTCGTTCCAGCAAATCCGCTTCCGCGATCACGGGATCGTGCACCCGTCGCCGCAGATAAGCCGTGGCGACACACCACATATCCTCCCGGAGAGAATCGAGATTCGCCGCGCGTGTCGATGTGCTGTTGCGCGTGGCTGAAGGAGAACGATGCGCCGGCTGCTGCGTCCGCTCTGGGTTGTGCTCGCCACGATCTTTTTGATCGAGGCGTGGCTGTGGGATCACCTGCAGCCGGTCGTGGCGCGCGTGGTCGATCGTATCCCGCTGCGGACGCTGAAAGCGTGGTGCGCGGCGCGGGTGCGGCATCTGTCGCCCGGCGCCAGCCTTCTCGTCTTTATCATCCCGGCGATTCCGCTGCTGCCGCTGAAGGTGGTCGGTGTCTGGCTCTTGGCGCACAAATACTTCATCAGCGCCGGCATGGTGATCCTGTTCGCCAAGCTGCTCGGCGTCGGCGTCACCGCGTTCGTGTTCGACATCACCCGCAACAAACTGCTGCGCATGGCGTGGTTTCGCTGGCTCTACGAGACCATCCTGACGCTGCGTGCCCGCGCCCATGAATTGCTGGCGCCGTTCCGCCGGCAGATCGAACTGGCGTGGCGCCGTCTGCGCCGCCGCTCGTCGGCCGGCTTCGTGCAGCGCCTGCGCCGCCGGGTGCAGATGTCGCGGTGAGATGGTGGCCGCGAGAACTCAGATAACGAATAGAATGCAAACGTTGCAACGCACTCGATCGTCATCACCGGGCTTGACCCGGTGATCCACGTCTTACTTTGCAATATGTCGAAGCGCGTGGATGGCCGGGTCAAGCCCGGCCATGACGGATTTGGGCGCTGCGCTGATTCTACATCAGATGCACCGCATGCGGCGCGAACAGGCCGATGCCGGTGAAGGCGAGGCCGATCAGCGCGAGCAGGCCCGAGCCCCAGGCCAGCGCCGCCATGCCGGTGATGATGGTGGCCGACGCCAGCACGATGCCGATCTGGAACGCAGCGGAGGCAAGCTCGAAGTGATGATACTTGGCTGACGCCAGATCGCGCTGGTGCTCGGCATGCTTGGCGCGCTCGGCCAATTGCTCGGAGCCCTCGCCGGTCTCCGGCTCGTTGCGATAGCGCGCCGCGGTTGTCTTCCAGTCGTCGAGTTGTTTCGCCGCCGCCGCCTTCAGCGCCTCGTCGGTGAGAAGCCCGCTATAGATCTTCATTTCCTCGGCGGCGGTCTGCACCGTGGTGCGGCGGATGCTCTTGGCCTGGAAGAACGCCCACAGATTGGAGGCTTCGACATTCTTGCTGATTGCCTCGGTCTGCGCGCTCTTGCCAAGCGTTTCCGACAGCGCCAGGAACAGCGCGATGATCGCGATCAGCAGCGCGATCTTCCTGTTGGAGGTGGATGCGTGCTCCGCATGCTCGGCGTGTTCCATGCTCTCATGCGCGCCCATGCGGGTCGGTCTCCGTGGTTGAGGAGCGCCACGATTGACCGAACCGCGGTTGCCGCGCAAGGGCGACCGGGGTGCTGTCACATGACAATTTTATGGTGAGGCGCGCCGGCCACGCCCGTCCGTGCCGGTCCGCATTTTGGGAAGCGCACTCTTACGCGCGTCTCGAAGGATGAGGTTGAATGTGTCCCGGGCGCGACGCAGCGTGTAACGCTGCTTCGCAGAACCGGGACCGTTTCACACATGGAATCTGGAACGGCCCCGGATCAGCGGAGCGTCACTGCGTGCCGCACCGCGTCCGGGGCACGGTCCATGATGGCTTCATAGTTCGAGACGCGAGGCGTTTGCCTCGTTCCTCACCATGAGGGGTCTTTCGCCGGAGCCCTAGGCCCTGGGATGCGCGGTGCGGTAGACGTCCATCAGCCGCTCGGCATCGACGCCGGTATAGATCTGCGTGGTCGAGAGCGAGGCGTGGCCGAGCAGTTCCTGGATTGCGCGCAGATCGCCGCCGCGTGACAACAGATGGGTGGCGAAGGAATGGCGCAGCGCATGCGGCGTCGCGCTGTCGGGCAGGCCGAGCGCGCCGCGCAGCCGCGCCATGGTGAGCTGGATGATGCGTGGCGAGAGCGGCCCGCCGCGCGCACCGACAAACAAGGGCGCGTCGGAAGCGAGATGATGCGGGCAGGCTTTAATATAGTCCGCGATCAGATCGAGCACGGTCTGCAGCACCGGCACCATCCGTGTCTTGTTGCCCTTGCCGATCACGGTGATGACATCGTTGCCGCCGGGCGGGGGAATGTCGCGGCGCTTGAGGCCGAGCGCCTCGGAAATACGCAGGCCCGAGCCGTAGAGCAGCGCCATCACCGCAGCGTCGCGCGCCCAGATCCACGGCTCGCGATCCTCGCCGGCGCGGATCTCGGCGTCGGTCATCTGTTTCGCCGCCTGCATCTGGATGGGCTTGGGCAGGCTCTTGCCGATCTTCGGCGCGCGGATCGCCGACAGTGCGCCGACCTTGCCCTTGCCTTCGCGTTCCAGAAACTTGCCGAACGAGCGCAGCCCGGCCAGCGCCCGCATCAGCGAGCGGCCGCCGATGTCGTCGGCACGGCGCGAGGCCATGAAGGCGCGCACGTCCATGGTTTCGATGTTGGCGAATTTTGTCAGCGTCACCGCGCCGCCCCAATGCTCGCCGAGGAACACCAGGCACTGGCGCAGATCGCGCTCATAGGCTTCCAGCGTCTTGGGGGACAGCCGCCGCTCGCTGCGCAGATGGGTCAGCCAGCGCGCGATCTCGCGCTGCAGGTCCGCCGCGGCGCAGATCAGTTGCCCGCTGTCCGGGCCGGCGTCGGTTGCGGCGGCTTTGGCCATCATATGTCTCGCGATCCCTGCGCTTGACAGGAATCGGTTTATCGCACCCTTTTCGTTATCTCCGTCTTAATCCGGGCGTCTCTCACCATGGCCAGACGAGTTGTCGACGTTCTCGTCCCCGTGGCGCTCGACCGCACCTATTCCTACCGTGTTCCCGAGGGCAGCACGCTCGAGCCCGGCGATGTCGTGACGGTGCCGCTCGGCGCGCGCGAGGTCACCGCCGTGGTGTGGGCGGACAACCCGAACCCCGATCCGAGACTGCACAACCGTCTCAAGGATGCCGGCGAGCCGATCGGCGTGCCGCCGCTGCGCGAGGAACTGCGCCGCTTCGTCGATTGGGTCGCGGATTACACGCTGTCGGCGCGCGGCATGGTGCTGCGCATGACGCTGCGCATGGGCGAGCATCTCGGCCCCGAGCGCGTGCGGCTCGGCGTGCGCCTTGTCGGCACGCCGCCGCAGCGCATGACGCCGGCGCGCCGCCGCGCCATCGAGTGCCTGTCGGACGGGCTGTTGCACGGCAAGTCGGACGTGGTGCGCGAGGCTGGCGTCAGCGCATCGGTGATCGACGGGCTGGTCGATGAGGGCACGCTCGCGGTCGAACCATTGCCGCGCGAGAAGGTGCCGGAGCCTGATCCGGATTTCGTTGCGCCGGATTTCTCGCCGGAACAGCAAAGCGCCGCCGCGACGTTAAAGACGATGGCGGCGGAGGACGGCTTTCGCGTCGCATTGCTCGATGGCGTCACCGGTTCGGGCAAGACCGAAGTCTATTTCGAGGCGGTGGCGGAAACCATCCGGCGCGGCAGACAGGCGCTGATCCTGATGCCGGAGATCGCGCTGACCGGCCAATTCCTCGACCGCTTCGCGCAGCGCTTCGGCGTGCGGCCGCTGGAATGGCATTCCGAACTCACCCCGCGCACCCGCGCACGCAACTGGGCGGCGGTGGCGTCGGGCGAAGCGCGTGCGGTGGTTGGCGCGCGCTCGGCGCTGTTTCTGCCCTATGCCGATCTTGGTTTGATCGTGGTCGATGAGGAACACGATCAGGCCTACAAGCAGAGCGACGGCGCGCATTATCATGCCCGCGACATGGCGGTGGTGCGCGGACACATCGCCAAGATTCCGGTGGTGCTGGCCTCGGCCACGCCCTCGGTGGAGAGCGAGGTCAATGCGCGCAAGGGCCGTTACACCCGCGTCGCGTTGCCCTCGCGCTTCGGCGGCCAGCACATGCCGCAGATCGAGGCGATCGATCTCAAGCGCGAAGCGCCGCCGCGTGGGCGTTTTATCTCGCCGCGCCTCGCCGAACAGGTGCGCTACGCGGTGGAGCGCAAGGAGCAGGCGCTGTTGTTTCTCAACCGCCGCGGCTACGCACCGCTGACACTGTGCCGCGCTTGCGGTCATCGATTTGCCTGCAACATCTGCGATGCGTGGCTGGTCGATCATCGTTTCCGCCAGCGTTTGGTCTGTCACCATTGCGGCTTCTCGGTGCCGCGCCCGCATCTGTGCCCGCAATGCGGCGCGGAGGAATCGCTCGCCGCCATCGGCCCCGGCGTCGAGCGGTTGCAGGAAGAGGCAGCCGCGCTGTTTCCCGACGCGCGCACCATGGTGCTGTCCAGCGATCTCATCACCGACATCGAGACCATGCGCTCGGAGTTGAACGAGATCGCGGAGGGCCGCGTCGATATCATCATCGGCACGCAGCTTGTGGCGAAGGGCCACAACTTTCCGCGTCTCAACCTCGTCGGCGTGGTCGATGCCGATCTCGGCCTCGGCAATGGCGATCCGCGAGCCGCCGAGCGCACATTTCAATTGCTCAATCAGGTGATCGGCCGTGCCGGGCGCGAGCAGGGGCGCGGCGTCGGTTTCCTGCAAACCCATCAGCCCGAGCATCCGGTGATGAAAGCACTGGTCGCCTGCGACCGCGAGGCGTTCTACGACAGCGAGATCGCGGCGCGTGAGCGTGCGCTCTATCCGCCGTTCGGCCGTCTCGCCGCGATGATCGTGGCCGCCGGCGACCGGCCAAGCGCGGAGGGCTTCGCGCGCAAGCTCGCCGCCGCGGCGCCGCGCCATGATTCAGTGCAAGTACTCGGCCCGGCGGAAGCGCCGCTCGCGGTGATCAAGGGCCGCTATCGCTTTCGCCTGCTGGTAAAGTCGGCGCGCCATGTCGATCTGTCGCGCTACCTGCGCGACTGGCTCGCCGCCGCGCCGAAGACCAAGGGGAATCTCACGCTCGAAGTCGATGTCGATCCGCAGAGCTTTTTGTGACGTCGTCGTTATCGATCGTCGCAACACACACGATCGGCGCTGTCCTCATCCTGAGGAGCGCGCACTTCGCGCGCGTCTCGAATAAGTGTGTCCCGGGCGTGATGCAGCGTGCAACGCTGCTTCGCAGACCCGGGACCATTCCACATCCGGAGTTCGGAACGGCCCCGGATCAGCAGCGCACCGCTATGCGCTGCGCGGCATCCGGGGCACCATAGCCTCATGGTTCGAGACGCGAGGCGTTGCCTCGCTCCTCACCATGAGGACATTCGTGATGGAGGCGCGCCCATGAAAAAGCCGGCGCAACCGGCGCCGGCCCTTTCAACGCAAACGCGACAACGCAACGCTTACTGAACTTCCGCGACCACCATGCCGACGCCGCGGCCGGTGAGGCCGATGGCGTGCGCCGCGCCCTTGGACAGGTCGAGCACCCGGCCGCGAATGAACGGGCCGCGATCGTTGACGGTGACGACCACGCTGCGGCCGCCATGGGTGACCCGGAGGCGGGTGCCGAACGGCAAGGTGCGGTGCGCGGCGGTCATGGCATTCTGGTTGAAGCGCTGGCCGGAGGCGGTGCGGCTGCCGGACTCGTTGCCGTAATAGGAGGCGATGCCCGAGAAGCTGCGGCTGTGGCCGGCGGAAGCCTGGGCGTCCCGCCAATGCTTGCGGGAGGCGGCGACGCCGGAGGTCGCGCTGACGGCGACCATGGCCGCGGTCGCGGCGGCGATCAGCGAGGCATTCCGGATTCTCCGGGATCGGCGCGGCGCGCGGCGTAAAGCATTGATCATCAAATTTGTCCCTCGTTATCGTATATTCGTTCCCGCGCAGGCTAGAAAATTGCCGCGCCCGTGTGGCGGGACGGATCATCCAATAATGAGGCATAAGCGCGGCAGCGATTTTGTTCCTTCTAGGGCCTGCATTGCACAGGAATACCGCACTGAACTATCGAGGCTGCCGAATACTTGACGATATAAATACTCACCAACTGCCGTTACTTGGAAATATTGTAGAGCGATGGTCAGAATCCGGCCCGGCAACTAAAGCGGCCGAATACTTGGGCCGCGCCTTCGGCCCTCATTTCTGCATGGCTGCCTGGATGAGACGCGCCGCAACGCATATCGATGGATGATCGCAGTGATGGCGGCGGTATCCGGATGGAGTTCCCGGCAGGGGCGGTGCGCGCCGGGACCCGCTCCGATGCGAATCAGCGGCGGACGGCTGCGGCAACGCGACCCGCCTTGAAATCCTTAGATTAAAGCCTGTCTGCGCGATTGGCTGGTCGCGTCATATTGCACCTGCTCGCGCCCTATGTTAGCAAACCGGCGATTTTCAAGGCACCGGTTGTCCCCGTTCTCGCTGAAAATCAAAGTCCAGCTTGAATCTCAAGGACTTGCATCGCTTTGGCGCCACCCTCGGCGCGGTGGTTTGGCGAGAGTTTTTCCTTGGGTTTTAGACAGCAGAAGAGCATTTCGTGGCCACTGAAGATCCATCCGTTTCGGGCGTGTCCGGTCGTTACGCGACGGCCCTGTTTGAACTCGCGCGCGACGAAAAATGCGTCGACGCCGTCAAGGCGGACCTCGAGACGTTTTCCGCCTTGCTCCATGACAGTCCGGACCTTGTGCGCCTGGTGCGCAGCCCGGTGTTCACCGCCGAGGCGCAGACCAAGGCGCTGTCCGCGGTGCTGGAGCGCGCCGGCATCGGCGGCATCACCGCCAATTTCCTGAAAGTTCTCACCGCCAACCGCCGTCTGTTCGCGGTGGCGGACGTCATCCGCGCCTTCCGCGCGCTGGTGGCCAGGTTCAAGGGCGAGGCGACCGCCGACGTCACCGTCGCCGAGAAGCTGAGCGACAAGAATCTCGACGCCCTCAAGGCCGCGCTGAAGTCAGTGTCGGGCAAGGATGTCGACCTCAACGTGAAGATCGATCCTTCGATCATCGGCGGGCTGATCGTCAAGCTCGGCAGCCGCATGGTCGATAGCTCGCTTCGCACCAAACTCAATTCGATCAAGCACGCGATGAAAGAGGCAGGCTGATGGACATCCGCGCCGCGGAAATTTCCGCAATCCTCAAGGACCAGATCAAGAATTTCGGCCAGGAAGCCGAAGTCTCCGAGGTCGGTCAGGTTCTCTCGGTCGGCGACGGCATTGCCCGCGTCTACGGCCTCGACAACGTCCAGGCCGGCGAAATGGTCGAGTTCGAGAACGGCACCCGCGGCATGGCGCTGAACCTCGAAACCGACAACGTCGGCATCGTGATCTTCGGCGCCGACCGCGAGATCAAGGAAGGCCAGACCGTCAAGCGCACCCGCTCGATCGTGGACACCCCGGTCGGCAAGGGTCTGCTCGGCCGCGTCGTTGACGCTCTCGGCAATCCGATCGACGGCAAGGGCCCGATCCAGGCGACCGAGCGCAAGCGCGTCGACGTCAAGGCGCCCGGCATCATTCCGCGCAAGTCGGTGCACGAGCCGATGGCGACCGGCCTCAAGGCGATCGACGCTCTGATCCCCGTCGGCCGCGGCCAGCGCGAGCTGATCATCGGCGACCGCCAGACCGGCAAGACCGCGATCGCGCTCGACACCATCCTCAACCAGAAGCCGCTCAACGTCGCCGGCAGCCCGGAGAGCCAGAAGCTGTACTGCGTTTACGTCGCGGTCGGCCAGAAGCGCTCCACCGTCGCGCAGTTCGTCAAGGTGCTCGAGGAGCAGGGCGCGCTGGAATATTCCATCGTCGTCGCCGCCACCGCCTCGGACCCGGCGCCGATGCAGTACCTCGCGCCGTTCACCGGCTGCACCATGGGCGAGTACTTCCGCGACAACGGCATGCACGCCGTGATCATCTATGACGACCTCTCCAAGCAGGCCGTCGCCTACCGCCAGATGTCGCTGCTGCTGCGCCGCCCGCCGGGCCGCGAAGCCTATCCGGGCGACGTGTTCTACCTGCACTCCCGCCTGCTCGAGCGCGCCGCCAAGCTCAACGACGAGCGCGGCGCCGGCTCGCTGACCGCGCTGCCGGTCATCGAGACCCAGGCCAACGACGTGTCGGCCTACATCCCGACCAACGTGATCTCGATCACCGACGGCCAGATCTTCCTCGAGACCGACCTGTTCTTCCAGGGCATCCGCCCGGCGGTGAACGTCGGCCTCTCGGTGTCGCGCGTCGGATCGTCGGCGCAGACCAAGGCGATGAAGAAGGTCGCCGGCAAGATCAAGGGCGAGCTCGCGCAGTACCGCGAAATGGCGGCGTTCGCGCAGTTCGGCTCCGACCTCGACGCCTCGACCCAGCGCCTGCTCAACCGCGGCGCGCGTCTGACCGAACTCCTGAAGCAGCCGCAGTTCTCGCCGCTGAAGATGGAAGAGCAGGTCGTGGTGATCTACGCCGGCGTCAACGGCTATCTCGACGCGCTTCCGGTCGCCAAGGTGCGCGCGTTCGAAGATGGGTTGCTGTCGCTGCTGCGCGGCAAGCACGCCGACATTCTGGATGCGATCCGCACCAGCCGCGATCTGGCGGACGATGTCGCCGCCAAGCTCAAGGGCGTGGTGGACGGCTACACCAAGACGTTCGCGTAAGTGTCATGGCCGGACTTGTTCCGGCCATCCACGTTTTCGGACGTGGCTGTGAAGGAAGGCGTGGATGCCCGGCACAGGGCCGGGCATGACGAAGTGAGGAGTTTGCGGCGAGGTCGATGACCGAGCCGTCAGGGCGAGACAGAGAATGGCTTCACTCAAGGACATGCGTGTCCGCATCGCCTCGACCAAGGCGACGCAGAAGATCACCAAGGCCATGCAGATGGTCGCAGCCTCCAAGCTGCGCCGCGCGCAGACCGCCGCCGAGGCGGCGCGTCCCTATGCCGAGCGCATGGACGCCGTGATCTCCAACATCGCCGGCGCCGCCGCCGGCTCGAATAATGCGCCGCGCCTTCTGGCCGGCACCGGCAGCGACAAGGTTCACCTCCTGCTGGTCTGCACCGGCGAGCGCGGCCTGTCGGGCGCCTTCAACTCCTCGATCGTGCGTCTGGCCCGCGACAAGGCGCTGGCGCTGATGAACGAGGGCAAAGAGGTCAAGATCTTCTGCGTCGGCCGCAAGGGCTACGAGCAGCTTCGCCGCCAGTTCGAGAACCAGATCGTCGGCCACACCGAGCTGCGTTCGGTCAAGGTGCTCGGCTATCGCAACGCCGAGGACATTGCGAAAAAGATCGTCGCGATGTTCGAGGCCGGCGAGTTCGACGTCTGCACGCTGTTCTACGCGCAGTTCAAGTCGGTGATCGCGCAGATCCCGACCGCGCAGCAGATCATCCCGCTGGTGATCGAGAACAAGGCCGACACCTCCGCCGCCAGCGCGGTCTATGATTACGAGCCGGCCGAGGACGAGATCCTTGGCGACCTTCTGCCGCGCAACATCGCGGTGCAGATCTTCCGCGCGCTGCTCGAGAACAACGCCTCGTTCTACGGCGCGCAGATGAGCGCGATGGACAACGCCACCCGCAACGCGGGCGACATGATCCGCAAGCAGACCCTGGTCTACAACCGCACCCGACAGGCGATGATCACGAAGGAACTGATCGAGATCATCTCCGGCGCCGAGGCAATCTGAGGAGATCGCGATGTCTTATTCAACCAAGGCAACGACGTCCGGCGGCCGCAACGGTCGCGCCATGCTCGACAACGGCGCTCTCGCGCTGGCGATGGCGCTGCCGAAAGAACTCGGCGGAAGCGGCGAGGGTCACAACCCCGAGCAGCTTTTCGCGCTCGGCTGGTCGGCCTGCTTCGGTCAGGCGATCCTGGTGCTGGCCAAGAAGCACGGTCTCGACGGCCAGGCCGCCAAGGTGACCTGCGATGTCACTCTCAACGTCAATGACGGCGCGTTCTCGCTCGCCGCTGAACTGAAAGTCGCCCTGCCGGGCGCCGACAAGGCCAAGCTTCAGGCCCTGATCGAGGATGCTCACACGATTTGTCCGTATTCCAAGGCGACGAAGGGCAACGTGCCCGTCAAGCTGACCGCCGTCTAAGTTATCAAGGAGAGAGTTTCCATGGCCCAACCCGCCAATCAGGTCGGACGCATCACGCAGGTCATCGGCGCGGTCGTCGACGTGCAGTTCGACGGTTATCTGCCGGCGATTCTGAACGCGATTGAAACCAAGAACCAGGGCAACCGTCTGGTGCTCGAGGTCGCGCAGCATCTCGGTGAATCCACCGTGCGCGCGATCGCGATGGACACCACCGAGGGTCTGGTCCGTGGTCAGGAAGTCACCGACACCGGCGCACCGATCACCGTCCCGGTGGGCGCCGGAACGCTCGGCCGCATCATGAACGTCATCGGCGAGCCGGTGGACGAGCAGGGGCCGATCAAGGCTGAAGGCACCCGCGCCATCCATCAGGACGCGCCGAGCTACACCGATCAGTCCACCGAAGCCGAAATTCTCGTCACCGGCATCAAGGTTGTCGATCTGCTCGCGCCTTACGCCAAGGGCGGCAAGATCGGCCTGTTCGGCGGCGCGGGCGTCGGCAAGACCGTGCTGATTCAGGAGCTGATCAACAACGTCGCGAAGGCGCACGGCGGTTACTCGGTGTTCGCCGGTGTCGGCGAGCGTACCCGCGAGGGCAACGACCTCTATCACGAGTTCATCGAATCCGGCGTCAACAAGAAGGGCGGCGGCGAAGGCTCCAAATGCGCCCTCGTCTACGGCCAGATGAACGAGCCGCCGGGCGCGCGCGCCCGCGTCGGCCTCACCGGCCTCACCGTCGCCGAGCAATTCCGCGACCAGGGCCAGGACGTGCTGTTCTTCGTCGACAACATCTTCCGCTTCACCCAGGCGGGTTCGGAAGTGTCGGCGCTGCTCGGCCGCATTCCGTCGGCGGTGGGCTATCAGCCCACCCTCGCGACCGACATGGGCGCGCTGCAGGAGCGCATCACCACCACCAACAAGGGCTCGATCACTTCGGTGCAGGCGATCTACGTGCCGGCCGACGACTTGACCGACCCCGCGCCCGCCACCTCGTTCGCCCACTTGGACGCGACGACCGTGCTGAACCGTGCGATCTCGGAAAAGGGCATCTATCCGGCGGTGGACCCGCTCGACTCGACCTCGCGCATGCTCTCGCCGTTGATCGTCGGCGAGGAGCACTACCAGACCGCGCGTATGGTCCAGCAGATTCTCCAGCGCTACAAGGCGCTGCAGGACATCATCGCCATTCTCGGCATGGACGAATTGTCCGAAGAGGACAAGCTGACCGTGGCCCGCGCCCGCAAGATCGAGCGCTTCCTGTCGCAGCCGTTCCACGTCGCCGAAATCTTCACCGGCTCGCCGGGCAAGTTCGTCGACCTCGCCGACACCATCAAGGGCTTCCGCGGCCTGTGCGAAGGCAAGTACGACCATCTGCCGGAAGCGGCGTTCTACATGGTCGGCTCGATCGAGGAAGCCGTCGAGAAGGGCAAGAAGCTCGCAGCGGAAGCTGCGTAAGAGTTCTCTCCCTCCCCCGCTTGCGGGGGAGGGTTGGGGAGGGGGCTTTGCTTCCTCTCGATTTCCCCCTCCCGAACGCTGCGCGTTCGACCTCCCCCGCAAGCGGGAGAGGTGAAGACAACGAGATAGTGAATCATGGCCACCTTCCACTTCGATCTCGTCTCGCCGGAAAAGATCGCCTTCTCGGGCGAGGTCGAGCAGGTCGACATTCCGGGCGTCGAAGGCGATTTCGGCGTGCTGGCCGGTCACTCGCCGATGGTGGCGAGCATCCGCCCCGGCATCATGACCGTCACCGCGAACGGCAAGCACGAGAAGATCATCGTGCTCGGCGGCCTTGCCGAGATTTCCGAGAAGGGCCTCACCGTGCTCGCCGACACCGCGACCTCGATGGCCGAGCTCGACCGCGCCGCCTTCGCCGCGCGCATCGAGGAGATGGAAGAGAAGCTGAAGGACGAGGAGCCGGGCACCGAGCTCGACAAGGCGATCGCGCGCCTCGACCACTTCAAGGTGATCCAGCAGCAGATCGTCTCCACCGCGATGCATTAAGCACTGCGCGGCATCACACGGAATGACAAGGCCCCGCTCGCGCGGGGCTTTTTGTTTTACGGGGTTTGTTGGCGCAGGGAAGTTGAATTTCCGTCATTGCGAGTGCAGCGAAGCAATCCAGTGCGGCAAAGAAAGAACTGGATTGCTTCGTCGCTTGCGCTCCTCGCAATGACGATGGAGCCAGTTTCCACCCTCGTCATGGCCGGGCTTGACCCGGCCATCCACGTGTCTCGGTGCAGCATGAAGCAAGACGTGGATCACCGGGACAAGCCCGGTGATGACGATGGAGCGTGTTGAAAGACTTTACCTCATGGTGAGGAGCGAGGCGAAGCCTCGCGTCTCGAACCATGAGGCCACCGTTACGGTGCATACCGACCTCATCCTTCGGGACGCGCGAAGTCGCGCTCCTCAGGATGAGGATTCATTCGACGGCGACGAGCGAGGTTGTAGTGGCCGTCTCACTTCCCGGCAAAGCGCGAGAATTCCTGCACCACGCGCTCGTAGACCGGCCGTTTGAACGGCACCACGAGGTCCGGCAGGTTCTGCATCGGCTCCCAGCGCCAGTCGATGAACTCCGGCTTGTGGCCGGCCGGCGAGACCACGTTGATCTCGCTGTCGTCGCCGGTGAAGCGCATCGCGTACCATTTCTGCCGCTGGCCGCGATAGCGGCCCTTCCAGGCGCGCCCGGCGATGGTGCGCGGAATGTCGTAGGTCAGCCACTCCGGCACCTCGGCGAGTTTCTCCACCGAGCGCGCGTTGGTCTCCTCATAGAGCTCGCGCTTGGCCGCGCTCCAGTGATCCTCGCCGGAATCGATGCCGCCCTGCGGCATCTGCCAGACATGAGCCTGATCGACATGCTCGGGCCCGCCGACGCGGCGGCCGATGAACACGAGGCCTTCGGCATTGAGCAGCATCATTCCGACGCAGGTCCGGTAAGGCAGGTCGTCGTAACGCGACATTCGATCAGGCCCCTGTTGTGGCGGATACGAGGATCGGAAGCAGGGATCCGGCCCTCCTAGCTCGATTTTGATTTCGTCATCACCGTTGTCAACGGGGCCAGCATCAGGCCGCGGCTCTCGAGCTGCCTCGCCCATTGGCCGATGCGCTCGATCGAGACTGGTAATGCCGAGGCGACGCCGATGGCGCTGCCGCGCTCGCGCGCGATGGCCTCGAGCCGCGCCAGCGTCTTGTCGATCTCGGCGGCGGTCGGCACCGTGTCGATGGTGGCGTCGGCCTTGGCGAACGGCATCGCCTGCGCCTCGGCGAGCGGACCGGCGAGGCTGCGCGGCGCAGCGCCGTCGTCGAGCCAGCCGAGCCCGCGCCTGGCGGCTTCCTTGATCACCGGCTGCAGCGCGGCCTCGGTAACGGCGAAGCGCGCGCCCATGAAATTGGCGAGGCCGACATAGCCCTGGAAGCGGCTCATGTGCCACATCAGGCGGTCGATGTTCTGCTCGGCGGGCAGCGCGGTCAGCAGGGTCTGCGGGCCGGGATCGTTGTCCGGATAATCGAACGGCTCCATTGGGATCTGCAGCAGCACCTCGTGCTTCTGCGCCCGGGCCTGGCCGACCAGCTTCGCCGGATCGGCGCCGTAGGGCGTAAAGGCCAGCGCCACCGCGGCGGGCAGCTTCATGATGGCGTCGTTGGTCTTGGCGGCGCCGACGCCGAGCCCGGTCACCACGATGGCGATCGACGGCGTGGTGGCGGCGCGGGCGCGCTGCAGGTCGGTGGCCATGGCATAGGCGCGGAACGGCCGCAGCCCCTCGGCGGCGACCGGCACAAGGCCGTAGCGGCTGTTTTCCAACAGCTTCGGATTGGCGCCGGTGGCGGGCGCGGTCAACGTATCGCTGTCGGCCGCCCCGCCCGGCGCATCGCTGCCGCCGATCGGCATTTCACGGCGCTGGCCGCTGGAGCCGTCGATGATGGTGACGGTCTTTTGCCCCGCCGGTTCGACCGGCTTCGTGCCGGATTGCGCCGGAGCGGCGGCCTGCGGCTTTGCGCCGGGCAGGGTTGCCGGATCGTAGGCAAGCTTCGCCGCCGGCTCGCCGCCGAACGGATCGCTGCCGAACAGCGCGAAGCCGGCAAAGCTGACGAGGAAGATGCCCAGCACCGTCGCGAGCGCCTGCGGGCCGGTGAACGGCAGGCGGATGCGCCGCTTGCGCGGCACCTCCTGTCCGAGCGGCGCGCTCAGGTCATCGATCACGGTGCAAGGCCCTGCGAATCATCCGCGGCAGCCTACCATGACGGGAATGGATCGCGTTGCCCCGCCGGGCGCTTTCAGGCGCCGGCCGGCCGGGCCGGATTGCCGACCACCGTGGCATGGGCCGGAACGTTGCGTGTCACCACGCTGCCGGCGCCGATGATCGCGCCGTCGCCGATGGTGACGCCCGGCAGGATGATGGCGCCGCCGCCGATCCAGACATCGGCGCCGATCGCGACCGGCCGGGCGAATTCGAGGCCCTCGCGGCGGCGCGCCAGATCGCGCGGATGGTCGGCGGCGTAGATCTGCACCGCGGGGCCGATTTGGGTGCGGTCGCCGATGGTGACATAGGTCACGTCGAGCACCACGCAGTTGAAGTTCATGAACACGCCGCTGCCGAGCCGGATGTTGAAGCCGTAGTCGCAATAGAATGGTGGGCGGATGTTGCAATCATCGCCGGCAGTGATGCGCTCGCGCAGCACCGCAAGGCGGGTCTGCGCATCCGCGCCGAGCATGGTGTTGTAGCGCGCCAGCCAGACATGGGTGGCGGCGCTGTCGGCCTGGATTTCGGGATCGCTCGGCAGATAGAGCCCGCCCGCGATCATCTTCTGCTTTTCGGTTGCCATGATCATTCCCGAATAAAAAAGGCGGCCGCTGGGGCCGCCTTTTCGTTGAAGTTCTGATGTGTTCTCAGTTCGCGGCCTTGGCCTTGCTGTCGTCCTTGGCCGGCGGCACCGCGGTCGAGGCGTTTTGCTTGATGCCATGCAACAGGTCGGTCGCCATCTTGAGCGCCTTGTCGTCCTTGGCGTCCGGCGGCACGTAGGACTGCGAGCCGGTCTCCTCCTGGCCTTCGGCCTTGAGGTGGCCGCGCAGCGAGGCTTCGCCCTTGGTGTCGGTGCGCGCCTTCAGTTCATCCGGCACGTCCTGCAGCGCCTCGAGGTCCGGGGTGATGCCCTTGGCCTGGATCGACTTGCCCGACGGCGTGAAATAGCGCGCCGTGGTCAGCCGCAGCGCGCCGTTGCCGGAGCCGAGCGGGATGATGGTCTGCACCGAGCCCTTGCCGAACGAGCGGGTTCCGATCACGGTGGCGCGCTTGTGGTCCTGCAATGCGCCGGCGACGATCTCGGACGCCGAGGCCGAGCCGCCATTGATCAGCACGATCACCGGCTTGCCCTTGGCGAGGTCGCCGGGCTTGGCGGTGCGGCGCTGGGTTTCCTCGGCGTTGCGGCCGCGGGTCGAGACGATCTCGCCGCGATCGAGGAAGGCGTCGGACACCGACACCGCTTCCTCGAGCAGGCCGCCCGGATTGTTGCGCAGATCGAGGATGTAGCCCTTGAGCTTGTCGGCGCCGATCTGGCCGGTGAGGTTGGCCATCTCGCGCTTGAGGCCCTCGGTGGTCTGCTCGTTGAACGAGGTGATGCGGATGTAGGCGACATCGTTGCTCTCGACACGGGCACGCACCGCGCGCACGCGGATGTTGTCGCGGGTCAGCGTCACCTCGATCGGCTTGTCCTGGCCCTTGCGCATGATCTTGAGCTTGATCTTGGTGTTGACCGGGCCGCGCATCTTCTCGACGGCCTGGTTCAGGGTCAGGCCCTGCACCGCTTCGTCGTCGAGATTGGTGATGATGTCGTTGGCCATGATGCCGGCCTTCGAGGCAGGCGTGTCGTCGATCGGCGACACCACCTTGATCAGACCGTCTTCCATCGTGACCTCGATGCCGAGACCGCCGAACTCGCCGCGGGTCTGCACCTGCATGTCCTTGAAGCTTTTCGCATCCATGTAGCTCGAATGCGGATCAAGGCCGGTCAGCATGCCGCTGATCGCCGATTCGATCAGCTTGCTGTCGTCGGGCTTCTCGACATAGTCGCTGCGGACACGGTCGAACACGTCGCCGAACAGATTGAGCTGGCGGTAGGTGTCCGCGGCGGCGGCGCGCGCGGAGGTGCCCATCAGCGAGGCGCGCGGCTGCGTCAGGAACAAGGTCGCCGCCGCTCCGGCCGCGGCGCTCAGAAGAATCAGGGAAGTCTTGCGCATCATCCGCGAACCTTTTCGCCTTCACTTTTGGCCCACCATGGACCTGGGTCGATTGGAGTGCCGTCCTTGCGGAACTCGATATAAAGCACGGGCTGGCTTGAGGGGGCCGCCAGAATCGAGGCGATCTGGGATTGTGATCCCATCGTCGCCACCGGCTCACCGGTCAATACAAACTGGCCAATGTTGACCGAAATACGTTCCACTCCGGCAAGGAGCACATGATATCCGCCGCCCGCATTGAGGATCAAGAGTTGTCCGTAGCTGCGGAACGGTCCGGCATAGACAACCCAGCAATCACACGGGGTTGTGACCTGCGCCCCCGGCTTGGTGGCGATCGAGATCCCCCGTTCCTGACCGCCATTGCCGTCGGAACCGCCGAAATTGCGAATCCGGGTGCCGTTGACCGGCAGCGGCAGCAGCTTCTTGGCCGAGGCGAAGGCGATGGCCGGGGACAGCCGGGCCGGATTCTTCAGGGCCTTGGGGTCGGGTTTGGGCGGAACGCCCCTTAGCTCGGCGGCAGCGGCGGCCTCGGCGGCACTTTTCAGGTCCTGCTCCATCTTGGCGATCAGGCTCTGCAGGCTGTCGGCCTGTTTGGCCAGGTTGGCGGCACGCTGGCGCTCGGCATCCATGTCGCGCGTCGCCTCGGCCTCGCGGGTCTGGCGCTCCTGCACCAGAGCGGCAAGGCGCGGCTGCTCGGCGTCGAGCTGGTCGCGGTCGGCCTTCAGGCGCTCGCGTTCTTCACCGATGTTCTTGCGCACGGCGATGAGGTCGCCGAGTTCGCCGGCGAGCCGTTTCGCGCGCGCGCGCATTTCCGGCACCGCCGCGCCGAGCAGGATCGCGGTGCGCAGCGATTGCAGCGCGTCTTCCGGACGCACGAACAAAGCGGGCGGTGCGCGGCGTCCGGCGCGCTGCAAGGCCGCCAGCACTTCGGCGATTTCGTCGCGCCGCGAATCCAGCGAGGCGCGCATCTGCTGCTCGCGCGCATCGAGCGGGCGCAGGCGATTTTCAGTATCGGCGATGCTGGCTTCGATGCCGCGCACCTTGGCCGCGATCTCGATCAGTTGCTGGTTGAGCCGGGCGCGGTCCTGGCCGAGCGCGGCGATCTCCGCCTTGAGTTTCTGCGCGGCCTCGTCGGCGGCTTTCTGCCGGGCGCGCATCGCCTCCAGTTCCTCGGTGCGCTGCTTGATGGCGTCGGCATCCGGCGCGGAGGCGGAGGTTGCCGGCGGGAGCGTGACGCTTTGCGCCTGCGCCGAGCCGGCCAGCATCAGCGCGGCGAGCAGCGCCGCGATGCCGGATCTCGTTGCCTGCGGCAGGACACCTCGCATCGTCAGACCCGATGATAGGGATGGCCGGACAAAATGGTCGCGGCGCGGTAGATCTGTTCCAGCAGCATGATGCGCACCATCTGATGCGGCCAGGTCGCCTTGCCGAAAGCGAGGCTGAGCTTCGCCTTGCCGCGCAATTCCGGCGAAAGTCCGTCGGCGCCGCCGATGACGAAAACCAGAACGGGCATCGCCTCGTCGCGCCAGCGGCCGACATGGCGCGCCAGCGTCGCGCTGTCGAGATTGTCGCCGCGCTCGTCGAGCGCCACCACAATGGCGCGTTCGGGAACGAGCGCCGCGATCGCGGCGCCTTCCTCGCTCATGCGGGTACGGGTCTCGCCGCTGCGGCTTTCGGCGATCTCGTGAATCTCAAGGGCGCGAAAGCCGAGCTTGCGGCCGATATCGTCGAACCGCGCGCGGTAACGCTCGGCCAGCTCCCGCTCGGGACCCTGCTTGAGACGGCCGATGGCGATGACGATGACGCGCATGGCTGAGGCTTATCATGCGTTCGCGCGCTTTCCTACGGCGGTTGCCGTCATTGCGAGGAGCGCTGGCGACGAAGCATCCAGTCCCTGTTGTGGTTGTCGGTCTCCGCCATCAGGGCGGGCACAACCACACACGCCCTGCGTCATGCAGGCCTGCATGCTCCCGGAGAGGACGCCTTCAGCGCGCCTTCACCGCCGGCTTTTCCGAGGTCCACATCTTCTCGAGATTGTAGAACTCCCGGACTTCGGGCCTGAAGATATGCACGATCACATCGCCGGAATCGATCAGCACCCAATCGCAATTGGGTTGACCTTCGATGTGAGGGGCCGCGATCCCGATCTCCTTCAGGGCCTTGGCAACATCATCCGCGATCGCGCCGACATGACGGTTCACCCGTCCGGTGGTGATGACCATGTAATCGGTGAGAGAGGATTTGCCGCGAAGGTCGATGGTGACCGTGTCTTCCGCCTTCATGTCGTCGAGGCGGGAGAGGATCAGGTGCAGCGTCGTTTCGGCGTCAGGGCGCGCCTTGACGACGGCGATGGGCGAGGATGCCTGTCCTGCCCGGGACAATACAGATGCGGTCAGGGACCACTCCTTTTCACTGTATCGCGGGCGCCGAATCTGGAGCGCCTGCTATTGATCATACGCATGTGGGGTTAATGGTTTCAATCCGCCAGTCCTGGTTCCGGCGACATGCGCGGCGAAGTGTTGCAATCGGGTCTGCCGGTCAAACCTTCCATGTTCCGTCCGGGTTCCGCAGCCCGGTGGAGGACAGCGACGACTTCATTCCGGTGAGGAAGGTCCAGGCCGGCGGCGTGCGCGTGGCAAGCTCGCCCGCGGCGCGCTCGTCGATGCGATAGCGCGCCAGCGCCTGCGCGGCCGGTGCCGACAGTGCGCGGAAGCTCTCGGGCGGCCGGTCGATCACCGCGATCGGCACCGTGGCCGCGATGCCCTGCCAGTTCTGCCAGCGATGGAATTGTGCGAGATTGTCGGCGCCCATGATCCACACGAAGCGCACGCCGGAACAGCGGCGCCGCAGGTACTCAAGCGTATCCGCAGTGTAGTGCGTGCCGATGACGGATTCGAGACAACTCACATCGATGCGCGGATGCCGCGCCAGCGCGATCGCCGCCAGCCTGCGCGCCTCGGCATCGCGTAGCGCGCCGGTGTCCTTCAGCGGATTGCCTGGCGTCACCAGCCACCAGATGCGGTCGAGCTTGAGGCGCTTCATCGCATGGAGGCTGATGGCGCGGTGCGCCTCATGCGGCGGATTGAACGAGCCGCCGAGCAGCCCGATCCGCATGCCGTCGGCATGCGGTGGCAGGGCATCGCCCGGCGCAGGCGCGGAGGTCACGGCCGGGTCTGTCCGGTGCCGTGCACCCGGTATTTGAAGCTGGTCAGTTGATCGACGCCGACGGGACCGCGAGCGTGGAATTTGCCGGTGGCGATGCCGATCTCGGCGCCGAAGCCGAACTCGCCGCCATCGGCGAATTGCGTCGAGGCGTTGTGCAGCACGATGGCGGAATCGACTTCGTTGAGGAATCGCGCCGCCGCTGCCGCGTCTTCGGTGACGATGGCGTCGGTGTGGTGCGAGCCGTAGGTCTCGATATGCGCGATCGCGTCATCGAGGCCGTCCACCACGCGCGCGGCGATGATGGCGTCCTCATATTCGGTGGCCCAGTCCTCGTCGGTCGCAGGTTTCACGCGCGCATCCGCGCGCTGCACCTGATCGTCGCCGCGCACTTCGCAGCCGGCCTCGATCAGCATCTCGACCAGCGGCTTGAGCTGCGTTGATGCCGCGGCCTTGTCGACCAGCAGCGTTTCGGCCGCGCCGCAGACGCCGGGGCGGCGCATCTTGGCATTGAGCACGATGGTCTTGGCCATGTCGAGCTTCGCGGCCTTGTCGACATAGACGTGATTGACGCCTTCGAGATGCGCGAACACCGGCACGCGCGCCTCGGCTTCGACGCGTGCAACCAGGCTTTTGCCGCCGCGCGGCACGATCACGTCGATGCCGCCACCAAGGCCGGTGAGCAGCAGGCCGACCGCGGCGCGGTCGCGTGTCGGTACCAGCGTGATCGCTTCTTCCGGAAGTTTCGCTTCGCGCAATCCCTGCACGAGGCATTGATGAATCGCGCGGCAGGAGCGGAAGCTGTCGGAGCCGCCGCGCAGGATCACGGCGTTGCCGGATTTCAGGCACAGCGCGCCGGCATCGGCCAGCACGTTCGGACGGCTCTCGAAGATCACCGCGGCGACGCCGAGCGGCACGCGCACGCGTTCGATGAACATGCCGTTCGGCCGCTGCCAGCGTTCGGTGACGGTGCCGACCGGATCGTTGATGTCGCGCACGATCTCGATGCCGCTCGCCATGCCTTCGATCCGCGCGTCGGTCAGAGTGAGGCGGTCGATGAAGGCATCGGTCGCGCCATTGGCGCGCGCTTCGGCGACATCCTCGGCATTGGCGGCGAGGATCTGCGGCGCGGCGGCGCGGATCGCGTTCGCCATCGCGCCGAGCGCGGCATTCTTCTGCGCGGTCGGGGTCAGTGCGAGCACCCGCGCGGCGCGGCGAGCGCCTTGGGCGAGGTCCGCCATCAGAGCCGGCAGGTCGGCGTCGGCGGGAGCGGCTTTCAGGGGAGCGTTCATGACAGGTAATGTGGGTTTAATACTGAGTTAATATATGCCGTTAGCACAGAAACGGCGGTCCCGCGAGACAGCCGGTCGGCCATTGACCGATCGTGGCCGGCCTCATTTGCCGGTCTCGAGCCCGCGTGATCCAGCCACCACCAGATCGTCGCGATGGATCATCTCGGTGCGGCCGCTGACGCCGAGAATTTGCGCTGCGTCCGATGACGAACGGCCCTTGATGCGCTCGGCATTCTCCGCGTCGTAGGCGACAAGGCCGCGGCCGATCTCGTGACCGTCGGGTCCGCGCACGATCACCGCATCGCCGCGCGCGAAATCGCCGTCGATCCGCACGATGCCGGCGGGCAACAGACTTTTGCCGGCATAGAGCGCCGCGACCGCGCCGGCATCGATGATCAGCGTGCCCTTCGGCTCCAGCGAGCCTGCGATCCAGCGCTTGCGTGCGGTGACCGGATTGGCCGGCGTCAGAAACCAGGTGCAGCGCCCGCCATCGGCAATCGCCTTCAGCGGATGATCGATCTTGCCGGAAGCGATCAGCATATGCGTGCCGGCGGAGGTTGCGATCTTCGCCGCCTCGATCTTGGTGCGCATGCCGCCGCGCGACAGTTCGGATTCGGCCGCGCCCGCCATCGCTTCGATATCGGCGGTCACCGCATCGACAACGGGAATGAGTTTCGCATTCGGATTGGCGCCGGGCGGCGCGGTGTAAAGGCCGTCGATGTCCGAGAGCAGGATCAGGAGATCGGAGCTCGTCATGGTGGCGACGCGCGCGGCGAGACGGTCGTTATCGCCGTAGCGGATTTCGTTGGTCGCGACCGTGTCGTTCTCGTTGATCACCGGCACCGCGCGCCATTCCAAGAGCTTGGTGATGGTGGAGCGCGCGTTGAGATAACGGCGGCGCTCTTCGGTGTCCTGCAGCGTCACCAGAATCTGGCCGGTGCCGATGCCGTGCTGCTCCAGCGTCTTGGCCCAGATCCGCGCGAGCGCAATCTGGCCGACGGCCGCGGCAGCCTGGCTTTCCTCAAGCTTCAGCGTGCCGCTCGGCAGCTTCAATCTGCTGCGGCCGAGCGCGATCGATCCCGACGAGACGATCAGAACGTCGCGGCCTTCCTTGTGCAGGCTCGCGATGTCAGCGACCAGCGCCTCCAGCCACCGGGTTTTGACTTCGCCCGCGGCCGCATCGATCAGCAGCGAGGAGCCGACCTTGACCACGATGCGGCGAAAATTTTTCAGCTTGGGATGAGACATGAGACAATACGATGAGAGAGAAACAGCGCGTGCAGGCGATCAGTTCGACAATGGGCTCCATGACGATGGTGCGGGAGCCTCGTCGGGCTCGCCTTGCGGTTCACCCTTGGCCTTGGCCGAGACCGGCGCCTGATCGATCACCTCGAGCAACGCGCGCAGCACCTCGGTGACGCCTTCGCGTGTGACGCCGGAGATTAGCATCGGCGTTTTCTTCGCCGCGCGTTTGAGGCGTGCTTTCTGTTCCTTCAGAACATCGGGTGTCACCGCGTCGATCTTGTTGAGCGCGACGATCTCGATCTTGTCGGCAAGGCCTTCGTCATAGGCTTCGAGTTCGTTGCGTATGATCTTGTAGGCTTTGCCGGCATGCTCGCAGGTTGCATCGACCAGATGCAGCAGCACGCGGCAGCGTTCGACATGGCCGAGGAAGCGATCGCCAAGGCCGGTGCCTTCATGCGCGCCTTCGATCAGGCCCGGAATATCCGCAAGCACGAATTCGCGGCCATCGACATGAACCACGCCGAGCTGCGGATGCAGCGTGGTGAACGGATAGTCGGCGATCTTCGGCTTCGCGGCGCTGACGACGGACAGGAAAGTGGACTTGCCGGCATTGGGCAGGCCGACGAGACCGGCGTCGGCGATCAGCTTCATGCGCAGCCAGATCCAGCGCTCCTCGCCGGGCTGGCCGGGATTGGCATGACGCGGCGCGCGGTTGGTCGAGCTTTTGAAATGTGCGTTGCCGAAGCCGCCATTGCCGCCTTTGGCCAGCACGACTTTCTGACCGAGCTTGGTGAGATCGCAAAGCAGCGTCTCACGATCCTCGTCGAAAATCTGCGTGCCGACCGGCACCTTCAGCACGATGTCCTTGCCCGCGGCGCCATGGCGATCGCTGCCCATGCCGTGCACGCCCTTCTGCGCCTTGAAGTGCTGCTGGTAGCGATAATCGATCAGGGTATTGAGGCCATCGACCGCCTCGACGATGACGTCGCCGCCGCGGCCGCCATTGCCGCCATTTGGCCCGCCATACTCGATGAACTTCTCGCGGCGGAACGCCACGCAGCCGTTGCCGCCGTCGCCGGAGCGGATATAGACCTTGGCTTCATCGAGAAATTTCATGGGCCTATCCGTAACGCAGGGGTGTGCGCCCGACAACCGCCGGGCGCTCCCGATGCGCTCAATTTGGCGCTCTGTTTAACGGCGGTTGGTCTCGCCCCAGCCCTTGAGCGAGGCCCAGACCGTGCGCTCCAGCCGGAAGCGATCGACCGGGGTGGAGGAGCCGAGCGCCAGGAAGCGGTGCAGCTCGACGCCGGTCCACTGGAAGCCGCATTTTTCCAGCACATGGCGCGAGGCCGGATTCAGCACGCGCGCGCCGGACAGGATGCGGGTGATCGCGAATTCCTCGAAGGCATAGTCGATCACCGCGCGCGCGGCCTCGGTGCCGAAACCCTGGCCCCAATGCTCGACGCCCAGGCAATAGCCGAGCTCCGGCGCGCCTTCGGTCTCCCAGGTCAGGCTGGCAAGGCCGATCGGCTGATTCTTGTTCTTGCGCTCGATCAGAAACGTGATCGTGCCGCCGGCATTGGCCACGGCGGAAACGAAGTTGACGGCATCATAGGTCGAATAGGGATGCGGCACGCGGCGCAGATTGATGGCAACGCGTTTGTCGCCGACGATGCGGGCAATGCCTTTTACGTCCGCGAGCGTCGGCTGGCGCAGCACCAGCCGCTCGGTCTCGAGGACGATGGTACTTGTGTCCCGGCAGATCCCGGTGGTGGGCAGTTCCTGTAACATCGAAGGCTCCTTGCTGGGGCTCATTGGCGAGGCCCCGGAAACGTAAAAGGGGAGGCCGGTTTCCCGTCTCCCCTTTGCGAGCCTTGACGCGCTCCGCCGGATCAACAGGACCGGCAGACGCTGATGTGTCTACCGTTTATTCGGCCGCGGCCGCCATCGGAACAACCGATACGAACGTGCGGCCGTTGGCTTTGGCGCGGAATTCAACACGACCCTCGACCTTGGCGAACAACGTGTGGTCCGTGCCCATGCCGACGTTAAGGCCGGGGTGCCAGGTGGTGCCGCGCTGACGCGCAATGATGTTGCCCGGAATCACGTGCTCGCCGCCGAACGCCTTGATTCCAAGGCGCTTGCCAGCCGAGTCGCGTCCGTTGCGCGATGAACCGCCTGCTTTCTTATGAGCCATGGCTCGTCTCCAAAACTTCTTGCGTCTCTATAGATCGATTCCGTTACAGAATCATCTCACTTTTTTTCGGTTTTCGCCTTCGCAGCCGGCTTTTTTGCCGCTGCGGGCTTGGCGGCGGCCTTGGGCGCGGCCTTCTTGGCCGGCGCCTTCTTCGCCTTCGGGGCTTCGTCGCCGGCTTCCGCCGGTGCAGCAGCCACCTTCTTTTCCTTCTTCGCGCGCGGGCCCACGCTCGGGGCCTTGCCGTCGGTCAGGATCTCGGTGACGCGGATCACCGTGATCTCGTCGCGATAGCCGCGCTTGCGCTTCGAATTCTTGCGGCGGCGCTTCTTGAAGGCGATGACCTTCGGGCCGCGCTTGTGGTCCAGCACTTCGGCGGCGACCGACGCGCCCGCAACGAACGGGGCACCGAGAACCGGCGTGTCGCCACCGACCACCAGCACTTCGCCGAGCTGCACGATCGAGCCGACATCGCCGGCGATCTTGCCAATTTCAAGAACATCATCCGGAACGACGCGGAACTGCCGGCCGCCGGTTTTGATGACTGCGAACATCGTTTTTATCCTTCGTGTTCAATCCCGGCGCTCGGGCGAACCCGGGCCGGCTTCTTGTTCAGTCGTTATGGTAAGCGCCACCGGACGCCACGTTGGGCACCCATCCGCGCTCGGTGAGTTTTGGCGGCACGGAGCCACGCAAAAACGAGCGGCGCGAGAACGTCCCGCGCCGGGTGCCGGGACTTATAGCCGCTGAGGCCCCGGAGTCAACCCAAACGCCCGGCAAAATCGGCCAAAATCGAAGGAAATCCGGGCATTTGGCCGGATTTTCCGGTTCATGCGCGGGCCTCCTTTGCCATGCAACCATCCGGTTCCCCGGCCGTTGTCACCGGCATGGCCCGATAGGGCCAATCAATCCTACAGGGCGAGGGCGATCACGACATGGCTGAGGACGCGCCGACCACCGCCGGCATTGGCAGGCATGGAGCCTTGCGCCTGCCGTCGGTCGACATCGACAGCTACAACATCGAATTGAAGGACGAGGAGGGTTTCCTCGGCGACCGCGCCAGCAAGGGCGCGTTTCAGAAGATCCTCGATAGTTGGCGCAAGCCGCTGAAGAAAAGTGGTGAGGACCCGTTCGGCGGCAAGGCCACCGAGGAGATCGGCAAGAAGCAGCTGGACGACATGCTGATCGGCGACGACGTTGAGGCGGCCGCCATCGTGCACAGCGCGGTGGAGGATTTCGCGCAGGAGCTTGCCTTCGTCACGCGGCGTTTCCTCAAGACCAAATCCTGGGACAAGACCGAGGCGATCGTGGTCGGCGGCGGCTTCCGCCAGAGCCGGATCGGGGAGCTCGCGATCGCGCGCGCCGACATCATCCTGAAAGCCGAAGGCTTCAAGACCGAGATGGTGCCGATCCGCTTTCACCCCGACGAGGCGGGGCTGATCGGTTGTGCGCATCTCGCGCCGTCATGGATTTTTGCCGCGCATGACAGCATTCTCGCGGTCGATATCGGCGGCAGCAATATCCGCTGCGGCGTGGTCGAAACCCGGCAGAAAAAGGCGCCGGACCTGTCCAAAGCGGGGGTGTGGAAATCCAAGCTCTGGCGCCATGCCGAGGACGAGCCGACACGCGAGGGCGCGGTGAAACGCCTTTCCGGCATGCTGAAGGACTTCATCAGCGAGGCGGAGAAAGAGGGCATCAAGCTTGCGCCCTTCATCGGCGTCTCGTGTCCCGGTGTGATCGAGGAAGACGGCGCCATCGAGAAAGGCGCGCAGAACCTGCCCGGCAATTGGGAGAGCAGCAAGTTCAACCTGCCGGCGAGCCTGATGGAGTCGATCCCGACCATCGGCAAGCATGACACGGTTGTGCTCATGCATAATGACGGTGTGGTGCAGGGTCTCAGCGAGATTCCCTTCATGCAGGATTACAAACGCTGGGGCATCCTGACCATCGGCACCGGGCTCGGCAATGCGCGGTTCACCAACCGCAGCCCCGCCGAGAAGAAAGCCGCTGAGAAGGACAAAAACGGCAAGAATGGCAAGAACAGCAAGAAAAAGGGCTGATCCGGCGGGGATTGCGAAATCCGGCGCCGCAGCCGGCATGCCGCAGCCCGGAGTCTTGCGGTGCGCGGCAACCTCGCCTAAAAGTCCCCGCGACCCGGCGGACTTCCGCTGATTTGGCGCCTTGGAGAGGTGGCAGAGTGGTTGAATGCACCGCACTCGAAATGCGGCATAGGTGCAAGCCTATCGGGGGTTCGAATCCCTCCCTCTCCGCCACTTCAGTCCGCTTCTGGGCACGCCAACCGCCGCCGACTGCCGCATCTGGCCAGCAATAAGCGTTCTCAACAATTCCGTCTTCGATCCCATGATGCGAATCGCGTCGTCCGCGACTTCGACACGTTGCGCCAAGGCGCGCAGATGATCCCGCCGATAGCCCCCTTCGCTGCCCCTGATGCGCTCGCGTGCGCGACGGGCAAAGCCCTGGATCATTGTCGGGGTGATGGCGCTATGACCGGGACTGTCGAGCAATGCTTGCGCCCGATCGGCATCGGCTCGCGCCTGATCGCGGATGACCTTGAGGCCGGCGATGCGCTCCTTGAGCGCCGGGTCGTCAAGATCCGCAACGCCGGCTTCAATGGCGTCATAGAGGCGCTTGAGGCGCATATCCGATTCGACCGCGCGCCGCTCCAGTTCGGCGATGTGCTGCCGGCGTCGATCGGCCTGATCCTCACGGCGACCGAGCACGGTGCCAAGCAGCTTCTCCAGCCGGTCTGGATCGAGCAAACGATCCTCGACGTGACCGACCACCATTCGGTCGAGCTTGTCCATGGGGATCGCACGGCCCTTGCAGCCGGTTTCGCCCTGCCGCGCCTTGATCGAACAGGCATAGTAGCGATAGCGCCCGCCCTTGCCGGTGCGGATGGTCATGGCTCCCCCACAATTGCCGCAATAGCAGATGCCGGTGAGCAGCGTCGGCCCGATGACGACGCGCGCCGGCAGCTCGGTCTTGGGGTTGCGGGCCTGCAAGAGCTTCTGCACCGCGTCGAACGTCTCCCGCTCGACCAGCGGCGGCACCTGAACGGTGATGACCTCTTCCTCGGGCTTCAACTCCTTGGTCTTGGACCGCTTGTTGAACTGATGCTCGCCGATATAGGTGCGGCGGGTCAGGACACGGTGAACCTGACCGATACCCCACCGCCCGCCGTCGCGGGTGAAGATGCCCCTGCCGTTGAGATGTTTGACGATGGACTTGACGCCCATCTGGCCGGATGAGCCTTCGCCTTCCAGCGCAAGGCGGTAGATGAGCCGGATCGTGTCGGCGTGCAGCGGGTCGATTTCCAGCTTCTTCTTGACCTTCGCGCCGCGCTGCTCGGCGGCGACGGTGCGATAGCCGATAGGAGGAAGCGAGCCGTTCCAGAAGCCTTGCCGCGCATTCTCCTTCAATGCCCGCATGACGTGCTTGGCGTTTTCCTTCGACTGGTATTCGTCGAACAGCGCCATGATCTGCCGCATCATGACGTGCATGGGGTCGTCGCCCATCTCCTGCGTGATGGAGACAAGACGCACGCCGTTCTTGGCGAGCTTGCGGACATAGAATTCCAGCTCGAAGTGATCGCGGAAGAAGCGTGAGAAGCTATGCACCACGACAACATCGAAGGGCGCGGGCTTAGACGTGCCTTCCTCGATCATGCGCTGGAACTCGGGGCGACGATCGTTGGTGGCGGAAGCGCCGGCTTCCACGAAGGTCTCGACAAGCTGATAGCCACGCTGCTCGCAATAGGCTTCGCCCTGACGCTTCTGGTCGGGGATCGACACGTCATGCTCGGCCTGCCGTGTCGTGGAGACGCGGAGATAGAGCGCTGCGCGCAGCGTTACGTTCGGATTGTGGACGTTGGGACTATGCACGTTCATCGCCGGCCTCCTGCTGCCTTGCGTGGCTCCGCGCGCTCGGTCAGCGGCAGTTCCAGTTCAATTCGGTCATGGACAACCTTCGGCGCGACCTTGCGGCCTTCGCCTTTCTCCATCCGCACCAGCCCGTAGCTGGCCATCCGTTTCAGGGTGCGCGACAGGTTGGACTTGGCCCGGCCGGTAATCTCGGCCAGTTCCTCCAGCGATCCCGGCGCCTGCTCGTCGATCACGCGCAGCAGTTCACGATTGCCAGCCGACAGAACCTTGCAGAAGGATTCTATCGAGGTGAACCACACATTCGGATCGCCCGGCGCAGGCTTTTCCTCGCCCCTGGCAATCCGCATGGTGCGGGCCTTCATTTCCTCGTAGTCGGCAATTCCGACTTTCAATGTGGTCATAATACGCCTCGCTCCTTCAACACCGCGTCCACCGCCTGCCAGAAGTCGGCCAGCAACGTGGCCGCACCTGTCCAGGCGTAAGGCTTCACGGTCTGGAGGCGGTGTCGATGATCCATCGGCTCGCCGCGTCTGCCCCGACCGACCGGATGGGCGTTGTCAAAGCCGACCAACCGTTCGCCCGAAGGGCCGTGAAGCGTGAGCGAGTAATCGAGGCCGTGCGGCTTTTCCGGCGATGCCGGAATACGGGTGATGACGAACTTCACCCAATGACCGCCCTCGGGATCGACAAAGAGCACCTGGCCGTCGAGGTCCAGAAGTGTGTCGAGGGTCGGATCACGATCCTCGCTCATGGCTTTTCGTTATCATATGAGGATAACTTTGTAAAGCCCGGAACCTCTGGAATCCCTCCGAACATCTCGTCGAAGACATCGCCGAACCAGCGCTCGAACACCTGAATCTCGGCTTCGGTGATTGGTACTTCGTCGGGCCAGTCGTCGATGACGGGCAGCTTCTCGACGTCGAAGACATCGGCCAGGTTTGCGCGCGGCGGGCTGATACGCGGCGCGGGATCGTCGTTATAGTCATAAAGATCGTCGGGGAGCGCCCTCGGGGCCGGCAGATGCGGCCGACCTCTTGGGGCGCGACGTCGTTGGGCGCGCATGGAATCCTCCGTGGTTCGCGGGTGGATTCCGGGCATCGGAAAGCCCGGAATTACGCGAACCTTGGAGGGGGATCGGCGGCCTGTAGCGTGCCGCATTTGCGCCTATGCGCTGGCGGCACCCCGCACGGATCGGGGTGGCCACAACATGATTAGGAGGTTGAGCGCCGGGCTTTCGCAAAGCCGCGATCGGTGACGATGAATCGTTCGAGCATCGGCACGATCAGTTTCGTGGGATCGACGGCAGGCTGGCCGGCCTCGCGAGCGAGAACGGCGGCATAGGCGATAAGGTCACGATGGAGCGGCGCAGGCAATTCCACCGTCACCTTCACGGGTTTCTCGTCGGCGATGGGGCCGAGTTTCAACTTGGTCATGGTCAGCTCCTGTATGGTTCGAGGACCAGATCCCGCGTGACAATCACCCTGACCGGGAAACCGGGACGGATGGTCAGCGTCGGTGCGACCTGCAACTGCCGCTGGACGATCTGCTGACCGGCCTGATTGATGGTGTCCTGCGCCCCGTCGCGGATGGCGCGGATCAGGCGGTCATTGTCGTCGGTGGCGAGTTCCGCGCCGACGCCGAGCAGGGTCGAGAGTGCGGCGGCCTTGGCGAGATCCCACCAATGGTAATCGACGCCATCCTCCAGACCGGCGTAGCCCTGTGTGTCCGCGCCCGGCTGGCGCTCAAGCACGATGGAGCGACCATTCGGCATGATGAGGCGGTTCCAGACGAGCAGCACGCGGCGCTGACCGAACTGCACGCTGTTGTCATACTGGCCGATGAGGCGCGTCCCCTGCGGCACGAGCAGGATGCTGCCCGTCGGGCTGTCGTAGATATTCTCCGTGACCTGCGCGGTGATCTGGCCGGGAAGATCGGAACGGATGCCGGTGATGA
>CAYLLZ010000010.1:0-99982 GCA_964384815.1 uncultured Afipia sp. | reverse complement strand
CGCGGCGTCTTGTACTGAAGCGTCACTCCCCCGACTTCCAGAAGCGGGCTCGGCGCCGGCGTGATGTCATTCGTCATCATCATGTTTCCACCCATAAGTCACGCGGCGCCTCAGCAGCCGGTGAACACCGGTTTACGTTTCTCGATGAAGGCGTTCATGCCTTCCTTCTGATCTCGCGAGGCAAACAGCATCTCGAACGCCCTGCGCTCCAGCATCAGGCCGGTGTCGAGCGGCGCATCCATGCCGGCCAGCACCACCTCCTTGATCAGTTCGACGGCAATCGGCGGCATCGAGGCAACAGTCTCGGCGATGCGCAGCGCGGCATTCACCGTCTCGCCATCGGGAACGACTTCGGTGACGAAGCCGAGCCGCATCGCTTCCGCCGCGGTGACATGCTCGCCGGTCAGCAGCATCTTCATGGCGCGGTACTTGCCGATCGCACGTGTCAGCCGCTGCGTCGCGCCGCCGCCCGGCATGATGCCAACGCAGACTTCGCTCTGGCCGAACTTCGCGCCCTCGCCGGCCACGATCATGTCGGCCTGCAACGCCAGCTCGCAGCCGCCGCCGAGCGCAAAGCCGTTGACCGCGGCGATGATCGGCTTGCGGCAGCTTGCGATCACCTTCCAGAACGCCAGCACGCGGCGCGCCATCATCTCGATCGGCGTTGAGTCCACTGCTTCCTTCAGATCCGCGCCGGCGGCGAACACCCGCTCACTGCCGGTGATGACGATGCAGCGGATCTGCGGATCGTTCGATAGCGCCTGCACCTGCGCGGCGAGTTCGGCGCGGAGCGGATCGTTCAGCGCGTTGCGCGCCTCGGGCCGATTGAGCCGCAGCAATGCGACATGCTCGCGTGGCCGCTCCAGCAGGATCAAAGCCATAAGTCTCCTCCTCGGATATTTTCTTTTCTTGTCGTTGGTGGTGTGCAGCAACTTCCATCAACCGGACGCGGCCTTTGGGGCATGCTGCGCAACCCCGCCAGCGTCATCCAGCATCAACAGCCAGTCAACCGCAGTCGCGCCCTTCTCGCCGACCATGATCGGATTGAGATCGAGCGTGGCGAGGCGCGGTCCCAGCGCCGCGCCGAGACGCGACACCGCACAGATCATCTGCGTCAGCGCGGCGCGGTCGCGCGGCGGCTGACCGCGCACGCCGGCGAGGATCGCCTTGCCGTGCAGATCGTCCAGCATGTCTTCCGCCTCGCTCGGGGCCAGCGGCACCTTGCGGAACGCCACATCGCGCAACACCTCGATCAGCACGCCGCCGAGACCCGCCATCAGCACCACACCGAACACCGGATCGTTCTGCAGGCCGATGACGAATTCGGTGTCGCCGCCCGCCATCGCCTGCACGATGACGCCCTCGATCCGCGCATTGGCATTATAGTGACGCGCACGCTCCATGATGGTGGTGAAGGCCTGCTTCACTGCCTCGTCGTCCGTGAGCTTCAGGATCACGCCGCCGGCTTCGGTCTTGTGCAGGATGTCGGGCGACTCGATCTTCAGCACCACGGGATAGCCGAGCGTCCGCGCCGCCTTCGCCGCCTCGTCCGCCGATGTCGCCAGCAGCGAGCGCGCATGCGGCACGCCGAGCTCCGTAAGCAGCCGCGAGCCCTCCATGGTCGAGATGACCTCTCCGCGCGGTACATCGATTGCCGGCACGCTGATCGCCTTGCGCTCACCCTGCCGCGCCAGCCATTTGCGGCGGGCCTGCGCGTAATGCACCAGCCCGGCGACCGCATCGACCGCAGGCTCCGCGCCGCGCAGCACTGCGATGCCGTTCTCGCGCAGCGCCTTGACGCCCGCCTCCGGCGCGGCAACCCAGCACACCACGAACGGTTTAGTGACCTGCGCCTTTATCTCGACCAGCACCTTCACCAGCTTGTCGACATGCGCTTCCATCAACTGGAACCAGACAATGCCGACATCGACATTGGGATCGGCCAGCATCAGCTTGACGCTTTCCAGCAGCAGGTTCGGGTCAGCCACGAATTGCCCGGTAACGTCGACCGGATTGCCGACCGCGCCGAAGCCGGGAATGACCTTCTGCAGCGCCGCCTGGGTGTCCGGCTGCAGCACCGGCACCGACAGGCCGAGCTCCTGCGCACGGTCCGCCATCAGCACGCCCGCACCGCCGGACTGGGTGATCAGGCCGACGCCCGCACCCTGCGGCAGATCGCAATGCGCCAGCACTTCGACGATATCGAGCATATGCTCCTCGTTGCGTGCGCGGATCACACCGTGCTGCCGGGCCACGCCGTCGAACACCACATCGTCGCCGGCCAGCGATCCGGTATGCGATGCAGCCGCCCGCGCACCCGCGCCAAGACGGCCCACCTTGGTGACGACCAGCGGCTTGCCCGCCTCCATCGCAGCATCCGCCAGCGCGACGAAATCGTTACCGTTCTTGAGGCCTTCGATATAACCCGCGCCGATCTTGATGCGCGGATCGCGGATCACCTCGCGCATGATCTCGGCGAAGTTCAGATCGGCCTCATTGCCGGTGTTGACGAAATAACCAAGGCCGAGCCCGCGCCGCCGCGCCAGCGCCGCGATCGCGGTACCGAACGCGCCCGACTGGGTGACGAAGCCGACAGGACCGCTCGGCGTATCGGCATCGGCATACTGGCTGAAGGTCGCCAGCACCTTGTCGAAGGCGTTGATCAGGCCGAGACAGTTCGGCCCGCACAGCCGCACGCCGGAGACGCGTGCGGTCGTGACGATATCGCGCTCGAGCTGCCGGCCGGTCTCGCCCATCTCCGAGAAGCCGGAGGAGAAGATGATCGCCGCCGGCACGCCCTTGGCGCCAAGTTCGCGGACCGCGGTCAGCACCTCGCTCGCCGGAAGCACGATGATCGCGAGATCGACCTCGCCTTCGATTGCGCCGACGCGCGGATAGCAGCGCAGCTCGCCAATAGTCTCGTAACGCGGATTGACCGGATAGATCTTGCCGGCATAACCCTTGTCGAGCAGATGCTTCAGCGGCCGGCCGCTGACCTTGCGGAAATCGGCAGACGAGCCGAGAATCGCGATCGAGCGCGGCGCCAGCAAAGCGTGCAACGGCTCCGTCATGACCGCCGGCCTCCGAACATCGCCGCGAACGTCCCGAACAATCCTGTCACGTCTGTCTCCCCTTTCGGCACGTCTGCGCCTGTCTTTGTTTTTTAGTTGAAAGCCGAAATGCCGGTCTGCGCGCGGCCGAGCACCAGCGCATGAATGTCGTGCGTGCCTTCCAGCGTGTTGACCGTCTCCAGATTCACCAGATGACGGATCACATGATATTCGTCCGAAATGCCGTTGCCGCCATGCATGTCGCGCGCGGCGCGCGCGACTTCCAATGCCTTGCCGGCGCAGTTGCGCTTGAGCAGCGACACCATCTCCGGCGTCGCCTTGCCGAGATCGCGCATCCGGCTGACATGCAGGCAGGCGAGCAGGCCGAGCGAAATCTCGGTCTGCATGTCGGCGAGCTTTTTCTGAATCAACTGATTGGCGGCGAGCGGCCGGCCGAACTGCTTGCGCTCGAGGCAATATTGCCGCGCCGCATGCCAGCAGAACTCCGCCGCGCCCATCGCGCCCCAGGTGATGCCGAAGCGCGCGTTGTTGAGGCAGCCGAACGGTCCCTTCAGGCCCTGCACGCCGGGCAGCACGTTCTCATCCGGTACGAACACGTCGTCCATGAATATCTGGCCGGTCGGCGAGGCGCGCACCGAGAATTTGTGCTGGATCTTCGCGGTGGTGAGGCCCGCCATCCCGCGTTCCAGAATGAAACCGCGGATGACATCGCCATCGTCCTTGGCCCAGACGATCATGATGTCGGCGATCGGCGCATGGGTGATCCAGGTCTTGCCGCCAGTGATGCGATAGCCGCCGGCAACGCGCTTCGCCCGCGTCGTCATCGCGCCGGGATCGGAGCCGTGATCCGGCTCGGTCAGCCCGAAGCAGCCGAGCAATTCGCCCTTCGCCATTTTCGGCAGATACTTCTGCCGCTGTTCCTCCGAGCCATAGGCATAGATCGGCACCATCGACAGCGTGCTCTGCACGCCGAGGGCCGAGCGGAACGCCGTATCGACCCGCTCAAACTCGCGCATGATCAGGCCGTAGGAGACGTACCCGATGCCGGCGCAGCCATAGCCGTCGATGGTGGCGCCGAGGAAACCGAGATCGGCCATCTCCTTCATGATCGCGACATCGAACGATTCCTCGCGATTGGCTTCCAGAATCCGCGGCATCAGATGGGTCTGGGCGTAGGCGCGCGCGGTGTCGCGCACCATCTTCTCGTCCTCGCTGAGCAGATCCTCCAGCAGCAGCGGATCGTCCCAGTGAAACTCGCCGCCGGTGAGGGTGACGGTGCTGGCGTCGATTGGCTTGTCCGAGACTGAAACTGTCATTCTGGGTCGCACCTTCTCATTATCGATGATCGCACCGTCACGCTGTCCACGGATTAGCTTCCCGGCAGGTTGTGAACCTCGGGGAAGAACAGCTCCTTCCAGTCCTTCGGCACGCTCTTCACGAGACCGATCTGGTTCATGAAGGTGGCGTACTTCATGATGTTCTTCGGCGTCGTGGTGTATTCGGTGTGCGGATGGTTGATGATGGCGAGCGTGTCCTCGAGCGATTCCTTGTTGTTGGTGCTCTTGACGTAGATTTCAGCCGCCTGCTTCTTGTCGTTGTTGATCAGATCGATCGCTTCCTGGAAGGCGGCGAGAAACGCCTTGTAGATGGTCGGATTGTTCTGGCGGAACTTGGCCGTGGTCCACACCACTTCGCAGGTTGCCGGACCGAGCACGTCATAGGAATCCAGCACCTTGTGGATGCCCGGCTTGGTCAACTCCTGGAAGTTGTAGGGCGGCGAAGCGAAGTGACTGTCGATGTTGCCCATGTTGGAGAGCATCGACGACATCGCTTCAGGATGCGCCAGCGTCACGCCGTTCTTGTCGAGCCGCTGCGCATGCTCGATGCCCCATTCCTTTGCCGCCGCCATCTGCAGCATGATGGCCTGGATCGAGATCTTGGCGGCCGGCATCGCGATGCGGTTGTTGTCGCCAAAATCCTTGATCGACTTCACCTTGGGATCGCGAGTGTTGAGATAGATCGGCAGCGAGTCCATCGCCGCGACGGCGCGGACGTCGAGATTGCCTTGCGTCTTGCCCCACAGAATGATGAAGGGCGGCACGCCACCGGAGGCGAAATCGAGATTGCCGGAGATCAGCGCCTCGTTCATGACGTTGCCACCGGTCATGCGCTGCCAGTTGACCTTGAGGTTCGACAGGCCGGCCTTCTCGGCCTGCTTCTCCATCAACTTGTTCTGCTCCATGATGATGAGTGGCAGGAACAGCAGTCCGTATTGCTTGGCGATGGTGACTTCGCTGGCTTCGGCGCGGGCCGGCGCGCTGCCGAGCGCAGCGACCATGGCTGCCGAGGTGACGGCGACGGCCGCCGCCCGCAATGTCCGCCATATCCGATGATGCGTCTTCATGATGTTTCCCCCTGTAAGCCTTATGATTTTGGAGCGCGCGATATGATTTAACGAACGTGGCGGATCAGCTTCCGGGCAATGAATGGATTTCCGGGAAGAACAGATCCTTCCAACTGGCCGGCTTGCGCGCGATCGAGCCCATGCGATGCATGAAGTCGGTATATTTCGTGACGTTGTGCGGCACGATGGTGAATTCCATCGACGATTTGTCGGTGAGCATCGCCACCAGTTCGTCGATCGAATAGGTCTTGTTGCGCTCGATCTCCTGATAGATCTGCGCCGCCTTGGCCGGATCGCGATTGATCAGCTCGATCGCCTCCTTGTAGGCGGCGAGAAACGCACCATAGGTCTTTGGATTTTCGTCATGGAATTTCCGGGTGGTCCAGATCAGGTTGTTGGTGGTGGGACCACCCAGCACCTCATAGGACTTCAGCACGGTGTGGATGCCGGGCGTCTTGATCTCGCGATAGTAGAACGGCGGCGCCGAGGCCGCGCTGTTGATCTCGCCCGCGCCCGAGAGCAGCGCGGCGCTGCCCTGCGCATAGGATAACGACACCGTCAGCGGCTCGAGCTTGTAGGCATTGCCCGGACCGAACGCCTTCTCGGCTGCCATCTGCAGCACGATGGCGTTGACCGACACCTTCACCGCAGGCAGCGCGATGCGGTCCTTCTCGGTGAAATCCTTGATCGTCTTGACGTTGGGATTGCGGGTGTTGATGTAGATCTGCGAGGTGGTCTGCGCCGCGATGCCACGTACCTCGCCATTGCTCTTGGCCCACAGCGTGATCAGCGGCGCGACACCGCCGGAGGCGATTTCCAGACTGCCCGACAGCAGCGCGTCGTTCATGACGTTGCCGGCGGCGAAGGTCATCCACTGCACCTTGACGCCGGGAAGACCGGCCGCCGCGCTGTGCTTCTCGATCAGCTTCTCGTGCTCCATGACCATCAGCGGCAGGTAGGACAGGCCGGGCTGCTTGGCCAATCTGAGTTCGGATACTTCGGCCGTGGCCGGGGATGTGACAAGTAATCCCAGCACCAGCGGCAGCAGACTTCCCAAGGCGATTCTTCGAACGCTCATGTCTCCCTCCCTTTATGTTTGTGGCCTGGTCTTGTTGCTGTCCTGCTCCTGTGTCCTGTCCTTCATCCCACCGCTCCCGAACTTCGCCGGGATGCAGCCAAATCTCACACGCGCTCCAGCACCATCGCGATGCCCTGCCCGACGCCGACGCACATGCTGACCACGGCATGTTTGCCATTGCGGCGCTGCAATTCGCGCGCCGCCGTCAGCACCAGACGCGGACCTGACGCGCCGAGCGGGTGGCCGACCGCGATCGCGCCGCCATTCGGATTGACGCGGCTGTCGTCGTCGGCAACGCCAAGCTGGCGCATGCAAGCCAGCGCCTGCGCGGCGAAGGCCTCGTTGATCTCGATCACGTCCATGTCGGCAAGCGTCAGCTTCGCCCGCTGCACCGCCTTGTTGATCGCCGGCACCGGACCGATGCCCATGATCCGCGGCTCGACGCCGACGCTCGCGGCCGACAGGATGCGCACCAGCGGCGCGCTGCCGGCGCGTTCGCCGGCCTCGCGCGAGCCGACCGTGATCGCGACCGCACCGTCATTGATACCGGAGGCATTGCCCGCAGTGGTGACGCCGCCCTCATGGATGGCGCGCAACGCGCCGAGCGTTTCCAGCGAGGTATCGGCGCGCGGAAATTCGTCGGCGGCGACGCTGGTCTGCGTGCCCTTCTTGGGACCGGCGACCTCGATCGCCGTGATCTCGCCGTCGAAGAAGCCATCGGCCTTGGCCGCGGCATAGCGCTGCTGCGAGCGCAGCGCGAAGCCGTCGACCTCCTCGCGCGTCAATTGATGATCGCGCGCCAGCGTATCGGCGGTCTGCGGCATGGTGTCGTTGCCAAAGCGCTTCTCGATCTCGCGATTGGGGAAACGCGAGCCGACGGCGGAGTCGAAAATCTTCACGTCGCGCTGGAATGCAGCTTCCGCCTTGCCCATCACGAACGGTGCACGGCTCATGCTCTCGACGCCGCCGGTGAGAAACAGATCGCCCTCGCCCGCGGTCACGGCATGCGCGGCGCTCACCAGCGCGCCGAGGCCGCTGCCGCAATTGCGCTGGATCACGGTGCCGCCGACGCTGATCGGAATGCCCGCCAGCAGCGAGGCATGACGCGCGACGCAGCGGCTGTCCTCACCGGCCTGATTGGCGCAGCCGACGATCACGTCCTCGAACGTATCGGGCGCAAACTTGCTGCGCGCCATCACCGCCCGCATCACCTGCGAGAGAAGATCGTCGGGCCGGATCCGCGCCAGCCCGCCGCCCTGGCGACCGAAGGGAGAGCGTAGTCCGTCATAGACGTAGGCTTGCAGCATGGTGGTCTCCGTGATGCCCGGCTCGGGCTGTCTTCAATCCTGCAATGTCAGCGGCGCACCGAGTTCGGCGCGGCGCACCAGCCACAGGCCGGGCCGGTAGCGCTGGTCGCCATAACGGTCTTGCATGCTGACGAGAATCTTCTGGATGGTTTTCGGCCCCAGGGTGTCGCCGAAGCCGAGCGGACCGTGTGGATAGCCAAGGCCGAGTTTCACCGCTTTATTAATGTCATCCGGCGAGGCGGTGCGCTGCTGCGCGATCGACACGCCGATATTGACGATCATGGCGACGATGCGCTGTGCGATGAAACCCGGGCTGTCGCGCAGCGCCGTCACCGGCACGCCATCCTTGCCGAGCACAGCGCGCGCGGCATCGCGATAGGCGGGCTCCGTGAGCGGCGTCGACATGACGCAGCGGCGCTTCTGGGTGTTGAACAGCATCTCCACCGCGACGCTGCGGCGGGCATCGAGCCCCTGCGCGAGAGCGCATTGCGTCGCATCCTCGCCGATCGGCGTGACCAGACACAGCGCGTTCGCAGACGGCCGCTCGCCGTTCTCCACCGCAACGCCGAGCCCACCCAACAACGAGATAAGACGCGCGGAGGTCTCCGGCTCGGCACGACTGACCCAGACCGGATACGGACACTCCTTCGGCGCAGACGCTGCGGCAGCGGGCGCCGCCTCAGCGCCATCATAAGTATAGAAGCCGCGCTTGCTTTTGCGGCCGAGCAGACCGGCATCGAGATGGCCCTGCATCAGCACCGAGGGGCGATAGCGCGGCTCCTCATAGAACTGGCGATAGATCGCTTCGGTCGCGGGATGATTGACGTCGAGCCCGACCAGATCGAGCAGTTCGAATGGCCCCATGCGGAAGCCGGCCATGTCGCGCATCACCGCATCGACATCGGCGAAAGTCGCGATGCCTTCGGAGACGAGATGCGCGGCCTCCAGCGTATAGGCACGCCCGACCTGATTGACCAGAAAGCCCGGCGCGTCCTTCACCCGCACCGGCTCGCGCCCCATGCGGCGACCGACATCCATCAGCGCATCGCCCACCGCCCGCAGGGTCTGCAGACCGTCGATCACCTCGACCAGCTTCATCAGCGGCACGGGATTGAAGAAGTGAAAGCCGACGATGCGCTGCGGCCGGCGCGCACGCGCGGCGATGGTGGTGATCGACAGCGAGGAGGTGTTGCTGGCGAGGATGCATTCGTCCGAAACGATACCCTCCAGTTCGGCGAACAGCTCCTGCTTGACCTTGAGGTTCTCCACCACCGCCTCGATCACGAGATGGCAGGAGGCAAACTCGGCAAGACTTGAAACCGGGCGGATACGAGCGACCGCGGCCTGCGCATCGGGCGCGGAGAGCGTGTTTTTCTCCACCGCGCGCGCCAGCATCTTCTCGACATATTGTCGCGCCTCGGCAGCCGCATCAGGCCGGCTGTCGAACAGCAGCACCGTCATGCCGCCGGTCGCGGCGACCTGGGCAATGCCGCGGCCCATCGCGCCCGCGCCGACCACACCCAGGACCAAATCGGTTTTCAGCAGGCTGATAGACATCCCCGGCGCGCCCTCTGCTTGTTCCTCCCCGTGCATCGGTCTTCGCCAACGCTACGGAACGGGCTCAGCCTAGGAAGGCGCGCAACAACACACAAATGGATTATCAGAATGAGATTTATTGAATAGAATGATGTTGCAGCGAAGCATGTGATTTTAGTTTGATGAATGGAAGTGCTCATTCCGATCATCTTATCGATATCAAATCATGCATGCGGCGAGAGGAGCGAAAGCAAGGGTGGTTCGGGCATGAACCTGCGGACGATCGATCTCAATCTGCTGACGGTGTTCGACACCATTCTCAGCGAGCGCAGCCTGACGCGCGCCTCCGCCAAGCTCAACATGAGCCAGCCGGCGATGAGCAACGCGCTGGCGCGGCTGCGCGCCACGCTCGACGATCAGCTTTTCATCCGCACCGCGCAGGGCATGATGCCGACCCCGCGCGCCAAGCAGCTCGCCGGACCGGTGCGTCAGGCGCTCGACCTGATCCAGAACGGCCTGCGCGAACAGGGCACCTTTGAATTCGGCACCGCGACGCGAAAGTTCACCATCGCCATCAGCGACTATGGCGAGGCAGTGATCATGCCACGCTTCGTCGACTGGCTGGCGCAGGTGGCACCCAACATCAAGGTGCAGATCCGGCCTGAACTGGGCCGCTTCATTCAGGCCGAATTGCGCGAAGGCGCGATCGATCTGGCGATGGACTACTTCCGGATTCGCGGCGACGACTTCCACCATGTCCACGCAATGGACGAGCATCTGGTCTCGATGGTGCGGCAGGATCATCCGACCATCGGCGATCACCTCAGCCTCGACGATTACATCACCCTGCCGCATGTCATGCTGACGCAGGACAAGCCCGTGGTGGACACGGTGCTGAAAGCGCACGGCCTCACCCGCAACATCGCGCTGCAGGTGCCGCACTTCCTGTCGATGCCGCTGATCGTGCAGAAGACCAATTTCATCTGCACGCTGCCCAAGCGCATGGCGCTGGTCTATGCCGACTTCTTCCGCACCAAGGTGCTGAAGACGCCGCTCGATTTTCCCCACATCCCGATCTATTTCATGTGGCACCAGTCGGTCGATGGCGACCCCGGCCACAAATGGCTGCGCAATGCGCTCCATGAACTATGCCAGCGGCTGTGATCGCCGCTGGAACGTCACGGGCCGCACAGGCTGCCCGCAGAATGGGCAACCAAAGCGCATCAGAAGGCCTTACGCCCCGTAACCCTACCCTGAAAAATTCATCAATCCCCAGCATGGCCGTGATAGATGATGTCCCCGGGACCGGCCGCCTCCACGATATTATCAGGGCCAGCGAGCCATGATGTCCCGACGATGCCGCGTGGGCCGCGGCGATGAAGGTAAAGACCGTTGAGCAACGACGCGACAACAACCCTACCGTCCGCTGAGACGGCAACATTGTCTCCGCTGGTGCAGCACCGGCTGCGTGCCTCGATCCTCAACGAACTGCATGCCCGCCCGTTCACCGCGCTGACCGTTCCGCGCCGCATCCTGCATTTTGCCTTCCAGACCGACGAGACCACCGCGCAGACCGACCGGGTGAATCTTTTCGCCTTCTGCACAACACGGGGCCTTCCCGGGCCGCTACCTTCGGAAAAGCATTACCGCGTCGCGCTCGGCTCCACGGTGCTGCGCTGGGAGCAGCATTCCGAATTCACCACCTACACCTGGGAGATGCCGGCCGCGGTCAGCGATCCGCCATTCAGCCCGAGCGTCGCGGTGCTTGAGCCGCAGACCCGCGCCATTCCCCAGCCCGGCCCGCTGCTGGTTGCGATCGACCTGCATATCCTGCGGGCGAATCCGAACCACCTCCTGATCGAGGAAATTTTCGATCGCGCGAGCCTTGCGAGCGCCGAGAATTCTGACGGCACCGCGTCCTACGCCACCGATTTCCGGCTCGATCCGTCGGGCTTCATCCGCATCCTCATCACCGACAATGGTCTGGCAAGCGATCGCGCCGGCGCGCTGGTGCAGCGCGTGCTTGAGATCGAGACCTACCGCACGCTGGCGCTGCTCGGCCTGCCGGAGGCGCAGCGGCTTGCGCCCTCGATCAACCGGATCGAGCACCAGCTCACCGAGGTGACGCAGAGGATGCGCGAGGCGACCGACCTCGGCAGCAACCGTCAGCTCCTCGACGAACTGGCGGCCCTTGCCGCCGACCTCGAAGCCGGCGCCGCCGCGAGCGTGTTCCGCTTCGGCGCGACACGCGCCTATGACGAGATCATCCACCAGCGCCTCGCCACCATCGGCGAACGCAAGATGGGCGGACTGCCGACCTGGACCTCGTTCCTGGCGCGGCGGATGGCGCCCGCGATCCGCACCTGCGTCACCACCGAGACGCGGCAGACTGAATTGTCGCTGAAACTGGCGCGCGCCGCCGATTTGCTGCGCACCCGCGTCAATGTCGAGCTGGAAAAGCAGAACCAGGAACTGCTGAAATCGATGAATGAGCGCACGCGGATGCAGCTCCGGTTGCAGACGACGGTCGAAGGCCTGTCGGTCGCGGCGATCACTTATTATGTGGTCAGCCTGTTCGGCTATGTCGCCAAGGCGATCCACGAGAGCGGCTATGTTCACCTCGATCCTGCCTACATGATCGCCGCCTTCATCCCGGTCGCGGCCCTGGCGATCTGGGCCACCGTCCGGCGCATCCGCAAGCATCACATCTCTCACGATTGAAGCGCATTCGCCGCGCAAAGCCGCGCCGCTCGCCGGAACGGGGCGATTGCTCCACGGACACCGGCATTGTAAGGAATGGCAGCCCTTTGAAGGCTTCGTCTTAATGGGCCTGTAGCTCAATGGTTAGAGCCGACCGCTCATAACGGTCTGGTTGCAGGTTCGAGTCCTGCCGGGCCCACCACTCCTTCTACGAACATTCTAAAGACGCGATGGTGGCCGCCCCACGCCGCAACCGCGTTTGCTGCTGTCCCTCCGGAACATGATGAACCTGCGCTCGTTCTTGTCCTTGCAAGGAGTCGGGAGGAGGCAGCCATGGGATTGGCGAACTATTCCATTATCGATCACGGTCATAAATGGGTCGTGCTCCACGACGGTGAAGTCGAAGGTGACTATGAAACCAAAGAGGCGGCCTTTGAATCGGCCGTCGCGGCTGCGTCCCTGGCTGTCCGTGAAGGCCACGAAGTGCATGTGAGCGTTCCCGGACGAGACGCTGGAAACGGAAAAGCATCCGGCGCACGCACTCCCTAACGCTCAAGTCAGTCTTCTTCCGTCCCGCAAGCTTCGATCATCTGCGTCGGGATATCACTCACTCCGCGCAGCCAACAAGCTGTCTGCGAGAGTCTATCCGACCATCACTTTCAGACCGCTCGTCAGCAAAGCCGAGAGGAAAACAGCGGTAAGCGAGCAGAACGCGATCTGCTCGAACCCGTCCATCTGACGATAGAACTGATCGATATGCCGATAAAGCTGTCGGTGCATCGGGTTTCCTCAGGCGACATGCCCCGGTTCATCGTTGGGCAACATCTGCTCCGCTTCCTGCTTCGTCAGCGGCGCCGGCGGGAGTTTCGGACTCCCCTTCACGCCGCCGAGCTCGGCCCGGGCCAGATCGTCTTCGGTCGGCCTGTCCTGACTGCGCTGCGGATCGTACTTCTGAGTCATTGCCAGCCTCCTGAAAGGGTCAATCTCCTGAGAGGAAGGCCCGCCGCCCCGGCAGGACCGGGCGGGCTCACCCCGGGTCAAGAAATGCGGAGCGGGCACGTTCCTATGCTGACTGTGATTTTTACATGGAGAAGCGAAGGTGGCTTTGTGGGGCGATATCTGACGCCGCAGCAAGTTACCGCTCCGGAAACTGGCATCCATAGCCACGGATGAGAACAGGGAGCGAATTTGCCCACTTCGCAGTGAGTCAGGTGGCATCGGAATCTCCGCGCGGCTGCCACGCGCCTCACCGATTCGAAGGTGCACGCTCTTGCTGCGCACACGATGCTTCAGAGCTCACGCGTTGTATCGTTCAGCTAACAACGTGCTGAGCCGAAGCAGTGGTACTCAGAGGCAGTTCGTGCCGCTTCAGAATCATTTGTTCATGCCTGCCTGGATGCATGCCAGCCTGCGTACCGCTTCCGGTGCAGTTTCGTACGCCGTCCGTTTTGCGTCCGTTCGTGGCATTGTGCATCCCAATATCACCACCGCTCGTTGACCATAGCTCAAGCGATCAAGCGTTCGTTGCGCACGCGGCAATCAGCGTGGCATTACTTCATCGACATGGCGAAACAAATCGCACATAACCCCAAAATGGGACTGCTATTCACGCTTCGATGCGCTCCGGCGAGCACACTTGCGCAGGTTGCCATCGCGACTTGACCGCAGACGCCAAAACTCTTGAGCGTAAGCGCACAAACAGCATCACCGTGTCACTTCTTCGCATCTGCACAGTCACGCTAAGCGGCTGCATGAGCGAGAGAAATTTCGCGAGCAGGAAAAATCCAAAATCATCGGCGGCGTGAGCGGAGCCAGACGCAACACCGCAATCCAGTTGCCGCGTTTCAAAGCCCTTCTAAAATTTTTTTTACCCCGATCAACGGGGCTAAAAGGCAGGAGGGAATACCAATGTGTATGGGCGACGATCGTAACTGCCCCGACTTCCACGAACACCATGCGAGGTTCAAAGCCGAACTGAATTCGGAACGACGCTCATTCCTCAAAAGCAGTTTTGCAGCGACCGGCGCCGCCGCTGCGATCACATCGGGCGGACTTTCTCTCGTGACCCCTGCTCTGGCCCAGACCGCCAAGGCACGCAGCGTCAACGGCCCCAAGCATTATTATCTGCCGGCAACTGCCGATACGGTTCACTGGGGTTATTTCAGCAAATCGCTGAAGCCGAAAGTCGAGGTCGACTCGGGCGACTTCGTCACCATCGAGTCGCTGACGCACCACGCTTACGACGATTACGATCGCATGATCAAAAACGATCCGGGTGCGGAAAGCGTTTTCCATTGGACCAAGGATAAAAAGAATGTCGACCGGCGCGGCGCGGGCCCGATGGACGCTTCGATTCACGGTCGCGGCGCCGGCGAAGGCATGGGCGTCCATATCATGACCGGTCCGGTGTTCGTGCGCGATGCACAGCCCGGAGACGTCCTCGAAGTGCGCATTGTCGATTGCGCGTTCCGTCCCTCGCAAAATCCCGAATTCAAGGGCAAGGCATTCGGCAGCAACGCCGCCGCCAACTGGGGTTTCCAGTACAATGACCTGCTCGGAGGGAAGAAGCGCGAGGTTGTGACGATCTACGAGGTTGACGCCACGGGCGCCCGCAACTGGGCCCAGGCGGCGCACAGCTTCGAATGGGTGCCCCAGACCGACCCCTTCGGCGTGGTGCACAAGACGATCGACTACCCCGGCGTTCCGGTCGATCATTCAAAAACCAAGCGCAACTTCGACTTCCTGAAAGGCGTGCGCCTGCCGATCCGGCCGCATTTCGGAACGCTCGGTGTCGCGCCGAAGGAAGCCGATATCGTCGATACCATTCCGCCGAGCTACACCGGCGGCAATATCGACAACTGGCGCATCGGCAAGGGCGCGACCATGTTCTACCCGGTCGCGGTCGAGGGCGCCCTGCTCTCTGTCGGCGATCCCCACGCCTCGCAGGGTGACAGCGAACTGTGCGGCACGGCGATCGAATGTTCACTGACCGGCACGTTCCAGTTCATTCTTCACAAGAAGAAGGATCTGGGCGGCACACCGCTCGAGCAACTGAACTACCCGATGCTCGAGACCCAGGACGAGTGGCTGGTGCATGGCTTCAGCTATGCCAACTACCTCGCCGAACTGGGGTCCTCGGCTCAAACCGACATCTACAAGAAAAGCTCGGTCGATCTCGCCTTGCGCGATGCATTCCACAAGATGCGCGACTTCCTGATGACCACCAAGGGCCTGACGGAGGACGAGGCAATCTCGGTCATGTCGATTGCCGTCGATTTCGGCATCACCCAGGTTGTCGACGGCAACTGGGGTGTCCATGCGGTCGTGAGGAAAGACATCTTCGCCGGCCGCGCATAAACGCGGGCGAATGCGACTGGCCATCAGATCATTCCGGTGGCCAGATCGCCGGATCGATTCAAACTCTGCGGTGCGGCGCCATATTGCCGCACCGCTGTCATCTCACGATTCACGAAATCTACCGGCGCGCGCCAAGCATTCCGATTTTTCTTCAAAGTTGAAGAATTGAATTTTCCTGCCTCAGACGAACTTCAACGTGTCGTCTGTCCGCCCTGCACGTAACAAAATACCATCATGACTACTATGGTAGTCCCCATGACCGGAGTGCAGCCGATTACAACTCTTATGCTCATCTTTCCTTTAGGATGAATACTCGAGTGTACGGGTTTTAACCGTATGTACATTCACCGACTGGCACTTTCAAAAACGATTTTTGGAGGTGACATATTATGGTTTTGGTCAAATCATTTGCAGCATCGGGCCATTCGACTCCCAGCGCGTTGTCGGAATTGCAAACGGCCGTCGAGAACGCTGCGATTACGCCAAACCTCGTCTGCGCTTTTTACGATTGCGATCACGACGACAAGGCAATCCTCGATTTTCTCCGCAGCAAGTTTGCAGGCGCCGCGATTCTTGGCGGCACATCCTGTGCCGGCATCATGACCGAAACGGGACTCGGCGGCGCGGGATCGATCGGCCTTCTGCTGATCGAGGATTCCGAAGGTGACTATGGCACCGCCAGCGTTCGTCTTGAAGGAAGCGCGGCAGATTGCGCAGAGCGGGCGCTTCACGCCGCTCTCGACAATGCCGGCTGCCCGGGCGAATTGCCGGAGCTGATCTGGATCTACCAGACGCCCGGCCAGGAAGAAGCGGTTATCGAGGGCCTGCGGCGCGTCGTTGGCGACCGCTGCCCGATCATCGGCGGCAGCTCCGCCGACAATGAGGTCGCCGGCAAGTGGCGGCAGATCAATCAGGATGGCGTGATGCAGGACGGACTTGTCGTCGGCGTCCTGTTCTCCTCCGGCGGCATCGGGTTCATGTTCCAGGGCGGGTACGAGCCGAGCGGAGAGAGCGGCATCGTCACGCGCGTCGTCTACGATTCCGTCGGCACCAGCGGCATCGTCACCAAATCGCGCGGCCGACAGATCGTGGAGATCGACGGCAAGCCTGCGGCCGAAGTCTACAATCAATGGATCGGCGGATCTCTGTCGGAAAAGGTCAGTGCCGGCGGCAATATCCTGGTCGATACCACGATGCATCCTCTCGGCGTCGATGCCGGCAAGATCGAGGGCATCACCCACTATCTGCTGGTTCATCCGGAGAAGATTCTCGACAACGGCGTGCTGTCCACCTTCGCCGACATCGAGGAAGGGACACGGCTCTACAGCATGCGGGGCGAGCGAGCGCGCCTTGTGGATCGCGCCGGCAAGGTCGCCTCGGCCGCGGCGGCGACGCTCTCCGGCGGACTTTCAAATCTGGCCGGCGGGCTGGTGGTCTACTGCGCCGGCTGCATGCTGGCGGTCGGCGACAGCATGCCGAAGGTCTCGCAGGCTGTGACCAGCAGCTTTGGCGGAATGCCCTTCCTCGGCTGCTTCACGTTCGGCGAACAGGGTGCCATCCTCAACCGCAATGCACATGGAAATCTGATGATTTCGGCCATTGCCTTCGGAAAATAACAGGCTGGTGATGGAAGGCTCAGAAGAGCTGCGCGAGACTCTGGTCGGCATGCGCAGGGAAATCGATATCCTGCGCACCGAGACCACGCATGCCAATTTGCTGCTGACCGCTCTCGACGCGGTGCTGTGCGTGGATGGCGACCACGACCCGTTCGCCGGGGTGTTTTCCGCCCTGATGCCGGTTTTCGAGTATTCGTGCGCCATCGTGCTGACCGAAAGGAGCGACGACTCCCTCGAATGCGTGGCCTCCAGCCATCCCTCCATCGTGGGATCGGTCTGGAAGATCGGCAAACTGTTCGGCAAGGCTCTCTCAGGGCGGATCGTCACCACGGTCTCCGATGCCGGAGTGAGCGAATGGCCCGGCAATCTGGACATCGGCTTCTCCGAAACCCAGCCCGCGCTGTACTTGCCATTGGGCGTGCGTAACCGGCGCGGCCTGATGATGTTGCTGCGCGATCCGCACCAGCCCGGTTTCGACCGCGCTCATGTCACGCTGGCACGGAAGTTCTCGCTGCTGGCGTCGCATGCTCTGGCGGCCAAGCGCGCGAACCAGACCGAGGCGGAATGCTATCGCCTGCAGCATCTAACCGAACAGCTCAGGGCCAGCCAGGAAGCATTTCAGTTTCGCGCCAACCACGATCAACTGACGGGCCTGCCGAACCGCACCTACGTTCAGGAACTGGTCGATAACCTGATCAGCGGCAAGAGCACGAAAGCCGCGTGCGCTTTTATCGATCTCGACGACTTCAAGCGGGTCAATGATCTGCACGGCCATGCCATTGGCGATGCACTGCTGCGGGGCATCGCGCAGCGGATCAAATCCGAAATCAGGGCCACTGATATTTTCGGGCGGATCAGCGGCGACGAATTCGTCATCGTGCTCAATCCCATTGAAAAGCGATCGGATGTGTCCACTCTGGTCGGCCGCTTGCGCAACAGACTCAAACGGCCTTTCAGGATCGAGGGCGTCGAGATCCGCGCATCCGCCTCGATCGGCGTCGCGTTCTATCCGACGCATGGCCGCGACTACGATACGCTCAGGCGCCATGCCGATATGGCGATGTATCGCGCCAAGACCTCCGCCAAGGGCGGCATCGCCTTCTTCAATCAGGCGCTGGGGCGGGAAGCCGCGGAGAAGCTGTCTCTAGAGCATCGCCTGCGGACCGGCCTGACAAAACGGGAGTTTCACTGCGCGCTTCAGCAGAAGGTGGATCTGTGCAGCCGAACCGTGGTTGGGTTCGAGGCTCTCATGCGCTGGATCGACGAGTCCGGCACCACCCACAGCCCCGGAGAATTCCTGCCCCTCGCCAGCGAACTCGGCCTGCTCGACGGCATCACCAATATCATGATCGATGAGCTGATCGAACAGATGCCCCGGCTCGATCGTCGCTTCGGCACCGACGTCAAATACAGCGTCAACATCTCCGCCGCCCAGTCGATGAAAACGCCGTTCATGCACAAACTCGTGCAGCATCTGAACGACACGGGACGGGCCGGACGCTTCATTCTGGAGTTGACCGAAGAGTCCTTCGCATCGACCGGACCGTTCCAGACCCATGTCCTGCCCATGTTGCGCGAGGCCGGCGTGGGGATTTCCATCGACGATTTCGGCACGGGATATTCGTCACTCGCCAAGCTGGCGGAGCTGACCGTCGACGAATTGAAGATCGACAAGTCGCTGATATCGTCCATCCAGCAGCGCCCGCGCAGCCAGAGCATTCTTCGCGCCATCGAATCGCTTGGCGCGGCGCTGGGAATCTCCGTTGTCGCGGAAGGCATCGAAACCACGGATGAGAACGACTATCTGATCAGCCAGACCCATCTGCGCATCGGCCAGGGATATCTGTTCCACAAGCCGGAGCTTTTGAGTGATCTGCTTCGTCACCGCGAGCCTGATGAGCTGGAGCACCACCCTTCCCCGAGCCTGCAGGTCCGGAGCGACGAGCGCACCGGCTCGGGCCGGCAAAAGCGCGCGCTGCGCGTCTGAAGCCATCGCCCGCGATTGCACTGTTCAGTGAGAAAGGGGCGGCCGGATTAATGATCGGGCCGCCCGTTTCCATCGCTAGCACTTTGTCATGCACACTTTGACATGCACATCAGGGCGCGGATCCTGAACGAACCCGTTGCGGTTCGGCATCTTGATCTCCGCCAGCGATTTGGCATCGAGTGTCGCACTCTCGGGCACCAGGCCGTTCAGGTTCAGAACGTACGCCGACACCGCGTAGACCTCGTCATTGGTCAGCGACTGCGGAGCATTCAACGGCATGGCCCGGCGAATGTAGTCGAACAGCGTCGGTGCATAAGGCCAGAAGCTGCCCACGGTCTTGATCGGCTTCGGCGTCGCCAGCGTGCCCTGCCCGCCGACAAGGCGGTCGCCAAGGCCGCCCTCGCCCTTTTCGCCATGGCACGAGGCGCATTGCGCATTGAAGACCTCGCGCCCCTGCTCGACGCTTCCCTTGCCGGCAGGCAGATTCTTGCCGTCGCGATCCACGTCGATATTCCAGGCCGCGATCTCGGCATTCGTCGCAGGGCGGCCGAACCCGAATGTCGTCTGGGGCTCCGCATATCCGGCGGAGCCTGCGCCGAACATGAGGGCAACGGCGCCGATGAGCTTAAGCCTTGACGTTTGCATTGCTCACCTCCCCGCTCTCCGCGATCTGCCAGGGCTGCATCGCGTTATTATGGTAGAACGACTTCAATCCGCGCACGGCTTTCAGATCGGCGAAGCTCGGCTGCACATAACCGGTCTCGTCCGTCGCCCGGCTGAGAATGACGGTCGGCTGGCCATCCCAGACCCATGGGAATCTGAAACGGGTCAGAGCCTTGGTCAGCACCGGATTCTGCAGTTTCGCCGATTGCCAGGTCTTGCCGTTGTCCGTCGAGACATCGACCCGCGCGATCTTGCCGTGCCCGCTCCACGCGATGCCGGTGATCTCGTTGAAGCCCTTCTCGATCTTTTGCGTGCCCGAAGGACGCGTGATGATCGACTTGGCCTCCATATAGAATGTGAACTGCCGCGCGGTGCCGTCCGGCATCGAGTCGGTATATTTGGAGGTTTCCTCGCGCGAATAAGCCGGCACGTCGGAGACGTGCAGACGGCGCACCCACTTCACGCTCATATTGCCTTCAAAGCCCGGAAGGAGCACACGCAGCGGATAACCCTGCGCCGGACGCAACCGCTCGCCGTTCTGGCTGTAGACCAGCATCGCATCGTCGAGACATTTCTCGATCGGGATGCTGCGCGTCAGCGCCGCCGCATCCGCGCCCTCGGCGATGATCCATTTCGCCTCCGGCTTCAGGCCGACATCCTTGAGCACCGTCTTGAGCGGAACGCCGGTCCACTCGGCGCAACTCACGAGGCCGACGAGATCGGACGCCGTCTTGCTGTAGATCGCCTCAAAGCCCGGATTGCCGGAGCACTCGAGGAAGTGAATGCGCGACTCGGAGGGATAGCGCCGGATGTCGTCCATCGTGAAGATGGTCGGCTTCTCGACAAGGCCGTGGATCATCAGGCGATGCTGCGCCGGATCGATCTCGGGAATGCCGCCGTGGTGGCGTTCGTAGAACACACCATTCGGCGTGATGATGCCGTCGAGCTCCTGCAATGGCGTGCGGCTGGAGGCCGATGTGTACTGTTTCAGATTCTTGGGAACGTTGCGGATGACCTTCTTCTCGAACGGCGATGGCGTGCCATAGGTCTGGCTGCCGACATCCGCGCCGGGCTGCTTCATCCATTCGGGGATATTCGGAGGGCCGTTGGGATCGCCTGCTGCGGGAGCGGCCTCTGCGGCGCGCACGGAGGTGATGGCGGTTGCCGCCAATGCGCCGACTGTCGCCGTGCCGGCCTGCAGAAATTTTCTGCGCGACGTGGACGCAGATTCTTTGGTCTTCTGCTCTCGATTTGTCATGTTTCCTTCCCCTGCAAACATATTTCGCTCGGTTTGGATGACGCAGGTCTCAACAGATCCCTACGCGGACGGTTCGGCCTCCTTTCAGCGCGAGCGATGAGTCACTCGTCGCAAAAAGCAAGTGAATGCGGATTTGCCTCTGGCGCACATCGCACGAGGCAAACCGCGGACTCGCGGTTTGACTTATCTCAACGTCAATCCTATGACTTCAATTTGTGCACGTACAATTGAAATTGATTTCAATATGAGGGCGGCCGTGCCGGGCGATCTTCCGACCCTGAAGCAACTCAAGCTCCTGCTCGAACTGGACAAGGCGGACGGCATCGCCAGCGCCGGTCATGCTCTCGGAATGTCGCCGTCAGCGACCAGCCATGCCCTGAGAGCGCTGGAGACCAATCTCGGCGCACCGATCATCGACCGTAACGCACCGGGCGTCGAACTGACTTACGCGGGCCGCCTGATCCTGCCCCACGTCCGCGATATGTTCGCGTCGTTGAAACTCATTCAGACGATGGCACATGCGGAAGCCCGGCTGGAAACCGGCGTGCTGCGGCTGGGATCGCTCGGACTCACCGCATCCCTCAAGCTGCTGCCACCGATCCTGGATGTCTTTCGCAAGCGCTATCCCGGAGTCGAGGTCTTCGTCATCGAGCGGACGGACCTCAATATCGAACAGGCCCTGCTGGACCGCAAAATCGAGATCGGCATCATCATTCTGCCGAGCGAGCGTTTCGACACGCAAGTGCTGGCGACCGACGAGCTAGTCGCCGTTCTGCCTGCGAAACATGAGCTCGCCACCTCGCAAGCGGTCAGCCTGCGCGACCTGGCGCGCTATCCCTTCATTCTGACGCAAGCGGGCTCGGGCGGTTTCGTCTCGAAAACATTCGCCCGGGCAGGCATCGAACCGCGCGTGACGCATGAGCTGTCGCAACTGACCTCGATCTTCGAGTTCGTCGCGCGTGGACAGGGCGTGTCCGTCATCGCCTCATCCGCGGTGCCGGAAAAATTCGAGGGCGTGGTGTTTCGCAGCCTCAAGCCCCGCACGATCCGCCGGGTCGGATTGGCATGCCTGAATGAAAAACGCCTGTCGCCGGCCGCGGCGGCATTGTGGAAACAGGTACGGCGGAATTCATAGCACGCTCACGCCCACCACCGTCCGGCATGAGACCGGGAACTTCTGCCCGGACCATCGCGTTGCAGACTCCGCCACCACGGAGGATGTCATGTTTCGCTGGGCCGTTCTTTTTCTGATTATTTCGCTGATTGCCGGCGGTCTTGGCCTGACCAACATCTCGGCGATGGCCAAGCGAATCTCGATGATCCTGTTCGTGCTGTTCTTCCTCGGCTTCCTCGCGCTGCTCGGCTTCGCCTATCTGGTCGGCTCGGCCATCGAGCATTCCGAGTTGTTGCCGGTCGTCGCGACAGCGTTGGCGTAAGCGCCGTTCAACGAAGGATCAGGCCCGCGCCGGAATGAGGCGCGGCCGTCCACGAAGCAGCAGCGTAAGAATGATCGACACATTGAGCGCGTTCCAGGCGAGGCCGTTGATAAAAGCCGCAGCGTAAGAACCGGTGTTGTCGAAGATCAGGCCCGACAGCCAGCCGCCGAGCGACATGCCGAGCACCGACGCTCCGATGATAATGCCGACGCGCGCGCCGGCATCGTGCGCCGGCATGGATTCGCGCACGATGATGGTGTAGCTCGGCACGATGCCGCCCTGGAACAGGCCGAACATCGCCGAGATCAGATAGAGCGAGGCGAGGCTGTCGAAGAACACATAGAACAGCAGCGCCACGCCTTGCGCGATCGAGCCGACCAGTAATGTGCGCAGGCCGCCGATCCGGTCGGCAAGAAAGCCCGAACCGATCCGGCTGATGATTCCGCAGGCCAGCATCAAAGACAGCATCTCGGCGCCGCGCGTGACGCCGTAACCGAGCTCGCCGCAATAGGCGACGATATGCACCTGCGGCATCGCCATTGCCACGCAACAGGCGATCGAGGCGATACTCAGCAGCGCGGTCAGCGCGTTGTTGCTCATGCGCAGATCGACCTCGGGCGGCGGCGCATTTTCATGGGACTGGATACGGTCATCGCCGATCCGGCGGCGCAGCACCCAAAGCCCGGCGAACATCACCACCGCGCAGCTCACGCCGATCGCAATATGAGTGACGCGCCAGCCGGCATAGACCGTGCCGCGCTCGATCAGCGTCGGCCAGAACGTGCCGGCGATGTAGTTTCCGCTCGCAACTATGCTCACCGCGACACCGCGATAGCGCTCAAACCAGTGCGAGACCGCGGTCATCAGCGGTCCGAAATTCGCCGCCGCGCCAATGCCGATGGCTATATGCATAAGGTCGAGTTGCCAGAGCGTGGTCGCATAGCCTGCGCCGATATAGCCGCCCGCCATCACGATGGTTCCGAGCCCGACCGCCCGGACGATGCCGCCCTGGTCCGAGATCCGCCCCATCAGCACGCCACCGATACCGAAGCCGACCATCGCGCAGGTGTAGACCAGCGACACCGCCGCGCGGGTCGCGCCGAATTCGGCCTGAACCGTCGGCAGCACCACGACAAAGGACCACATGCCGACGCTGCCGAACGAGCCGATCAGCAAGGCGAGGCCGAGCCGGACGAACGCCGCAGCGGAATCCGGGCGGAAGGCGGCGGCGGATGGCGAATGTGGGGAGGACAGCGACACGGCGGCAACTTCCCCGGCCATGCCCGGCGGGTCAAGCGCCCCGAGCATCACAATACGCCTCGATCAACATCTGGCTGGGGATGCCGGCCGGCACGGATCGGGATACCGCCGGCGGACGTCGTTAACTGTTTGCTAACCATACACCGGGCAAAAATTGCCGGGTGAAGTCGAGTGTCATCGTCAATCGTGCCGGAACGGGAGCATCCCGTGGAAGCAAGCGCGGTGAGTCACGTCTCGACCGGCGGCCCCTCGGCCGCCGCGAAAACGTTTGGGGCCAGACGGCGGCACACGCGCGGAGAAGCGGCGACGATGACTGATGTGACGGCGGCAGGACGGAATTCGGCGCTCTCCGGCATCCCAAGTTTCAATGACATCGGCACCATGCTCAAGCGCGGCGATCTCGCGCTGGCATTCGGCGTTCTCACCATTCTGGTGGTGCTGATCCTGCCGCTGCCGCCGATCGTGCTCGACCTGTTCCTCGCGATCTCGATCACGCTGTCGGTGCTGATCCTGATGACGGCGCTGTTCATTCAGGCACCGCTGGAATTCTCGGCGTTCCCGACCGTGCTGCTGATCTCGACCATGCTGCGGCTGTCGCTCAACCTCGCCTCGACCCGCCTGATCCTGTCGCATGGCCATGAAGGCACCGCCGCCGCCGGCCATGTCATCGAAGCGTTCGGCAACTTCGTGATGAGCGGCAATTTCGTCATCGGCATCATCGTGTTCACCATCCTGGTGATCGTGAACTTCGTGGTTATCACCAAGGGTTCGGGCCGCATCGCCGAAGTCGCGGCGCGCTTCCACCTCGATTCGATGCCGGGCAAGCAGATGGCGATCGATGCAGACCTGTCCGCCGGCCTGATCGACGAGAAGGTTGCCAAGCAGCGGCGCAAGGAGCTCGAAGACGAAAGCGGCTTCTTCGGCGCCATGGACGGTGCCTCGAAGTTCGTGCGCGGCGACGCCGTCGCCGGCCTGCTCGTCGTGTTCATCAACGTGATCGGCGGCATCATTATCGGCGTCGGCCAGCAGGGCATGAGCTTTGCCGACGCGGCCAAGACCTACACGCTGCTCACCGTCGGCGACGGTCTTGTCACCCAGGTGCCGGCGCTGATCGTCTCGACCGCGGCGGGCCTGCTGGTGTCGAAGGCCGGCGTCACGGGCGCCGCCGACAAGGCGATGATGAAGCAGTTCTCCGGCTATCCGCAGGCGCTCGGCATGTCGTCCGGCGTCATGCTGGTGCTGTCGCTGCTGCCCGGCATTCCGATGTTGCCGTTCCTGCTGCTCGGTGGCGGCGCCGGCGCGCTGGCCTGGAATGCCCGCGCCCGTCATCGTGCCGCCAAGGCGGAGGAAGCCGGCGCACTCACCGAGCCGGAGGCTGCGGCCGCGGCAGCCGCTGCGGCGGCGGAAGACGAGCCGATCTCCTCTGCGCTCAAGATCGACGATCTGAAGATCGAGCTCGGCTATGCGCTGCTGCCGCTGGTCAACGGTCCCGACGGCCACGACCGCCTCACCGACCAGATCAAGGCGCTGCGCCGTTCGCTGGCGATCGAAATGGGCTTCGTGATGCCGGCAGTGCGCATTCTCGACAACGTGCAGCTCGAAGCCAACAGCTACGTCATCAAGATCAAGGAAGTCGATGCCGGCACCGGCCGGGTCTGGGCCAACCAGTTCATGGTCATGGACCCGTCAGGCCACCAGGTCGACGTGCCCGGCACCCACACCACCGAGCCGACCTTCGGCCTGCCCGCGACATGGGTCGATGCCTCGCTCAAGGAAGAGGCTTCGCTCAAGGGGTACACCGTAGTCGATGCCGCGACCGTGCTGTCCACGCATCTCACCGAACTGCTCAAGAACAACATGGCCGACCTGTTGTCCTATGGCGAGGTGCAGAAGCTGCTCAAGGACCTGCCGAAGGAACAGGGCGAACTGGTCAAGGACATCGTGCCGAACCAGATCACCGTTTCCGGCATCCAGCGCGTACTGCAACTGCTGCTCGCCGAGCGCGTGTCGATCCGCGATCTCTCCACCATCCTCGAGGGCATCGCCGACGCGCTCGCCTTCTCGCGCAACCCGGCCACGCTGGCCGAACACGTCCGCGCACGGCTGGCCCGCCAGATCTGCGCGCAGAACACCTCGATCAACGGCTACCTGCCGCTGATCGCGCTGTCGGCGAAATGGGAGCAGGCCTTCGCGGAATCGCTGATCGGCACCGGCGACGACCGCAGCCTTGCGATGCAGCCGTCGAAACTGTCGGAGTTCATGACCATCGTGCGCGACCGCTTCGAGCAGGCCGCCCGCGAAGGCGAGGCGCCGGTGCTGGTCACCTCGGCAACCATCCGCCCGTTCGTGCGTTCACTGGTGGAGCGCTTCCGGTCCCAGACCACAGTGCTGTCGCAGGCGGAAATCCATCCCCGCGCCAAGCTGAAGACGGTCGGAAGCATCTGAAGCGGCGGATTCAAACCTCCGACGCGTGGGCTTTTTTGTCACATCCAAGCGTTTTGTGATCATCCAAACGTATTACGTCTCAAACCATAAAACCTATAAACTATTGAAATAACTATACTTTCATTTTTGAGCTCCCAAGCTCTCACGTCTTTTCACTCGTTTGTGACCCCCACTAGGAAACCAAAATCCCCCCACCACGTTTTCGTATGTAAGTTTGAACCGCGCCATACGCGGACGAGACAAATGGTCAACGACGTTGCAGTGAGGGAGGCCGGGATGAATCATTCGTTCTACAGCGCCGATCGCACCACCCATTTGAAGATCGTGATCGTTGCGCTTGTCGCCGCCATCGGTGTGGCCGGCCTCGGCATCTCGGCTCATCTGGCGAACGACGACGGCCTGACGCAGACCGCGCGGGCGAGCGGACCGGTTCTCAAAGCCAGCAAGACCATGATGATCTCAAGCTCGGAGACGCAAGTCATCCGCTGACGCGATGCTTTTGACGAATTCATGAGGTTCTTCCCCGCCCCCCGAAGTCGCCTCGTGAATATCCCGACGGTCCACCCCCCAATGGACCGGACAGAAAACGCCCGCTCCCCACGGGCGTTTTTTGTTGCCTGGATGCAATTTTTGACGGCCGATGAGCGACGCGAGTTCACGCGACACCGTCATTGCGAGGAGCATAAGCGACGAAGCAATCCAGTTCTTTTAAGTTCTGGATTGCTTCGCTCCGCTCGCAATGACGTTGGAGTTAGCCAGGCCTCATTTTCTTGGCACCTTCAGCGTGCGTCCTTGCCGGGAACGCTTTCGACAAGCTTGCCGGCGTAGATCGGGTTCGAAGTCGGCACGCCGCTCGAGCCGCCCTGCCGCTCCACCGTCACCGCAAAGACCGCGCGGCTGATCATCTGCGTGTCGTAGTCGGCCAGCACGCCACTGGTGGTGAAGCCGTTGTCCGCAATCACGCCGAGCGAGCGCGGCTGCGGTAGTTTGTCGGACACGATCCACAACTCGTAGCTCTTGCCCGGCACCGGAGCCGCGCCGACCCGCCGCGCGGTCAAGCTCTTGCTTACCGGATCGACAGTCAGGATGAAAGCCGGCTCGACGGCATTCTGCTGCAGCACTGCAACCCATTGCGCGGACGCCGGCCCCGGCGCGGCTGGCACCTCGACCACCTGCACCTTCGGTTTGACGCGAAGCGGCTCCGGCAACAAATCAGGGCGATAGAGCTGCAGCGCGAGCACCGCCGCAAGCACGGCGGCCAGCGCGGTCATCGCAAGGCCAAAGCCGTAGCCGCCTTTTGCCGCAGACGTCGCATCGCGGCGCGGCGCGGCAGGCTCAACACGCTCTGCCGGCGGCTCCGCGGCGGGCGCGGCCCCGGTCGCCGCCAACTCCGCCGCGCGGATGGCATCGAAAGACGGCGCACCCTCCTCGCTCTCGCCCTCATTCGCGGGTGCTGGCTGATCGTCCTGCACGTCCGGTGCAGCGGCGGGATCAGACGCAGCAGCCGAGACAATCGCAGGCGTCGTCGCAGACTCTGGTTCGGACTCCGGGACGGGCTCAGATGCAAGCGCCGACGGCGGCGTGGGCACTTCAGGCGGCATGACCGGCACCGGCACGCGCGAGAAATCCGCCGAGGCCTTGATCCGATCCCAGACATCGGCGGGCGGTTCGACCGGCGCGACCATCTGGTACAGCGGCGCGAGCTTGAAGCTCCATCCATCGACCATGGCCTTGAAGCCAGGATCGACGATCATCATGGTCTCCACCAAGGCTCGCTCGTCGGTATCGAGCGTGCCGAGCGCATATTCCGCGGCAAGCGCGATATGATCGTCGCTATACGCCATCACACCAGCCCCAGGCAGCCACGGATATCGAGCACGCTGCGCCGCAGCCAAGTCCTGACAAGCGTCAGCGGCTTGCCGAACTTCTCCGCAAGCTCTGCGCGGCTCCAGCCGTTGTAATATGCGAGCAGTAGCAGCTTCTGCCGGTCCGCATCCAGGCGGCCGACGCATTCCAGCAGTTGCTTCAACTCATCCGTCATATCGCGGCGCGCCAGCGGCGGCGGCGTATCCGACGCCAGATCCGTCGCATCCGGATCGGCGGTCGGTGCATCACGCTTGCGGACGATATCGAGCGCGCTGTTTCGCGCCATCGACACCATCCAGACCATCGGCGAGCCCATGCTAGGGTTGAACTGCCCGGCCTCGTTCCAGACGCGGACATAGGTCTCGCACAGCACATCCTCGGCGAGCGACTGATCGCGCAACACGCGCAGCACGACGCCGAACAGTCTTGCATGCGTCGCGTCATACAGGCGCTCGAAAGCCCCCTGGTCATGCTTCGCAACCGAAGCCATCAACCAGACAAGTTCGGCCGGCGTCGTCATTCTCACCCCCAACCCCTTGGGCGATCTCTGCACGGCCGGACGCCCCGATCCCGGCCACCTCCGCATTTATGCCAGTCCGGCCCGGCGTTTGGCAAAGCCTCCGGCGGCCTGCCCAAACGAAAAACCCGGGCCTTGCGGGCCCGGGCTGGAAACAAACGGTACTTTTGCTGCGGCCTGCGACCGAGGAAGGCCTCAGGCCATCGCGATCCGCGAGCGCATCAGGCCGATGCTGTCGAGATCGGCCTGCTCACGCGCATTCTCCTCGGCCCGCTCACGGGCCTGATCACGCTCGTCCAGCAGTTCGACCTTCTTGAGCTCCTCGAACGCCTCGCCCAGCGCAGCCTTAGCCTCCTCGAGCTGCACGCGCAGTTCATCGGCCGAGCGGGTCAGATTCTCGCGGCGCTGGATCGCCGCCTTGGCATAGGTCGGATAGGCGAAATGAGACGGGTCCTGAATGCCTGCGCGGTCCTGCTCGATCTGGATTTCACGCTCCAGATCGACCGACATGCGCTGGAAATCCGCGATCATGCTCTCGATCTGGGCAACCCTGCGGCGCTTCTCATCGACCTGAAATTTCTTCAGCCGGATCAGCGTTTCTCGTGACTTCATCGACTCGTACTCCCCAGAAGTCCCGACACCCAAGCGGGACAACGCCGGCCCCCTCTCAAGGACCCCGCCGGCTTAAAATACAGACGTCGCGGATCATGGCCTGACAAAGTTAGCGTTCCGTTTCCACAGAACCGAGGATCGTCTGCAACTGCAGGTAGCCGGCCTCCAGCCCGGTGGCTTCATCCTTGGCCTGACGCAGGAAATCCTCCAGCGGCTCGTGCAGGCGGATTGCCTCGTCGACCTCGGCGCTGGAGCCTGCCCGGTAGGCGCCGAGCCGGATCAATTCCTCCATGTCGGCGTAGGTCGCCATGGTCTGGCGCGCCCGGGTGATCACCGGCAGGAAAGCAGGGTCGGCGGAGCGCGGCATGGTGCGGGACACCGATTTCAGGACATTGATCGCCGGATAGCGCCCGCGTTCGGCGATCGCGCGCTCCATAACAATGTGGCCGTCGAGAATGCCGCGCACCGCGTCCGCCACCGGCTCGTTATGGTCATCGCCATCGACCAGCACCGTGAAAATGCCGGTGATGGTGCCCTCGCCAAGTCCGGGCCCGGCCCGCTCCAGCAGCTTCGGCAGCTCGGTGAACACCGTCGGCGTGTAGCCTTTCGCGGTCGGCGGCTCGCCCGCGGACAGGCCGATCTCGCGCTGGGCCATGGCAAAGCGCGTCACCGAATCCATCATGCACATGACGTCCTTGCCCTCGTCGCGGAAATACTCCGCGATGGCGAGCGTCAGATAGGCCGCCTGCCGGCGCATCAGGGCCGGCTCGTCCGAAGTCGCGACCACCACCACCGAGCGGGCGAGACCTTCCTCGCCGAGATCGTCCTGCAGGAACTCCTGCACCTCGCGGCCGCGCTCGCCGACCAGACCGATCACCGAGACGTCGGCATCGACATTGCGCGCCAGCATCGACAGCAGCACCGACTTGCCGACGCCGGAGCCGGCGAAGATACCCATGCGCTGGCCGCGGCAGCAGGTGAGGAAGGTGTTGAGTGCACGCACGCCAAGATCGAGCGGCGCGCCGACACGCCGACGCGAGTGGGCCGGTGGCGGTGAGTTGCGGAACGGCATCGGGGCCGCGCCCTGCACCAGCGGTCCCTTGCCGTCGATCGGCTCCCCCATCGCATTGACGACCCGGCCGAGCCAGGCGGAAGACGGCCTGACCTGTCCGGCGGCATTGGCAATCACCGCGCGGCAGCCGCGCCGCACACCCTCAAGTCCGGCGAACGGCATCACCACCGCATTGTTGCCGGAGAAGCCGATGACCTCGCAGGGGATGAAGCGGCCATGACCGGTTTCGATCACGATCCGCGCGCCGACCGACATCGCATGGATGGGACCGGCAACCTCGACCATCAGGCCGCGCACGCCCACAACACGGCCATAAATATTGACGGCGTCGATGTCGGAGATCTGCTCGGCCAGCGCTTTCATTGCGAAAACCTTAAGTTTCGGCGCCCTGAACCAATGCCCTTAACCCTGTGTTTACCCGCATCGTTAATCATTGCGTCACTGTCTTTGGTAACTGAGAGCGCTCGACCTTCAGGATGAAGGTCGAATCGCAGGAGTCGGTTAGCCCCGGCTCTTAAGGTGAAGACTGAACGGTGACGGATACGAAAAGCTGCTTGGCGGCAACATCTTACGGCGATTCGACGAAAATTGCACGAAAGAGCTTGCGTGGCTGAATCAGCATTTGTTAACCATATGTCGTCAGGATTCGAATCAGTTGTTCAAAGGCGTTTCAGTGCCGCGAGTGATGCGGCCGGCCTGACGCCCTGCGCGGCGACTATTAGGGGACTGGCATGCGCGTATTGCTGATAGAAGATGACAGCGCCACTGCGCAGTCGATCGAGCTGATGCTCAAGTCCGAGAGCTTCAACGTCTACACGACGGATCTCGGCGAAGAAGGCATCGATCTCGGCAAGCTTTATGACTACGACATCATCCTGCTCGACCTGAACCTGCCGGACATGTCCGGATATGAAGTTCTCAAGCAGCTTCGTGTCTCCAAGATCAAGACACCCATTCTGATCCTCTCCGGCCTCGCCGGCATCGAGGACAAGGTCAAGGGTCTCGGCGTCGGCGCCGACGACTACATGACCAAGCCTTTCCACAAGGACGAGCTGGTGGCGCGCATTCATGCGATCGTCCGCCGTTCCAAGGGCCATGCCCAGTCGGTGATCCAGACCGGCGACCTGATCGTCAATCTCGACACCAAGACCGTCGAGGTCGGCGGCCAGCGCGTGCATCTGACCGGCAAGGAATATCAGATGCTGGAGCTGCTCTCGCTCCGCAAGGGCACCACCCTGACCAAGGAAATGTTCCTCAACCACCTCTATGGCGGCATGGACGAGCCCGAGCTGAAGATCATCGACGTCTTCATCTGCAAGCTGCGCAAGAAGCTCGCCAACGCCTCCGAAGGCCGCAATTTCATCGAGACCGTGTGGGGACGCGGCTACGTGCTGCGCGAGCCGCACGAAGACGAGGCCCGCATTCCTGCCTGACGTCTCCTCCTGCTCCATGGCCACCTGAACCCCGCCGCAAATGGCGGGGTTTTTGTTTGCGCCGCAGGCTGCGCGCGGCGCTGTCACGCCATGCACGATAACAAAGGGTGATACGGGTGCCGGCAGCAGCGATGGCGGGCTCAAAGCCCGTCAGCCCGGACTTTCGTCCGACCTATAGCCAAGCAGAATTCGAGATAGGCCTTCGGCCGCTCAGCGCGCGGCGGCGGTGGCACGGGCGCCCATCGCCAGGCCCGGCACCAGACCGGGCGATGCGGTCGGCGCGGTGCGCGGCACATACAGCCCCCGACGCTCCGTGCAGGGCCGGTACGCATCCGTCAGGCCCACCACCGTCTCGGCCGCGCCAAGGAAGAGATAGCCGTCCGGCTCGTTGACCTTGAGCAGGCGGTTGAAGACCGCGGCCTTGGTCTGCTGGTCGAAATAGATCAGCACGTTGCGGCAGAAGATGACATCGAAGACGCCGAGGCTGCTGAAATCGTGCAGCAGGTTCAACTGGCGGAAGCTCACCATTGCCCGGATATCGGGATTGATCTGCCAGGTTTCGCCGATCTGCTTGAAATGCGTCACCAGCATCTGGATCGGCAGACCGCGCTGCACTTCAAACTGGCTGTAGATGCCGGACTTGCACTTCTCCAGCACCTCCTGCGACAGGTCGGTCGCGATGATCTCCACACGCCAGCCTGCCAGCGCCGCGCCCATATCCTTCAGGATCATCGCCAGCGAATACGGCTCCTGCCCGGTGGAGGCGGCCGCGCACCAGATGCGCAGGCTCTTGCGCGCCGCGCGCGCCTTGAGCAGCTGCGGAATGACAGAACCCTTGAAGTGATCGAACGGAATCTTGTCGCGGAAAAAGAACGTCTCGTTCGTCGTCATCGCCTCGACGACATCCGAAATCGTGCTCTCGGAGCCGTTGCGCATCTTCGCCACGAGTTCGCCGAGACCGGCGAGACCGGCCTTGCGCGCCAGCGGCAGAAGCCTGCTCTCGACGAGGTACTGCTTGTCGTCGGAAAGAATGAGACCCGATCTGTCTTTCAGGAGCTTTCGTAAATAATCGTATTCGATTGGATTCACGAAAAATCTCCCTGAAACACCTTCTGCACCTTCTGTGCGATCTGATTCAGCGGCAGCACAGCGGAGCAGATTCCCGCGTGAGCCGCCGAGCCCGGCATGCCCCAGACAACGCTGGTCGCCTCGTCCTGGGCGATCACGTTGCCGCCGGCGGCAACGATCTCCTTGCCGCCGCGCATGCCGTCCGATCCCATACCTGTGAGAATGACGGCCAGAATGTCGCTCTGCCAGACATTGATCGCCGACATGAACATCGGATCGACGGCGGGCTTGCAGAAGTTCACTTGCGGACCGTCGTCGAGCGCAATCACGACGTTGGTCCCCTGGCGCGCGACCCGCATGTGCAGACCGCCCGGCGCGATATAGACCTGCCCCGCCCTGACCGTCTCGCCATCGACCGCTTCCCGCACCGGACGATTGCCGACGCGCGTCAGGTGCTCCGCAAGAATGGTGGTGAAGGTCGGCGGCATATGCTGGGTGACCAGCACCGGAACGCGGTCGATCACCGGCCGCAACTCCGTGATGACAGTCATCAACGCCTGCGGGCCGCCGGTGGAGGAACCGATCAGCAGCGCACGCGGCATCGTCTTCGCAAACGGACGCAGCGCAACCTTGGCCGGCACATGCTGAACGGGCGCAACGGCAGGAGCCGCGAGCGGGGAACGTGCGGCCGGTGCGAGCGGCGGACTTGCCACCATCGGACGCCGGCGCAACCGCGCGCCAAAGGAGCGGACCTTCAGGATCAGATCACGCTTGAAGACATCGACCGTGCCGCTCTCGCGGGTGCTTTCCGGCTTCGGAATGTAGTCGCTGGCGCCCAGCGAGAGCGCCTTCAGACTGACTTCCGCGTTGCGGCGGGTCAGCGTCGACGCCATGATCACGATGAGATCGCGCTTCTTGGCCAACAGCAACGGCAGCGCGGTAATGCCGTCCATATCCGGCATCTCGACATCCAGCACCATCACGTCGGGCATCACGCGCTCGAGCTGGTTGACGGCATCGAGGCCGGTGCGCACCGAAGCTGCGACAGCCATGTCCGGCTCGGCTTCGATCCAGCGCGAGATCATTCCGCGGATCACCGCGGAATCGTCGACGACCATCACCCGGAGCGGTTCGACCTGCGTCTGGCCTGGATGATTCGAGGACGCGACGACATCAACACTCATAAACTTACCAGCTTCACGCAGACTGACTCAAAAACCGGGACGGCGCATGCCGCCCCGTGCGGAGAGCCGGCTTCAGATCAAGCCGACTTCCTGGAACTTCGCGGTGACGATTTCCTTGTCGAACGGCTTCATGATGTATTCGTTCGCACCGGCATGAAGCGCACGCGCAATATGCGCAACGTCGTTCTCTGTCGTACAGAACACCACCTTCGGCTGATCGCCGCCGGGCATCATGCGCATGTTGCGCAGGAAATCGAGACCGTCCATCACCGGCATATTCCAGTCCAGCAGGATTGCCTCGGGCATGCCGCGTTTGCAGACCTCGAGCGCCTTCTCGCCGTCCTCGGCTTCGACAATGCTGAAATCCAGCCCTTCGAGGATCCGCCTCGCCACCTTGCGGATCACGCTGGAGTCATCGACAACGAGACATGTCTTCATGCTAGCCTCTGTTTTTCTCGAACCCGTTCGGGCGCGTCTTTCCTGATCGTTATGCCGCCATCGCGTCCGGTGCGATCTCCAGCACGCGGTCGACATCAAGCACCACCATCAACTGGCCTTCGAGGCGATAGATCCCGCCCGCGACCTTCTCCATACGGCGATCGAGATTGGCCGGATTCATCTCGCGGGCGTCGTCCGACAGCTTCATCACTTCGCCGATCGAATCGATCAGAAGGCCGTAGGATTCCCCGCGATGATCGACGCCGACCGCCATCGGCGGCCGCCCGTCGTCGTGCTTGGGCAGGCCGAGCCGCGCGCGCATGTCGATCGCGGTGACGATGCGGCCGCGCAGATTGAGCAGGCCCGCGACATCATCTCCCGCCAGTGGCACCCGCGTCAGCCGTTCCGGCATGAACACGTCCTGCACGCGCGCGATCGGCAGACCGAACAACTGCCCGCCGATCATGGCGGTGACGTATTCGGTGATTCCGGACTCGGCGTTATCCATCTGAGTGCTCATTATCTCGTCCTTACGCCGCGCGGCTGATGTGAGAGGTCTGTTCCTTGAGCGCCGCGATCAGCCCGGGCCGATCGAACTTGGCGACATAATCGTGGAAGCCGACCTGCCGCCCGCGCTCGATCGCGGCCGGCGAGACCACCGACGACAGCGCGATGATCGGCATGCCTGCGGTGCGCTGGTCGGCGCGAATGGCTTCGGCGAATTCGAAGCCGTTCATGTCCGGCATCTCAATGTCGGTCAGGATCACGTTGAACTGCCGGCCAGAGCGCAGCACGTTGAGGCCTTCGGTGCCGCTGTTGGCGGTGGCGACACGATAGCCCGCCGCCTTGAGCACCGGGGCCAGCATGTTGCGGAAGAAGGCCGAGTCGTCGACCAGCAGCACGTCCTGCGCGGTCGCCGAGACCTGCATGTCCTTGCGGATGAACCAGTCGGCGAACGCCATCGGCAGGAAATGACCGACATCGATCACTTCCGTCGCCTGTCCCTTGATCACGGCGGAACCGAGAATGCCGTCCTGGGCGCTCGCGACCTCGATGTTGAGGCTTTCCTCGACGATATCGATGATCTCATCAACCACGAGGCCCATCGACCGGCCGTCGTCGACGAACACCAGGATCGGCTGCACGCCTTCGCTGCGGATGGTCACGCCATCCATCTGCACCAGCGGCATCAACTGGTCGCGATACTGCACCATATAGCGGCCGTTAGAGCGCTCGATCTTTTCGACGGCCAGCTCTTCAAGACGCGTGACCAGCGCGAGCGGCACGGCCTTCGGATAGCTGGTCCCGGCGTTGAAGACGAGAAGCGAGGTAAGTTGCTCGGAGCCGGCGGCGCGAGCAGCAGCGCTCTCGTCGGAGACTTCGTTGTGGGCCGCGATCGACGAGCCGACCGACTGCGAGATGCCGTTCGGGTCGATGATCATGATCACCGCGCCATCGCCGAGGATGGTGTTGCCCGAGAACATGCCGATGTGCCGCAGCTTGGTCGACATCGGCTTGACCACGATTTCCTCGGTGTGGAACACGCCATCGACAACGATGCCGAAGGTCTGGCTGCCAACCTGCATCACCACGATAAAGCCGTTCTCCGGATCATTGGCCTGGCCGTCGTCGATGTTCAGCAGCTTCTTCAGGTGCAGCAGCGGCAGCAGCTTGTTGCGCAGGCGCAGCACCGGAGTTTCCTTGATCCGCTCGATGCGGTGCTCGGAGTTGGCGCGGGCACGCACGAGCTCGATCACCGAAATCTGCGGGATCGCGAAGCGCTCGCCGGCGGCCTCGACGATCAGCGCCGAAACGATGGCGAGCGTCAGCGGAATCTTGATGGTGAAGCTCGACCCCTCGCCCGGCACCGACTTGACGTCGATATTGCCGCCGATCTGGTCGATGTTGTTGCGCACGACATCCATACCGACGCCGCGGCCCGACACGCTGGTCACCGCCGCGGCAGTCGAGAAGCCGGCCGCGAAGATGAATTTGTGGATCTGCGACTCGCTCATCTTCTCGAGCTCGCTTTCGGTCACGAGCCCGTTCTGCAGCGCCTTTTCCTTGATCCGCTCAGTGTTGAGACCGCGGCCGTTGTCGGCGATGCAGATGATGATGTGTCCGCCTTCATGATAGGCCGACACCCGGATGGTGCCCTGCTCGGGCTTGCCGGCGGCAAGACGCTCGGCCGGGCTTTCCAGCCCGTGATCCGCCGAGTTACGCACCATATGCGTCAGCGGATCCTTGATCAGGTCGAGCACCTGGCGATCGAGCTCGGTGTCGGCGCCATGCATCTCCAGCTCGATCTGCTTGCCGAGTTCGGCCGACAGGTCGCGCACGATGCGCGGCAGCTTCTGCCACGCATTGCCGATCGGCTGCATGCGCGTCTTCATCACGCCTTCCTGCAGCTCGGCGGTGACATTGGACAGCCGCTGCAGCGGCACCTTGAATTCGTTGTCCTCGTGGCGGCGGCTGATTTCCAGCAACTGGTTGCGGGTGAGAACGAGCTCGGAGACCATCGTCATCAGATGCTCGAGCGCATCGACATTGACGCGAATGGACTGCGCGGAGACCTTGTCGGCTTCCGACGCTTCGTTCTCGCCACCGGCCTTCTTGCCGCCGGCCTTGGCGGCGGATTTCGCCACAGGCTTGGCGGGAGCCGACGCGGGTTTTGCGGCCGGCGCAGTCGCAGCAGGGGTGATCGAAGGCGAAGGCACTTCGGTCTCGGTCTCGCGGAATGCGCGTTCGAGTTCGTCCAGCGATACCTCGCCCGGACGCAGTTCGCGCTCAAGGGTCTGCACAACCAGCGTGCCTTCGGTGACGGAGCTCTGCTGTGCAACAGGGGCCGCCGGCGCGGCATCGGCGGACATCGCCTGCATGCCGACTTCAACCATCTGATTGAGCGCGTCGATCAGGTCCGGATCGCTGCCTTCGGGCTCGGCCTCGTTGGCCTCGAGCTGGCTGAGAATGTCTTTGATGCGATCGATTGTCGCAAGGATCAGCGTGACGGCCTCGCCGGTCACCGGCATGCCGTCGCGGAATTTGCCCATCAGCGTTTCGGCGGCGTGCGCAAGCGACTCCAGCCGCGGCAGGCCGAGGAAGCCGCAGGTGCCCTTGATGGTATGAACAAGCCGGAAGATGTTATCGAGAATCTTCGCGTTGTTGGGATCTTGCTCGAATTTGACCAGCTGATTGTCGACAGTATCGAGACTCTCGTTCGTCTCCGTAAGAAATTCTCTTAGCAAATCATCCATGAAAATCAGCCTTCACGCAGGGGTACAACACGCCACGCCATATCCCGGCAGTTTCCATGCAAAGCGTTTAATAATGGTTGAGCAAAGGAAAAAGGACGCACCAAACAAATAGTAAGCGGCGGCACTCGCATCCGAATGCCGCCGCAAGGATTTGTTAAGAACCGGGCACGTCAGGACGCGGTGACGACCACCGCGTCGGTCTCCACGGCCAGCGCAATGGCAAGACCGCAGTCCTGCGCCAGCAGCGCCGTGTAATAAGGCTGCACCGCATGCGCGGTGACCGTGCCGGCATTGGCGAGGTTGAGCTGCTCGCTCATGTTGTGCGGCTCGCGGGCGTTGGGCCCGACCGCGCGCACGCGAAAGCCCATGGTCTCGCCTTCGCCGACCGGATCGGCGATCAGCTCGCCGCCGCGCGGGATCGCCTGCTGGGCGATCACCAGCATGTTCAGGAGCAGCTTCACCCGGTTCTTGGGCAGGAACATGTGCGGCAGATTCCAGGTCAATTTGGTCTTGGCATCCTCCAGATGTCCCCGCGCCACCTTCTGCGCGTCGCCGAGATCGATCTGGGTGCCGGCGGAGCCTGCGGCGCCATAGGCGATGCGGCAGAACTGCAGGCGGGCGGAGGTGCTGTTCGCGCTCTTGCGGATGAGATCAAGGGCGAACTCGCGATCCTCGGCCTTGTTGCTGCTGTCCATCACCTCAAGGCCGTTGACGATAGCGCCGACCGGGTTGATCAGATCGTGACAGACCCGCGAGCACAGCAGGGCAGCAAGATCGAGAGCATCAGGGGCGAGGCCGGACGTGCCAGACATACGGTTTTCCTGCTATTGATTGCGAAGAGGGAGCGCGGAACTGACGCGGCGAATCATCAAGCCTATGGATACACTGCGAATCCAGCCGCGGCCACCGAAGCGGCACATTGACAACAGCCGATTGGGAACCCGATTGGACATGATGGCATCTCCCCTACTGCCTGCCGACGGGCGCCGCGATGGGTAGCTCGATTCCACAGGGCGGGTGCGAGATCGATGCCGCCGCCGCGCGGGGGCTGATCGAACCGCTGACCGTCCTCATCGCCAAGGCGTGCGGCGCGGTTGCCGCCATCAACCGCCGCGCGATGAGCGTGGCCGACAAGGCCGACGGCTCGCCGGTCAGCGAGGCCGATCTCGTTGCCGACCGGATCATCGCCGAAGGGCTGGCGCAGATTGCTCCCGAAATCCCCGCCTTGTCGGAGGAACGCTGCCAGTCCGTCCCCATCCCGACCGGCAGCAGTTTCTTCCTGATCGACCCGCTCGACGGCACAAGGGAATTCATCGCCGGCCGCGGCGAGTTCACCATCAATCTCGCGCTGATCACCCATGACGAGCCGCTGCTCGGCATCATCGGCGCCCCGGCCCTCGGCATGATCTGGCGCGCCATCGTCGGCGAGAGGGCCGAGCGGATGCCGATTGGCGCCGACGGCCTGCTCCAGGCCGCCCAACCGATCCGAACCCGGCCGCATCCCGCACCCGGCCAGCCCTGGGTCGCCGGCGTCAGCCGCTCCCATGGCGATCCCCGTACCGAGGCTTTCATCGCCGCCCGGCCCGGCGCCATCCGCGAAAGACTGGGCTCCGCCATCAAACTGTGCCGGGTCGCCGAAGGGACGATCGACGTCTACCCGCGCCTGTCGCCGACCTCGGAATGGGACGTCGCCGCCGGACATGCCATCGTCACCGCCGCAGGCGGCCATATCACCGACACCAGCGGCGCGCCGCTCCGGTTCGGGACCAGACCGGGTCACTATCTGGTGCCTGATTTTATTGCCTGGGGCGATCCGGCCGCCGCGGCCGCGTGGAAGCACCCTTAAGGCCGCGCCATACCCTGTCAGTAGTCCGCCAGCGTGGCGCTGAGGGCCGGCCACCGGTCGGCAGCCTCGCCGGCGAGGCGCGCCGGTTCGGCGGCGAACGCATCACGGTTGTCCTCGCGGCTGAACAGATAAAGCCGGCCGCCGGCGACCAGCCAGAGCTGCGGCCGGCCGGCGACGATCGCGCCCCGCGCCAGATCGACCGGATCGTAGCCGCCGAATTGCGGGGCATAGATATCGGGACGCGCGAGAAAGAACCTGCGATTGTCCGCGTTGCGGAAACGCCAGATCGCGCCGCCCTGCTCGGCTTCGAGCGACGGATTGCCCGGCAGAGCCTTCGCATCGGTGAAATAGGCCACCGGATCGTAACCGCCGATGGCAAGGCCGGTGTGCCGGTCCGACACCACGCGCTCGGTGAACGCGGCACGCAACGGGCCGGCATTCATCGCGATGAACAGCCCGACCAGCATCAGCAAACCGACAATTCCAAGGCGGCGTGCGGCTCCTTCAACAGATTGCACTGCAATGCCATGCCGCCACCGGCCCGGCCAAAACCGCCGCCCTTTATTTTCCTGCCGCCGTGCCGTCATAGTTGGTGCCGATAAGATTTGAGTCGGGATGGCACAGCTTAGGGGACGCCGGTCAGCAAGGCGTTAAACGCTCGTGCCGGAGCCGTTATTGGTCCAAGAGGTTCTTTCATGACCTTCGCATCACGTCTGGTTGCCCTCGTCTTTCTTGCCACCATCTCGTTCACCCTTCCCGCCTCGGCCCAGCGCGCCGCAAGATCCGACACCTACCGCACCGACGAATTGCTCGGCGCAGGACATCGGTTCTTCGGCAATGTCTCGCGCGGCCTCGCCTCGGTGATCGAGCGCGCGGTGAGCCGCTGGGGCCTGCCAAACGGCTATGTGCTCGGCGAGGAAGGCAGCGGCGCCATCGTCGCCGGCCTGCGCTATGGCGAGGGCACGCTCTACACCAAGAATGCCGGCGACCTGCGGGTGTACTGGCAGGGTCCCTCGGTCGGCTTCGACTGGGGCGGCGACGGCGCGCGCACCATGATGCTGGTCTACAATCTGCCGGCCACCGACGCGATCTATCAGCGCTTCGCGGGCCTCGACGGCTCCGCCTATTTCATCGGCGGGTTCGGCATGACCGCGCTGACCGCCAATGGCGTGGTGCTGGTGCCGATCCGCTCCGGCGTCGGCCTGCGGCTCGGGGCCAATGTTGGCTATCTGAAGTTCACCCCGCACGCGACCTGGAATCCCTTCTAGGCAGCGGCGTCCGGCGGCCAGCAAGACATCGGGAGACCCTGCTTTTCCGGCGGCAGGGTTGCCGCGCGCCGGCGTTGTGACAAAGCCGCTGATCCATGATAACCGGCTGGTCCGCCGGCCTGCCGTCCCTGTTGGGGGACCAAGCGCGGGCGGATCACTGGCAAGGAGATGGCGTGATGGTCGAGCCGATCATGTATCTGGCGATCGGTTTCCTGGTCTCGATGCTGTGCGGGCTGATGGTCGTCCCGCTGGTGCATAACCGCGCCGTGCGCCTGACGATCAAGCGTCTGGAGGCGGCCACGCCGTTGTCGATGGCGGAAATTCAGGCCGACAAGGATCAGTTGCGCGCCGAATTCGCGATGTCGGCGCGGCGGCTCGAGATGAATGTCGAGCAACTCAAGAACAAGACCACCAGCCAGCTTGCCGAACTCGGCAAGAAATCCGACGCCATCAACCGGCTGAAAATGGAGCTTGGCGAGAAGAACGCCACCATCTTCGCGATCGAAGCGCGCGAGAAGGCGTTGCAGGAACAGCTTCGCGCCAATGAAGCCGATATCGCGGCCAGGATGCAGGCGTTGCAGGAGGCCGAACGGACGCTCGGCGATCGCCAGGCCGAAATGGCGAGACTGAACGCCGCGCTGGCCGATCGAACTGCCGCCGTCGCCGCCGCCCGTGTGGAGACCGAAGAGGTCGAGGGCCGCTTTGCCAATCTCGAACGTGCTCTCGCGACCAAAAGCGGCGAGGTCGCCGATCTCGGCAAGCGGATCAAGGAGCTCGAAGAACGGCTCGCGGCGCAGGACAAGACGCTGGCCGAGCGCGACGCCGAGATCGCAATGCGGCGGAAGGAAACCGAGGCCGCGCTGGCCCAGCATCCGCAGCCGTCAAGCACCGTCAACTCGCCCGCCGGCCCCCCCGCGGATGACGCGTTGTTGCGCGAACGGATCAGCGAGATCGCCGCCGAGGTCGCCCGACTGACGGCGACCCTCGAAGGACCGGATTCCCCGATCGAGGCCATCCTGGCGGCGGAACAGACCAAGCCGTCGATCAGCAATATTGTCGGCGCCGGCGCAGCGGCGAACGGCTCTGCGAATGAGCCCAAAGGCAGCCTCGCCCAGCGGATCCGCGCGCTTCAGACCCATGCCGCGCAAAACCGAGCATCGATCCGATAACGCGGGCCGGGGCGCGTAACACGCTGGAAAAAGCCACGAAAAATGTCCCCGCCGGCCCGGATCGCGGTCAGCGCGCTTGACACCTCCCCCCACACCTTCATAAATCGCCCCGTCAAACGGGCCGCGCGGTCCGTTTCGGGCGCATAGCTCAGCGGGAGAGCGTTCCCTTCACACGGGAGAGGTCCAAGGTTCGATCCCTTGTGCGCCCACCATCAATCCCTGCAGCCATGCTTACGATCCGCTTTCGGCGGACATCATCCACCAGCAGCAACGAGCGGACGATAGGCGTCAGGATGCGACGGAGCGGCCGAGCGTCCGCGGATGCACGTCATGCAGGAACTGCGCAAGCTTGGTGCGCGAGGCTTCCTGGTCATGAACCGAGGCGTTGAAAATCTGCTCCTGAATGGCCACCGGCAGATTTCCCCACAGCCGCAGCACGGCCTCGCCCAGCATTGCTGCCACGGATCCGCGATCAATATCGGTCATCGATCTTCCCCATGAACTGGAGTTGAACGCAACCCAACTCAACGCCCGACATTAGAGCGCAGTTCCACGCCGGCCTCGCGCACGAAGCCGCGTCAGATTGCCCCGCTCCTCACCTAACCGGATGACGTGTTGGAGCGCAGCGCCAGCAAGGCGAGCAGCTTCATGAGCTGGGGATCACGCTCGCCCTGCGCCGCAAGGTCGATGATATTTCGGGCAAGGGCCTGCACGCGGCCCGACGACACCGGATAAGGCAGCGTCTCTACCGCCTCATCCAGAACGCGCCGCATCAGCGCGAGCGTCTGCGGATTGAAAGACGTGCCCTGAAACATCGTCATCCTCGCACGCAAACCCTCCCGGCCGGCCCGGATCGTAAGGGATGATAACCGCTCACGGGGCCGTGGGTTGCGTGTGCGGTGGAAATATGGCCTTTCTGGACATGACAATGCCTTCCATGAGAGGGCCATTTTTCAGGGAGCGACAAGGCTTGATGAAACGTTTTTTCACTGTCCTGCTCACCGCGGGAATCCTGGCCGCCGGAACCGGCCTCGCCGCCGCAGATGGAGAGAACGGGCTCGAAGTGCTCTTCCCGAATCTGTTCTCCGGCTCTCGCGGCACCGGTCCGATTCCGCGGACCACGGTTGCATTTGAAGGCAATTACGCTCCGGGCAGCATCATCATCGATACCAAGCAGCGCCGCCTCTATCTCGTGACCGGAAACGGACAGGCACTGCGCTACGGTATCGGCGTCGGGCGCGACGGCTTCCGCTGGAGCGGCGTCCATCGCGTCACCGCCAAGAAGGAATGGCCGAGCTGGACGCCGCCGAAGCAAATGCTGGCGCGCCGGCCCGATCTGCCCCGCCATATGGTGGGTGGCCCCGACAATCCGCTTGGCGCCCGCGCCATCTATCTCGGATCGACGCTGTACCGCATCCACGGCTCGAACGAGCCGGAGACCATCGGCCAGGCCGTCTCCTCGGGCTGCTTCCGCATGGTCAACGAAGATGTGATCGACCTCTACAATCGCGTCTCGGTCGGCGCGACGGTTTACGTCAAGAACTGAGAAACAACGTTTCTTCCGTACAAAGGCCCGGCGCCACGCCGGGCCTTTTGTTTTTGGTCCCATTCTATCTTGCGCCAGTCTCAACCGTCCTGACCTTGCGCCCGGGTGCAAGTTACGGCTAGCTGCCCGCATGCATCCGATCCGGACATACGCATGGGCGACCGTGCTTGCCGCGGCAAGCCTTGCACCGACGGTCCTCACCGCGACGGCGGAAAACTCCGCCATCGCCTCGCACCGCCGCACCCAGAAAACCGACTTCACCGACGCCCAGATCACCGCCGGCTTCATGAAGATCGCGTTCGGCGCGGAATACCATCTCGCGGGCCGGATCGACCGTATCCGCAAATACAACGTCCCGGTGCGCATCTTCGTCGATGGCACGGCGCGCGCCGACCGGCAGAAGCAGATCGCCAAGGTCACCGCCGACATCGCCCGGCGCATTCCCGCGCTCGACATTGCGATCACACCAACCCGCGACGGCGCCAACATGGTGGTGAACCTGGTGCGCGACCGCGACCTCGACAAGGCGGTCCGCAAATTCTACGGCAATGAAAAGGCGCGCGAGATCCGCAGATCACTCGATCCGCAATGCCTCTCCGGCTTCCGCAAGAACGAGCGCTACGAAATCGAGCATGCCGAGGTCATCCTTGCCGTTGACGCCGGCGACTTCGTATTCCTCGATTGCGCCTATGAGGAGATGCTGCAATCGCTCGGCCCGATCAACGACACCGATTCCGTGCCGTGGACGATGTTCAACGACAATGTCTCGATGGGCTTCTTCGATATCTACGACCAGCTTCTGCTCAACATCCTCTACGATCCGCGCATCAAACCGGGCATGACCTCGGATGAAGTTCGCGCACTTCTGCCCGAGGTGCTCCCGGACGTTCGCGCCGCCGTGAGCAGGATCAACGAGATCAAGCCGCCACAGCAATAGCGCGACACCAGCGCAGACCGCCTAGCCAAGCGCACGCGAGGATTCCTTCACCTTATGCGTCGCGGCATCGACCGACTGCGTCGCTTCCGCAATCTCCTTCATACTGTTGTCGATCTCGCTGACGCCGCGCGCCGCCACCTGCATGTTGGAGGAGATACTTTGCGTCACCGCGGCCTGCTCCTCGACGGAGGCAGCGATCGCCGCGGAAATTTCATTGATCTTCGAGATGGTCTCGGTGATTCCTTCGATCACGGTGACTGCATTGGCTGTCGTGCCCTGCACCTCGGCGATCTGACCGCTGATCTCATCGGTCGCCTTGGCAGTCTGCGCCGCAAGGCTCTTCACCTCCGACGCCACCACAGCGAAACCTCGCCCCGCCTCACCGGCACGCGCCGCCTCGATCGTTGCGTTCAGGGCCAGCAGGTTGGTCTGATCCGCAATATTGTTGATGAGCTTGATGACATCGCCGATCTTCTGCGCGGCAACGGCAAGGCCCGACACGATGGCACTGGTCTCGTTGGCCTGCTGCACCGCGCGAGTCGAGATGTCGAGCGCGTTGGACGCCTGACGGCTGATCTCGCCCACCGATGCGGCGAGTTCTTCCGCTCCGGATGCGACCGCCTGCATATTCGACGATGTCTGCGTGGAGGCGCTGACAGCGGTCGAAATCCGCTCCGACGTGGCGGTCACCGCATCGGTGATATGCCCGAGATCGACATCGATCGACTTCTGGATGTTGCCGCGGCGAATCCGGTCCTCGACCTGCGCGGTGATGTCGGTCGCAAACTTGACGATCCTGGTTGGGCGGCCGTCGACATCGTGAATCGGATTGTAGGAGGCCTGAATCCAGACCTCATTGCCTGCCTTGCCGATGCGCTTGAACTCACCGCTCTGATATTCGCCGCTACGCAGCCGGCGCCAGAACTCCTGATAAGCCGCGCTGCCGCGATAGTCAGCCTCGACGAACATGCCGTGATGCTTGCCCTTGATCTCGTCAAGACGATAACCCAGCGCGTTGAGGAAATTCTCGTTGGCCGTCAGGATATTGCCGTTGAGATCGAATTCGATCACCGCCTGCGACTTGTGGATCGCCTTGATCTGCCCTTCGTTGTCGGCGCTGCGCATCTTCTGAGCGGTGATGTCGAAGGCGAACTTGACGATCTTGAAAGGCTTGCCTCTCCGATCGAGCAGCGGATCGTAAGACGCCTGAATCCAGACCGTGTGACCGTCCTTGGCGATCCTCCGGAATTCGCTGGACTGAAATTCGCCATGGCGCAGCCTGTCCCAGAACTCGCGATAGCTGGCGCTGCGCTTCTCCTCCTCAGCCACGAAGATGGAGTGGTGCTTGCCCTTGATCTCCTCAAGCCGATAACCGAGAACGTTCAGAAAATTCGCGTTCGCGGTCAGGATCGTTCCATCGAGACCAAACTCGATGACGGCATGCGAGCGATCAATCGCCCCGATTTTTGAAGCCAGCTCGCTCGAAGAATGAAACAGTCGCATCGCAATCCCCCATGACATGCAGGGATGATTGAATGCATTCGTTAAGCATTCTCTTTATCCTCGGTCGAAGTGCGTAGTCTTCCTTAGAGGCTCCGCACACGAGCACCATGAAGCCCGAATCTCCATCGATCCCATGTCTCTTGCGCCATTGTCAGCCACGGGTCAATTCCGCCGAAGCATGTCGCCCGTCATTGCCCGATCCTTCATACAGGCCAGCGCCGCGAGGAACATACAGATGATTCCGACCGGCTTCACGAAGACGATGCTTTCCGTGACGTTGGTGACGAGCACATAGGCCACCAGCGCAACCATCGAGGCAAACAACGGCGGCACCAGACGATCCGCCGAGTTCGCACGGCGGCGGCGCAACGCCGACCACACCAGCGCCACGACAAGCGCCGCATTGAGAAATCCGCCAATGATGCCGAACGAGACCAGCACCTGCAGATAGCCGTTGTGAAACTGTGTCAGATATCGGATGTCGGGATAGGGCGAGAACAGCGTGATCAGTTGCGAGGCATCAGGTCCCCATCCCAGCCAGGGACGCTGGCGGATCAGATCAAGGGCAACGGCGACGAGTTGCAGGCGCTCCGCGCCGATCATCGACATCGAGGTCCCATCGACGGCGTTGCCTCGCAGCAGCTCGTACATTTGCGTCAGGTAAACCGCGGTCGATCCGCCCGCGCTGATGCGCTCGCTGATCAGCGGAAAGTAGTGAACGACACCCGCAGCCGCCACAACGACGATGGCGGCCGGAATGGCCAGCCCGGCGCGCAGGCCGGCGCCACGCAAGCCCGCACGCGTCATCAGCCCGCACCAGATCACAAGTCCGATCGCCGTCGCCGCATAAGCCGTCCGGCTTTGCAGCATGGCGAGAAAAATGCCTTCGCCGAGAAACATCAGCACCAGCACGGCGATCGCACCGGCGCGCCAGACCATGCGAATCTGATCGGCAGCCGCCAGATATGCGACCATCGCCACGATCGCGATCAGGGACACACCGCAGGCCAGCGCCGCATAGTTGCGATTGACCTTGCCCAGCAGATCGTCGGAAAATTGCGGCCAGCCATGAGCGAACATGCCAAGCGCGCCACTGCGGACCAGCATCGCCAGCGCACCGCCTATAAGACCTACGAGGAAAAGCATCACCAGCCGGTTGATGTCGAAGCTCAGCCGGCGGCAGGCGGCACTCAGGGCAACGGCAACGAACGGCCCAAGCGCGAGAGGAAGGTGTTTCTCCAGCCCCTTGAACGGACGGCCGGGAGCGCCCCATGCCATCGCATAGATTGCCGCGAGCACAAGAAATGCAATCCACAGACCGGCAAGAGCAAGCGGCGGCTGGGCTGCGAGACCTCGGGCACGCAGCAGAACGGCGATCCCGATCACCACGAGAATGACCGCAGCGATATCCGCGCCGCCCGGCCACAGGAAGGCACTGACGATTCCCAAGGGTACGCAGGCCAGGGCAAGCCGCGCAGCCCCCTGCGAGATCACCTCGTTCTCCCTGAAAGCGTGCGCCGACATCCCCTGCCCGTTTTTCGGCCATCCACGCCGGATCGGCGCCCGCGGCTCGACAAATCCCGGCCGCCCTGTGTACCGTTACACTTGATCCTGCCCGACTTTGCAATGCCGCGCGCAACGCATCGCCCGTTGATATTTTTCGCTTCCGAAAGGTGGCCATGAAGGTTGTTTTGGCCGTTTTCCAACTCGAGGGGCGCGGCGGCAAGGAGCGCGACTGCCTCGCGGTGGCGCGGGCCTTGCGCGAGCGCGGCCATGACGTGGTGATCGCCACCACCTCGCAGGCAACGCCCGACCTCGCTCCCCTGCGCGTTATAACCCTGCCGCGGCAAGGACTGTCCAACCACGCGCGGATGCGCAATTTCGCCCAAGCCGTGAAGACCGCTACCGAGGCCGAACGCTCCGATGCCGTGCTGGCGTTCGACAGAGTCCCAAGCGCAGATTTTCACTTTGCCGCCGATGCCGCCATCGTCGTGCGCAAGCCGGGCTGGCAGACCTGGCTGCCACGCCGCAGGACTTACCTCGCGCTCGAGCGCGGGGTCTTTGCGCCGCCATCGCAAACCCGCTTCTTCTTTCTGACCGGGCGGCAGCGCGACGAATATGCCGCCGCCTACGGGTTCGATGCCTCACGCGCCGTCGTGCTGCCGCTGATCCTGCATGACGAGCGCTATGACGCCGCGGAAGACCTCGCGAGTCGCGAGCGGATTCGGGACGAGCTGAACTTGCCACGCGATGCGGTTGTGGCGATCTCTGTCGCCGTCAAGCCGAGGCAGAAAGGCGTCGACCGCACCCTCGCCGCGCTGGCCGATCATCCCGCACTCCATCTTCTGGTTGCCGGCTCGTCGGACGACTGGATCATGCAGCAGGCGCGCACATCGGGCATCGCGGAGCGCGTTCACGTCCTTCCCTATGTGGCTAATGTGATGGATCTGATGGCCGCTGCCGATTTCCTCGCCCATCCGGCGCGCAACGAGGCCGCGGGCCAGGTGATCGGCGAAGCGCTGCTCGCCGGCACGCCGGCCATCGTGTCGGCGATCTGCGGCTACGCCGATGAAGTGCAGCGCTCCGGCGCCGGGCTTGTGATTCCCGAGCCGTTCGAACCGCATGCGTTCAGCGAGCAATTGACAATCATGCTTGATCGCCTGCCGCAGATGCGGGACGCCGCGAAAGCAGCGGCCGTTCGGCTGCAGGAGCAGCGCGGCCGCTGGCTGGAGGTGATTGCGGAGACGATTGAAGCCGAAACAGCCCATAAGGCGAATGGCGCGCCATGAGCGGCGCCAAATTCTCAAGCTGGCTTGAGCGGACAACGCTGATATTGTGTATTGAACAATCGCCATACAATTGGGCTATCCGGAGCTTGATCGCGCGCCCCTCGGGTATCCTGATAGGCCCATCAAGATTTGCAAGGAGTAAAGCAGGGTGCCATCTGCTGTCCCGCAACCTGTCGTCGCGACGCTGACGCGAGCCGCCATTTTCCTGATCGTGACCATCAACCCCGGACGGGACAGTGACGTTGCCGTACGCAGTTTGTGCGCGAGCCTGTCGTCGCTTTTGCGTGCCGTCGGCTTTCGCGATCTCGAGGGGCGGCTGTCATGCGTCATGGGAATTGGCTCCAACGCCTGGGATCGGCTGTTCGGCACTCCCCGGCCCAAGGATCTGCATCCCTTTCGCGAGATCCATGGCGTCCATCATGCGGTGTCCACGCCCGGCGACATTCTCTTCCACATCCGGGCGACCCGCATGGATCTGTGTTTCGAGATCGCGGCACAGATCATGTCGCGGCTCGCAGATGCGGTGACGGTCGTCGACGAGGTGCACGGGTTCAGATATTTCGATGACCGCGACCTCCTGGGTTTTGTCGACGGCACGGAGAACCCGGTCGATAGCGACGCTCAGCAGGCGGCGATCATTGGCGAAGAGGACGTCTCTTTTGCAGGCGGAAGCTATGTCATCGTGCAGAAATATCTGCACGATCTGAAACGGTGGAACGAAGTGCCGGTCGAGCAGCAGGAAAATATCATCGGCCGACACAAGCTCTCCGACATCGAGCAGGACGACGCCGCGAAAGCGCCCTACGCGCATAATGTCCTGACCTCCATCGAGGAAGACGGCGAGCAGCTTCAAATCGTGCGCGACAACATGCCGTTCGGCGAATTCGGAAAAAGCGAGTTCGGCACCTACTTCATCGGCTACGCGCGCTCGCCGCAGCGCATCGAGCGGATGCTCGAAAACATGTTCATCGGCCAGCCTCCGGGAACGTATGATCGGCTGCTCGATTTCAGCCGGGCCGTGACCGGGGCATTGTTTTTCGTGCCGTCAGCCACCTTTCTTGACGGTGTCACACCGGACACGACACCGACCGGTGCTCATCAAGGCTCAACGGATTCCATCGACACCAACAAGCCGCCGACACGTCCAGCGTCCGGTGACGGGTCGCTCGGTATTGGTTCTCTGAAATAAAGAGGCAGAACATGAATAATCTTCATCGCGAACTCGCTCCCATCTCCGACAAGGCCTGGGCTCAGATCGAGGAGGAAGCCTCCCGGACCCTCAAGCGACATCTGGCGGCGCGTCGTGTAGTGGACGTTCCGGACCCGAAGGGTCTTGATCTTGCGGCAGTCGGCACCGGACATACGCGCCCGATCAAGTCCCCAGGCGACGGCATCCAGGTTGCCCAACATGACGCCAAGGCGTTGATCGAGCTCCGCGTCCCGTTCGAACTGTCGCGGCAGCAGATCGACGATGTTGAGCGCGGCGCTGCCGATTCCGACTGGTCGCCGGTGAAAGAGGCGGCACGCAAGATTGCCTTCGCTGAAGATCGTGCGGTCTTCGACGGATATGAGGCGGCCGGAGTTCAGGGCATCCGTCAGGGCAGCAGCAATACGGCGATTGCCCTGCCGGCAAGCGTGCGAGGTTATGCGGGTGCCGTCGCGCAGGCTGTCAGCCAGCTACGGCTCGCCGGCTGCAACGGTCCTTATGCGCTCGTGCTTGGAACGGATGCCTATACCGCGGCCAGCGGCGGCAGCGACGAGGGCTACCCGGTCTTTCATCATCTTGAGCGAATGGTGGACGGCGGGATTATCTGGGCGCCGGCGATTGCGGGCGGGCTGGTGCTCTCGACGCGTGGCGGCGACTTCGAGCTGGATATCGGTCAGGACATCTCGATCGGCTATCTCAGCCATTCGAGCACGACGGTGGAGCTCTATTTCCTGGAGTCCTTCACGTTCCGTCTCCTGACGACCGAGGCCTCGGTCGTGCTAACTCCCGAGAAGAAGTAGAAGTAGCTATCTATTTTGGAGAGGACTGCTTCCGGACGAGTGAGGCATCGGGACATGACCAGGACATTCAAGGTCGGTGACCATGTGAGGTGGAATTCCGAAGCAGGGCATGTGACAGGCACCATCATTGCCGTTCACACAGCCGACTTCACCTACAAGGGTTACACCCATCATGCGTCGAAGGACGATCCCCAGTACGAAATCAAGAGCGACAAGACCGATCATATCGCCGCTCACAAGGGCGGCGCGCTGCAACGGATAGCCAAATAGGCTTCCGCTTTAATCGATACCCGCGACGATCGAGTTGACGGCACGCTTCTCGCGCTTGTCGACGTTCAACGAAAAAACGTCGGGACGGCTGTAATGCCCGACCGGATCGAAATCGTAGAGCGCACGGGCGATCTGCGCGATGTCGATCTCCGCCGTGATGACACCTTCCTGATCCCATAACGGCCCGGCCAGCACATTTCCCAGCGGGTCCACGATGCAACTGCCGCCGCGCGACACGATAGCGTCGGGTTCCAGCGGAAGATCAGACGGATAATCCGACGGGTAATCACTCCGGCGACAAAACTGATTGCTGGAGAGGACAAAGCAGCGTCCCTCCAGCGCAACATGCTGCATCGAAGGCAACCATGTCTGCCGTCCATCGGCCGTGGGCGCGCAATAGATCTGGATGCGTTGCGCATACATCGCAGCCCGCATCATCGGCATGTAATTTTCCCAGCAGATCACCGAACCAAGCTTGCCAAGCTCCGTGTCGTAAACCGGCAGCGTCGAACCGTCTCCGAATCCCCAGACCAGCCGCTCCGATCCGGTCGGCATCAGCTTGCGATGCTTGCCGAGGAACAGGCCGGTGGGTGCGAAGGTGAGAACGGTGCAATACAGGGTACCGCCATCGCGCTCGATCACGCCGATGACCAGATAAATCCTGTTCTGCTTGGCGATATTTGCCAACACGTCAACGGCCGGTCCGGGCACATCAATCGACGACGCATGATAGCGCCGGAACAATTCACGCCCCTCCGCCGTGCGCGCACCAATGGTCGCACCGAAGCTTGCGCCACGCGGGTAAGCCGAAATAAAGGCCTCGGGAAACAGAACCAGTCTGGCGCCTTGCCGCGCTGCGTCCGCGGCGAGATCCCGGGTTTTGTCCAGCGTGGCCTGAAGATCGAACGCTACAGGGGCGGCCTGCACGCATGCTGCCAGATATTTGGGCTCCGCCGGCATCTGAAGGCGGTTCGTCGCAGGCGTATCGTTGTCACTCATCTCGTCTGATCCTTCATCGCTGATCTTGGCTGCTACCTGCGACGCAATGCCTGTTCCTGCTTTTCGGTATTGGTCAGCGTTGCCAGAATGGCGCGTTCGGTCGTCATCGCATGGCCGCGCAACGCCTCCTTCAGCGCCTTTGCATCACGCTTTTCGAGCGCCTTCACGATCGTCTCGTGCTCCCGGTGGCGAACGGCGGCCGCTTTGGTATCGAATCCCCGGCGCAGGAGGTAGGTTACGATCTGCAACTGGATCTGAAGCTGCGAGAAGAAGCGCTCCAAGAACGGATTTCCCGCGGCAGCGACAATCAGCGAATGAAACTCGACGTTGGCCCGCACGAATTCGGCGGTGGTGTTCGATCGACCGAGCTTCTGCAGGCACCGGCGAATCTCAACCAGATTCTTTTGCGTGACGTTCTCTGCCGCGCCATCGGCGGCAAAGTCCTCAAGGACACGGCGCAGCGCAAAAAGCTGCTGGGTCTGCTCGCGATCAATGCGGTTGACCATCGTGCCGCTTCGACCCGCCACCGACAGCAGGCCCTCCGTCTGCAGACGGGTAATCGCCTCCTTCACCGGCGTGCGGCCAAGATTCAGACGCGCCGCCAGGAGATTGACCGACGTCCGCTCGCCCGGCCGCAATTCGCTGTTCAAAACCAGCTCGATGATGCCGCTATAGGCCTGATCGGCCGCCGACACATCCCGATCGGTCTTCGGTGCGCGCTGTAACATTCCGGTTCCGTTGCCTCCAATATCCAATTGATTCTACGAAATCGCGGCCGCGATCGCAGAGCCAACGTCTTCCGTCGAAGCCTTGCCGCCGAGGTCGGGATTGTGCGGCCCTTCTCGAAGAACGGTCTCGATTGCTTTCACCACTGCGGCGCCCGCATCGGCATGACCTAAGTGTTCGAGCATCATCGCACCAGACCAGATCTGACCGATCGGATTGGCAATTTTCCGGCCGTAGATATCCGGCGCCGAGCCATGAACGGGCTCGAACATCGAGGGGAAGCGACGCTCGGGATTGATGTTGGCCGCCGGGGCAATCGCAATCGTTCCCGCGCACGCCGGTCCGAGATCCGACAGAATATCGCCGAACAGATTGGAGCCGACCACCACGTCGAAATACTGGGGATTCCGCACAAACTGTGCGGTCAGAATATCAATGTGATACTGCGCCGTCTTGATTGTCGGATACTGCTCAGCCATCGCGGCAAAGCGCTTGTCCCAATACGGCATGGTTATCGCGATTCCGTTCGACTTCGTCGCGGAGGTCACATGCTTTCGCCGGGACCCCGCAGCCTCAAAGGCATATCTCAGGATCCGGTCCACGCCCTTGCGCGTGAAAACGCTCTCCTGCACCGCGCGTTCGTTGTCGCTGCCTTCGTCCCTGACGCCGCCGATCGACGAATACTCGCCTTCGGTATTCTCGCGAACGATCAGCATATCGATATCCTTCGCCGTGCGGTCCGCAAGCGGACTGCGCACGCCGGGCATCAGACGCACCGGCCGCACATTGGCGTACTGATCGAACTCGCGCCGGATCGGAATGAGCAGTCCCCACAGCGAGACATGGTCCGGCACGCCGGGATAGCCGACGGCGCCGAGATAGATGGCATCGTGGCCCCGGATCAGATCGAGACCGTCCTTCGGCATCATCTGGCCGGTCTTATGGAATCTCTCGCACGACCAGTCCAGCTCATCCCACTGGAAGGCGATACCGAATTTCCGCGCAGCGGCTTCCATCACCTTGATGCCTTCCGGCATGACTTCCTTGCCGATGCCGTCACCGGCAATCACCGCGATACGATAAGTCTTGGCCATCACGCCGCCGCCTTTGCCTGCTGCGCCGCGCGGCGCTGTTCGTAAGCCTGAAGATGAGTGAAAATGAACTGATGGAAGAGAGGATCCACGCCATGCTGTCTGGCCTTCCTCAGCATGAAGCCCAAGATGTGGTCCGCCTCGATCGGCCCGCCACGCTCGATGTCGCGAAGCATCGATGCCATGTAGGGGGATGACGCATCGTGAAAAAGCTGACGGTACTCGACAAGAAATGTTTCCGAGGGAGGGTAGCCTTCACATCCGGCAATCTTCGCGTTGCGCTCGAGAAGCTCGATCATCATGATGGTTCCATCGTCGGTCCGCGCGATGTCACCGACAGAAGCGCGCATGGCACAGGTCATTCCCGCCACCGTCGAAAGATGAACAACCTTCTCCCACATCATCTGCATGATGTTGGGAACCGCCGTTGCAATCACGGATGTCTTGTCGAATGCCGCCTTGAGTTCGAGGACTCGCGCACTCATCTCGCCGTTCTGTTCACCCATCGTGATATAACGCCAATCATTGAGATGCTTGATGACCTCCTCGGGCGAGAGTGTTGACGATATCTTCGCCACGCCTCCCAGAACCCGGCTGCGCCCGAACTTCTCGTTCAACACCTCCATATGCGCCACGCCATTCAGCAGCGGCAGGACGGCGGTATCAGGCCCCACGAATGGCTCGATGGCGAGGATCGCGCCCGGCAGGTCATAAGCCTTGCAAGTCAGCAAAACGATGTCATAGGGTCCCTTCGCCTCATTCGCGGTGACCGCTCTGACTTTGAGATGGCAGTTGCCATACTTGCTCTCAATCCGCAGCCCATCGGACGCGATTCGCGCCTTGCGGGCCTCGCGCACGAGGAATTCGACGTCAGCGCCGCTCTCCGCCAATCGGCCGCCGAAATAGCCGCCGATGGCACCCGCACCCAAGCAAAGCATGCGCATAAAAGTTACTCCTCATTCGGTCCGCTGGTTGATCTATCCCGTGCAAATTAACATGTCAATTTGATATGACAATCGGCTGGACGCTCTGCCGGCTTGATCCCGTTACCCGCAACGGAACAGCGCGAGCGACGTCCCGGCGGAGATCGATTTGCCTCCGCGGGACCCTTGCCGCATCAGGATGTTATTTCTTCACTCCAAGAAAATTGAGAAGATTCCGGGAGAAGATTTCGTCCTGGACGCTTGAATGAATGTCCGCATTCGACACGGTTGCCACCGGATTTGGATCGGCCATGTCGTAAGGAAAGTCGCTGCCGAGCGCAAAACGATGCGATCTTGCGGCCGGGCCGAGAATCTCCGGCGAATAGACGACGGTATCGAACAGCATTCGGTCAAAATACTCGCTCGGCCTGCGCTGGATGTTCTTGCATTCCGGCCTCACGTTGAAACCATGGTCCAGGCGCCCCTGCAGAAACGGCAGCATGCCGCCGCCATGCGGCACCATCAGCCGCAGGCGCGGAAAGCGATCGAGCGTGCCGGAAAAGATCATCCGAGAGATGCACAGCGTTGTGTCGCCCGGAAGACCCATCAGAAACTTCAGATGAAACTCGTTCAGCTTGTCTGCGCCGAATGGATTTGCCGGATGCAGAAACAGCGGAATGTCGAGTTGTTCGAGCGCTTCGTAGAACGGCCAGAAATAGGGGTCGTCGAGGTACTGGCCCTTGATATTGGTGTTGGCCATCACGCCGCGAAGGCCCTTTTTGGTGACGGCGCGCTGCAGTTCTGCAAGCGCCTTGGGCATATCCTGCAGCGGAACGGAAGCAATGCCGATGAACCGGCCGGGGTGATTGTTTTCGAGTGCTGCGTATTCGTCGTTGATGATCTCCGAAAGCGCGAGACCAAGCGCACCATCAGCCCAGAAAATATTGGGGCGCGACGATTGCCAGACAACATGGGTGTCGATGCCTGCCGACTTCATCTGCGCCAGATGCGCATCGACATTCATAAACGGCTTGAGCGGCGGATGCGGAACACCATGCATCAGCAATTTCAGTTCACCGCCCTCTCCTGTCTGCAGCTCCATCCCATAGCTGCCGCCCTTTCGTCCGATCTCCTCCAGCATGGCTTTCGGCAGGAAGTGGGTATGACAGTCAATTTTCACGTCGCTTCTCCTCGTCGGCTCCCGAGACAGACCGATAGACGACCAGTCCGGTGCGCATTTCCAATCTAGATTTCATATTCGGCCTGCGGAAATGAACCGGGCGCACTGTCTCCGAAGAATACCGGCACCGAATAGATCGCATTGCGCGCGCCGGTCGCCGGCTGGCAATTGCCGTAGCGATCGGTGGCACACGACATCAGAACGGCCTGCCCCTCTTCGCGCGCGCATCTCCACGCCAAATGGAATTTTTGCCACGATTGCCCTTGTTGCGGCTCAAGATCGGCCGCTTGCCAGGTGCCCCCGCCATCGGCGCTCACCTTCACCGACGCGACGCCGTCGCGCGCCCAGGCCCAGCCCCACACATCGACGATCCCCGCCGTCACGCGCGTCCTTGGCGCAGGCGACACGATGACGGATTCCACGGCGATTTCCCAAACCGGCTTGGTGCCGCCATTTGGTTCAGCTTCCGTCGGCGGCGTCGGGTCATTGTAAAGAACGGTAGTGAAGTATCCCTTGGAGCGCTCCTCAGCGAAGTGAAGACGGCAGAGCCATTTGACGGAATTGGTGGCGTAATAGCCCGGCACCACCAGCCGCAACGGAAATCCGTTCTCCGGCGGCAAAAATTCGCCGTTCACCTCATAAACCAGCAGCGCTCCGCAAGCGGCGATTTCGTGGACCGGCAAATCCTTGATGTAGTTGTCGATGGCCGTATCCTGATAGAGGCCGTGATCCATGCCGTAAGACCATAGAAAGCGTGCCTTGGGATCGATGTTGACGCGCGAGAGAACCTCCGCAAGATCAACGCCGCCCCACACCAGATTGGTGATCCGCCGGGTCGGGTGATTCCACTGCCGCGGATTTCCCGCACATTGATGGAAAGCTTCGACGACGCGCTTCGGCATCTGCAAAATGTCATCGAATGTCAGTGTCAGCGGGCGCTCCACCATGCCGTCGATCGTCAATCGCCATGTATCGAGATCGACCTCCGGGGCGCCGAGCGGCGACAGCACAAAGAGGTCCTTGACCGGCGTGATGCGCTCCACGAGGTGATGCGGCCGAAGCGGAAAATGGCGCATCGGCGCACCCGGCGGAGACTTGGACGACAGCGGTCGTTTCATTGCACTTGCCTCGCCGATCAGACCCGGAGCGAGCCGCCGGCCGGTGGCGGCCTCGTCCGTTGACGGCCGCCAGAATGGCTGGCGCATCACCTCACTTCGGCGGAACCTTCTTCACAAGCCAGTTTCCGATCGAGGTAATCACCGAGTCCATTCCAAAGATGAAATGATCGCCCTTGTCGATCAGTTCCAGATCGCAATTGTTGCCGGCGATCTGCTTCAACTCTTCCGCATCCTCATAAGGCACGACATGGTCGTCCTTGGCGTGGATGATAAAGACCGGCCGCGGAGCGATATCGTTGATGACTTCTTTGGGATTGAGCGACAGGAAGCCGTCGACGGTGTCGGCGTAGAATTCCATCGGCGTGCCCTTCGGCAGATTTGCCCGCAGCGGCTCCGGAATCATGACGATCTCGAAACGCGGAATCGTCTCGCCGCGCACGCGCTTCTCCTCGACATATTTCAGGAATTTATCGAACTTCTCCTGCGTGTCGTACAACAGCCGCATGGTCGAATCGCCATTCGCGATCGGGCATCCGGCAACACAGGCCTTGATGCGCGTATCCTGCGCCGCCGCCATGATCGCGATGGAGCCGCCAAGGCTGGATCCGATGATGGAAATACGGTCCGGATCGATATCGTCGCGCTGCGCAAGGTAGGAAACCGAGTTCTTGAAATCGCTGACCTGTTCGCGCGGAATGACCTTGCCACGCACGCCACCGCTCAACCCGTAGCCGCGAAAGTCAATCGACAGAACACCGTAGCCCAGCCCGGCGAGATAAGCCGCCATTTTCGGATAGCGCGCGCCGGCAAAGCCATGGCCCAACACGATGCCCGGCAAACGCCCCTTGTTGCCGTCCTTCGCATAGAACGTTGCCGCCAGTTCGACATCGTCGGATTTGAATTTAACGTCGGTCTCCATGGATCACCTCTTATTGTTTATCTCTTGAGTTCATGCGCGTTGAGGGATTGACCGTCGCATTCGAAGACGGCGCTGGATGGTTCCAACGATGCCGCCGGGCAACGCCAGCACGACCACGATCAGGGTGACGCCGTAGATTACGAGGCGGAGCTCATCCGCCATGCGCAGAAGCTCAGGCAGCAGATTGATTACGGCCGAGCCAATCACCGGACCGATCACGGTGCCCGCGCCCCCGAGCGCCACCATCAGGATGGTTTGCACAAGTGTGCCCAGCCCTGCGATGTTCGGCTCGATGAATTGCAGCAGCACGCCGTAGAGCGCGCCGCCAAAGGCCATGACGACGCCCGAGGCGACATATCCCCAGAACTGCAGGCGAGCGACCGGAATGCCCATCGACAGCGCCTTATCGCGATTGTCCCGGATCGCGCGCCACTGCAGGCCGATGTTCGAGCGCACCACCAGGCTGATCACGATCAGGATGACAAGCAGAAGGCCAAGAACGATCCAATAGGTCGTTCCCGCGGAGGCCGAGAGCTTCGGATAGCCTTTCAGGCCGCGAACACCCTGTGTGATTTCCTCCAGGTTGCGGATCAGAAGACGGATGACTTCCGCCGCCGCGATCGTCGCAAGCCCGAAGAAAAATCCCCTCAACCGCGCAAAAGTCAGGAAGATGATCGCCGAGACCAGACCGCCGCCGATAGCCGCAGCCAGAAGCGCCAGCGGCATCGAATACCCCCGCAACAGCAGCAGCGCGGTGCAGTACGCACCGGTCGCGACCAAGCCGCCGACGGCGAGGTTGAGAAGCCCGATATATCCGTTGGTGATGTTCAGCCCGGCAGCGATAATCGCGGTGACGGCCGAAACGCTCAGGACATAGAGAACATAATCGTCGCTGGTGAGCAGCGGAACGCACACCAGCAGCGCGAAGACAACCGCGCCTATCCCCCAGCCGCTATAATTTCGTCGATCTCCAAGCATTCTTTCCAACCCGATCGTTCGATGAACATCGCCGCCGCGTGACTTTGACCTCACCCGCTCAGTTGTTCGTTCGCGCAAACTTTCCTTGCCCAAGGCCGTTCGGCCGATTGAGGATGACAACGATGAAAACCAGCATGACGGCCAGCCGCTGCCACTTCGGATCGAAGAATGCGCCGGCGACGCCTTCGGTGATCCCAAGCAGGAAGCTGCAGATCAAAATGCCGTTGATGTTTCCGGGCCCGCTCATCACAACGAGCACAAACGACAGGATCAGGAAGTTCCCGCCGGTCAGATAGCTGACCGAATAGGTGGTCCCCCACAGCACGCCGCCAAGACCCGCCAGCCCGCACCCGACCGCGAAGGCGATAAGCCGGACCCGATCGACCGGAATTCCGATGACGCGTGCTGCGTTCGGATTCTGCGCGGTAGCGAGCGCCGCTTTGCCGAACCGGCTGTACTTTGTCATGAGATAGAGCGCGCTGAAGACAACGGCAGCCGCAATAATCGTCACCACACGGTCCATCGTCAGAATGACATCGCCGATTTCGATCACACCCGCGAACGGACTGACGAAATAATGCGGCTGCGATCCGAACAGCAGCAGCGTGGTATTTTCCAGAACGATGGAGAGACCGAGCGTGATGAAAAGTGTCTCGACCTGCACAGCATCGTGGCCAAGCAGCGGACGGATGAAAACCCGCTCGGTGACGGCGCCAAAAGCAGCCGCCGCCAGGATACCGACAATACAGGCGAGCACGTAAGGCAATCCAAAGGAGGCAGCGATGAACGCTGCGACCGCCGCAAGCATCAGATTTTGCGTGTGCGCGAAATTGATGACGCCGAACAATCCGAAAATAATGCCAAGACCCGAGGATGCCAGCGCATAGACGGCCCCGATGGCAATTCCGGAAAAGATGGCTTGTCCGATCAGCTCTAACATGCGCTCAACTTTGAATGGATGAAGACCAATCCTGCCGGCGCCGCCGGCAGGATTCGCGACGACTGATCAAGGAGCGATGACTCGCTGCTTCTTCTTGGCGTCAAACACCGAAATCGTGACGTCGAACATTGCCTGTCCGCGCTCGTCAAAGCGCAGCTTGCCGGTGCCGGAAACCAGATTGGTGAATTCGGTATTGCGCAGCACCGCACGGAATTTTTCCAGATCGAGGCTTCCCGCTTTCTGGAAAGCCTGCACGGTGATGTAGGCAACGTCGTAGGCCGGCGGGCCGTTGAATCCCGGCACCGATCCATACAACGCACGATACTTTTTGACATACTCCTGGACTTCGGTTCGCGGGCTCGAAGGCAGCCACGCGCTCGCCGTCAGCATGCCGTCCATGGCCTCCCAGCCGATCTTTTCGGCGACGTCCTCAGTCCATGTCGATTCACCCACCAGGCGAATTTTCAGGCCGAGCTGACGATAGGCGCGCAGGAACGCCACCTGCTCGTTGATCTGTTGCGACGCCATGAAAATGAAGTCCGGCTTGAGCTGCCGCGCCTGAGCCAGGAGCGTGGTGAACTCCTCGGTCTGCTCGTCGAAGTTCAGCGACTTCAGAATCTGGACGTCGGCCTGCCCCGCGTATTTCGTGAACATCTTGACCGACTCATGACCCCAGTCGCTGTTGACCGCGATGATGACGCCCTTCTTCAGCCCGCGCGAACCGAGATATTTCGTCATGTCACGGGCGCGCCACTCGAACTCTTCCTTGTTCTTGAACAGCATGGGATCGCCGACCGGGCCGACAAAACCCGACGTACCGGCGACCGAGTTCAGCGCCACAACTTTGGCATCGAGCAGAATTTGCCGTGACGCCAGCGACGAGTTGCTGCACATCGCCGCCCACATGATGTTCATCGGCTTGACCTGGGCGAGCGCCGCGCGCGTTGCGGTCACCGCCGTCGTCGCCTTGCACTCTTCGTCGAACCATTTGACGTTGAATCGATATTTCTTGCCGCCGACCTCAAAGCCATTCTTGTTGATCTCGTCGATCGCCATTCTGTACGAGAGCACCGCCGGCTCCTGATTGCCCATCGACGGCCCGGACATTGGCGTGATCAACGCCACATTGAGATCGGTCATGTCTTCGGCCATCGCAGGCATCGCGAAATGTACGACAGTTGCGGCGGCCAAAATTCCAGGTGCAAGGCGCTTGAAAAGGATATTCATGACGAGCTTCCCTGTGTGATGACATTTGAATTTCATGCGGCAGGCTCCAGGCCTTCGTCGTACAGAGCGCTGGCGAGCCAGCGGTCGTCCTGCGCCTGCTCTGCCGTGCCGTTTTTCGTGATACGGCCGAGGCGAAGGATGCTGATCGACTTGGCAGCGTGCGCGACCGCTTTGACGCGCTGCTCGATCAGAAGCACAGTCACGCCATCATTATTGATCGCGACGATCTCATGAAGAATCCGGTCCATCATGATCGGCGAAAGGCCGAGCGATGGTTCGTCCAACAGCAGCATGCGCGGCTTGATCATCAAAGCCCGCGCCAATTCCAGCAGCCGCCGTTCGCCGCCGCTCAGGGTGCGCGCCGCGACATCCTTTCGCCGGGCGAGGTTTTCAAATCTCTCGAACACCTTCCGGATGGCATCTTCCGCCGCCTTGCCGCGGATGCCGGTCTGAAAAAGACCCATCTCCAGATTATCGGCCACGGTCAAATGCGGAAAAATACTCGGCTCCTGCGGCACGTAAGCGATGCCGTGATCAAGAAGCTCGCGAGGCGAAGCATGCGTGACATCGCCGCTGCCTACCAGAATCCGGCCCGCCGTTGGCCGCACGATGCCGAAAATGGAGCGCAGCATGGTGGTCTTGCCTGCGCCGTTCGGCCCTACGACGAGACGAAAATCTCCATCCGCCACGGACAGGTCGATACCGTGGAGCACCGAAAAGCGCCCATACCCAGCACAAACACCGGCAAGCTCCATTTTCATGTTTTGGGCTTCCCCAGATAAAGCTCGAGCACCTGGCGATCGTTGCGGATCTCATCGGGCGTGCCCCGCGCGATCACCTGCCCTTCATTGAGCACCCAAACGACATCGCAGGTCTGGAACACGACGTTGGTCTCGTGCTCGATGACGATGATCGCGGTGCCCGACGCGTTCACTTCACGCAGACAGGCGATCACTCGCCCGGCGAGATCGTTGCCAAGCCCGGCGGTCGGCTCATCGAACAAGATGAGCTTGGCGCGCGCCGCCAAAGCCATCGCAATCTCCAGAAGCCGCTGATGGCCATAAGAGAGATCGCGCGTCATCACGTCGGCAAAATCCTCCAGATCGACGCGCTTGAGGATCGAGTGAGTGAATTCAGGCGAGGTATCCGAATTTCCGCTGCCCAATTGGGCGACCATGAGATTTTCGAACACGGTCATCCGCGGAAACACCTGCACGGATTGGAAGACGCGCGATATGCCAACCTTTGCATACACATCCGGCTTGGAGCCGAGCATTTCCATGCCATCGAAGTAGACCGAGCCGTTTTGCGGCAGGAGCTGTCCTGTGATGACATTGAGAAGAGTGGTTTTGCCGGAGCCGTTCTGACCGAGCAGACCGACCGCCCCACCGGGCGGAACCCAGAAACTGACGTGATCCAGCGCGCGAATGCCGCCGAACGCCATCACCACGTCTTGAGCGAACAGAAGCATTTCGCTCGCTTGCGGCAAAACAGGCTCGATGGTCGACGCCATATCTTCGCTCTCGGCTCACTGACATTGCCATATCAATAAATGATCACAAATTGACATGTCAATTTAATAATTGTGTACTGCCTCTGCCGGCACATGAGCGCCGCGAATTTACGCACCCCATGCCTGAAATTTGCACATTCCGGAGAAGCTGAAATGCGGATCGACGTCCACAGCCATTACATGGCGAAATCCGTTCTGGATGACCTCGCGCGCCTAGGGCACAAGTGCGAGACGCCGATCGAGGTGCGCGCAGACGGCGCAATGTTTATTCATACGCCGGAGCGGCCTTACGGGCCGATCAAGCCGGACTTTTACGATCTCGATCTTCGGCTGGAATTTCTGAAGCGAAACGGAATCGACAAACAGGTTCTGATGGCGCCGCCGTTCCTGTTTTACTATTGGGTCAATAATCCCGAAGCCCATACCCTGATGAAGGCGGAGAACGACGCGACAGCGGCCGCAGTTGCGGAATGTCCCGATCGCTTTATCGGCTTCGCCACGGTGATGCTGAATGACGTCGAGGCAAGCATTGCTGAATGCGAACGCGCCAAAAAGATCGGCCTGAAGGGAGTGGAAATCGGGTCCAACGTGGCGGATCTCGCTCTATCGGATCCGCGGTTTCTTCCATTTTTCGAGGCCGCTGAGGCTCTCGACATGCCGCTCGCGATCCACCCTCATAACGTTGTCGGCAGAGAGTTGATGAACAATTTTCATCTTCGCAATCTGATCGGATTTCCAGCCGACACCACTCTCGCGGCGGCCAATCTGATTTTCTCCGGCGTTTTAGACAGATTCCCGAAGTTGAGAATTTGTCTCGGACAGGCCGGCGGATTTCTTCCTTATATTATCGGCCGCCTCGACTCCGGTTTCCACGCACGGCCGGAGTGTCGCGCCTATATCGCGAACCCGCCGAGCACCTACCTTCGCAAGTTCTATTACGACAGCATTATTCATTCCAAAGAGGTCGCCAAGTTTCTCATCGAAATGGTCGGACCCGACAGGTTGATGCTCGGGACGGATTTTCCATTTGACATGAGAGCGCCTTCGCCGGTCACGGATCTGGACGCGCAAAAGCATTTAACGCAGGAGCAGTTCGAGCAGATCAACTGGAAAACGGCTCATGAATTCCTTCAGTTGGATAATCCTATCGGCAGCGCATAAGCCAAAGACTGGATTTCCCGACATCGATAACCCCGCCTATGGACCTGCTATGATAGAGATAGCAACTTGATTCCCGCTGGGATGATTCCATGGCGAAAGCAGCGAAAAGACCTGGCGAGCCGGAGCGATCCGCAACGGATCAAGCCTATAACGGGATCATCGAGCTCGTGTTGCACCACGCGTTGCGCCCGGGTGAAAGGACGTCGCTGAACCTGCTCGCCGAACGGCTCGATATCGGCCGGACGCCCGTCAAGGAAGCCGTCACGCGACTGCAGGCAGAAGGATTGCTTTCGGTGGCCGGCCGCAGCGGCACCATGGTCAATATCGTCGATCTCAAACAGGCGGAGGATCTCTTCGCCTTGCGCAAGGTGCTGGAAGATTTCGCCGCCGAGGAAGCGGTGAAAAAGGCCACCGATGAGCAGATCGCGATCATCAGACGGCTGGCTCAGGACATGCGGCGCTATTCATTCGGAGAAAAGGAAGGCCTGCAATCGACCGCAAATTTTCTCAGGTCCAACACCCGGTTTCACGCCCACATCGTTGCAGCCAGCGGCAATGAATTGCTGCTCCGGGTTTACACGCAAGTCCAAATGCAAATGCAGATTGCAACCTACGTCGTCTGGCATGATTACGACCCCAAGGCTGCGGAACGGCGGCAAGCCGAGCATGAAGAGATCGCCGAAGCCCTGGTCCAACGAGACGAAAAGAAATTGAAGACCGCGCTCCGGGCCCACGCACAGGCCGCTGAGAAAATCATCCTCGCCAAATTGAGCGCAAAACAACGCCCGCTCTCCCGCGAACAATCCGGCAATTGAGAGCGCGCGCAGCCGTTCGCCGGCGCTTATCGATGGAGATTAAGCGGACTTGGCGGAATTGAGTTAAGCTGCTGATTTTATTGGCGCTCCCTAGGGGAATCGAACCCCTGTTTCAGCCTTGAGAGGGCCGCGTCCTAACCGCTAGACGAAGGGAGCGTTGGCGACAGGGAATAGCCTCGAAAGCGGCTTTCCGCAAGGTGCGAACCGCAGATCAGCGCCCGTTGTGGAATTTCAGCCGCCCCACCGGCTTGAGCGAACGCGCATCGAACGTGTGGATTTCCGTGCCGCCGGTGGACAATTCGATCGTCACCGCCAGTCGGTCTCCGGCGGCCACGGTGGACACGATCCGCGCGCCCACCGGCATCTCCGCCACCGCCTCGGCACGGGCCGTCTCTCCGCTATGGAACAGGCGATAGCCGACCGCGATCAGCACCGCGCCGATGCCGAGGGCCGTGGTCAGGCCCGCGACCAGCATCAGCCGCCGCACCCGCGCCATCAGCGCGGCTTGCTCGGGCGTCGGATCAGGTGCAACAGTTTCGCTCATGCAACGCTCTTCCCAACACGTCTCGTCTCAACATACGGCGGCCGACACGACGGCGCCTTCCGGCGGCGAGCGCCATCAATTCACGCTCGAGACCTGCGAAGCAGCAGCGCGGCTCGATCGGATGCTGGCGGCCCATTGCACCGACCTGTCGCGCACGCGCCTCAAGGCGCTGATCCTTGATGGTCGTGTCACTGTCAATGCCGCGCCGGTTCGCGACCCCGCTTATCACGTTGGCGGCGGCGACACGATCACAATCGACGTCACGCCCGCCGCGCCGGCCGAGCCTGCGGGCGAGGACATCCCGCTCGACATCGTCTATGAGGACGACGACATCATCGTGCTGAACAAGCCGAAGGGGCTTGTCGTGCACCCAGCCGCCGGGCACGAGACCGGCACGCTGGTCAACGCGCTGATCGCGCATTGCGGCGCCAGCCTGTCAGGCATCGGCGGCGTCAAGCGGCCCGGCATCGTGCACCGACTCGACAAGGACACCACCGGCCTGATGGTGGTGGCCAAGAACGACCGCGCCCACCAGTCGCTGTCGGCGCAGTTCGCCGACCACGGCCGCACCGGCGAGATGCGCCGCGGCTACATGGCCTTCGTCTGGGGCGCGCCGGACCGGCCGCGCGGCACCATCGACCAGCCGATCGACCGTCACCCGTTCGCGCGGGAGAAAATGGCGGTGCGCGCCAATGGCCGCTTCGCCGTCACCCATTGGGAGACGCTGGAAAGCTTCGCCGGCAGAGACGGCAAGCCGGTCGCCAGCCTGCTCGCCTGCCAGTTGGAGACCGGACGAACGCATCAGATCCGCGTCCACCTCGCCCATCTCGGACATCCGCTCCTCGGCGACGATGTCTACGGCTCAGGCTTCAAGACCAAGGCACGCCAGTTGCCGGATGGCGCAAGAAACGCGCTTGCGGCCCTGGGCAGGCAGGCCCTGCATGCCTATCTCCTCATTCTGGAGCATCCGGCCACCGGAGAAATCATGGAATGGCAGACCGGACTTCCGGAGGATTTGCTTCTCCTCGAAGCCGCGCTCCGTAGCACAGACTAATCGGAGGTGTGCTGAAAAGCCGCATGGTTACAGACATTTAATGCCCGTCACGGCAACGTGACCCCCATTCGTTCTTCCGTCCCGCGTCCCGCTTGGTGTATGCTGCACCTGCGCTGGAGATGTCCCAGTGCGGAACAATGCAGCTCGGCCGGCTTTTGACAAAGCGGCACTCTGCCTGGCCCGCCGCTATCGGGGGCCTGAACCCATGGAGGGCGCAAGCATGGCCCGTGCAGCCACTTTGCCGGTTCTCAGCGGAGAGTCCGGCCTGTCCCATTACCTCGCGGAAATTCGCAAGTTTCCGATGCTGGAACCGCAGGAGGAGTACATGCTCGCCAAACGCTGGCGCGAGCATGACGACCGGGACGCGGCGCATAAACTCGTGACCAGCCATCTGCGGCTCGTGGCCAAGATCGCCATGGGCTATCGCGGCTACGGCCTGCCGATTTCCGAAGTGGTGTCGGAAGGCAATGTCGGCCTGATGCAGGCGGTCAAGCGCTTCGAACCCGATAAAGGTTTCCGTCTCGCGACCTACGCGATGTGGTGGATCAAGGCCTCGATCCAGGAATACATCCTGCGCTCGTGGTCGCTCGTGAAGATGGGCACCACCGCGAACCAGAAGAAGCTGTTCTTCAACCTGCGCAAGGCCAAGAGCAAGATCTCGGCGCTGGAAGACGGTGATATGCGGGACGATCAGGTCAAGCTGATCGCCAAGCGCCTTGGCGTGACCGAGCGCGACGTGATCGACATGAACCGCCGCCTCGGCGGCGACGCTTCGCTCAACGCGCCGATCCGCGACGACGGCGAACCCGGCGAATGGCAGGACTGGCTGGTCGATACCTCGCCCAACCAGGAAACCATCATGGCGGAGAGCGAGGAATATGATCACCGCCGCAACGCGCTGACCGGCGCGATGGGCGTGCTCAATCCACGCGAGCGCCGCATCTTCGAGGCGCGCCGTCTCGCCGATGAGCCGATGACGCTTGAGGATCTTGCCGCCGAATTCGGCGTGTCGCGCGAACGCGTGCGACAGATCGAGGTGCGCGCCTTCGAGAAAGTCCAGTCTGCGGTGAAGAATGCTGTGGCGCGGCAAGAGGCTGTCGCCGCAGCGTAAACACTTCACGAGACATTCGATATCGAACCTGAAAGCCGGCGTTCGCGCCGGCTTTTTGTTGAACGCTGCAGTTCGGAACTCTTCCAGACAGCCACACGGACGATGCGGACTGTCCATTTGATTCATCGCATCGATCGTCGCCCTCGAAAGAGTGATGACGATGACAAACGGGTGATGCGCCATCGCCAATCGATGCTTTGACACAACATCTTGCGCGAGATCCGGCACGCTTCACCAGCTCTGACGCAGCGCGACCTCAAAGGAAATATGTCTGGAGCATTTCCAGAATCACATCATCGTTGTTGCACGATCTTTGTCGTATCGTGACTCACAACGGCCCCAATGCTTGGCCATGGTCCGCCACGCCAACAAACCTGAGGAGACGTGCATGATCAACCGCTCGCCAGAATCTTTCAGCGCCGAAACCGTCGCCGCCTTGCGCGAGGTGCTTGAGATCGCGGTCGAACAGATCGCTCAGGAAAATCGGACGCCTGCCACCAAAGCGAAGATGGCGGAGACCATCGTTCGCGAGGCCGCGGGCGGCATCACGGATGCGCGGGCGCTGGTGTCGCGCGCCGTCGATGAAGGACGCACTCCGGCAGCCTGAGCCGAGTCGCACAGCATCGACACGTCCATCGGACGACCATACGCGGGCATTGGCCCGCGTATTTATTTTTGGGAACCCATAGCTTCGGAAGACAGATTCGTGGATTCCGGCCCGATGAGCCGCGCGAATCCTACCTAATGTTCCAGAGAAACCCGCCGTGTTCGTCACCAGACGGCAAACATCGGAACGCCTCTAGCCGGCGGCGCGCACGGCCTTGGTCTCGGCCTGCAGCTTGGGAGCCTGCGTTGCGAACTGTTCGTCCTGCGGCTTGGAGGGCAGCGAACCGAACGCCTTGGCGTGATCGATCACCCGCCCCAGCAGCTTGAGGCCAAGCGGCGCCAGCGCCCGCTCCCACAATTCGCGCGCGGTCTCGCCTTTTTTGACGAAACACCATTCCTGCGCGGCGATGGCGCCGGCATCCATACGCTCGGCCAGATGATAGATCGTGCCACCGGCGACCGGATCGCCTTCCTTGATGGTCCACTCCACCGCAGCAATGCCGCGATGACGCGGCAGCAGCGAGGGATGATAACCGACGCCACCGAGCTTGGCAGCGGCCAGCGCGGCCTGACTGACACGGGCATGGCTATGCGCCGTCACGATAAGATCGGTTCCCGGCGCGATCTCGGAGGCTTCGATCACCTTGGGGTTAGCCTGCACCGTCAGCTCGATGCCGGCCTCTCTCGCCGCCACGGCGAGACGATCGCCGGCATCGGTCACCACCACGCGGGCGATCTCAACGCCGTGCTCACGCAGCATTTTCAGTGTCATCACGCCGAAATGGCGGGAACCGGCCAGGGTGATCCGCAAGGTTATTGCCTCCAGGCCGCGAACGCATCGCGGAATGCACGCTCGCCGGGCGAGCCTTTTTCAAGCGACAGGATGGCGCGCTTACCGTTGCCGTAGACCATCGGAATATCGAGTGACGTCCGCTCCTTCAGAACCTGGATGTTGCGATCCCGATCGACGTCAACATTGGACAGGCCAATCAGGAAATAGCCGTCCTGCACCTTGACCGAGGTTGCCGCCAGCGGCGTCCCGCGCGGCTGATCGGGCGACTTGGCATAGATGCCGGGCACGTTGGCGATCGTGGTGCCGAAATCCGGCGCAACGGTGAAGACAACCTCGATGGTATGGCTGGTCGCCGGCATCGAGGGGTCAGTGTTGCGCATCAGCGTGAAGGTCACCTTCATCTTGCGATCGGGCAGATCGATCTCGGCGCGGATCGCAGTATCGGGCTTGGCCTTCGGCGAGGGCGGAAGTTGCTCGAGCCGCCACACCACCGTGCCGACAGTCTGCTTGCCCTGCGGATCGGACGGATCTTCTTCATAGAGAATGGCGCGCTGCGCCACCGGCGCGATCGGCTGCGTTGACGAGTCGGGCTGGCCAACCCGGTCGGTGATCTTGGGCCGCGTCGCCGGATCGGTCGTAACCTGCGTGTTGGTGGCGGGCGCGGGCTTGAGCATGGCGCGAATCGAGGGGCCGGCCTTCTGCCAGACCAGAATGCCGGCGCCGATCAGGATCAGCACGACGCCGACCGTCAGAATGCTCTTCAGCGGAAAACCGCCGCTCCTTTTGCCGACGGCCCGGTCCGCCTTGCCACGCTTTTTCTTGTCCGGCTCCGGAGCTTCGACGCCCGCACCGAAGGCTTCATCATGGCCATAGGGTGAAGGACCACCGCGCTGCTCCATGTCGGGCTCGACGCGGTCGAATTCGGGCGAAGGTGACGGCACGCTCGCATAGGTCTTGCGCGCGGCGCGGTTGGCCTGCGCGGCGGCCTGGCCAAGATCGTTGGTGTCGGCGACCACATCGCGGAAACCGCGCGTGCCTCCTCCCGGAGCCCGGCCCTCCTCCGGCATCGGACGCGGCGCGCCGCCATGTCCGGGAGCGGTGCGGGAGTCGCGCGCGCGCGCGACATCGTCCCAGGATTCGTGCCGTCCCTGCCGCGGATCGCGGGGTGGACGCGGCGCATGATCCGGAGGACGCGGGCGAGAACGTTCACCCTGCGGAAGCGGCGGCGGCGGGCCATTCTGCGCCATCCGTGCGGCGGCGCTGCGCGCGCCTTCCCGCAAACTGTCGCCACGGCGTGGCGCCTGCGGATCCCTCGGCACAGCTTCACGCGAGGGCGGCTCCGACAACCGGCCGCGCGCCGGATCGGAACGCGAAGCCTCATGACGCGGTCGCTGTGCCGCCTCCGCCTCGACCCGGCGGACCGCTTCCTCAAGCGCGAGGCGCTCGCGGGTGATTTCGGCCTCGCTCAGCGCCGGCTCCACCCCCCGCAACTGCGCGATCAGCGCCGTGCGGGCCCGCTCATAGAGCGCGCGGCGCGTCTCGCCGGTGGCGTTGGCGTCCAGTCCGGCAACGGCACGGGCGATGAGGGGGTAGTAGTCTGCCATCCTTGTCCAGTCGGCCTTGTCAGTCGGCGGGCGCCCATGCGCCCAAGTCCTATACGTCCAAGTCTTGTGCAGCCTTGATCGTCGCGACGGCTACTGAATCACGCCTCGAACGGGTTTTGCACCAAAATCGTATCCTCGCGCTCCGGACTTGTGGAGAGCAAGGCAATCGGACATCCCACGAGTTCTTCCACCCGGCGGACGTATTTGATCGCCTGCGCCGGCAGGTCAGCCCAGGAGCGCGCATTCGCAGTCGGCTCCTTCCAGCCCTCGATGGTCTCGTAGATCGGCTTGACCCGTGCCTGCGCAGCCTCGCCGGCCGGCAGATGATCCATTGGCTTGCCGTCGAGTTCATAGCCGACGCAGACTTCGATGGTGTCGAAGCCGTCGAGAATGTCGAGCTTGGTCAGCGCAAGACCGTGGATGCCACAGGTCCGCACCGTCTGGCGCACCAGCACGGCATCGAACCAGCCGCAGCGGCGCTTGCGTCCGGTGTTGACGCCGAATTCGCGGCCGCGGGTGCCGATCAGGTCGCCGATCTCGTTGGTCAGTTCGGTCGGGAACGGACCCTGTCCGACACGCGTGGTGTAGGCCTTGCAGATGCCGAGCACATAGCCAAGCGCGCTCGGCCCCATGCCGGTGCCGGTGGCGGCCTGCGCCGCGACGGTGTTCGACGAGGTGACGTAGGGATAGGTGCCGTGATCGACATCGAGCAGCGCGCCCTGCGCGCCCTCGAACAGGATCCGCTTGCCTTCGCGGCGGCGCTGGTCGAGCAGATTCCAGACCGAATCCGCGAACGGCAGCACCTGCGGCGCGATCGCCACCAGATCACGCAGCATTTCGGCCGCGTCGATCTCCGGCAGCGACAGGCCACGGCGCAGCGCGTTGTGATGCGTCAGCAGGCGCTCGATCTTGTGCGGCAGGGTCTGCGGATCGGCGAGGTCCATCAGACGGATCGCGCGACGGCCGACCTTGTCTTCATAGGCCGGACCGATGCCGCGCTGGGTGGTGCCGATCGCGGTCGCCTTGTTGGCATTCTCGCGCACGGCATCGAGCTCGCGGTGCAGCGGCAGGATCAGCGTGACGTTCTCGGCGACACGCAGATTGTCCGGCGAGACCGCGACGCCCTGGCTGCGGAGCTTGTCGACCTCGGCGACGAACGCCTGAGGATCGAACACCACGCCATTGCCGATCACCGACAGTTTGGAGGGACGCACTACGCCGGAGGGCAGCAGCGCGAGCTTGTAGGTATTGCCATTGATGACGAGCGTGTGGCCGGCATTATGACCGCCCTGAAAGCGAACAACGATGTCAGCCTGTTCTGACAGCCAGTCGACAATCTTGCCCTTCCCCTCGTCGCCCCATTGGGCGCCGACGACGACAACATTGGTCATTTCGGGTAAGCCATTTCAGATGAGACCTTTCGGGAGATCGGTGCAAATTCGCAATCCAGCCTGCCAGACTGTGCCTCGCCGCAGAGTTGCTCGCATGCGAGGCTCCCATCGGATAAAGGATGACGGCATGGGACGCAAGCAAAAGCGGCTGTTGGCAGGCCCCTAACAAGTCTGGCAAACCATTGATATCCCCAAATAAATCCGCCCGCTTGGCTCCTTTCAGGCCTCATCCCGCCCCATGAACGCCTCCCCGCCCCGCTCCGGTCGTTTCCGGCCTCTCACCTGGCTGACAGATCAGCCCTATCTGCTGCTGTCGCTGACCTCGCTGTTCTGGGCGGGCAATGTCGTGATCGGACGCTTCGCCGCCGGGCACGTGCCGCCGATCGCGCTCTCGTTCCTGCGCTGGACCGGCGCCTTCCTTATCCTGATGCCGTTCGCCTGGCGGCAGACGGTGAAGGACTGGCCAGTGATCCGCCGGCATCTCGGAATCATGGTGATCCTGTCGATCTCCGGCGTCGCCACCTTCAACACGCTGGGCTACTGGGCGCTGCAGTACACCGAGGCGCTGAACGCCCTGCTGCTGAACTCCACAGGTCCCTTGTTCGTGGCGCTGTTCGCGCTGCTGTTGTTCGGCATCCGTCTCACGCCAGCGCAGGGCATCGGTATTCTCATCTCGATGGTCGGTGTCATCGTGATCCTGACGCGTGGCGATTTCAGCGCGCTGGCCGGCGTCCACTTCAACAAAGGCGACATCGCCTATCTGATCGCACTATTGGTGTTCGGCATCTATTCTGCGGTGGCGGCCAGACGGCCGACGATCCACCCGCTGTCGTTCATGCTGTTCACCTGCGGCTGCGGCACGCTGTTCATCCTGCCCTTCTATCTCTGGGAATTGCAGAGCGGCGCGCAAGCGACGCTGAATGCGACCGTGCTTGCGGTGCTGATTTATGTCGCGGTCTTTCCCTCGATCCTGGCCTATCTCTGCTTCAACCGCGGCGTCGAACTGATCGGTGCCAATCGCGGCGCGCCGTTCTTTCATCTGGTTCCGGTGTTCGGCTCGGTACTGGCGATCGGATTCCTGGGTGAGACCTTCCAGCTCTTTCACCTGATCGGCTATGTGCTGGTGCTGGTCGGCGTGTTCATCGCCGCGCGCAAGCCGAAACGGCGTTAAACAAAAACGCCGCGGGCAAAGCCGCGGCGTTTGTCGTTGGAGTAAAGGTGAAACGCGTTACGCCGCGCGCACCTTGGAGAGGAACTCGTTCACTGCCCGATCCAGCTTGCTGGCCTGGGCGTCGAGGTCGCGGGCGCTGGAGAGCACGTCCGACGCCGCCGAGCCGGTGGCCGATGCCGCCGAACTGACCCCGCCGATATGCTGATTGATCTCGCCCGATCCAGCCGCGACCGACTGGATGTTGCGGGCGATCTCGCGCGTTGCTGCGCCCTGCTCCTCGACCGCGCTCGAGATATTCATGGTGATCTCGCTCATCTGGGCGATGGTACGGGTGATGCCCTGGATCGCCACAACGGCATCGCTGGTGGTGGTCTGCATGGTCGCCACCTGCATCGAGATTTCTTCGGTAGCCTTGGCGGTCTGGTTGGCCAGCGCCTTCACTTCGGACGCGACCACCGCGAAGCCGCGGCCGGCGTCGCCCGCGCGCGCCGCTTCGATGGTGGCGTTGAGCGCCAGCAGGTTGGTCTGCGCGGCAATGGTGTGAATAAGCTGCACCACCTCGCCGATCTTCTCGGCGCCGCTGGACAGCACCTGCACCGTCGCGTTGGTGCGTTCGGCATCCGCCACCGCCTTGCTGGCAATCTCGTTCGACTGCGCCACCTGCCGGGAGATTTCCGATACCGACGACGACAGTTCCTCGGCTGCCGCGGCGACGGTCTCGACATTCTCCGATGCTCTTTCCGACGCAGCACCAACCGTAGCCGCGCGGTTGCTGGCCTCGGTCGCGGTCGAGGTCATGGTCTCGGCGGTCGTCTGCATGCCGGCGGCCGAATTCGCCACCGAACGGACGATGCCGTTGACGTTGCTCTCGAAGTCGTTGGCGAGACTGGCCATCATCGCGGCCCGCTCGGCAGCGGTGCGCTCCTGGGTCTCGGCCTCGGCCCGTTCAAGATCACGCATGCGGAGCGCATTGTCCTTGAAGACCTGAACGGTCGTGGCCATGGCGCCGATCTCATCGCGGCGGCCGATTCCCGGAATTGCTTCCTCAAGCTGTCCGTCCGCCAAAGCCTTCATCCGCTGGCCCAACTGCCCAAGGGGCCTGGTGATGCTGCGGCCAATCAACCAGGCGACGAAACCGGCAACCGCGCCGATGCCGAGAATCGCCGCACCCAGCGCCATCACGATCTGCATCAGCTTGCCGTCGAGGTCGTCGATATAGGCGCCGGTGCCGACGAACATGTCCCAGCCGGGAATGCCGGCTGCGTAAGACACCTTCGGGCTCAGGTCCGGCTGACCGGGCTTCTGCCAGGCGTAATAGATCGTGACGTTCCCGTTGGCGGCAACGCCGTCCCGCATCTCGCGGGTGGACTTGCGGCCGTTCACCTCGACATCGAGATGGCTGGTGCCGATCTGCTTCGGGTTGAGCACCGAAACCGCGATGCCGTCCATCGTGTAGACAAACAGATAACCCGCGCCGTTGTCATAGATCATGCTCTGGACGCGCTGGACCCACTGCTCGATCGCGGCCTCCTTGGTCAGCTTGCCGGCCTGGACCTGCTTCTGGTAGCCGGCCGCCATATTCCGCGCGGTATCCACGATCGCGCGAAGCTGCTCCGTACGCGCGCTGTACATTTCGTTGTGCATCATGCGAGCAGCAAACAGACCCGCGGCACACAGGCCGATCAGGGTCACGCCTACCAGAACGCCGAGTTTCAGGGCGATCGGCCAGTTATTCAGAAATTTCACGACGGCTTCTCCGAAGGAACAGCGCGGGACGCGCCAAGTAAGAATTCATTCTCTTACCGGCAGACTATTGAATCTTCCTTACCGAGGTAGGGCGGAGCATCCGGTGGCGGGACATCGTTGCCGCCAAGGCAAAAAAAGCGCGGCCGCCCCAAGGGCGACCGCGCCTTCGATCCGATTGCGCCTGCTGCCAAAGAAGACCGGCGCGAGCTTTGTCTTAGAACGTCAGAGCCTTGGCATGCTTGACCGGAGGCAACGCTTCGATCTTGGCAAGGACCTCCGGCGGAACCACGCCATCGATCTCGACCAGGGCGATGGCGTCACCGCCCGGAGCATTGCGGCCCAGATGGAAGGTCGCGATGTTGACCTTGGCGTCGCCGAGCAGCGAGGCGAACTTTCCGATGAAGCCCGGCTTGTCCTCGTTGGTGATGTAGATCATCGACTTGCCGAACTCGGCATCGACCCGGATGCCCTTGATGTTGACCAGACGCGGCGCACCGTCGGCATAGACCGTACCGGACACCGAGCGCTCCATGTTGTCCGTGGTCACGGTGACGGTGATCAGGCTCTCATAATCGCTTTCGGCCGCACGCAGCACCTCATCCACGACCATACCGCGTTCCTTGGCGACCACCGGTGCGGACACGACATTGACATCGCCCAGCATCGGCCGCAGCAGGCCCGACAACGCCGCCGCCGTCAGCGCCTTCACCTTCATCTCGGCCACCGCGCCTTCGTAAGTGATCTGCACCTTGACGATATTGCTCTCGGTAAGCTGGCCGGCGAAGGAGCCGAGCTTCTCGGCCAGTTCGATGAACGGCTTGAGCTTCGGCGCCTCTTCCGCCGTGATCGACGGGAAATTGATGGCGTTGCTGATCGCGCCAGTGAGCAGATAGTCCGACATCTGTTCGGCAACCTGCAGCGCGACGTTTTCCTGCGCCTCCGTGGTCGACGCGCCGAGGTGCGGCGTGCAGATCACATTGGGATGGCCAAAGAGAACATTCTCCTTGGCCGGTTCCTCGACGAACACGTCGAACGCCGCGCCGGCGACATGGCCACTGTCCAGAGCCGCACGCAGCGCCACCTCATCGACCAGACCGCCGCGCGCGCAATTGACGATACGCACACCCTTCTTGGTCTTGTTGATCGCGGTGGCATCGAGAATGTTGCGGGTCTTGTCGGTCAGCGGGGTGTGCAGCGTGATGAAATCGGCGCGCTTGAGCAGATCGTCGAGCTCGACCTTCTCGACGCCGATATCCCTGGCGCGCTCCGGCGACAGGAACGGGTCGAACGCGACCACCTTCATCTTCAGGCCGAGGGCGCGGTCGGCGACGATGGCGCCGATATTGCCGCAGCCGATCACGCCGAGCGTCTTGCCGGTGATCTCGACGCCCATGAAGCGGTTCTTCTCCCACTTGCCGGCCTGAGTGGAGGCATCGGCCTGCGGGATTTCACGGGCCAGCGCCAACATCAGGGTGATGGCGTGTTCTGCGGTGGTGATCGAATTGCCGAACGGCGTGTTCATCACGATGATGCCGCGGGCGGTGGCGGCGGGAATTTCGACATTGTCGACGCCGATGCCGGCGCGGCCGATCACCTTGAGATTCTTGGCGTTGGCAAGAATCTTCGCCGTCGCCTTGGTCGCGGAGCGGATGGCAAGGCCGTCATAGTTACCGATGATCTCGGCGAGCTTGTCCTTGTCCTTGCCGAGTGCTGGCTGGAAATCGACATCAATGCCGCGGTCCTTGAAGATCTGCACGGCGGCGGGCGACAGCGCGTCTGAAATAAGAACTTTCGGTTTGGTCATGGGATGTGATCCTTGAATAAGGCCGGTCGTCCCGGCGAAGGCCGGGACCCATGCGTAACTGTGGTGGTGATGGGTCCCGGGTCGCGCAGCCAACGGCTGCTTGCCCGGGACGACAGAACGGATGTGATTTACGCCGCCTTGGCGAGCGAGGCCTTGGTCTCGGCGAAGGCCCAGTCGAGCCACTGCGTCAGCGCCGCGACATCGGAGGCTTCCACCGTCGCGCCGCACCAGACGCGCAGGCCGGGTGGCGCATCGCGGTAAGCGCCGAGGTCGTAGCCCGCGCCTTCCTTCTCAACAGCCGCGACCAGCTTCTTGGCGAAGTCCGCCTGAGCCTCGGCAGGCAGCGCGGTGATCGCGGGATCGACCACCTTCATGCACACCGACGTGTTGGAGCGGATCGCAGGATCCTTCGCCAGGAAATCGACCCACGGCGTCTTGGCCGCCCAGTCCGCCAGTACCTTGGTATTGGCATCGGCCCGCGCCATCAGGCCCTTGAGCCCGCCAACTGATTTTGCCCAGGTGAGCGCATCGAGATAGTCCTCCACGCACAGCATCGACGGCGTGTTGATGGTCTCACCGACGAAGATCCCCTCGATCAGCTTGCCGCCCTTGGTCATGCGGAAGATCTTCGGCATCGGCCACGGCGGCGTGTAGCTCTCAAGGCGCGCGACGGCGCGCGGCGAGAGAATGAGAATGCCGTGCGCGGCCTCGCTGCCGAGCGCCTTCTGCCAGGAGAAGGTGACGACATCGAGCTTGGGCCAATCGAGTTTCTGAGCAAACGCCGCCGAGGTGGCGTCGCAGATGGTCAGGCCTTCGCGATCGGCAGCAATCCAGTCCGCGTTCGGCACGCGCACGCCGGAGGTGGTGCCATTCCAGGTGAAAACGATGTCGGAATTCTTGTCAGCCTTGGCCAGATCGGGAATCTCGCCATAGCCGGCGGTGAGCTTGGTTACGTCTTTCAGCTTGAGCTGCTTGACCACGTCGGTGATCCAGCCTTCGCCAAACGATTCCCACGCGATCATGGTGACGGGGCGCGGGCCGAGCAGCGACCACAGCGCCATTTCCACGGCGCCCGTATCGGACGCCGGAACGATGCCGATGCGGTAATCCGCGGGGACCTCGAGCACCTCGCGGGTCAGGTCGATCGCGAGCTTGAGCTTGGCCTTGCCGATCTTCGCGCGATGCGAACGGCCGAGGACAGCATCTTTGAGATTTTGGGGGGTCCAGCCGGGGCGCTTGGCACAGGGGCCGGAGGAAAAATGCGGCACGTGAGGCCGCGAAGCGGGCTTCGCTGCAGTCATGATCTATCCTTCCAGATAGTAGCCTCCCGTTGGGGGGAGGTGTCCCGCCGCCGCAAATACGCGAAGCCGGACGACAGGTCAAGGGAAGGAAGCAGGCCTGTCTGTGATATACCTGCCGGCAATGAAGTAAGTCATTTCTGCGCAACGTCTCCCCTCGCCTTTTGAGAGACATCCCGGGCCATGCCGACCCATGTTCTGCTGATTGTTCTGTTTGCCGCCCTGCTCCACGCAAGCTGGAATGCCATCGTCAAATCCGGCAACAACAAGCTGCTGGAAGCGGCGATGGTGGCCACCGGAGCCGGGCTGGTCGCGGCCTTTATCCTGCCGTTTCTGCCGCTGCCCACAACCGCAAGCTGGCCGTGGCTCGTGGCCTCGGTCGTCATCCACCAGCTCTATTTCGTCATGGTCGCGGCCGCCTATCATGCCGGCGATATGGGCCACACCTATCCGCTGATGCGCGGCAGCGCTCCGCTGATCGTCGCGCTCGCCAGCGCGCCCTTGCTCGGAGAGACCCTGACCGCGACAAGCTGGGTCGGGATCGGATTGATCTGCGGCGGAATCCTTCTGCTCGCCTTGCACGGCAAAGCTGATCATCGCGCGACCTTGATCGCGCTCGGCAATGCCCTCGTGATCGCCCTCTACACGCTGATCGACGGCACCGGCGTGCGGCTGTCCGGCCATGCAGCATCCTATGTGCTGTGGCTGCATCTGCTCACCGGCATTCCGCTGCTGATATGGCTATGGTCGCGGAACGCGGCCGTCTTAAAGACGCACGTTCAGACGCGCGGGCTGCTCATGCTCGCAGGCGGCATATGCACCGTCGGGTCTTACGGCCTCGCATTGTGGGCCATGACGCAAGCGCCGCTCGCAGCCGTCGCGGCGCTGCGTGAAACATCGGTGCTGTTTGCAGTGGTGATTTCGGCGCTGGTCCTGCGCGAAGGCAGCGGCCTGCGCCGTCTTGCTACCGGGGGCCTTGTCGTCGCCGGCGCAGCCGCATTGAAGCTGGCGTGAAACTGCTGGACGATCAGAACCTGTAGCCTACGCCGCCACGCACGGTGTTGATGTTGACGTCCGCGCCGGCGTTCACAAAACGAATATACTCCCATTCCGCACGTGCGAAGACATTGCCGAACAACATGGCTTCCGTGCCGAGACCAGCCGTGTAGCCATAGAGCATTTTACCCCCGGTAGAGTCGCTTGCCGAATAGACCCGAAGAGGGCCGCTGGGAGAGCCGGCGAACGTCGTGTCGGACCTGTCGGTAATATAGACAGTACTTGTAATATCAGCACGTCCCAGCGCAACGCCGCCAAATACGTAGGGAAGAAAGCTGCCTATCGTATAACCCGCACGGGCACGGATGGTCCCTATGTCGGTGACCGAAACGCCACGCGATGAATTCAGCCCAATGGTGTGATAACGGCCATCTGAAAACGGAGTGACATAAGTCAGCGGGACTGGCGCAGCATTTGACGTCCCATTGAATTTGCCGTGCATGTAGTTGGCTTCGAGACCAATAACGACATCTTCCCACTGACTATTATAGCCGATAAAACCGCCAAACGCTGTTTGATGGCTGTTGACCTTGCCGTTCGCTTGCGAGACCGACACGACAGTATCGTAAAGGATGTTGTTGGGGCCAAGCGCACGCCCGATCAACGCAGAGTTTGATTCCGAGAAATTCATATCGGAGGAGCCGTATCCGGCCTGGCCGCCGACATAGAAGCCTTGCCAGTCGGAGGTGCGCCCATAACCCACGCCGCCCCGCAGCACCGGCAGATCGCCCCAGTCCGGCAAGTCCGCGGCCTGCGCGCCCTGCACACTTGCCGCCACCATCGCAGCCACGATCAACCGACGCATCGAAACGCTCCTCTACACCGACGCTTAACTGTGTTTGATCATCGCCGGTTAACCTTAATCAATCGTTTGCGCGCACGCCTTCGCGCACGAGAAAGCGCAAACAAAAACGGCGCGGATCGCTCCGCGCCGTCTGCAATCGGTTGATTGCGAATCGATCAGCCCTTCGTCACCAGCGGCGGAGGCGGCGGCAGATAGGCCGGGCCCGGATCGATCGCCCAACGCACGCCGAACCTCACATCATGCGACGTCAGATCCTTGAATGTCATAGGTCCGAGATTGCTCGATCCATCGAACGCAACAAGATCCCTCGTCACGCCATCACCCATATTGAGGTAGCGATACGCCAACTCCATCGTGAGATTCGGCGAGACCTTGTAAGCAAGGCCGGCATGCACCGCCCAGGCAAAATTCCAACGAGACGCACCGTCAGCAAGAGCCGTACCCGGCAGAGCCGGTCCGCCCTGCAAAGCGATGCCCTGATCGGTGAAGGGGCCGGTTGTAACGCGCGCCGTACCAACACCGGCACCGACGAACGGGGTGATGCACCACCAGGTGCCAAGATCGACATAGGCATTCGCGAGGAACAGATACTCGGACTTGGATCCGGTATAGGTGTCGACACCAATGCCGCCATTGTACGTGATCTGGTCGCTTCCGTGATAGGTCGAGCTTCCACGATACTCGCCTGTGACGTCTGCCCTGAACCAGTTGTTGACCTGATAGCCGATGCCGACGCCATAAATTCCAGCGGAGCTGAATTGATGACGCTGGTCAGAGGTGAAATTCAAGGCGTCATTCGCGTTGTTAAGCCGCTTCACGTCCTGATTGCTGAATCCGATATCGCCGCGCAGATACCAGCCACCAAAGTCCGCCGGCGGAGGCGGAGCGTAAGGCGGCGGCGCAAGCGGCAGATCGGCTGCAAACGCCGCGCTCGATAACAACGACACCGCAGCAGCGGCAAGCACAGGTTTCACGGAACGCATCGGCTAGTCCTTTCGTCTGGTGAGGCAGACGACGCAAAGGCCTCACTCAAATCCTCAGACGGGACGATGGCACCAAATGCTTAAGCGCTACTTAACCCTAATTCTTAACCGCGATTTTTAATGCGGGTTAAGCGAACGGGTTAACGATGCGTTCATGCGCTCGCCACAGATGCTAACGATGCGTTGATGAAAACGTCAGGCACCCTGACGCAATGACGGTAAACGCCTACTTCGTTGTTCAAAGAAAGGGCGCGCGCTCGACGCTCACGCGTCGGCGCGCTTGAGCTGCGGCAGAAGAACAGCGAGCAGACCGATCGCCGGCAAATAGGAGCAGACGTGATAGACGAAGCCAATGCCGGTGTGGTCGGCGACATAGCCGAGGATCGCCGCGCCGATGCCGCTGATGCCGAACACGAGACCGAAGAACAGTCCCGAGATCATGCCGAAGCGATGCGGCATCAGTTCCTGTGCATAGACGATGATCGCGGGCATCGCCGAGGCGATGACAAAGCCGATGACAACGCTGAGCACGAGACTCCAGAACAGGTTCGCGTAAGGCAGCGCCAGCGTGAAAGGCAGCGCGCCGAGGATCGAAAACCAGATCACATATTTGCGGCCGAAGCGGTCGCCGAGCGGACCGCCAAAGAAGGTGCCGCAGGCGCTGGAGGCGAGAAACACGAATAGATAGATCTGCGCCGTCTGCGTGCTGACGCCGAACTTCTGGATCAGATAGAAGGTGTAATAGCTGTTGATACCGGCGAGATAGAAGCCCTTGGAGAACAGCAGCACCATCAGCACGACCAGCGCGAACGCCACGCGCGATGACGACAGCACACCCGAGGCGCCATCCACCCGTTTTGTCGCACGCGGCATGATCCGCGGCTTGTACCAGACGCCAATGCGCCACAGGATGATCATCGCAAGCCCCGCCAACAGCGAGAACAGCGCGATGCTGCCCTGCCCGAGCGGCACCACGATCGCTGCCGCCAGCACCGGACCGATGGCACTGCCAAAATTGCCACCGACCTGAAAGATCGATTGCGCAAGGCCGTAGCGGCCGCCGGATGCAGCGCGGGCGATGCGCGAGGATTCCGGATGAAAGATCGCCGACCCCATACCTACCAGTCCGGCGGCAACCAGAATCATCCCGTAGACATGCGCCACGCTGAGCAGGAGCAGGCCGACCAGCGTGAAGCCCATGCCGATCGCCAGCGAAAACGGCTTCGGCTTGCGGTCGGTGTAAAGCCCGACCAGCGGCTGCAGCAGCGAGGAAGTAAACATGCAGGCCAGCGTGATCATGCCGACCTGAGTGAAATCCAGATTGTAGTTCGTCTTCAGGATCGGATAGATCGCGAAGATCAGCGACTGCATCAGATCATTGAGGAGATGTGACAGGCTGATCGCGCCGAGCACCACCAGCACCGGACCGGTCGGCGGCGGTGGCGGCGCGCTGTCGACGACGATCGGCGCGCCCATGGTGTCTTCGGACAGGATGACCGGCTTGTTCACGCAATGCCTTCCGTCAAAGGAAACGACCGCCATCATCCGGCAAGCCGCAACCGCACGAGGGCGGACCGTAACGGGAAACGTTAGCCCTCGCCAGCCATACCGGATCATGACTGATTTGCAGTGTCGCCGCACGCCATGCAGCAAGGCGATCACAAGCCCGTCAGTGACGGCAAACGACGCTCCCGGATCAGGCGGCCGCGGTCATGCCGAGCGCGGAGACGATCATGTCCACCGCCTCTTCCACCACGATGCGATCGTCACCCTCGCCCATCACCCGGATCACCGGCTCGGTGCCGGAAGAGCGCACCAGCAGGCGGCCGCTGCCATTGAGCCGCTGTTCGGCCGCGGAAATCGCCGACTTCACGTTCGGGTTCTCCAGCGGCTTGCCGGCACGGTAACGCACGTTCTTGAGAATCTGCGGCAGCGGCTCGAAGCGGTGGCAGACCTCCGAAACCGGGCGGCCAAGCTTCTGCACCACAGCCAAGACCTGCAGGGCCGCGACGAAGCCGTCGCCCGTCGTGGTGAAGTCCGACATGATGATGTGGCCGGACGGCTCGCCGCCGAGGTTGTAGCCCTGCTTGAGCATCTGCTCGAGCACGTAGCGGTCGCCGACCGGCGTGCGCACCAGCTTCAGGCCCTCGCCGGCCAGGAAGCGTTCGAGGCCGAGATTCGACATCACGGTGGCGACGATCCCCGGCATGGACAGACGTCCGTCTTCCTTCCAGCTTTGCGCGATCACCGCCAGCAACTGATCGCCATCCACCAGATGGCCACGCTCATCGATCACCAGCACGCGGTCGGCATCGCCATCGAGCGCAATGCCGATATCGGCGCGCATCTCGCGCACCTTGCGGCTCAGCGCTTCCGGCGAGGTCGACCCGCAATCCTTGTTGATGTTGAAACCGTCCGGCTCGACACCGATCGAGATCACGTCGGCGCCCAGCTCCCACAGCGCTTCCGGCACGACCTTGTAGGCAGCGCCGTGGGCGCAATCGACCACGATGCGCAGGCCTTCGAGGTTGAGCTCGCGCGGCAAAGTGCGCTTGGCGAACTCGATATAGCGGTCGTGAACACCGTCGATGCGACGGGCGCGGCCGAGGCTGGCGCTCTGAGCGAGGCGTTTGTTGATATCCTCGTCGATCAATTCCTCGATCTGGCTTTCGACCTCGTCCGACAGCTTGAAACCGGCCGGGCCGAACAGCTTGATGCCGTTGTCGTCGAACAGATTGTGCGAGGCGGAGATCATCACGCCAAGGTCGGCGCGCATCGATTTGGTCAGCATCGCCACCGCGGGTGTCGGGATCGGCCCGAGCAGCAGCACGTCCATGCCGACCGAGGTAAAGCCGGCCACCATCGCGTTCTCGATCATGTAACCGGACAGCCGGGTATCCTTGCCGATCACTACGCGATGACGGTGCTCGCCGCGCTGAAACACCAGCCCCGCCGCCTGCCCGACCTTCAACGCCAGCTCCGGCGTGATCAGCCCATTGGCCCGGCCGCGAATGCCGTCCGTTCCGAAATATTTGCGAGCCATTGTGCCCCCTGCGTCGCGATCGTCCCTGCGCTGCGAACGGCCATCCGGCCCGCGCGCGGACAAATATGATGGCGCTTTATAAGGCCTTACTGGTTGATGCCGCTTCAAAAAATATGATGAATCGTTACCGGCGGCGCCGGCGCCCGTTCCGCCCTTAAACAGCAAATTCGTTATTTATCAAAGCCTTACTGCACCCGACCGATGGAAATCGGGTGCCGGAGGAAATGGTATTTCCGAACCGTCAGGTCTTTGGCTTGCCGTCCGGATCATGGCGGGCGGGATGCGGCTGAATCACGCTGACGGGGTCGGACGCCGGGAAGCTCTCCTCGAGCCCTTCTTCCAGTTTCTCTTCCTTGAGCGCACGCTTGTCGTCCTTGGCCCTTTTGCCGGCTTTGTGGTCGCGGTTCTTGTCGCTCATGCTTGCCTCCATCCGCAGTTGGGGACGCAGACGACATCTGCAAACGGATCGATTGCCCAGACGCACCGCATGAGCGATGTTGCGGCGACCAAACAAGCCACCTCAGGGATACACGATGAAGAACGTCACCTGTATCGAGGATCTGCGCGCGATTCACAAACGCCGCGTCCCGAAAGCTTTTTTCGACTACTGCGATCGTGGATCCTATACGGAATCGACCCTGCGCGCCAATCGAAGCGATCTTGATCAGATCAAGTTCCGCCAGCGCATCCTGGTCGATGTCTCCTCGCGGACGCTGAACACCACGATCCTGGGCGAACCCGCGACGATGCCGCTGATTCTCGCTCCCGTCGGCCTTACCGGCATGCAGTATCGCGACGGCGAAATCTATGCCTGCCGCGCCGCGCAGGCCCTTGGCATTCCGTTCACGCTGTCGACGATGTCGATCTGCTCGATCGAGGACGTCGCGCAGAAAGTCGACAAGCCGTTCTGGTTCCAGCTTTACGTGATGCGCGACCGCGGCTTCGTGAAATCGCTGATCGAGCGCGCTATTGCCGCCAAGTGCAGCGCACTGGTGCTCACAGTCGACCTGCAGGTGATCGGCCAGCGGCACGCCGACATCAAGAACGGCATGACCGTGCCCCCTGAATGGAGCCTGTCGAAGCTGTTCGACTTCGCCACCAAGCCGGCCTGGGTCTCCGGCGTGCTGCGCGGCAAGCGCCGCACCTTCGGCAACCTCGCCGGCCAGATCAAAGGCACCGACGACATCAACTCGCTCAGCCTGTGGATCTCCTCGCAGTTCGATCCGGCGCTGAATTGGAAAGACGTCGAGTGGATTCGCAGCCTGTGGCCCGGCAAGCTCGTCATCAAGGGCATCCTTGACGTGCATGACGCGCGCGAAGCGGTGAAGACTGGCGCCAACGCACTGGTGGTGTCGAACCATGGCGGCCGCCAGCTCGACGGCGCGCCCTCGTCGATCACCGTGCTGCCGGAGGTGGTGCAGGAAGTCGGCTCGCAGATCGAGGTGATGTTCGATGGCGGCATCCGCACCGGTCAGGACGTGATGCGTGCGCTCGCGCTTGGCGCCAAATCCTGCATGATCGGCCGCTCCTACATCCACGGCCTCGGTGCCGGCGGACAGGCAGGCGTCGCCAAAGCAGTGGACCTCATCGCCAAGGAGCTCAGCACCACCATGGGGCTGTGCGGCGTCAATCATGTCGAGGATATCGATCGCCGGGTGCTGTGGGACCCCATGCCCACCAACGCCGTCGGTCACGCCCGCGGATAATCCAGCAGCCTTCGCGCATCACATCGGCGGCGTCAGCCCGTCGCGACCGACGCTGATGCGCGTCGCCTCAAGCGCACCGTCCGCAGCCCTGCTGGTCGCGGCGATGATCTTGGCACCGACCTTGATGTCGGCCCGCTCGGCGGGCACGAAGGTCACCACCACGGTCTGCGGCGTCAGCACCACCTGCTTCTCGCCGCCTTTGTATGCCATGGTCAGGACATGACCATCATTGCCGGTGACGGTCTTTGTCAAAGCACCATTTGTCATGGTGCTGTTCGGCACGGAATCCCATGGCTGCGAGCCCTCGCCGGTGCCGCGCATCGCTTCAGGAAACACATGCACTTCCGTTGCCTGATCGGTGCCGTCCTCGGCCCGCACCGAGGTGACGCCGATATAGGTGCCGGCTTTCACCTCGTCGCGTGAGATCGGCACCACGCCGGTGAGACGCACGTTGCCCGCCATCCGCATCACGACATTGGTGCCATCGCGGGCTTTCACGATCAGGATCTGGCCGTTGACGGATTCAATCGTGCCGCGCACCCGCGAGCCGGCCGGCTGCGCGTTTGCCATCTCCGACCCGGGCAGCAGCAGAGCGACCATCAAGCATAAGGGCACGAGCGGTGACTTAAAAAATTTCATCGGCGACTCCGGGCATGTCAGACAAAGCGCGCTTTGCGGCGATATTTCGCCATCGCGCTCACGCGGCCGTGAGATCGGCCTCGACCAGCGCGCGCAATTCCGGCGTGACCTGCGGCCGCTTGCCGAACCAGAGCTCGAAGCCGCGCACCGCCTGATGCAGCAGCATGCCGAGACCGTCCGCCGTCTTGAGGCCGCGTGCCTTCGCCGCCTTCAGAAGCTCGGTGACAAGCGGCACATAAACAAGATCGGCGACCACCGCATCCGGCCGTAACGCCCCGACATTCACCAGAAGCGGTGGCTGGCCTTTCATGCCGAGCGAGGTGGTGTTCACCAGCACATCGACACGCGGCAGCAATGCATCGATGTCCTGCCACGATACGACCTGCACCCGCTCGCCGAACTGGTCGCGCAACGCCTGCGCGCGCGCCGCGGTGCGGTTGGCAACATGCACGCGGGACATGCCGCGCTCCAGCAGCCCGAACACCACCGCGCGCGCCGAACCGCCCGCACCGAGCACCAGCGCCTCGCCGCCGCGATCCCAGCCCGGCGCCGCCGCGTCGAGATTGTTGATGAAGCCTTCGATGTCAGTGTTGGTGGAATGCAGTTCATCGTTCCTGAAAAACAGCGTGTTGGCGGCGCCGACCGCACGGGCGCGCGCATCCGGCTGCGATGCCGCCAGAGCACGCTCCTTGTGCGGAATGGTGACATTGGCACCGCTATAGCCATGCGCTGCAAGCTGCGCGACGAAACCGGCGAATGCCGCAGGCTCCACCGCTTCGATGCGATAATCGCCTTCAAGGCCGAGCGTCTTCAGCCAATACTTATGAATCAGCGGCGAACGCGAATGCGCCGCCGGCCAGCCAATCAGGCAGGCCGCACGCGGTGTGCTCACGAGACATATCCTTCAGGCCTGAACCGCGCCACCTGTCTCATCAGACACCTTCTTTTGCTTTGACCGGCGGCCCCTTGATCTCGTTCAGCGCCTGCACGATGTCGGCGCGGAATTCGGCGGCCGGCGGCCGCGCGCCATAGGTCTTGAGTGCGCGCCGCACGGTCGTCGAGGTGCCGGTGAGAAACACACGCACATTCTTGCGCCGCGCCTTGACCGCCATCCGGCCGATGACATTCGCGGCGGTGGAATCGAGAAACGGCACCGCGGAGAAATCGATGATCATTGCCTTGCGCCGTGTCGAGATATTGTCGAGCACCGACCCCACGGTTGAGGCCGCGCCGAAGAAGAACGCGCCGGTGATCCGGTAGACCATGACATCGGGATCGCTCGCCAGGCTGGAATCATACGGCTGGCGGGCATCCGGCGCGCCATCGGGCTGGTCACCCGCGGCGAGCGGCGCGCGGGTCTCGATGTCGGTGGTCTGCGCCATGCGGTGGATGAACAGCACCGAACCGAGCGCGAAGCCGACAACGATTCCCTCGGTCAAATCGCGGAAGACGGTGAGCAGGAAGGTGACCAGCAGCACCGCCGCGTCGCCCCACGACGCACGGATCAGCGTCGCAAATTCATTCCGCTCGACCATGTTCCAGGCCACCACCGCCAGCACGGCAGCAAGGGTTGCCAGCGGAATGAAGCTCGCGAGCGGTGCCGCGACCAGCATGAACAGCAGCAGAAAGAACGAATGCATGATGCCCGCGATCGGCCCGTGCGCGCCGGAGCGGACGTTGGTCGCGGTGCGGGCGATGGTGCCGGTGACACAAATGCCGCCGAACAGCGCCGAGCCGATATTGGCGACACCCTGCGCGACCAGTTCGCAATTGGAGCGGTGCCGGCGCCCGGTCATGCCGTCCGCCACCACCGCAGAGAGCAGCGACTCGATCGCTCCCAGCAGTGCGAAGGAAAATGCATCCGGCAGCACGGCCTGGACCTTGTCCAGCGACAGGGCCGGCAGCGACGGTGCCGGCAACATCTGCGGAATGCCGCCGAACCGCGTGCCGATGGTCTCGACCGGCAGCCCGAACAACCACGCGCCGAAAGCGGTGACGATCACGGCGAACAGCAGACCGGGGAAAGTCGGCCGCCACATCCGCAGACCGGCGATCATCCCAATGGTGAGAGCCGAGATCGCAATGGCGGCGGGGCTGGCGGTGCCGATGACGCCCGACAGCGCCTCGATCTTGGCGATGAACGGCCCCGGCTCATGCGCCAGCGTCAGGCCGAGCAGATCCTTGATCTGGCTGGCGAAGATTATGACGCCAATGCCGGCGGTGAAACCCACCGTCACCGGATAGGGAATGTACTTGATGTAGGTGCCAAGTCGCAGAAAACCGGCCGCAATCAGAAACAGGCCGGCCAGCAATGTCGCCAGAATCAATCCGTCGATGCCATGGCGGGCAACGGTCGCGGCGACCAGCACGATAAAGGCACCGGCTGGCCCGCCGATCTGAAACCGGCTGCCGCCCAGAAGGGAGATCAGGAAGCCGCCGACGATCGCGGTGTAGAGGCCGCGATCCGGCGTCGTGCCCGAGGCGATCGCAATCGCCATCGACAGCGGCAGCGCAACGATGGCGACAGTCAGGCCCGCAATGGCGTCGGCGCGGAAACCCGCGAAGCCGTAGCCTTCTCGAAGAACGGTGACGAGCTTCGGGGTAAAGAGTTCGGCGAAAGTCGGTTCAGCGGTGCTGCGGCTTTCGCTGATGGTGACGAGTCTGTTCAACGTCCCGGACGCAATTCCAGACTTTGCACGCCGGCGGCGACGTTAAGTCCGGTTTGCCCCTGTACACTGAGCGGCTGCAACGCGAAAGAATTCGCCGAGCCGCCAATCATGGCATTGGCGCCGAGACCGACACCAACCGCCGCGCTGGCGTTCACGCCGGCATAGTTGCCCGACAGATCGCCCGGACCAAGCTGCGCGGTGGGCGCCAGCACAACCCAGGACAGTGCCGAAGCTTCGGTGATGCCGAGATCGAGGCCGAGCTTTTTGACGGTGGCCACATAAAGATCGTCCGGCCGGCCCTGCGAGCGGAAAACACAGCCGAGATTGGTGACCGAACCGACCACCATGCCGACACTGCCGCCCCCGCGGCATTCCAGGGTGCCGGCCTGCACCCGGTCCTGAGCCTGGGTGAGCGTGGCGGAAGCAACCAACAGGACGGCGGACATCGACAGGGCGACGGACAGACGGCGCATGGATGATCTCCAGAAATCGGCCGGGCACAGACCCTCGCGGCCCGCGAAACGCGATTCCATCTAGTCACAACGCCGGTCAATGTTCAATCTCGGCGCTGTTGCCACTTTCGATCAGCAACAAAAAAGGGGCCCGTTTGCGCGGGCCCCTTTGATTCAAATACCACGCTCTCAGTGACGGCGATGGTGACGATGACGCTTATGCTTGCGCGGCACCAGGCCGCCCGGACGCAATTCCAGCCCGACGAGACCGCCGGCTGCGTTGAGGCCGGTCTGGCCCTGCAGGCTGAGCGGCTGCAGCGCGTAGGAGTTGGCCGAACCGCCGATCAGCAGGTTGCCGCCGCCGCCAATGCCGATCGAGGCATTGCCGCCGACGCCGCCGTAATCACCCGACAGGTCGCCACGGCCGATGCGCATGGTCGGCGCGTGAACGGCCCAGGCAAGGCCGGTCTGCTCGGTGATGCCAAGATCGATGCCGAAGCGGCTGATCTTCGCCACGTAAGGCTCAGGACGACGTCCCTCGCCACGGAACACGCAGTTGAGCTGCGTCACCGAGGTGACGACCATTCCGACATTCGGGCCGCCATGACATTCGAGCACGCCGACCTGGACGCGCTGCTGCGCGTTGGCGGACACAGCGGAGGAGACGAGCGCCGCCAAAGCGACACCGACGAGCGATGAAACACGCATCTATTTTAGCTCCAGTGGGATTAAAGAAACGACGGAGGGACAAGACGGAAGCGCCGTGTCAAAAACATGGCACGCCCCGCCTTTGCCACCAGATCGTAACGTGGCGATCTTAGAAGAAGATCACATTAACGCAAGTTTGCACAAAAACGCTGGATGCGGGTGCATGCTTCCTCGAGATCGCTGGTCTTGGTCGCATAGGAAATACGGAAGGCCGGGCCGAGGCCGAAGGCCGAACCGTGCACCACCGCGACGCCCTCGCTCTCCAGAAGCTCGGTGACGAAATCCTCGTCGTTGGTCAACTTCTTGCCCGATGGCGTGGTCTTGCCCATCGTGCCGGCACAGGACGGATAAACGTAGAACGCCCCTTCCGGACGCGGGCAATTGATGCCGGGCGCCTGGTTGAGCATCGACACCACGAGGTCGCGACGCTCCTTGAACGCCTTGTTGTTGGCGGCGATGAAATCCTGCGGTCCGTTCAGCGCCTCGACCGCCGCCCACTGCGAAATCGAGGACGGATTGGAGGTCGACTGCGACTGGATGGTCGCCATCGCCTTGATCAATTTTTCGGGACCGCCGGCATAACCGATGCGCCAGCCGGTCATGCAATAGGCTTTCGACACGCCGTTGACGGTCAATGTGCGGTCGAACAGCTTCGGCTCGACCTGCGCCGGGGTGACGAAGGTGAAATTGTCATAGACGAGATGCTCGTACATATCGTCCGTCATGATCCAGACATGCGGATGCTTCACCAGCACGTCGGTCAGCGCCTTCATCTCGGCATGGGTATAGGCCGCGCCGGTCGGATTCGACGGCGAGTTGAGGATGATCCACTTGGTCTTCGGCGTGATCGCCTTGTCCAGATCGGCGGCCTGCAGCTTGAAGCCATGCTCGGCGGTGCAAACCACCGGCACCGGCGTGCCGCCGGCAAGCTCGACCATGTCCGGGTAGCTCACCCAATACGGAGCCGGGATGATGACCTCGTCGCCGGGATTCACCGTCGCCATCAGCGCGTTGTAGAGCACCTGCTTGCCGCCGGTGCCAACCGTAATCTGGCTCGGCTTGTAGGTCAGCTTGTTCTCGCGGCTGAACTTGGCGGCGATCGCGTCCTTCAGCTCCGGGATACCATCGACCGCGGTGTACTTGGTCTTGCCGGCCTCGATAGCGTGGATCGCGGCCAGCTTGATGTTGGCGGGGGTATCGAAATCCGGCTCGCCGGCGCCGAGACCGATGACGTTGCGCCCCGCCGCTTTGAGCTGGCGTGCTTTATCCGTGACCGCAATCGTGGCGGACGGCTTCACACGGTCAAGCGCGGCGGACAGGAACGGCATCATGGTCTCCTTCAGGACAGCGAACGCCCGAATTCGCGGATTTTGCGGGGCGGGCGCACACTAAAGCCCACCTTGCCGCATCGCAAGGAGCTTCGCCGGAAAGCCCCGAGATTCCGGATTTTTGAACTGAAAAACGGCCTTTAACCCGCGCTTAAACATGGCGGCCATCTCAACGGATCGGAGCTTCGGAGGCTCTTGTGTTCTCCGTCTTAACGGCACGAGAACCTCGCTCTGATAGGTCCAGAAAGTGGCTATCGGGCCACCGGCTTTCAGGTTCCCAGAATGGATGTCTCCCAACACTCATTGCAGCGGCTTGACCGGACGATCTGGCTCGTGATCGCGGCGGTGGGTGCGACCGTCATCGCATCGTCGCTGGTCGGCCCCTTTCACATCGATTGGGCTTCCTTCTCGAAAGTGGCTGGCGCCTGCCTTCTGTTGTGTACTACAGGCTGGTTCTACACTGCAGTTCGCAAAGATCCGCGCGCCGGGACCGCGCTGATGAGCACCGCGCAGATTATCGCGTTCAGCGCTGTCGGCGCCCCGATGTCCTATGTCGCGGCGCGGGCCGGGTTTCCCTTGCAGGACGCCCTTTTCGCCACCTGGGATCATCACCTGGGTATCGACTGGCCAGGATACGTTTCGTTCGTCACCGGCCACGCATGGCTCCGCCAGGTTTTTGTCGTCGCCTATCTCAGCTTCACCGTGCAAGTCATCGCCACAGTGCTTGTGCTGGGATTTGCTGGACACCTTTTGCGCTTGAGCATTTTCGTTCGCGCGTTTCTGCTGACAACGCTCATCACCATCGGAATATCGGCTTTTGTCCCTGCCATGGGGCCGTGGCTTTTCTACAATGCACAGCCCGATCTGGCTCATGGAGCCATTCCCGTATCGTCGACAAGCTGGCCCGTCTTTCTTGGAATTCGGGATGGCACATTCAATGTGATGTCGGGATTGAATTCGGAAGGCATCATCACCTTTCCGAGTCTTCACGCGGCTCTCGGCGTCCTTTTCGTGATAGCCCTTTGGCGCGTGCGTGGATTGCGGGTGATCTCGCTCGCTCTCAACACCATGATGATCCTGGCAACACCGTTTGCAGGCAGCCATTACGTGGTCGATGTCATTGCCGGAATCGCAATCGCATTCGCGTGCTGGTTTACAGCGCATCGGACGGTGCGGACGCATCGGACGGAAGATGCAGCCCGATTTCCCTCAGTCGCACACTCCCCTTCGATCGTGCCCGATATCGGCGGAATGGCGGCAACCAGGTCGCCCGATGTTGATCTGCCGCACGCGGAAAGTCGCGTGAACGTGAGCAGAGACACGGAAAGCGCGGCATAATATTGCTGACTGTGTGCGCTGCGGCAGCGGATTTCTACTATTTCCAGACGCCGGTACTTGCGGCAAGTCACTGCCCACATCATTGTCTGTCGAGATTTATGATCATCGCCAGACGCAACTTCGGCACCGAATGTACAAGCTCTATTCCATGCAGCGCTCCGGCAACAGCTACAAGGTCCGCCTTGCGCTGGCGCTGTTGAACGCGCCCTATCAGGCCGTCGAGATCAATATCCTGCGTGGAGAAAGCCGCACGCCGGATTTTCTTGCGATGAATCCGAGCGGACAGGTGCCCCTTCTGGAGATCGACGGGCGTCATCTCGCCGAATCGAATGCCATCCTCTGGTACGTCGCGGACGGCACACCCTTAGCACCGCAGGACCGCATCGATCGCGCGCAGGCGCTGCAATGGATGTTCTTCGAGCAGCACGCGCTGGAGCCGAGCGTCGGTGCCGCCTATTTCTGGCTGGCGCTGGTGCGCGGTGGACGCGAGTTGCAGACCCATGCGCTCGAGGATTGGATGGAACGCGGCTACGCCGCGCTGCAGGTGATGGAAAACCACCTGAAGACGCACGATTACTTCGCGGCGGGACACCTCACCATCGCGGACATCGCGCTCTACGGCTACACCCACGTCGCCGGGCAATGCGACTTCGACCTCGGCGGTTTTCCCTCGATACGGGCCTGGCTACGGCGGGTTGAAGCCGCGCCGAGGTTTGTCGCCATGGACGGCGCCGGCGCGACCCCGGCCAGTGTGACACCGCTCCCCGCATAGGCCGGCTCCCCCGATCCGCCCGGGCGTCGGCGTGCCTTGGTTTGGTCACGTTTTGGACTCTCAGCGCCAAAATCTCGACAGCGATGTCTGCCACATCTGCCTGACGCGGTGATTCGCACCGCGATGAGGACACCCGCATGACGCGGCCGAAGGTTGAGCATTACGGCTTTGGACTTCTGCCGGCCCGCGCGCTGACACCGTGCTCGGGCGATACCATTGCTGCGGTCGCCGTCCTGTTTTTATCGGCAAGCCTCGTCGTCGCCCTGACCGCGCTGACGATCCGTCTTGCCGCCACCATGCAGATGGTCTGACATTTCCCTTTCCGCCCGATGCGGAGAACCCCATGAAGACGCCGAACATTGTTGTCGTCGCGTCGCTCGCCGCGGCCACTCTGCTTACCATGCCGCTGCTGATCACCACGGCGACACGAAGCGCCAGCGCACCGTTTGAATCCTCGGCCGGTCCCCTCGACGTCGAAACCGTGGCGCGCGGACTGGAGCATCCGTGGGCGCTGGCCTTCCTGCCTGACGGCAAGATGCTGGTGACCGAGCGCCCCGGCCGGATGCGTATCGTCGCCCGCGACGGGCAGGTCTCGGCGCCACTGGCCGGCGTGCCGAAACCCAGGACCGGCGGCCAAGCGGGCTTGCTCGATCTCGTGCTCGACAAGGACTTTGCCGACAACCGCACACTGTATTTCTGCTTCACCTCCGATTCAGGCGGCAACGCTTCGGTGGCGCGGGCACAGCTCGACGAGAATGCCTTGCGGCTCGAGACGGTGAAGGTGATCTTCGTCCAGCAGGGCCCTGGCGGAGCCGCCAATCACGGCTGCCGCATCGCGCAGGCACCGGACGGCAATCTGTTCGTCACCCTCGGCGATCATTTCGGCCCGCGCGACGAAGCGCAGAACCTTGCCACCGACAACGGCAAGCTGATCCACATCGCGTCTGACGGCAGCATTCCACCGGACAATCCGTTTGTCGGACGGGCCAAGGTGCGCCCGGCGATCTGGAGCTATGGCCACCGCAACGCGCAGGGCCTCGCCTTCAATCCGGCGTCCGGCGAGCTATGGGAGATCGAGCATGGTCCGCGTGGCGGCGATGAGGTCAACATCATCGGCAAGGGCAAGAACTATGGTTGGCCAGTGATCGGCTACGGCATCGACTACAGCGGCGCGAAAATCCACGAGAGCACCGCCAAGCCAGACATGGAGCAGCCGATCAAATACTGGGTGCCGTCGATCGCGCCCTCGGGCATGGCGTTCTACACCGGCACACTGTTTCCGAAATGGCGCGGCAGCCTGTTCACCGGCGCGCTGGCCGGCCAGATGTTGGTGCGGCTGTCGCTCGATGGTGACAAGATCACCGGCGAGGAACGGCTGTTGCAGAATCTCAACGAACGCATCCGCGATGTGCGGCAGGGGCCCGACGGCGCGCTATGGCTGCTAACCGACGCCAGCGCCGGCCGCATCCTGCGCGTCGCGCCGGCAGGCGGGTGATTGGCTTCACCATTTGTGAAAGACAAAGAACGCGCCGGCGGCGATGAATGCAAAGCCGACCGCATGATTCCAGCCGAGCGGCTCCTTCAGATACAGCACCGAGAAACCGGCGAACACCACGAGTGTGATGACCTCCTGCATGGTCTTGAGTTCGGCAGCGCTATAGATCGCGCTGCCCCAGCGGTTTGCCGGCACCGCGAGCCAGTATTCAAAGAACGCGATGCCCCAGCTCACCACGATCACCAGCGGCAGCGCGCTGCTCTTGAATTTGAGATGGCCGTACCAGGCAAACGTCATGAAGATATTCGAGCCGAACAGCATCAGGATCGGCAGCCACGCGGGCGGAATGAAATTGCTCATGAATATCCTTTGTCTGTCGTGATCCGGAACAACGCCATGGCATTCAAAAGACTGCAAGCGCGCCGGATCGAATCTCCCGGCAATCTTGCGTGTCACCACGCTGTCATCAAGCCGGTCTAGCCTTTGCCGGCGCTGACGGCGTCCCGTCGCCCGCCATGCGTTGCGCGGCCCCGGTCGAGCTCCTTCCCCTCACTGGCCGACCGGGGCCGCATTTTTGTCTGCCGGCCGGATTGCCGCTATAAGCGCCCATCACCACCCCGTGACCGCCTCGCACCGACAGATGCCATGATTCGCGTCGCCTTCGTTCTTATCGTGCTAATACTGGTGTTCATCGTCCTGCTGCCCTTTCAGCTCGCGGGCATCATTCTGAACAACAATTTGCAACGGTCGGTGCCGCATCTGTTCCATCGCATCCTGTGCGCGGCGATCGGGGTGCGGATCAGCCAGATCGGCACGCGGACGCGCGAATTGCCGGCACTGCTGCTCGCCAATCATGCCTCATGGCTCGACATCACCGTACTCGGCGCGGTCGCTCCGGTAGTGTTCGTGGCGAAATCGGAAGTGGCGCGCTGGCCGGGAATCGGCCTGCTGGCAAAACTGCAACGCACGATCTTTGTCGAGCGCGAGCGCCGCCACAAAACCGGCGAGACCGCCCGCAACATGGCGGCGCGTCTCATCAACGGCGATGCCGTGCTGCTGTTTCCGGAAGGCACGTCCAGCGACGGCATCCGCATCCTGCCATTCCGTTCGGCACTGATCGGCGCGGTGCATCACGCCCTCGGAGACTCGACGCATCATGATCAGGTTGTCGTGCAGCCGGTGTCGCTAGCCTATACGCGCTATGGCGGCGTGCCGATCGGGCGTGCATTGCGCGACAAGGTCGCCTGGTACGGCGACACCGATCTCGTGCCGCATCTGATCGGAATCCTGGCCGCCGGAGCGATCGACGTCACTGTGAGTTGGGGCGAAGCCCGCGCCTATGACATTAATGCCGACCGCAAGCAGATCGCGCGCGATGCCGAAACAGCCGTCAAGCGGATGACGGCCCACGCCTTGCGCGGCGGAACATCTGAAAGCATGGCACCATCGCCAGTGAGCACGCCGCGCGCGATGACCTGCGCGCGTTGCGGCGCAGCCTTCACCTGCGGGCTGTCGACCGAGTGCTGGTGCGCGGACGAGCCGGCGCGGTTGCCGCTGCCGGGAGAAAACCAAGCCGATTGTTTATGTCGTGATTGCCTGCGCGCCGAGGCGGCCCGCAACACTGCAATCGCGCATTGACGCTACGCGCGGCCGGCCAGCGGCGTGCCGCGCGCCATGCCGCCAAAGGCGTCCAGCATTGTCTCGCGCCAGGCGTAAATCAGATCGTCCGTCGCAAGCAGTTCGAATGGACTGGTCACCCGCGCCCACTGGAACGGGCCGAACATGATGTAGTCGGCGTAGTTCGGCGCAGCGCCGCCGACAAACGGCTGCGACCGCAGCGTCATCCGCAAGGGATGCAGCCAGCGACGCAGATCCGCGATCCGGTTGTCGCGACCGGTCATCGCCTGCTCCAGCGTGGTGCCCATCGCTTTCTCGCGACTATACCGGAAGTAATCCTGATCCTCCGGCGCAAGCTGGGCATGGATGTCGGCAATGATGAAGGGAGCGATCTGCCCCACCATCACGTCGCTCCAGCTATTGAGCATGCGCGCCATCGCCCGGCCACCGGCGCCGCCGAACAGCGAGGGCCGGTCGGGATAAGTATCTTCGAGATAGTTGGCGATCGCCCAAGAATCATGGACCGAGGTCTCGCCATCCACCAGCACCGGCACCTTCTCCGCGTGGTGCGGCCTGATCGTATCCTTCTGCGTCAGATGCCAGACGACGGATTCGAACGGCAGTTCCTTGTGCGCCAGCGCCATGCGGATGCGCCAGCAATACGGGCTGAACAGCCGCGCCGGATCGGCCCCCGCCAGTTCGAACAATTGCCGCGCCATCGATGCCCCTTTTTGTAGCGCCGGTCAGCTCTTGCTCGCCGTCTGGCCGAACAGGATCTTCTTCGATTCCTCGTTCACGGTCGGCGTCTTGTCCGGATTGACCTGCTTGGCAAGCTTGTAGGCGCGTGCGGTGGCCGGCCGCGCATAAATGGTCTCGAACCAGCGCTTGAGGTGCGGGAAATCATCGAGGTTCTGCTGCTGCCGCTCATGCGGCACGATCCACGGATAACAGGCCATGTCGGCGATCGAATACTCCCCGGCGATGAATTCGCGGTCGGCGAGGCGCTTATTCAGCACGCCGTAGAGACGGTTGGTCTCCTTGACGTAACGGTCGATCGCATACGGAATCTTCTCGGTCGCGTATTGCAGGAAATGATGGTTCTGGCCGGCCATCGGCCCCAGTCCGCCCATCTGCCACATCAGCCACTGCAGCACATCCATCCGCTTGCGCAGATCGGTCGGCAGAAACTTGCCGGCCTTGTCGGCGAGATAGATCAGGATCGCGCCGGACTCGAACACGGTGATCGGCTTGCCGCCATCGGTCGGCGCCTGATCGATGATCGCGGGCATCCGGTTGTTCGGGGAAAAGGCAAGGAATTCGGGCTTGAACTGATCGCCTTTGCTGATGTTCACCGGCACGATCTTGTAGGGCAGCCCGCTTTCTTCGAGAAACAGCGTGATCTTGTGGCCGTTCGGCGTGGTCCAGTAATAGAGGTCGATCATGACGGATGGTCCTGGCTTGGAATAACGGACGACCGGAGTGTGGCCGCCAGTTAAATGCGAATGCATGAACTTCGCCGGAATGACGGACACAAGTCAACGGCTGATCTGTGCACATAAAGTTGCGGCTGCTTTCACGCACAGGGACGCCAAATGCCCATCCATTGAACCTTTTACGGATCGATGTGACAAAACCTCGGGACCATGAGCACGGCGCGAAACGGAGTGCAGCCATGCAATATTCGACTGACGATCTGCACGCGGCGAAAGAAGCGGGAATCATAACCCAACCGCAGCTCGACAGCCTGCTTGCCTTTCTCGGGAGCCGTTCCACCGTCCTTCCCGCCATTACCGGACCGAAGTTCGATGTCGTCCACGTGCTCTGGTACACCGGCGCGCTGATCGTGATCGGCGCGATGGGTCTCTTCAGCACCCTCGCCTTCTCGGCGATGGGCGGCTGGGCGCTGACTGCGACTGCGCTGATCTACGCCGCTTTGTTCATGTGGGCGGGACATTACCTCTGGACCGTCAAGAATCTTCGCACGCCGGGCGGGCTGCTGATCGCGGTGGCGGTGTCGATGGTGCCGCTCGCGGTCTATGGCGTGCAGGATGCGCTCGGCATGTGGAGCAAGTTCGGCAAGCCCGGCGCGGTGCGCGAATTCTATGTCTGGGTCAAAGGCAGTTGGGTGCCGATGGAAATCGCGGCAGCGATCGCTGCGGCGATTGGACTGCGATTCTATCGCTTCCCGTTCCTGGTTTTCATCGCGGCGTTTGCATTGTGGTTCCTGTCGATGGACATCGTGCCGTGGATCACCGGCAGCAAGTTCGGCAACTGGGAGACGTCCCGTAAAGTCTCGATCGCCTTCGGCCTTGCCATTCTCGCCATCGCGGTCGCGGTCAATGCGCGGCAGAAATCGGGCGATTTCGCCTTCTGGCTCTATCTGTTCGGCGTCATGACGTTCTGGGGCGGCATCACCGCGACATCGAACGGCACGGCGCTTGCCAAGGCGCTCTATTGCGCGATGAATGTCGGCTTCCTGTTCCTCGCGGTGTTTCTGGGGCGGCGCGTGTTCGCCGTGTTCGGAACCATCGGCATTGCGATCTATCTCGGCGACCTCGCCCAGAAGGTGTTCAAGGACTCGCTCCTGTTCCCGTTCGCATTGTCACTGATCGGCGTCGGCATCATCGCACTGGGGCTGTATTACCATCGTCATCAGAGCGCGATCAGCACCTGGTTCGATCAGCGCCTGCCCGCACCATTAAAACGATTGCGCCCGGCAAACGCATGAGGACAAGAGCCTGCCGCCCCGATGCGGCGGGCTCTTTCATCGCGGGCCGACTCCCCCCATATTCCGGCCATGGCGAAACGATCCGGCCCCCCGAAAACATCCGGCAAGACTCCGAAGTCCAAGGCACACCGGCCCGACGTGCAGCCGATCGGACCGGCACTGGCGGATTTGCTCAACCCCGCGATCAATCGCGGCGAAAGCGGGCTCGGCTCCACCACCGGCCTGCAGCCGCCGCCCGACAATTCATGGGATCGCCGCTCCGGCGGCGAGGCTGCGATCCATCGCGCCCGCAAATCAACGCCCAAGACATTCGATCACGACAACGAGACACGGCCGGAGGGTTTCGGCGAAGCCCCGCAGGCCAATTACGGCACCAGCGCGACGATTCCGGCGCTCGATCCCGAACTGGCCAAGCAGCTCGGCTTCGATGTCGAGGACGATGAGTCATTCCGGCCGGCGCGCAACAAGATGGAGAGCCTCGGCGTCAAAGCCACCGCTGATGCGCTCGAAACGCTGATGCGCGAAGGCCGCCCGGAATTCCGCGGCGAGAAAGTATGGACTCCGCACCGGCCGCCGCGCCCGGAGAAATCCGAAGGCGGCGTGCGCTTCACGATCAAGTCCGAGTATCAGCCCAAGGGCGACCAGCCGCAGGCGATTGCCGAACTGGTTGAAGGCATCCAGCGCAACGACCGCACCCAGGTGCTGCTCGGCGTCACCGGCTCGGGCAAGACCTACACCATGGCACAGGTGATCGAGGCTACCCAAAGACCGGCCATCATCCTCGCGCCGAACAAGACGCTGGCCGCGCAGCTTTACGGCGAGTTCAAGAGCTTCTTTCCCGACAACGCGGTGGAGTATTTCGTCTCCTATTACGACTACTACCAGCCGGAAGCCTACGTTCCGCGCACCGACACCTATATCGAGAAGGATTCCTCGATCAACGAGCAGATCGACCGCATGCGCCATGCCGCGACGCGCGCGCTGCTGGAGCGCGACGACGTCATCATCGTCGCCTCGGTGTCGTGCATCTACGG
>CAYLLZ010000009.1:0-142839 GCA_964384815.1 uncultured Afipia sp. | reverse complement strand
ATCACGAGGTCCTGGCCGTCGTCGGTGCGGCCGCGCAGGATGATATGGATGTGGGGGTTGTCGGTGTTCCAGTGATCGACCCCGACCCAATCGAGCTTCGTGCCGAGATCCTTTTCCATCTGCCCCATCAGCTCGCGGGCGTGGTCCTTGAGGTCGGCCATATCCACGGCGTCCTCGGGCGAGACGATGAAACGAAAATGATGCCTGTCGCCCTCGCAGCGCGCCGCGAAGTCGCGGGCATCCACGTTGTCGCCTTCGGGGCCGAACAGCCGCGCCTTCTCCCCGTCTCGGGTCACGCCGTCGCGGCGCAGATAGGTCAGATGCGCAGCCAGCGGCGCGGCGCGTGCGCTATGGCGCACCACGCGGGTCTTGATGACGACAATGCGCGAACGGCCGCTCAGCAGGCGGTTGGCCTGAATGCTGGCGCGCTGGCCGCGCCCGAAGCGCGAGCGGTTGCCCGTCGTGATCTTGCCGGAACGCGAGACGCGGCCGCCGGCCTTCTGCGCGGCGGCGAGCGCCTGCGCAATGAAAGGCCGCGCCTGCTGTGCGCGGGTCGAGCGGATGCGCCCTGGCCTGATGCGAATGTCGCTGTCATCGGCCATGGCGGAGCCCCGCACGGTGCAGAAGGAACAAGGAAATCAGGAAGATGGGCGCGCGGCGCACGGTGCGCGAAAGCGCGGCACGGTGCGGAACGCGCCGAAAAACCAAGCAAAAACAACCGACCGACCGAAGCGCACCGTGCGCCTTTTTATCTCGCCATCGTCCGGTTGTTGTGCCTGCCTCTGCCCCGTGCCCCCTCCATGACACGCCGGAGCACGATTGCGCGCGAATGGCGACCCGCACGCTCATGGACGATCTCCTGGGGCGGAGCGTGCAACGACAAGGGGGGAGTCCGATGTCGCGGCGGGATCGGATGGCCTCGCCGTGACGGAGGACCGGCTGTCGTCCGAACGCTCGCTGGTCGACCGTGACGCGGCGGGCCGAGCGTCGGTGGAACGCACGACGAAGATCGCCGCCTCGCGCCAGTCGGGCGGCGGATCGGCTCGCCGGACTGACGTTTCGGGCACCGCCGCGCCGCCGAGAACCGGCACGAGCGCGGCGACGTAGGCCCGCGTTTCTGCCGGCAACCCGCGGCCCGTCGCACGATGATCGTCATAGCGGCGGGGGCCGGCGTTGTAGGCCGCGAGCATCGCACCGACATCGCCATAGCGGTCCCACATTTCGCGCAGATAGGCTGCGCCCGCCATGATGTTGTCGCGCGGATCATAAGGGTCGCGGCCGAGACGGTAGCGGACGCGCAAGCCAGCCCATGTGTCAGGCATGACCTGCATCAGTCCCAATGCGCCCGCCGACGAGATGGCGCGCACGTCGCCCGCGCTCTCGGCGCGCAGCACCGCACGAATCCAGTGTTCGGGGATGCCGAACTGCTGCGCCGCCTCGGTGATGTGGGCGGCATAGGGATCGACGGCGGCCGGACGGGCGATGGGGGCGGATTGCGCATGAGCGGCGCCGGTCGCGCTCGCTGCGAGGATCAGGCCGGAAAGGAGAAAGAGAGCCATGCGTAGGGCGGCGTGATGCCGCCCGTGCGCACTCCGATGGCTCGTCGATGGACGGCGAGCGGGCATCGGTCAGTCCTTCTCGGCGCGGTCGCGCGGGCGCGACCAGTGCAGCGACCAGTCTTTTCCGGCATCGTCGTCGCGGAACAGGTTGGCGCGGATCGGCTGCGGGAATGTGGGATCGTCGATCAAGAGGGCGACATATTCGCCGGCCTTCTCGCCGGTGCGCTTCCACCCCGCGCCGATCTCGGCGGTGGTCTCGTTGCTCATGGCATCGAAGACGTGAACGCGATAATCGGGCGCGTTTTCGGCGTCTGACGGCTCGGTCGGAACGATGATGATGTCCTGGACGAGCAGCAGCGTCAGAAGATTGCCGATGAAGCCGGTCTCTTCGCGTCTGAATTCACCAATCTGAGGCATGATTGCTTCCTTTTGCGGTGGCGTTGAGAAAGCCATCGGCGAGCACCGCTCCCGCCGATGGGGGAAGCTGTCAGTGCCTCGGCGCGCGCCACTCGAAGCGGCCGTTGCCGTCTTCGTCGGTCCACAGCGGGACCGCGTGGCCGATGATTTGGTCGGTGGAAGTCAAGCCGAAGTAGCGGCCGTCGAGGCTGTCGCGGACCTGCCAGTTCATGAGGAAGACTTCGCCGGTCTGGATGCGGCGGCAGCCCTGCCAGGCCGGCAGATCGCGTCCGATGCGGTCGCGCTCCAGCGCCGCGCCCATCTCGATCCCGTCCACGGTGATCGTGCGGCCGGTGCGGCAGACGGTCTGCCCGGAAACGCCGAGAACGCGCTTGAGCAGCGGCACGCCCTTGGGCAGGTAGCCGCGCTCGGCCATGAAAGCGGCGAGCGGTTCGGGTGCGTCGACCGCGACAAGATCGGTGACGTCGAACGGCCCGTCGAAGTCGATCGTGTAGAGGCCGACGGGCGCGCTCGCGGAGGCGTTCCACATGAGCTTGATCGGCATCGGCGTGAGCGCCGGATAGCCGACGCCCATCGTGGCGAGCGCCATGACGAGGACGAGGCCGGCGCGCGTCATGGCTGGACCTTCCTGCGCAGGAGGAAGGCGCGATGCTGTTCGAGCGTGTAGGCGCGCGGCTGATGGCCGGCGGCCATCCGGTTGTGGACGTGCCGCCAATGCTCCGGCGAAACCGCGTCCGCTTCGATGCCGATCGCCTCGATCGCATCGACGTGGCGCAGCACGTCCTCGACCTTCGGCCAGCCCTCGATCTTCAGGAGGATTTCGCCGCCCGGCCGCACGAAGGGCAGCGTCTGGTATGGCTCGCCCGGTTCGACGGCGCGCACGATGTCGATGCGCGAGATGATCGTGCCGAAGTCGTTCGCCGCCCATCGCACGAAGGCGAAGACGGTGTTCGGCCGGAAAGAGAGAATGCGCTGTCGGCGGTCGATGATCTGTTCGTTCGCCGCCTGGCCGAACCTGATCCAGTATTCGATCTTCTTCTCGATCCACGTCAGTTCGACGCGGGTCATGCGATCATGGGAGAGCGCGGACGGCATCGGGCCGCCGCGCGCGCGGGGGGCCGCGGTGGCGGTCATGTGGAGTCTCCTGGGGTCGGGGGAAATTCGCGAGCGAGCAGTTCGCGCAGCATGTCGGCGACGGTGACGCCGCGCCGGAAGGCCGCGATCTTGATCCGGCCGCGCAGCTCGGCCGTCACGTCGATGGTGAGCCGCGCCGGGTAAGCGGTCTCCTCGGTTGCGCGCGGCGGGCTCTCGGCCGCATTGATCCATTGCTCGGGATCGGCGGGGCGCTTGGCGAAACCGCGCTTCTCGACGCGGGCCGTCATGGTGCGCCTCCGTCGTCGAAGGGCAAAAGCGAGGCGAGCCGTGAACGGGCGCGCTCGGCCATATCGGAATCGATCTCGCAGCCGATATAGCGGCGGCCGGACAGCCGGCAGGCTTCGCCGGCCGCGCCGGACCCTGCGAACCAGTCGCCGAGCAAACCGCCTTCCGGGCAGCTTGTGCGGATCAGGATTTCGAGCAGCGCTGACGGCTTTTCGGTCGGATGGATCGCGCGGCCGTGGCAATTGCGCAGGGTGATGGCCGCACGCATGATGCGCGGCCCGCCGTCCTGGCTGACGTAGTGGCCGGCGTCGATCTGGCCGGTATGGGGAGGACGCTGCTTGCGGCGGACCGTGCGCGCCGTTGCGTCGGGCGTGGTCTGGACGTCGTTGTAGATGTCGCGCCAAGCCGTCTCGGTCGGGTAGAACTGGACGGCCAGCTCATGCACGCGCTTGAAGCGATCGGCATGAAAGCTGGAGCCGTTCTGCTTCTCCCAGACGATCTCCTGCGCGATCCGCAAGCGCGCGGCCGCGAAACGGTCGGCGGTCGCCATGAAGCTGCGCAGTGAGCCGAAGACCCAGATCGAGCCGGTGGGCTTGAGGGCGGCGCGCGCCAGCGCCAGCCAGCCCTCGACGCGCCGATCCCAGGCGAGCGAGGTGTCGCCATAGGGCGGATCGGCGAGGATCATGTCGAACGGGCCGCGCGGCGGCATGAGTTCGCGGCAGTCGCCGGCAAGGACGATCATGAACCGTTCCTCCCGATGCGCAGCCGCCTGATCTCGGATGCGAGCGCGGCGATCTCGCGAGCGGCGGGGGAGCCGCTGTCGATTTCCGAGGCCAGCCGCCCGGACTGCGCGGCGTCGGCGAAAACGATGCGCTGGCCGATGGTCGCAGCGAGCACCGGCGGATCGTGATCGGCCAGCGTCTCGGCCGTCTCGCGAGCGATGACGGTACGTGCGGCGCAGCGATTGAGAACGAAGCGGGCGACGAGCTGCGGCCGGTAGATGCGCGCTTCCGACAGGAGCGAAAGCATCTCGGCCGAGGCCCAGCCGTCGAGCGGCGATGGCTGCACCGGGATCAGCACGAGGTCGGCGGCGAGCAAGGCCGACCGCATGAGGCCGGCGACGCGCGGCGGGCCGTCGATGACGATGTGATCGACATCACGCGCCAGCTCGGGCGCTTCGCGGTGGAGCGTATCGCGCGCCAGGCCGACGACGCCGAACGCGCGCGGCAGGCCCTCACGACCGCGCTGCTCGGACCAGTCGAGCGCTGAGCCCTGCGGGTCCGCATCGATCAGGGTGACACGGCTGCCGCGCCCGGCGAGTTCACCGGCGAGATGGAGCGCGAGCGTCGTCTTCCCGACCCCGCCTTTCTGATTGAGGAGCGCGACGATCATCGGCGTTCCCCCGGTGGATCGAGGGGAAGCCGGGGCGGTTCGGGATCGTCGACCTGGGACGAGAGGATGTGGCCGGAAGCCCTTCGGGGGCCGGACTGTGCGGTCGGGGCGCTCTTTCTCGCCGCTACGCTGAGGCTTGTGGCGGCGTCGCGGATGAGGTTTTCCACATCGCGCGCGCGCTCTTCAAGGTTAGACTCTTGGTTAGACTCTAAGTTAAGGGCGCGAATCCGCTTGCGATTTCCGGACGTTAAGGCCGGTTTGGGTTCCTGATAGCACGAGCCTCGGGTTCCCGATGGCACGATAGTCCGGGTTCCCGATAGCACGAGGCCGTCCACAGGTTTTCCACAGGCCGGGAGCGGCTCGAAAGCGAGAAGCGTGCGCCCGCCGATCTCCACCTCCAGCGACAGGAGGTAGCCGGGCAGCGACTGGCGCCGCACGATGTCGCGCAGCTCGAACGCGAAGCGTTTGAACGGCGAGAGACTGCCGGACTTGATGTGGAGGTGGCGCAGGTCGAAACGCCAGCCGTCGCGCTGGCGGCCGCCATGCTTGCGCACGATGCGGTAGAGCCAGCGGTCGAGGCCGCCGGTGAGATGGAAATAGGCCGGGTCGATGGTGAGGATGAGCGCGTCATCAAGGACGGCTTTGTAGAACCAGTCGGGGACGATCAGTTCGATGCCGTCCGGCCGCCCATGGCGGTCGGTGCGTTCCTGCCATTCGTTGATCCATGAAAAACGGTGGCGGCGGCCTTCGGCTGGCTGGCGGATCGATGTCGAGATGGTGGTCGATTGCAGCCGGTCCAGCGCCGCCTTGAGGCGCTGGTAGTCGCGCAGCGACGTGCCGCGTCCGACATAGGTGAGGATTTCATAGGGCGTCGCGGCCATCAGCCTGGATGTGCGAAGCCCGTTGTCGCGGGCTTCGACGATCTGGCTGGCGGCCCAGATCAGGATGTCGGCGTCCCAGATCGTGGCCATGCCATGATCGGGAACGGCCTCGACGCGGATCGTGATGTCGCCGGCCGCAAAATCTATCGGGGCGACGCGATGGGATTTGGAGAGGGAGAAGAAGGGATAGGCCATGAGATCCTGCGCATCTCGTGGCGCGAAGTCGCCGGGGAGCGCGCGAAACAGATCGAGCTGCCCACGCTCCGAAGGGTCACGACGCCGCACCACCATGAAATGGACCGGCCACGATCAGCGTGCGTATCGGCCGGCGCTCTGGCCGGTCGGCAGCGTCTGGCGCTTTGCGGGAAGGACGGAGCCGCGCGGATCGGAGGTCGAGGTGACGGCGCCGCGCTCGGCCCAGGTTTCGAGATCGTCGACGGCATAGACGACGCGCCCGCCGAGTTTGCGGTAGGCCGGGCCCGTGCCGTAGGTCCGGTGTTTTTCGAGGGTGCGGGCGGACAGGCTGAGAAATTCAGCGGCTTCCTTGGTCCGCAGGTAGCGTAGCGGGAGCGCGGCGGTATCGGGTCGCATGGGGCGGGCCTCCGTGGGGTTGCTGGGGGCCGCTGGCGATCAGCGGCTGACAGCGACCACGGTGGCGGAGAACCGTCGGCGGGGTGGATGGGGAACTTGAGGTGGCTAAAATCTCCACCCCGGATGCCATGGAGGCGTGACGACTAGAGGCGGCGGCGGTGGCGAAGCAGTTGCAGATAGCCGCCATCAATGAGGGAAAGACCGCCTTCGACGAAGGCGATAACGGCATCGCGCAGCGGCGATGTCCTCCAGGGCTCGGTGTCGACGCGCGCCGCGCCGTAGATCGCGATGGCGATCTCGCGATAGGTCGCGCCGTTCATATGGCCGTCGGCGGCGCGCAGCTTGAGCCGGAAACGCCGCCGTTGCTCGGTGGTCATGCGCGTATCGCGCTGCGGCGGGCGGCCGACCCAGATGCGCGCCATTCGCGTCAGGGCGTCGATGCGGTCGAAGATGTCGGCATCGAACGAAACCAGCGCCGCGAGCTGGTCATCTGGAACGGTGCCGGAAAGGAAAAGAACGCGGATGTCCTGTTCTGAGAAGGACGCATAGGCCCCTTCGGGGGCGTCACGCCCTTTGGCGAACAGGTCGGGAGATAGCACGGAGGCGGGAGGCAGAAACTCCGGTCGGCGCGTCAGCAGAAGAACGGCGCTATCGCATGAGGGCGACCACACGACATCCTGGTCAAGCGCGGAGAGGCCCGGCCTGGCGGCGAAATCGCAGCCCCCAGAGTTGTTCTGCATCTTTTGGAAGCGGAGCGGCTTCAGCGGCGGCGTTTACAAGACCGCTGTAGAGTTCCTGATAAGGAACGAATCGGCGAAGACATTCCCAGGCGAGACCTTCGACCGGCAATTTATCGAAATAGTCGTAACGGCTGTCGTCCCGCCAGTCTCTTGTATCTGGCCTCATAGCGTCAACTCCTCGCAGATTACGCGCACAAGTCGAACGGCCAGTTTTGTTATTTCATCATAGGTGGTGGAAGATCAGGAGGGGACATTGCGTGATGTCGAAACGGCATCGCGCGAACCCCGGCCGGTCAGTGGGGGGACTGGCGCAGAAGGTGCCGATAGCCGGTGTGCGTCATCCAGCGGGCGCGAGCGAGATGGCTGTCGTGGATGCGTCGACAGCGTTCGGGATCGTGTGCCGGATCGAGACCGAACAGGATCTGCACCGCCTCTGTCCAATCGGCGCCATCGGCATCCGCGTCCAGTAAGCGTGCGTAGAGCTTGACGTGCGCCTTGTCGTAGGCCGTGAGTTCCTGCCCTGTCGGCGCGGTATCTGCGAATGTCTCGATCATGGTGCAGGCTCGGTTACTATGCGGCTGCTGCATCTTAACCAAGTTTGATCCGAAATGGAGCGACGACAAGCGTCGGCGGAATTTGCCCGCCGATCAGCGCGCGGCGTTGGATTGGTTGGGCTTGCTTCCGCCGTCATCGACCACCAACACTCCTTGCCCTTTGTCGGTGGACAGGAAGACGATGCCGGCAGCTTCCAAAGCTCTGCGCACCTGATCGCGCGTCGTCTCGTACACGTCGAGTCCGCTTTCGGATTCGAGGCGCTTGAGCGCTGTCAGCGATACGCGGGCCTTGTCAGCGAGCGTCTCCTGTGTCCAACCCAGTAACGCGCGAGCGGCCCGTGATTGTCGGGCGGTGATCATACATGATCACCTCCCATTCGGACCTACGCGCACTCCAGAACTACGGCTATTTTAGTCGCTTTCGCTTCTTTATGCCAGCCCAAAGGCGCTGGAAGGGACCTGCGATGACGTGGCTCCGGTGCAGCGATTCGCGAGGCCGTGCGGTATCGGGAAGCCTGAACGAGGGTTCCCGGCCCGCCATGCGCCAGCGACTGCATTGGGCGGGCGGCGTCTGAAAAAGATGGAGGGGCGGATAATCCGCCCCGTTTCATCCGAAGGGATCGATCTCGGAGACGATGGTGTCGTCGTCGCCGTCATATTCGGCGGCGGGCATCACGCTCATGGTGCCGTCGCCGGCGCGGAAGATGATGATGACGACCATAAGGGTGGAGGCGAGACTGGCGGCATAGGCGTTGGCAGTTGCGAGGGTCATTGTCCGGCTCCCGATTTTGGCGGGGACCATTCCCCGCTCGACGGGCGCCCGACGTGTTTTGGGCTCGGCCGGGGTCATCGCGCAGGCGAAGACGAAGCGACCGCACGCTTTGCGTAGCGGACCCCATGAGGGTTGACCCTGGAAGGCCGGGACCGGAACCAAGGTTAAGCCACAAGAGCGGGGTGGTTTCCGCCTGCCGGGGCCGGTTGGTCCTCATTGCCATTGCCGGTGCCGCCCTGGTTCTCGGCATGACGATCGCGATCATCGGCCGCCGTTCGTGGCCTGCATGATGCCCGCCGCCGAATATGCTTCTGGCGCACGCCAGTCTGTTTCATCCCTTCGCGTGAAACGGCGCGCAGCGCCCAGGGCGGTCGTGCGCCGCCCACGGCGTTCCGGCGCGAACATGAGAAATCCCGGCGACTTTCGCCGCCGGGTCTCCGGCCGTCCGGTCAGAACGGGATGTCGTCATCCATGTCGCGCTGGTCGCCGCTGCCGTTCTCGGTCTGCTTCGCCCGGCTCAGGAAATCGACGGTCTCGGCGATGATTTCGCAGCCGTAGCGGTCGTTGCCCTGCTGGTCGGTCCATTTGGTGTAGTGGATGCGGCCGCGAACCAGAACCTTCATGCCCTTCTCGCAATGCTCCTCGATCGTCTTGCCGAGGCCGTTGAAGGCGGTGATCCGGTGCCATTCGGTGTCCTGCACCCGGTAGCCCCTGTCGTCGCGGACCACCTTGCCTTCCGAGTAGCGGGGGCGCGAGGTCGCGAGGGTGAAGTGGGTGATCCTGGTGCCGCCCTGGGTGGTGCGGGTTTCCGGGTCCTGGCCGATGTTGCCAGCGAGGATGACGATGTTCTGCATTGTAGGTCTCCGTTGCTTCTCGGAGGAACCATTCCCTCCGACGAGACCCGGCCAAGGCCGTCTGGAGACTCCTGCATCGCCGCCTCCGGCGGCGGCTTGACCCCCAAGGTCCGGGTGGGGCGGGCAGCCGCGCCCCGCGCGGCAACACGGCCGGAAACCGCGGGGGTTGCCGGAAGGAAACAGAACGGACTTAGGGGATCAGTCAGTCGGAGGGACTGGTGCTTCCGTAAGCCCGATGGAGACCGGAGCCAGAACAGCGTCTTTGCTGGCGGCAGATGGTGATGGGGCCAGACGCACCACCTCGGCGGCTCCGACCACGCCCCGTTCGCCTGCCGTCCGTGTCCTGGCTTGGCCGGCAAGCGAGGACCTCCGCGAGAATGAGACGCCTGCCGGGTCAGCCCCACCGATGGCCGGATCATCGTTCCAGGGGACGAGGCTCGACCCAGGGCATTGCCAGAAGGGCATGAAGATATTCGCGGCAGCAGCTCGTCGCACAATCCTATGGACGGATCAGTCCCGCATCGACCGCCGCGCTCGCAGATCCCGCCCGATGCCGGCGCACCGGGGCGGGACGGAAGGACCAACACGGCGATGGCGCGTTCAGCGACGGCGGTGACGCTCTGTTCTGACCGGACGGCCGGAGGCTTGGCGGCGCAAGCTGCCGGGATAGACATGGGAGTGATGGATCGCCGCCCCGTGTCAGCGATTGAAGCCGAATGGCGGAAACGCGCGGCAGGCGTGGTTCCGGCGCAGCCGAATGAGCGGCCCGATGGGCGACACCCATCCTTTCAGGTCCATGTCTCCAGCATCACCGAAACGACATTATCAGCGTGAAAGCGCAGCCGTTCCGAGCGCATTGAGGTTCAGCACCGCAGCGATGCCGATGACGATGCCACCGAACCCGCCGAGGACATTGATGGCGATGGCCGAGTCGATCATGTGCTTGGTCACGCCATGGACCAGCGCAAAACCCGCGATGACGGCCGGAATGGCGAAGATGGCGAGTGCGATCAGGCGCAAGGCCGGGTTCTTGGCAAAGCCGAGAACGCCGATGACGAGCACGATGGAGCCGATGGCCGCACCGATGGCAGCAAGCGCGGAAAGCCAGAAGCCCGAGCCGGTCGCATAGACATATTGGAACGCGGTGATGGCCGTCATGACCGGCAGCGCATAGATGGCGAGATGCCAGGCGATCACGCAGAAGGTAATGGTGAGTGAGATGGCGAGCAGGATCAGCGTCATGGAAACCTCCAGATGATCGGTTGAGGATCACGACAGGCTGCCGGAAGAGACGCTCCGCCTGCGACTATGCTGCTTCGCCGGTTCTGCAAGGAAGCGTCATCAAAGCCCTTTACCTGCTGTGTCGTCAAGTATTGGCGGTTGATACAACCGCCGAGCGGCGGCGCTTTAAGCGCCGCCGTGCTTCATGACCGGGATGCCGAGCTTGCGGGCTTTGTCCGCGAGATTGTCCTGAATCCCCGTTCCGGGGAAGTGGATGACCCCGATCGGCATGGTGTCGAGCATCGCATCGTTGCGCTTGAACGGGGCTGCCTTGGCGTGCTTCGTCCAGTCGGGCTTGAAGGGGATTTGCGTAACCTTGCGGTTGCTGGCCCATTTCGCGGCGATGAGTTCTGCGCCCTTCGGGCTTCCACCGTGCAGCAGCACCATGTCGGGGTGCTTGGCGTGAACCTGATCGAGCTTGGCCCAGATCAGGCGATGGTCGTTGTAGTCGAGACCGCCGGTGAAGGCCACTTTCGGGCCGGGCGGAAGGAGCACCTCCTTCTCGGCGTGCTTCTTCGCGGCGAGGAAGTCGCGGCTGTCGATCATCGCGGCGGTCAGGTTGCGATGGTTGACCATGGAGCCGGTGCGCGGCCGCCAGATCGAGTGGGTGTGGCGCTCGAAGTGCTCGGCGGCCTGGTCACGCATCAGCTCGAAGGCGTCGCGCCGTTCGAGAAGGGTCTGCCCCTCCGCTGTCAGGCGCTCCAGTTCGACGGACTTCACCTCGGAGCCGTCCTGTTCCCGCTGGAGGCGGCGCTGCGCGACTTCGTTGTCGTCCAGCTCGCGTTCGATCCGGTCGCCGGCGCGCTGGAAGAGGTTGACCGTGCCCCAGAGCAACTCTTCGAGGTCGGGTTCGAGGCGGGTGTCCGAGAGCGCTACCACGAGGGCGTCGAAGATGTCGGCGATGCTGCCGGCCACGACATTGCCCTCGGGGAGCGGCCTCGGGTCGGGTTCGTCCTCGAAGGGACGGTAGCCGTAGAGCGCCAGTTCCTGAAGGACGTGATCGGTCGGGGAGGATGCGTGGTGCGGCTCGTAGTCGGTGTCGTGGTGTTCGATCATGGTGGTCTGCCTCCGGCTCGTGGCCGCGCCCATCGCGGCCTTCGTGGCGACGAAAGGCGGCGGGCGGGACGGACCTGCACCGGACGCGCAGCGGGAGGCCGGAACGCAGAGGAGGATGACGGAGGCCGGCGATTTTGCTTCGCGATGCAAAGCGTCCGCAGGACGCGGCGGAAAATCGTCGGCAACCGGCATTGCCTGTCCGGCACGGCTGACGCCCCGATCGCCCTCTCAGAAGGCCGTGGGCGTGGCCTCTCCGCGTCGGAAGGCAGATCGCCGTGGCTGAACCGGCCGCGCGATGCCGCGTTGCCGCCGCCACCTGACCGTGACCGATCAGGCCGCCGGCAACATGAAGCGGGCTATGTCCTGAGAGACGATCTGGTCTCGCAGCCGTCCGGCCAATGCGTCGTGGCCGAGGAGCCTGAGATCTTCGTTGAAGTCGCCGAGCCGTGGCGTGAGCACGACCGTCTCGATCCCGACCGCGCTCGCACGCTCTGTCAGGGTCGTCATCGCACCGTCGCCGGCCGGATCGTTGTCGCGGGCGATATAGAGCCGCCGCAGCGTCGTCGGGAACAGGATGGCGCTGAGATGGGCCGCCGAGAGCGCCGCCTGTGCCGGCATCCTGGGCAGAACCGAGCGGACGGACAGCACCGTTTCGATGCCTTCGCCGGCCGTCATCACTTCGCAGCCCATGCCGAACCTGACGGCGTTTCCGAGGAGATCACCCATCGCACGCCGGGGCGTCTCGATCGGCGCACGGCCAAGACGCGCCTCGCTGAAGCCGTCGGGATCGAGCCAGGTGCGGTGCGCGCCCGTAATAGTGCCGGCGGGGTCGGTGACGGCGGCGACCATCGCCGGCCATGTCTCGGTCGGTGCGTTCTCGTCGGCCCGATAGTAGCAGCGGGGGTGGAAGCGCAGGCTTGCGGTTTCGTGCAAAGCCGTAATGGCGCGACCCCGCAAATACGTTTCCACGAGCGTCCGTCCGATGGGCTTCGCCATGGCGAGGAGCCGCCGTGAGGCTTCGGGCGATCCTGTCGGCACCGATGCCGGTCGCCAGTCACGATCGCCGGGTTCGGGTTCAGGATGCGGCAGGGCAAGGAAGGACCGGGCCTCGTCGGCAACGTCCTTGAAGTCGATCAGCCCGCAGCTTTCGCGGATGACGTCGAGAAGATCGCCATGCTCGCCAGTGGCCGAATCGGTCCATTTGCCGGCTGCGCCCTTGCCGGTTTCCGGCCCGGTCAACCGGACGAACATGGACCGGCCGGGCGTGTTGCGGACATCGCCGACCTGCCAGTATCGCCCGGCGCGTTGGCCGGACGACAGATAATGACGGCAAGCCGCCTCGGCCTTCCGGCCGAGACGGATCGCGAGTTCGGAAGCGTCGAGGCGAGCCATTCAAGCCGCCTCCCGTTCGCCGATGCGCTCGACCGGCCAGCGTTCGAGCAGCTTTGCGAGCACAACCGGCCCGTTGGCGTCGACCGGCACGAACATGCGCAGCTTCCACGAGATGATCTCGTGGAACAGGCCATAGGCCGAGAGCCGTTCGCGCATCGTGTCGGTGAAGCCGGAAAGCTCGATGCGGTTCGCGCCCATGACGCGAGCGCGCCGAAGCTGAAGGCCCTCGGCGAGATCGAGGATCGTGCGGCCGTCCATCAACGCCATGAAGGTGTCATCAGGCGTGAGCGCGGTCGTGCCGGTCGTGGTCGCGTTGGCGGCCCAGGCCGGAGAGACCTTGCGGCCGATGATGCGTTCGCCGTCATCGGTCTGGAGGCGATACACCTGCGTCGATTCGTTCGGCAGACGCTTCCAGATGGGGAGCAGCAAGCCGGTGACGACGTGGATCGTGCTGTCGGCAAACTCCGGCACCTGCGCGATCTCGGCATTCCAGGCCGCGACGAAAACATCCTGATCGGCCTCGATCCAGTGCGTTTCGCCCATGGCCTTGAGGGGAATGTTATGCCCCTCCATCGGGCGCAGCAGACGGACGCGGCGCTCGATCTCGCCATCGTCGAGCATGATGCTGGTGGTGGGCACCTGCACGGCGGCGCGGCTGGAACGCTCATTGACGAGCAGCTTCGCGCGCCGGTCATCGAGGTGGCCGAGTGCTTCGTCCAGCGTCAGCGGACGGTTGCGCTCGCGCTGCGTAATGGTGAGCAGCCGGGTTTCCGCGCCGGTGCCCGGATGGACATAGATGGTCTTGCGGTCGGTGACGGTGAACCGCTCGGCGGTCAGCGTCTCCAACCCGGCGTCATAGGTGCCGCTCGCGATGGCGCCTTCGATGCGCGCGGTCAGCAATTGCTCGAAGGCGGTGAAGAGGACACCCTGAAGCTCGATGGTGAGCGCCAGAAGCCGATTGAGGAAGGTCGTGATCGGCGGCAGATCGTCCTTGATGCCGGTCGAGTCCATCAGCTTCAGGCCGGTGGCGGACTCAAAGCGGTCGAGCGAGCAGCCCTCGACCTTGCCGCGCACCAGCAGCATGTAGAGCTGGCGCAGCGCATCGCGCGCATAGGAGCTTTCCAGATTGTCCTCCGGGCGGAACAGACCTTGCCCGCCGGTCTGGCGCTGGCCGCGCGTGATCGCGCCGAGCGTGTCGAGGCGGCGCGCGATGGTCGAGAGGAAGCGCTTCTCTGCCTTCACGTCGGTCGCGATCGGACGAAACAGCGGCGGCTGGGCCTGATTGGTCCTATGCGTGCGGCCGAGGCCCTGGATGGCGGCGTCGGCCTTCCAGCCGGGTTCGAGGAGGTAGTGGACACGCAGACGCGTGTTCCGCGCCGAGAGTTCGGCATGGTAGCTGCGCCCGGTGCCGCCGGCGTCGGAGAAGATCAGGACGCGCTTGGCATCGTCCATGAACGCCTGCGTTTCCGCGAGATTGGCGGACGCGGCGCGGTTCTCGACCACCAGACGCTGGCCCTTGCGGACGATGCGGCGCGAGCGGCCCGTCACCTCGGCCACCATGTCGGTGCCGAAGTGCTGGACGATCTGGTCGAGCGCGCCGGGGACGGCCGGCAGGCTCGCCAGCGTCTCGATCAGCGCGGTGCGGCGGGCGACGGCCTCGCGGCTCTCGACGGGCTGGCCGTCACGCATGACCGGACGCGACGAGACCTTGCCATCGCTGTCGGTGAACGGCTCGTAGAGCTGCACCGGGAAGCTGGTTTCGAGGTAGGACAGAACATATTCGCGGGGCGTGATGTCCGCCCGAATATCGTTCCATTCCTCGGTCGGGATGTCGGCCAGACGCCGCTCCGTCAGCGCCTCGCCGGTGGAGACGATCTGGATGACGGCGGAATGGCCGTCTTCCAGATCGCGCGCGATCGACCGGATCAGGGTCGGGGTTTTCATGTTGGTGAGCAGATGGCCGAAGAAACGCTGCTTGGCGGACTCGAAGGCCGAGCGGGCGGCGGACTTCGCCTGCTTGTTCAGCGTGCCGGACGATCCGGTGATGTTGGCGGCCTCCATCGCCGCGTCGAGATTATTGTGAATGATGGCGAAGGCCCCGGCATAGGCGTCGTAGATGCGGGTCTGCTCCGGCGTCAGCGCGTGCTCGACCAGCTCGTATTCCACGCCGTCGAAGGAGAGCGAGCGGGCGGTGTAGAGGCCGAGCGCCCGCAGGTCGCGGGCGAGCACTTCCATCGCCGCGACGCCGCCGGCTTCGATCGCCTCGACGAACTCGGCGCGGGTTCCGAACGGGAAATCCTCGCCACCCCAGAGGCCGAGCCGCTGGGCATAGGCGAGATTGTGGACGGAGGTGGCGCCGGTCGCCGAGACATAGGTGATGCGGGCGTTCGGGAGCGCGTGCTGGAGGCGAAGCCCGGCGCGTCCCTGTTGCGAGGCGGCGACATCGCCGCGTTCACCCTTGCCACCGGCAGCATTCTGCATTGCGTGCGCCTCGTCGAAAATGATGGCTCCATCGAAATCGGAGCCCAACCATTCAACGATCTGCTTGACGCGCGATAGCTTCTCGCCGCGATCGTCGGAGCGCAGCGTGGCGTAGGTTGTAAATAGGACGCCTTCGGGCAGCGTGATTGGCCGCCCTTGCGGGAAGCGGGACAGCGGCGTGACCAGCAGGCGCTCCATGCCGAGCGCGCTCCAGTCGCGTTGCGCGTCCTCCAGGAGCTTGTCGGATTTGGAGATCCAGACCGCCTTGCGCCGGCCCTGAAGCCAGTTGTCGAGGATGATCGCGGCGGACTGGCGGCCCTTGCCGACGCCGGTGCCGTCGCCGATGAAGAAGCCGCGCCGGAAGCGCACGGCCTTCTCGGCATCGTCACGCGCGGCGGAAACGAGATCGAACGTCTCGTCCACGGTCCATGAGCCGGCGAGATAGTCCGAATGGGCTTCGCCGGCATAGACCAGCGTTTCGAGTTGGGCGTCGGACAGAAGCTCACGGATGTTGACGGGGAGTTGCGGGCGATAGCTGGGCTTCGGCGGCGCGACGCTCGCCATCGCCGCCGACTGCACGAGCTTGGTCGGGTGAGCCTGAGACTTAGGAATACGGATCGCCTGCAATCCGTATTCTTCATAGATGGCGTCGGAGATGCGGCCATCGTCGTCGGCCCCTGCATGTGCGTCGATGATCTCATAGTCGAGCGCGACGACTTCCGGATCGACCATCTGCGCGGCGGGCGCGGTCCTGGCGGCGCGGTTGAGATAGCCGCGCACGCTGCGCGCAGTGGCGGGCGCAGCCGCCGGAACGATGACGGACGGATCGACCGGCAGGCGCGGCGGAAGATGCGCGCCAATCCAGTCCATGAGCGTCGCGGCGTCCGGTGCGGTCCCCGGCGAGACAGGGAAAACCGTGGGATCGTCGGCGGGCAGCTTGTCGATGACGGTGAGCCGCGTGGCGAAGGTCGTGCCATGCTTGGCATAGACCGCACCGTCTATCCCGGCGGAGAACACGACCCGGCCGCGCTCCTGCAAGCGCGTGAAGGCGGCGGTCCAGGCCGGCGCTTCCGGGCCGAAGTTCGCGCCGGTGATCGTCACGAGGCGGCCGCCGGGCGCCAGCCGCGCGAGCGCCGAGGCGACATGGCGGAACGCGGCGTCAGCCACGCGGCCCTCGACATGGACCATGGCCGAGAACGGCGGGTTCATGAGCACGACGGACGGGACAGCGGCTGCATCAAGATGATCGTCGATCTGGGCCGCGTCGAAGCGGGTGATGGGAATGGCCGGAAAGAGAGAGGAAAGCAGCGCGGCTCGGGTATCGGCCAGCTCGTTCAGCACCAGCGAGCCGCCGGCGATCTCAGCGAGGATCGCCAGCAGCCCGGTCCCGGCCGAGGGCTCCAGCACGCGGTCGGCGGGCGTGATCGCGGCCGCGGTCGCGGCGACCAAGCCAAGCTGGATCGGGGTCGAGAATTGCTGGAGCGCCTGGCTCTCCTGCGAGCGGCGGGTATGGGTCGGCAGAAGACCGGCGATCTTGCCGAGCAGCGGGAGCGCGGCGACCGGAGCACCGGCTTTGCGGAAAAGCGCCTTTCCGTACTTGCGCAGGAAGAGGACGGTTGCGACCTCGCACGCTTCGTAGGCGAATTTCCAGCCCCAGAGCCCGGTGGCGTCGGAACCGCCGAAGGCCGTTTCCATCGCGTCGCGCAGGGCGACGGCATCGACACGCGCCCCGCGTTCGAGATGCGGCAGGATCAGGAGGGCGGCAGCGTGGACGGCGGCGGAATCGCCGGATGCGGCGAGCGGCGTCGCCGGCAGCGTATCGGCAAGGGAAAGCAGAGCGTTCATCGTGGAAGTCCTCGGGAGAGCGGAAACGGGCAAGCCCGCCGGCGCTCTCTCTCGGACCGGACGGGCTCGAACCCGTCTCGGCCACTCTCTTCCTCTGACGCCGTGGCGATAGCCGGCATGAAAAAGGCGCCCGGCCGTGTGGCGGGGCGCCTGTTGAGGTCAGTCGATGGCGCGGTAGATCGCCGACGCCTCGGGATGGCCGTCGAGATAGCGATGAAGCCGCTCGTAGCCGTTGGCGAGGAAATCGGACTCGAACCGGAACGACAGGTGCGAGAAAGCGAACAGCGTGGCGATGATGCCCGCTGCCTCCGCCGATACCTCGCCGCGATATTCCGTGATCTGGCTTTCGATGCGGTAACGCGGCTTCGAGGTCGGCGCGAGAAACAAGGGCTGCGTCCCGATCTCGTAGAAGTTCCAGAGGCCGCCGCCATAGTCGCGGGGGCTCAGGCGTTCCATGAGGGAATAGACCGAGTTCTCGGCGACGATCAGGAGCGGCAGGCCGAACAGGGTCGGCAGGAAGAGTTCGCGCCGATCTTCGGGAACAATGGTGGCGGCCGGCGATGCGAGCGTGTCGGTGGTCATGGGAGGCGTCTCCGGAGAGCGGATACGGGAAAGCCCGCCGGGCGCTCTCTCTGACCGGACGGGCTCGAACCCGTCTCGGCCGCTCTCTCCCTCTGAAACCGTGGCGATCGCCGACATGAAACAAGCGCCCGGCCGTGCAGCGGGGGCGCTTGTCGAGGTCAGCCGAACCGGCGTCCGGTTTCGGTGAAGGTGTATTGGTTTGCCGTGATCGTCTCGTCCACGGCCTCGTCCGAACTGAGATATTCGTATTCGCGTTCGAGCTGCCGGTAGAGCCAGCGGGCGAGATCGCGCAGCGCCTCGATCACGGCGTCTTCCGCATCGGCGGTCATGTCCTGATACGTCGGGCTGTCGCGTTCCACCGAGATCGCCATGCAATACTCGTGAGAATAGCGGCCGCGATGGCTCACATCGGCGCGGAGCTGATAGAAGTTGCGGCGCTGTATCGCGAGCAGGTCATCGGCGATCGCGTGCAGGCGCGTGTCTTGGGGCGCGTGCTCGCGAATTTCGCGGGTGGCGTTTTTGCGAAAGGCGTAAAACGCCTGATAGCTGGCGCCATCGCCCTGCGACCAGAAGCGGTAAACGAAATCTGCGGCTCCTGTCGGGTGCCGCCTCCCATGAGGCGAACGGGCCGGGTCTTGAGGCAGATGCCGAGGATTTCCGCGATGCGCTGGAAATCCTCGAAGACGGAATCATACCAGTCGTAGTCGAATCCGCCTTCGCGATACCAGGCGCGGGCGTTGTCCTTGGCGGCGTCGGAAAGCTCGTCGAGCCGATAGACGGTGGTTTCGATGATCTCAGGCATCGGGATCGCCTCCGTCGAGAACTCGGGCGAGCCAGCCGTCGGTATAGGTCCAGGCGATGGTCTCGCCGGTGGCGAGATCGAGGACATGCGCGCCGCCGCCGAAGCCGTCGAGGCGCGGCTTCGAGCAGGTGTTGGCATATTGGAAGCCCCAGCGGCCGCAGAGACCGAACGCCGCCGCGCACCGCTGGACGAACCGGATGACATGCGCGGGATCGCCGGTCGTGTCGTCGCGCATCCAGAGTTGCGTGCCGCCATGCTCAGGTTCGATCGACAGGAGGAAGCCTTCCGATGGCGGGTCTTCGGCGGCGTTCTCGGCGGCGAGCAAGTTGTAAAGATCGAGCGCGCGAGCGGCATTGTCGGGCGTGCCCACGTCGAGCAGGCAGGAAAAACGGGTGAAATATTCGGCCATGACTGGCTCCTGAAACGACGAAACCCGGCGCATGGCCGGGTCGAATGGATGAAAGAGCGTGGCGAAAAGTCAGGCGGCGAGCGGCAATCGCAGAAGCTCGGCGGCCGTCTCGCGCCAGAGCGCATCGACCAGCCGCGCTTCGAGCTGGCTGGCGCGGTAGCGATATTCGCGAGCCGGGCCGTGCTCGCCGCGACCGGCCGCGGCGAAGGCCGCGCCGCGCAGCTTGCTGGCCTCGGTCACGATCTGGCGGGCCTCGGCGTCGGATGCGACCGGCTGCTGCCAGAGGATGATCCCGGCCCGGATCATTCCGGCGAGGAACAGTCCCTGATCGCAGTCCTGAATGATGACGATGCGCGGGCGGAAACGCAGCATGTCGTCGGCCCCGATGCGGATGTCGCCGGCCGCGACACGGTGGCTGGCGACGGACATGGCTTTTTCGGGCGACGGGCATTCGCCGAGGACGACGATACGGTCGAAACCATCGGCTTCGTTGACGCCTTCATAGCTGGCAGTGCCGATGCAGGATATCCGCAACGGCGATTTCTGTGCGCGCTGCAGGGCCGGCAGGACGTGCCGGGCGAGAATGGCGCCGATCGGGGCGATGCAGGATTGCCGGGAAAGGGTCATGGGATTGACTCCGCGACGGGCGGCGCAAGACTCTCCTCCACCTCGTAACCCGTCACGGCCAGGCCATCCGGCCTCTGCCTCTCTCCACTCTTTGAAGGCGGCCGTGGCCAGCATGAACAATGCGCCCCACCAGACGATGGGGCGCATGTTTCGATCATTCGGCCGCGACGAGCGCGACGTGCTCGTCTTCGGCCTCGGCGGCTTCGTCCTCGTCGCCATCGCCTGCCAGGAAGTCCGGCAGGGCCTCGCCGTCACCGGCATCGCCAGCATTCACGGCGTCGCCGTCGAGGTCCGCTAGGCGCAGCGGCTCGGGCAGCCAGCCGGTTTCGGCCAGCAGGCGCTCGGCTTCCTTCGCCATGTCGCCCTTCTTCAGATGGCTGATGAGCTGGGCGGCGCGCTCGCCCGCACCTTCGCGGACGGCTTCGAGGATGCGGGGCTTGGTCACGCGGCCGAGATAGTTATCGACCGTGGGCCTCCAGCCGGCGTCGGCTACCATGTCGAAGCCGGTGGCGCGGGCGATGCGATCGGCACCGGAGAGGCGACGATCCAGCCCGAACTGCGAGACGCCGGAACCGCTGTGGGGGTTCGGCCGCTCGTAGAGCGCATTGACGCCATAGCTGACGCAATGGGCCAAGAGCGCCATCCGGCTGGCGTCGTCGAGCGCGGCGATCCAGTCCCAGAGCGCGCCTTCATCGGAAGGAACGTCGGCCTTCCAGGCGTCGAAGCGTTCGTCGATGGCCTTGGCCGAGGGCGTGTCGCTGAGATCGGCGCCCTGCACACCGAAACGCTGCTGACGCACGAAGATTTCCAGGCAGCCGGTCGGGGCCGAGTAATGATAACGCTCCATCACCATGCGGTGCAGGAGCGCCGTCATCGCCACATGCGGGTTGTTCGCCAGCGCCTCGTGGAGCGCGAGCGTCCGATGGGCGGTGAGTTCGATCACCAGCCGCTCGGGAAGCGGCTTGATGCTGTCATCCTCGTCCTCCTCCGCATCCACCGGCTCGCCGCCGATGGTGATGACGGCGCGCTGGACGCTGGCCGGTGCCGCGGCGGCGCCGCCTTCGGCATCGGATTCGCCATCGCCGGCATCCTCCTCGCCGTCGACGGTGACGCGCGCCTCGTCCTCGGGACGGACATAGCCGCGCGCAACGACAAGTTCGCCGGCGCGGTCGATGCTGATGAAGACGCCCGCGCGGGCGATCTCGGCAGCGTCATAGATCGCCGGGCGATTCTCGAAGGTGCTCAGCGCGGCCTCGATCTCGCCCAGGCGCGCGTCGATCTCATCGGGAAGTTCGTCGTAATCGGCGTGTTCCGCCTCGAGCCGCTCATATTCCTCGCGCAGCGCCTCGCGGGTGGCGCGCTCCTCTTCGCTCAGATCGGGGAATGTGCCGGTCAGGACGCGAAGGCCGCGATCATGGCCGTAGGGCAGATCGGTATCGACCTCGATCCACTTCCAGCCTTCGGCCGCGACTTCATCGGCGATGCCCTTCAGCTTGTCGGCGACCAGCCAGTCGAGCAGCGCGGGGTTCTCCAGCCAGCCCTCATCCTCGTCGGAGAAGAGATCGCGCAGCATCACGCCGCCGGCCTGCTCATAGGCTTCGACGCCGACGAACTGTGCGCGCTTGTCGTCGGTCGGTACGGTCGTCTCGGTGAGAAGATCGCGAATATACCAGGGCTGGCGATTGTGCGAACGCTGGATCGCCTCCCAGACCTGTTCCTGTCGAGCATGATCCGGGTTGACGGTGAACGCCTCCAGCATCGCCAGAGTCATCTCGCTGCGCGCATAGGCGTCCAGCAGGGACTGCGCGACGCGGGCGAGCCGGAGCCGCTGCGCGATGTAGCGCGGCGTGGTGCGATAGGCGTCGGCGACCTCCTCCTTCGACATGCCACCGTCCACCATGCGCTTGAACGCCTTGAACTGGTCGAGCGGATGCAGCGCCAGCCGGATGACGTTCTCGGCGTAGGAATCGTCGACGGCCGAAGTCTTGGCATTGGCCTTCTTGACCAGGCAGGGCACCAAGCCGTCGGCGGGGAAGCGGCCTGCCGCGACCAGGCGGGCGATCGCGCGGTAGCGCCTGCCGCCGGCCGGGGTCTCGAAATCGCCGGTCTCGGCGCCGGCATCGTCGAGGACGGCACGGACATTGAGGCCCATCACGAGATCTTCGCGGCGGTCAATGTCCTGGATCAGCTCATCGAGGCCCTGTTCGACGTCGATCTCGCGGACGTTGCTGTCCGACAGCCTGATACGGTTGAACGGAATGTCGCGCGTGCGCGAAAATTCGATCATCGGGGCGACGGCGGGGGTCTTCTTGCGTGCGGCCTTGGCCATGGTCTTAACTCCACGACGGACTCCGTGAGGCTCTCTCTCGGATCTCAATCCGTCACGAAGCGAAGCGCCGCCCTCTCACTCTAGGAGGGCAGCGCCACGCACCATGCTCGCGGGATTGTCGCGGACGCACGCATCCGGCTTTCCGTATTTCCGGCTTTCAGCCGATCAGATTCCACACATCCCCTCACATTCGTTCTGCCAGAGATCGAGCTGGCCGTGGTCAGCGGCCGTCGTCAGGTCCGCTTCCTCCAGCGGCACGGCGGAGCGGTGAAGATAGACTTCACCACGAATGCCGCGCAGGCCAGTGCGGATCGTGGCGTCGAGCGACACGGCGTCGTCCCACGCCTCGGGATCTTCGTCGCGCAGGCGCCGCCATGCCGCGTCGGAATGAAAGGGACAGCCGATGCAGGCGCTCTTGGGCGGCAGGGGATATTCATGACGCTCCAGCCAGCGCAGGCAGTCGTGCCGGGTCATGCCCCGCTCGATCAGCGGCCAGCGGTTGACCTGCCAGTCCTCGAACGAAGGCTTCATGCGAAGCGCCTCGTCGAGTGAAATGCCGATCCATTGCTCGGCGACCGGCGATCCGGGTGAGCGCCGTCCGGTTATGCCGAGCAGATCGCGCACCTTACGGCGGATCGGCACGATCTTGTAGGAAGAGGTGCATTGCCGGCGGATCATGCCAACGCCGATGCGCTCGGTTTTGAGAATGCGGGAGCCGACGGGGATGAGGTCGCCGTTCTCGTCCTCATCATAGACGGGCAGTTCGGAGCCGGCCGGCGTGACCGTGCGGGTGAAAGCCGGGATCGAAGCCCATCGTTCACCGCGCGAGGCGGCAATGAGGTCTGCACGCAAATTCCCGGCGGACACGATATGGACGGGGAACGGCAGGACGTTGGGCGTGCTGAGCCAGGCGAGATGCTCATAGACCGCCTTGGGTTCCCAGCCGGTGTCGGCGAAAATCGCGCAATCCGGCATTGGGCCGATTTCACCATGGGCGGCCATGAGGGCGAGCGTGGTGGACTGGACGCCCGCACCGAGACTGAGCACGCGCAACTGTATATCGGCTGCGAGGCTGGGATCGGGCACGAAGCCGGGGAAGGCGAGCGCGTTCATCACGCGGCACTCCGCATGTCGTCCGTGTCGGGAAGACGCTCGGCATCCGGCAGGAAGGACAGAAGCCAGTCCGCCGCCTTGCTCGCCTGCGAGGCGGCGCGGACGATGGCGCGATTGTCCTCGCGCAGCACCTCCAGCCAGGAGCCGATGTAGTCGGCATGGCGCACGGTCGGGACGATGCCGAGCGAAGCGCAGCAGAAGGCCGAGATCAGTTCGGCCGTGATTTCCTCGACCGAATAGAGCTTCGAGCCGAAGGAGCCGGAGAGATTCCGGTTCAGCCGGTGCGCTGCGCCGCTTGCGTGACCGAGTTCGTGCAGCGCCGTCCGGTGCCAGTTGATCGGCTCGAAATAGGCGGCCGGCGGCGGCACCTGCACATAGTCGAGCGACGGCACGTAGAACGCCCTGTTGCCGCCGATGCGGAAGTCGATGCGGGTCGCCTTGATGAGCGCCTCGACCTGGGGCTCGATCACGCCGGGCGGCGGCGGAGGCACGGTCGCCTCGATGTCGTCGGGCAGGCCGTCGCATTGCGCCGTGTTGAACACCGTGAAGCGCTTGAGGAACGGGATCGCCTGCGCTTCCTCGCCGGCCTCGAAGGCGCGGCGCTTTTCGTCCTCCGGCGTAAAGCGGTCGGCATAGACGACGGTGGTGCCGCGCTCGCCTTTGCGGACATGGCCGCCGAGCGAAAGCGCCTGGCGGAAGGTGAGCCAACCCTGGCCGGGGAAGCCGTGTTCGATGACGGCGCCCCAGAGGATCAGGACATTGATGCCGCTGTAGCTGCGCGAGGCCGCGGCGTTGCGCGGCAGGCCGAGCGGGGCTTTGGCTACTGAGGTGCCCCAGGGTTGGACCCACGGCACGCGGCCGGCTTCCAGCTCTGCGATGATCTTGTCGGTGATTTCGTCGTAGAGGTTCGCCCGGTCAGCGCCGGTGCGCGCGCGGCGATCGTTTCTGGACATCGCGGTTCTCCGCGACGGGCGCCGGAAGCCTCTCCTCCAGCTCTCTACCCGTCACGGCAAAACCGATCCGCACTCTCACTCTAGGTATTCTCCATTGCTGGGCTTAGACTGATCGCATGGGACTATTGACCTTCAGCATCAACGTCACCCTCGATGGCTGTGTCGACCATCAGGAGGGAATTGCCGACGACGAGACGCACGCCTTCTTCACCCGCCTTATGGACGAGAGCGGGGCGATGCTGTGGGGGCGCGTCACCTACGAGATGATGGAGGACTACTGGCCGGCAGTCGCCCGCGGCGACGAGGAGGCGCCGCCGGCGATACGTGAGTGGGCTGTGAAGCTGGATGCCAAGCCGAAGTACGTGGCGTCGTCGACGCGAAGTGTCTTCCCATGGACCAACAGCCACCACATCGCCGGCGACCTGCGAACGGGCGTGCAAAGGCTCAAGGACGCGACCCCGGCCGGCGTGCTCCTCGGTAGCGGCAAGCTCGCGGCGGAACTGGACCGGCTGGATCTGATCGACGAATACCAGTTTCTCGTCCACCCAAGGATCGCCGGCCATGGCCCGACCCTCTACCAGAGCGGACTACCCGGTACGCGGCGGCTCGAACTGATCTCGGCCGCGCCGCTCGGCAACGGCGCTGTCGCCATACATTACCGGCGCGCGCGCTGAACCAGAACGGCAGCTTCGCCTTGGCTCTCAGGCCCGCGCGTCGCGGGAAGTCTTCTCGCCGCGTAAGACGGCATAGAGGGGCGTTGCGGGGTCTCCCCGCAGAAGGGGGTGTGCCGGCGACCCCGGCGTCGGCCAGGGGGAAAGCTTTCCCCCCAAATTGCAAAGCCATAAACACGGAAAGCGGGCTTTCAGAAATCGAACCTCGTCTGTGCAACATCCTCGTCCAGACGCGATACGATGACGGAGCCGGCCGGCAACGGACGAAGCAGGTCGGATTCCGGGCAGGTCATATCGAGCCAGGCCAAGCGCTGCTCCCGGCGCAGCACCGCCATCTGGCGATCGCGATAGGGCGCGACATCCGGATTCGCTGCGGTGGTCAGGATCGCATAGGCCTCCGGCCAGTCGCCCGCCGCCGGACGCCAGATACCGGCGAAGTAGAACCAGTCGCTATTTGCGAGCGCGACGCCGTAATGCCTGCCCTGGCTGCGAAACCGAAACTCGGATGCCGGCACGAGGCAGCGATGGCTCGGGAAGGTTCGGCCTTCCGCGCGGATCACGGTGGCGGAGCGGCCGCCGCGCTCACGCGGTTGCAGGCCCCAGGCCAGCTCCACCATCTCAACTTCGCCGCCGGCGCGTCTTATGATCACGCGGCGTTCGTCGAGCGATGCGTCGATATCGAAAGACGTCGCGCTCATGATAGGCCATCATAGCAAATAACGGGATCGCGAGCCAAAGACGATCCGGACGGAGGACCGATGTGCAATGACTATCGCCTGAAAGTCGAAATCTCCTCGATCATCGAGGAATTCGCCGATCTGAAGATCAAGATCCGGTTCTCCGAGGGGCGTCCGAACATCGAGGCCCGCGACGACATCAAGATCACCGACATCGGGCCGATCGTGCGCACGGTCGAGGGTGAGCGCGGCGAAGGCGATCTCGTGCAACGCCGCTGGAGTTGGCCGGGGCAGAACAAGCGGCCCGTCTATAATTTCCGCTCGGACGGCCGCGAGTTCGCATCAAACCGCTGCCTGATCGTCGCCGACGGGTTTTACGAGTTCACGGACCCGGCCGAGAAGGGAAAGAAGCGCAAGGACAAGTGGCTGTTCACCAAGACCGACGAGCCGATCTTCGCGATCGCCGGCGTCTGGCGCGACACGAAGGAGGCCGGGGAGGCGTTCACGATGCTGACGATGGAGCCCGGTCCCGACATCGCACCGTACCATGATCGGCAGATCGTCATTCTGGAGCGTGACGCCTGGGCCGACTGGCTCGATCCGTCCGTCCCGGCGCAATCGCTGATCCGGCCGCTACCAGCCGGTTCGCTGGCGGTCGAGCAGGTCGGATAGTGCGGCGGCGGATATGCGGAGCAAACCTGGTTCCCTAGATATGGAACGGGTTACAGGTCCCTCGGAGCGATCGACCAGTTTGCGACCTCGCGGTCGATTTCGCGCCAATGCTCCGCCAGGTGAGCAATGTCGTCGCTGTCTACGAGCGGCTTGTCGAGGCCCTCGAATTGATCACCGATGAATGTGGCAAGGCCGCCGCCGCCCTCGTTCGCAAACCAGGCGCCGGTGAGGTCAGAGATTTGTTTCAATTCACGCAGCGCTTGTTGTGCGTCTCGAATATCGAAGTTTGCGAGCGTTCTGCCCTGTCGACTCTCGCTGTTGCCGGCATGGGCCAAATGAGAATTGACATGATCGCCGATCGTATCGAGCGAAGCCAACCGGACCTCGATCCTCGCGAGGACGGCTGGGTCGATCAGGTCGTCCGATCTGCGGTTCGATGGCAGAACACCACTTAGGAAATCGAATTGCTCGTGTGCGATCTCGCTTCTGAAGAGGTCGGGGTCTCCCCAGACCACTGCGCCTTTTGCGGCGGTCAACCTCTGATGTTGTTCCTCACGCATTGGTCCGAGGTTGTACCGGGCTTCAAGAACTTCCTCGATATATTTCTGGCGCGTGAGCCATGTCCGTGCCTCGGCAACGTCGTTCACAACCGACCGGATCGAATAGACGCCGCGGGGTCCCCTGATGGGTCCCTTGTCCAGCAGACGCCTGATTCCGACGAGCAGGCTGGACCAGTACCCATCTGAAATCAGCTCGAACAGCATTTGATTGAGGCGGGGAGTCTCTTCACGCCTTTCGTTCCCGAGCCTCACGATCCGGATCGTCGTTCGGAATGCCGCGTAGTTCCAGATAAGATCACGAACGGTCTTGTGTATTCCCGTCGTCTCGTCTCGAAACGCTTGCTTCCATGCAGCTATGCGTTCTGTTTGCGCCAAGGATGTCGGCATCAACTCACCTTTGTCAGGTCGTTACTCATGCGTCGGCCGGCGTGCGTCGCAACCGAAAAAGCATTTCAAGCCGGTCCAGTATAAAGGCATCTGCGTCGTGATGAGCTGGCGATACACAAATCATCGGAAGTTTCTGCCTTTCACCGTGATCTGGCTGATGTGGCCGTAATTGTCCGTGAAGGTGCGGCCCTTGAACGATCGCGGCGGGAGCCCGCGCGGATCGGGCGACGGGGAGCCGTGGTGAAATTCATCGCCGCGTCCGTGAGGCAAGGGAAACGCGGCGTCGCGCGTGCCGACGCTCGCCAGATCGGCCGACAGGTCGGTGATCCGCTGCGCGACCAGATGCACGACGGCGCCCTCGCGCTGAATGCGCCCGCGCACGGCGAGCATCCCGGCCGACAGCAGCGTGCGGCGGTTCGCCTCGAAGACCTTGGGCCAGATGACGAGGTTGCCGATGCCGGTCTCGTCTTCCAACGTGACGAAGAGGACGCCTTTCGCGCTGCCCGGCCTCTGCCGGACCAGCACGATGCCGGCAGCTTCGAGCCAGCGTCCGTCGCGGGAATCCATCGCTTCGGCCAGTGAGACGATGCGGCGGCGGCGCAGGTCCTCGCGCAGGAAGGAGACGGGATGCGCGCGCAGCGACAGCCCGGTATGGCCGTAGTCCTCCACCACCTCGCTGCCGGCCGTCATCGGGCGAAGCAAGACGGAGGGCTCGTCGATCTCGGGCACGATGTCGGCTTCGCGCGCCGTCGCGGCCGCGAAGAGCGGCAGCGGCTCGTCGCGCAGGCCGCAGATGGCCCAGAGCGCTTCGCGCCGGGCGAGTCCGAACGCCGGCCTGAAGGCGTCGGCTTCGGCGAGCTGGACGAGTGCTGCCTGCGGCACGCCGGCGCGACGCCAGAGGTCGTCAACGGAGGCGAAGGACTGGCCCGCCCGCGCCGCGACGATCGCGGCGGCATTGGCGTTGGCGAGGCCCTTGACCATTCGCAGGCCGAGCCGCACCGCAAAGCGATCCTCGTCGTCGGTGGGTTCGAGCGTGCAATCCCAGCGGGACGTGTTGACGCAGACCGGCCGGATTTCGACGCCGTGCTCGCGGGCGTCACGGACGATCTGCGCCGGCGCATAAAATCCCATTGGCTGCGAATTGAGCAGCGCCGCCGCAAAGACGTCGGGATGCCAGCATTTGAGCCAGGCGGATGCGTAGGCGATCAGCGCAAAAGAGGCTGCGTGGCTTTCCGGAAATCCGTAAGAGCCGAAGCCTTCGAGCTGGCGGAAGGTGGCTTCCGCAAAATCGCGCTCGTAGCCGTTGTCCACCATGCCGTCGATGAGCTTCGCCCGGAACGCGCTGACTCCGCCGGTATGTTTAAAAGTCGCCATCGACTTGCGCAGCATATCGGCCTCGCCCGGCGTAAAGCCCGCGCAGACGATCGCGACCTGCATGGCCTGTTCCTGAAACAGCGGGACGCCGAGCGTCTTGCCGAGCACCTTTTCCAGTTCGGGCTTCGGATAGTGGACCGGCTCCAGCCCCTCGCGGCGGCGCAGATAGGGATGCACCATATCGCCCTGTATCGGACCGGGACGCACGATCGCGACCTGCACGACGAGATCGTAGTAGGTACGCGGTTTGAGCCGCGGCAGCATGGACATCTGCGCGCGGGATTCAATCTGGAACGTGCCGAGCGTGTCCGCTTTGCGGATCATCGCGTAGGTACGCGGATCTTCCGCGGGAATCGTCGCGAGATCGAGATTGACGCCCTTGTGTTCGGCCAGAAGGTCGAGGCCCTTCTTCATGCAGGTCAACATGCCCAACGCCAGAAGGTCCACCTTCATGAATTTAAGCGCGTCGACGTCGTCTTTGTCCCATTCCACCACTTGGCGATTGGGCATCGTCGCCGGCTCGATCGGCACGAGATCATCCAATCTGTCGTGGGTGAGCACGAAACCGCCAGGGTGCTGGGAGAGATGCCGGGGTGCGCCTTGTAATTGCCGGGCGAGATCGAGCGTCAGGCGCAGGCGCCGGTCCGCCGCGTTTAGATTGAGCTGTTCGACTTGCCCCTTCGACACACCTTCCTCCGACCAGCCCCAGACCTGGCCGGAAAGCGTGGAGATCAGATCCTCTGGCAGACCGAGCGCCTTGCCGACGTCGCGCAATGCGCCTTTGGTGCGGTAGCGGATGACGGTCGAACAGAGGGCGGCATGATCGCGGCCGTAGGTGTCGAAGACCCACTGCATGACGAGCTCGCGCCGTTCGTGCTCGAAATCCACGTCGATGTCGGGCGGCTCCCGGCGCTCCTCGCTCACGAAACGTTCAAAGAGAAGGTCATTGCGGGCGGGGTCAATCGAGGTGATGCCGAGAACGAAACACACGGCTGAATTGGCGGCGGAGCCGCGGCCCTGGCAAAGAATATCGCGGGAGCGAGCGAAGCGGACGATCGAATTGACCGTGAGAAAGTACGGCGCGTATTCCAGCTTTTCGATCAGCGCCAGCTCGTGCTTCAGCGAGGCCACGACGTTTTCCGGGATGCCCTCCGGGTAGCGCTGCCCCGCGCCTTCCCAGGTCAGCTTCGCGAGCGTCTGCTGCGGCGTCAGCGAAGGATCGTCGCGTTCTTCCGGATACTGGTAGCGCAGTTCGTCCATGGAGAAGGCGCAGCGCCGCATGATCTCCAGCGTGCGGGCGAGCGCCTCGGGATAGCGCGCAAACAGGCGGTGCATCTCGGTCGGAGGTTTGAGATATCTGTCGGCGTGCTTCTCGCGCCGATCGCCAAGCGCGTCGATCGTGACGCCGTGGCGAATACAGGTCACGACGTCCTGCAGGATGCGCCTTCCGGGATCATGAAACAGGATGTCGTTGGTGATGATCGTCGCCACACGCATCTGCGTCGCGAGGTTTGACAGATCGTGAAGCCGGAGCTGGTCGTTGGGTCGCCGACGCAGGGTCAAGGCCATGTAGGCGCGATCGCCGAAGGCGTCACGGAGCCGGCGCAAATGGAAGCCGCAATCCTCGTCGGCCATGTCCGGCACGAGCACGGCGATCAGGCCGTCCCCATAGGCGACCAGATCGGACCATCGCAGATCGCACTTCGCCTTTCCGGCACGCTTCTTTCCGAGGGAGAGAAGTCGACACAGTCTCGAATAGGCCGGACGATCTGTGGGGTAGACGAGGAACGACGGGCCGTCCGAGAGATCCAGTCGACAGCCGACGACGAGCCGCACGCCGGTCGCCTTCGCGGCCTCATGGGCGCGCACGATGCCAGCGAGGCTGTTACGATCGACCACACCCAGCGCCTCGATGCCGAGTTCTGCGGCGCGCGCGAACAACTCGTCGCAGCCGCTCGCACCGCGCAAGAACGAGAAGTGCGACGTCACCTGGAGTTCGGCATAGCGGGGTTCGCTCATCCAAACACCCCGTGGAGATACCAGAGATGGGAGCCGGTCTCGGGGTCTTCGCCATTGCCCGCGCGGTAGATCCAGTAGCGTTCGCCGGCCGGGTCCTCGACGCGGAAATAGTCTCGGATGGCGGCAAGTTCGGCGTCGCGCTTCCACCACTCGGCATGGATGCGCTCCGGGCCATCGGCCCGCTTCACGCGGCGGCGCACACCGCGCCATGTGAAGGACACCGGCGGATGGTCAGGCAGGAGCGCGATTGCCTCGATGCGCTCGGGGTGGGCCAGGAGCCGGATCGGACGAGGCCAATGGCTCGGCCATGCCGCGCCGGTGTCCGGTGACATGGCGGGGATGCGGCAGACCGAACGCTCTGGCACGTCGCTCGCAACAGGCGCGACCCGGTAGATCGCCGTTTCGCCGACGCGGTTGGCGAGCGTGTCCACGAGATCCGAAATGTCGGGCGCCGTCACCTCAATGAGGCTGCTCGCGATCTGCCGGCGCTGTAGCGGCTCGGCGATCGTGGCGGCGAGCGACATGAGCTCGATACCGAAGCCCGGATCGATCTTCTCGATCTGATCGCACAGCAGGCGGGTCAGGCGCCTGGTATCGCGCACCGGCTGCGCCATGCCGACCCGGACCGGCTCGACGCGGGCATCGACGCGATGACAGAGGAGATCGAGACGCCGCGCGCCGAGGTCCTTTTCCTCGAGCGCGGCGCAGAGCTGCGCGACGAGCTTGCCGATATAGCGGGCGATCGTCTCGGCCGCGCCGATAGGCTCGGCAAAGGTCCGCCGTACTTCGATCAGGTCGGGAGGCCGAACCGGCTCGATCGGCTCGGCCAGTTCGCCGAGAGCCTGATTGATACGCCGGCCGAGCTCCGGGCCGAAGCGCAGGATCAGCGGCGCGCGCGGCTGGGCCAGAAGATCGCCGACATGCTCGAAGCCGAGCACCCGAAGATCGGCCGCCATGCCGGGCGGCAGTCGCAGGGCGGCGAGCGGCAGCGGATCGAGCATCGCCGCCCCGTGCCCCGGCGGCGCGATGAAGTGAGGATCGGCGACAAAACGGGCGAGCGCATGAGCAGCGCCCCAGGTGTCGGCGATCGCTCCCCGCGCGGTGACGCCCGACATGGCGAGTCGGCCGATCAGGGTCTCGATCATGGCTGCTTCGCCGCCATGGAGATGATCTGCGCCGGTCGAGTCGATCACGATGCCGTCCGGCGGATCGGCAGCGACGATCGGGGCGACACGCTGGAGCACCCACAGCGCGAGGCGTTCCAACGCATCCGTATCGGCGACGGGATCGGCGTCCTGCACCAGGAGGCCGGGCACGAGCACCTGCGCCTTGGCGGCGGGCATGCCGGGGCGCAGCCCGACGGCCTGAGCGGCAGCATCCGCCGCCGTCACCACTCGCCTGTTTCCTTCCCGGCCGACCATCACGAGCGGCGCCTCAGGCGGAGGCGCCGCGTCGCCAGCCGTCCGCCGCAGCCGGTCGGTCGACCAGTTCGGCAGGTAGAGCGAGACAACCCTGCTCATCACACGCTTCCAACTCGAAATCAGCACTCTCTGCGCCCTTGACGTGCGCAAGTTCGATAAGCCACCGATGGCGGCCGATGCCCGGAACCGGCAAGGGTTCGGACGGAATGACGGACACGCGCCAGCGCGTCCGGGCGGCGGTCTGCATGCCGAAATCGTAGGCATCGCTATGGCGTCGCCAGCGGCGCAGGGCGATGCCGATCGATCCTGTTTCCTCGGCAGCGAGCTGGAGGCGGCGCGAGGCTGTCATCGACAGCTTGGCGATCTCGCCGACGACAGCGCCGAGACCGCCATGGCGAAGACCTTCCTCCATGCAAGCCAGCACCATCTTGTCGTCTCCGGCCTCGACATAGACGACACGATCGGCGGCAAGGCCCGCCTGGGCCAGCGCCGGAGCGAACAGGTCCGGCCTCGTGATGCACCAGAGCGTCTTGCCGGTCGCGCGGGCGGCTATTCCGGCGGCGAAGAGGCCCGCCGCCGCGCCGTCGATCGCGCCATTGCTGCCGCCCGCAACTTCATGAAGCGCACCGCGTGCCAGTCCGCCGCCGGGGAGTCGCGAGTCGACCTCGGGGATTCCGAAGGGAAGCACCGATGCCGCGCGCCGGGATCGACCTTCGATCCGCTCGATCTGGGCGCGCAAAGACTCTATGGCGGGCTTCGGCCGCAAGCTCGTTCCTGACCTCCAAAGGCGGGCGCTCTATCATGTTCTCTATTTGTTCTACTTTTTCAGTGTCAGAGTCAAGGCGAATCCAGCGGGCCTCGTCAGCCAGCGGCGCTGGACGAAGCTTAGGACGGCCTGCGTGGTTTTTGCGACAGGATCGGCTCTACGTCGCTTGTGCTGGCCGCATCGTGCGCCACGCGATAGCCGCGCACGCGATCTGGACCGCTCCGCCCGACAGCATCGCCACCCGCAAGCCCGTTGCGTCGCCGTGTGCCATCGCGAACACGGCTCCGAGCAGGGCGACGCCGACCGTCGCGCCCACCATGCGCGCGACGTTGACCAGGGCACTGGCTGTCCCGGACCGTGTTGCGGCTACTGCGCCAACGGCGGCCCCCATCAGCGGCCCGGTCGCGATGCCCATCCCGAGGCCGGTCAGAACCAATCCGATTTCAGAAGTGATGATCGTGGTGTGATCTGCGCCGAGGCCGATCAATACAAGCCCGAGACCGATGATCGCGACGCCGCCGGCCGCCACGGTGCGCGCACCATATCGGCTGGTCAGTGCGCCGGAGAACGGGGAAACGACGACGAACACCAACGCCATCGGTATCAGGGCAATGCCAGCGCCCAGGGCGCTGAACCGGCCGGCGCTCAGCCATGATAGCGGCAGCAGAAAAAGCACGCCGTACATGCCGAACGTCATGCCTGCCGTGGCCGTTCACGCCTCCACGTATTTGCGCATCAATGGTCGCCGTGCCGTGACTGAGCGGCCTGATAGAGAATCCGCTCCGCCACGCGGATGCTTCCGGCCTGCCGCGCGGTTTCCGCCCAGACGGAGATCGGGAAATCCCCCGTGAAGAGAATGTCCCGTTCGATCCCCATGCCGAACGGCAGGCGGAGCGACGACATCTCCTGCAGCGAAAAGGAGCCAAGCTCGGGATGGCCGAGATCGGCCAAGCCGAAGAGCGTGTCGCCGTCCTCGTCCAGTTCGGTGGCGAGCCAGACGCCTTCGCCCAGAGGGTTGAATAATTTCACGACCGGCGCATGGTCGGCATCACGCCGGCGGCCATTGGCGAGTAGCTGCTTACGCAGTTCGTCGGTCAGGAGGATCATGCTGCCCTCCTGTCGCAATCCGGACTGAACATCTCGGAGCGATCTCCGGCGTCCACGTCAAGGTATGCGAGCAACCAATCAGCGGCCTTGCTAGCCTGAGACGCGGCGCGCACGATGGCGCGATTGTCCTCGCGCAGAACCTCGAGCCAGGAGCCGATATAATCGGCGTGGCGGACGGTCGGGACGATGCCGAGTGAGGCGCAGCAGAAGGCGGCGTTCATTTCGGCCACCAACTCCTGGAACGCATATTTCTTCGTGCCGAAGGAGCCGGAGAGATCGCGGCCGAGTCGGGAGGCATGACCTGTGGCGTGGCCGAGTTCATGCAGCGCGGTCCGGTGCCAATTGATCGGTTCGAAATAGGCCTGCGGCGGCGGCACCTGCACATAGTCGTACGCGGGGACATAGAAGGCCCGATCGCCGCCGATGCGGAAGTCGATTCCCGTCGCCCGGATCAGCGCCTCGACCTTCGGCTCGATCATGCCCGGCGGCGGGGGCGGCGCTTCGACGGCAAGATCTTCGGGCAGGCCCTCGCACTGCGCCGCATTTAAGACCGTGAAGCGCTTCAGAAATGGAATGGAGGCAGCCTCTTCGCCGGCCTCGCGCGCGCGGCGCTGTTCGTCCTCGGGCACAAAGCGGTCGGCGTAGACGACGGTCGTGCCATGCTCGCCCTTCCGGACGTTCCCGCCGAGCGAGAGCGCCTGGCGAAACGTCAGCCACTGCTGGGAAGGAAAACCGTGCTGGATGACGGCGCCCCAGAGGATCAGGACGTTGATGCCGGAATACTGGCGCGAGGTCGCCGCGTTCCTCGGCATGGCGAGCGGCGCCTTGGCCGCGGCCGTGCCCCAAGGCTGGACCCAGGGAAGCCGGCCTTCCTCTAGCTCGGCGATGATCTTGTTGGTGATGTCGTCATAGAAATTGGTGCGGTCGCCGGTACGACGCGCGGCGCGATCCATTCTGGCCATCGGGATAAACTCCACGACGGGCGCCGGGAGCCTCTCTCCCAGCCCTCAACCCGTCACGGAAGATCCGTCCGCACTCTCGCTCTCGGGGCGTTGCGGGGTGTCCCCGCAGAAGGGGTCGGCCGAGACCGTGGGTCGGCCGCAGGGAAGGCTTTCCCCCTTCAATCGATACCTCGTGGCGACCGGAGCTACGAAGGACGGTTGGGTAGAGTTTGAAAGCTTTGTGGCCGTTGAAAAGTGTCAGAAACTCGCATATGTTTCTGACAGGAGAATGATGGTGCAACGTCTGACCGAACAGATTCTGGCGCACGCCGAGATGCTTCCGGAAGGAACGCCGCTGGCGGCAAAGAGCCTTCTCCACCTCGGCAGCCGTGCTGGGGTGGATCAGGCTTTGTCGCGTCTTGCGGAGCGAGGGAAGCTGATCCGTGCCGGGCGCGGCGTGTATCTGCGCCCGATTAAGAGCCGGTTCGGCGCCCGCGCGCCTTCGGTGGAACAGGCCGTCGAGGCGCTGGCGGTGCAGCGTGGGGAAGTCATCGTGCCGAACGGCGCGGCTGCCGCAAACGCGCTGGGCCTGACGACGCAGGTGCCCGTTCGCTCCGTTTATCTCACCTCGGGTCGGAGCCGCACGATGACCTTGGGCAAGCAGCTCGTCGAACTTCGCCATGCGCCACGCTGGCAGCTTGCGCTCGCCGATCGTCCCGCAGGCCAAGCGGTTCGCGCTCTGGCCTGGCTCGGGCCGGAGAAAGCGGAATCGGCGCTGAAGGCTCTGAAACGAAAGCTGCCGCCGACGGCGTTCGGCGAGCTGGTGGCCGCCGCGCCGCAGTTTCCGACCTGGCTTGCCCGAAGCGTTGGCAAGGCGGTCCATGGCTGATCCCTTTCTGTCCATGTCGGCGGGGGACCGTCGTGACGTGCTGGGCGTGGCCGCCGATCGTTCAGGGCGGCCCGCCCATCTGCTCGAAAAGGACGTTTGGGTTGTCTGGGCGCTTCAGACAGTCTTCGGATCCGCGCTCAGCGATCATCTCGTCTTCAAGGGTGGGACATCGCTTTCGAAAGCCTACGGCATCATTCAGCGCTTCTCGGAAGATGTCGATCTGACCTACGACATCCGAGTGTTCGCGCCCGATCTGGTGGGCGACAATGGCGACGCCCTGCCGGCAACGCGCAGCGAAGAGAAACGCTGGTCGAAAGCGGTGCGCCACCGCCTGCCGGAGTGGATTTCGGGCACGGTGCAGCCCCTGCTCATCGACGCCATTGGAGCGCAGGGCGTGTCGGCCGCGACCCGGGTCGAGGGCGAGAAGCTCTTCATCGACTATGAAGCGACCTCTACCGGCTCCGGTTATGTCGCGCCAAGCGTCATGCTGGAATTCGGCGCCCGCTCGACCGGTGAACCGGCCAGCGTACGTGATGTGGTCTGCGATGCGGCGGGCCTGGTCGAGGGCGTGATGTTCCCGGCGGCGTCGCCGCGAGTGATGCACGCCGAGCGGACCTTTTGGGAAAAGGCGACCGCGATCCACGTCTTCTGCTTGCAGGAACGGCTGCGCGGGGAGCGGTTCGCTCGCCATTGGCATGATGTGGTCCGCCTGGATGACGCCGGGATCGCCGACGCGGCCGCGGCTGACCGAGATCTCGCCCAGGCCGTAGCGCGGCACAAAGGCATGTTCTTCGCGGAGAAGGCGGCAGACGGCGCGCCTGTCGACTATGCGGCCGCCGTCAATGGAGTGCTGCAGCTCGTGCCGAGCGGCGAAGCGCGTGCAGCTCTGGCCTCGGACTACGGGCACATGGTGGAAGACGGATTGCTGCTTGAGGACGCCGAGCCTTTCGAGGTGCTGATCGAGCGATGCGCAGACATCGCCGGACGGTCGAACCGCGCGGCGAAATAATAGGAACTGGGGGAAAGCGTGGGGCTATACGACAGGTGGTGTGAAGCCACCAAGGAAAAGGACAAGCGCAAGCACTATTGGACATACGTGGAGAAGGATGGCGGTCGCGATGAGATCAGCGCCCATCTCGCGAAGACCATCCGCTCCCATTATGACCGGCTTGAGCGCATCGCCGAGGATGTGGAGCGGCTCGGATACAAGATCGCCGCCAAAATTCTGAGCGAGGCGATGCCACAGACGGACAAGGGCCGATCGGGCGACCTTGGCGAAATCCTGGCGACGGAGCTGGTGGAGGAAGAAATCGGCCTGCGCGTCCCCGTGCGCCGGCTCCGCTACAAGGACGGCCGCAACATGGCCATGCGCGGCGATGACTTCATCGGCGCCGGCTATGGCGGCCAGGACGAGAAGCTTTGGCTCCTGAAGGGGGAAGCCAAAAGCCACAAGAAGCTCAGCAAATCCACCGTGACAAGCGCTCGCAAGGTGCTTGATCGCGACAATGGCCGCTGCACGCCGGACTCACTGCTGTTCGTCGCCAACCGTCTCCTGGAGAGCAACGATCCCGACGAAAATGCGCTGGGCCGCGACCTCCGCGATGAGGTGGGCGTGAAGTCGCTGCGCGCCGATCGCATCGACCACATGCTTTTCACCGTTTCCGGCAACGGCGCCCATGCCTCGCTGAAGGAAGACCTCGACGCCGCCGGCACCAATCGCGACCACTATGTCGTGAACATACACGTCGAAGATCATCAGGACTTCATCGCGGCCATGTACGAAGGGGCGCAAGACCTTGGAGACGCCTGACGAGCTGACCGCCTTCCTGGCCACCGCGACCGTCGACGGCATCCTTGGCCGATTGCTCTATCGTGGCGCTGCGTGGTCGCTGATGCGGGAGGCGGGCGTATTGCCTCAGACCGCCCCGCCTTTGGGCGCCACAATCGAAACCGACCTCGCCGAACACGGCTTCGCCTTGCTTCGGGGCGCCATGGCCTTGCGTGCCCAGACCGGCGCGTCAGACTTGACGAACAAGGCTTTCGAACGCGCGGCCAACGCCTTCGAGGCGCTGGTGAGAAACGGTGATCCCGAGGCACCCGATCGCGGCTTCCGCCGCACCATCGCGGCTGCCGCCTATCACTTGGCCGGCTTCTCGGCCGTCGCCTATTCGCTGTTCAACGAGACGGCTGAAGATCTCAACGCATCGCCCGGCGAAACGGCGATCCGTCATCTCATCCTGCGCGATCTCGATCAGTTGCGCGGCTTCGTTCGCGACTGGCTTGGCGACGAGGCCCACGGCGACGAGCAGATGGGCGAGGCGCTTGGCAGCGATGAGCCCGACATCGACGACGTATTGTCGACCATCCTGAATACGACGATTTGCCGGGCTCTGGCCTTCTTCGACTTCGCCCTGGAAACAGGGGAAGAGGAGCCGATCGACGCCGCGCGCGATCTGCTGGCCACTGCCGTCAGCCTCGCCAATAACGCCGAGAATGTCCCGTTGTGGTGGATCTCGAATCTCTGCCATCACCTGATTGACGATCTCTGGCAGCATTCGCTGCACCGGAACCTGCCGACGGAACCGCCTGCGGGAACGGAGCAGAAATATCCGGACCTCCGGCGGCTGTTCATCGGTTCGCTGTACGCCCGCAAAACGTCCGAGGTGGAGCTTTGGCCGTCCCAACGCGAAGCCGCCCGGCGATCTACCGATGTCACCGACGATCTGGTCGTCGCGCTTCCCACCAGCGCGGGGAAGACGCGCGTTGCGGAAATCGCCGCATTGATGACCTTGTCCTCCGCGCGGCGGGTGTTGATCGTCACGCCGCTGCGCGCGCTGTCGGCCCAGACCGAACGCTCCTTTCGCAAGACTTTCGCGCCTCTCGGGTTCAGCGTCTCCTCGCTGTACGGCGCCAGCGGTCTTTCGGCGGGTGACGAGGATGCACTGCGCACCCGCGCGATCATCATCGCCACACCGGAGAAACTCGACTTCGCGCTTCGGAGCGATTCCTCCCTGATCGATGATGTCGGTCTGATCGTTCTCGACGAGGGTCATATGATCGGGCCCAGCGAGCGCGAAATCCGCTACGAGACGCTGGTGCAGCGTCTGTTACGTCGCGCCGACGCGGCCGATCGCCGGATCGTCTGCCTGTCCGCCATGCTGCCGAGCGGCGACGAGTTGGACGACCTCACCGCCTGGATACGTTCCGACGAACCCGGCGAGCCCGTGCGTTCCGACTGGCGCCCCACGCGCCAGAGGTTCGGCGCCCTAACCTGGCGCGGCAAGGATGCGCTCCTGCGGCTCGACCTCGACGACGGCGGTCCATTCCTCGATAAATTTGTCGAGGAGAAGCCTCCACGCGGAAGGGAGAAGAATCCCTATCCGCGCAAGAACTCGCACTTGGCCTTGTTCGCGGCGTGGGAATTCGCAGGTCAGGGGAAGCGCACCCTTATTTTCTCCACCCAGGCCAACTGGGTCGAGGGCTACGGCAAGCAGGTCGTTGACCTGTGTAAGCGCGGCTATCTCGATTCCCTGTTGGAGGACGAGGCGCCGATCGCGCGCGCGATGGAAGTCGGCAAGGAGTGGCTGGGCGAAAACCACCCGGCCGTTGCCAGCCTCAAGGCCGGCGTCGCCATTCACCACGGACGTCTGCCGAGTCCATTCCTGCGCGAGTTGGAAGTCCTTCTGTCCGAGGGCGTACTGAAAGTGATCGTCGCCTCGCCGACGCTCTCCCAAGGGCTCAACCTCAACGCCGCTGTCCTGCTCGTGCCCGCGCTCTATCGTGCCGGCGAGAAGATCAAGGGCGAGGAGTTCGCAAACGTCGCAGGCCGGGCCGGGCGCGCCTTCGTCGATGTCGAGGGCCTGATCGTCCATGTCATGTTCGACAAGACCGATTGGCGAAAGAAGGAGTGGAGGAAGCTGGTCGCCTCCGCCAAGGCCCGCACGTTGAAAAGCGGCCTCATCCAGATCGTCGCCGAGATCCTCGAGCGCCTGTCGCGAGAGGGTGTGCTCGATCGCGATGACGCCTGGGAGTATCTCGCCAATTCCCGGGAGGCGTGGCGATCGCCCGACGAGGAGGCCGAAGTGGCTGAACGCCTTGCCGCCGCCGTGGAATACGACGCCGACGGCGAAGAGAACGATGATGAGGACGAGAGCGAGGCCGACGAAGAGGAAACGATCGACGAAGAGCCGTTGTCGCAGATTGTCGAGCGCCTCGATGCGACCGTGTTCGGCCTGATCGAAGCGCTGGATGCGGATCGCGCCGATCTCCCGAAGTTGCTGGACGAGGCCCTCAAGGGATCGCTCTGGGCCCGCCAGATCGCTCGCGAGGAAGAGGATGTAGCGCCGCTGCACAAGAAGGTGTTCGAAGCGCGCGCGGACCTCATCTGGAAGACCACCACGGAGCAATCGCGGCGCGGGCATTTCGCCATGGGTGTAGGACTCGAAGCGGGTCTCTCCATCGATGCGATGGCCGATGTGCTGGCCGAGTTGGTCGACCGGGCCGATGGCGCTGCCCTGAGCGGCGACGTCGACGAACTCGCCGACGCTCTCGGCGGTCTGGGCGAACGTCTGCTGTTCATGCGCCCCTTCATCCCCGACAAGAAGAACGCGCTGCCAGCCAATTGGAAAGCCATCCTGCGTGCCTGGATTTCCGGCGAGGACGTGTCCAAGATCGGCCCACAAAACATGCGGGCGGTCGAAGAGGCGTTCACCTATCGCCTGGTCTGGGCGCTGGAAGCTGTCCGCACCCGCCGCATGTCCCTCGGCTGGTCGCCGGAGACGGTGGCGGGCGGCGCGGCGGCTGCGGTTGAAACCGGGGTTCCGCAGTTCATGATGGCGATGTTGATCCGGGCGGGACTTCCATCCCGGCGGGCGGCTATTGCGGCGGTGACGGACGCCGAACCGATTTTCGTCACCCCTGCGGAGATGCGGGCCTGGCTCGAATCCGACGAGATCACCGCCTACACTGATGCCGGCGACTGGCCCACGCCCGACACTGCAGCGCTTTGGGCGCGCTTTCGCACCGAAGCCCTTAGCGGCGGAATCCAGAAATGGTCGGTCGAACGCTATAAGCGTCTGCTCGACATCGCGGCGGCCCCGCCCGCGGGCCTTTATCGAATCGTCACGGACGAGGGGGACGGACGAACTTGGCTCGAAACGCCTGACTACCGGCGGGTCGCGCCCTTCAAGAAGCCGGCGGTGGACCCAAAGCCCAGCCTCTTCTCAGGAAGGCTGCCGGGCAACACCAGGCTGGTCGAAGCCTTGCGCGTTGGTCGCGGAAAACTGCGGTGGCCGCCCGCTGACGCTAGAGCGGAAAATTAGACATGCTCTATGCTTGCGTCGGTGATCAGAAGCGTGCGCCGCTCGCCAAGGGCGAGCGCACCACCTGCCGTGACTGCGGCGGTCTGCTGACCGCGGTGATGCCCGTCGAAAACACGCCCCACTGGCGGCACAAGGCCGGAGACTGCGATCCGTGGAGCGAGCCTGAAGGGCCTTGGCACCTCGGCTGGAAAGAACTTTTCGATATGTCGTGCCGCGAGATCGCCCTGCGCGATCCGATGACCGGCGAACTGCATCGCGCCGATGTGCTGGTCGGCAGCGGCACCTCTCGCGCGACCGTGCTCGAGTTGCAGCATTCCTCGATCAGTGAGGACGAACGCAACGCGCGCGAGGCCTTCTATCGGCAAGGGCATCGGATGTTTTGGCTGGTCCACATCCACAGCGAAAGCTCCTTTCTCGGAACCTACTTCAGCATGTCGCTCGATTTCGGCTCGCGCGTCGTCAACCTCGACGGCAAGGAATTCGCGGTCATGCGCTGGATGGGACCGAGCAAACAGTTCATCGAGAAGTGGAAGCGCGCAAGCGCCCACGTCTTCTTCAATGCAGGTCCCTACATCTTTTACCTCGCCGGTCAGGGCGTCGCCTCTCGGTTGGGCGGCCCTTTCCGGCGTGGTGAGTTTGCTCTCTGTGCATTGTCGCGTGACGAGTTTCTGCGGGCCGTTCGGTGGGAGGACAGCGCGACGCCTCAGTGAAGGTCACGCGACTTGACCCCGAGATCATCGATGTGACCGTAGGGATAAAAGAAGTCTCGCGCGCGTGACCGAACCCCCCTCACATCACGGAGTCAAGCGCAGCTCCGCCCCCTGCTGCGAGCAATACGACAACCCATGGTGGGGCTTTCCAGGCCATCAGTGCCACAAAGCAAACCAGAGCCAGCGCGAAGTCCGGCATGCCGCCGATCGCGCTGGTGAAGACAGGCGAATACAACGCCGCGCCGAGGATGCCGACGACAGCGGCATTGGCGCCTTGCATGGCCGACTGCGCCCATGTCGTGCGGCGCAACCGATCCCAGAAGGGGAGCGCCCCGATCAGGATGAGGAAGCCCGGCAGGAAGAGTGAGACAAGAGCGATCGCCGCACCGGCAACGCCGTTCGGCGCCGGTCCCATGACCGCCCCGAGCCAGGCGGCGAAGGTGAAGAGCGGTCCCGGCACGGCCTGCGCCGCGCCATAGCCCGCAAGGAAGGCGTCGTCGGACACCCATCCCGGCGTGACGGTTTCGGCCTGCAAGAGCGGCAGCACGACATGCCCACCACCGAAGACCAGAGAGCCAGCACGATAGAAGCTGTCGGCCAGCGCCCATCCTTGCGCCTGTCCGGCCAAGAGCGGCAGGCCAATCAGTAAGACGGCAAACAGCGCAAAGGCCGTCAGTCCGGCTTTCCGCGAAACCGGGACCGGCAGATGCGCGCCGGTCGTGACCTGTCCCTTGCTGAGGACCAACCCGGCGATTGCGCCGAGGAGAATGGCGCCCATCATTCCGATGGCACCCGGTGCCCACGCGAGCAGAAGCACAGCCGCGACCGCGATCGTGGCGCGCTCCTTGTCGGGGCAGAGATTTCTTGCCATGCCCCACACCGCCTGCGCCACGATGGCGACGGCGACGATCTTGAGACCATGCAGGACGCCAAGGGCAAGCGGGCTTTCCAGCCGCGTTGCCGTCATGGCGAGCGCGAGAAGGATCAGAGCCGATGGTAAGGTGAAGGCGAGGAAGGCCGCAAATGCCCCGAGCCATCCCGCGCGCGTCAAACCAAGCGCAAAGCCGACCTGGCTGGAGGCCGGGCCGGGCAGGAACTGACATAGCGCGACCAGATCGGCATAAGCGCTTTCGCTCAGCCATTTTCGACGCGTCACCAGCTCGTCCCGGAAATAACCCAGATGCGCGATCGGACCGCCGAAGGAGGTGAGCCCCAGCTTCAGGAAGACGCGGAAAACTTCGGCGGCGCTGGCCTTTGACTGCTGGGGGCATTGATCCATTCAGGCGGTCTCGTTGATTGGTCACTCTCGCCAACGATGAGATACGATTGGCGTTGTTCCGAATACTCAGGTCGCTGCCGTCAGATTGACCCGCCGCATCAGAGCCTCACCGCTCTCCTTGCGCTCGGAATAGCGGTCGGTCAGGTAGGAAGAGACATCGCGTGTCAGCAGCGTGAACTTCACCAGTTCCTCCATCACGTCGACCACCCGATCATAATAGGATGACGGTTTCATCCGACCTGCTTCGTCGAACTCCTGAAAGGCTTTGGCGACGGAGGACTGGTTGGGGATCGTTACCATGCGCATCCAGCGGCCCAGCACCCGCATCTGATTGACGGCATTAAAGCTTTGCGAGCCTCCGGACACCTGCATGACGGCGAGCGTGCGCCCTTGGGTCGGCCGCACTGCACCGACCGAGAGCGGAATCCAATCGATCTGCGCCTTCATCACCCCGCTCATCGCGCCGTGCCGTTCCGGACTCGTCCAGACCTGACCTTCTGACCAGAGCGAGAGTTCCTGCAATTCCTTGACCTTCGGATGGTTGACGTCGGCGCCGTCCGGCAACGGCAGGCCATGCGGGTCGAAGATGCGCGTTTCCGCGCCGAAGTGTTTCAGCAGGCGCTCTGCCTCCAGGGTGAGAAACCGGCTGTAGGAGCGCTCGCGCAGCGAGCCGTAGAGCAGGAGGATGCGCGGCGGATGGGTCGAGGGCGCTGCCCGAAGACGGTCGATTGTCGGCACGTCCAGGCATGCACCATCGACGTTGGAAAGATCGCGCAGCATCAGCGCTTCGCCTCAGCCACGCCCCGGGGCTTTTCGCCGCGCTCATACCAGCCTTTCGAGCGGTTCACGATCCAGACGACGGAGAGCATCACGGGCACCTCGATCAGCACGCCGACCACGGTGGCGAGCGCCGCACCGGACTGAAAGCCGAATAGACTGATGGCGGCGGCGACGGCGAGCTCGAAGAAGTTAGATGCCCCGATCAGCGCCGACGGCCCGGCGACGCAATGCTGCTCGCCAGTCAGCCGGTTGAGGAGATAGGCAAGGCCGGAGTTGAAATAGACCTGGATCAGGATCGGCACGGCGAGCAGCGCGATCACCAGCGGCTGGGCGAGGATCTGTTCGCCCTGGAAGCCGAAGAGCAGGACGAGCGTGGCGAGCAGCGCCACCAGCGACAGTGGCTGAAGGCGGTCAAGAAAGCGCTTCAGCGCCGGCTCGCCGCCAGTGGCGAGTAGCCGGCGTCGCAGTATCTGCGCGGCGATCACCGGCACGACGATATACAGCGCGACGGACAGGACCAGCGTGTCCCATGGCACGGTGATGGCCGACAGGCCGAGCAGCAAGCCGACGACGGGCGCGAAGGCGAACACCATGATGGTGTCGTTGAGCGCGACTTGCGACAGCGTGAAATGCGGCTCGCCTTTGGTGAGGTTCGACCAGACGAAGACCATGGCCGTGCAAGGCGCGGCGGCGAGGATGATGAGGCCGGCGATATAGGAGTCGATCTGGTCCGCCGGCAGGTAGGGCCGGAACAGATAGCCGATGAATAGCCACCCGAGCGCCGCCATCGAGAAGGGCTTGACCGCCCAGTTGACGAACAGCGTGACGCCAATGCCGCGCCAGTGTTCCTTGACCTGGCCGAGAGCGGCGAAGTCGATCTTGACCAGCATCGGCACGATCATAAGCCAGATCAGCGCCGCGACCGGCAGATTGACCTTGGCGATCTCGGCCGCGCCGATGGCATGGAAGACGCTCGGCATCAGATGGCCGAGGCCAATGCCCACGACGATGCACAGGGCGACCCAGAGGGTGAGATAGCGTTCAAAGGTGGACATGGACTTTCCTCAGGCCGTCGCGACGCGGCGGCCGTGTTCGTCGATCACCCGCTCGCCGTCTTCCTTGACGAATGCCCCGCGCTGCGGCGGCAGCAGGTCCAGCACGTCCTCGGACGGACGGCACAGCCTCACCCCTTCCGGTGTGACTACGATCGGACGATTGATGAGGATGGGATGCGCCATCATGGCGTCGAGAACTTGCGCGTCGCTCAGCGCCGGATCGTCCAGGCCAAGCTCGGCATAAGGCGTGCCCTTCTCGCGCAGCACCGCGCGAACGGAGATTTCCATGCGCGCGATGAGCTGCTCAAGCATCGTGCGGCTCGGCGGCGTCTTGAGATATTCGATGACATGCGGCTCGACGCCGGAACTGCGGATCAGACCCAGCGTATTGCGCGACGTGCCGCACTCGGGGTTGTGGTAGATGATGACGTCCATGATCGGCCTCACGCAACGTCAGGGCGCGGCGAGGTTGCGCCTTCGCTGCGGCCGATCTCGCGCAGCTTGGTGCCAAGCGCAGCCTTGTCGAGGCTGGCCACCGGCAGAGCCGTAAAGACGGAAATCCGGTTTCGCATGTAGCGGAAGGCGGCGACGAACGCCTTTTCCTTTTCGATGTCCCGTCCGACGACGGCAGCGGGATCTTCGATGCCCCAATGCGCGGTCATCGGCTGGCCCGGCCAGACCGGGCAGGCTTCGCCGGCGGCGTTGTCGCAGACGGTGAAGACGAAATCCATGGCAGGTGCGCCGGGTTGGGCGAACTCCTCCCAGCTCTTCGAGCGGAAGCCTTCGGTCGGATAGTCGAAGCTTCCGAGCACCTTCAGGGCGAACGGGTTGACCGCGCCCTTGGGCATGCTCCCGGCCGAGAAGGCACGGAAGCGACCAGCGCCGTCCTTGGCCAGAATGCTCTCGGCCAGGATCGAGCGGGCCGAATTCCCCGTGCAGAGGAACAGGACATTGTAGATGCGGTCAGTCATGGGCGGCCTCCTTGTCGGCGAGGATTTGCGGTGGGCAGCAGGGGGACAGATCGGCGATCAGCGGCGCGCAGATCTGGGGGCGGCCGCCGCAGCAGTCCTTGACGAGGAAGCTGGTGAGCGCATGCACAGCCTCGAGCCTTGCCCGATAGATGATCGAGCGGCTGTGCCGCTCGGCCTCGATCAGGCCGGCGCGCGTCAGCGTCGCAAGATGCGTCGACATGGTGTTGTGCGGGACGTCCAACCGGCGGGCGATGTCGCCTGCAGCTAATCCGTCCGGTTCGTGCTCCGCCAGCAGGCGGAACACGTCGAGGCGGGTCGGTTGCGCGAGCGCGGCGAACGCAAGGATGGCGGCATCTGATTCCATATGTCGAGACTAATCGACATATGGTGGTGAGTCCAGAGGCACGAGTTGTCCTTATGGAGAATGGCAGGTTATGCCGGGCCTATGCCTAGCCGCGACAGAAAGCGGGAAGCGAGCCCGACGGAGAGTCCAGCTCGCTATCCCATCAACTCGTCAAATCGCCTAAGCGGCCAAGGGCAAATCTTGTCTGTCCCCGCTGGGGTCTTCCACCGCCTTCTTGAGGAAGTGAGAAAGTGCGGCCTTTCGGGAATTCCGATCTAGAGCGTAGGCGGTCTGCTTGAACTTGACCCCATCGAGCAGCCCCTGAACGTAGCCGGAGATAGTGTCGGCGGCCATGATGAGGGCGGTGTCGAGCGAATGGATGTATTTGCTCGTGACGGTCCCCTTTGAGTGACCGACCAGCGCGGCGATGGTGACCTCGGTGAAGCCGAGATCGTTTGCGATGCTGGCGAAGCTGTGACGCAGGACGTGCGGCGTTACATCTGCCAGCGGCGAGTCCCGGAAAATCTGCCGCCAGTGATTGGGGAATCCGCCAAAGGCGCTGTCCTCGCCCTGGCCGGGGAAGACATAGCTGCCCGTCGCGGTCTTGCGGCGTTCCTCTAGATACTCGACCACGGCGAGGCCGATAGGACGGATGGAGGCGCCTTCCTTGCTATCCTCCAGACGCATGCAGCTCGCGTCAGTGTCCGCCTCGGTCCACTTGAGACCGATCATCTCGCTTCGGCGGCAGCCGGTGAGCGCGATCTGTCGGATGATCTCGACCGTCATCCCATATTTCGGGGTTTCGGCCGCTTCGCGCAGAATCTCGCCGAGCGTGCGGTACTCCGCCTCGGTGAGACGACGGTCGCGGACATTGTCCTTGGGCTTGCGGATGCCGTGCACGGGATTGGCCGTGATGATCCCTGCCTCCATGGCGTAGGTGAAAATGCCGCCGACGAGTCCGAGCGTCCGCGTGGCCGTACCGGCGCCGCCTGTCACGATGGACTTGCCGCGCAGCTTCTTGGTCTTCACCGACACTGCCGTCTTGCCCGCCATGATGTCCTTCAACACCTTGGTCATGTCGGCTTTGACGAGATCCTTTACCCGGCGCGTGCCGATCAGCGGAATGATGTGTCGATGAATGCGACCGGTATCGCTGACGATGGTCGTTGCCTTTTTCGGTCGGCCTCCCTTTCCGAGAATGAGACCGGCTTCGAGGTCCTTGAGATACATCGCGCACAGTTCTTTGACGGTGATCGCCTGATGATCCAGCAGGCGTTCCTCGGAGGGGTTATCACCCTGTGCGACGCGACCGAGTTGCACCTTAGCTTCCTGCCGGGCTGTCTCCGCCGTCCACACGCCATGAAGGCCGATTGTGAAGCGGCGGGTTCGACCTGCGGCGCGGTATTGGATAAGGTAGCTGCGTTTACCGGACGCGAAGATGCGAAGGCCGAAGCCGGGAAGTTCGTCGTCCCAGATGAAGTAGTCCTTCTCGCGGGCTACGGCAGCATCCACGACTCGTTTCGTGAGCTTGGCCATTACGCGATTTCCCCCTGGAGAGCGGGCTGTTTCCGCGGAAGCACCACGGAAGCAGCCGGATGAAAGTCGGAGCGAAGTGTCGGATATGGATTTCGGCGGGAAAAACCGGATTGTCCATACGTTTCAAAGCGTTGTAGTATCATGGCGTGTCCTAGCGTGCATTTCGGATAGCCAGGACAAATTGCTCCGAAGGCAAAGGTCACACGTTCGAATCGTGTCGGGTGCGCCATATTTTTAATGGCTTATGCGAAACTCGCCCATTCCCCGGTGCACCTGGGGAAGCAATAGGTAAGCGCAAGTCCCCGTCGGTCCCTATGTCGAGCATTCACAGCGTCTCCTGTGACGAGTCCTGCCACTCGGTTTAAGCATTACAAAATCTAGAATGCCGAGAAACCAGCATGACCGATCTTCCAGAATCTCCCCCCACCCATCCTGAAGAGATGCGAACTGGATTCGATCTTCGGATTGGGAAGAACATCAGCCTGAAGGGTACGGCTCGCGTCACGCCCGCTGGCTTGATCTGCGCAGGGATTGCGGGAGTGACGATCTTGCTGGCAGCAACAGTGTTGGTTCGGGCCGGGCGGCGCTGAGGGGGACGTGATGACGTCTAACGCTCTCCGGAATGTCTAAATCCAGACATATCGCGAGCCGAGATATTTAGGGGAACGAGCAAGATCAATCGCAATTTCTGTCATGATAACAGGAGTGATGCGATGCCCCGCTATTTCTTCAATGTCATATCTGGAGCAACGGTACCGGATCTCATCGGAACGGAATTGCCAGATAAAAACGCCGCATGGGAATCGGCGGTTCTTTCCTCATGCGAACTCGTAAGCGAGCTAGACCGGGATCTAAGCCGCGGCTGGCGCATGGAAGTGACTGATGAGTTTGCAAATACTCTGTTTGAAATTCAGGTCAGAGGCAGGGCCTTCTAGACATCTGAAACCACACACCCACCGAGAAAGGAGTAACCCCCGCCGAAGCGAGGGTTACTTCGTCACCAGGTCTGCCGACCATACCAGTCGTCGATCTCCTTCTTAGCCTGATCCTTTTGGTAGCCGTAACGCTCCTGGATCTTGCCTTCGAGCTGATCGCGCTTGCCGTTGATCACATCAAGATCGTCATCAGTGAGTTTGCCCCACTGCTCCTTGATGTTGCCCTTGAGTTGCTTCCAGTTTCCTTCAACTCGATTCCAATCCATCGTAATGCACCTCCTCTTGGGTGCAGTCCTAACAAGATGACAGCAGAGTCGTTCCTGTGTTGTGTCTCCGACATAGGAACGAAATTCCCAAGCTGATGTTTTCAAGGCCCAAGCAATGGAGACTTCCTTGAAAACAATCGCCACAGCAGCCGCGCTGCTCATGATCTCTACGGCATCATTTGCGCAGACGCCGGCAAATACACCCTCGCAGGCAGCCGCCCCTATTGCCGCGGCCGGCGATTGGAGCGCATCCAAAATGTCGGGCGTGAACGTCTACAACGAGGCAAACGAGAAGGTCGGCGCGATTTCCGATGTGATCGTCAATTCACAAGGTCAGGTGAAGGGCGTCGTCATCGAGGCCGGCGGCTTCCTTGGCATGGGAACGCACTACGTGCTCATCGCCATGAACAGTCTCAAGTTTGCCAACAAGGCTGGCAAGACAACGGCCGGCCAGACTTCGGATAACACGAAGGAGTGGTATCCCGATCGCGCCGTACTGAACGTTACGAAAGATCAGTTAAAGGCACTTCCCGAATTCAAGTACTGAGTGGAGTGCGGCTTCAGGCCCTGAACGGACAAAGAGCCCGACGCCGTAAAGCGCCGGGCAAGCCCCTGCGGTGAGTTGTCTGATAACCCGTCGGGCGCGGAACATAAGCACTTTCATCTCATTGGCCTAAGTGGACCAACGGAGATCACATGTCGAACTACAATCAAAAAGGCCAAGGTAAGCCCGACCAAAAGCAACAGGGCAACAAACTAGGCGCTGGCCAGAACCCGCCCCCGAAGCCAGGTCAGCAGACCGACCTGCCCGACCAGAGCAACCAGAAGAGCCAGACGCCAGATCAACAAAGGAAAGAGGACGCTCCCGGCATGGAGAAAGGACTCATACATCAGCTTCCGGGTGGCGAAGGCGGTTAGCGGGTAGTCCCTCCACTGGCATGTGAAACGTGTTTGGTTGATGTCGGGAACCAGATCGACAGGGGAACGGACTTCCCCTTATGGTCCCGGCATGCCCGCGTCATCGAATCAAACAATTTGTCTAACCTGCTCTTCCCAGATAACCTTGATTTTCAAGGGCAAACGGAAGCAGTAGATCTGCGGCAAATGTGATAGCGATCCCCTCAAGTCCCCCAAGGCGAATACGCTCATCGCGTCGGTAAAGCCGTCAGAAGAGGGCTGAATAACCGCACGAAAGCGTTGTCGGCAAGATCGGTCAGGGTGATCCTTTGCCCGTTCAGTCTGCCGGTGACAGAAAGTCCCTGATCTCGTCATCCGACAGATTGATGCGGTAGAAATCGCGGTAGAAGTCGCGGGTTTCCGCCACCATGTCGATATCCGCAAAAGCGTCGGGATAGAGCAGCTTCGTCAGCCACAAGAACTGCAGCGCCTCCTCCGAGGTCTCGCGACACCACCAGAACAGGCCGCGCGGATTGACGTAAACGCGCCCCTCGCGCACGGCCTTGATCATGGACCATTGCGGACTGTTGCGCATGGTTTCGACATCGCGCGCCCGCATGGCGATGATCACGTCCGGATCGCTGGCGACGATGTTTTCCAGAATCGCCGTGCCGGAGGCGTTCGGCCGGCCTTCAAACCAGTTCTCCGCGACGTTGCGCGCTCCGCCAAGATCCATCCAGTCCTGATTGAGCGAAGGGCGTCCCGAGGTGGACAGCGGCGCGCCGGAAGCAAGATACACTTTCAATCGCGCGCCGGGCGGGACTTTCTCCAGCCGCTCGCGCACGCGGCGGCGGTTGTTCTCGAAGTAAGCCGCATAGCGGCGGGCAATGTCGAGCGCCTCGCCGCCGAAAATCTCGCCGGTGACCAGCGTGCGCTCAACGATGGCATCGATCGAATTGGCGCGGAAGGCGGCAACAGCGATCCCTGCCTGAGCCAGTTGCTCCTTCTTCGCAGGGGGGAGCATGTCTGTCACGAACAGGATATCCGGCCGCAGCGCCATCATCTCCTCGACATTGACGCCCGCAGAGCCTCCCGTTCCCGCCAGCGAGGCGTTGGCGATGCTCGGAACGAATTTGCGAAACACCGGCATCGATCTGACGATGCGCGTGGTGGCAACGATCTTGTCGCCGTAGCCGAGCATGGCGATGATCGAATTCTGCGCTTCCCACGATGTGGCCACCCGCGTCACGGTCTGCGGCAGGCTAAGATGACGATCGCCGTAATAAACGACCTCGCGCCGCGGCGCATCGGCGCCTGCCGCGAGCGGCGCCATGGCAAGCGCGCATAGCCCAAACAGGCCAAGCAGAAGATTCCGGATGCGCATTGATAATTCTCCTGCTGCGATCAGACCTGGATCACCGATGGTCCGGCGTCCGGCAGGCGAGGATCTTTTTTCCACCACAGCACCACGGTGCGTGTTTCCATCCGCAAATGGAGTCCGGCTTCGTCCTGCGTTAGATAGGGCGCGATGTTGTCCGCAAAGCGATTGATCCGATCAGGCGGGATGGCAAGCCAGCTAAAATGAGCGATGAGGTCATCCCAGCCGCGCCAGCTTGCCGAAAAGCCGTCCGGCAGATAGCCGACATTGGCTTCGATGCCCATATCCACGAGGCGATTGAACGTGAGCGCATGGCCTGCCATCGCCGGTCGATAGCCGCCGCGTGGCGGGTCCGGCTCGATGCCTGCCATCAGCGTATCGTGGAAGTTCTTGAGGCTCGGCCCGCAGAACGTCATCACGAATACATATTTGCGCGCCAGCGCATCGAGCTTTTTCAGATCGCGCATCGCCGGCGAACGCGACGCCACTACGATGTCGTGCAATGGCACGTTGCCTCCCGGCACGACCTCAGCCCATGGCAGATGAAGCGCCCGCACGTTGCGCAGACCGCGCGCGGCAACATTCGCCTCGAGATGATCCAGCATGCCGCGCGAGACGTCGATCGCGGTGACCTGCCGCGCTTTCTCCGCTGCCTGCAGGGTGATGCGCCCAGGCCCGGCGCCGACATCGACGACCGTGTCGTCCGGGCTGATCTTCATCGCGGCAATCTGCAGGCGGGTGTAATCCGCCTGCAGCGCGGCATAACCGTTATATCGGCCGGCGAATGCATCCCACATCGCCGGCTGCGACATTGCCGGCGGTGTGGACAGGGCATCGAGCAGATCCCAGTCGATCAGACCTGCCATCGTCCCGCTCAGAACGTCACCGAAGCCGACACCCGAACCTCGCGCGGCGCACCGAGGAAGGCGGTGTTCGACCCGGGCACGCCGTTGATGCTGCCGGGGAAGATGGACAGCCAGTAACGTTCGTCGGTGACATTGTTGGCGAACACGCGGAACGTCGCGGTGTTCTTGTCCGGCAGCACCATGGTGTAGCGCACGCCAAGATCGAGGGTGGTGAAACCTTTCACCATGAACGTGTTGATGTTGTTGCCGGCGCGATCGCCGGTGTAGTGCACGTTGGCGCTGAAAACGAGGCCGGGAAACCGCTCGAAGAAATATTCCATCAAGAGGTTTGCCTGCGTATCGGGGACGCCGACGACCTTGGTGTTGCTGGTGGCCGCAACGCCGGTGTCCTTCAGGCGAGGATCGAGCAGCGTCAGGCCGCCATAGACGTTGAAATTGCGGAACACTTCGCCATAGAGACCAAGCTCGATGCCCTTGTTCTGCTGCAGGCCCTGTATCTTGTAGACATTGTCCGTATCGCCATAGGCGAATGGGCGTTCGATCTGGAATATCGCGAAAGTCGCGTTGACCTTGCCGAAATTTGCCTTGATGCCGCCTTCGAGCTGCTTGCTGCGATAGGGCGCGAGAGTTTGCCCTGCATTCGCCCAGCCCTGGTTGTCCGGAACGGTGGGGCCCTGTTCGAGACTGTTGGCATAGGCGACATAGGTCGTGACGTTCGACACCGGCTTGAACATGATCGCCGCAGTCGGGCTGAAGCCCTCCGCCTGATAACCGTTGGGCTGGAGCGCGCCGGTCTTGTCGTAGTTTTTCGTTTCGATCCAGCTATAGCTGCCGACCAGCATCGCCGACCAATAGGGATTGAAGGTGATGGTGTCGCCGATGATCGCGACCTGCTGACCGTTGCTTGACGACTTGTAGCGCAGGTTGTCCTGCACCAGTCCTGCCGGTGCCGGCCACTGCATGGGATTGGCAATATTGGTCGTGCCGATCGTGATCGCGTTCCCTGACGGTGTCGTCGCCGAATAGATATCCCAGGTGTAGCCTGTGGTTCCGATCACCAGCTCATGCTTGACGTCGCCGGTGAACACCGTGCCGTTCAGATTGGCGGTGTTGCTGAGCACCTGAAAGCGGCCCGCCGCGGTCGAAGGCGACCATGAAACCCTGTAATCTCCGGCATTGTTGAGCATGGTATTGGAGACAGATGAAAACATGCGGTCGGCGGTCTGCTGGAGCACTCCCGCGGTAAAGCTCCAGTTGTCATTGAACTCGTGCTTGATCCGGCCGCTATAGGTCGTGGTCTCCAGTTCAGACCCGCCAAACGTCTGGCCGTAGCCGACGCGCGTGGGGTCCGGCGCATCCGGCAGGCGAATGTTGTTGGCGTAACCGAATCCGCCCGGATAGCCGTACTTCTTGAAGTTGTAGTGGCTGGCATTGAGCTCGACCACCGTCCTGTCGGTGAGATGAATGTCAAACGCACCGGAAACCAGATCGCGATCGAGCGTGCTGCCCTTGACGTAAGCGTCACCCTTTTCCTTGAGCAGGTTGATGCGATAACCGAACGCCTTGTCCTCGCCGACACGGCCGCCGAAATCGCCATGGGCCATCAGCGTCGCATCGTTCACATAGCTGCCAGTGATACGATTGAAGAACGTATCGGTCGGCCGCTTCTGGATGAAATTGAACATGCCCGCCGGGCTTGCTGGACCGTAGAACGCGCCGGTCAGTCCACTGATCACCTCCAGGCGCTCGATCATCTCGATCGGCTGGGCGGTGGTGGCCACGATGTTCATGCCATCGAGGTGACTGTTGGAGACGACGTTGCCCTGCATACCGCGGGTTTGCGGCCGACCGACATCGGGACCGCCGCGTGCTTCCATCTGCGCCGACGGGATATATTTCAGAAGGTCCGGCAGGCTGGTCGCGCCGCGATTCTCGATGAAGGTCTTGTCCAGGACGTTGACCGCCAGGGGCGTATCGAGCAGCGCGCGCCGCTTCAGCGGGCCGACCTCGGTGCTCTGCGGGGTAAATCCGCTGGGGCCTGAATCATCGCCGCCGAACGGCTGCGACGCCGGTTGCGACACTGGCTGCTGATCCCGCGGCGCAGTCTGACGCGCGCTCCGCGTCGCGCGCCGAGGTGCGCGTGCATTCTGCGTAGCGTTTTGCCGTTGAGTGGCTTTCGGCTTCTCTGAGGTAATGGTCACCGGCGGAAGTTCTCGCGTATCCTGCGCCAAAGCCAACGTACCGTACGACGCACTCCCGAGCAGGATGCCGATAAACAGAGTCCCCTTCACGATTCTCGCCCCCAATACTCCACGCAACGACGCGCGGACGCATCGCTTCGTTTTCCGATGTGTGTGAAAAGTCGTGTGCCCGCCGGCACAGTCGCCCACCGCCAACGCGACCTGCGGATTCCTTTAATCCGACGCAGATCGTTTTCGATCACTCTCGCGCGCCAAACGCACGGCCCCGATCGAGAGGCGGAGACGGCTCGAATTTCCCGAACGCGGACAACTCAAACCGTCATATATCTAGATGACATTACGGGTCATACGGAACGGATTTCGCAGCGTCAAGCATCGCAGGAGCAATGCGATTTTGACGGACGCGGAATTACCGTCGCTCGAACAAATCATTTTCCATTCAACGCGCAAAATACCGCCGCCAACATGTGCACCTCTGGCGTGCACCGCAGATAATTATGATCTGAACACCATATGTGAGCGCCACCGGTATAATGATGGATTTCGTTGCGTTAAATCACGTGCTGCCAGGCACGTCGCGCAGCACGCGCAACGACTCTTGCCTTGATATTCAATAGTTTCGCGCGTGATGGCGTGACGTCGCGAGGCCAGTCTGCCGCCGAGCCTGTCCGGTTAAACAACTGTCTTCGGCAGGCCGCTGACAAAACCTCCGGTTGAGAAAAATGACGGATGCTCCGCCTTCGGTCGAGGCATGCGCGGCATGCTCCGGCACCGATGCGACAAAAGCGCTCACATCGCGACAGAGGATGCGGGTTCCATTACCGGCACGATCACCATCTGACCTTCGGCGTTGGTCAGGGTCGAGACCGCGACGCCATACAGCGTGCGAATCAGCGGCGGCGTGATGATCTCGGCCGGCGGTCCGTCGGCCATGATGGTGCCGTCGCGCAGCACGGCAATACGGGTCGCGACCTGCACCGCGTGTTCGGGATTGTGCGTGCTGAACAAAACAGTGTGGCCGCTTCCCGCCAGATCGACCAGATGCTGCAGCAGGCGAACCTGATAGCCGTAGTCGAGACCCGTCATCGGCTCATCCATCACAAGGATGCTGGCGCCTTGCGCCAGCGCGCGCGCGATCAGAGTCAATTGCCGCTCGCCGCCGGAAATCTCGGTATAGGGCCTTGCCGCAAGATGCGTGATCGCAAGGCGCTCCATCACCTCGCCGACCGCATAATGATCGGCCGCTTGCGGCGCACGGAAGATTCCGGTCTCGGCGAGACGTCCCAGCAGCACCACATCGCGTACGCTGTAGGGAAAAGGCGCGACATGGGCTTGCGGCACATAGGCGATGCGCTGTGCCAGCGCCCTGCGAGAGAATTCGCTCAGCGGCACGCCATCAAGCCGGACTTCGCCCTGCTCCGGCTTGAGAAAGCCAAGCAGGATACGGAACAGCGTGCTCTTGCCGGCGCCGTTGGCGCCGAGCAGCGCGACGATCTCACCCGAACGCAGGCTGATCGTGACGTCATCGAGAATGATGCGCGCGCCGCGCCGGAAATGCACGGTGCGCGCGTCGAGACATTCGGAGGAAGAAGCGACCGTCATCATGTCCAGCCTTGCTTTATGTCCAACCCTGCCGCGCGCGACGCAGCACGATGATGAAGGCGGGAATGCCGAGCAGTTCGGTGAGAATGCCGATCGGAATCTCCGAACGCGTGATGCTGCGTGACAGGCAGTCGGCGGCAATCAGGAAGATCGCGCCGACAAAGGCACTGGCCGGCAACAGCCGCGCATTGCCCGGCCCTAGCGCGAGACGCACCACATGCGGCACGACGAGGCCGACCCATCCGATCATCCCAGCAAGCGACACCGACAGCGCGGAGACCAGCGTCGCAGCGCCGATCACGCCGTAACGCACCTGTTGCGCCGGCACGCCGAGCGCACGCGCCTCGTCGTCGCCCATCGACAACGCATCGAGCGCGCGGCCAAACAGCGCCAGCACCACAAGTCCGCCGAGGATCGGAATCATCGCCCAGCGGATCTGTGTCATGTCCACACCGCCAAGACTGCCCATCAGCCAGTACACGATGGCGGGCAACTGCTCCTGGGGGTCCGCGGTATATTTGACGATCGATAGCGCCGAGGTGAACAGCGCTGCGGAAATCATGCCGCCGAGCACCAGCATGATCATCGAGGCATGGCCGAACAGGTTAGCGATCAAGAGACCCACGCCGACCGCCACCAGCCCCATGCCGAAGGCCGAGAGCTGGATCAGCGCCCAGTTGCCGAACAGCAGGATTCCCAGCGCCGCGCCGAAACTGGCGCCCCCGAGAACGCCAAGAATTCCCGGCGATACCAGCGGATTGCGGAACACCGCCTGAAACGCCGCGCCGGATGATGCAAGCGCGGCCCCGACCAGCGCAGCGCCGAGAATCCGCGGCAGGCGGATTTCCACGATGACGTTATGCAACAGTTGATAGCGCTCCGGCGCCATCGGCTTGAAGCCCGCCATGGCTTGAAAGAAGGCCACGATATCGCTGATCGTGAGCGGATAACGGCCGATGGTCAGGGCAAACAGAATCGCGGCAACAAGCAACACAAGCAAAATGATCAGACGCGCCATACGGATGACTTATCCTGGCTGGAAAGGGACGGCGAGACGCCGAAGATTTAAATACGCTATCACATCTGATTACATAACGTCGATGGCTGCGGCGCACGACCACCTTCGACGACCAGCCCGCATGGATGATCAATCACAAGCTCTTGGCGCACACCGGCGCGTCGGACTGACGACGCTGCTTCGGTAGGGTTCCGTGATTGCATCGATCGACTTTTTCAGACCGCGATAAGCAACTGTTTATCAATTCACTGAACCGCCGGTTTAGACGTTGCCATCCATGATGGGGACGGAAACCGGGGCGATATCTGGAACGAGGGAGACCGCCAGAAGTGATGGATGCGAGTACCGTCTTTACAACCGTATCGCTGATGATGTTCGCGAATGGCGCCGTGCTCGCCGTCGTCTCGCGCGATCTGCCGGATACGCTCCGGTCGGCGTCAAGATACTGGCAGATCGGAACGATGCTCCTGGCCATTGGCTGCGCCGCGTTTGCATTCGGCGCGCCGCTGCCGCGACCGCTCATGCTGGTTGCCGCAAATGCACCGATGGCTTTCGGCCTGACGGCGTATTACGCCGCGGTTCAGCGCTTCGACGGCATTCGTCCCAAGGCATGGCAATGTCTTCCCGCCGTCATCGCGACCGCCGCGGTCGCATGGTTCTCCATCGTCACACCTGACTTCCGCATCCGCGTCATCGTCGTCTCACTCGCCTGGATCTGGCTGATGGGCGCCTGTGTCGTCACGCTGCGTAAAAGTCCCAAAGAGAATCCCTCGGTCAGTCGGAGAATTCTGAGCGGTCTCTTCATCCTGATTCTGTCCTATGCCGCGGCGAGGCTCGTCGCCTATCTGGTGATGGGTGTCGGATCCAACTTCGCTGTCGAGAGCGGCGTAAACTGGCTGAACCTGCTGTCGCCGATCTTCATGGCGATGTTGCCGGTCGTCGGCACGACGGCCTTCCTTCTGATGTGCTCCGACAACCTGAAGCGGCAATTGGAAACCGCGGCTTCGACGGACTATCTCACTGGATTGCCAAACCGCAGAACGCTCGCAAGGTACGGCAAAGCCGTTTTTCAGATCGCCGAGCAGGAGAGAACCGATCTGTTTGTCGCGATCTTCGATATGGACAAATTCAAGTCGATCAACGACACCTTCGGCCATGAGGGCGGCGATCAGGCGCTTGTTCATGTTGCCGGACTGCTGCGCGACCGGCTTGGCACATTCGGCATGATCGCGCGCACCGGCGGCGAGGAGTTTGCCCTGTTGATGCCCCGCACCAGCCGCGGTGACGGCATGGCACGTCTCGAGGAGGCACGGTCCGCGGTCGAACATGGACGCTTCCGCGTCGGCTCAAACGAAGTCCCTCTCACGATATCGGGCGGCGCCGCGACATTCTGCGCCACAGATGCAACGTTTGAGGACATTCTCCAGCGCGCCGATCAGGCGCTGTACAAGGCCAAATCCGGCGGCCGCAACCGTGTCGAATTCGCAACGCTCGATCCGAGCCTGCCCGCTCACCAAAGCGAGCAAGCGGCATCCCACCGCCGATTCGCCAGACGGTGAGAATTCGCATCGGCCGGCCGACCGCCTCGTGTCAGACAAATGCGTGCGAACTCAAAGTCTTCCGCCGGAGGCCCGTCATCTCTATTCCGCTCGATGCGTACGCAGACTAGTGTTGCGGCGCCGGCTTGCGATCGCCGCATCCGGAAACAACGATGTCCCCGTCCGCGCCAACGCGAAAATCCGAGCTAGCCATCCCATGACCGACACGACGACTAAGAACGGCTCGCGAAGCACATTGCTTGCTGTCGAAGACACCGAATTCCTGCTTCGCGATGAAATGCGGGCTATTCGCTTCGCGCTTGAATACAGCAAGGCCGAACTGTCGCTGCGCGACTGGGGTATCCGCTCGACCATCATCGTTTTCGGCGGCGCGCGCATTCCTTCGCCGGAGCAGGCCGAAGCTGCGGCAGCGGCCGCACAGACCGAAGCGGAAAAGCTGCAGGCCGCGCAGTGGCAAAAGCGCTCCGAGATCTATCGGATCGCACGCGAGTTCGGCCGCATTGCCTCCGAGCGCGGCGGCGCTTTCGCCCCGAGACACCGATGGCGGGACAACGTCATTGCCACCGGCGGAGGCCCCGGCATCATGGAAGCCGCTAATCGCGGCGCAGCCGATGTCGGCGCTCCGAGCATCGGCTTCAACATCACATTGCCGCACGAGCAGGTACCCAACCCCTACATTACGCCGGAACTCAGCTTCCGTTTTCACTACTTCGCGATGCGCAAGATGCATCTTGCCATGCGCGCCAATGGCCTGGCGATCTTTCCCGGCGGGTTCGGCACCATGGACGAGTTGTTCGAGTTGCTCACGCTGCAACAGACACGCAAGGCACCGCACATCCCGATCGTCATGTTCGACGAGCGCTACTGGCGCAAGATCGTCAACTTCGATGCTTTCGTTGAAGAAGGCGTGATCGCCGCCGAAGACCTCAGGCTGTTTGAATTCGCCGAGACGGCCGAGGAAGGTTGGGCTTCGCTGGTCCGCCGTGGCTTGCAGGCGCATGGCTCAGGCCTGATCGATTGACGCCGGACATGGCTCCTGAACCAGAGATCCGCCCGCCGGGTCGCGGCAGGCTTTGACGCTTGATTTCATGATTGGGTTGTGACTGTTACTGCCCCGCAACCACACGGCAGAGGGCCGCGCAAGCCAGGATGAGCACACCCAACCAGGATGGCGCTGCGCCGCTGGTCTCCATCATCATGCCGATGCGCAACAGCGCAGCGACGGTGGATGCCACCATCCGCTCGATTCAACGCCAGACCCTGCAGGAATGGGAGCTGATCGTCATCGACGATGGCTCATCCGATCAAAGCGCGACGATTGTCGAAAGCCTCGGCGATTCCCGCATCCGTCTTGTCCGCGAGCCGGTCGGCCGCGGGCTTGCAGCCCGGTTGAATCAGGCCGTCGCCCTCTGCAGGGGTGCGTATATCGCCCGGATGGATTCCGACGATCTGTGCTTTCCCGAGCGCCTCGCCCGCCAGATCGAACGGTTGCGGCACAATCCTGCCATCGATGTACTCGGCTGCGGCGCGATGGTGTTTGACGCGAAGGGCGCGCCGGTCGGCCTGTTGCCGTGCGGGACCGAACACGCCGACATTGTGCGGCGACCCTATGTCGGCTTTCCGTTGCCGCATCCGACATGGTGCGCCAGCGCGTCGTGGTTCCGGGCGCATCCCTACGATCCCGGTCTCACCAAGGCGGAGGATCAGGACCTGTTGCTCCGCAGCTACCGCACCAGCCGCTTTGCCGCGCTGGACGAGGTGCTGCTCGGCTATCGCCAGCCTCGCCTCGATCTCAGCAAGATGCTGCCGGGCCGCCGCGCCTCGATGGAAGCAATCTGGCGCGATGGCATCCGCTCCGGCAACGTCCCCGCCGCCTTGCACGGCATCGTCATGCAATGCGTCAAGGGCGCTATCGATGTCGCGACCATCAAGCTCGGCCTCAACCGCATTATGCAGCGGCAGCGCCTGGCGCCTGTCCCCGAAACCGTCATACGGCAATGGACGTCGCTGCGGCCGCTTTATTTCAAGGATTAGTGCCGGTTTTCGCGCACGCCGCGGCAGGCGCGTGACGAAGCACCCCTGCGCGATCCTTATACCGGTATTCGCGCCATCAACTGCCAGCGCGCCAGCAGGGGCTTGCCTTACGCGGCATTCCAGCGACAATCGCATCCATGAATGATGTCATGAAACGGATTTCGACCTGCGCGAGCCTGGCCGGCGCGCTGCTGCTCGCGGCATCGCTGCCCCTCAGCGCGCAAGGCCAGCCGCGTCCCTTCACCACCACGCTGTCGAACACCACACCGCTCGCTTTCGGCATGGATACCGACACCGTGTCGAGCGTGCTCGGCGTGCCGCTCGCCTATGTGCAGGGCACGCCCGGCAACGAGACCTTCATGGTGATCCGCAACGTCAACGGTCAGGGCTTCCTGTTCCGCAACGATCCGCTTTATCTGCAATTCCGCAAAGGCCGGCTCACCGGCTGGAAGGGCGACTGGTCGCGACCCTGGCTGCGGCCGTAAGCTCGTCCACGCGCCGAAAGCGGCTCAGAACCAGCGCTCGCCGACCTGCACGGTGTCGCCCGGCTGAAGCAGCGTGCCGAGCGGCGCGCTCACTCGCACCGAGCGTCCGTCCCGATCGCTGCGGGTCAGCGTCACCTCGCCGCGCTGGGCGCGCGGCGTGAATCCGCCGGCAATCGCCACCGCGCTTTCCACCGTCATGTTCGGCACATAGGGATACTGGCCGGGCGCGGTGACCTCGCCGAGAATAAAGAACGGCCGGTAGGATTCGATTTCGACCGCAACATAAGGCTCGCGCAGATAGCCCTGCTTCAGCCGCGCGGTGATCACGGCGGCGAGCTCGGCCGGCGTCATGCCGCGCGCCTTGACCGCACCGATCAGCGGCAGGGTGATCGCACCGCCGGCATCGACCGCATAGGTATTGGTGAGACCTTCCTGGCCGTAGATCACAATGCGCAGCTTGTCGCCGGCACCGAGCCGGTACGGCCCTTCGGTCGACGCGTAGCTGTAAGCGACCGGGGCAGCGGCTGCCGGCGCAGTTCTGTAGGCCAGCGCATCAAGATCGGTGCGCGGCTGCGTCGCGACCGGCGCGGGCGCACGGGCGCAGCCCGCCACGGCAAGAGCCGCGAGGCCAATGGCGATCAGCGAACAGCGAAATGTGCGCACGACACGCTCCGGGCCCTGCCTTCTCCATGAAGGACAACCTCTGGTGTGCCGCACTTATGGTTAATAAAGGGTAACGAGGCGGACGAGTTTCGTCCGCGTCATCCGTCAGGCGCCGATGCCGACCGGGCAGGACACGCCGGTACCGCCGAGGCCGCAATAGCCGGCGGGATTCTTCGCCAGATACTGCTGGTGATAGTCCTCGGCATAATAGAAGTCGCGCAACGGGGCGATCTCGGTGGTGATCTCGCCAAGGCTCTTGGCGGCCAGCGCCGCGCCATAGGCCGCTTTCGACGCCATCGCGGCCTGCATCTGCGCTTCGCTGGTGGTGTAGATCGCCGAGCGATATTGCGTGCCGATATCGTTGCCCTGACGCATGCCCTGGGTCGGATCGTGACTTTCCCAGAACGTCTTCAGAAGCTGCTCGTAGGAGATCTTCCTGGGATCGAACGCCACAAGCACCACTTCGGTGTGGCCGGTGAGCCCGCTGCAGGTCTCCTCATAGGTCGGGTTCGGCGTCGAGCCGCCCGCATAACCCGCCGCGGTGATATAGATGCCCTCGCCGAGCTGCCAGAACTTGCGTTCTGCTCCCCAGAAACAGCCCATCGCGAACACGGCTGTCTCGATGCCGTCCGGAAACGGCGGCTTCAGCAGTCGGCCATTGACGAAGTGGCTGCGCGCGGTGGGAATAACGGTGGAGCGGCCCGGCAACGCCTCGTCGGCAGTCGGCAGGCTCAGTGGCTTGCGCGAAAAGAACATCGGCAGTCTCCCTTGATCCGTGGAAGGAATATAGGAAGTCGCAGGCCAAAAGTCAGAGCGTGATAAAGTCTGAGCGTGGTGGGCCTAATCGCGGCCGTAGCCGATCAGCGGCTTGGCCGGGCGGAACGCCAGCAGCAGCACGATGCCGACGAGGCCGAGCACCGCCCAGGTCGGCTGGTTAAGGATCACCTTGACGATCCCGCTCCACAGCGTGGTGGAAATGCCCTCGACCGCGTGCTGGAACGAGGCCTGGCTCGCCTGATTGATGTCGTTCCAGAAGTCACCGAGCCGGGTCAGCCGCAAGGTCTGGTCGGCGATCGAGCGGGCGCCGTCATAAACCAGGAAAATAAAGCCGCCGGCCAGCAGCAAGAGGCCGATCAGGCGGAAAAACCCGCGGATCATGCGTTATCCTTTGCGTTTCAGCCGCAATAGCCGCCAAAGCCTCAAAATTCAACCAAAACGGCCCTTTCCGCCCCCTTTAGGCACTCCGGAAGTCGTTGACGGTCCGGAGCCGCCCCATTATAAGACCCTCCAACTGGCGGCGGAGCGATCCGGCCGCCGCTGTTCTTTGTTGGAACATCAAATCATCCACGCATCGGCCAACCGGTCGATCAGATCAAAGCAGTCCGGCGACACCTGTAAGGTGGCGCCACTGTCTGAAGGACCGAGAGCACATGGCGAATACCACTTCCGCTAAGAAGGCGACGCGCAAGATCGCCCGCCGCACCATCGTCAACAAGTCGCGCCGCACGCAGATGCGCGGCGCGGTGCGCACCGTCGAGGAAGCGATTGCCAAGGGCGATCGCGAGGCGGCGCTGGCGGCGTTCAAGAACGCCGAGCCGCAGTTGATGAAGGCGGCGCAGCGCAACCTCGTTCACAAGAACAATGCGAGCCGCAAGGTCTCGCGCCTCGCGCATCAGATCGCTCGCCTCGCGAAGTAACGCGTTAGAGCAGTTCCAAGAATCAAAGCCCGGCCTTCGCGCCGGGCTTTTTGCTGCTCGCTTCATCGGCCAGCACGATCACGCAACGATATCTTGCCAGCAGCGCGACAATGTCACGCAACATCGTCTCATCCTGGAACAAGCGCTCGGCGATTTTTCGCCACCTCCATCGCTGGCTGCGCTTTTCAGCACAGAGCGATGTTGCCTTCACCTACTAACCGCGGGCCATGCATGGCCCTTCGAAAAAATCAATCCGGCAACAGGTTGGTATGACTGGCGCACGGCAAAGTTACCCTGTTGCGATGAACACAAAAATCAACGGCACGCTAATCACTTATCGACATAGCGCGGAGCAGTACTTGCAAAACGCCGTTTCGCGGCCTGCAAACGTAAACAATTTATGAATTTATTTTGGGCCGCACCGCGCCGTATGACGCTGCCTCCCCTCATCGAATCTATACACAGATTCAAAACCTTGTCGTTTCGCCTCAGAACACGAACGAAGATGCGAGGGCGCCCAAGTTGAATTCGGCGCGATGGCGGCAAAATCAAATGCGTTGCGAGACGAAAGCCCTTGTGGCTTTCTTAAACCCGTCGCGACGCCCGCGACTTGCCGATCAGAACGGCCGGTAAATCGGGGGCAAGCGTGCAGATCAGCGGCGATATGCACGTCAGCGGCGCTTTCCAAGCGATGGCGGATTGAGCCTCACACGGTTTGTGAGATCGGATCCCTGCGTTGATAATTCTCTCAAGGCCGCGTCATCCGGTTTCGGATGCCGCCGCGCCAGACTTCAAAGAGAGAAGCGCGCAGACGGTCCATTCCGGACATCGCCGAAAGTGGAAGGACGATACGGGTTGGACGGGCGAAAGCGGAACTGAACGGCAATCGTTCAGGCCGCATCAAGAATTGAAACAGATCAATCGAAACAGCTTGCCGCGGCGGTTCTGCGGTAGGAGGGGGATTTTATGTCAATCATCCAGGCGACAGATCACGCTGCGGGTTTTGCCATGCGGAGCGAGGTTGCTTTCCTGATGACGGGCCTCCTGCGCTTTCCGATCTGCACCTCCTACCCTCCCCCGAGTACGCGCTAACCGCGCACCTCATTCCTTTCAGAGTGACGATGCAGCACGGCGCGGTTCGCCGAACGCAGGCTCGTCCATGAATGGAACGGATCGCGCGCGGCGATCCGCCACCTCCACCGACACTCAGATGTCAAACCAGAAACTCAACCAGAAAAGTACAGACAACATGACCATCGCGGCAGGCACGGAACAGGATCGTTGGGCGCGGGTGAAGGGGCGACTTCGCTCCAGCGTCGGAGAGGATGTTTATTCGAGCTGGTTCGCGCGCATGGACCTTGAACAGATCAGCGACGACAGCGTGCACATGTCGGTACCGACCCGCTTCCTGAAAAGCTGGATCCAGACCCACTATGCCGAACGCGTGCTGAGCTGCTGGCAGGCCGAAGTGCCGCAGGTGCATCGCATCGACCTCACCGTCCGCACGCCGGTGCGCGCGGCTCCGCCGGCGGCAAAGGATGCCAAGACAGCCGAAGATCGCCCGACCGAGCGCAGCCACGCCGCCGATCCGCGCGCGGTTGCGACCGTTCCGGTCTCGGCAAGCCACGAAGCGCTGGGCGGCTCGCCGCTCGATCCGCGCCTGACCTTCGCAAGCTTCGTCTCCGGCCGCTCCAACACGCTGGCGCTGGCGGCGGCGCGTCAGGTCGCCGAAGGGCGCCGCGGCGATCCGGTGATGTTCAATCCGCTCTATATCCACGCCGGGGTCGGCCTCGGCAAAACCCATCTGCTGCAGGCCGTGACCTGGGCCGGCAATTCCAGCATCGAGCGCAAGGTGCTGTATCTGACCGCGGAAAAATTCATGTACGGCTTCGTCGCCGCGCTGAAGACCCAGACGGCGCTGGCTTTCAAGGAAGCGCTGCGCGGCATCGACGTGCTGGTGATCGACGACCTGCAATTCCTGCAGGGCAAATCGACCCAGGCCGAGTTCTGCCACACTCTCAATGCGCTGATCGATGCCGGCCGCCAGGTGGTGATCGCCGCCGATCGTCCGCCGTCTGATCTGGAAAGCCTCGACGACCGGGTGCGTTCGCGTCTTGCCGGCGGCCTTGTGGTCGAGATGGGCTCGCTCGGCGAAGAACTCCGATTGGAAATCCTCAAATCGCGCGTCGCCGCGGCGCGCGCCCACCATGCAAGCTTCGATGTGCCGCTGCCGGTGCTGGAATATCTTGCCAAGGCGATCACCCATAACGGCCGCGACCTTGAAGGCGCGATCAACCGTCTGCTCGCTCACAGCAAGCTCAACGCCCAGCCGGTGACGCTGGAAATGGCCGAGCGCGAGGTCCGCGACCTCGTCCGTCCGCAGGAGCCGCGCCGGGTCAAGATCGAGGATATCCAGCGCGTCGTGGCACGGCAGTACAATGTCAGCCGCTCCGACCTGCTCTCGTCCCGCCGTACCGCCAATGTGGTACGGCCGCGCCAGGTGGCGATGTATCTCGCCAAGACCCTGACCCTGCGTTCGCTGCCGGAAATCGGCCGGCGCTTCGGCGGCCGCGACCACACCACGGTGCTGCACGCGGTCCGCAAGATCGAGGCGCTGGTCGCCAAGGACCTTGCGCTGTCCGACGAGGTCGAACTGCTCAAGCGGCAGCTTCAGGAGTAACCGGCGAATCCGTCGGGGAAAGCGGGGGCGCCCGCCACGCTGCCCTTGCGCTTGCTCCATATCCAAGCCACTTTACGCACCCCGCTGCCGGCCCCGATTATGGGCCGGTGACGGTGTCAGCCGCCGGATCGCCGCAAGGCGCCCCCGGCATCTCCATCGCGCATGTCGCAGCACGCGGAACACCGCCCGAAAGCGGAGGCCGCGCGGGCGACGGGTGCAGATCAGTGGTTTGGAATCGGACAAAGCGTCATGAAAGTCACCGTCGAGCGGGCGCAGCTCCTGAAGTCTCTTGGTCACGTCCATCGCGTGGTCGAACGCCGCAACACCATTCCGATCCTCGGCAACGTCCTGATCCGCGCCGAGAACGCCCGTCTCAGCCTCAAGGCCACCGATCTCGATCTTGAAGTCACCGAGACGCTGCCGGCCGAAGTCGGCAATGGCGGCGCCACCACCGTGCCGGCGCATATGTTCTACGACATCGTGCGCAAATTGCCGGATGGCGCGCAGATCGTGCTCGAAGGCGATAGCGATCGCTCGGTGCTGGCGATCCGTGCCGGCCGCTCGCGCTTCACGCTGCAGACGCTGCCGGAAAGCGATTTCCCGGATCTCGCCGCCGGCGATATGACCCATTCCTTCACGCTCGCGGCCGCCGACATCAAGCGCCTGATCGATCGCGCGCAGTTCGCGATCTCGACCGAAGAGACCCGCTATTATCTCAACGGCATCTATCTGCACGCGGCCGGCACCGCGAAGGAGCCGACGCTGCGTGGCGTTGCGACCGATGGTCACCGTCTCGCGCAAGTCGATCTGGCGCTGCCGAAGGGCGCCGCCGGCATGCCGGGCGTGATCGTGCCGCGCAAGACGGTCGGCGAGGTGCAGCGCCTGATCGAGGACAACGAGGCCGAGGTCGGCCTCGAATTGTCGCAGGGCAAGATCCGCTTCACCATCGCCAATGTGGTTCTGACCTCGAAGCTGATCGACGGCACCTTCCCGGACTATGCCCGCGTCATTCCGCAGAACAACGACAAGGAGCTCGTGGTCGACAAGGCCGATTTCGAGGCGGCGGTGGACCGCGTCTCGACCATCTCCAGCGAGCGCGGCCGCGCGGTAAAGCTCGCGCTGTCGCCCGGCAAGCTGGTGCTGTCAGTCACCAATCCGGATTCCGGCAGCGCCACCGAGGAGATCGAGGTCGAATACGCCGCCGATCCGCTCGATATCGGCTTCAACTCGCGCTATCTGCTCGACATCGCAGCCCAGATCGAAGGCGAGGTCGCGGTGCTGCAGCTCGCCGATCCGGGCTCGCCGACCTTGATCCACGACAAGGATGCCAAAGGCGCGCTCTACGTGCTGATGCCGATGCGAGTGTAAAGCTCTTTTGCCTGTTTATGCTCTGATTAGATTGCGTCATGGCCGGGCTTGTCCCGGCCATCCATGTCTTTGCGGATGGTTTCGAAAGACGTGGATGCCCGGCATAAAGCCGGGCATGACGACAGAGTAGTTGCCATGACCGTCTCCCGCATCCTGCGCCTTGGCCTCAACAACTTCCGCAATTATCGCTCCGCAAGCCTGAACGCGCGCGGCGATCTTGTCGTGCTGGTCGGCCCCAACGGCGCGGGCAAGACCAACTGCCTCGAGGCGATCTCCTTGCTCTCCCCCGGACGCGGCCTGCGCCGTGCCACGCTCGAGGACATCGCCAACCAGCAGGGCGACGGCTCATGGGCGGTGTCCGCCGAGATCGAGGGGGCGCTCGGCCTCGCCACGCTCGGTACCGGCATCGACATTCCGGGTGCCGAGGGCTCCTCCTCCGGCCGCCGCGTGCGGATCGACCGCGAGCCGGTCTCTTCGGCCACCGCATTCGGCGATCATCTGCGCATGGTATGGCTGACGCCGGCGATGGACGGCCTGTTCACCAGCTCCGCCTCTGAACGACGGCGTTTCTTCGATCGCCTCGTACTCGCCATCGACAAGGATCATTCCAGCCGCGTTTCGGCGCTGGAGCGAGCGCTGCGCTCGCGCAATCGCCTGCTGGAGGACCGCAATTTCGACTCGCATTGGTGCGACGCCATCGAACGCGAGACCGCCGAGCTTGCGGTCGCCGTCGCGGCGCAGCGCGGCGAAACCCTGCAGCGACTTGCCGCGATGCTGGGCCAGCGCGCCGGCTCCGCATTTCCTTCGGCGCGTATTGCGCTCGACGGCTGGATGGAGAACGCGCTGCTGCAGGAGCCGGCCACCGCCGTCGAGGATCGCTATCGCGATGTGCTGAAAAAAAGCCGCGTACTCGACGCTGCGGCAGGCCGTACCCTGAACGGGCCGCATTTGACAGACCTGCATGTGGTCTACGCACCGAAGGACATGCCGGCGAAGGATGCCTCGACCGGCGAGCAGAAAGCGCTGCTAATCGGCCTCGTGCTCGCCCATGCCAGCCTTGTCGCCGAGATGACCGGCATCACGCCGCTGCTGCTGCTCGACGAAGTGGTGGCGCATCTCGATCCAGGCCGACGCCGCGCGCTGTTCGATGAGCTCACACAGCTCGGCGCGCAAGTCTGGATGACCGGCGCCGATCCCGCCGCCTTCGCCGACATCGGCGCCGGCGCCGACATTTTCGAGGTCGAGGCGGGCGCGATTTCGCGTCGCGACTAGCGTCCGACGGCACACTTTCACAGCCCTTCCGGAGCCCTGCGAATCGCGCTTTTCCACAAGCCGAAAAACGCCTTTTCGAGGCCTTGAAAAACCCGCGAAAAATCCCATTTATTCAAAGGCTTGGCGGCGCTCACTTTGAGCTATGCGGCTACTTGTTTTCATGGCACAAATTGACAATCGAAGCCGCTGATATCGCAGGCTCGATTCGACCATCCGCGAAGGCACCTCATGACTGAACCAGCCCGGCAAGCGAGCGCCGAAACCGCGCCCTCTCCCAGCATTGAATATGGCGCGGAATCGATCCGGGTGCTGAAGGGCCTCGACGCCGTTCGCAAGCGTCCGGGCATGTATATCGGCGACACCGATGACGGCTCCGGCCTGCATCACATGGTCTACGAAGTCGTCGACAACGCGATCGACGAAGCGCTCGCCGGTCACGCCACCCGCGTCGAGGTGATCCTCAATCCGGACAATTCCGTCACGGTGCGCGACGACGGCCGCGGCATTCCGACCGACATCCACAAGGGTGAAGGCATTTCCGCGGCCGAGGTCATCATGACCCAGCTTCATGCCGGCGGAAAATTCGACCAGAACTCCTACAAGGTCTCCGGCGGCCTGCACGGCGTCGGCGTCTCGGTGGTCAACGCGCTGTCGAGCAAGCTCGAATTGCGGGTCTGGCGCGGCGGCAGGGAGCACTACATCGAATTCCGCCATGGCGAAGCGGTGGCGCCGCTCGCCGTCGTCGGCGAGGCCGGCGGCAAGCGCGGCACCGAGGTGACCTTTCTCGCCTCGACCGAAACCTTCACCAATGTCGAATACGATTTCGACACGCTTGAGCACCGGCTGCGCGAACTCGCCTTCCTCAATTCCGGCGTCAACATCGTGCTGTCCGACATGCGCCACGCGGTCGAGCGGCGCGAGGCGATGCATTACGAAGGCGGCGTCGAGGCGTTCGTCCGCTTCCTCGACCGCAACAAGAAGGCGGTGGTGCCCGATCCGATCATGATGCGCGCCGAGCAGAATGGCATCAGCGTCGAGGTCGCGATGTGGTGGAACGACAGCTACCACGAGAACGTGCTCTGCTTCACCAACAACATCCCGCAGCGTGACGGCGGTACCCATCTCGCCGGCTTCCGCGGCGCACTGACGCGCCAGGTCACCGGCTATGCCGAAACCATCGCCAAGAAGGAAAAAGTCGCGCTGACTGGCGACGACTGCCGCGAAGGCCTCACCGCCGTCTTGTCGGTGAAAGTGCCGGATCCGAAGTTCTCGTCGCAGACCAAGGACAAGCTGGTCTCGTCCGAAGTCCGTCCGGTGGTCGAGAACGTGCTGAACGCCGCGCTGTCGGCCTGGTTCGAAGAGCATCCGACCGAAGCCAAGACCATCGTCGGCAAGGTGATCGAGGCCGCCGCCGCACGCGAGGCCGCACGCAAGGCGCGCGATCTCACCCGCCGCAAGGGCGCGCTCGATGTCGCATCCCTGCCCGGCAAGCTCGCCGACTGCCAGGAGCGCGACCCGGCGAAGTCCGAACTGTTCATTGTCGAGGGCGATTCGGCCGGCGGCTCCGCCAAGCAGGGCCGCAACCGCGAATTCCAGGCGGTGCTGCCGCTGCGTGGCAAGATCCTCAATGTCGAGCGCGCACGCTTCGACAAGATGCTGTCGAGCGAGCAGATCGGCACGCTGATCACCGCGCTCGGCACCGGCATCGGCCGCGACGACTTCGACCTGTCGAAGCTGCGCTATCACAAGATCATTGTGATGACGGATGCCGACGTCGACGGCGCCCATATCCGCACGCTGCTGCTGACCTTCTTCTTCCGCCAGATGCCCTCGCTGATCGAGGCCGGGCATCTCTATATCGCGCAGCCGCCGCTCTACAAGGTGACGCGCGGCAAGTCCGAGCAGTACCTCAAGGACGAGCGCGCGCTGGAAGACTATCTGATCGAGACCGGCCTCGACGATTGCGTGCTGCGATTGGCCTCCGGCGAGGAACGCCGCGGCCGCGACCTGCAGACGCTGGTCGAGGACGCCCGTGCCATCCGCAACCTGCTGGGCAATCTGCACAGCCGCTACAATCGCAGCGTGATCGAACAGGCGGCGATCGCCGGCGTGCTCAGCCCGCGCGTCGTCGGCAACATCGAGACCGCGAACGCCGCCGCCGACTACATCGCCAAGCGTCTCGACGCGCTGTCCGATGAGGTCGAGCGCGGCTGGGTTGGCACCTTCCGCGAGGGCGAGGGTTATTTCTTCGAACGCACGGTGCGCGGCGTCAAGGATGTCGCGGTGATCGATGCCGCGATGCTCTCCTCCGCCGAGGCGCGCAAGCTCGACGAATATGCCGGACGCCTGCAGGCAGCCTATCCGCGCAGCGCCACGTTGCGCCGCAAGGACAGCGAAACGCCGATCCACGGGCCCGTGACGCTGTTCGAGGCGGTGACCGATGCCGGTCGCAAGGGCGTCGCCTATCAGCGCTACAAAGGCCTCGGCGAGATGAACCCCGAGCAGCTCTGGGAAACCACGCTCGACGTCAACGCCCGCTCGCTGCTGCAGGTGAAGATCCGCGAGGTCGATGCCGCGGACGATATCTTCACCAAGCTGATGGGCGATGTGGTCGAACCGCGACGCGAATTCATCCAGGACAATTCTCTGGAAGCGAATGTCGACGTGTAAGGACATCGGCCTCTCCTGAAAGAGAAGAGCTTCCGTCCCTCACGTCTTCATTCCCGCATCGCATTGTGCGAATGCCGCGACGCCCAAGGCGTCACATTTTCTCAGTCGGCCCTGACACTGCTCGATGGTGCAGCCACGCCGTGTCGGCGCACAGGACCGTGCGCAAAACCACATAGCCGATAGTCTGAAACCATCCCGCCGTGTCGTGGCCGCATTCGCGCGTCACCACAATCGATGTATGCTAGTCTTCATCGACCGCGACTGACGGAGCCGTGCCATGAGCTGGATGCCCTCCAACGATCCGATCCTCGGCGACCCGCAAACCTGCGATGCTCTCGAACTCGTCATCGTGCCGCGTACCCGCGAGCTCGGTGACGGTTTCGCCGTCCGCCGCGCGCTCCCGCACGGCAAGCGGCAGATGGTCGGCCCTTTCATCTTTTTCGATCATTTCGGCCCGGTGCAGTTCATCGCCGGGCAAGGCATGGATGTGCGGCCGCATCCGCATATCGGGCTTGCCACCGTCACCTATCTGTTCGACGGCAGCATCATGCATCGCGACAGCGAGGGTCACATTCAGGAAATCCGGCCCGGCGCGATGAACCTGATGACGGCGGGACGCGGCATCGCCCATTCCGAGCGCACGCCGGATGTCGAACGTGCGAACGGCCAGAAAATGCTCGGCCTGCAAAGCTGGGTGGCGCTGCCGGCCGGCCGCGAGGAGATCGCGCCCTCGTTCCAGCATTACGATGCCGCGAGCCTACCAACCGTGCAGGATAACGGCATCCGCGCCCGCATCATCGCCGGCTCTGCGTTCGGCACATCATCACCGGTCGAAACCGTATCCGACTGGTTCTATGTCGAGGTCAATCTCGAGGCCGGAATGAGCGCGCCGCTTGATGCCGATCATGAAGAGCGCGCGATCTACGTCGTCGACGGCGAGGTCGAAATCGCCGGCGAACGCTATGAAGGCCCGCGCCTTTTGATCTTCCGCCCCGGCGACCGCATCACGGTCAAGGCAGTGCAGCCGACACGCATGATGTTTCTTGGCGGCACCGCACTGGAAGGACCGCGTTACATCTGGTGGAATTTCGTTTCCTCCAGCCGCGAGCGTATCGAGCAGGCCAAGCAGGACTGGAAAACCGGCCGCTTCGCCCATGTGCCCGAAGAAACCGAATTCATTCCGCTACCGGAATGATGTGCTGCTTCCTTCGTTCCGCAAGACCATCACCGCCCGCAATCGAGGACTACAATGCCGACATTGGGATTTGACCGAGCACCGGAGTTCCTTGGCAATCTTCTCAACACGCTGACCGAGCGCGGCCGTCATTTGTTGCGCGGGATCACCCATGGCTCGAGCCATGCTCTCAGCGAAGCCGAACTGATCGAACTTGGCGAAACGTTGCTGTCGCGGCGGGGCGAGGCCACTGGCGTCGCCTTGGCGCAGACACTGCTTGCAGGCTATGCCGCCGCCACGCCGGCCGAGCGGCTCGCCTTCCTCACCGCGCTCGGCGACCTGTTCGGCCCGGACCGTGAGCAGATCGAGCATGCGATGGCGCGGGTGCAGAAGGAAGGCTTTTCCAGCGCGGCGGTGAGCGCCCTGCACGAGGCCGCCGAGCCGCGCCGACAGGAACTGATCCGTCGCCTTAACCTCGCGCCCGGCGGCACCGAAGCCCTGGTGCGGATGCGGGAAATGCTGCTCGCCAACATCGCCGAGCACCCGCAATTGCAGCCCGTGGATAGCGATTTCGTCCATCTGTTCGCTTCGTGGTTCAACCGCGGCTTCCTCGTACTGCAGCGGATCGACTGGACCACGCCGGCCAACATCCTGGAAAAGATCATCCGCTACGAGGCGGTGCACGCGATCAAGAACTGGGACGATCTGCGCGGCCGGCTCGCGCCGCCCGACCGGCGCTGCTACGGCTTCTTCCATCCGCAACTCATCGATGAGCCGCTGATCTTCGTCGAGGTCGCGTTGACCAAGGAGATTCCCGGCAGCATTGCGCCTCTGCTGGCGGAGGATCGCGTGCCGATCGAAGCCGCGCAGGCCAACACCGCCGTATTCTATTCGATCTCCAACACCCAGAAGGGCCTTGGCGGCATCTCCTTCGGCAATTTCCTGATCAAGCAGGTGGTGGAGGAACTCAAACGCGAGTTGCCCGACCTGCACACCTTCGTCACGCTGTCGCCGGTGCCGGGTTTCGCCAACTGGCTGAAGCGCGAGCGCGCCGCGGAAAATTCCGCTGCGCTCGATGCCGTCGACAAAGAGACGCTGGCGCTGCTCGACCAGCCCGGCTGGTATGAGGACAGCACGATCGCCGAGCGCATCCGTCCGGTGCTGCTCGCTGCCGCTGCTTATTATTTTCTGGAAGCCAAGGACAAGCGCGGCCGCGTCGCCGACGCGGTGGCGCGCTTCCATCTCGGCAATGGCGCGCGCCTTGAGCGGCTCAATTTTCTCGGCGATACGTCGGAGAACGGCCTGCGGCAGTCCTACGGACTGATGGTGAACTATCTCTACGCGCCCGATGCGATCGAGAGCAATCACGAAGCCTTTGTCGAAAAGGGAATCGTGGCGGCCGCACCGGTGGTGCGCAAGCGGCTCAAGAGCGGCACGGCCAGCGCCGCCTGAGACGGTTCAATCTATCGAAAAAGAGAAACGGCGCGGCTCAGGCCGCACCGGCCATATAGGCTTCACGCCGTCCGATCATGCGCTCGGCCGCGATCCGCGCTGCCGCCCTGGTGCCGGTCGCGCAGGTGCGATACTCCAGATCAGGCAGGATCGGATCGCGCTTGAGGAACAGCGACTTCAGCGAGCGCGGCGGCCAGCCGACCCGCGACAGCGTCTCGGCGAGATTGTCGACAGCGCCGAACGCATAAAGTTCGCCGGTCACGGCGTTACGCACTTCGTAGATGCCGGGGCCGATCGGGGCTTCGAGCGCTTCGCCCAGCGCCGCCTTGGGATAACGCTTCCATTCGCCCCATGTCGTCATCATCGCAAAATCCTCAAAACTCTTTACTCAAGTGTAGTCGTCGCATCGTCAGATGTGGTTCAACACAAAAGGTTTCAGCGTATCGGCGACGATATGGGGACACCGCCGCGCATTGGCAAGGTCGCTGTGCGCGACCCTCCCCTGCGCGGAATAGCTGCGCCGTCAGACCGGCAGGCCGTGTTGCTGCGCCAGCGCCTTCAGCGAAGTCTGCGGCCGCGCGCCAATATGCTGGATCACTTCAGCCGCGGCGAGCGCGCCGAGCCGCCCGGATTCGTGATGGCCGACACCGCGCACCATGCCGACCAGAAAGCCGGCAGCAAACAGGTCGCCCGCGCCCGTCGTATCGGTCACCTTCGTAACCGGAAACGCCGGCACCGCGGTGACGCCGGCCTTGTCGGCAACCACGCAGCCCTTTTCGCTGCGCGTCACCACGCCGAGCGCAACATCCTTGCGCAGTTGCGCCAGAGCGGCGTCGAAATCCTCGGTCTGATAGAGCGAAGCAAGCTCGGCTTCGTTGGCAAAGATCACGTCCACCGTGTTATTGCGCATCAGGCCGAGGAATTCGTCGCGGTAGCGGCCGACGCAAAATGCATCCGACAGCGTCAGCGCCACTGTGCGCCTGTTGTCATGCGCGATCTGCGATGCCTTGACGAACGCATCCTTGGCGTTCTTCGGGTCCCACAGATAGCCTTCGAGATAGACGATCGAGGCGGCCGCGATCTGCTGCGGATCGATATCGGCCGGCGTCAGGTCCTGCGCCGCGCCGAGATAGGTGTTCATGGTGCGCTCACCATCCGGCGTCACCAGGATGTAGGAGCAGCCGGTCGCCGGGCCGTTTTTGGCCGGCGCCGTCGCATACGCCACCTTCGCGGCGCGGATATCGTGGCTATAAAGCTGGCCGATCTGGTCGTCCTTGACCTTGCCGACATAGGCGGCGCGCGCCCCGAAATCGGCGACGCCGACAATGGTATTGGCGGCGGAACCGCCCGACATTTCGGTCGCCGGCCCCATCGCCTGATACACCGCCGTCGCCCGCGCCTCGTCGATCAGCGCCATCGATCCCTTGGTCATGCCGTGCGCGGCGAGAAAGGCGTCGTCTGCCTGAACCAGAATATCGAAAATAGCGTTGCCGATTCCGAGCACGTCGTATTGAACGGTGGTCATTAAGATTAATCCTGCGGGATGGAGGGCGAGGAAGCGAAAAACTGATATGTCATGCGGGATCGAACGATCCGGCGACCTATCACGACAAACCCTGCGCCAGCAAGCAGGCAGCCCCGAAACGTTTCCAGAAAACCTCCATGATCCGCCATATCCTGACAGTGTCCTGCGGAACGCTCACCTCGCGTGTGCTGGGCTTTCTGCGCGACTCGCTGATCGCGGCGCTGCTCGGCGCGGGCGCAGTGGCGGACGCCTTTCTGGTCGCCTTCCAGTTCATCAACGTCGCCCGCCGCTCGCTCAATGAGGGCACGCTGAACGCGGCCCTGATCCCAAGCTATCTGCGGCTGCGCGAGACCGAGGGCGCAGTGGCGGCCGCCGCCTTCGCCGGGCGCGTGCTCGGCAGTCTCAGTGTGATCCTGATCGGCATCGCGCTGGTGCTGACACTGCTGATGCCGCTGGTGATCTCTTTGCTCGCGCCGGGCTTTGTCGGGCGCGATGCGTTGCAGCTCGCGGTCGATGACGCGCGCTTGATGATGCCGTATTTCGCCTTTGTCGGCCCGGTCACGGTGATGATGGGCGTGCTCAATGCCGAACATCGCTTCGTGCTCACCGCATTCTCGCCGGTGCTGTTCAACATCACGCTGATCGCGGTGCTGGTGCTGCTCTTGGTGTGGCGGCACGAACCGCAGTTCTCCGCCTATATGATCGCCGGCACGGTCGGCATCGCCGGCTGCCTGCAGACGCTGATCCTGATCCAGCGCCGCCCCTGGCGCGATGGCGTCGCACGGCCGATCCGGATCTCGTTCGATCCGCAGACCCGCGCCTTCTTCCGCAAGGGCATTCCGGGCATGTTCGCCAATTCCGGCCCGCAATTCCTGATCGTCGCCGGCGCGATCATCGCGTCGAGTTCGCCCTCAGCGGTATCATGGCTGTATTTCGCCAACCGTTTGATCGAGCTGCCGCTCGGCATGGTGGGCGTGGCGATGGGTACGGTGCTGGTGCCGGAACTGACCCGCGCCATCCAGAGCGGCGACCACGCCGCGCTGGCGCAAGCCGAGTCACGCGGTCTCGAACTCGCCGTCGGCCTCGCGCTGCCGGCGACGCTCGGCCTGATCTTCCTCAGCCAGCCGACCATCGGCGTGCTGTTCGAGCACGGCGCCTTCACTGCGAACGACACCATCGCCACCGCTCAGGCGCTGTCGGTGCTGGCACTCGGCCTGCCGGCGCACGTGCTGATGAAGGTGCTCTCGCCCGCATTTTTCGCCCGCGAGGACACCAGAACGCCGCTGCTGGCCACTCTCGCCGGGATCGCCGCCGCGGTGATCGCCGGCCTTCTGGCCGGACGCAGCTTCGGCGCCGCCGGTGTCGCCGCCAGCATTACTTTTGGCGCCTGGTGCGGCGCGCTGGTGCTGGGCTGGCGCGGCGCCACCACCTTCGGCTTTTCCATCGATGCCCTGGCGCGCAAACGGCTGCCACGCATCGCGGCTTGCGCGGCGATCATGGGCGCGATGCTGTGGAGCTCGGATACGTTCGTGGCGCCGGTGATGGAAGGCGCAGGTTTCACCGCCCGCCTCACCATTCTCGGCGGCTTCGTCGCCGCCGGCATCTCGCTCTACGGTCTGCTGCTCGACCTGTTCGGCGTGGTGAGCTGGGGCGAGGCCATCGTCGGCCTGCGCGAGAACGGAACGCGCGGCCGCGACAACCAGACATGACGGCCATCCGGAGCGGCTCTGCGGCCACACCCGCCTCCAGCGGCACTCTCTTTGCCGAAATCCGGTTTCCTCTTTTGAGGATGATGCGTTATTGACGGGCGCAACAGCCGCCCGGCGCGGCAGGCAATCACAGGACGAAGAACGATGGCGGCAATCGAGCGGGTGTTTTCAGGCGTGCAGCCCACCGGCAATCTGCATCTTGGCAATTACCTGGGCGCCATCGTCAATTTCGTCAAGCTGCAGAGCACCCACAACTGCATCTATTGCGTGGTCGATCTGCACGCCATCACGGTGTGGCAGGACCCGGCCGAACTGACGCGCAGCATCCGCGAGGTCACCGCCGCGTTCATCGCCAGCGGCATCGATCCGAAGAAGCATATCGTGTTCAACCAGAGCCAGGTTGCCGAGCATGCCGAACTGGCGTGGGTGCTGAACTGCGTGGCACGTCTCGGCTGGCTCAACCGCATGACCCAGTTCAAGGAGAAGGCCGGCAAGGATCGCGAGAACGCCTCGGTCGGTCTCTACGCCTATCCGAACCTGATGGCGGCGGACATCCTTGTCTATCGCGCCACTCATGTGCCGGTCGGCGAGGATCAGAAGCAGCATCTCGAGCTCGCCCGCGATATCGCGCAGAAGTTCAACAACGACTTTGCCGACTCGATCCGCACGCACGGTTTTGAGGAGAAATTCTTCCCGCAGCCTGAGCCGCTGATCACCGGCCCGGCAACGCGAGTGATGAGTCTGCGCGACGGCTCGAAGAAAATGTCGAAGTCCGATCCGTCGGATTATTCGCGCATCAATCTGTCGGACGATGCCGACGCCATCGCGCAGAAGGTGCGCAAGGCCAAGACCGATCCCGAAGCGCTACCCTCCGAAGAAAAAGGTCTGGAAGGACGGCCCGAGGCCGACAATCTGGTCGGCATCTACGCCGCGCTGTCGGGCCGCAGCAAGGCCGACGTGCTGCGCGATTTCGGCGGCGGACAGTTCTCCAGCTTCAAATCGGCGCTGGTCGATCTGTCGGTGGACAAGCTCGGACCGATCGGCGCCGAGATGAAACGCCTGACGCAGGACCCCGGCTATGTCGATGCGGTGCTGGTCGACGGCGCCGATCGCGCGCGCGCCATCGCCGCCGAGACCATGCATGCGGTGAAGGATATCGTCGGTTTTATCCGCAAGAAATAACCTCGCGCATCCTCACATCGCCACGATTCGCAAGTCCCCTCGCGCCTTGTCGGAACCGCGCGCGCCATGGCAGCATGCCGCCGGTTCGCATCAGATCCGGGAGCAGGCATGGGCAGCAAGCGGCGCGGTTACGAATCCGGTCATCGGCCCAAATGCCTCGTGCTGGTCGACGACACGCCGGAATGCGCCCGCGCGGTCTATTATGCGAGCCGCTGGGCGGTCCGCGCCGGCGGCGATGTGGTGATGCTGCGCGTGATCGAGACCGGCGATCTCAACCAGCAATGGCTCGGCGTCGCCAGCATCATGCGCGCCGAAGCCGAGGAAGGCGCCAACGCCGCGCTCGACCTTGCCGCCGGTCAGGCCTATGCGGTCGCCGCGATCACGCCGCAGCGGGTGATCCGCGAGGGCGAGACCAATGCCCAGCTTCTCAATGTGATTGCCGAGGACACCGACATCTGCATGCTGGTGCTCGCAGCCGGCACCGGCGCCGAAGGCCCCGGACCGGTCATCACCAGCCTCGCCAAATCCGCCGGAAACTTCCCGATCCCACTGGTGGTGGTGCCGGGCAGCCTGACCGACGACGAACTCGACGCGCTGTCCTGAACCGGTTGCGGATTGCTGCACGGCGATAAGCCCGCGAACCGAATAGATGCCCCCTTGATCGTGCTTTTTTCGCCGCCATCTGTTAGGAACGGTGATCTTTAACCGAACGCGCCGGCCTTGAACCGGCGATGCGCCGGAGATTTCGATGTTTATCCAGACCGAACCGACCCCCAATCCTGCCACGCTGAAGTTCATTCCCGGCCGCCCTGTGCTCGACACCGGCACCATGGAATTCGCCGACCGCGACAGCGCCGCGCGCTCGCCGCTCGCCACCAAGCTGTTCGAGGTGCCGGGCGTGACCGGCGTGTTCTACGGCTCCGATTTCGTCACCGTCACCAAGGACGGCAGCGACTGGCAGCACCTCAAGCCGGCGATCCTGGGCGTGATCATGGAGCACTACATGTCCGGCGCGCCGCTGCTCGCCGATGGAGCTGCTCCTGATCACGGCCCGCATGCCGAGGAATTCTTCAACGAGGCCGACAGCGAGACGGTCGCCATCATCAAGGATCTGATCGAGACCCGCGTCCGCCCGGCGGTGGCGCAGGATGGCGGCGACATCACCTTCCGCGGCTTCAAGGACGGCATCGTCTTTCTCGATATGAAAGGCTCATGCTCGGGCTGCCCGTCCTCCACCGCGACGCTGAAGCACGGCATCCAGAACCTGCTGAAGCATTTCGTGCCCGACGTGGTCGAAGTCCGGCCGATGTAAGCCTCGCAAGCTTTCCGACGAAATTTGCAAGGGGCAGGCGTACGAACGCTTGCCCCTTCGTCGTTTGCGCGGCAGGGTGCCGCCACCTCGTCACCGCGCCTAGGCCTTCTCATGCTCGTCCTTGCCATCGATACCGCGCTGGAATTCTGTGCCGCCGCGGTGCTCGACACCCGCAGCGAACAGTTTCTGGCGCGCGAAAGCCAGGCGATGAAGCGCGGCCATGCCGAAGCGCTGATGCCGCTGATCGCCCGGGTGATGGCGGATGCCGCATTACCCTTCACCGAACTTGACCGCATCGCCGTTACCACCGGCCCCGGCAGCTTCACCGGCCTGCGCGTCGGCATCTCCGCCGCGCGGGGCCTTGCGCTCGCCGCCGGCAAACCGGTGGTCGGCGTCAGCACGCTGGCCGCCTATGCCGCGCCGCTGGTCGATGGCAGCGGCGAGGAGCCGATCGTGGTCGCGATCGATGCGCGGCACGATCAAGTCTACACCCAGACGTTTTCCGGCTATGGCGCCACGCTGGTCAAGCCGGCGGTGATGCCGGTCGATGATGCGCTGCGTGCCGCGCGGTTCGGCGCGCCGCGTCTTGTTGGCAACGCCGCACAGATCCTTGCGGCGCGCTGGCCCGAGCATGCGGAAGCTCCTCTCCTGGTCGAGACCCGGCCTGGCCCCGATATCGGCTGGGTGGCCTGGGTCGGCGCCGCCGCACAGCCCGAGACCGCACCGGCGCGGCCTTTCTATCTGCGCGCACCCGACGCCAAGCCGCAGGCCGCGAAATCCGGCTTCCACGCCGACACGCAGCCGCAGAGCTGATCGATGAGCATCCTCGCGCGGCTCACCGCGTTGTTTGGAAACCAGCCGGCTGTGGTCGAGCCGGCCACGCTACGCGATGCGCCGGCACTGTCGCGGCTGCATCAAAGCGCCTTTCATCGCGGTTGGAGCGCAAACGAATTCGAACAGATGCTGGTTGAGCGCAACACGCTGGCGCATCGCCTGCGCATCGGCCGCAAGGTTGTCGGCTTCATCATCTCGCGCATCGCCGCCGACGAGGCGGAGATTCTTTCGGTCGCGATCGACAAGAGCTATCGCGGCCGCGGCCTGTCACGCGATCTCTTGCGCACGCATCTGGGCTATCTCGCCGGGCTGGGGCTTGCGCAGGTGTTCCTTGAGGTCGAGGAGAACAACCACCCGGCGCGGGCGTTGTATGAGAAGGCTGGATTCGGCGTAATCGGCCGCCGCGAGCGCTATTACAAGGACGCCGGCGGCGGGGAATTGAATGCTCTTGTGATGCAGCGCAGCTTGTCGTAGGCCGCGCCGGATGGCAAAATAGCGATCATGACAGTCCTGAAACCTGTGCCTTCTTCCCCGTCAACGGACATCGAGCGGCGCTGTGCCGCCACCGGCATGCGGATGACCGAGCAGCGCCGCGTGATTGCACGTGTGTTGGCCGAAGCCTCCGATCATCCCGATGTCGAGGAACTGTACCGGCGCTGTGTCGCCATCGACGACAAGATTTCGATTTCCACGGTGTATCGCACCGTGAAACTGTTCGAGGATGCCGGCATCATCGAACGTCACGATTTCCGCGAGGGTCGCGCCCGCTACGAGCAGATGCGCGACAGCCATCACGACCATCTCATCAATCTGCGCGACGGCACTGTGATCGAATTCACCTCCGAGGCGATCGAGAAACTGCAGACCGAGATCGCGCGCAAGCTCGGTTTCCAACTGGTCGATCATCGTCTGGAACTGTATTGCGTTCCGCTCGACGAGGACAAAACCTGAGTTTTCGCGCCGCGCAGCGGCTTTTGCCGCCCGGCGCGCTGGATTCGGGACGGTTTCCGGTCTATCTGACCCCTCGTTCGCTCCCGATCAGGATACCCTCGACCGCATGACCGCGCCGCGCAAGCTGCACATTAAATCCTATGGCTGCCAGATGAACGTCTACGATGCCCAGCGCATGGTGGACACGCTGGCGCCGGAAGGATTCGTCGAGACCGCGAACGCCGAAGACGCCGATCTCGTCATCCTCAACACCTGCCATATTCGTGAGAAAGCCTCCGAGAAGGTCTATTCGGAACTCGGCCGACTGCGCCTCGCCAAGGAAGAAGCGGCGAAGCAGGGCAAGGAAGTACGCATCGCGGTGGCGGGCTGTGTCGCGCAGGCCGAAGGCGAGGAGATCATCCGCCGCGCGCCGGTGGTCGATATCGTGGTCGGCCCGCAGAGCTACCACCATCTGCCGCAACTGCTGCAGCGCGCCGCGCAGAATGGCCGCGCCGTCGAGACCGAATTTCCGATCGAGGACAAATTCACGGCGCTGCCGCAACCCAAGCCCGCGGCGATCCGCGCCCGCGGCATTTCCTCTTTCGTCACCGTGCAGGAAGGCTGCGACAAGTTCTGTACCTTCTGCGTCGTGCCCTATACGCGCGGCATGGAAGTCTCGCGTCCGGTCGCGCGCATCCTCGAGGATGTCACGCGCCTTGCCGACAACGGCGTGCGCGAGATCACGCTGATCGGCCAGAACGTCAACGCCTATCACGGCGAAGGCGAAGACGGCGCGACATGGTCGCTCGGCCGTCTGCTGCATCGCCTTGCCGAAATTCCCGGCATTGCGCGGCTGCGCTATTCCACCAGCCATCCGCGCGATGTCGACGACGCGCTGATCGAGGCGCATCGCGACATCCCGGCGGTGATGCCGTTCGTGCATCTGCCGGTGCAATCGGGTTCGGACTGGATTCTCGCCGCGATGAACCGCAAGCATACCGCACGCGACTACCTTCGCATTGCCGAGAAGTTCCGCAAGGCGCGCGAGGACATCGCATTTTCGTCGGATTTCATCGTCGGTTTTCCGGGGGAGACCGAGGAAGACTTTTCGGCGACCCTCGCGCTCGTCGCACAAATCAGCTACGCTGCGGCCTACTCGTTCAAGTACTCGCCCCGCCCCGGCACCCCGGCGGCGGAGCTTGAGGGGATGGTCACGGCTGCGGTGATGGACCAGCGACTGGCGCGGCTTCAGGAGTTGATCGACAGCCAGCAGGCAGCCTTCAACGTGGCTGCGATCGGCACCACGGTCGACGTGCTGTTCGAACGGCCCGCACGCAATCCCGGCCAGATCGTCGGCCGCACCGCCTATTTGCAGCCTGCCCATGTGATCGCCTCGCCTGACATCATCGGACAGGTCCGTCCCGTCGCGATCGAAAGCCTTGAGCGCTACAGCCTGCTCGGTACGCTTGCCGACACGCCGCCGCCGGCTGATTCCATGTCCATGTCATCCCTCCCCACCGGAGCCTGAACCCTTGCCGAAAAGCGCATCGGATTCGCCAACCCTCGCTCCCGGCCGCAAGACTGACCGAGACACTCCTTCGCAAGCCGAAACCCAGATCGTCGTTGCCTTCGACGACAACCGCGCCGCCTCGGCGGTGATCGGGCCTTACGGCCAGCACCTCGCGCTGATCGAACGGCGGCTCGGCGTGGTGGCGGATTCGCGCGGCAACCACATCAACATCGCGGGAACGCGCGACGGCTGTGACGCCGCGCAGCGCGTGCTCGAGATGCTCTACCAGCAGGCGGTCGGCAAGCACGAGATCGCGCAGGGCGATGTCGAGGGCGCGATCCGCGCCATCCTCGCGCAGGGCTCGCTGTTCGATTTCGATCCGCGGACCGCCAAGACCGCTTTCGAGGAGATCAATCTGCGCAAGCGTCCGGTGCGCGCGCGCACTGCGGCGCAGGATTCCTACATCCGCGCGCTCAAGCGCAACGAACTGGTGTTCGGCGTCGGCCCGGCCGGCACCGGCAAAACCTGGCTTGCGGTGGCGCGGGCGTGTCAATTGTTCGAACGCAAGGAGGTCGATCGCATCATCCTCACCCGCCCCGCGGTCGAGGCCGGCGAGCGGCTCGGCTTCCTGCCCGGCGACATGCGCGAGAAGGTCGATCCTTACTTAAGACCGATCTATGACGCGCTGTACGATCTGATGGATGCGCGCATCGTCGAGCGCGCGCTGCAAAGCGGCGAGATCGAGATCGCACCGCTCGCCTTCATGCGCGGACGCACGCTGACCAATGCCGCAATCATCCTCGACGAGGCGCAGAACACGACATCGATGCAGATGAAGATGTTCCTGACCCGCCTCGGCGAGAACAGCCGCATGATCGTCACCGGCGATCCGAGCCAGGTCGATCTGCCGAACGGTCAGCCCTCCGGTCTTGCCGAGGCCTGCAGGCTGCTCGAGAACGTCGAGGGCATCGCACAAATCCGCTTCGCCGCCGAAGACGTGATCCGCCACGAACTTGTCGCACGCATCGTTGCCGCCTACGAGGGAACGCCGCAGCGTTCGACGCCGGCCAAGCCCTGATCCGTCTTGCAGACTCCCTGCCGAGTACCGACATTTCCGCCATGCCGACTGCCGCCCTTCCCGAAGCCGATATCCTGATCGCCGCGCCCTGCTGGCAGGATGCGCAGGATGCCGAGGCGGTTGTCCGGCGCGCCATCGCCGCCGCCGCCGCAATGGTCGAGCTGCCGGATGGGCCGTCCGAGGTCGCCATCATGCTGACTGACGATGACAGCGTGCGCACCCTGAACCGCGACTGGCGCGGCCTCGACAAGCCGACCAATGTGCTGTCGTTTCCGGCCGCCTGGCAGGATGAAGCTGCGCCCGGGACGGACGCGCCGCATATGCTCGGCGACATCGCCATCGCCTACCAGACCACGCGACGGGAGGCGGAAAGCGAAGGCAAGCCGTTCGCCGACCATCTCAGCCATCTGGCCGTGCACGGCTTCCTGCACCTGCTCGGCTACGACCACATGACCGATGACGAAGCGGCGGCCATGGAGGGGCTCGAACGTGATATCCTTTCGCGACTCGGCATCCCCGACCCCTACGCTTCTCCAGACCAGGTGGATTGAGTGACGCCCGAACCTGACAGCGCCGCGGCCGACACCCCGCAACCGCAGCCATCCGACGCCCGCCTGCCGGTGCCGGTCAAGCAGGGCGAAGTGCTGCGGCCCGCGCGGGAAATATGGCTGATGCGCGCGCTGCGCACGCTGTTCGGCTGGAAGGCCGGCTCGGCGCGAGCCGACCTGCAGGTGGTGCTCGACGCCACTGCGCCAGGGGAGACCAGCTTCACTACCGTTGAACGCACCATGCTGCGCAACATTCTCGCGCTGCATGACCGCCGCATCGCCGACGTGATGGTCCCGCGCGCCGATATCGTCGCGGTCAAGCGCGACATCTCGCTCGGCGAACTGATGGGCCTGTTCGAGAGCGCCGCGCATTCGCGCCTCGTGGTCTACAACGACACCCTCGACGATCCGGTGGGAATGGTCCACATCCGCGACCTGATCGCCTTCATGGCGTCGAAGGCGCGGGTCGATCCCGAAACCAACGCCAAGCGCAAGAAGCCGTTTCCCGCCGGCCTCGATCTGCGCTCGATCGATCTCGGCATGGCGCTGGCGGATGCCGACCTGATTCGCAAGCTCCTGTACGTGCCGCCGTCGATGCCCGCGATCGACCTGCTGGCGCAGATGCAGGCCACGCGCATCCATCTCGCGCTGGTGGTGGACGAGTATGGCGGCACCGATGGACTCGTCTCGATCGAGGACATCGTGGAGCAGATCGTCGGCGAGATCGACGACGAGCACGACAGCGATGAAACACCGACCGTGATCCGGCAGAGCGACAATTCCTTCCTGGTCGATGGCCGCGCCCATCTCGACGAGGTCAAGGCGGAGATCGGCGATGCGTTCGATACCGGCGAGGCCGGCGAGGATGTCGATACCCTCGGCGGCTATCTGGTCAACCAGATCGGCCGTTTCCCGGTGCGCGGCGAAGTGATCTCCGGTCCCGGCGATTTCGAGATCGAGGTGCTCGACGCCGATCCGCGCCGCGTGAAGCGCGTGCGCATCGGCATCCGCAAGGATCGCTCCAATCTGCGGCCGCGCCGCCGCGACACGACACCCGATTCCCCCAGCACCGCGCCCGGTGAATCTCCATCGCGGCCGAATGACGGCGCGGGCGCCGCATGATCGCACGCACCGCCCTGGCTGCGGCCGGCCGTAACGTCATCCTCGCCTGGGGCTGGAAACGCGCCGCGATCGCATGTCTGGCCGGCGCGCTGTCGGCGCTCGCCATGGCGCCGTTCAATATCTGGCCGGTGCTGTTCATCACCTTCCCGGTTGCGTTGTGGCTGATCGACGGCGCCGCGGCCGGCAAGCACAACGGCATTCCCGCAGCGGCCATCGCCGGCTGGTGGTTCGGCTTTGGCTATTTTATCGCGGGACTCTACTGGATCGGCTACGCGTTTCTGGTCGATGCCGATACGTTCGCCTGGCTGCTGCCGATCGCGGTGGCCGGACTGCCCGCGGTGCTCGCGCTGTTCATGGCGCTCGGCTTTGCGCTGGCGCGGCTGTTCTGGACTCGCGATGCATTTCGCGTCCTGTCCTTCGCCACCGCGCTCACCGTCAGCGAATGGCTGCGCGGTCACATCCTCTCCGGCTTTCCGTGGAATCTGTTTGGTTACGCCATCACCGAACCACTCGCGCTGGCGCAAAGCGCATCGCTGATTGGCATTTGGGGCCTCACCTTTCTGACGCTTGCGATCTTCGCCACGCCCGCGGTGTTGATCGACGATCGCGCCATCACCCGGCGGCCATGGCTGCCGCTTGCCGCCGCGCTCGCCGTGCTGCTTTGCATGGGCGGTTATGGCGCACTGCGCCTTGCGCAACACGCCACGCAGTTTGTGCCCGGCGTGAAGCTGCGGCTGATGCAGCCCAATCTGCAGCAGGATGTGAAGTTCAACTACGGCGCCAAGAAAGAGGTGATGGAGAAGTACCTCGCGCTGTCCGACCGCGCCACCGGACCGCAATCGAGCGGCGTGCGCGACAGCACCATCCTGATCTGGCCGGAATCGGCGTTTCCGTTCTTTCTCGCGCGCGAGCCGGATGTGCTGGCGCAGATCGCCAACTTCCTGCCGCGCGGCACCACCCTCATCACCGGCGCCGTCCGCCCGCCCGATGCGCCTGCGGGCGTGAAGACCAGCCGTGCCTACAATTCGATCTACGCCATCGACGGCGACGGCAACGTATTGTCGATCTACGACAAGCTCCACCTCGTGCCGTTCGGCGAATATCTGCCGTTCCAGTCCGTGATGGAAAAACTCGGCTTCGTGCAACTCACCAGGGTGATCGGCGGCTTCATTCCCGGCAGCCGGCGCGACGTCATGACAATTCCAGGCGCACCGAAGGCGCTGCCGTTGATCTGCTATGAGGTCGCGTTCTCCGGCCAGATTGTCGCAGCAGGCGAGAGACCGGGTTGGATCGTCAATCTGACCAACGATGGCTGGTTCGGCATTTCCACCGGGCCGTATCAGCATCTGCAGCAGGCACGGCTGCGTGCGATCGAGGAAGGCCTGCCGATCGTGCGTGTCGCCAATACCGGCATTTCAGCGGTGATCGACCCGCTCGGCCGTTTCATCGGCGAATTGCGGCTTGGTCAGGAAGGCGTGCTGGATTCGCCGCTGCCGACCGCGCTGCCCTCTCCGGTGTTCGCACGCATCAACGACTGGCCGCTTGCCATCGTGCTGGCGATTTCAATTCTTATGATCACCCGACGGCGGATGCGACAGCATCCCTAGAATCGGCAGCACCCCTTAAAATGGGGGCGTTTTCGCATGTCTGCGATGGATTCAGGGCTTACTTACTTGAAATATATCACCGGGATCACTCCTCGTGAATGACATCGGGCGTTGATCTGGAATAGTCATAACGAACGTGCAGGATATTTGACGAGTATGTCATAAACAGCGTATTTCGACCGTGGATCAGCATCCGCCGGGTGTAGACAGAAGGCTTGAGATGTCAGCCAAGACGCCGAATCCGATCGATAAATACGTCGGTAGCCGCGTACGGATGCGACGTATCATGCTCGGCATGAGCCAGGAAAAGCTTGGCGAAGCACTCGGCCTGACCTTTCAGCAAATCCAGAAATACGAAAAAGGCACCAACCGGATCGGCGCGAGCCGTGTGCAGCAGATCGGCAAAGTATTGCAGGTACCGGTGTCGTATTTCTTTGAAGGCGGTCCCACCGGCAGCATGACCCCGCCGGAAGGTATGAGCGAGGCGCCTTCCCCGACCTATCTTTCCGATTTTCTTGCAACATCCGAAGGGCTGGCGCTCACACGCGCTTTCATACGCATTACCGATCCCAAGCTCCGGCGCAGCATTGTCGATCTGGTCGAGCAAATGGCTTCGCGGGAAGTGTCCAAACCGTAGCTGATCAGCCGCACCTCGCGCCACATCCAGTGCGACCCGAACAAGAACAGCAACCCGGACGGCTTCTTATTTCCCTCTTAAGTAACGCGCTCCACCACGGCCCTGCTTGCGAACCGGCAGGTTTGACGGCACAGCTAGGCGCAACGCTGCGGGATTTGATCGACATCATGGCTTCCGACAAGACAGTTTCCGGCATCCATCACGCCGACGACGCCATCACCCATTCGCACGGCTCGTTCTTCGGCCGCCGCAAGGGGCACCGGCTGCGCGCGCACCATGCCGACCTGATCGATCATCTCCTGCCGCATCTCGCAATTGATCTAGATCAATCCGCACCAGATGCACCGACGACGCTATTTTCGCCTCAGACCCAAAACATGCGCCTTGAGATCGGTTTTGGCGGCGGCGAGCATCTGGTCGCCGAGGCGCTGGCGCATCCACATACCGGCTTCATCGGCTGCGAGCCCTACGTCAACGGCATGGCGAAGATTCTCGCACAGATCGAGGCGCACAACATCGGCAATATCCGCCTGTTCGCCGGCGACGCCGCCGAGTTGCTCGCCTGGCTGCCCGCCCGCGCGCTGACACGGATCGATCTCATCCATCCCGACCCATGGCCAAAACGCCGGCACTGGAAGCGTCGTTTCGTGCAGGGCACTACCGTCGCCGCAATGTCACGCGTGCTCACGGACGATGGCGAGTTTCGCTTCGTCAGCGATATCGATGACTACACCGCGTGGACGCTTGCCCACATGTTGCGCTCGCCCGATTTCGTCTGGACCGCCGAACGCGCCGACGACTGGCGCAAGCCATGGAGCGGTTACACCATGACGCGTTACGGCGCGAAGGCGACACGCGAGGGGCGCAAGGCGAGCTATCTGGTTTTCCGCAAATCACCGCCGCGATGACGCCGCGGCCGTAACGTCAGGCCGTCCTGACATTGCCCCGCGTCCGCCAGAAGGCGAGAACGCGCTGTGCCGTCGCGGAAGACAAACGCTCGAAATTGATCCGTGCCTCGGCGATATCAGGCGGCGAGGCTGTCTTGCCGGGTCCAAGCCGCAGCACGATCAAGGCACGCACGCAGGCCCATTCAAAGCCGACCGCACGGCCAAGAATGAGAATTGGATCGTGCCGGTCCCCGAGCACCAGATGATCGACGGTGGAGAGCCGCACGCCCGACAGCACCGCAAGACTGGCAACGGCCTCCTCGTATTTGTGAGCCTTGGCGAACTCGAACACCACTGCCTCGTTCAGCTTGCCATCGCGATGCAGCGCAAGGACTGCCGCCTGCGCCGGCGCGAAATCCCGTTTCACCTGCTGCGGATGAGGCGCCAGCTCGTTCATCGCCTGGCTGATCGCGACACGCCGCTGCGGCTTCGCGGTCTCGAACAGACGACGGCGCACGATCGCAGCCGACCTGCTCAGAAGTTCTTTCAACGACAGCGGCGAGATATCTTCACGCAGACCGACCGTCAGCGCCAGCATCCCGTCATCGGTCGCGCGCTTGATCAGTCCCGCATAGCCGTCTTCCGAGAAGGCCGCGCCAGCATTGCGCGCCACGATGCGCACCACGTCGCGATCGCCACGGCCCACGATCACGTCAGTCACCAGCGGCGAGAGTGAGGCGCGCCCGCAAATCGCCGCCAGATGCGGCTGGCCCTTGGCGCGCGCGATATCGAGCAGCGTGAGATCATCGAGCAGCGGCGAATGGGTGAGGACCGGTCCGGCGATGGAAATCTCGTCTTCCCATGCCAGTGTGTTGATCAGCCTCGGCGGAGCGTTCTCCAGCGCCGCCAGCCGTCCGGCAAGTTCGGCGCGGGTGCCGACGCTGGTTGCCGGAAGCAGACCCAGCAAGATGTCGTCGAACAATCCGACATGCTCGGAAGCAAAATGCGGCGCGCCTTCCAGAAACAGCCCGGCGATCCGCGCAACAGCATCCGCCCGCTTCTCGGGAGTGCCGTTTTTAACGATATCGTCGAGTTCCGGGATGACTGAGAAAGTTGCCATGACCTGCCGCGCTCACCACCCGGAGCGAAGGTAAGCTAGTCTGGCGCTGGTGAAGGAAGGGTTAGCCGTTCGGGTTCCCATCCTTGCCACCGGCCTCCGCCCTTGCCGAACCTCGCAAGACCCGCTATATCGGCAGCGAAATCAATTCTCATACGGTCGCGTAGGAGAGTGGGACCCCCGGGGACCCGCTCTTTTTTATTACTTGAATGCGGCCGTGTTCGCGCCGGCCCGAACGACGAGCAGATGGCCGGACGTCCTGCGCTGTCACAGGCCAGCGACAGACGCGCCGAATCCGCCTGCAGCTTCCGGCCTTGTTGCCGGACCATTGGACCTGATCTTGACCGTTACCATGACCGATCACGTCGTATCTGCCGATAACACCGCCTTGCTGGACGAACCGCGCCTGGTCGTCGAGCAGGGTGTCGGCGCGCGCGTGGCTGCGGTCGCAGCGCCCGTATTGGAAGGGCTCGGCTATCGTCTGGTGCGCATCAGGATTTCCGGCGAGTCCGGCTGCACCGTGCAGATCATGGCCGAGCGGCCCGACGGCACTATGCTGATCGACGATTGCGAAGCGATCTCAAAGGCGCTGTCGCCGGTGATGGATATCGCCGATCCGATCGAGCGCGCCTATCGGCTGGAGATTTCCTCGCCCGGCATCGACCGTCCGCTGGTGCGGCAATCGGATTTCGAACGCTACACCGGCCATCTCGTGAAAATCGAAATGGCCACGCCGCACGAGGGCCGCAAGCGGTTTCGCGGCACGCTGCGGGGCATCGAAGGTAGCCTCGTGCGAGTGACGCGCGACGACGCGAAGGACCACAAAGGCGCGCAGGAAGCGGATGTCAGCTTGCCGCTCGCAGACATCGCAAGTGCTAATCTCGTTCTGACCAACGAATTGATCGCCGAATCCATGCGCCGTGGCCGCGACGCCGAGCGCGAGCAACTCGAAAACGCCGGCGTCCTGCCGCCGCCGCCGCAACACGCCAAGAAAGCGCGGGCGGAGCGCGATCTTTCAAAGAGCCACAAACCCAAGAGCAAGGCGGCACTCAAATCCGCACCGCAAAACACCAAGGCCCACCGGCTCGCCGCCGACGCTAAAAAGCGTGCGACCAACAACGATCCTCACCAAGGAGACTAAGCCATGGCCGCTGTCAGCGCCAACCGACTCGAACTGCTGCAGATCGCCGATGCCGTCGCACGCGAGAAATCGATCGACCGCTCGATCGTGATCGCCGCGATGGAAGACGCCATCGCCAAGGCAGCCCGCGCCCGTTACGGCAGCGAGACCGACGTGCACGCCGAGATCCATCCCAAGACTGGCCAGCTCCAGCTCACCCGCCACATGCTGGTGGTCGAGCAGGTGGAGAACGCCTCCAACCAGATCTCGCTGCAGGACGCGCAGCGCGCCAATCCGACGGCGCAGGTCGGCGACACCATCGCCGATACGCTGCCGCCGCTGGAATACGGCCGCATCGCAGCGCAGTCCGCCAAGCAGGTGATCGTGCAGAAGGTGCGCGAGGCCGAGCGCGACCGCCAGTATCAGGAATTCAAGGACCGCATCGGCGAGATCGTCAACGGCGTGGTCAAGCGCGTCGAATACGGCAGTGTGATCGTCGATCTCGGCCGTGGCGAAGCCATCATCCGCCGCGACGAGATGCTGCCGCGCGAACTGTTCCGCAACGGCGACCGCGTCCGCGCCTATATCTTCGATGTGCGGCGCGAGACCCGCGGCCCGCAGATTTTCCTGTCGCGCACCCATCCCCAGTTCATGGCGAAGCTGTTCGCGCAGGAAGTGCCGGAAATCTACGACGGCATCGTCGAGATCAAGGCGGTGGCCCGCGATCCGGGCTCGCGCGCCAAGATCGGCGTGATTTCCCGCGATTCCTCGGTCGATCCGGTCGGCGCCTGCGTCGGCATGCGCGGCTCGCGCGTGCAGGCGGTGGTCAACGAGCTGCAGGGCGAGAAGATCGACATCATTCCGTGGTCGCCCGATATCGCGACCTTCGTGGTCAACGGCCTTGCGCCGGCCGAAGTCTCCAAGGTGGTGATCGACGAAGACCGCGAGCGTATTGAAGTTGTGGTCCCCGATACCCAATTGTCTCTTGCGATCGGCCGTCGCGGCCAGAACGTGCGTCTGGCCTCGCAGCTCACCGGCTGGGATATCGACATCCTGACCGAGCAGGAGGAATCGGAGCGCCGCCAGGCCGACTTCGAGAACTCGACCCGCGTCTTCATGGAAGCGCTCAATGTCGACGAGGTGGTGGGCCAGTTGCTCGCCTCCGAGGGCTTCAACTCGGTCGAGGAGCTGTCGCTGGTCGATGTGCGGGAACTCGCGAGCATCGAAGGTTTCGACGAGGAAACCGCCAACGAATTGCAGAGCCGCGCGCGTGAATATCTCGAACAGCTCGAGGCCCAGTTCGAGGCTCGCCGCAAGGAACTCGGCGTCGACGACGCGCTGAAGACTGTGCCCGGCGTCACCTCGAAGATGCTGGTGAAGTTCGGCGAGAACGATATCAAGACCGTCGAGGATCTCGCCGGTTGCGCCACTGACGATCTCGTCGGCTGGACCGAGCGCAAGGACGGCGAAGCCGTCAAGCAGCCGGGTATTCTCGATGCGGGCGACATCTCGCGCGAGGACGCCGAAACTTTGATCATGCAGGCGCGCGTTGTCGCCGGCTGGATCACCGAGGCCGACCTGCACAAGCCCGCCGAGGGCGAGGCAGCGGCCGAAACCCATCCGGCATAAGGATCATGCCCCTCGATGCTCGCATTCGCCGATCCAGCAGACCTCGATCGCGGCCCCCGGACCAAACCGGGGACCGAGCGGATGTGCGTCGTCACGCGGCAGGTCAAGCCGGTCGATGATCTGATCCGGTTCGTGCTCTCGCCCGCGGGCGAGGTCGTGCCGGATATCAAGCGCAAACTGCCCGGACGCGGATTGTGGGTGTCGCTGTCGCAGGCGGCGGTGGCCGAGGCGGCGCAGCGTGGCCTGTTCGCCAAGGGCTTCAAATGCGGGGTGAAAACCTCACCCACCCTTGCCGCCGACATAGCCGCTTTGCTGGTCCGCAGCACGGTCGAGGCGCTGGCCATGGTCGGCAAGGCCGGCCAGGTGGTGACGGGTTTTGCCAAGGTGGAAGCCGCCATTGCGGCGGGTCAGGCGGTGGCCCTGATCCATGCCAGCGACGGCGCGGCCGACGGAATCCGCAAGCTCGATGCCCTCTGGCATGCCCGGACCGGGGGTCAAAATGCCGATTCTGCGGATTTTCCGGTCATAAAGGCCCTCACCGGCGACGAATTGGATTTGGCGCTGGGCCGGTCAAATGTGATACATGCTGCCCTGCTTGCAGGTCCGGCGACCCGAACTTTTCTGACCCGTTGTCAAACGCTTGCCCGCTATCGGCAATCTGCCGCTGCGGTCGCGGGCAGCAAGCGGGCGGACGCCCCGAACACCTGAGCTTCAGGTGCACAGAACGAGAGTGGAACTGTTGAATGGCTGATACCAAGAACCCTGGCGACAAGACGCTGAGCGTCGGGACCAAGACTCTGTCGCTGAAGCCGCGGACAGAGACCGGCGTGGTGCGCCAGAGCTTCAGCCATGGCCGAACCAAATCGGTGGTGGTGGAGAAGAAAACCAAGCGCCGTCTGGCAGGCGAGCCGGCCCCGGCCGTCGAGACCGCCGCGCCCGCACCGGCCCAGCCTGCGGCGGGACGTCCCGCGCCTGCTGCTCCTCGTGCACCTGCGCGCCCCTCCGGCGTCGTGCTGCGGACCCTGACCGAAGACGAGCAGAGCGCACGCGCCCACGCGCTGGCCGATGCCCGGATTCGCGAGGAAGAAGAGCGCCGCGCCGCCGAGGCGGAAGCCGCACGCCGCAACACCAAGGAATTCAAGGAACAGCAGGAGCGTGAAGCAGCCGAGGCCCGCAGGAAGGCCGAGGAAGAGCGTCACCGCGCCGAAGAGGAAGCCAAGGCCAAGGCCGAGCGCGAAGCCAAGAAGCGTTTCGGCGAAGAGGCCAAGGCGAAGGTCGAGCGCGCCGCCGCGCCCGCACGTCCGGCACCGGTTGCCGCTGACGGCTCTGATGAAGACGAGGCGCCGCGTATGGTGCGACGTCCGGGCGGTGGCCCTGCGCGCCCTGTTGTTGCGCCGAAGCCGACCGCAAAGCCCGGCCCGGCGAAACAGCGCGGCCGTCTCACTCTTTCGACTGCGCTCAATGCCGACGACGTGCGCGAACGTTCGATCGCGTCGTTCCGTCGCCGCACCCAGCGCCTGATGAAGGGACATCAGTCGAACGAGCCGAAGGAAAAGCTCATTCGCGAAGTGATCATTCCTGAAGCCATCACCATTCAGGAACTCGCCAACCGCATGGCCGAGCGCGCGGTGGACGTGATCCGCATGCTGATGAAGCAGGGCGCGATGCACAAGATCACCGACGTGGTCGATGCCGATACCGCCCAGCTCATCGCCGAGGAACTCGGTCACACCGTCAAGCGCGTCGCAGCAAGCGACGTGGAAGAAGGCCTGTTCGACGTCGCCGAGGATCACGCCGCTGACACCGCGCCGCGGCCGCCGGTCGTGACCGTGATGGGCCATGTCGACCACGGCAAGACCTCGCTGCTCGACGCGCTGCGTCACGCCAACGTGGTCTCGGGCGAAGCCGGCGGCATCACCCAGCACATCGGCGCCTATCAGGTGACGTCACCCGAAAGCGGCAAGAAGATCACCTTCATCGACACGCCCGGCCACGCCGCGTTCACGGCGATGCGTGCCCGCGGCGCCAAGGTCACCGATATCGTCGTGCTGGTCGTTGCGGCGGATGACGGCGTGATGCCGCAGACCATCGAGGCGATCAACCACGCCAAGGCGGCGCGGGTGCCGATCATCGTCGCGATCAACAAGATCGACAAGCCGGAGGCGAAGCCCGAGCGCGTGCGCACCGAACTGCTGCAGCACGAGGTGCAGGTCGAATCCTTCGGCGGCGACGTCGTCGATGTCGAAGTGTCGGCCAAGAACAAGATCAACCTCGACAAGCTGCTCGAGATGATCGCGCTGCAGGCTGAACTGCTTGAACTGAAGACCAACCCGGATCGTCCGGCCGAAGGCACCGTGATCGAAGCCAAGCTCGATCGCGGCCGCGGCCCGGTTGCCACCGTGCTGGTCCAGCGCGGCACCCTGCGGGTCGGCGACATCATCGTCGCCGGCGCGGAAATGGGCCGCGTCCGTGCGCTGATCTCCGATCAGGGCGCAACGCTGACCGAAGCCGGCCCGTCGGTGCCAGTCGAGGTGCTCGGCTTCAACGGTCCGCCGGAAGCCGGCGACCGCCTCGCGGTGGTCGAGAACGAAGCGCGCGCGCGTCAGGTCACCGAATATCGCGCGCACAAGAAGCGCGAGAAGTCGGCCGCAATGTCCGCCGGCATGCGCGGTTCGCTGGAACAGATGATGAGCCAGCTCAAGACCGCGGGCCGCAAGGAATTCCCGCTGGTCGTAAAGGCCGACGTGCAGGGCTCGCTCGAGGCCATTATCGGCTCGCTGGAGAAACTCGGGACCGAGGAAGTCGGGGCGCGCATCCTGCATGCAGGCGTCGGCGGCATCTCGGAATCCGACGTGACGCTGGCGGAAGGCTTCAACGCCGCGATCATCGGCTTCTCCGTCCGCGCCAACAAGGAAGCGGCGGCGCTCGCCAAGCGCAACGGCATCGAGATCCGCTACTACAACATCATCTACGACCTCGTGGATGACGTGAAGAAGGCGATGTCGGGCCTGCTCGCGCCGACGCTGCGCGAGACCATGCTCGGCAATGCCGAGATCCTCGAGGTGTTCAATATCTCGAAGGTCGGCAAGATCGCCGGCTGCCGCGTCACCGACGGCACCGTGGAACGCGGCGCCAATGTGCGCCTGATCCGCGACAACGTCGTGATCCACGAAGGCAAGCTGGCCCAGCTCAAGCGCTTCAAGGACGACGCCAAGGAAGTCGTCGCCGGCCAGGAATGCGGCATGTCGTTCGAGAGCTATCAGGACATGCGTCCTGGCGACGTGATCGAGTGCTATCGCGTGGAGACCATCCAGCGCTCGCTGTAAGTCCAAGTCTTACACGGAGCGTTGAAGCAACACAGGACGTCGTCATGCCCGCGCTTGTCGCGGGCATCCACGTCTTGAAACTCAATACAAAAGACGTGGATGGCCGGAACAGATCCGGCCATGACGCCAACAAACTTTCAGGATTCGAAACATGCCCCGTCATCAACGCGGCAAGCCATCATCATCGGCACCGGGCGGCGGCTCTCAGCGCCAGCTCCGCGTCGGCGAACTGGTGCGCCATGCCGTCTCCGACATTCTTTCACAAGGCGGCGTGCATGACGACACCCTCGCCGGTCACATCATCACCGTGCCCGAAGTGCGGATGTCGCCGGACCTCAAGCTCGCGACTGTCTATGTGATGCCGCTCGGCGGACAGGACACCGACATCGTCATCGCCGCGCTCGATCGCAACAAGAAATTCCTGCGCGGCGAGGTCGCGCATCGCGTTAACCTGAAATTCGCACCTGATCTTCGCTTCCGCGTCGACGAACGATTCGACGAAGCGGAACGGATCGAGAAATTATTGCGAACACCTGCGGTTCAGCGCGATCTCAACCACGATTCGGATGACAACGCATGACCGCGACGGGCCACGACCACGTCAACACGCTGCAAACCGGCGAGCCGGCCGACGCCGGCAAAAATAATTTTTCCGAGCAACGCTCTAGTGAGAACGCGGAGCCACGCGGCAAACAGCACAAGGGCCAGCGCCAGCAAAAGCGTGAGCGCCGCGACGTCCATGGCTGGGTCATTCTCGACAAGCCGGTCGGCATGACCTCGACCCAGGCCGTTGCGGTACTCAAGCGCCTGTTCAACGCCAAACGCGTCGGCCATGCCGGCACCCTCGATCCCCTCGCCTCCGGCGGCCTGCCCATTGCTCTTGGTGAAGCGACCAAGACCGTGCCGTTCGTGATGGATGGCCGCAAGCGCTACCGCTTCACCGTGCGCTGGGGCGAGGAGCGCGATACCGACGACACCGAGGGCCGCGTCACCCAGACCAGCGACGCCCGCCCCACCCCGGAGGCGATCCGGGCGCTGCTGCCGCAGTTCACCGGGACCATCTTGCAGACCCCGCCGCAATATTCCGCGATCAAGATTGCCGGCGAGCGGGCCTATGACCTCGCCCGCGACGGCGAGACCGTCGCACTCCAACCCCGCCCGGTTGAGATTCACGAATTAATCCTTACGGAACAACCGGATAACGATCATTCGGTATTCGAGGCCGAGTGCGGCAAGGGGACCTATGTGCGGGCGCTGGCCCGCGATATGGGCCGCCTGCTCGGCTGCTACGGCCATATCAGCGCCCTGCGCCGGACCCAGTGCGGCCCGTTCGATGAGACGGACATGATTCCGCTGGCGGAATTGGAGGCTTTGTGCGATAGAGCCGCGTCTGGCGAGGGCAGCCTCGCCGACGCGCTTTTGCCCGTTGAGACCGCGCTGGACGACATCCCGGCACTGGCCGTCACACGGGCTGACGCCGCAAGGCTCCACAGGGGTCAGGCGGTTTTGTTGCGCGGACGGGATGCGCCCAATTCAAGCGGCACAGTCTATGTCACTGTCGGAGGAAGGCTTCTGGCCCTCGCCGAGCTTGGCAATGGCGAACTCATCCCCAAGCGCGTGTTCAACCTCACCGGGCTGACTGCCAGTCCGGACCGCAATTAAGGATATGTGACGATGTCGATTACCGCCGAACGCAAAGCGGAAGTCATCAAAAGCAATGCCAAGAAGGCCGGCGACACCGGCTCGCCCGAGGTTCAGGTCGCGATCCTGTCGGAGCGCATCGCCAACCTCACCGAGCATTTCAAGACCCACGGCAAGGACAACCATTCGCGCCGCGGCCTTCTGAAGCTCGTGTCCACGCGCCGCTCGCTTCTCGACTATGTGAAGAAGAAGGATGAGGCGCGCTACAAGGCGCTGCTCGAGAAGCACAACATCCGCCGCTGACGAATTCACGCGCGCATCCTGCGCGCGTTTTCGCATGATCCGGCGTTTGTTTTTTTCATCCTGATCATGCTCTACCAGCGCGTGACCTCCCGAGGAGTTCACGCGGCGTGTCCAGCAGCAATCCGGCTTCTGGGCGATGACGGGTCAGATGCCCGTACCATCGAAAGGATGGACGCCATTCGAATTGCAGAAACCATGGCAGGATCGCCGGACGCTGACGCCGCAACAGGTGCGCGATCAGCGTCTCGCAATCTTGCGCATGGTTTTTGTTTTTCGGCGTCCATGCTTTCGTGAAACCATGAAAGACAGACACAATGTTCAATACCCATTCCGTTGAGATCGACTGGGGCGGGCGTCCGCTCAAGCTCGAAACCGGCAAGGTCGCGCGCCAGGCCGACGGCGCGGTGATCGCGAGCTACGGCGAGACCGTGGTGATCGCCACCGTCGTCTCCGCCAAGACGCCGAAGGAAGGCATCGACTTCCTGCCGCTCACCGTGAACTACCAGGAAAAGACGTTCGCGGCCGGCCGCATTCCCGGCGGCTACTTCAAGCGCGAGGGCCGTCCCTCCGAGAAGGAAACGCTGGTTTCCCGCCTGATCGACCGTCCGATCCGTCCGCTGTTCATCAAGGGCTATCGCTGCGACACCCAGGTGATCGTCACCACGCTGTCGCACGACATGGAAAACGATCCCGACATCGTCGCCATGGTCGCCGCCTCCGCGGCGCTGACGCTGTCCGGCGCGCCGTTCATGGGCCCGATCGGCGCCGCCCGCGTCGCCTTCGTCAACAACGAGTTCATTCTCAATCCGACCCTTGACGAGATGACCGACACCCAGCTCGACCTCGTGGTCGCCGGCACCGCCGACGCCGTGCTGATGGTCGAGTCGGAAGCCAAGGAATTGCCGGAAGAGGTGATGCTCGGCGCCGTGATGTTCGGTCACCGTCATTTCCAGCCGGTGATCAAAGCGATCATCGATCTCGCCGAGAAGGCCGCCAAGGAGCCGCGCGAAGTCACCACCATCGACAACGCCGCGATCGAAAAGGACATGCTCGGCCTGATCGAGCAGGAGCTGCGCGCAGCCTATGCGATCCCGGTGAAGCAGGACCGCTACAACGCGGTCGGCGCCGCCAAGGACAAGGTGATGGCGTACTTCTTCCCCGAGGGGCAGGAGCCGAAATACGACAAGCTGCGCGTCGCAGGCGTGTTCAAGGAACTGGAAGCCAAGATCGTCCGCTGGAACATCCTCGACACCGGCCGCCGCATCGACGGCCGCGACGTCAAGACCGTGCGTCCGATCGTGGCGGAAGTCGGCGTGCTGCCGCGCGCCCACGGCTCGGCGCTGTTCACCCGCGGCGAAACCCAGGCGCTGGTGGTCACCACGCTCGGCACCGCCGAGGACGAGCAGTACATCGACGCGCTGTCGGGCACCTACAAGGAAACCTTCTTGCTGCACTACAACTTCCCGCCCTTCTCGGTCGGTGAAACCGGCCGCATCGGCTCCCCGGGCCGCCGCGAGATCGGCCACGGCAAGCTCGCCTGGCGCGCGATCCATCCGGTGCTGCCGGCGCATCACGAGTTTCCGTACACGCTGCGCGTCGTCTCGGAGATCACCGAGTCGAACGGCTCCTCGTCGATGGCAACGGTGTGCGGCTCCTCGCTGGCTCTGATGGACGCCGGCGTGCCGCTGAAGCGGCCGACCGCGGGCATCGCGATGGGCCTGATCCTCGAGGACCAGCGCTACGCCGTGCTCTCCGACATCCTTGGCGACGAGGATCATCTCGGCGACATGGACTTCAAGGTGGCGGGCACCGAAAAGGGCGTCACCTCGCTGCAGATGGACATCAAGATCGCCGGCATCACCGAAGAGATCATGAAGGTGGCGCTGACCCAGGCCAAGGACGGCCGCATGCACATTCTCGGCGAGATGGCCAAGGCCCTCACCGCCGCGCGCGCCGAGCTCGGCGAGCATGCGCCGCGCATCGAGGTGCTGCAGATTCCGACCGACAAGATCCGCGACGTGATCGGCACCGGCGGCAAGATCATCCGCGAAATCGTCGAAAAGACCGGCGCCAAGATCAACATCGAGGACGACGGCACCGTGAAGGTCGCCTCCGCCAATGGCGAGTCGATCCGCGCGGCGATCAAGTGGATCAAGTCGATCACCTCCGAGCCGGAGGTCGGCCACATCTACGACGGCACCGTGGTCAAGGTGATGGAGTTCGGTGCGTTCGTGAACTTCTTCGGACCGAAGGACGGCCTCGTTCACATCAGCCAGCTCGCTGCCAACCGCGTGCAGAAGAGCTCGGACGTGGTGAAGGAAGGCGACAAGGTCAAGGTCAAGCTGCTCGGCCTCGACGATCGCGGCAAGGTTCGCCTGTCGATGAAAGCCGTCGATCAGCAGACCGGCGAGGACCTCGAAGCCAAGCAGAAGGCCGAGAACGCTCCGGCTGCCGAGTAAGGCGATCGATCACAACTTTGCGAAGGGGCGGCATTTTGCCGCCCCTTTTCGTTTGGGATGCTGCAAACGACCCGTACAGCGCTGGCGTAGCCTCGAAAACTGCGCAACGATGGTTGCGCACGACCAATCAGGGAGACGTTCGTATGATCAGCCTTTCCCGCCGCCACCTCTTTACGGGTGCCGCCGGTCTTGTCGCCTCGACCGCACTGCCCCGCATCACGCTCGCACAGGCGCCGGCCACGCCTCCCGCTGCGCCGACACCCGCAGCCGAAGGGCCGTTCAAGCTGCCGCCGCTGCCTTACGCGACCAACGCGCTCGAGCCGCACATCGATGCCAAGACCATGGAAATCCACCATGACAAACATCACGGCGCCTATGTCGCCAACATGAACAATTTCGCGAAAACCGCGCCGCAGCTTGGCCAGACGCCGATCGAGACCATCCTCGCCAACCTCGTGAACCTGCCCGACACCATCCGCGTCGGCGTCCGCAACAATCTCGGCGGCCACGCCAACCACACGATGTTCTGGGAGATCATGGCGCCGAACGGTGGCCAGCCGGAAGGCGAGGTGCTGGCTGCGATCGACCGCGACCTCGGCGGCCTCGAGAAGATGAAGACGGCCTTCAACACCGCAGGCGCCGGCCAGTTCGGCTCCGGCTGGGTGTTCATCACCGTAACCAAGGAGGGCAAGCTTGCCATCGAGGCGACGCCGAACCAGGACACGCCGCTGATGTATGGCAAGCGCGTGCTGCTCGGCAACGATGTGTGGGAGCACGCCTATTATCTGAACTACCAGAACCGCCGCGCCGATTATCTCAAGGCGTGGTGGAACGTGGTGAACTGGCAGAAGATCGGCGAGCGCTATGCTGCTGCCAAGGCCGGCACGCTGACGCTCTGAACGCCACGCGCGAAACAAAAAGGGCGGCCCGTGAGCCGCCCTTTTATTTTGTGCCACGTCTTGATGCGGCGTATGCGGATCAATCTTCCTGCAGCCATTTGCTGATCAGGCCGCCGATCACGCCGCCGACAATCGGCGCGACCCAGAACAGCCACAGCGTCTGCAGCGCCTGCGCATCGCCGAAGATCGCGGTGGCGGTGGAGCGCGCCGGATTGAGCGAGGCGTTGCTTACCGGAATCGAGACGAGATGGAAGAACGCGAGCGCAAGGCCGATCGCGATCGGCGCAAAGCCCGCCGGAGCGCGCTTCGAGGTCGCGCCGACGATGACGATCAGGAACAGCGCGGTGATGACGACTTCCGTCACCAGCACCTGCAGCATCGGGAAGTGACCCGGGCCGCCATAGATGTTGGACACCGCGGTGAAGTCATTCCACTTGCCGGCCGGCGCGCCCGACAGCACGTAGTAGAAGATAATGGCAGCCGCGACGCCGCCCAGCACCTGCGCGATGATATAGGGCAGAGCGCGACCGGCCGGGAAGCGGCCCGCCGCGACCAGACCCAGCGTCACCGCCGGATTGAAATGCGCGCCCGAGATGTGACCGAGCGCGAAAGCCAGCGCCAGCACCGCCGCGCCGATCGACAGCGCCACCGCGATCAATCCCGCGCTTGGCGCCGAAAACAGCGCGGCGCCGATCACCGACGTGACCAGCCCGAATGTTCCGATAAACTCCGCTCCAAGTTCCCGCGACGACATATCAGATCTCCTTATGATCCGGTGATTCCCGGGGAAAGTGTATGTCAGCAACCCAAAAGTCGCGCCATGGCCCGGCCTGCGCTATGCACAGGCTGCGTGTGAGCATGAAGGTAAAAGAGCACTTCTTTCATGACATTTGATCGATTCAATCTGGTCACACGCTATCTGCAGAATAAATTTCTCCCTCCCTGCACCCCTGATTCTCTTTGCCGGAGCCTGTCATGATGAAGCTGTACTGGTCGCCGCGCTCTCGCGCTTTCACCACACTGTGGCTGATGGAGGAAACCGGCCAGCCTTATGAGCGCGTGCTCACCGACATCTCGACCGGCGCGCAGAAGACACCGGAGTTTCTCGCCATCAACCCGATGGGCAAGGTGCCGGCGCTGGTCGACGGCAACGCCAGTCTCGCAGAGTCAGCGGCGATCTGCGCCTATGTCGCCGAGCGCTACCCGCAGGCGAAGCTCGCGCCGCCGCTCAGCGATCCGCGCCGCGCCAAATATCTGCAATGGCTGTTCTTCGCGCCGAGCTGCATCGAGCCGGCCATCCTGCAGGCCTATCTCAAGCTCGATATCCCCACGACAAGCGCCGCGTGGGGCAGCACAACGCAGACGTTTGACGTGCTCGATCAGGCGCTCGCCAAGGGTCCGTGGCTGCTCGGCGATGACTTCTCCGCCGCCGACATCGCCATTGGGGCTGGCATCAACTATGCGATCCGCATGTTCAACATGGTGCCGACGCGGCCGAATTTCGACCGCTATCTGGACGCCTGCGCCGCGCGGCCCGCATTCCAGCGCGCGATGAAACTGGCCGCAGGCTGACCCGTGCCATCGTCATGCGCGGCAAGAACCGCGCATGCATTATCAAAAAATTCATGGATGGATAATTGCCGGATCAGCCCGGCAATGACAGCTATCCTGCGTCGCTCTTCAGCGCATCGGGATGCGGCATCGAAATGATATTGTAGCCGGAATCGACGAAATGCGTTTCGCCGGTGACGCCGCCCGACAGATCCGACAGCAGATAGACCGCCGTGCCGCCCAGCTCCTCCAGCGTCACGCCGCGACCGAGCGGCGAATGCTTCTGCTGAAAGGCGAACATCGCGCGCGAGTCGCCGATGCCGGCACCGGCCAGCGTTCGCACCGGTCCGGCCGAGATCGAATTGACGCGAATTTTGTCGCGGCCGAAATCGGCGGCGAGATAGCGCACCGAAGCTTCCAGCGCCGCCTTGGCCACACCCATCACATTGTAGTTCGGCATCACCCGCGTCGAGCCACCGAAAGTCAGCGTCACCATCGCGCCGCCATCGGACATCAGCTTCGCTGCGCGCGTCGCCACCTCGGTGAAGGAGAAACAGGAGATCACCATGGTGCGCGAGAAGTTCGCGCGCGTGGTGTCGGCGTAGCGGCCCTTCAGTTCATTCTTGTCCGAGAAGCCGATAGCGTGGACAAGAAAATCCATCTTGCCCCAGGCCTGCTTGATCGCATCGAAGGTTGCATCGACGCTGGCGATATCCTCGACATCGCAAGGCAGAACCAGCTTGGCGCCGAGCGATTCAGCCAGCGGCCGCACGCGCTTGCCGAGCGCTTCGCCCTGATAGGTGAAGGCCAGCTCCGCGCCCTGCGCCGCGAGCGCCTTGGCGATGCCCCATGCGATCGAGTGATCGTTGGCGACGCCCATGATGAGCCCGCGCTTGCCCTGCATCAGTCCTGACATCGGTTCGTCCTACGCAATAAAAAAACCCGTCCGGGCGGACGGGCTGAAAATCAGGCATCCAGCCGCTTGAACACCAGTGTCGCGTTGGTGCCGCCGAAACCGAACGAGTTGGAAAGCACCGTGCCGATCTTGGCGTTGTCGATGCGCTTGCGAACGATCGGCATGTCGGCGAACACCGGATCGAGCTCCTGGATGTTCGCGCTCTCGCAGATGAAGCCGTTGTTCATCATGAGCAGCGAATAGATCGCCTCCTGCACGCCGGTCGCGCCGAGCGAATGTCCGGTCAGCGATTTGGTGGCGGAGATCGGCGGGCATTTGTCGCCGGCGCCGAACACGTTGCGGATGGCGTTGATTTCCGGCGGATCGCCTGCCGGTGTCGAGGTCGCGTGCGGGTTGATGTAGTCGATCGGCCCCTTCACGGTGGACAGCGCCATGCGCATGCAGCGCTCGGCACCCTCACCCGACGGCGCCACCATGTCATAGCCGTCCGAGGTCGCGCCGTAGCCGACCACCTCGCCGTAAATCCGCGCGCCGCGCGCCTTGGCATGCTCGAGCTCTTCCAGCACGACGACGCCGGCGCCGCCGGCGATGACGAAGCCGTCGCGATTGACGTCATAGGCGCGCGAGGCTGTGGCCGGCGTCTCGTTGTATTTCGACGACATCGCGCCCATCGCGTCGAACAGCACCGAGAGCGACCAGTCGAGCTCCTCGCAGCCGCCGGCGAACACCACGTCCTGCTTGCCGTACTGGATGGTCTCGTAGGCGTTGCCGATGCAGTGGTTCGAGGTCGCGCAGGCCGAGGAGATCGAATAGTTCACGCCCTTGATCTTGAACCAGGTCGCGAGCGTCGCCGAGGCGGTCGAGGACATCGCCTTCGGCACGGCGAACGGGCCGACGCGCTTGGGACCCTTGGTGCGGGTGGTGTCGGCCGCTTCGACGATGGTGCGCGCGGACGGTCCGCCCGATCCCATGATGATGCCGGTGCGAATGTTGGACACCTCCGACGGCTCCAGACCGGAATCCTGAATCGCCTGCTCCATCGCGACATGATTCCAGGCCGCGCCCTGCGCGAGGAAACGCATCGCGCGGCGATCGACCACCTCGGACGGATCGAGACTCGGCGCGCCATGCACCTGCGAGCGGAAACCGAGCTTGGCATAATCTTCCGCGCGCGAAATACCGGACCGCGCCTCGAACAGACTCCCCAGCACTTCCTGAGTGTTGTTTCCGATGGACGAGACGATCCCCATCCCCGTAACCACAACCCGCCTCATGATGGCCTCACCTTTGCTCGTTCATCTTGTTGATTGTTATTGACCTCCCCGCGTCGCATGGGAATGCGACACAGCCGGCAATCAGCCTTGCATTACGTTCCGGGCTGCAATGGGGCGTCCTGCTGGAATAATCCGACCTTCAGGTCCTTCGCGCGATAGATAATCTCGCCATCGGTCGAAAGCCATCCATCGCCAATGCCCAGAACGAGCTTCGAGCGCATCACGCGCTTCATATCGATATGGTACGCAACCTTGGTGATGTTCGGCAAAACCTGACCGGAGAATTTCAGCTCGCCAAGACCGAGCGCACGGCCGCGGCCCGCACCGCCAGTCCAGCCGAGGAAGAAGCCGATCATCTGCCACAGCGCATCGAGGCCGAGACAGCCCGGCATCACCGGGTCGCCCTTGAAGTGACAGCCGAAAAACCAGAGGTCGGGCTTCACATCGAGTTCGGCCCGGATCACGCCCTTGCCGAACTCGCCGCCATTCTCGGTGATCTCGACAATCCGGTCGAACATCAGCATCGGCGGCAGCGGCAACTGGGCATTGCCCGGCCCGAACAGCTCGCCGCGGCCGCAGGCCAGCAGTTCCTCATAGTCGTAGCTGTTCTGACGTTCGCGCATGCGGCCTATTCCTTATGTCTCTTGCCGCATCACGCAGCCCATGGCCGACCTCTAACATAGGGATTTCCGCCGTCAAAGCGCCGGAAACCGGCCTTTTAACCATGAATCGGCCGGCCCTGGCCCCCGCCAGGGCATTTACCCCGTCCGCAACCCGGCCATTTGCCAGTTGCGAAAAACTTGCATCTGCTTGCTACCTTTTCTATATTTGTCTGACATCCTGCGAGCCGTCGCCAGCGGGAGGTTGTGTCGTGGCGATGTTGGCCCGGCACCCCAGTTTTGCGTTAGGCCGGATCAGACCAGAAATGAGCACGATGGATACCACCGATCAGCGTCATCTCGACTCGCGGAATGCCCAGGATGGCGTCGGCGATACCGCCCATCGTCCCCATCATCCGCCGACCCTGACCGGCTGTCCGTGGCATGACGTCAACGAGATGCTGCAGTCGGTCGGCCTGCGTCCGACCCGGCAGCGCATGGCGCTGGGCTGGCTGCTGTTCGGCAAGGGTGATCGCCACCTGACCGCCGAAATGCTCTACGAGGAAGCCACCCTCGCCAAGGTCCCGGTGTCTCTCGCCACCGTCTACAACACGCTGAACCAGCTCACCGAGGTCGGTCTGCTGCGTCAGGTCAGCGTTGACGGCACCAAGACCTATTTCGACACCAACGTCACCACGCATCATCACTTCTATCTCGAAGGCAATCACGAGCTGGTCGATATTCCCGACCAGAACCTGATGCTGCAGAAGATGCCGGACGTGCCGGAAGGCTACGAGATCAGCCGCGTCGACATGGTCGTGCGCCTGCGCAAGAAGCGCTGAGCCTCAGCCGTTCTCAGTCGAATCGATTTTGCACGATTGATTTTGCGCAATGACGCGCGCGTTGGCGCGCGTCAGTTCACGACCTCGTCGGCATAGACACCCCACAGCCGCTGCTGCTCGATCCAGCCGTCGAAGCCCTTGCCAAGAATGCGACACCAGCCGCCGCCGCAGCGCTTGACCTGCGCCACCACGCCGGCCTGCAGCCGCGCCGCCACTGCGCTTTCGGGATCGGGGCGGTCGTAGAGCGAGGCCAGTTCGTCCTTGTGCTTCATGGTGACGACAGCCGTGCGACGGCCCGACAGCAAGGAGTGGTAAACCCAGCCCTCGGCGCCTTCGGAATCGCGCACCCGCCGCCAATTCTCGAATTCCGCAGTGACCTCCACCGGCAGACCGGCACGCGTATAGATCCAGCTCACGTCCTGATCCTTGGTCGGGCCGGCACGGACATTGACATGGTCAGACTTCAGGCTGACGTAACGCGGGACCGGCAAACCGCTGGTGATGGTGGCGTCCTTCGCCACCGCGTCTGTTCCAGCCATGCCGAGCAGCGCTCCGGCCAGAAGAAGCGCCCCGAGATATGCCTGCACCGCCATGTTCCATCCTTGGTCTTGCGTCTTTGGTCGAAACCCCGATGTGGCCCCATCCAGTGCCCGCATCGCTGTCAACATGACCCACCAGGTTGTTCCGCTGGGTTCTTGTCTTGGCCCGGCCTTCTGCTAGAGAGGACCGAAGTCCCGTGCCCGCAGGCCACAGAAGCCGGCTCCGAAATCGTACATTCGAACAGGCGGGTTAATGGGGACTGAACAAGCGGCGGAAGCGTCCTGAAGAGCGAGCAATGTCGGTCAAGAAAAAACCTCTGGTCGTCGTCACCCGCAAGCTGCCGGACAGCACCGAAACGCGCATGCGCGAACTGTTCGACACCCGCCTCAACCTCGACGACAAGCCGCTGACGCCGCACCAGCTCGCCGAGGCCGTTCGCGTCGCCGATGTGCTGGTGCCGACCGTGACCGATGAAATCACCGCGGAGGTCCTCAACCAGCCGGAGAGCAAGCTGCGGCTGATCGCCCATTTCGGCAACGGCGTGGACAATCTCGACGTCGCCGCCGCCGCCGCGCGCGGCATCACCGTCACCAACACCCCGAAGGTGCTGACCGAGGACACCGCCGACATGACCATGGCGCTGATCCTCGCGGTGCCGCGCCGCCTGATCGAGGGTGCCTCGATCCTCACCGACGGCAAGGACTGGAGCGGCTGGTCGCCGACCTGGATGCTCGGCCACCGCGTCGGGGGCAAGCGGCTCGGCATCATCGGCATGGGCCGGATCGGCCAGGCACTGGCGCGCCGTGCCCAGGCCTTCGGCATGCAGATCCACTATCATAACCGCCGTCCCGTCGCCGCCCAGATCGAGGCAGAGCTCAACGCCACCTACTGGGACAGCCTCGACCAGATGCTGGCGCGGATGGACATCATCTCGATCAACTGCCCGCACACGCCGGCCACCTTCCATCTGCTCTCGGCGCGTCGGCTGAAGCTGATCCGCAAGGATGCCTATGTCGTCAACACTGCGCGCGGCGAAGTGATCGACGAGGCCACGCTGACCAAGCTGATCGAAGACGGCGAGATCGCCGGCGCGGCGCTCGACGTGTTCGAGCACGAACCTGCCGTCAATCCGAAACTGCTGCGCCTCGCCAAGGCCGGCAAGGTGGTGCTGCTGCCGCATATGGGCTCGGCCACCATCGAGGGCCGTGTCGATATGGGCGAGAAGGTGATCATCAACATCCGCACCTTCCTCGACGGCCACAAGCCGCCGGACCGAGTGCTGCCGAGCATGCTCTGACCCTTGCGGTCGCGAGCGTCACGTCACTTCCGACAATATCGCGCTATTTGTGTGCGCTGAGATCCCTGATCGTGGGACAGTCGCCGTTCAGTGGATTCGACGGATCGCGCGCATAGCGCAGCGTCTCGAACCGCATCGCCCGCGCGTCGATCATCACCAGACGCCCGACCAGGCTCTCGCCGAAACCGACGATCTCGCGGATCGTCTCCAGCGCCATCATCGATCCGAGCACGCCGGCGAGCGCGCCGAGCACGCCGGCCTCCTCGCAGGTCGGCGTGGTGCCGGGCGGCGGCGCTTCCGGAAACAGGCAGCGATAGGTGGGATTGAACTCCCCCGCTGCATTCTTCTCATGAGCGCGGATCGTGGTCAGCGAGGCGTCGAACACGCCGAGCGCACCGGCGACCAGCGTCACGCCCGCCAGATAGCAGGCATCCGACACCAGATAGCGCGTGGTGAAATTGTCCGAACCATCGACCACGATGTCGTAACCGCCGATCATCTCCAGCGCGTTCGCCGCGGTAAGCCGCACATGATGGGTCTGGAACGCGACATGCGGATTGAGCGCCTTGATCCGCTCCGCCGCGCTCTCGACCTTCGGCCGTCCGACATCCGGCGTGGCATGGACGATCTGGCGCTGCAGGTTCGACAGCGAGACCGTATCGTGATCGACCACGCCGAGCGTGCCGACGCCGGCCGCCGCAAGATACATCAGCACCGGCGCGCCGAGCCCGCCGGCGCCGATCACCAGCACGCGCGCGGCCTTCAGCGCCGCCTGTCCGGGGCCGCCGACTTCGCGCAGCACGATGTGGCGGGCATAGCGCTCGAGTTCTTCACCTGTCAGCATGCCCTGACATATGGGCCATCGGCGGCGGCGCGGCAACATGGTTCTCGCATCGCCGCGACGATGAACCTCCGCCCGGCTTTTGCCGACCCAGCAGGTGTGGTTAGCTTGACCCGATGTCTTGCGTGGGATCGATCATGAAAGTGCCGTTGCTATCCGTTGTGGCTGCCGGAGCCGCGATGATCGCCGCCTCCGGCCCGCTGGCCGCGCAGGGCACCTCGCCCGCTTCCACGGTCAAGCCCAAGCCGGTGCCGACGCTGTCGGTGCGCTCCGACGGCACGGCGGCGGCGCGGCCCAAGCTGCAAACGCCTGCCGACACCGCGAAGGCGATGACGCAGGCCGACCGGCTGGCGATCCAGTCCGACCTTGCCTGGACCAGTCACTACAACGGCGCGATCAACGGCGAGGTCAGCGAGCGCATGATCGCCGCGATCAAGGCGTTCCAGAAGGACCATGGCGGCAAGGAAACCGGTGTGCTCAATCCGCAGGAGCGCGGCGCACTGCTCGAAACCGCGAAAAAGGCGCAGCACAATGTCGGCTGGAAGGTCGTCACCGAAATGACCACCGGTGCCCGGATCGGGCTGCCGGCGAAACTGGTGCCGGACACCGCCGCCGACCAGAACGGCTCGCGCTGGTCGTCGTCCACCGGTACGATCCAGATCACCTTCACCAGGCGCAAGGATGCCGGCACCACGACGACAGCGGCTGTTGCCGAGCAGGAACGCAAGACTGCGGCGCGCAAGATCGAATACAGCGTGGTGAAGCCGGATTTCTTCGTTCTGTCCGGCACGCAAAATCTGAAGAAATTCTACATTCGCGGCCAGATCGGCAACAACGAAGCGCGCATCCTTACCATCCTGTACGATCAGGCGACCGAAGGCACCATGGTCCCGGTCACGGTAGCGATGTCGAGCGCGTTCAATCCGTTTCCCTCGTCAAAGGATTTTCCGCCGCCGCGCAGCAAGGTGGAATATTCCAGCGGCATCGTGGTCAGTCCGGACGGCGCGATCCTCGCCGACCGTCACGCCGTCGATGGCTGCAGCAGCATCACCATCGCCGGCTTCGGCAATGCGGACCGGATCGCGCAGGACGAAATTCACGATCTCGTGCTGCTGCGAATCTATGGCGTCAGGGATTTATCGGCTCTGCCGATCGGCGACGCAGCCCCGGCCAAACCCTCGGTCACCATCACCGGCATCAGCGATCCGCAAATGCAGAATGGTGGCCATGCGGTGAGCAGTGTCACTGCGATGGCCGGTCAGGCTCCCGAGAATACGCTCGCGCCCGCACCCGCCAGCGGCTTCTCCGGCGCGGCGGTGACGGACAGTGACGGAAAGTTTCTCGGCACCGTCCATCTGCGGCCGGCGCAGGTCGCAGGCCCGGCAGCACCGGCGAGCCAGGCATCCTATGTCGATGCAAAGTTGGTGCGCGACTTTCTGCAGGCCAACAAGATCACGACATCAGGCAGTACAGCGGATGCGAAAACCGCGATGGTGCGCGTGATCTGCGTGCGGAAATAGCCGCAACCTCACTTCTGACATTTCGGGCACCAGAAGGTCGAACGGCCGTTCTGGGTGAAGCGCTTCACGGTGCCGCCGCAGCGCGGCGTCCTGCACGGCTCGCCCTCGCGGTCATAGACCTGAAACGAATGTTGGAAATAACCCAGTTCGCCGGAGGTCTGGCGATGATCGCGCAACGACGAGCCGCCGGCCTCGATCGCGGCGTTGAGCACGCTGTGAATCGAACCGACCAGCCGTTTGGCATGGTCGGTCGGCGTGCCGTTGCGTGCGGCGAGCGTCGAGGCTTCGCGCTTCGGCGATAGATGCGAACGAAACAGCGCCTCGCAGACATAGATGTTGCCGAGCCCCGCCACCACACGCTGGTCGAGCAACGCCGCTTTCAGCGAGGTTTTCTTGCCGGCGCAGGCCGCCGCCAGCATCGCGGCATCGAATTCGTTGCCGAGCGGCTCGGGACCGAGCCCGCGCAGCAGCGGTTCGATCGCAAGCTCGCGCCGCGGCACGATCTTCATGTAGCCGAAGCGCCGTGGATCGTTGAACGAGATCACCGCACCGGCCGCCATGTGAAACACCACATGGTCGTGGGTGCGATCCTCGCTGCGCGGATAGTGAAATTCGCCGGGCGTCTGCTCGCTCTGATCCTGCATCACCCGGAACGAGCCGGACATGCCCAAATGCATCAGCAGCACGTCGCCGGAGGCGAGATCAGCGAGCAGATATTTGGCGCGGCGGCCAAGGCCGATCACCTTCTGCCCTTCCAGCCGGGCGACAAAATCCTTCTGCAGCGGAAAGCGCAGATCGCCGCGCCGTGTCTCGACCTGCCGGATGATCCGTCCCTCCATCACCGGCTGCAGGCCGCGGCGGACGGTTTCAACCTCTGGCAGTTCGGGCATCGGACAGGTCCTGTGGAATCAGCTCGGCGAAGACTCGCTGAAAATAATCCAGTTGGAGAAGGGATCGTATACGGTCAGCGTGGTCGCGCCCCAGGGTTGCTCCACAAGACCGGGTCGCATGTAATTGTAGTTCTTCGACGCGAGCTCGGCGTGATAGGCGGCGACGCCGCGCATCTCGATGGTGACATGGGTGCCGGGCGTGCCGTCGCCATGATGCTCGCTAAGATAGAGCCGGGCTTCGCCGCGGGACACCTGCATGAACAGCGGCAGCTCCGGCTCGAACCGGTGCTCGAAATCGACGATAAAGCCGAGATAACCGAGATAGAACTCCCGCGCCTTGGCGATGTCGAACATCCTCAAGGTCGGAATGACGCGGCCAAATTCGATCGGCATGGGGACTCTCTCGCAACATCCGGGCCTGCGGCGCGTTAACCTTGACATCAATCCATGACGGGCCGGCCACAGGCAAGTTATGTAGCGCGGCTGATCCCGACAGGCTATGGTCCCGGCGACAAAGCCCTCCAGAGACGACGACAGATGGAACGCCCCGACGGACAGACCCATTTCGGCTACAGGGATGTGCCCCTGGGCGACAAGCAGGCGCTGGTCAACGACGTCTTTCACAGCGTGGCCCGGCGCTACGACCTGATGAACGACCTGATGTCGGGCGGCCTGCACCGGATCTGGAAGGACGTGATGATCACGGCGCTCAACCCGCCGCGCGACAGCGCGCCATTTGCGCTACTCGACGTCGCCGGCGGCACCGGCGACATCTCGTTCCGCGCGGCCAAGGCAGCCGGCCCAAATTTCCAGGCCACGGTGTGCGACATCAACACCGACATGCTCGCGGTCGGCCGCGAACGCGCCGAAGCGCAGCAACTCGACGACCGCGTCCGCTTCATCGAGGGCAATGCCGAGGCGCTGCCGTTCGGCGATAGCGAGTTCGACGCCTACACCATCGCTTTCGGCATTCGCAACGTGCCGCGGATTCCGCTGGCGCTGAAGGAAGCCTACCGGGCGCTGCGGCCCGGCTCGCGTTTTCTTTGTCTGGAATTTTCCAGCGTCACCGTGCCAGGCCTCGACAAGCTCTACGATATGTTTTCGTTCAACGTCATTCCGCGGATCGGACAGGCCGTCACCGGCGATGCCGAATCCTACCGCTATCTCGTCGAATCGATCCGGCGCTTTCCCAAGCCCGACACCTTCGCCGGCATGATCCGCGACGCCGGCTTCTCCCGCGTCAAATACGACATCCTATCCGGCGGCATCGTCGCACTGCATTCGGGCTGGCGTTTGTGATCTCATCGCTGCCCCATATCCTGCGGCTCGCGCGCGCCGGCTTTGTGTTCGCGCGCGAAGGCGTGTTCGGACTGGTCGATCCTTCGCCGCTGCCGCCGCCAGCGCAGGCGGCGATCCGCATCGCACGGCTGATTGAGCGCCGCGACGCCAAATCCGGCGCGCGGCTGTCGCGGGCGCTAACCCGGCTCGGCCCCACTTACGTCAAGCTCGGCCAGTTTCTCGCCACCCGCCCCGACGTGGTCGGCGTTGCGATGGCGCGCGACCTCGAAAGCCTGCAGGATCGCCTGCCGCCCTTCCCGCAAACTGAGGCGATCGCGACGATCGAGACCGCGTTCGAGAAACCGCTGTCCGCGATCTTCGCGCAGTTCGGTGAAGCCGTCGCCGCCGCCTCGATCGCGCAGGTGCATCGCGCCGAGATCGAGGCCGATGGCTTTCGTAAGCCGGTCGCGGTGAAAGTGCTGCGGCCGCATGTCGGCGCGCGCTTCAACGAAGACCTCAATGCCTTCCGCTACGCCGCGCAGAAAATGGAGGGCCTGTCCTCCGAAGCGCGACGGCTGCGCCTCGTCGAGATTGTCGAGACGCTGGCGCGCTCGGTGGCAATGGAAATGGACCTGCGGCTGGAAGCCGCCGCTCTGTCAGAGATGGCGGAGAACACGCGGGACGATCCCGACTTCCGCACGCCGCAAGTGGACTGGGACCGCACCAGCCACAACGTGCTGACGATGGAATGGATCGACGGCATCGCGCTGAACGATCGCGCGCGGCTGGAAGCCGCCGGCATCGACCTGCCCGCGCTCGGCCGCAACGTGATCCAGAGTTTCCTGCGCCACGCGCTGCGCGACGGCTTCTTCCATGCCGACATGCATCCGGGCAATCTGTTCGTCGATCATGCCGGCCATCTGATCGCGGTCGATTTCGGCATCATGGGCCGGCTCGGCATGAAGGAGCGGCAATTCCTCGCCGAGATCCTGCTCGGCTTCATCACCCGCGACTATCGCCGCGTCGCCGAAGTGCATTTCGAGGCCGGCTACGTGCCGGCGCATCATTCGGTGGAGAATTTCGCGCAGGCGATCCGCGCCATCGGCGAGCCGATCCACAACCGCGCTGCCGACGAAATCTCGATGGCGAAGCTTTTGACTTTGCTGCTCGAGGTCACCGGCCTGTTCGACATGCGCACGCGGCCCGAACTGATCATGCTGCAGAAGACCATGGTGGTGGTGGAAGGCGTGGCGCGCTCCTTCGACCCCAAGCTCGATATCTGGAGCACCGCCGACCCGGTGGTACGCGAATGGATCGAGCGCAATCTCGGCCCGGTCGGCCGCATCCAGGCCGCCGCCAGCGGCGCGGGCGATCTCGGCCGCATCCTGCTCGGCCTGCCGGCGATGGCGTCGCGTGGGCTGGCGGCGCTGGAGCAGTTCGAGGCGGTGACCCGCGACGGCCTCGTGCTGGCGCCGCAGACGGTCGCCGCGCTCGGCGAGCAGCAGGCCCGCAAGAGCCGCTGGCAGAGCGCCGCGCTGTGGATCATCGCCCTGGCCTTGCTGGCGCTGCTATGGTCCGCCTGATCAAATGCAATCATTCTGGATTTAAATTTGATTGCATCGCAATCATTTGCTAGGCTGCCCGCAGGGAAACGCTATGGCCAGCCTGACCGTCCGCAAGCTCGACGACGACATCAAGACCGCGCTCAAGCTGCGCGCCGCCCGCAGCGGTCGTTCGGTGGAGGATGAGGTCCGGGTGATCCTGCGCGAGGCCGCCGAGGCGTCCGCCGCTCCGTCCGGAGCATCGGCCCCTCTGGCCGCCAGCCCCCTCCCAGCCGCTCCGGGCCGCGCCGGAACGGCGGCAGACGGTCGGCCCCGCGTCACCCTGATCATCGGTGGCGGCATCGCCGCCTACAAGGCGCTCGACCTGATCCGGCGGCTGAAGGATCGCGGCTGCCATGTCCGCTGCGTGCTGACCCGCGCCGCCCAGCAATTCGTCACCCCGCTCGCCGCCGGCGCGCTGGCTGATGAGCGTTGCTACACCGACCTGTTCGACGCCCAGAGCGAATTCGACGCCGGGCATATCCGCCTCGCGCGCGACTGCGACCTGATCGTGGTCGCGCCCGCCACCGCCGATCTGATGGCGAAGATGGCGAACGGCCATGCCGACGATCTCGCCAGCGCGATCCTGCTCGCCAGCAACAGGCCGATCCTGCTCGCGCCGGCGATGAATCCGGCGATGTGGTCCAACGCCGCGACCAGGCGCAACGCCGCCCAACTCGCCAAGGACGGTGTCGCCTTCATCGGCCCCAATGCCGGCGAGATGGCGGAGGCCGGCGAGGCCGGAATCGGCCGCATGGCCGAGCCGACCGAGATCGCCGCACGCGCCGCCGCGCTGCTGCGTCCGCCGCAAAAGCAGATCCTCAAAGGCCGCAAACTGCTGATCACCGCAGGACCGACGCATGAGCCGATCGATCCGGTGCGCTACATCGCTAACCGTTCCTCCGGCAAGCAGGGTTATGCGATCGCGGCGGCAGCCGCCGCGGCAGGCGCCGATGTGACGCTGGTCTCCGGCCCGGTCAATCTGCCCGATCCCGCTGGCGTCACCGTGATCCGCATCGATTCGGCGCGCGCGATGCTAACGCAAGTGGAGAAGGCTTTGCCGGTCGATGTCGCGATCTTCGCCGCCGCCGTCGCCGACTGGCGCGTCGCCAATGCCGGCGCGCAGAAGATCAAGAAAACGCAAGGCGGCATGCCGCCGCTGCAGCTCATCGAAAATCCCGACATTCTCGCCACGATCTCGAAGCTCACGCACAACAGGCCACGCCTCGTGATCGGCTTCGCCGCCGAGACCGAGCATCTGATCGCCAATGCCCGCGCCAAGCTGGCGCGCAAGGGCTGCGACTGGATCGTCGCCAACGACGTCTCGCCGGGCAGCGGCGTGATGGGCGGCGACCGCAACACCATCCATCTCATTACGCGCGACGATCCGCCGGATCATCAGCCTGATTCATGGCCGGTGATGACCAAGGATGACGTCGCCACGGCGCTGGTGGCGCGCATCGCGCAGGCGCTGAATGCCCCGGAGCCAACCGCATCATGACAGCACCGATCCGTCTCGAAGTCCTGCGCCTGCCGCATGGCGAGGGCCTGGCCCTGCCGGCCTACCAGACCGCCCATGCCGCCGGCCTCGATCTGCTGGCCGCGGTTCCGCAGGACCAGCCGCTGACGCTCGCCGCCGGCACATACGCGCTGGTGCCGACCGGGCTTGCGATCGCTCTGCCGCCGGGCTTCGAGGCACAGGTGCGTCCCCGTTCCGGCCTCGCCGCCAAGCATGGCGTCACCGTGCTGAATGCGCCGGGGACCATCGATGCCGACTATCGCGGCGAGATTCTGGTCGCGCTGATCAATCACAGCACCAGCGACTTTGCGATCGGGCGCGGCGAGCGCATCGCGCAGATGGTGATTGCGCCGGTCGTGCAAGCGGAACTCGTTCCCGTTGCCACACTCACACCGACCGCGCGAGGCAGCGGCGGCTTCGGCTCCACCGGACGGTAATTATCGGCAGATCGCGACGGTTTTCGCGTAATTGCGCCGTTAATTTTGACATGCGATTCACGTTCACGGTCTGGACTCTTACCCACCGACTCCCGTTGGGGATATTGTCTTTCGATTCGCGGGTGGTTGGGATTTTTCATGCCGGGCGTCCTTCGGACGATGCGTCGAGCCGTCTTGTCATGCACAGCGATCGTGCATGGCGGCATCGCCAGCGTGGCTGCCGGACTCGGACCAGCGCACGCGGCCGAGAACGGCGTGCTCGCCAGCATCGGCACTGTTCTCGGCAGCCTTGAGCGGCAGGAGATCGCCGCGCTGATGGTCGCCGCCTCGGTGCTCGGCTTTTCGGTGGTTGCCGCGATCCTGCTGATGCGCACCCGCATCCGCGCCGCAACGATCGAAGGCGGCCTGCGCGCCGAGAACCAGACGCTGCAGAACGAGACCGACCGTCTACGCGCGCTGCTGTTCGCCGAACCGCAGGTGCTGATTTCCTGGGCCGCGGGCGAGGATCGTCCCGAGATCAGCGGCGATGTCGCGCTGCTGATGCCACCGGGTCAATCGGCACATCCGCAGCAGCGCATTCTCGCCTTCGGCACCTGGCTGCATCCCGAACAGGCGCTGCAGATGGATCACGCGGTCGATGCGCTGCGCGAGGCCGGCGAGAGTTTCCTGCTCAACCTGACCGCCGCCAACGGCCGCGCGTTTGAGGTGATGGGCCGCGCCATCGGCGGCCAGGCCATCGTCCGGATCCGCGAATTGTCAGGCGTGCGCATGGAACTGGCGGACATGACGCTACGCCATCGCGCGCTGATCGAGGAGACCGAGGCGCTGCGCGCCTTCGCCGCCGCGATACCGCAGCCGGTGTGGGCACGGCGCAGCGACGGCACGCTGACATTCGCCAATGCGGCCTATGCGCAGGCGGCGGAGGCCACGACCCCGCGGGACGCGATCGAACGCAATGTCGAGCTGCTCGACAGCGCCGACCGCGCCGATATGGCGCGCGCGCTGGCACAAGGTCAGGCCTACAACGCCCGCGTACCGGTGGCGATCGGCGGCCAGCGCCGCATCTTCGATGTCCACGCGCTCAACGTCAAAGACGGCAGCGCCGGCGTCGCCATCGATGCCAGCGAGGCGGCCGAGCTCACCGCCGCTTTGGTGCGAATGGCGGACGCGCACCGCCGCATGCTCGACCAGCTCTCCTCCGGCGTCGCGGTGTTCGACTCCAGCAAGCGCCTTGCTTTCTACAACGATTCCTATCGGCGGCTGTGGGACCTCGACCCCGCCTTCCTCGACTCCAATCCCGACGATTCCAGCGTGCTGGAGAAGCTGCGGGCGATGCGCAAGATCTCCGAGCAGCCGGATTTCCGTGCCTGGAAGGCCAAGCTGCACGAAGCCTATCGCGCAGTCGAGCCGGCCAAGGACACCTGGTACCTGCCCGATGGCCGCGCCATCAGCATCGTTACCGCGCCGAATCCCGAAGGCGGTGTTACCTATCTGTTCGACGATGTCACCGAGAGCCTGAAGCTGCAGCGCCAGCATGACGGCCTGCTGCGCGTCCAGCGCGAGACGCTCGACAATCTCGCCGAGGCGGTCGCGGTGTTCGGCGGCAACGGCCGCGCGCAACTGTTCAACCCCTCTTTCGCGCAGATATGGAAACTGTCGCCGGACGCGCTGGCGCAGCAGCCGCATATCGAGGCGGTCGAGCAATGGTGCCGGCCGCTGCTCGACGACGATGCGGCCTGGCAAACCATGCGCGCCGCGATCACCGGCATCGACAACCGCAAGCCGGTGCAACTGCGGCTGGAACGGCGCGACGGCAGCGTGCTCGACTGCATGACCACGCCGCTGCCCGACGGCGCCACCATGCTGACCTTCCAGGACGTGACCGACAGCGTGAATGTCGAGCGCGCACTGCGCGAGCGCAACGAAGCGCTGGAAGCCGCCGACCAGATGAAGGTCGATTTCGTCCATCACGTGTCTTACGAGCTGCGCTCGCCGCTCACCACCATCATCGGCTTCGCGCACTTCCTTAACGATCCGGCCACCGGGCCGATGACACAGAAGCAGAACGAATATCTCGGCTACATCACCACCTCGACCAACGCGCTGCTCGCGATCATCAACAACATCCTCGACCTCGCCACCATCGATGCCGGCGCGATGACGCTCGATCTCGGCCCGGTCGACCTGCGCAAGACGGTCCAGGAAGCCACCGCCGGCCTGCAGGACCGGCTTGAACGCGAAGGCATCGCGTTGCGCGTCGAGATCGATCCCTCGCTCGGCAGCTTCATGGCCGACGAGCGCCGCATCGTACAGGTGCTCTACAATCTGCTCGCCAATGCCATCGGCTTCTCGCCGCCCAACAGCACGGTGTCCATCAATGCCTGGCGCAGCAATGGCAGTGTGATGTTCTCGGTCTCCGATTCCGGCCCCGGCATTCCGGCCGAGGTCAAGGACAAGGTGTTCGACTGGTTTGAAAGCCACGCCAATGGCTCGCGTCATCGCGGCGCCGGCCTTGGCCTGTCGCTGGTGCGCTCGTTCGTCGAGTTGCACGGCGGCAAGGTGCAGGTGGATTCCGCAGCCGGCCGCGGCACCACGGTCACCTGTGAATTCCCGGCCGATCACAATTTGCATCGCAACGCCGCCGAATGAACGCGCCATCAACCTTCTCGGTTGCCCTGGCCAACGAGACGGCCACCGCGCAATTGATGGCCGATCTCGCTCTGCTGATCGGACCCGGCGACACCATCACGCTCTCCGGCGATCTCGGCGCCGGCAAGACCGCCGCCGCCCGCGCGCTGATCCGCTATCTCGCCAGCGATGACGAACTTGAAGTACCGAGCCCGACCTTCACCCTGACGCAGACCTACGACCTCGCCGCCTATCCGGTGCTGCATGCCGACCTCTACCGGATCACGCATCCCGACGAGCTTGAGGAGATCGGACTTGCGCCGCTGCCCGAAGCGACGCTCTCGCTGATCGAATGGCCGGAGCGCGCACCCGATCTGATGCCGGTCGACCGCATCGATATCCTGTTCAGCCACCGTCCCTCGCTCGGCTCCTCGGCGCGCGCTGCCGAGATCACCGGCTTTGGCAGTGCCGCAGCCAAGGTCGAGCGGCTGCAGGCGCTGCGCCAGTTTCTGGACCTGTCCGGCACACTCGCTACGCGCCGCACCCGCATGCCGGGCGATGCCTCGACCCGCTCCTACGCACGGCTGTTTGCCGACGGCACCTCGACCATCCTGATGAACGCGCCGCCGCGCCCCGATGGTCCTGCGCTTTACGACGGCAAATCCTACAGCGCCGCAGTGCATCTGGCCGAAGACGTCAGCCCGTTTGTCGCGATCGCGAACGGCCTGCGCGCGCACGGCTTCTCCGCACCCGCCATTCTGCACGCGGACCTTGGCTCCGGCTTTCTGATCACCGAGGATCTCGGCAGCGCACCTTTCGTTACCGGCGATCCGCCTGCGCCGATCCCCGAGCGCTATCAGGCGGCCGTGGACATGCTCGCGGCCTTGCATGGCGAGAGCCTGCCGCAGACGCTGCCGCTCGCGCCGCATCGCGACTACGCCATTCCGCCGTTCGATCTCGAGGCCATGATGGTCGAGATCGGCCTGATGCTGGAATGGTATCTGCCCGACCGGCATGTCGAACTGACCAGCGCGATGCATGCCGATTTCATCGTGCTGTGGCGACGGCTTCTCGGCAAGCTTGCCGCAGCGCCCACCACCTGGGTGCTGCGCGACTTTCACTCGCCCAATCTGATCTGGCTGGAAGGGCGCGAGGACGTCAAACGCGTCGGCGTGATCGACTTCCAGGATACCGTGATCGGGCCGACCGCCTACGATCTGGTCTCGCTGCTGCAGGACGCGCGGGTCGATGTGCCGGACTCGCTGGAGATCGCGATGCTGGCGCGGTATGTCGGCGCCCGCCGCGCCTCCGATGCGGCTTTCGATCCGGCGGCCTTTGCCGAGCAATACGCTATCATGTCGGCACAGCGGAACACCCGCCTGCTCGGCACCTTCGCCCGGCTCAACCGCCGCGACGGCAAGCCGCACTACCTGCGCCACCAGCCGCGGATATGGACCTATCTCAACCGCGCCTTCGCCCACCCTGCCCTCATCGGCGTGCGGGACTGGTGCGTCGCTCATATCCCGCCGCCGGCCGTATCCCGCTGAGAATTACAGTTTACCGCTTGTTAGCAAGCGGCCGCTAACTTGGCGCCATATCCGGAATGGCGCGACGGCGGACGCGCTCGCGAAGTCGTGGAGATACGATTGTGGCGGAGCGGAAAAGCGGCGAACGCGTCGTCTTCGAGCGCGGTTTTGCCGCCCATATGATGGGAATTGACGGCACCTGGCGGCGCAACTGCCTGATCGAGGACATTTCCGAGACCGGCGCCAAGCTGACCGTCGAGGGCACCGTCACTGGCCTTGCGCTGAAGGAATTCTTCCTGCTGCTGTCCTCCACCGGCCTTGCCTATCGCCGCTGCGAACTGTCCTGGGTCAATGGCGAGCAGATCGGCGTCGCCTTCCTCAAGCCGGACGCCAAGAAACGCACCAACCGCAAGAGCGCGTCTTCCGACGTCGTTGAAGTCTGAGTATCCCCGACCGACCCGGTCGCATCGCTGTCACATTGGATCGCTAAAGCCTGCCGGATGGCTGCGCGCGCATGCGCCGGCTGCTAGTTTGCTGTTTGCGATTCGCCGCAAGCGGCGCCGGGGAGACGCATGCCGACCACGCCTCATACCGCCATGGTTCTTGCCGCCGGGTTCGGCACCCGCATGCGGCCGCTGACCGATCACAGGCCCAAGCCTCTCGTGGTCGTCGCCGGCAAACCGCTGCTCGATCACGTGCTCGACCGTCTCGCCGACGCGGGTGTCGCCAAGGCCGTGGTCAACGTCCATTATCTTGGCGAGCAGATCATCGCCCATGTCACGGATCGCGAGCGCCCCCGCGTGACCATTTCCGACGAGCGCGACGTGGTGCTCGGGACCGGCGGCGCCGTGGTCAAGGCGCTGCCGCTGCTCGGCGCGGACCCGTTCTTCCATCTCAACGCCGATACTATGTGGATCGACGGCGTGCAGCCCAATCTCGACCGGCTTGCCGCCGCCTTTGATCCTTCGCAAATGGATATCCTGCTCTTGATGGCGCCGACCGCGAGCAGCATCGGCTATGACGGCACCGGCGATTACGCCATGACCCCCGACGGGCGGCTGCACAAGCGCAAGGAACTGCAGGTCGCACCCTTCGTCTATGCCGGCGTCGCCATCCTCTCGCCCGCGATCTTCAAGGACGCGCCGCAGGGCGAGTTCTCGCTGACCCGCCTGTTCGACGCGGCCGCCGAGCAGGGCCGGCTGTTCGGGCTGCGGCTCGAGGGCGTCTGGATGCATGTCGGCACGCCGGACGCAGTGCAGGCCGCTGAGAACGCCGTGCTTGCCAGCGTCGCCTGATCGCTGTCGCCCCGGTCCTTGACCGTGCCATGATGGGTCCGTATCGAATCGGATCTCCATGCGTGTTTTCAACATTCCCGCCTCGGTGCCGTTTCTGCGCACGGTCATCGCCGCCCTGATCGACGGCGAGCTGATTCCGGGCTTCGAGGCGCGTGCCCATCCCGAGCGCCTGGCCGACGCCGCGCTGTATCTGCCGACCCAACGCGCCTGCCGCATGGCCCGCGAGGTGTTCCTGGACGTGCTTGGCACCGACGCCGTGCTGCTGCCGCGCATTGCCGCGCTTGGCGGCATCGACGAAGACGAGCTTGAATTCGCGCAGAGCGAGGCCGGCGACGAGTTTGCCGCGCTGGATATTCCGCCCGCGCTCGGACCGCTGGAGCGGCGGCTGGCGCTGGCGCAACTCGTGGCGCAATGGGCCAGACAACTCGCGCCCGGCGATCCCGCCGCCGCGCCGCTGGTGATGGGCGGCTCCGCCGCCAGCCTTGCGCTGGCCGACGATCTCGCGCGTCTGATGGATGACATGGCGACGCGCGGCGTCGCCTGGAACGCGCTCGATGGACTCGTGCCCGATGACCTCGATCGCTACTGGCAATTGACGCTGAAATTCCTGCGCATCGCCAAGGACGCCTGGCCCGCGGTCCTCGCCGCGACCGGCACCATCGAGCCGGCACTGCGGCGCGACCACCTGATCGAGGCCGAAGCCGCGCGGCTCACCGCGCATCACAAGGGTCCGGTGATCGCAGCGGGTTCAACCGGCTCGATGCCGGCCACCGCAAAATTTCTCCATGCCATCGCGAAGCTGAAAGGCGGCGCAGTGGTGCTGCCAGGTCTCGACACCGATCTCGATGACGACGCATGGAACGCGATCGGCGGCGATGAGAGCGACGATGGCAACGGCGCGCCGCTGCCGAGCCATCCGCAATTCGCCTTGCACGGCCTGCTCGCGCGCTTCGGCATCCCTCGCCGCGATGTCGTCACGCTGGCGCCGCCCGCGCCGCAAGGCCGCGAAATCCTGACCTCGGAATTGATGCGACCGGCCAGCGCCAGTGCGCGCTGGCGCGAACGCCTGGCCGAGCCTGCCGTCGAAGACGCAATCGCAGTGGCAAGTCAGGGTCTCACCATCGTCGAGGCTGCCAATCCGGAAATGGAAGCGCTGGCGATTGCAGTCGCAATGCGCGAGGCGCGCGAGCATGACATTTCGGCAGCACTGGTAACGCCGGATCGCGCGCTGGCGCGGCGAGTGATGGCGGCGCTACAACGCTGGCAACTGGTCTACGACGATTCCGGCGGCGACTCCCTGATGGACACGCCGGCCGGACTGTTCGCACGGCTTGCCGCGCAAACTGCGGCCGAAGATCTGCCGCCCGCGCCGCTGCTGGCGCTGCTCAAACATCCGCTATTTCGCCTCGGTACAGCGCAAGGCGCTGACGCGGAGACCATCGCCGATCTCGAGATCGCACTCTATCGCGGCACCCGCCCCTCCGCAGGCTGTGCCGGTCTGCTGCACGATCTCAATCAGTTCTGCGACGAGCATGCGAAATTGCGCCGAGGCGAATTGTCCTCGCTGCATCCCTCCGAGCCGCGCGCGGCGCTGCCTCCGGAACGGCTTCCCATGCTGCAGGCGTTTGCCGTCAGGCTGTGCGAGGCGCTGCAGCCGCTCGCCGGCGTCAAGACCAGCGAGGCGCATGATTTCAGCACGGTCGCCGGGCAGCATCGCGCGGTGCTCGAAACCTTGTCGCGCGACGAGAACGGACTCGCGCTGGTGTTCGAGGGCGCCAGCGGCGAAGCGCTGACTCAGGCCTTCGACGATCTCGCCACGACCGGCACGCCCAGCGGACTGGTCGTCACGCGTGCCGATTATCCCGAGACCTTCAAGACCCTGTTCGCCGACCGCATCGTGCGACGGCCGCAGACCGATGGCGCGAAGCTGCGCATTTACGGTCCGCTGGAAGCGCGCCTCACCCAGTGCGATCGCGTGATCCTCGGCGGCCTGGTCGAAGGCGTGTGGCCGCCGGCACCGCGCATCGACCCGTGGCTCAGCCGTCCGATGCGTCACGATCTCGGCCTCGATCTGCCGGAGCGGCGTATCGGTCTCTCTGCGCACGACTTCGCGCAACTGCTCGGCACCAAAGAGGTGATCCTGACTCATGCCGCCAAGATCGGCGGCGCACCGGCCGTCGCCTCGCGCTTCCTGCATCGTCTCGAAGCCGTCGCGGGCGAAGCGCGCTGGGACGAGATGAAGATGCGCGGCGATGTCTATGTCCGCCATGCCGAGGCGCTCGATCATCCCGCCACCGTAACGCCGCAACCGCCGCCGCAGCCGAAACCGCCGCGCGCGTTGCGGCCGCTGAAAATGTCGGTGACCGAAATCGAGGACTGGCTGCGCGATCCCTACACCATCTACGCCAGACGCATTCTCAGACTCAATCCGCTCGATCCGGTGGACATGCCGCTGTCGGCGGCGGATCGCGGCTCGGCGATCCATGCCGCGCTCGGCGAATTCACCGAGACGTTTGCCGACAAACTTCCGGACGATCCGGTCGGCACGCTGATCGCCATCGGCGAAAAGCATTTCGCGCCGCTGATGGAGCGCCCCGAGGCGCGCGCGCTGTGGTGGCCGCGCTTTCTGCGCATTGCAAACTGGTTTGGCGGCTGGGAGACCGGCCGGAGAAACGATGTTGCGCGTGTCGCGGCGGAGATTCGCGGCGAGATCGCAATTCCACTGGATGCCGGGCGCGTCTTCACGCTGTCCGCCCGCGCCGACCGCATCGAGCATCGCAGCGACCGCACCTTCGCCATTGTCGATTACAAGACCGGCCAGCCGCCGAGCGGCAAGCAGGTCTATCTCGGCCTCTCCCCGCAGCTCACGCTGGAAGCCGCGATCCTGCGCGAAGGCGGCTTTGCCGGCATTGCCGCCGGCAGTTCGGTCAGCGAGATCGTCTACGTCAGGTTGAGCGGCAACAGGCCGGCGGGCGAGGAGCGCCTGCTCGAATTGAAGCTCAATCGCGGCGATCAATCCCAGGCACCGGACGATGCTGCAATCGAGGCGCGGCGCAAGCTGGAAATGCTGATCCGCAGCTTCGAGAACGAGGCGCAGTCCTACAATTCGCTCAACCTCTCGATGTGGTCGAACCGTTACGGCACCTATGACGACCTCGCCCGCATCAAGGAATGGTCCGCGATCGGCGGCGCCGGCGGAGGCGAGGAATGAGCGGGCCGCGTCAGAACATTCCGCAGGCAGTGCGCGAGGCGCAGGCGAAGGCCTCCGATCCCGGCGGCTCGGCGTTCGTCACCGCCAATGCCGGCTCGGGCAAGACCCATGTGCTGGCGAGCCGCGTCATCCGCCTGCTGCTCAGCGGCGTCGCGCCGGAGAAGATTCTCTGCATCACCTTCACCAAGGCCGCCGCCGCCAACATGGCGGAGCGCGTCTTCACCACGCTGGGTCACTGGGTGACGCTCGACGATGCCGCGCTCGATGCCGCCATTGTCGAGACTGGCGCGCCGCGGCCAAGCGCGCGGCAGCGCCGCCGCGCCCGCGAGCTGTTCGCCTGCGCGCTGGAGACGCCGGGCGGGCTGAAAGTGCAGACCATCCACGCGCTGTGCACGCGCTTGCTGCAGCAGTTTCCGTTCGAGGCCAACGTGCCGGCGCGCTTTGCCGTGCTCGACGACCGCGATCAGGCCGAAATGATGGAGCGCGCCAACATCGCGGTGCTGCTGGCGGCATCCACTGACCCCGACAGCGCCGAGGGCCGCGCGCTGCAGATCGCGATGGCGAATGCCGCCGACGCGACCTTCCGTGATGTGGTGCGCGAGGCCTGCCTCAGCCGTCAGAACATGCTGGCCTGGGCCGACCGGGCCGGCGATCCGCAAACCGCATTGGCGCAGCTCGCGCAGACGCTTGGCATCGGTGCCGACGAACGGCTTGAAGACGTCGAGCGCGAGATCGTCAACGGGCCGTATCTGCCGCCCTCCGAATGGGACGCAGCGGCGACACTGCTGGAGACCGGCAGCAAGACCGATGCCGATCAGGCCATGCGGCTGCGGCAGGCGCTGGCCGAAGCCGGCAGCGCGCAGGTCGACCGTTATCTTTGCGTGTTCCTGACCGACAAGATGGAGCCGCGCAAATCGCTCGTGACAAAAAAGATCGGCGACGCCCGGCCGGACTTCGCGCAGCGTCTGGAGCGCGAGCGCGACCGCGTATTCGCCCTGCTGCAAAAGCGTCGCGCCATTGCCGCGCGCGAACGCACCCACGCGCTGCTGGTAATCGCCAGTGCCGTCGCCGCGCATTACCGGCGCGAGAAGCAGGCCCGTGGCGTGCTCGATTATGACGACCTGATCGACAAGACGCTGGCGATGCTCGACAACGTCTCCGCCGGCTGGGTGCATTTCAAGCTTGATCGCGGTGTCGATCATGTGCTGATCGACGAGGCGCAGGACACCAGCCCGCAGCAATGGGACATCATCGAACGCATCATCGCCGAATTCGCGGCCGGCAAGGGCGCGCGCGACGGCGTCAAGCGCACGGTATTCGCAGTCGGGGACGAGAAGCAGTCGATCTTCTCGTTCCAGGGCGCCAAACCGCGCGAGTTCGACCTGCGCAAGCGCGCCATCGGCGCACGCTTCAAGGCGGCGCAACTGACATTCGATTCGGTGTCGTTCAATTATTCATTCCGCTCCGGTGTCAGCGTGCTGCAATCGGTCTCCGCGACCTTCGCCACACCCGAGATTTTCCGCAGCGTCACCACCGACAGCGGCGGCATGGCACCGCATATGGCGCTGGCCGATGCCGCGCCCGCCATGGTCGAATTGTGGGATCTCGAAGTCGCGGACGCGCGGCCGGAGATCGAGGGCTGGCGCGCACCATTCGACGCGGTGGCGGAAACCAGTCCGGACGTACGGCTGGCGGGCCGCGTGCAGCGCGCGATCTCGGATCTGATTGCGCGCCGCGAAATGACGGGCCCTGCCGGCAAGCGGCGGCCGCTGTCCTATGGCGACATTCTCATTCTGGTGCGCCGGCGCGGCACCGCGTTCGACGCGGTGATTCAGGCGCTGAAACATGCGCGGATTCCGGTGGCGGGCGCTGACCGGCTGAAGCTGACCGAGCATATCGCGATCATCGACCTGATGAATCTTGCCGACGCGCTGCTGCTGCCGCGCGACGATCTTGCGCTCGCGGTGGCATTGAAGAGTCCACTGTTCAGTCTCGACGACGACGATCTGCTGCTGATCGCGCCCCAGCGCAAGGGAACGCTGCGCGATGCACTGACCCAGCATGCGTCCGAGAACGAGAAACTACGCGAGGCGCTGACGCGGCTGGAGCGCTGCGAACGCCGCTTCGCATTGGAGACGCCGTTTTCGTTCTACTCCTGGCTGCTCGGTGGCGACGACGGCCGCGCGCGGATTCTCGCAAGGCTTGGGCCGGAAGCCAACGACGCGCTCGACGAATTTCTCGAACTCGCGCTGGGCTACGAGCGCAAGGAAGCAGCGTCGCTGCAGGGCTTCATGGCCTGGCTGCGCTCGGCCGACATCGAGATCAAGCGCGACATGGAAATCCGCCGCGACGAGGTGCGGGTGATGACCGCGCATGGCGCCAAGGGTCTCGAAGCCGCCGTGGTGTTCCTGATCGACACCACGCGCTCGCCGACCGAATCGCAGCGCCTGTCACTGGTGCGGCTGCCGCAAGGCAATGCCGCGCCCGGCGCGCCGAATGTCGTGGTCTGGACCGGCCGCAAGGCCGACGATCCACCCGCCGTGGCTGACGCGCGCGCGGCGATGACCGGCGAGACCGACGACGAATACCGCCGGCTTCTTTATGTGGCGATGACGCGCGCCGCCGACCGGCTGATTGTCGGCGGCGTGCTGCCCGGCAACCGCAAGGAGCCGCTGCCGACCTCATGGTATTGTCTGATCCGCGACGGCTTGGAGCGCTCCGGCCTGCAGATGCAGGCGGTGGAGACGGCTTACGGTCCGGTGCGGCGCTATGCCCGCCCGGAGGATTTCGATCTGCCGACCGCCGATGCACCGGCAGTGCAGACAACTTTCTCCGAACCCGTGCCTGCGTGGCTGCACAGCATGGCGCCCCGCGATATCAGCGCGGACACCGTGCTGCATCCCTCCGATCCGCTCGACGAGCACGACACGACACCGCGCTTGCCGCAATCTTCCGAAGCGCGCATGCGTGCCCGGCAACGCGGCACGCTGGTGCATCGCCTGTTGCAGTCGCTGCCGAACCTGCAGGTGGCGCAGCGCCGTGATGCCGCGATGGCGTTTCTGGCGCGCAACGCACACGACGCCAATGGCTGGACGTCGCCGGAGCGCGAAGCGCTGGCCACACAGGTGCTGGCGCTGATCGACAATCCGCAATTCGCCGCGGTGTTCGCTCCCGGCAGCCGCGCCGAGGTGCCGATCATCGGCCGGCTGCAGCGTCAACAGGCCTCGCCGCTGCTGGTCTCCGGTCAGATCGATCGTCTTGTCATCACCGAAACCGAAATTCTGATCGTCGATTACAAGACCAATCAGGCGTCGCCGCAAAGTCCGGAAGACACCCCGCGCACCTACCTGCGGCAGATGGCGCTTTATCGCGCCGTGCTCGGCAGACTTTATCCCGGCCGTGCCATCCGCTGCTGCCTGCTGTGGACCGAACGCCCTGAAATCATGGAACTTTCGTCGGCCGCCCTTGACGCCGAACTGAGGCCGTATCATCTGAGGGTAACCAACCTTGACCCCGCAACCGCCCGTTCATAGGTTGGCACTATCAATTCCAGCGCGATTCTGAATTCAGCGCTTTTCCCGAACAACGAGGCATATCATGAGCGTGGGCAAGGTTTCGGACGCCGACTTCGAGGCAGAGGTTCTCAAGGCGGAAGGTCCGGTCGTCGTCGATTTCTGGGCGGAGTGGTGCGGCCCCTGCCGCATGATCGCACCCGCCCTCGACGAGATCGCCGGCGCGATGGGCGACAAGGTGAAGATCGTCAAGCTCAATGTCGACGAGAGCCCGCAGACCGCGTCGAAGTATGGCGTGATGTCGATCCCGACCCTGATGATCTTCAAGGGCGGCGAGATGGCCTCGCGTCAGGTCGGCGCCGCGCCGAAGCAGAAGCTGCAGCAGTGGATCAGCGCTGCGGTGTAAGTTGGCGATACGAAATTTCTAGGAAGCGGCCGGTGCGAAGCACTGGCCGTTTTTGTTTTGGGACCAGATTGGTCTCCGCAAAAAAATCTCCTCGTCATTGCGAGCGAAGCGAAGCAATCCAGTCCTATGCTTACAGTAGTCACATTTGGATTGCTTCGGAGCTTACGCTCCTCGCAATGACGATCAGGTCGGCGGCGTGCCGTTGTCCGCCAGCACATGGCCGGCGAGATAGAGCGAGCCGGTCACCAGAATGCGCGGCGGCACCTCATAAGCCAGCGCCGCGATCCGGCGCAGCGCCGCCTCGACGCTGTCGGCGATTTCCACCCGCATGCCGAGCGCACGCGCCGCATCGGTCAGTTTTTCCGGCGGCATCGCGTTGTCATTGCCCTGAATCGGCACCGCGATGATGTGGCGCGTCAGCCCGGCAAAATTGGCGAGGAAGCCTGGGGCATCCTTGTTGCCCATCATGCCGGCGATGATCACCAGCGGGCGCGGCGCGCGCTCCTCAAGATCGCCGAGTGCAGCGGCGATGATGCGCCCGCCATCCGGATTGTGTCCGCCGTCGAGCCACAATTCCGCATCCTTCGGCGCAATGGCGAGAAGACGACCCGACGTCAGCGGCTGCATGCGCGCCGGCCATTCCGCACGCGCGATGCCCTGCTCGAACGCGGCGGGGTCAAGCTTGAGCGTGTCGATCGCGCGCAGCGCCGCGATCGCTAGCCCGGCATTGTCGAACTGATGGCGACCGAACAGCCGCGGCGCGGCAAGATCGAGCAGGCCGCGCTCATCCTGATAGACCAGACGGCCATGCTCGACATTGACGTGCCAGCCTTCCGTCGCCGCATGCAGCGGCGCACGCAATCTGCGTGCCGTCCTTTCGATCACCGCCATGGCATCTGGTGGTTGCTCGGCGCAGATCACCGGCACCTGTTTCTTGATAATGCCGGCTTTCTCCCCCGCAATCTGCGCCAGTGTCCCGCCTAGAAATTCGATGTGATCGATACTGATCGGCGTGATCACGCTGGCAAGCGGCGTCTCGATCACATTGGTGGCGTCGAGCCGCCCGCCAAGGCCGACTTCGAGCAGCAGCACGTCGGCAGGATGATCGGCGAACAGGCAGAACGCCGCGGCGGTCTCGATCTCGAACACGGTAATCGGCGCGCCGGCATTGGCGCGTTCGCAACGATCCAGCGCCACGCGAAGCTGTTCATCCGTTGCGAGCACGCCGCCACCGGCCTTGCCGAGCCGAAAACGCTCGTTGAAGCGCACCAGATGAGGCGAGGTGTAGACATGAACGCGCAGGCCGGCGGCTTCGAGAATGGCGCGCATGAACGCCACCGTCGAGCCCTTGCCGTTGGTGCCGGCGACGTGAATGACCGGCGGCAGTTTTTTTTCGGGATGATCGAGCGCATCCAGAATGCGCCACATCCGCTCCAGCGTCAGGTCGATGCGCTTGGGATGCAGGCTGGTGAGCCGCGCCAGGAGATCATCCAGCGCGGCCGGGCGTGGGACGTCAGCACTCACGCCGGCGACGCGCCCGCGGCCACATCGACATCCGGCGGCAGCGACGAGCCCATCGTCTGCGCAACCTCGGATGCAGGCGCCTTGGTTAGCAGGCGGCACAGCCGCGCCAGCGTCGGGCGCAGGTCATGACGGTGCACCACCATGTCGACCATACCATGGTCCTTCAGATATTCGGCGCGCTGAAAACCTTCCGGCAGCTTCTCTCGGATGGTCTGTTCGATCACGCGGGCGCCGGCAAAGCCGATCATCGCGCCGGGCTCGGCGATCTGCACATCGCCCAGCATCGCATAGGAGGCGGTGACGCCGCCGGTGGTCGGGTTGGTCAGCACCACGATGTAGGGCTGCTTCGCCTCGCGCAGCAACTGGATCGCCACCGTGGTGCGCGGCATCTGCATCAGCGACAGGATGCCTTCCTGCATCCGTGCGCCGCCGGAGGCCGCGAACATGATGAACGGCGCTTTCTTCTCCACCGCAAGCTCAAGGCCGCGCACGATCGCCTCGCCCGCCGCCATGCCAAGCGAGCCGCCCATGAAATCGAAATCCTGCACCGCGACCACTGCGGGCGTGCCCTCAAGGCGACCGAAGCCGACCTTGAGCGCGTCGTTCATGCCGGTCTTGGCGCGGGCATCGCGGATGCGATCGACATATTTGCGCTCGTCGCGGAATTTCAGCGGATCGGCCATCACGTCCGGCAAGGCGACATCGAACCAGGTCTCGTTGTCGAAGATCGACTTGAGCCGCGCGGTCGCGCCCATGCGCATGTGATAATTCGAGCCGGGAATGACGAACTGGTTCGCCTCGACATCCTTGTAGAAAACAAGCTGGCCGGAATCCGGACACTTGATCCACAAATTCTCCGGCGTCTCGCGCTTGAGGAAGCTGCGGATCTTCGGCCGGACGACGCTGTTCAACCAGTTCATGTTTCAAGCTCCGTGACGTCGCGATCTTGCGGCGACGATCCAAACCTCTCTTTGAAGAGAGGCCGGCAGGACTCCGCAAAGCGGAGCGCTTGCCGGTGAGATTTTAACCAAGACGAGCCTCCCCGCATAGATGCGGTTCGGCGCCCTTTCCCACAAGGGGACAGGACAACTATTCGGCGGCCTGCTTTGCGCCGCGCACGCCCTGCGCCAGCGCCGCCGCAAGATCGACCACCGCCGGAACGGTCTTGGCCGTGGCGCGGCCATCGGCATCCAGCGTGGCGCGCAAGGCATCGACCAAGGCCGAGCCGACGACGGCGCCATCGGCCGCCTGCGCGATGTTGCGGGCGGCTTCCGGCGTGCGGATGCCGAACCCGACGCAGACCGGCAGCGGCGTATGACGCTTGATCCGCGCCACCGCGTCCGACACCGCGCCGGCATTGGCGCTGGCGCTGCCGGTGATGCCGGTGATCGAGACGTAATAGACAAAGCCCGAGGTGTTGGCGAGTACCGCCGGCAGACGCTTATCGTCCGTGGTCGGCGTTGCGAGACGAATAAAATTCAGTCCCGCCTTCAGCGCCGGCAGGCACAATTCAACATCCTCCTCCGGCGGCAGATCGACCACGATCAACCCATCGACACCGGCGGCTTTCGCATCGACCAGAAAGCGATCGACGCCGTAAATGTAGACCGGATTGTAATAGCCCATCAGCACGATCGGCGTGGCGTTGTCGTCCTTGCGGAAATCGCGCACCAGTTCGAGCGTCTTTGTCAGCGTCATGCCGGCTTTCAGCGCACGCAGGCCGGCCGCCTGGATCGCCGGGCCGTCCGCCATCGGATCGGTGAACGGCATACCGAGTTCGATGACGTCCGCGCCCGCCTTCGGCAGCGCCTTGACGATGGCGAGCGAGGTCGCGGGATCGGGGTCGCCGCACATCAGGAAGGTGACGAACGCCGCCCGGCCTTCCTTGGCGAGTTCGGCAAACTTGGTGTCGATGCGCGTGGTCACGTCGTCTTCCTGCTTCTTAAGATATCGCCGACCTGCGGCACGTCCTTGTCGCCACGGCCCGACAGATTGACCACCATCAGATGATCGCGCGGCCGCTTCGGCGCCAGCTCCATCACCTTGGCGATGGCATGCGCGGGCTCCAGTGCCGGAATGATGCCCTCAAGCCGTGACAGCAATTGAAACGCCACGAGCGCTTCCTCGTCGGTCGCCGACAGATACGTCACGCGGCCGGTCTCGTGCAGCCAGGAATGCTCCGGGCCGATGCCGGGATAATCGAGACCGGCGGAAATCGAATGCGCGTCCTGGATCTGGCCGTCGTCGTTCATCAACAGATAGGTGCGATTGCCGTGCAGCACGCCGGGCCGCCCACCCGCAATCGAGGCGGCGTGAAGCTGCGTCAGACCATGGCCCGCCGCCTCGACGCCGAAAATCTCCACCGACGGATCGTCGAGGAACGGATGGAACAGACCCATCGCGTTGGAGCCGCCGCCGATACAGGCGACCAGCGAATCCGGCAGGCGACCTTCGATCTCCTGCATCTGCGCGCGGGTCTCGGCGCCGATCACCGACTGGAAATCACGCACCATCATCGGATAGGGGTGCGGACCCGCAACCGTGCCGATGCAGTAGAACGTGGTCGCGACGTTGGTCACCCAGTCGCGCAGCGCATCGTTCATCGCATCCTTCAGCGTACGGGTGCCGGACTGCACCGGCACCACCTTGGCACCCAGCATCTCCATGCGGATCACGTTGGGCTGCTGCCGCTCGACATCGACCGCGCCCATATAGACGATGCATTCCAGCCCGAAGCGCGCGCACAGCGTCGCGGTGGCGACACCATGCTGGCCCGCGCCGGTCTCGGCGATGATGCGCTTCTTGCCCATGCGGCGCGCGACCATGATCTGGCCGAGCACGTTGTTGACCTTGTGCGAGCCGGTGTGATTGAGCTCCTCGCGCTTCAGATAGATCTTCGCGCCGCCGAGATGTTCGGTCAGCCGCTCGGCGTAATACAGCGGCGAAGGCCGACCGACATAATGCGCGAGATAATCGTTCATCTCCTTCTGAAACGACGGATCGGCCTTGGCCTCCGCATAGGCCTTCTCCAGATCGAGGATCAGCGGCATCAGCGTCTCGGCGACGAAGCGGCCGCCGAAAATGCCGAAATGTCCGCGCTCGTCAGGACCGGAGCGGAAGGAATTGGGTTTGGATAGACTCATGGTTCTCTTTCGTCATGGCCGGATTTATTCCAGCCATCCACGTCTTGGTAATCTCGGTGACAAACAGACATGGATGCCCGGGACAAGCCCGGGCATGACGGCTGCAGTGCGATTGAGCCGCTGTCAAACATGAGAGGCGGCTCCCAATGAAGTTGCCGCGCGCGCGGCGCGGATGAAAGCACGGATCATCTCGGAATCCTTGAGGCCGGGCGCGCGTTCCACGCCGGACGACACATCGACGCCGCCGGGGCGGGTGATGCCGACAGCGTCCGCGACATTGGCGATCGTCAGCCCGCCGGACAGCATGAAGGAGCGATCGCCTCCCACCGCATCGAGCAGATGCCAGTCGAACGGCACACCAAGGCCACCGGGACGCGTGGCGTCTTTCGGCGCGCGGGCATCGAACAGGATGCGGTCGGCCGCCGCCGCATAGCCCGGCACGGAGCCAAGATCGTCGCGGCTTTCCACCGCGAGTGCCTTCATCACCGGCAGCCCGAAGCGCTGCTTGATGTCACGCACACGCGCGATGCTCTCGCGGCCATGGAGTTGCAGCCAGTCGGGCCGCAATATCTCGACGATATTGGCAAGCGTGGCGTCGTCGGCATCCACCGTCAGCGCGACCTTCGCCGCGCGGCCCGCCGCCAGCCGGCCGAGCTCGCGTGCTGCCTCCAGCGCGACATGACGCGGCGAAGGCGGAAAGAACACGAATCCCACCATGTCGGCGCCCGCGCCCAGAGCCGCTTCAAGCGTCTCGGGTGTGGACAGACCACAGATTTTCACGACCAGCGACATGGCGTTCCGAGATAAGGATAAGGATGGGGCGGGTTCTACAACGTCGCGCCGGGCTTGTCTTGCCCGATAGCCAGCGGCCGGACCGCTCCCCGCGCCTCGGCCGGAGGCAACCGGGCCGGCGGGACCAGCGTCGCCCCGTAGCTGTCCCGGGACGGGGTGGAATAACCACCCTGGGCCCGCAAATCGGCGAGCTGCTGGCGCGCCTCGCGGGCCTCGGCCTCGTGACGCCGCGCCGCGCGGCGCCATTGGCGCTGGCCGAACCAGGTGGCCACGCTGCCGGCCACCACGCCCAGCATCGCCACGGCAATAATCACGATGAACAGCGGCAGGGTGAGCGCCACCGCGGGATTGCCGGAATTGAACGGATCGAACGACAGCGTGACGAACTGCCGGTTGGCAACCGCAAAGGCCAGAAAGATCAGCGCCAGCGGCACGATCACAATGGCATTGAGAACCTTGCGCATCCCGATCCTTCTTCGCTGCGATCAGCGATGCGCGGACCCGGCGGATCAGTTCGCGCCGAGATCGCCCTGGCCGTTGTTGTCACGGTTGAGCCGTTCGCGCATTTCCTTGCCGGTCTTGAAGAACGGCACGCTCTTCTGCTCGACCGGGACATGCGCACCGGTCCGCGGATTGCGTCCGGCGCGGGCCGGACGATGCTTGACTGAAAACGCGCCAAAACCACGCAGCTCGACCCGATCGCCCCGCGCAAGCGCGGCGACGATTTCATCGAGAATCGCGTTCACAATGTTCTCCACGTCTCTCTGATAGAGGTGTGGATTGTGCTCGGCGATGCGCTGAACCAGCTCGGATTTGATCATCTACCTGGGCGCTCTTGAAATTTGCTGCACCATTTCCTTGAAAAAGCCTTGAACTGTCAAGTCGCTAAATCCAGCGGAAGGGCGCGAAAAGACGCGATATTCGGCGTTTTTGACCCTCTCCAATTGCAACACGACAACTGAAAGCAGATTCAGACATTCGCGGGTCCACTCTCAACGGCTCGCTGGCGGCTGCCAGACCGCGAGCATACCTTCAAGACCGAGCCGATCCGCCGCCGCAACCACGCTGTTCTGCTCGAGGCTGCGCGCCAGTGACGACAGACCCAGCGTATCGAGCAACATGGCAACACTCGCACGCAGGAAGGTCATATCGCCGAAGCGCGGCGACAGCTTGAAATCGCGCACCGGCAGCTCCGACTTGATCTTCTTGTTCGCCACCAGCCAGGCCACCGCGGTCTTTTCATCGCCGAGCTGATCGACCAGCTTGAGGCCGATCGCCTGCCGGCCGGTGAACACACGGCCATCGGCCACGGTCTGCAGATTGGCATCGTCCATGCCGCGCCGGCTCTTCACCAGATCGCGAAACCAGGCGTAGGAATCCTTCACCAGTGCATCGAGCGCGGCGCGCGCTTCCGGCGAAGTCGGCTCGTAGCCGTTCGGCGCAGCCTTCAGCGGCGACGACTTCACTTCCTCGATCTTGACGCCGATGGTCTTCAGCAATTCGGAGACATTGGGAATCTGGAACAGCACGCCGATCGATCCGACCAGCGAACTCTGCTGCGCGACGATGTGATCGGAGGCGAGCGCGGCGATATAGCCGCCCGACGCAGCAAGCCCTTCGACCACCACGACCAGCGGCTTCTTCGCCTTGAGGCGCGTCAATGCGTCGTAAAGCTGCTCGGAGCCCGCCGTGGTGCCGCCGGGCGAATTGATATGCACGATGACGGCGGCGGCGGACGACTTCTCCAGGCGCTCCAGCGCCTCGACGCGCGCCTGATCGCTACGGATCAGGCCATCGATCTTGACGCGAGCGATGTTGCCCGAGCCCGACAGCGCAGTGCGGGCTGCCGGCGTCGCCAGCACGCCGATCCCGGCGATCGCAACGATCACCGCAAGCGCGGCGATAACCCGCCAGAAGGTGAGCTTGCGCCGGATACGGCGGCGATCGACGATCAGATCGGAATCAAGCGACATGGAAAATCCCCCGAGAAACTTTGGACCGCCCGGCATAGCGCGCGACACCATATCGTCCGCACGTCCTTGATAGGAGGTAACTCCAATACATCAAATGCCCTGCAATTAGAAGAAGCGGGCGCGTACGGGTTCCACGCGCGCGACGAACAACCGTCACAATGCAATTTGTCGATCTATGCAATTTGGTTGCGCGAATCGGCGCAGCGTAAAGCTGAAAACAAAAAGGGCTCCGGCAAATCCGGAGCCCTGATCGTTGCGACACGATGTGTCGCGCTGCTGCTTACTTCTCGCGCTTCTTGAGCGCGTTGCCGAGAATGTCGCCCAGCGTCGCGCCCGAATCGGACGAGCCGTACTGCGCGATGGCTTCCTTCTCCTCGGCGACTTCCAGCGCCTTGATCGACACCTGGACCTTGCGGGCCTTCTTGTCGAACTGGATGACGCGGGCGTCGACCTTCTCACCGACCGCGAAGCGCTCGGCGCGCTGGTCGTTGCGATCACGCGCAAGTTCCGAACGCTTGATGAAGGTGGTGAAGTCGGTGCCGGTGATCTGCACCTCGATACCGGTGTCCTTGACCTCAAGGATCTCGCAGGTCACGACAGCGCCCTTCTTGACATCGCCCGGCTCGGCGAAGGGGTCGCCTTCGAGCTGCTTGATGCCAAGCGAAATGCGCTCCTTCTCGACATCGACATCGAGGACGATGGCCTTGACCATGTCGCCCTTCTTGAAGTTGTCGATCACCTGCTCGCCCGGCTGCTTCCAGTCGAGGTCGGACAGATGGACCATGCCGTCGACATCGCCGTCGAGGCCGAGGAACAGACCGAACTCGGTCTTGTTCTTGACTTCGCCTTCCACGGTCGAGCCGACCGGGAATTTCTCGACGAACACTTCCCACGGATTGCGCATGGTCTGCTTGAGACCGAGCGAGATACGGCGCTTGGCAGAATCCACCTCGAGCACCTGCACTTCGACTTCCTGCGAGGTCGAGACGATCTTGCCGGGATGCATGTTCTTCTTGGTCCACGACATCTCGGAGACGTGGATCAGGCCTTCGATGCCCGGCTCGAGCTCGACGAACGCACCGTAGTCGGTGATGTTGGTGACGCGACCGGTGAAGCGCGCATTGAGCGGATACTTCGCCTCGATGCCCTGCCACGGATCGTCCAGCAACTGCTTCATGCCGAGCGAGATGCGGTGGGTCTCGTGGTTGATCTTGATGATCTTGACCTTCACGGTCTGCCCGATGGTCAGCACCTCGGTCGGGTGGTTGACGCGGCGCCAGGCGATATCGGTGACGTGCAGCAGGCCGTCGATGCCGCCGAGATCAACGAACGCACCGTAATCGGTGATGTTCTTGACCACGCCGTCGATGATCTGGCCCTCTTCGAGGTTCTGCACCAGCTCTTGACGCTGCTCGGCGCGGGTCTCTTCGAGCACTGTGCGGCGGGAGACGACGATGTTGCCGCGGCGGCGATCCATCTTGAGGATCTGGAACGGCTGCGAGTTGTTCATCAGCGGAGCGACGTCGCGGATCGGGCGAATATCGACCTGCGAGCGCGGCAGGAACGCCACGGCGCCGTCGAGATCGACGGTGAAGCCACCCTTGACCTGATTGAAGATGACGCCGTTGACCTTCTCGTTGTTCTGGAAGGCCTTCTCGAGCTTGCCCCAGCTCTCTTCGCGGCGCGCCTTGTCGCGCGACAGCACGGCTTCGCCGAGCGCATTCTCGATCCGGTCGAGGAACACCTCGACTTCGTCGCCGACCTTGAGATCGTTCTCGCGGCCCGGGCCGTTGAACTCACGCAACGCCACGCGGCCTTCGGTCTTCAGGCCGACGTCAATGACGGCCATGTCCTTCTCGATCGCAACAACCTTGCCCTTGATGACGGAGCTTTCCTGCAGGTTGCCGCCTGCAAAGGACTCATCGAGCATCGCGGCGAAATCATCGCGGGACGGATTATAAGAGGTAGCACTCGAAGCCATATGTTCTCCAGATTGCGGTGTGCCGGCAGCATGGTTGAAGGGCGTATCGCGCATCCAGTGTCAAAGGTCCGCAAACTTTGACGACCGTCGTGCGAATCCAGCGGATTCACAAACGGGCCGGCGGGAAGCCTGCATGAGCGATACGATGAATGTCGCGCGCAAGGCGCGTCTCAAGCTGTCCGGAGCCGGGACGAATATCGACCTCGATGGCGGCGGAGCGGGCGTTCCTCCAACACGGCGAAGGCTTAGAACCCTCGCCGGCCCGCTCGGACGGCCTCGATGATGTCGATGGCAGATCCGGACGCGCTGCATATAGCCGCCGCCGCGCAACGGGGCAAGTATCGAAGTGGCGGAAGGCGGTCCCGGCGGCCTCCCGCAAACGGCTGATAAGCCACTGATCGAAAGGGATATTCCGCGGTTCCGGGACACGGAATGGCGCCTCGGGACACATCATCGCAGAATCCGCTCTGCGGGATCAGCGCCCGGCGCGGACGGCCTCCACGATGGCGATCGCGGCACGCACGCCGCCCTCGATATCGAGGTTGGAATTGTCGAGGACATGGGCATCGGGCGCCGGGCGCAGCGGTGCCACCGGACGATTGCGGTCGCGCTCGTCGCGGCGAAGGATATCGGCCAGCACCAAAGCCTCGTCGGCATCCTCGCCGCGGCCCCGTGCCTCCATCGTGCGCCGCCGCGCCCGCACCGCCGGATCGGCGACGACGAAAATCTTCACATCGGCCTCGGGACAGATCACCGTTCCGATATCGCGGCCATCGAGCACCGCGCCCGGCGGATCGGCGGCGAACTGGCGCTGGAAATTCACCAGCGCCTCGCGCACCCGCGGAATCGCCGAGATCACCGAGGCGGCGTTGCCGACCTCCTGGGTCTTGAGCACCGGATCGCCGAATTTTTCCGGATCGAGTTCGAGTGCGGCCGCGACCGCGCGCTCCTCGTCGGCGAGATCGGCACCGGCGTCGAGCAGCGCCTTGGCCACAGCGCGGTAGATCACCCCGGTATCGAGATGGCGATAGCCGTAATGATGGGCGAGGCGCTTGCCCAGCGTGCCTTTTCCCGATGCGGCCGGCCCGTCAATGGCGATGATCATGCGAACTCGGCTCCGAGGCCGCGCATCATCGGCACAAAATCGGGGAAGCTGGTGGCGATGAAGGCGGTGTCGTCGACCTTCACCGGCGTATCGGAGGCAAGCCCCATCACCAGCGCCGACATCGCGATGCGATGATCCATATGGGTGGCGACAAGGCCGCCGCCCGGCACATGGCCCTTGCCCGCCACGATCAGATCGTCGCCGGAAATCTCCACCGTGACGCCATTGACCCGCAACATGTCGGCGGTGGCTTCGAGACGGTCGGATTCCTTGACCCGCAATTCCTTGAGGCCGCGCATGATGGTGGTGCCTTCGGCGAAGGCCGCGGCCACCGCCAGCACGAGATATTCGTCGATCATCGACGGGGCGCGCTCCGGCGGCACCTCGACGCCGCGCAGCTTCGAGGCCCGCACCCGCAATTGCGCCATCGGCTCACCGGCATCGCCGCGCTGCCCGCTCTCCTCGATCAAGGCACCCATCTCGCGCAATGTCGTGAACAGGCCGGTGCGCAGCGGATTGGTCATCACATCGGTGAGCACAAGATCAGAGCCCGGCACGATCAGCGCCGCGACCAGCGGAAATGCCGCCGAGGAGGGATCCGCTGGCACCACCACGTTCGCGCCGTGCAGTTCAGGCTGGCCGGTCAGCGAAATCCTGCGGCCATGCGCGCCTTCCGGTTCGGAAACGATTTCGGCGCCGAAATGCGCCAGCATCAGCTCGGTGTGATCGCGGCTCGCCTCCTGCTCGATCACCGTGGTGATGCCGGGCGCGGACAGACCGGCCAGCAGCACCGCCGATTTGATCTGCGCCGAGGCGACCGGGGTGCGATAGACCATCGGAATCGGGTCGCGCGCACCGGTCAACGTCAAAGGCAGCCGGCCGCCCTCGGCGCTCGCGGTGACGCGCGCGCCCATCAATTCGAGCGGATCGAGAATCCGGCGCATCGGCCGCGAGCGCAATGAGGCGTCGCCGTCGAAGGTCGCCACAATCGGGCAACCCGCCACCGCGCCCATGGCAAGGCGGCAGCCGGTTCCACTGTTGCCGAAATCGAGCGGCGCGGCAGGTGTGGCAAAGCCGCCGACCCCGACGCCGCGGACCGACCAGGCCCCCGGGCCCGTGCGCTCCACCTTCGCCCCCAGCGCCGCCATCGCCTTGGCCGTATTGAGGACGTCCTCGCCCTCCAGAAGCCCGGAAATCCGGCTTTCCCCCACCGCCAGCGCCCCCAGAATCAGGGCCCGGTGGGAAATCGACTTGTCCCCGGGCACCCGGACCTGGCCCTTGAAGGCGGGGCTGTGGCGGGCTTCCAGCGGGGTTTGGCGATCGGAAACGGTCAAGATTTCGGCTCCTGCGGACAGCCGGCTCCTAGCACGGTGCCCGGACAAGGTCACGCCTCGGTGACGATGCACGAGAAGCGCTATTGACAGCGGCGGCGCAACTAGCCAAGTGAAGCACCGTTTTCCAAGAACACTCCCCAGGACGCAGCCCGTGGCCAAAGCCGATCTCGGAACCAAACGCACCTGCCCGGTGACAGGCAAGAAGTTCTACGACCTCAACAAGAATCCGGTGATCTCGCCCTATACCGGCGAGATCGTGCCGATCGCACCCGTAGCTCCGCCGCGCGGCCGCGCCGACGCCACCGCACGCGCTTCCGGCGCCGCCAATGCAGCCGATACGCAGGAAGTGGAGATGGAGGAGGAGTTGGTGTCGCTCGAGGAGGCCGACGCCGAGGAGAATACCGGCAAGGTCAAGGCCCAGGTGCCTGAATCCGAAGACGACATCGAGGTCGACGAATCGCTCGACGACGATGACGACGATTCGACCTTCATTCCGGAAGAGGAAGAAGACGACGAGGACGTCACCGACATCATTGGTGATGTTTCCGGTGACGAAGAGACTTGAGATCGGGCCTGAACTGTGATTGTTCAGGCCTCGCTGCCGGCGCACCGGCGGTGACGATTTGAGGGTTCGGACCAAACCAGCGCCGGACCCCGCGATGATGGGGCCATAGCTCAGCTGGGAGAGCGCTTGCATGGCATGCAAGAGGTCGGCGGTTCGATCCCGCCTGGCTCCACCAATCCTCCTCATGCAATCCTTTGCCCGCGGATTTCCGGCCTGCCCGGCACGATCCCCGATCAAGCGAAAATATTTCGGCTCGCCAGGCTCTCGCGCTGGCAGCGGGCGATCTTGAACGTCCCCGGTTCCCTCTCCATATTGTTGTTATCCGGACGGGCTGAACGCCACCGGTAGGGTGCCGCAAGGGCCCTTGGGCGCAAGATCCGCCAGAGTGCCGGCAAAACCGGCTGTCACTTTTGCGGGTGGCGCGCGTCAAAGTCGCTTCGAGAGGACTTTGGGATGTCTCGTGTTCCTTCGTTGTCCAGTCCGTTCCTTCTGGGATTCGACGATATCGAGCGTGCGCTCGATCGGGTCGTCAAGGGCGCAGACGGCTATCCTCCCTACAACATCGAGCGGTGCGAACGCCAAAGCGGTCAACCCGAGCGATTGCGGATCACGCTGGCGGTGGCGGGCTTCACCCGCGACCAGCTCGACGTGACCACGGAGGAGAACCAGCTTGTGATCCGGGGTCGCCAGCAGGACGACAAGGCCAGGCAGTACATTCATCGCGGCATTGCCGCACGGCACTTCCAGCGCACCTTCGTGCTGGCGGACGGAATGTATGTGCTCGGCGCGGATCTGAAGAACGGGCTGCTGTCGATCGACCTCGCCCGGCCTGAGCCGGAACGGGTCGTTAAGACGATAGCCATCAATGAACACGAATAATGCAACTTGGTAGCGGACTCGACCGCTTGTCTCTTGTTAAGGAGTCGAGGACATGACTGAAGCCACCACACTGAACTTCGAGCCTGCCGTTTCACTGGAAGCGCTGGCCGCACTGGGCGAAGGCCATATTGCCTACGTCAAACAGATTCGCTCCGAGGATGTGCCGGGCCTGTTCCCGCAGGCGCCGCAAATTGCGCCGGGCCTGAAGCTGTTCGCGCTTCATGCCGCCGACGGCACCCCGATCATGCTGACCGACAGCCGCGAAGCGGCGGTCGCCAATGCCTGGAGCAACGAACTGGAGACCGTCAGCGTCCACTAAGGCGTTGTCCGCTACAGACATGACCGAACGAAGCGGCGGCGCGGCCTCGCGCTGCCGCTTTTTGCTTGCATTGCGGCGCCGACAGGACGAATGACGGATATGCGCATCCCGCCATTTGATCTTGGCCGGCGGGTTTGTATGGTCGCCACCTTTCCACCCTCGACACGGACACCGTCATGCCAGCCTATCGCTCCCGCACCTCCACCCACGGCCGCAACATGGCCGGCGCCCGCGGCCTGTGGCGCGCGACGGGCATGAAGAACGAGGATTTCGGCAAGCCGATCATCGCCGTGGTCAATTCCTTCACCCAGTTCGTGCCGGGCCACGTCCACCTCAAGGACCTCGGCCAACTGGTCGCGCGGGAGATCGAAAAGGCCGGCGGCGTCGCCAAGGAGTTCAGCACCATCGCGGTCGATGACGGCATCGCGATGGGCCATGACGGCATGCTCTACAGCCTGCC
>CAYLLZ010000008.1:0-147536 GCA_964384815.1 uncultured Afipia sp. | reverse complement strand
CGCGGCGTCTTGTACTGAAGCGTCACTCCCCCGACTTCCAGAAGCGGGCTCGGCGTCTCCATCCATTCCTCCAAGATCGACCTGTCTCAGCTTCCGTTCTTGTTGCGCTCAGGGAAAGAGGCCGTTTCTCCATATTTCGCCCGTGATGGGCGACATCCTCCTCCGAGATTGCATGTTCGATAGAGCGAGCCGTTCACGACGCCGAACCCTGCTTCTGTGGCGGGTTTTCTGGCGGTCATGCCCAGCTCGCGCGACGGCGTCCTCCCTGTTCGACGTGTCCCGTCATCAGGTCAGCGTGCCATCCCCGAGAGAACCTGTAAAGATGTCATATGTCTAATATAAGACTTGACGTCACGAGCGGCGAACGACCTCGCGCCTAGCCCGGGCCTCCCCGATCATCGGGCAATGCGGAATGCCACCTTTGTTGCCATCATCCTCCGCAGGCCGGACAGCTTGCGTGAAATCCTGCGCGAACACCGCGAGGAGAGATGATTTCGCATTATGCGAGACGCACCATCCCAAACAGACGGAGACTGGGTTTCGCCTCGCGTAACACGTCTTCAACAAGGCTATCGGTGCGGCGATGGTGTTGAACAAGCAGCCTGCGGCCGATTGCCCCGGTGAGGACAGGACGCGTTGCACAATGGAATAACGCATCGTCCTGATGCACAGCGCGCAGCGAGAAGCGCGCAACATCGCGACAGGTCGCCACGATCGCGGTTCACGTCTGTTCGCAATTGTCCGGGCCTCGCACACCTGTTGCGCCGCCGGCGCCCCGTTTGCGCCGGATCAAGCGAGGCCCGCGCCAAAAGCACGGCACACGCCCTGCGAAAAAACAATCTTCCGGAGCCGCCCGATGCGGCGGCGTTGTGCTCCAACCGCGCCCAAATATGGCGCTTCATTTCCTTGAATTTATTGATTTCCCAGCCGATTCTAATAGCGAACAGGCCATAGTCTTCACATGAGCGATCCCGTGCATTTCTATTCTCCGCTGCGTTCTTCCGATACGCTTCTGCCGCGATCCGGGGCCATCAATTGGGCCGAGCGCAGGCATCATCATGCGATCAGCACCCGCAGGGAGCAGAACCGGCTCGGCGTCGTGATCTTCTGGACCATCATCGCCGCGCTGCTGCTGGCACGCGTGATGCTGGCCGATGCCACCGCACCGCAAACTGATTCGGCTCGTTCCGTATCGGTCTTGCAATCCAATGCAGCCGCACCGACCGGGATGTGATCCCTGCCCGATCGGGATCACGGTCCAAGCCGCAGCTCCATTTCAAAATCCGGAATCATGAGCAGGCGTTGACAATACTCAACGCTTCACCGCAAGCGCATCGCGCGTTATTTCAAAATTTGAAACGGACATGACGCGGAAGATTGCGTTATGAAGCAAATGCCATATCGGTCGCACCCGCATTTCAGGCATTTTCCGATGTCGTGGCGGCTTCATTAATCGCTTATTGATCCGAGTTCTGTATGCCTTGCCCGGGGCTGGCCGCATCGGCCGGAAAATGGGGCGATCTCGCATGCTGAAATTCAGGTCCATCTCAATTCGCATCATGGTGTCGATCTCGCTGGTCGCTGCCGCCTCCTGCGCCGTGCTCGCAGGGTTTGGCATGTGGCGCCAGCAGAGCACGGTCGATATCGCGCTCAATCGTGAACTGAAGGCTGACTATGCCAACCTGACGGCCGCACTCAACGCCGAGACCCGGGCGACCCTTGCCGTCGCCAATACGCTGGCGGAGATGCCGCAACTCAAGGAGCTGGTCCGCTCCGGCGACCGCGCCGGAACGCTCGAGCTTCTGCAGGGGGCGTTGAAGAAAATCGTCCCGATGGGCCTTGAGCTGATCACGATCCAGATTCCGCCGTCCACCAGCTTCGCCCGCGCGCACAATCCGAAGGTGTTCGGCGACGACGTGTCCAAGCGCCGCAAGCTTGTGGTGCAGGCAATCACCACCAAGAAGCCGATCGGCGGCGTCGAAGCCGGCCTCGAGGTGCTGAACGTGTTCGGCTCGGCACCGATGCTCGACGGCGACAAGGTGATCGGCAACGTCGATATCGGCGCTCCGTTCGGCGACACATTCGTCAAGACGATGAAATCGCGTTTCGGCGTCGATGTCGCCATCCACCAGATTCACGAGGGTGCGGTGAAAACCCTTGCCAGCACGATGTCAGGCAACGCGGCCCCCATCGATCTGGTCAAGCGGGCGATGACCGGCGAGACGGTGATCCGGCAGGCCGACAGCGGCGATCATCCGACCGCCTCCACCTTCGGTCCGATCAACAGCTTCTCCGGAGAGCCGATCGCGGTGGTCGAGATCGTGCGTGACGCCACAGCCTATAGCGAACTGAAGCATCGCTCGATCATGTGGCTGGCTGCCGGCACCGTCGCGGCCGTGATCATGGCCGGTCTGATTGCCGCTTGGCTCGGCCGCGGTCTCGCGAAGCCCATTCGGGCGCTTGAAGGTGCGATGCGCGACATCGCCTCCGGCCGGCATGATGCCGTGGTGCCCGGCTCCGATCGCCGCGACGAGATCGGCTCGATGGCAGCCGCCGTCGAGGTCTTCAAGGACGGGCTGATCGAGACGGGGCGCCTGCGGGCAGCCCAGGAAGAGCAGCGGCTGGCCGCCGAGACCGAAAGGCGCAGTGCCGTTCACGCGCTCGCCGCCCGCTTCGAAGCCGGCGTCGGCAGCGTCGTCAACGCCGTCGGCACCGCGGCAGCCGAGCTGCGGACCACGGCAGTCTCGATGGCCAGCACCGCGGAGGAAGCCACGCAGCAGACCACGACGGTCGCTGCCGCGTCCGAAGAAGCCTCGCGCAATGCGCAGGCGGTTGCCGCCGCGATCGAAGAATTGAACGCCTCGATCAACGAGATTTCCAAGCAGGTGAACGAATCCGCCCGGGTTGCCGGCGAGGCTGCCGAACAGGCCAACACCACCAACACCGATGTCCGCGGGCTCGCTCAGGCCGCGCAGAAGATCGGCGACGTGGTGAAGCTGATCAGCGAGATCGCGGCACAGACCAACCTGCTCGCGCTCAACGCCACCATCGAGGCGGCGCGCGCCGGCGAGGCCGGCCGCGGCTTCGCGGTGGTGGCCTCGGAGGTCAAGGCGCTTGCGAGTCAGACCTCGAAGGCGACGGACGAGATTTCCGCGCAGATCTCGGCAATCCAGAACGCGACCCTGTCATCAGTGGAAGCGATCGACGGCATCACTCATACCATTGGCAAGGTCAACGAGATCGCCAGCGCGATCGCCTCGGCGGTCGAGGAACAGGGCGCAGCGACACGCGAGATCGCCCACAACGTCGCCGAGGCCGCGCGCGGCACCGGAGAAGTCTCGCAGAACATCGTCGGCGTCCGGGACGCAGCGCGGGAGACCGGCGTTGCGGCCGATCAGGTCGTGGCGTCGGCCGCAGCGCTGTCGGAGAACGGCGAAACGCTCAAAGCCCAGGTCGATGCGTTCCTGCGCGAGGTGCGCGCGGCGTGACGCCCGCATGACAGCTTGGCGATCCCGGGAAGACTCGAACTTCCGACCTGCGGTTTAGGAAACCGCCGCTCTATCCGGCTGAGCTACGGGACCGGAGCCATGCCCCGCGCCACTGGGGCGGAGGCCCGGTCTCCTTAGCAGAGCCGGCCCTGCTTCGCCACTGGCATAGCCGGGTCCCTGTCCGGCCAGCACTGCGCGCGCCGGACCACCCGATCGATCAACAGATAAAAACGCCCCGGCATGACTGCCGGGGCGTTTGATCGTCAGCCGGTCCGGCCGCTTTATCCGGCGGCGCTGCCGTAGAGATAGGTCGGCAGCCACAGCGTCATGCCCGGCCACAGATACATGATGATCATGCACACGATCACGATCGCCATATACGGCATCATGCCGCCGAAGATCTGGTTGAGCGTGACGTGCTTCGGCGCGACGCCCTTCAGATAGAAGGCCGACATCGCCACCGGCGGCGACAGGAACGCCGCCTGCAGGTTGACGAACACCAGCACGCCCCACAGCACCGGATCGACGTTGAAGTGCTTGAGCATCGGCAGGAAGATCGGCACGAAGATCACGATGATCTCGGTCCATTCCAGCGGCCAGCCGAGGATGAAGATGATCACCTGCGACAGGATCATGAATTGGACCGGCGTCAGGTTGAGCGACAGCACCCAGCTTTCCAGCAGAGCCTGACCGCCCAGCAACGCGAACACCGCCGAGAACAGCGCCGAACCGACAAACAGCCAGCACACCATCGCAGTGGTCTTGGCCGTGAGATAGACGGCCTCCTGCGTCCGCTTCCATGTCAGCGTGCCGGCATGGATCGCGAGCAGGAACGCGCCCGCCGCACCTACCGCCGCCGATTCCGTCGCCGTGGTGATGCCGAACAGGATCACCGCCAGCACCACAAAGGTGAGAATGCTGAGCGGCATCACCGACGAGATCAGCATGCGCAGGACCTCGAACTGCTCTCCCTCCATGCCCCAGTAATAATAGAGCAGCAGCAGAAGGCCGACGCCGACGGCAAAGGCGAAGTACATGTAGAAGTCGTGGGACGGTCCCGCTTCCGCCGGTGTGGCAGGGGAATCTGCAAGACTTGCGTTGCCCATCTGCTGCAACGGCTCCCCGCCTGCGAACTCCTCACCTCCCGAGGCGCCTCCGCCAAGCTCCTGCAGCGGCTCGTCGGCCGTCTGCTGGTCCGACGCGCCGGAGCCGAGCTGCTGCGAAATCGTCGTGGTCGGCTGCGGCGCATCGGCCTGCGGATGGATCACGACATACCACCACACGCCCCACAGCGTTCCGCCCACGAGCAGCAGCGGCGTCAGCGCGAAGGCGACGTTCTTCAGCAGCATGCCGTAGGTCACCCGCACGCCGTCGGCTGAAATGCCGAGCGCCCGCGCCGGCGCCACCATCGCGGCCAACAGGGCCGGAAGCAGCTTGCGGCCATAAGACTTCTGCAACTCGCGGATCCAGCCGGAGACCGGAACGCGGGTTTCGCTTTCCGGCAGTTTCGGCGCGATCTTCGGATCGAGCATCGCCCAGCCGATGATGTAGACGAGATAGAGGAAGGCGAGGAAGAAGCTCGGGAACATCGCCGCGGCGTAGAGCTTGACGATCGATTGCCCTGCAACCGCCGCGTAGACGATGATCATCACCGATGGCGGGATCAGAATGCCGAGCGTGCCGCCGGCGGTAATGACACCGGCCGCGAGTTTGACGTTGTAGCCCGCCTTGAGCATCGGGTTGAACGCGATCACGCCCATCAGCACCACCACCGCGCCGACGAGGCCGGAGGCGATGCCCCAGAAGGTGCAGACGATCATCGACGCGACCGCGAGCGAGGCCGGCACGCCGCGGAAGGCGAGCTGGATCGAGTGGAACATCTTGTCCACCAGCGCGCCGCGTTCCATCACATATCCCATTAAGACGAAAAGCGGGATCGAGATCAGAACGTCGTTGGTCATCGCACCGTAGGTGCGTTGAACCATCAGTTCGAAGATCAGGTTATCGGTCCAGAGCTGCCCCGACTGGTGGTAGGCAAAGAAACCGAAAAACATGCCGAGTCCCATCAGCGTGAACGCTGTCGGGAAACCCATAATGATGACAACGACGATCAGGCCGAGCATCAACAGCCCGAGTGCGGGATCGCTCATAGCGTGGATGCTCCCCCCATGCCGCGCTGACGCGCCGCTTCGTCAATATTCTGCGCATTCTCGATGGCGATCTTGCGCGCTTCCTCGTCGACGAACTCGCTCTGTGCAAGCTGGCCTTCGACCACGTCGATCTCGTTGACGTCATCGAGCCGCGACGGCCACTGGCCGGTCTTCAGGCAGATCACGCAGCGCGTGATCTCCGCCGCGCCCTGCAGCAGGAGCAGCGCTCCCGCGATCGGGATCATGGCCTTGAAGTGATAAACCGGAGGCCCGTCGGCCGTGACGTTGGAGTGCTCGTTGATGTGCCATGAATCGGCGGCATAACCCCAGCCGGCATAGGCGAGCGCGATGATGCCCGGCAGGAAGAAGATGACGTACAGCGCCAGGTCCAGCGCTGCCTGCGTGCGCGGCCGCATCGAACTGTAGAGGAAGTCGCCGCGGACGTGGCCGTTCTGGGCCAGCGTGTAGGCGCCGCACAGCATGAAGGAGGTGCCGTACAGCATGTTCGAGGCGTCGAAGATCCACGCCGTCGGCATATTGAGGATGTAGCGCTTGAACACTTCGGCGCAGACGAGAAGCATCAACCCCATGACCAGCCAGGCTGCGATCTTGCCTGTCACGGTGCTGATGCGGTCGATGGAGTGCAGAATGCTGTCAGAGGTCATGCAAACCCCATTGTGAGCGAGAAGGGGCGTCGATGCGGGGCCAAGGCACACCTGCCATGACGCCAAACCGGCGCGTCGACCAAGCCTAGTTGCGATGGCGATATGAATACAAGACCTCACCCGGGAGCGTTGTCCCGGATGAGGCCCAATTCATTGGCACCGGCGAGCTTAGGTCTTCTTCTTCGCGTTGGGGCCGAAATAGTGGTTGTAGGCCATACGACGGTTGGTGATCGTATCCTGCTCCCACTGCGTCGCGCGCTTGGCGAAGGCCATCTGCGAGGCGACGATTTCCTTGAACAGCGGATTCTCGGCCGACTTCTTCTCGACGACCTGATCGTAGACCTCGAGCTGCTTCTGCAGCACGGAGTCCGGGGTCTTGTAGAACTTGACCTTGTCCTTGGTCTGCATCTCGACATAGTCCTTGGAATAGCGGTCGATCGCCTTCCAGGACATGTCGGCGCTGGCCGCCTCGGCGGCGTTGTCGAGAATCGCCCGGATCTTCTCCGGCAGGCTGTCATACTTGTTCTTGTTGAACATCACCTCGAACTGCTCGGAGTTCTGGTGATAGCTCTGCAGCATGCAGACCTTCGACACGTCGGTGAAGCCGAGGATGCGGTCGGACGAGGCGTTGTTGAACTCGGCCGCGTCGAGCAGGCCGCGGTCCATCGCCGCGACGATTTCACCGCCGGGGAGCGCGTTCACCGCAAGGCCCATTCCGGAGAACACGTCGATCGAGATGCCGACGGTGCGGAATTTGAGGCCCTTCATGTCATCGACTTTGGTGACCGGTTTCTTGAACCAGCCGAGCGGCTGCGACGGCATCGGGCCGTACGGGAACGACACCACGTTGGCGCCGATCGACTTGTAGAGCTTGTCGAGCAGCTCCTTGCCGCCGCCGTACTTGTGCCAGGCCAGCAGCATGTTGGCGTCCATGGCGTAGCCCGGACCCGAGCCCCACAGCGCCAGCGCGTTCTGCTTGCCGTAGTGATAGACCAGCACGCCGTGGCCGCCGTCAAGCGTGCCCTTCGACACCGCTTCGAGCAGACCGAACGCCGGCACGACGGCGCCCGCCGGCAGCACTTCGATCTTGAGATCGCCGCCGGTCATGTCGTTGACCTTCTTGGCGTAGTCCAGCGCGTATTCGTGGAAGATGTCCTTGGACGGCCATGTGCTCTGGAAGCGCATGTTGACAGGGCCCTGGGCCTGTACAACGGCTGGCGCAGCGACGGTGGCTGCACCGGCGGCGGCGACTTTCAGGAACTGGCGGCGGCTGGCGATATCTTTCTTCTGTGACGTCATGGCGTCCTCCCCTATTAAACGTTTTTTGGCCGATCTTGTTTGTTCGGCGTCTTTGTTGTGGTGGCCGCAAGACAAAAGGTTGTCGGCAGGTTTGGCAACATAAGTTCCGATACATGCGACTCTTAGACGCGCCATCGGAATAGATTTCATCAGACTTTGGTTGAATGCCGCCGGCTTTGAAGAGGATGAAAAGTCAAAAAGACCCTCAACGATCAGGTCGTGAGGCTGCAACCAAAATAACCAATCCGAATTCGTGCAGTGCGATAGTCGAACCATCGGAGACTTCATCGACCACGCCGCGCGTCAGGGACATCTCATGCCGATCAGCATCGATGCGCTCGACCATCTCGTCGTCAACGTCACGGACGCCGAAATCTCCGCCGCCTGGTATCAGCGCGTGCTCGGGATGACGCCCAAGGTCTTCGACCCCGGCCAGGGCAAGCCGGCGCGGATTTCCATGCAGTTCGGACGGCAGAAGATCAACCTGCGGCCGATCGCGACCGACAAGAAGGAATGGTTCACGGCCGATCACGAAGCGGCCGGCAGCGACGATCTCTGCTTTCTGACCACGGCCTCGCCGCAACAGGTGATCGATCACCTCACGGCCTGCGGCGTCTCCATCGAAGAGGGACCGGTGAAGAAACAGGGCGCGGTCGGCACGCTGATGTCGGTCTATTGCCGCGATCCCGACGGCAGCCTGATCGAGATCGCGTCGTATCTTCCGGAGAACTGACGCCCGGTACGGCCGAGGTTTGAACCTTTCCCCTCATTGGAGCGACTGATCATGCATGCCGCGATGGCGGCACCGGATCGCCGCAACGCCCTGATGCCGTTTGAGATATGTTTGCAACCCTGCTTTGCCCCTTGGCGAATGGATGACGAACGCCCAAATTTGCGTCAGGTCGCGGAAAAGTTTCGTACCCCGGTTCCTGCAACCATCGTAATCTGACGAAGTTTTCAAGAACCGGCCCACCACCTTCAGGCTATGCTCCCTTTCAGGATTTCCAAATGACCCTGACTTTCTTGAACACCTTGACCCGCACCACCGCGATCGCCCTGTTCGGCGCGGCACTGGCCTTGCCCGCAACCGCCGCTCGTGCCGATTCCGGCGCGTTCTCCAACTATGCCGGCCAATGGTCGGGCAGCGGCACCATTTCCATTGCCAACAATGACGGCGTCAGCAATGAACGGATTCGTTGTCGCGGCAAATATACGGTCAGCGACGGCAACAACGTGGTCGATATCAACCTGCGCTGCGCGAGCGACAGCTACCGCTTCGATCTTGCGAGCGAAGTCCGCGCGGCGGGCAGCCAGCTCAGCGGCTCGTGGACGGAAGCGAGCCGCGGCGTGAACGGCACGGTGGAAGGACGGGTGTCGGGCGGACAGGTCACCGCGCTGGTGCAGACCGCCGGATATGCCGCGACCTTCAACATCTCGACCCGCGGCAACAAGCAGACCATCGCCATTTCCTCGAAGGGCGAACTGCGCGCGGTCAACATCTCGCTGAGCCGATAACGTCTCTCCAAATGCCAAAAACCTCCGGGCGCAAGCCCGGAGGTTTTGCTTTGGAGCATGAGCAGCCGCCGAAGGCTGGCTTATTCCGCCGGCTTGGGATCGGTCCGGCGCGCGCCGCGCAGCCTGTGCGACATGCTGATCAGGAACATCGCCGTCGGCCGCAGGATGAAGAGATCGGCGACCAGCGCCGCCACCATCGAGAACGCACTCAGCCAGCCGAACAGCCGCAGCGACGGCAGGTCGGAGAACACGGTGACCACCAGTCCGCAGGCCAGCACCACTGTGGTCAGGATCAGCGCCGGACCGACCAGCACGGTCGCCCGCTCCACCGCCAGTCCTTCGTTCACCCCGGGCTTCTCCTCCAGCCGCAGGCGGTTGAGGAAGTGGATCGTGGCGCTGAGCCCGAGGCCAAACGACACCGTCAGCGCGACCACGCTGGCAAATTGCAGCCCTTCTCCCAACGCCCACAGCAGCGTGCCGGACAACACCACAGGGAAGATTCCCGGCAGGATGCTCGTCAGCATCACCACCACCGAGCGGAAGGCGAGGCCGATGAAGACCGCGACCAACCCGAACTCGATGGTCAGGCCGTGGTTGAGTTTGCCGATCATGCTCGCGCTGTTGCGCGCGGCGATGGCCGACAGGCCGGTGACCGAAATCTCGTAACCGGGATGCGCGCGCCGCACCGCCGCCATTTCCTTGTCGAGCTTTTCGACGGTCGGCAGGATCTGGCTGGAATCGAGATCGGGCACACGGCCGGAGACCACGACCGCATCCTGATCCTTCGAGATGAACCGGCGCACCAGATGCGCCGGCAGCATGTCGACATATTCCTTCAGTGTTGCCACGTCCGACTTGCCGGCCTTCTCGGCCAGCCAGCGCCGCAGCGTCTCCAGCGACCAGACATTGCCGACTCCGGCCTGTTTCTCGATGATGCCATGGACCTCGGCGATGGTCTGCAGCGTCTGCGGCGAGTACAGGCTCTGTCCCTTGGGGAATTCGATCAGCACGTCGATCGGGTTGGCGCCGGTCAGCTTGGCATCGAGCCGGCTCGAGGCTTCCACTGCCTGCTGCTTGTCCGGCACCTGATCGGCCAGACGATAGCGCGGCTCGAGATTGGCATAGACCACGCCAAGCCCGCCCACTACCAGCAGCGCAATCAGGCTGAACAAGCCGGGATGGCCGACCATCCGCACCGCGATCCAGCGGCAGAAGCTGCGCAGCGCCTCGACGCCGATATCGGCGCCCTTGATCTTGGTGACGAACACGTTCTCCTTGCGCACCAGCAGCACGCCGAACACCGGCACCAGCGAGAGCACCGCAAGCAGCGCGACCACGGTCGCAAGCAGGCCAGCCTCGCCGAAGGTCCGGATCAGATCGGAATCGGAGAACTGCAGCGCGATGAAGGACAGCGCCGCGGTGCCGTGGGTGAGCACGCAGGCGGGGCCGACCACCAGCACGGCATTGCGGAACGCGGAGAACCGGTCTTCGCCGGCGATCAGACGATCCCGCGCGGCGAAGGTGAGCTGCATCGAGTCCGAGAAGCTGATGACCATGATCAGCGGCGTCATCACGTTCAGGAACATGTTGAGGCTGAAACCGAACCAGCCCAGCGCACCGAGCGAAAGCAGGATCGCGATCAGCGGCGGGAACGCCGCGATCACCATGAACGAGATGCGGCGGAAGAAGATGATCGCGATCAGACAGCCGGCGAGCACGCCGGCGACGTTGTAGATCAGCCCGTCGCGCTCCACCGCGTTGCGGATTTCAAGCTGCATCACCGGAACGCCGGAGAGCTGGCTGTTCAGACCGGCGCCTTCCAGATCGTCCGCCATCGTCTTGCGGATTTCGCCGACGACGGTGTTGAGCCCCTTGCCGCTGACAATGGACGGATCGAGCGCGAGCACGATCAAGGCAAGCGTGCCGTCCTCCGACAGCAGCTTGCCGCGGATCACTTCATTGTCGCGCACGCGCTTGATGAAGGCCTTGTAGGCGTCGCCCTCGGGCAGCACCTCCGGAAACAGCGGAGCCGGCAACTGGCCGTTTTCGGGCGGCTGGCGCGCCGAGAACAGCGAGATGATGCCGCGCGTGCCGTCGATCAATTGCAGATCGGTGACGAGGTCGCGCAGCTTTTCCAGCGATGCGCGCTCCAGCAGCGACTTGCCCTCGACCACCACGAGGACATCGTATTCGCTCGACGGGAAGCGCTTGGTGACTTCCTCGTACTGCTTGTATTCCGGCGTGTCGGAGCGAAAGAGCTGGCTCAGCGAATCGTCGACCTTGATGCGTTGCAGGCCGAAGAACGCCGCCACGCACAACGCGACCAGGATGCACAGCGAGGTGATCGGCGCCCGCATCGCCACCAGCCCGATCCGCTCGAGACCGAACGCGATACTGAAGCGCGGACGCCCGCTCGCGGAGACATCGACATCGTGAGGGCCTGGCGCAGTCATGCTGATCCAACTCTGGCTGACAGGGCAGAAATGATGCGAATGGGCAAAATCAGGATAGCCTCAAATATCTTGCCGTCTTGGGAAACGGCGACACGTGACTTTCGACTCTCGCGATTCGCAAATCAGACAATCCGTGATCTGATATCAGAGTGAGACAGTCGCCGCCACCCGAGCGGTATCACGATCATGCGCTGCCCTCGCCGATATCGCCCCTGCCTGCGTGAGGATAGTAAGGACGGCCGGACTCACCACGCGCACGGCCGCAATGAGGCGCCATTGCGAATCGGGAACCTTGTCCTGTTCACGGAATTGACCACGGTCCATTGAGGAGCAAGCGACATGGCACGTAAATATTCGAAAGCCAGCGGCAAGAAGGTCGCCCGCGCGATGCGCAAACGCAAAGCCGGCACCTTGAAAAGCGGCCGCAGCGGCAAGAAGGTGACGAGCCGCAAGCAGGCGATCGCGATCGGACTGTCCGAGGCGCGCAAGGAAGGCAAGAAAGTCCCGAAGAAGGCGACCGGCCGCAAGAAGACCAGGAAGGCTGCCAAGACATCTTCCCGCAAAACGTCGTCCTCCCGCAAAACGGCGGCAAGAAAATCCACGCGCAAGACCGCCCGCAAATCAACCCGGAAAACAACCGCGAAGAAATCAACGAGGTCGCGCCGCTGAAGATACGGGCAGGCCGATGATGTGGAGAGGCCGATGTCGGCCGAGGCGATGGCTGCACCGCGCCATCGCACTTCGCGCGGCCGGTAGCGAGATGCTTATCAGGCGTCGCCATGACGATCCCATGACGCCGTCCGCGCCGCCTCTCTTGAAACAATCCAGCGATTGCACGCGCCTGCTTCCCTTGTAAGCTCGGCAGGCCGGACTTATTTTCAGGGCCGTTTGAAATACAGGAGGCGTCCATGGGTTTGCTCGATATCCTCAACGGAATGCAGAACGGCCCGCGTGGCCCCAGTGACGCCAGCGCGCCCGCGCAAGAGGGCGGCGGCATGTCGCCGATCACAATGGCGATCCTCGCGCTGCTCGCCTACAAGGCGGTCAAGCACCTCGGGGGCGGTCAGGCCGGCGCTCCGAATACACAACAGCAGCCTTTGCCGGCGCCCGGCACCACCACGGCCGCAACCGGCGGATCGGTGAACGACGGCATGGGCGGTCTTGGCGGATTGCTGCAAGGCGGCCTTGGCGGCACGCTCGGCGGCCTGCTTGCGGGCGGCGCGGCCGGCAGCATCCTGAGCGGCGGCCTTGGCGATCTGCTCAAGCAATTCCAGCAGAACGGCCATGGCGATACCGTCAATTCCTGGGTCAGCAACGGCCCGAACCACCAGATTTCGTCCAACGATCTGGCAAGCGCACTCGGCGCGGATCAGATCAACGCGCTCACGTCCCAGACCGGACTGTCGCGCGAGGAGCTGCTCGCCGGGCTCAGCCAGGAACTGCCCAACGTGATCAATCACCTGACGCCGGACGGACGCATGCCGACCGAACAGGAAGCGTCGCGCTGGCTTTGATGAGGCAAGCGGCACGATCGTGTGCCGGACGACATCACTTACGGAAAGGTTGCGATCATGCTCTGGATTCTTGTCGTTGGATTTGTCGCGGGCATTCTCGCGCGACTGTTGTCGCCGGGCCCGAACAATCCCTCGGGCTTCATCCTCACCACCGCGCTCGGCATTGCCGGCGCCTTTCTGGCCACCTTCGTCGGCCAGTCGATCGGCCATTACAGCCCCAATCAGGGTGCCGGCTTCATCACCGCCACCATCGGCGCACTGGTCGTGCTGTTCATCTGGAACAGGCTGGTGGCGCGCGGCGTGATTTCCGACAACGGCAATCGCTGAGCGACACCGCACATGAGGGGCGACGGCCGGATGCTGCGCCGTCGCCTCCGCACCACCTCCGCAAGCGCGATCCTGATCGCGAGCTTTCTTGTCATTGCTGCCAGTCCCAAGGCACAGGCGGCCTGCGATCTTGAATTGCAGGGCGAAGGGCGCGTCAGCGCTATCGTCGATGTCCGGACCCTCCGGCTCGACGATGGCCGCGACATCCGCCTCGCCGGAATCGAAAGCCCGGGTCAGGACGAGAGTTCGGCGATCGCCTCGCTCCGTGCTGTTGCGCAAGGTCGCGAGGTCACCCTGCATGGTACAAATGACACGCCCGACCGTTACGGTCGCCAGCGGGCGTTCGTTTTTGTTTACGGCGCCGAGACGTCGCTTCAGGACCGGCTCTTGCGTGAAGGCCAGGCGCGCGTGGCCGGAACCGTCATCGACCAGACCTGCGCAGTGGAACTGTTAAAGGCGGAAGAAGTGGCAAGATCCGCGAAACGCGGCATCTGGGCCAGTTCCGCCGCCATAAAAAACGCTGAAAGACCCGCCGATATCCTGGCGGAAGTCGGGCGGTTCGCCATTGTCGAGGGCAAGGTCAGATCGGTTCGGCAGGCAGGGACGATATGGTATGTCAATTTCGGCCGGTACCGGATTGCAGGCTTTGCGGCAACGATTTCCCGGCGCATGATGCCGGCCATTGAGGCGCAGGGGCTGAGCCTGACATCGCTGACAGGCCAGCGGGTTCGCATCCGGGGCTGGGTGACACGACGCGGCGGGCCGCGGATCGATGTTGTTCATCCCGGGCAGATCGAGCCGATCGACGACAATCGGGCAGCGACGGCAGCCAGGGACAAATAGCGTGAGGCTGATGGCACAGATCGGAGGGCATGGCGGGCGTCTGCGCGCAGCGCTGCTGTTGTGCACCGCCGTGACGCTGGCCGGCTGCGGCGACATGAGCCGCTTCCAGGTGGCCGCGCCGGCGGCCCCTGCCCCGATCCTGCGGCCGAACAAGCCGGCGCAGCCGACGGCCGCCACCGAACGCGAGCACGAGCGGATTCTCGCCTCCTATGGCGGCACCTATGACGATCCCAAGCTCGAAGCGCTGATCGGCAAGACGGTGGACCGTCTGGTGGCGGCGTCCGAGCGTCCGGACCTCGCCTACAAGGTCACGATCCTCAATTCCGGCGCGGTCAACGCCTTCGCATTGCCGACCGGCCAGCTTTACGTGACGCGCGGCCTGATCGCGCTCGCCAACGACACCTCGGAATTGTCCAGCGTGCTGTCGCATGAAATGGCGCATGTCATCGCCAAGCACGCCTCGATCCGCGAGGAGCAGGCGCGGCAGGCGGCGCTGGTGACGCGGGTCGTCAACGACATGGGCAACAACGACGCCGACATGACCGCGCTGGCACTGGCCAAGACCAAGCTGACGATGGCGAGCTTCTCGCGCGCGCAGGAATTCGAGGCGGACGGCATCGGCGTCGGCATCGCCGCGCGCGCCAATTTCGATCCTTACGGCGCGGCACGCTTCCTCACCGCGATGGAGCGCAACGCCGAACTGAAAGCCCAGCGCTCGGCGATCGATCCGCGCTCGCAGGATTTTCTGTCGTCGCATCCGGCGACGCCGGAGCGGGTGCAGAATGCGCAGGCCAGCGCCCGGCAGGTCGCCTCTTCGCGCGCGCTCGAACGTGACCGCGACACTTATCTGCGCGCGATCGACAACATCGTCTATGGCGAAGACCCGAGCGAAGGCTTCGTGCGCGGCCGCCGCTTCCTGCATCCCAAGCTCGGCTTCACCTTCCAGGCGCCCGAATCGTTCATGCTGGAAAACACCGCACAGGCGGTGATCGGCGTGCGCGAGGGCGGCACGCAGGCGCTGCGCTTCGACGTGGTGCGCGTGCCCTCCGAACAGAGCTTGGCCGATTATCTCAATTCCGGCTGGATGGAGAATGTCGATCGCAGCTCGACCGAAACGCTGAGCGTCAACGGCTTTCCGGCCGCGACCGCCACCGCGTCCGGCGAGCAGTGGCAATTCCGGATCTACGCGCTACGCTTCGGCAGCGACGTCTACCGCTTCATCTTCGCGAGCCGGCACAAGAATCCCGAGACCGAACGCAGCTTCCGCGAAGCGGTCAACTCGTTCCGCCGCCTGACGCTGGCGGAAATCCAGTCCGCACGGCCACTGCGCATCAAGATCATCACCGTGCAGCCGGGCGACACCCCCGAATCGCTGTCCTATCGCATGCAGGGCGTCGATCGCCCGCTCGAGCGCTTCCGCGTGCTCAACGGTCTGGAGCCGCGCGCCACGCTCAAGCCGCGCGACCGCGTCAAGATCGTGGTCGATTGAGATCCGATCACACGGCGCCTGCCGCAGCCTGTCATGACGATCTCCCAACAAAAAACCCGGCCGCGAGGCCGGGTTTTGAATAACTGACAGCTAACAAACAGAGCAGAGCCGATCAGGCCGCCTCGTCCTCGGCGAGGGAATCATCGCCGTCGCCATCCTCGTCGCTGTCGTCGGAATCATCCGCCACAGCATCGGCATCGGCGCTGGCTTCCGCCTTGGCGCCGCGGCGCGGGCTCTTGGCGAGATTGGCCTCGATCTCCTTGACCGCTTCGGTCTCGGTGACGTGCTGCACCACCGCGATCTCGCGCGACAACCGGTCGAGCGCCGCTTCATAAAGCTGACGTTCGCTGTAGGACTGCTCGGGCTGCGACTCGGAGCGATACAGGTCGCGCACCACTTCGGCGATGGCGACGATGTCGCCCGAATTGATCTTGGCTTCGTATTCCTGAGCGCGGCGCGACCACATCGTGCGCTTGACGCGGGCGCGGCCCTTCAGCGTTTCGAGCGCCCGCTTGACCAGGGCCGGATCGGACAACTTGCGCATGCCGACATTGGCGACCTTCGCCGTCGGCACCCGCAGGGTCATCTTGTCCTTGATGAAATTGATGACGAACAGTTCGAGGGTGGCACCCGCGATCTCCTGCTCCTCGATCGCCAGAATCTGGCCGACGCCGTGCGCCGGATAAACCACGAACTCGTTGGTCTTGAAGCCCTGGCGCTGCGTCAGCACCTTCTTCGGCTCCTCCACGCGCGGCGCGGCAGCCTTCGCCACCGGCTTGTGCGCCGGCTTGGCAGCGGCTTTCGCCGCCGGCTTGACGGCCTTCGCAGCCGGTTTCGCCGCAGCCTTGGCGGCGGGCTTTACCGCAGTCTTGGATTTCGACGTGGCCTTGGTGGCCGCCGGCTTGCTGGAGGTTTTCGCAGTCTTTTTGACCATTGTGCTTCTTTTGCCTTTTGCGGCACTGGCGGATGCCGATGCGCCTTTTTTCCGGGCGGCGTCGCGGCGGGCCGCCGACGCACCCTTATCCTTCGATGCTTTGGTTTTCTTGTGACGTGATTTGTCTGCCACGACGCATTGCGTGGAACCGCCACGCCCCTGATTGACTAGGTGTTCGGAACCGAATGCACCCTCCGATCTCGTTCTGGCGGGAGGGGCGAGCGGGCTTTACCAAGCGAATGTACCCAAAATAGCACATTTTCCGCAAAAATCAATGATTTATGCGGTTTTTCGGCTTTCCCGCAGGGTTCGGGGCCGTTTTAGCTGCCGATAAGGTTAAGGCTTTCGCGGGCAGCCCGCGCGGTGTCCGCGTGAAGGTCAGTCGCCGGTGCCGGGCTTGGGCGAGAAGTATTCCTCGAATTTGCCGGGCTTGCCGTCGAATTCCTTGGCGTCCTCCGGCGGATCTTTCTTCTGGGTGATGTTGGGCCAGGTCTTGGCGTATTCGGCGTTGACCTCCAGCCACTTCTCCAGCCCCGGCTCGGTGTCCGGCTTGATCGCCTCGGCCGGGCATTCGGGTTCGCAGACGCCGCAATCGATGCATTCATCCGGATGGATGATCAGCATGTTCTCGCCTTCATAGAAACAGTCCACCGGACAGACTTCGACGCAGTCCATGTATTTGCACTTGATGCAATTTTCAGTGACGACGTACGTCATCCAACGAGCTCCGGAACCGTTCTAAATCGGATGCTGCGTAGCGCAGGATGTCCCGCGCTGCAAGGGAAGGGCTGGTCTGCGCTCGTAGATAGTTACTACGTGCGAGGTTGCAAATCCTCATAGAGCGCATGGGCGGCCTGCGCATCGCCCCGACGTTCGGCAAAGCCTGCCACTTTCAGGATTCGCACGCGCGTATCGAGCGCAATGGTGAGCACATCGCCGGTTTTGATGGCGTGTCCCGGCGAGGTTTCGCGGATGCCATTGAGGCGCACATGGCCGTGTCCCACCAGCGCGGCGGCATCGGCACGGGTGCGGACGATCCGCGCATACCAGAGCCATTTGTCGATGCGCTGACGATCCAATCCGGCTTCCCAAATCCGAAGTTCGCCTGATGAGACAGCAGGCTCCGTAGCGAACTTCGGATTTAAAGGGAAACCGGCAAAGAAAATACACCCTTGGTGCTGCCTTGGTTCACCAGTCCGCCTTTGGAAATTGCGGTGACACAAGCGGACTTGTGAACCGCCGCGCCAACGATCAATCCTTGCGATTGGCAAGCTGCTCCTTGAGAGCGGCAAGCTTGGCGAAGGGCGAGTTCGGATCGGCCGGCCGATCGCGCTCGCGCGGCCCCGCGCTGCTCGCGAAGGTACGCAGCGCTCCCCCGCCCTCGCGGCGGTCGCGCTTGCCCTCGAACCGGCCCTTGCCTTTCGGCCCCTTGGAGCGGTCGCGACCCTGCCGGTCCTCGCGCTCCTCGCGATGGGGGCGGGTCCGTGCGCCCTCCCCCTCGGCGGCCTCGGGGCGGCGGTGCTCGCCATGCCGGTTGCGGCGGCGGCCGTGACGCTCGTGCCGCTGCCCCTCCTCGCCCTCAGTGGCTGGCGCCGTCTGACCGTCCTGCTGACCATGCCCCTGATGGCCGTGACGATGGCGGTGATGCCGGGGACGGCGCTCGTCGGCACGTCCGGCCGGACGCCAGACCTCGACCAGCACCGGCTCGGCCGGTGCGGCCACCTCAGTCACAGCGGGATCAGCCGCGGACGGATCGGCGGCCACTGCATCGGTTGCCGGTTCAGCCGCGGCGGCGTCGGTCGCTTCCGCCGCAGGCGCTTCAACGGGCTCGGCAAAGGCCACTTCCGGCAGCAGCGAGGCTGTCGCAGCCGGCGCTTCGCCGGCGTCCGCCTGCTGCTCTGCCGGAGCCGCTTCGGTTGTCGCCGCAGCCTCTGCAGTCACATCATTCGTGGCCGCGTCATTGTTCGTCGGCGCTTCATCGACCGGCGCGCTCGCGCCCTCGGCAGATGCCGCCTCGCCCGTTACGGCAGGCGCGGACGGCGCCTGTTCCGGCGGCAACGGCGGACGACGATCCATGCGATAGCCGAGCGCGCGCAGCACCGAGGCAAAATCCTCGCCGGCCGAACCGGTCAGCGAGGTCATCGCCTGCGTCACCACGAAGGAGCGACCGTCGAACGCGCCGGCGGGCTTCTCGACGCCTGTATTAGGACGCCACGACAGCGCCGGACGGATCAAATCAGCGAGGCGTTCGAGAATATCGACGCGCACCGCGCGCTCGCCGGCGAGCTTGTAGCCGAGCAGACGATAGGCATCCTGCGTCAGCGCCTTGTCGGCGGCGAACGAGGTGCGTCCGCTGGCCGCCAGATGCTGCGCGCCGGTGAGCGCCGCGAAATCCACATTGTCCTGCTTGAGCGCCCACAGCAGCGAGGCGAGGCCACGCGCCGCCGGCTTGAGCAGTGCCGGGAAGAAGATGTGATAGGCGCCGAACCGCACGCCGTATTTGCGCAGCACCGCGCGCGAGGGCTGATCGAGATCCTTCATCTCGGCGGCGATCTTCGGCCGCTCCAGCACGCCGAGCGCTTCGATCAGTTGAAACGCGATGCCGCGTGCGATGCCGGTAACGTCCTCCGCCTTCTGCAACTCGAACAGCGGCGCGAGAATCTTCTCGATATGCGTCTTCAGCCACAGATCGAGCCGCGCCTGCACCGCATCGCGCGGCGCGCCGGTGAGGCGTTCGTCGGCAACGATGCGCACGCGTGGCACCAGCATATGCTCGCTCGCCACCAGCTTGGCGACGGCATCGCCGGTCCAGCGCAGCGTGCCGTCGGAGGCGAGCGCGAACTGATCGTCCGCCGCGTTCGACAATTTCTCGGCGCGCGCGTCGATCTCGCCGGCCAGCGCCTTGAGCGCGACAGCCTGCAACGCCTTGGCGTCGGACCCTGCCTCGGCCGCCTCCGGCGCGAACATGAACCCGTCGAGACGGCCGATGACATGGCCCTCGACAATCACTTCGCCGGTCTTTCCAATCTCGGTGTTCAACATCGTGTTTTCCCGCAAGCGGCGCATCAATACACTGGTCCGGCGATCAACGAAACGCTCAGTTAGTCGTTCATGCAGGGCATCGGACAATTTATCCTCGACCCCGCGCGAAATATCCTGCCAATGCTCCGGGTCCGCCAGCCAGTCCGGACGATTGGCCGCAAAGGTCCAGGTCCGGATCTGGGCGATCCGGGCCGACAGCGTGTCGATATCGCCGTCGGTACGGTCGGCCTGGGCCACCTGCGCGGCAAACCAGTCGTCCGGAATCCGTCCCTTGCGCATCAGGAAGCCGTAGAGCGTCGTCACCAGTTCGGCATGGGCCGCCGGCGCGATTTTTCGATAATCCGGAACCAGACAGGTGTCCCACAGCCGCTCCACCGCGGCGGGCGTGGTCGCCATCTCGCGCACGTCGGGGTCGCGCGCGGCATGATCCAGCACGCGCAGATCCTCGGCGACCGGCGCGCGCGTCAGCATCTCGTGGTTCGGCGCCAGCGCCAGCGAGACCTGCAGCGCGCCGAGCGAGGAGAAATCGAGATCGGAATTGCGCCATTGCAACATCTTCACGTTGTCGAAGGTGTGGTTCTGCAGCGCGTTGACGAGCTCAGGCTCGAACGGCGCGCAACGTCCCGTGGTGCCGAACGTGCCATCGCGTGTGGCACGGCCGGCACGGCCGGCAATCTGGGCGAACTCCGCCGGATTGAGCCGGCGGAACTGGTAGCCGTCATATTTGCGATCCGATGCGAAAGCGACATGATCGACATCAAGGTTGAGGCCCATGCCGACCGCATCGGTGGCGACCAGATAATCGACATCGCCGGACTGGAACATCTCGACCTGCGCGTTGCGGGTGCGCGGCGACAGCGATCCCAGCACCACAGCGGCGCCGCCGTGCTGGCGTCGGATAAGTTCGGCGATGGCATAAACCTCATCGGCGGAGAACGCGACGATGGCGGTGCGGCGCGGCTGCCGTGTGATCTTGCGATCGCCGGCGAATTCGAGTTGTGACAGACGCGGCCGGGTGACCATGTTGGCGCCGGGCAACAGCCGTTCGATCGCCGGGCGCATGGTGGCGGCGCCGAGCAGCAGCGTTTCGTCGCGGCCGCGGCGATGCAGGATGCGATCAGTGAAGACGTGGCCGCGCTCCAGATCGGATGCGATCTGGATTTCATCGACGGCAAGGAACGACACGTCGAGATCGCGCGGCATCGCCTCGACGGTGCAGACCCAGTAGCGTGCCTTCGGCGGCTTGATCTTCTCCTCGCCGGTGATCAGCGCCACCGACGCCGCGCCGGCGCGCGCCGCGATCTTGTTGTAGACCTCGCGCGCCAGCAGCCGCAGCGGCAGGCCGATCACGCCCGAGGAATGCGCCAGCATCCGTTCGATGGCGAGATGGGTCTTGCCGGTGTTGGTCGGCCCCAGCACCGCAGTGACGCCGGCTCCGGGAACGCGCGCGTCGCCGGAAAGCGGCGCTGACGAAAAAACAGTCATGATGGTGATCTTGCCGGGGTCCGCGTGAGGCTCAGAATGTGCCGTGTGGCACGGGCACCGAGCGTAATGCCTCTCATAGCAACGATAAGTGTCTCACAATGCAACGCTTATCGCGCCAGATTTAAGTTTTGGAACGAGTCCGGAACGAAAGAGGCCCGAATCGCTGACTCATATCGTATCCACCTTCGTTCACCGCAACATCTCGCGTCGCAAATTATCGGCAACGCTAGATCAAGGCCTCGCCCCGCTTCTTGTCTCTGCTCTCACGGTTCAAACCTTAATCGCAGGGAGGACTCCGATCGGGCAAAGAGTCAATACGCGCAGGTGGCGCAGAACGTCTCGGACGCCGTGACTAATTGGTCTTCGCGGCGGTGCGCGGCGTCGGCGCGGTGACGAATTCGGTGGCCTGGACCAGACCGGTGCCGATCGGCGTCGGAATCTTGATCCGCAGCGGCACCAGCACGCGGGTGCCGGCGATCGGCGCCAGCGTCACCTCCATGTCGCGCAAGGCCGCGAGATATTTGATCGCATAGCGATCCGGCACATAGCCCGAGATCGGCTTGAAATAGACCGCGCAGACCACCGCCGGGCCCTGATAGCCCTTGGTGTGCTTCACGCTTTCCATGCGCCTGTATTCGAGCTGCAATTCGTAACGCATGCGGCCGTCGAAGATCGCGGTGGTCTTGTTGTTGCAGACCTCCGGGCTCACCGGATCGCCATTGCCCGCAACGCGCAGCAGCGAAGCTGTCATCGGATCGAACACGCCGCGCCGGTGCGCGTCGGTGACCGGAACGCGTCTGGGATCGACCGGAGGCTCCGGCTCGATCGACCAGTCCTTGACGTTGCCGCTGGCAAGATTGATCCGGATGGTCTCGTTCTTCTTGCCGTACATGATCGAGGTGACATAGGCCGCCGGCACAAGCTGGCCGCCGACGATCCGGCCCTGCGAACTGCCGGTGCCGCCGCCTTTGCCGAGCGCCTGCAGCAGGCCGGTGGTGCCGCCGCTGACCGCCGCCGAGAAATCATCGCTGCCGATCGCCACCGTCCAGTTGCCCTTGCCGATCTGCAGACCGGCGAGCGTCACCTCGTACTTTGCATCCAGACGGCCCTGCGCGGCCACCGGAGCCGCCCATGCTATGCCGCACAGGCCTGCTGCCACCGCAGCCAGCACCACGCGCCGGCCGGGGCCACGCCCCGCCGCAACGATCGACGCAACCAACATGCAAAGGCTGTCCACGAACGACAAATCCCGCTGGAACGGCCGTCCGCCGTCGCCGGCGGATCGCCGGCCATTGGCGCAATGGCAAAAAGGCGGCTCGCTGCCTGCCGAATATGATTGTGCCAGCGAATACGTCGAATATATGTTGCGGAACCTTGGCTTTTCCTTGCGAAAACCGGCATTTGGCGGCCAAAAAAGCCCGCTTTCGGGCCGCCCTGCCTTGACGCTCGCCGCCGCGCCGACTATACGTCCGCGGTTCCTGAAATGGACAGAGGATCACCCCTTGCGAGCCCCTCGAAGGCGAGGCCGGCTCCGGGACGATAAAGGATTTCGCCATGTCACGGCGCTGCGAATTGACGGCCAAGGGGCCGCAGGTCGGCCACAAGGTCAGCCACTCGAACCACAAGTCCAAGCGCCGGTTTCTGCCGAACCTGTGCAACGTCACGCTGATGTCGGAAGCGCTCGGCCGCTCGGTGCGGCTGCGGATCTCGACCAACGCGATCAAGAGCGTCGACCACAATGGCGGCCTCGATGCCTTCCTGCTCAAGGCCAACGCCGCGACGCTGTCGCCGAAGGCGGTCGATCTGAAGCGCCAGATCGAGAAGAAGCTCGCCGCCGCGAGCTGATCGCAGCTTCCATGAAATAACGGAAAGCCGGGTCATGCGACCCGGCTTTTTTGTTGGCTTCAGCCCAGCGCTGGGGGCCAGTCCCTCACCCGCCCCAATCGGCTGTCAGCGTGAGCCGGACGTGCCCGGTGAAGCGACGGCCGTAGAGACCCTCTCAAAAGCAACGGGCGGCCCGTTGGGGCCGCCCGCAATGGCATTGACGTTCCGTTCTTCGGATCGATCAGGCCGCCTTATCAAGCAGCCTTGGGCTGGCTGCGCAGCTTGGCGATGCCTTCCGAGATCACGCCCCAGAACAGCGCGACCAGACCGAGAACCATGATCGTCGACACGAGGCCGTTCGAGAAGAACACGCCGAGGTTGCCGCCCGAGGACAGCAGCGACTGGCGGAACGCTTCTTCGGCCTGGTCGCCGAGCACGATGGCCAGAACCAGCGGCGCCAGCGGATAACCCGTCTTCTTCATCGCGTAGCCGACAACACCGAACACCGCCATCAGGATGACGTCGAAGCTCGAGTTGTTGACCGTGTAGGCGCCGATGGCGCAGATCACCAGAATGATCGGTGCGATGATCGAGAACGGAATGCGCAGGATCGCGGCGAACAGCGGCACGCAGGTCAGCACCAGGATGAGGCCGACGAGGTTGCCGAGATACATCGAGGCGATCAGGCCCCAGACGAAGTCCGGCTGTTCGACGAACAGCAGCGGTCCCGGCTGCAGACCCCAGATCAGCAGACCACCGAGCAGCACCGCGGCGGTCGGCGAACCCGGCACGCCGAGCGCGAGCATCGGCAGCAGCGCCGAGGTACCGGCGGCGTGAGCCGCGGTCTCCGGCGCCACCACGCCCTCGATCTCGCCGTTGCCGAAGTTGTGGCCACGCTTGGAGATACGCTGGGCGATGCCGTAGCTCATGAACGAGGCGGGCGTCGCACCGGCGGGCGAGATGCCCATCCAGCAGCCGATCAGGCAGGAGCGCAGCGACACCATCCAGTAGCGCGGCAGCTCTTTCCAGGTCTGCCACACCACGCGCGGGTTGATGCCGGCCGCCTTGCCCTTGAACGCGAGGCCTTCTTCCATGGTGAGGAGGATTTCGCCGATGCCGAACAGACCGATGACCGCGATCAGGAAGTCGAAGCCGTTGAGCAGTTCGGTGAAGCCGAAGGTGAGGCGCAACTGGCCGGTCACGCTGTCGAGGCCGACAGCCGCCAGCACGAAGCCCATCATCATCGAGGCGATGGTCTTGAAGGGCGGTTCCTTGCCCATGCCGATGAAGGAGCAGAACGCGAGGAAGTACACCGCGAACTTCTCGGCCGGACCGAACTCAAGCGCGAAGTCGGCGACCAGCGGAGCGACGAGGGTGATGACGATAACCGCGAACAGCGCACCCACGAACGAGGAGGTGAAGGCCGCCGTCAGCGCCTCGCCGGCGCGGCCCTGCTGGGCCATGGGATAGCCGTCGAATGTTGTCGCGACCGACCATGGTTCTCCAGGTATGTTGAACAGCACCGACGTGATGGCGCCGCCGAACAACGCTCCCCAGTAGATACATGAGAGCATGATGATCGCGCCCGTGGGCGTCATGCTGAAGGTGAGCGGCAACAGAATGGCGATGCCGTTGGCGCCGCCGAGGCCCGGCAGCACGCCGACGATCACGCCGAGCAAAATGCCAATGACCATCAGCAAGATGTTGGAAGGCTGTAACACGACGGCGAAGCCGTGAAACAGATTGGCGATATCTGCGAGCATGGACGTTTTCCTACCTAAACTTTTTTCAGCTCTTGTCGTCTGGACACGACGTTCACGTCACAGTCCGAGCCAATACTCGACCGGGCCCTTCGGCAGCGGAACCAAGAACCACTTTTCGAACGCGATGTAGAAAGCGACCGGAACGGCGATGCCGAGAATGACGGCCTTGTACCAGGCGTACTTGCCGAGCCACATCATGAAGCCGGCGATCAGAACCATCGAAGCGATGTAGATGCCGGTGTACGGCAACACGACCGTGTAAATGGTGGTCGGCACGATCACCGCGAGCACCTGACCGAGCTGATGCCAGCTCGCGAACAGCTTGGAGCGATCGACCGACAGGGCGGTCTTCAGGTTCATCAGGCTCGCCAGCACAATGATGATGCCGAGGTAGAACGGAAAGAATCCGGAGAGCGGACCGGAGGGACCCCAGCCGATGCCGACCTGGAGGCTGCCCAGCACGGTGATGACGCCGAAAATGATGCAGGCAACTGCAACACCCGCCTCGACATTGCGATGGGCCGGGCCGGTTTCAGTCCCGCTCGGACTTGAAGTGCTCATTTGATTGTTCCTTGCGCGAAGAAGCGTGCGCCGGCGAAGCGTTCACTTCGCCGGCGTTGTGGGTGCGTTTACTTGGCCGCGAGGAAGCCTGCGTCCTTCATCAGGGTCTCGTGCGTCTTCTCAGCCGCATCGACCCACTTCAGGTACTCATCGCCGCTCAGAGCGGTCTGATTGAACGCGCCGTCCTTCATGAGCTGGGCCCATTCGGGGGTCTCGCGCACCTTCTTCATCAGATCGACGTAGTAGGCGACCTGATCCGGCTTCGCCCCCGGTGCCATGAAGAAGCCGCGCAGCATCAGGTATTCGACGTCCAGGCCCTGCGACTTGCAGGTCGGGATGTCGGCCCAAGTCTGATCCCCGGCCACCTTGTCGGTGTAGGTGAGCTTCTTGCTGTCGAACACGCAGAGCGGACGCAGCTTGTTGCCGCGCCACTGCGCCACGGCCTCGATCGGGTTGTTCACGCTGGAGTCGATGTGGTTGCCGACGAGCTGAACCGCGACTTCACCACCGCCCTTGTAGGGGATGTAGGTGAGCTTCTTGCCGGTCGCCTTCTCAAGCGCAACGGTGATGATCTGGTCTTCCTGCTTCGAGCCGGTGCCGCCCATGCGGAACTGGCCGTCCGGCGCAGCCTTGATCGCGTCGATGTAGTCCTTCGCGGTCTTGTACGGCTTGTCGGCGTTCACCCAGAGGATGAATTCGTCGAGCGCCATCATCGTGACCGGCGTGAGATCCTTGTAGGAGAAAGGAATACCCGTCGCCAGCGGCGTGGTGAAAAGGTTCGACAGCGTGATGATCAGCTTGTGCGGATTGTTGCGCGAGCCCTTCACGTCCAGGAAGCCTTCGCCGCCTGCACCGCCGGACTTGTTCACGACGATCATCGGCTGCTTCATTAGATTGTGCTTGCTGATGATGCCCTGAACGACACGGGCCATCTGGTCCGCACCACCACCGGTGCCTGCGGGTACAATCAGTTCGACGGGGCGTGTGGGCTCCCAAGCAGCCTGTGACGGCGAAGCCGTGAAAGCAAAAGCGGCACCGAGAACAGCCGCAAAGGCACAATTCGCCGTATAGCGCGTACGCATCATTCATTACCTCCCTATTGACCTAACCGGTCTTTATCGCCGGCTCATCGAACGTTCATTTCACTCGACCGTCAATCTCACGCGGTCGTGAGCCTTAATGGTGCAACGGGAACAGGTATTTAATATACCAAAATCTCTGGACTGAGACGATCTGACGCAAGGGCATCTGCCGCGACAGCCCCGTTGCGACCCCGTATTTGCTGCAGCGCAACCGCAGCCTTGCCGTTCGAATCCTTGAAGTTTTTTAGCTAAATTTTGCAATGCACTTGATGCAGCGGAGATGCAAAACGAAATTGCCGCTCTCCGGACGATTCTACCTTTGTTGCGAAAAGCGCGTCCCGGCCCTCGGCTCCTCGACCAAAGGATAAGATCCCGGCCTCACATGTCCAAAGGAAATTTTGGTCGTAACCCGGCCGGTTTCATCCAACGATCATCTTGCTACTCATCGACCAGTGTGAACTGCAACAGCAGCGTGCGCTGGATCATCGAGAAGTTGTCGTCCGAGATCAGCGTGAGCACGGTTTCGCCATTCTCGATATGAAAATCGATGCCTTCCATATTGTCGATCTCGTAACCGAGATCGACATCGAAGATCACATCGCCGTCGATCGACGCGCCGGGCCGCACCCTAGCGATCGGAATGCGGCGAACGCGGATGCCGAGACCCGACAGCAGCGAGAACCTGCGCTCGAGCAGAAGCAGGCTGCCGGACGGCAATAGCGTCGCGTCGCTGATATCGAAATCGTCGCGATGACGAATCGAGAATTCTCCCGGCGTTGGACCGCCGATCAGAAACGCCCGGATATTGCCGCCATCATCGAGCGCGCGCTCGGAAATCGCGATCAGCGTGCCGGCAAGCGCCTGCCCCGCACCGCCGCGCGTACGCGACACGAACACCAGCGATTCCAGTCCGCGATTGAACGGCAGTTTGGCGACATGGGGCGGCACGTTGACGATCTGCCCGCGCGCCAGCAGATTGCCCTCGGCCAGATCGAAGCGAAGGATCCTGTTGACCCGCTCGAGGCCGACATAGGCGACGCTGCCATCGAGCGCGAGCGACTCGGTGTCGAACCAGCCGCGCGCCGTGATCTTCTGTCCGTCCGGGCCCTGCATCGGCGCCGAGGTGACGTCAGCCACGCCCGACAACGCCTTGCCGTCATAGACAAGACGCCCGGCGAACCAGTTGGCGCGATCGCTGCAGGCAATGAAGCGCTCGCCCTTCTCATCCAGCCGCAGCGCCGAGAGACCGCCGAAGGCGCGGAACGACGAGGTCAGGACGAGACCGCTGCGGAATTGCAGCGCGCCATAACGCAGATGGGACGCATCGCGCGGATCGAACGAGCGGATCGGCCGGGCATTGACCTCAAGCCTTGCAATCCCGGACGAGGCAGCGTGCGCGGGCTGTGCGAACGCACCGCGCGGCGCGGCCACCAGGCCCGCACCAGACAGCGCCGCGGCGCCTCGCAGAATGTCGCGGCGCCTGAACAGACGCGTCATGGAGATCAGGAATGCAGACGGCGGCGCGGCGGCGACGCCTTGGCCTCGCCATGCGTTTCGGTGAACAGTTCGGCGAGCTTCTCGGTGATCGCGCCGCCCAGTTCCTCGGCATCGACGATGGTCACGGCGCGGCGATAATACCGCGTCACGTCATGACCGATGCCGATCGCGATCAGTTCGACCGGGGAGCGGGTCTCGATCTCCTCGATGATCCAGCGCAGATGGCGTTCGAGATAATTGCCGGCATTGACCGACAGCGTGGAATCGTCGACCGGCGCGCCGTCCGAAATCATCATCAGGATCTTGCGCTGCTCGGGGCGGCCAAGCAGGCGCTTGTGCGCCCAGTCGAGCGCCTCGCCGTCGATGTTCTCTTTCAGGAGACCTTCGCGCATCATCAGGCCGAGATTCTTGCGCGCGCGGCGCCATGGCGCATCGGCGGATTTGTAGATGATGTGGCGCAGGTCGTTGAGGCGGCCGGGATTGGCCGGCTTGCCGGCGGCAAGCCACGCCTCGCGCGACTGGCCGCCCTTCCAGGCCCGCGTGGTGAAGCCGAGGATTTCGACCTTGACGCCGCAACGCTCCAGCGTGCGCGCCAGAATATCGGCGCAGGTCGCCGCCACCGTAATCGGACGGCCGCGCATCGAACCGGAATTATCGAGCAGCAGCGTCACCACGGTGTCGCGGAACGTCGCTTCCTTCTCGCGCATGAAGGAGAGCGGATGCTGCGGATCGGTGACGACACGCGACAGCCGCGCCGGATCGAGAATGCCTTCCTCGAGATCGAATTCCCAGGCGCGGTTCTGCTGCGCCATCAGCTTGCGCTGCAGGCGGTTGGCAAGCCGCGCCACAATGTGCTGCAGATGCGCGAGCTGCTTGTCGAGATAGCCCCGCAGACGATTGAGCTCGTCCGGATCGCACAACTCCTCGGCGGATATCACCTCGTCGAACTTCGGCGCGAAGGCGTGATATTCGGGGCCGCGCGGCTCGTTGGTGTCGTGGGTGTTGGGCCGGATCGGCTCGCCCGGCCGATCCTCGTCGGCCAGATCGCCATCGTCGAGCGCATCGCTGTCCGCAGTCTGCGCGCTGTCCATGGCGTTCTCGGACGCGCTCTCGGTCGAAGGCTGCGCCTGCTCGGCGCTGATGTCCTCGCCGCTGTCGTTCTCGGACTCGCCCTCTTCGCCGGCCTGCCCGGCTTCGCCCGGCCGGGTCTCGTCCTCTTCCTCGTTCTCGTCCTGATCGGACGAGCGCTCTTCATTGATTTCGAGCGCTGTCAGCAGATCGTGGACCAGTTCGCCGAACTTCGCCTGATTTTCGGTGGCGCCATCGAGCCGGTCGAGACGCGAGCCGATCTTTTCCTCCAGGATCGGGCGCCACAGATCGACCATGCGCCGCGCCGCGGCTGGCGGCGCCATGCCGGTGAGGCGCTCGCGCACCAGAAGCGCCAGCGCGTCGGCCAGCGGCGCATCGGCCCGGCTGGTGATCTCGTCGAACTTGCCGCGATGGAAATGATCGTCGAGCATCGCGGTCAGGTTCTTGGCGACGCCGCTCATGCGCCGCGCGCCGATCGCCTCGACCCGCGCCTGCTCCACCGCCTCGAACACGCTGCGCGCCTGCCCGCTTGCCGGCGACAGCTTGCGATGCAGCTTGGGATCGTGACAGGCCAGCCGCAACGCGACCGAATCGGCGTGGCCGCGCACGATCGCGGCGTCCTTCCTGCTCAGCTTGCGCGCCGGCTCCGGCAGCCGCGCCTTGCCCGGCGCGAGGCCGGGACGCTCGGCCGAATACGTCACTTCAAGCTCGGGCTGCTTGGCGATCGCGCGCAATGCCGAGGTCACCGCCCGCTTGAACGGCTCGGTTGGCGATTCCTTCGAGTTCGGCCTGAACTTGACGTTGGATGTGGTCATCGGTGCGATCTTGCATCCTTTATCCCCTCTCCCCTTGTGGGAGAGGGTGGATCGCCGGAGCAAAGCGGAGGCGAGCCGGGAGAGGGGGAAATTGCCGTGTCGAACCCCTCACCCGCCTCGCAGCCAGCGCTGCTCGGCACCCTCTCCCGCAAGGGGAGAGGGACGTTACTCAGCTCAACGCCACGTTGACCGCCGATTCCGGCAGCTCGACATTGAAGCAGCGCTGATAGAACTCGGCGACCAGCGGACGCTCGAGCTCGTCGCACTTGTTGAGGAAGGTGACACGGAATGCAAAGCCGAGATCGCCGAAAATCTCCGCGTTCTCGGCCCAGGTGATCACCGTGCGCGGGCTCATCACCGTGGACAGATCGCCATTGGCGAAGGCGTTGCGCGTGAGGTCGGCAAGCCGCACCATCTTGTTGACGATGTCGCGGCCGGCGTCGGTCTGATAGTGCTTGGCCTTGGCGAGCACGATCTCGACTTCCTCATCATGCGGCAGATAGTTCAGCGTGGTGACGATCGACCAGCGGTCCATCTGGCCCTGGTTGATCTGCTGGGTGCCGTGATAGAGGCCCGAGGTATCGCCGAGGCCGACCGTGTTGGCGGTGGCGAACAGACGGAACGCCGGATGCGGCTTGATCACCTTGTTCTGGTCGAGCAGCGTCAGGCGGCCGGAGACTTCCAGCACGCGCTGGATCACGAACATCACGTCGGGGCGTCCGGCGTCGTATTCGTCGAACACCAGAGCGACATTGTGCTGAAGCGCCCAGGGCAGGATGCCGTCACGGAATTCGGTGACCTGCTTGCCGTCCTTGATCACGATCGAGTCCTTGCCGACCAGATCGATACGGCTGATGTGGCTGTCGAGATTGACGCGCACGCACGGCCAGTTCAGGCGCGAGGCGACCTGCTCGATATGGGTGGATTTGCCGGTGCCGTGATAGCCCGTCACCATGACGCGGCGGTTCTTGGCGAAACCGGCGAGAATGGCGAGCGTGGTGGCGCGGTCGAAGCGATAATCCGGGTCCGGATCCGGCACATGCGGATCGACGGTCGAATAAGCGGGAACTTCGAGATCGCTGTCGATGCCGAAAACCTGGCGGACGGACACTTTCATGTCCGGCAGGCCGGCCGGCTCTTGCGACGTGTTGATAGCGGCAGTCATCGATCCTCCGTGGTCTCGGACGCTCCCGAAACCGGACGTGCGTGTTCGCGGCAGGTGGGGTGCGGGCGCAACCTAGCAGACAGACGCGGGCGGCAGAAGCCTCGCGCGCAATGAAAGTTCCTTTGAATTATCATAAAGATAGGCTCGCACATCCGGATTTGAAGGGCAGCCTTGCAATTCTCTCGGCGCTCGACCGGTTTTTTCCGTCTTTCGGAACGCGCAGCCAAGGGGACCACACGCCTGCGCGACGGCTCAGCTTTCGCCCGGTACCACGGTTTTCAAATAATTATACGCCTTGATGATCTCGATCAGGCGATCCTCAGTGGAGCGGTCGCCGCCATTGGCGTCGGGGTGATGGCGCTTCACCAATAGCTTGTACTGCGCCTTGACGGTCTCCAGCGTCGCATCGGCACCGAGGCCCATCACCTGCAGCGCCTTGCGCTCGGCATTGAAGATCTTGCGGGTCTCGGTTTTGGTCTCGGCCCGCGCGCCCGGCCCCGGCCGCCAGCGGCCGCGCCCGTTCATCTCGGCGAACATCGTGAACGGATCGAGCGCGCCCTCGAATTCGTCCTGAACGCCCGGCTTGCCTTTGGCCGGGCCGGAATTGGCGCCCATCTTCCAGGTCGGGCGATGACCGGTCTGCGCATCCTTCTGATAGCGCGCCACCGCGTCGTCGCTCATGCCGGAAAAGAAATTGTAGGACTGGTTGTACTCGCGCACGTGATTGAGACAGAAGTGCCAGTACTCGCGCTCCCGGCCGCGGCCCTTGGGCGCGCGATGCGGCGCATTCGACGTGCAGCCCGGCCATTCGCATGCGACCGCCTCTTCCTTGACGCGCGGCTTCGCCTGCTTCGTCGGCTTGATGCGGATCTTGTCGAAATATTTTGATTCGAATGACATGACGGATCGATGATGCCTTGGCTGCAAGCTTCAGAAAGTCCGGCGCGCATCGCTCCCGCGCTGCCGGCGCAAAATTTTGCGACCGCGGATTATACATCACCGCTGCGATGAATCGCAATTGCAACAGGGTCGCAACGCGCGGCGATGTTTGATCGCGCAGCCATTGACCTTGCAGCATAACGCGCGATAGTGCGCAGATCATGACCGCCAGAGATCACATCGCGAAGAAATTGGCCGAGGCCTTTACGCCGGACAAACTCGACGTGATCGACGAATCACATCTGCATGAAGGCCATGCCGGACATCGCCCGGGCGGCGAAACCCACTTCCGGGTCGTGATCGTCGCCAGGGCCTTCGAGGGCAAGAGCCGCGTCGAACGTCACCGCATGGTGAACGCGGCGCTGGCGCAGGAACTGGCTGGCGGTATCCACGCCCTCGCCGTCAAGGCGCAGGCGCCGGGCGAAGGATGACGATGCCGTGTCCCGGGCGCGATGCAGCGTGTAACGCTGCTTCGCAGAACCGGGACCATTCCACATTTAAAGTCTGAAACGGCCCCGCAGAGTCTGAAACGGCCCCGGCTTTGCGGAGCGGCATTCCATGCCGCACCGCGTCCGGGGCACGATGACGACGCACCTTCATGGTTCGAGACGCATCGCTGCGCGATGCTCCTCACCATGAGGCTTCTTACCTAGAAAAAGCTGAACGCCCGGCCGACGCGGCGCGGCTGCAATTCGTCCTGCGTTTCCGGCGGCAACGGCACGATGCGCAGCGCGGTGATGCGGTTGCGCGCGCGCCGCAGCACCCGGAAGCGGAAGCCGTGGAAGGTGAAGCTCTGGCCGCGATCCGGAATCGAGCGCGCTTCATGAATGACGAGACCCGCGATCGTGGTCGCCTCCTCGTCCGGCAGATTCCAGTCCATCGCACGGTTGAGATCGCGGATCGGCACCGAGCCGTCGACCACCACCGAGCCGTCCGGCTGCGCGCGCACGCCCGCGACCACCACGTCGTGCTCGTCGGAAATATCGCCGACGATCTCTTCCAGAATATCCTCGAGCGTCACGAGGCCCTCGACCTCACCATATTCATCGACCACCAGCGCAAAGTGCGTCTTGCGGCGGCGGAACGCCTTGAGCTGCTCCGACAGCGGCCGCATCTCCGGCACGAACCACGGCGGCAATGCGATCGCCGCGGCATCGACCTTCGAGATGTCGCCGGTGAGACGGATGGCGCGCAGCAGATCCTTGGCGTGCAGCACGCCGACGATATTCTCCGGCTTGTCGCGCCACAGCGGAATGCGGGTGTATTCGGTGGCCAGCACCTCGCGCACCAGTTCCTCCGCCGGCAGGTCGGCATTGACCATCACCATCTCGGTGCGGTGGACCATGACGTCGGAGACGTCGAGGTCCTTCAGGTCGAGCAGGCCGCCGAGCATGTCGCGATCCTGCTTCTCGACGCCGCCCTCGTGATGGATCAGATCGACCGCGCCGCGCAGCCGCTCGGTCGGCGACAGCAGCGGCTGATTGGCGCCGAGCGGGATGCCGAGCATCTTCATCAGCACGCGCACGATGCCTTCGATGACGGTGAGGATCGGACCCAGGATCGCCGTGACCCACTGCATCGGCCGCGCCACCAAAAGCGAGATGCGGTCGGGCGCGTTGATGGCGATGGTCTTGGGCAGCACCTCGGCGAAGATGATGACGAGCACCGACATCACGCCGGTCGCATAGAGCACGCCGACCTCGCCGAACCAGGCGGTGAGCACGCCGGTGGCGAGCGCGGACGCGCCGATATTGGCGAGGTTGTTGCCGACCAGCAGCGCGCCGATCATGCGCTCGCGCTTCTCCAGAAGCCGCGTCACGATGCCGGCCTGGCGGCTGCCGCCCTTCTGCAGCCGCAGCATGCTGGCGCGCGAGGAGCCGGTCAGCGCGGTCTCGCTGGCGGAGAAGAACGCCGAAATCAGGAGGCACGCGACGACGATCGAAAACGTGAACCAGTCCATGGAAATGATCAGCCCGGTTTGGCCGCAAGCTTGTCGGCCAGAAACGCACGCACGGCGGCGGGATCGACATCGTTCACGACCACCGCGCGACCGATGGCCTCGAGCAGGATGAAGGTCAGCTTGCCGCGTTTCACCTTCTTGTCCTGCGCCATCAGCGCCAGCAGGGAATCGGCATCGCCGACGCCCTCCTGCGCAAAGCCCGCAATCTCCTGAAGATGGGTGGGCAGGCCGACCGCCGCAAGATGGCGCCGGACCCGCTCTGCCGCGTCCTGCGGAATCATGCCGAGCGAGGCGGAGAACTCCGCCGCCAGCACCATGCCGACCGCGACGCCCTCGCCATGAAACAGCCGATCGGAAAATCCGGTTGCCGCTTCCAGCGCATGGCCGAAGGTATGGCCGAGATTGAGCAGCGCGCGCTCGCCGGTCTCGCGCTCGTCGCGCACCACGATTCCCGCCTTGGCGCGGCAGCTTGCCGCAATCGCCTCTTCGCGCGCGGCATTGCCAGTGAAGATGCCGGCGTGATTTTTTTCCAGCCACTCGAACAGCGCCAGATCGCCCAGCACGCCGTATTTCGCGACCTCGGCATAGCCTGCGCGGAACTGGCGCGGCGCCAGCGTATCGAGCACGCCGGTATCGGCGACAACAAGGATCGGCTGGTGAAATGCGCCGACCAGATTCTTGCCCTGCGGCGAGTTGATGCCGGTCTTGCCGCCCACCGATGAATCGACCTGCGCCAGCAGCGAGGTCGGCACCTGCACGAAATCGACCCCGCGCCGCACGATCGCCGCGGCGAAACCGGCGAGATCGCCGATCACGCCGCCGCCCAGCGCGACGACAAGATCGCCGCGCTCGATCTTCGCCGCGATCAGACCCTCGCTGACGTCGGTGAGCACGCGATAGCTCTTCGAGCCTTCGCCCTCCTCGACGACGATATCCGTCGCATCGATGCCCGCTTGCGTCAGTGATGCACGCGTCGGCGCGAGCCAGTATTTCGCCACCGTGCGGTCGGTGACGATGGCGACACGCGCGCCGGGACGCAGCGCCTTGATGCGCGCGCCGAGCGAGGCCAGTTCGCCGCGGCCGATCACGATCTCATAGGAGCGATCGCCAAGCGCGACATCGACCCGCGCGGAGGCCGCGCCGGTTGCCGGATTCAGGGTCTGTGCAATGGTCATCATGCTCGGCTCGCGGCCTGCCCGACGGCAGGCCTGTTCAACAGATAGGCGTGCAGCGCGTCGATGCATTCATCGACGATCTTCTCGTGCGGCACGTCGCGCGACAGGATGGCGATATCGGCCAGTTCGTACATCGGCCCGCGTTCGGCGATCAGACGATCGATCGTTCCCGCCGGATCGGCGGTCTGCAATAACGGCCGTTCGCTGCGGCGCCGGACCCGGCGCAGGATCACGTCGCCGTCCGCTTTCAGCCAGATCGACACCGCCTTGTCGCGAATCCGGCTGCGGGTCTCCTCGCGCAACACGGCGCCACCGCCGGTGGCCAGCACGCGCGGACCCTCATCGAGCAGGCGCGCGATCACCTTGGCCTCGCCGTCGCGAAAATGCGGCTCGCCATGCGTGGTGAAAATATCGGCGATCGACATGCCGGCCGCGGCCTCGATCTCCTGATCGGCATCGACGAAGGGCAGATGCAGCCGCGCCGCCAGCCGCCGTCCGACCGTCGATTTGCCCGAGCCCATCATGCCGACCAGCACGATCAGGCGCGAGCCGAGCGCCGCAACGATCTCCGCGGCACGGTTCACGCTCGAACCCGATCTGGCAGCAGTCTCCGACATGCGGGAAACGGACCTTTTTTGCTCAAGACGGCACCCTGCACCGCCCCTCACACCTATACTACCTGCGCGCGGCATGGGGCCAGAGCCACTTGCCGAAACCTTGCGAACATGATGGGTGTCACTTAACGATTTTCCGACTGTCGGCCTGGCAGCCAAGCAAGCCTCCTGGCAGCCGTGCTCGGGGTTCTGACGATGCCCACCCTGTTCCGTTTTCTCACGGTCGTCGCGGTGATCGGCGGCCTGATCTATGGCGGCATCTACGCGCTGGCGAATTTCGTCAATCCGAGCCCGCGCGACATGACCGTCACCGTGCCGCCCGACAAGTTCATGAAGAAATAGCGCGGAGGCTCGATGGCGGCATCCTCCGACGCGCAGCTCATCCATCTGTTCCTCGACATGCTGGCCGCCGAACAGGGCGCCGGCGTCAACACGCTGTCGGCCTATCGCAGCGATCTTGAGGATCTGTCGGGCTTCATCGCGCATCAGGGCAAAAGTTTCATCACCGCCGACACGCAAAGCCTGCGCGATTATCTCGCCGATCTCGATGCGCGCGGCTTCAAGTCATCGAGCGTGGCGCGGCGGCTGTCGTCGATGCGGCATCTGTTTCGCTTTCTGCTCAACGAGCGGCGTCGCGAGGACGATCCGGCGGCGATCCTGTCGGGACCGAAACGCGCGCGGACCTTGCCCAAGGTGCTGTCGATCGTCGATGTCGATCGCCTGCTGGCGAAGGCGCGGCAGCTTGCCGAAACACCGGAGCAATCGCCGTTGCAGGCGTTTCGTGCCATGCGGCTGTGCTGCCTGCTCGAAGTGCTCTACGCCACCGGTTTGCGCGTTTCCGAGCTCGTGGCCTTGCCGCTGTCGGCGGCGCGACGCGATGCGCGCATGATCGTGGTGCGCGGCAAGGGCAACAAGGAACGCCTCGTGCCGCTCAACGAGTCATCGCGCCGGGCGATGGCGGAGTATCTCGCCGCGATGGAGACGGCGCGTGGCGGCAAGAAAGCTGCGCTCGGCGCCGGCAAGTGGCTGTTTCCTTCATCCGGCGACAGCGGACACCTGACGCGGCAGCATTTCGCGCGCGACCTCAAGGAGCTTGCCGCCGCCGCCGGGCTGCCGCCGCGCATCGTCAGCCCGCATGTGCTGCGTCATGCCTTCGCCAGCCATCTGCTGCACAATGGCGCGGATCTGCGCATCGTGCAGACCCTGCTCGGCCATACCGACATTTCCACCACGCAAATCTATACCCACGTGGTCGAAGAGAGGCTGAAGAGCCTGGTGCGCGACCTGCATCCGCTTGCAGAAAAATAATAAAGCAAGCGAATTCAACGATTTCCTCCACAATTTGAGCCGCTTGACTTGAGCCCCTGCCGAGTCCAGTTTCCGCCCGCCGCAGCAATCCTCGCAATTGCTCCTATATTGATTTCCCATGACGGACCTGATGCGCAGCTATCTCGACTTTGAAAAGCCGATCGCCGAACTCGATTCCAAGGTGGACGAGTTGCGCGCGCTGGCAGCCAATGGCAGCGACATCGGCGAGGAAGTCTCGCGTCTTGAAGATAAAGCGCGCCAGACGCTGCACGATCTCTATGCCAATCTGACGCCATGGCAGAAGACCCAGGTCGCGCGCCATCCGCAGCGTCCGCATTGCGTCAACTACATCGCCAACCTGATCACCGATTTCACCCCGCTCGCCGGCGACCGCAAGTTCGGCGACGACGAGGCGCTGGTCGGCGGCTTCGGCCGCTTCCACGGCGAAAGCATCTGCGTGATCGGTCAGGAAAAAGGCTCGACCACCGAGAGCCGCCTCAAGCACAATTTCGGCATGGCGCGCCCCGAAGGCTATCGCAAGGCGGTGCGGCTGATGGAGATGGCCGACCGTTTCGGCATTCCGGTGCTGTCGCTGGTCGATACCGCGGGCGCCTATCCCGGCATCGGCGCCGAAGAGCGCGGCCAGGCCGAAGCCATCGCGCGCTCGACCGAAGCCTGCCTCAACCTCACCGTGCCGAACGTCGCGGTGATTCTCGGCGAAGGCGGTTCCGGCGGCGCCATCGCGATCGCCACCGCCAATCGCGTCCTGATGCTTGAGCATGCCGTCTACAGCGTGATCTCGCCCGAAGGCGCGGCCTCGATCCTGTGGCGCGATGCCGGCAAGGCGCAGGAAGCGGCGACCAATCTCAAGATTACCGCGCAGGATCTGGCGCGCTTCGGCGTGATCGACACCATCCTGAGCGAGCCGCCGGGCGGCGCGCACCGCGATCCCGAGGCCATGATCGCCCGGACCGGCGAAGCGATCGCCGAAGCGTTCGAGGAACTGCGCCATTTCGATCCGATCACCGTGCGCAACCAGCGGCGGCAGAAGTTCCTCGACATCGGCCGCCGGCTCGGCTGATTCATTCGCGCTGATACATTCGGGTCATTGCCCGCAAGCGAGTCACGGCATGTGGAACCGATCGGCCGCAACGGCCAATCGTGGCTTTTTCGTGATCAATATCGTTAATGTTTTCTTGACCATCGCCACCATTCCGCGGCTTTGCCCCGGCCGCGTCGGCTTGCGACAAGGGGTCCTTTAAGGATATTAGTTAAAAGTATCCGGAGTTTCTGGTTCCCGTCCGCCGGCCCCCTGTGTATCTGCTCGCGCGATGACGAACTGCGGAGTTTTATCTTGATCCATCGCACGCTCGTTCGCGCGCTTCTGCTCTCCTCCGTTCTGGCGGCAAGCCTCGTGCTGTCCGGCTGCAACGGCGACGGTCTCTCGCCCGGCGCCAAGGCTTCCAAACCGATTCCGGAAAAACTCCTGAAGGAGATGGAAGCCAAGAACATGGACAAGAGCTCGCCGATGCTGGTGCGCCTGTTCAAGCAGGAAGCGGAACTCGAGGTCTGGAAGCAGGATCGCAGCGGCCGTTTCGCGCTGCTCAAGACTTATCCGATCTGCCGCTGGTCCGGCGATCTCGGCCCGAAGATTCGCGAAGGCGACCGCCAGGCACCCGAAGGCTTCTATTCGATCACGCCGGCGCAGATGAATCCGAGCTCGTCGTATTATCTGTCGTTCAACATGGGCTATCCCAACGCCTACGATAAGGCATGGGGCCGCACCGGCTCCCAGTTGATGGTGCATGGCGACTGCTCATCGCGCGGCTGCTACGCGATGACCGACGAGCAGATTTCGGAAATCTATTCGCTGGGCCGCGAGTCGTTCTTCGGCGGCCAGACCGCCTTCCAGGTGCAGGCCTATCCGTTCCGCATGACGGCGCAGAACATGGCGCGCCATCGCGACAATCCGAACATGCCGTTCTGGAAGATGATCAAGGAAGGCAACGACTATTTCGAGGTCACCAAGCTCGAACCGAAAGTCGACTTCTGCGAGAAGAAATACGTGTTCGGCGCGGAGAAGCCCGCGGACGCCATGCGTCCGCCGGTGTTCAACGCCTCGGCGAAGTGCCCGGCCTATGAAGTGCCGGCCGACATCGCCGAAGCGATCAGGAACAAGGACCGCGCCGACCAGAGCAAGTTCGCCGAACTGATCTCGCGCGGCACGCCGACGGCGAAATCGCGCGCCGGCATCGACGGCGGCATGCATCCGGTGTTCGCCACCAAGCTGCCGGAAGCGCAGACCATCGCCACCAGCGACGCCACCGATTACACGGTCGCCTCCTACGGCCCGGCTCCCGGCACGATTCCCTCGCACGTCAATCCGCCGCGGCTGCCCGAGGGCGTCACCACCGCCAATCTTGTGACACCAGCCGAGCCGACACCGGCACCAGCACCGGCAGCGAGTTCCGCAACGCCGGCCGCGACCGCATCGAGCGGCGGCTTCTTCAGCAACCTTGCCGCCAAGGTCGGCCTGCGCCGCGACCACTCCGAGCAGCAGACGGCCACTGCGCGTTCAGCCAAACCGGCGCCTGCGCCAAAATCGCGGCCCGTGCCGAAGAATGTGCAGACCGCGAAAGCCGCCGCTCCGGCCGCTGCCGCGCCGCGCGTGATTCCGCTCGACCGGCCGAAGCAGGCGCTGGCGCAGCCGAACGAAAAGTCGCCGTTCCCGACTCCGGCGCCCGCCGCCGCGCCGACGCCGCCGCAGTCGATCGCCGGCGCGCAGCCCACTGTGCCGTCGAACACCTTCGACAGCCGCTGGTCGACCTTCCGCTGATCGTCATTGCGAGGAGCGCAAGCTCCGAAGCAATCCAGAGGCATGGCTCCACCCTCATCCTGAGGAGCGCGCTTTTGCGCGCGTCTCGAAGGATGAGGCCTCATAAGTGCGTTCACGCGCGTCTCGACTCCTCATGGTTCGAGACGTCGCTTCGCTCCTCCTCACCATGAGGGGAGGGCTGGATTGCTTCGCGGAGCCTGTGCCCGGACGGCGCGGAGCGCCGATCCGGGTGCTCGCAATGACGGCGAGAGGCTTCATTCTTCATTTCCGTCATGCCCGCCTTGTGCCGGGCATCCACGTCTTCACGATATTTCGGCTAGGCAAGACGTGGATGGCCGGGACAGGCCCGGCCATGACGAGAGCGAGAGAACCCGAAACAAAAGCTCCCTTGAAGGGCTTCAAATAAAACCGCCGGTCATCGATGGAATTTTCGTCTTGTCGTCCCGGCGTGCGCCGGGACGACCCTGTGTTCTAGTCAAACGAAAAAACCGCCGGTCATCGACCGGCGGTTTTTTCGTCATCATCTCGCCGCGCGCGAACGCGGCACGATCACCGCATCACGCCAGCTTGCCGTGGCAATGCTTGAACTTGCGGCCCGAGCCGCACGGGCAATCCTCGTTGCGGCCGACCTTGCCCCAGCTCGCCGGGTTCTGCGGATCGCGTTCGGATGGCGGCACCGGCACCAGCGACGCGGCGGCGAACGCCATCTCGTCCTCGCCGGTGTTGGGGTTCATCTTGTGCGCTTCCATCTGCGGCAGCTCGGGCTGCTGCTCTTCCGGCGGCACGATCTCGACGCGCATGAGCTGCGCGGTGACCGCCTCGCGCAGATGCGCGATCAGGCCCTCGAACAGCGCGAACGCCTCGGACTTGTATTCCTGCAGCGGATCGCGCTGGCCGTAGCCGCGCAGGCCGATCACCTGACGCAGATGATCCAGCATGATCAGATGCTCGCGCCACAGATGGTCGAGGGTCTGCAGCAGGATCGATTTCTCGACATAGCGCATCACCTCGGGGCCCCACTGCGCGGACTTCGCCGCCATGTGTTCGTCGGCGCGCTGCTCGATGCGGGTCAGCATCTCCTCGTCGGCGATGCCCTCTTCCTTGGCCCATTCCTCGACCGGCAGATCGAGGCCGAGCACGCGGACCAGCTCCTCGCGCAGGCCGGCGACGTCCCACTGCTCGGCATAAGCGTGCTCGGGGATGTGCTTGGCGACGAGATCCTCGACCAGGACGTGACGCATGTCGGCAACGGTCTCGGCGACGTTCTGGTCGCGCATCAGGTCGATGCGCTGCTCGAAGATCACCTTGCGCTGATCGTTCTGCACGTCGTCGTATTTCAGCAAATTCTTGCGGATGTCGAAGTTGCGCGCCTCGACCTTCTGCTGCGCCTTTTCCAGCGCCTTGTTGATCCACGGATGGATGATCGCCTCGCCTTCCTTGAGGCCGAGACGCTGCAGCATGGTATCGAGCCGGTCGGACCCGAAAATGCGCATCAGATCGTCTTCCAGCGACAGGAAGAACTTGGTGCGGCCGAGGTCGCCCTGCCGGCCGGCGCGGCCGCGAAGCTGGTTGTCGATGCGGCGGGATTCATGCCGCTCCGAGCCGATGATGTAGAGGCCGCCCGGCTTGGTGATGGTCTTGGCGGGCTTGCCGCCCTTGGCCGGCTCGATCTCGATCACCTCGGAGGCGCCCAGCACCGTCTCGCGGAATTTATCGATATCGGCCTTGATCCGGTCGACGATCCGCTGCTTCTCGGCCTCGTCCTCGATTCCGACGGTCGCCGCGGCGGCGCGCATTTCCGCCGAACCGCCGAGCTTGATGTCGGTGCCGCGGCCCGCCATGTTGGTCGCAATGGTGATCGCGCCAGGCACGCCGGCCTCGGCGACGATATAGGCTTCCTGCTCGTGGAAGCGGGCGTTCAGCACCGCGAACAGTTTCGACGGTTTGCCCGAGCGCGCCGCGTCGTACAGCTTCTCCATCGATTTCGGATTGCTGAAGTCGATCTGCTTGTAGCCGTTCTGCTTGAGGAAGTCGGCGAGCAGTTCGGACTTCTCGATCGAGGCGGTGCCGACCAGCACCGGCTGCATGCGCTTGTTGGCGCGCTCGATCTCGGAGAGGATCGCGGCGTATTTTTCCTTGGCGGTGCGATAGACCTCGTCGTCCTCGTCGAGGCGCGCCACCGGCACGTTGGTCGGCACCTCGATCACTTCGAGCTTGTAGATGTCGAACAGCTCGTCCGCTTCCGTCGCCGCGGTGCCGGTCATGCCCGCCAGCTTATCGTACATGCGGAAATAGTTCTGGAAGGTGATGGAGGCGAGCGTCTGGTTCTCGGGCTGGACCGTGACGTGCTCCTTGGCCTCGAGCGCCTGGTGCAGGCCTTCCGAATAACGCCGGCCCGGCATCATGCGGCCGGAGAACTCGTCGATGATGACGACTTCGTCGTCGCGTACGATGTAGTCCTTGTCGCGCGTGAACAGCGAATGGGCGCGCAGCCCCTGATTGATGTGGTGCACGACCGAGACGTTCTCGACGTCATAGAGCGAGGCGCCCTTGAGCAGCCCGGCATCGCGCAGCAGGGTCTCGATCTTCTCCATGCCAGCCTCGGTCAGCGTCACCGTGCGCTGTTTCTCGTCGACCTCGAAATCGGTCGCCTTCTCCAGCTTCGGCATGAAGGTGTCGATGGTGTTGTAGAAATCCGAACGGTCGTCGAGCGGGCCGGAGATGATCAGCGGCGTGCGCGCTTCGTCGATCAGGATCGAGTCGACCTCGTCGACGATGGCATAGAAGTGCGGCCGCTGGACCATGTCCTCAAGGCGGTACTTCATGTTGTCGCGCAGATAGTCGAAACCGTATTCGTTGTTGGTGCCGTAGGTGATGTCGCAGGCATAGGCCGCCTGGCGCTCGGCATCGTCGAGGCCGTGGACGATGATGCCGGTGGTGAGGCCGAGGAACGAATAGATCTGGCCCATCCAGGCCGCGTCGCGCTTGGCGAGGTAATCGTTCACCGTGACGACATGCACGCCCTTGCCGGCGAGCGCGTTGAGGTAGACCGGCAGCGTCGCCACCAGCGTCTTGCCTTCGCCGGTCTTCATCTCGGCGATGTCGCCTTCGTGCAGCACCATGCCGCCGATCAGCTGGACGTCGAAATGGCGCTGGCCGAGCGTGCGCTTGGCGGCTTCGCGCACCGTGGCGAAGGCCGGCACCAGAATATCGTCGAGGCTCTTGCCGCTGGCGAGCTGCTGCCTGAACTCGGCGGTGCGCGCCTTCAGCGCGTCGTCCGACAGAGCGGCAACTTCCGGCTCCAGCGCATTGATGGCGGCGACCCGCGATTGATACGCCTTGAGCCGACGGTCATTGGCGGATCCGAACAGTTTGCGGGCAAGCGCGCCGATCATCGTATGCTATTCCTGTCTTGCAGTTGGGCGTTCAGCCGCGATATCGCGACATCCGTCAGATGCCTGCCCGCGACCAAAATGCCTGCGCGGACAACTTCTTGCGACCATTCCTCGCGGATGAGTGAAAGAAGCAGTGTCTCTAAAAACCGGCGCTCCGCGCACCCGTACGGGACGCTGCGTCGCACCTCCGCCCAAGGCGGCCTGGGCAGACAGATATGGGCGCCCCGGACCCTTGTCAACGCGCGGACCTGTCAAGGATTTCATGATTTTGACCGGTTTTCGCGTTGCCATCCGCAGGACGTTGGGCGAGTGTCCGGCGGTCCCACATCCGGCCGATCATGGCCGGCTACTTTGACAGAAAAGGACTTTCCATGACCCCGTTTTCGACCCGCACGAGCGTCTTCGTGCGCCTTGGCCTGCTTTCGACCGTCGCGACCGGCTGTGTCGCGCTGGCCCTGGTCGCGGCTCAGCCGCTGCGCGCGCAGGATGCCAACACCGTGGTCGCCCGGGTCAACGGCGCCGACATCCATCAAAGCGACGTGAACGCCGCCGAGGCCGAACTGGGACCGAGTCTCGCCCAGATGGACCCGGCCACCCGCCGCGACAACATCATCGCGTTCCTGATCGACCTCAAGATCGTCGCCAAGGCCGCCGAGGACAAGAAGATCGGCGACACCCCCGACTTCAAGCAGAAGCTCGCCTTCACCCGGAACCGCCTGCTGATGGACGGCCTGCTCGCCAATGAGGGCAAGGCCGCCGTCACCGACGCCGCGCTGCATAAGGTCTATGACGAAGCCGCCAAGCAGATCAGCGGCGAGCAGGAAGTCCACGCCCGGCACATCCTGCTGGAGACCGAGGATCAGGCCAAGGAAGTCGTCGCCGAACTGAAGAAGGGCGCCGACTTCGCCGAACTGGCGAAGAAGAAATCCAAGGACCCCGGCGCCTCCGACGGCGGCGACCTCGGCTTCTTCACCAAGGACCAGATGGTGCCGGAATTCTCCGCCGCCGCTTTCGCGCTGGAGCCCGGCAAGATCTCCGACCCGGTGAAGTCCCAGTTCGGCTGGCACGTCATCAAGGTCGAGGAAAAGCGCGCCCGCAAGGCACCGGAATTCGACAAGGTGAAGCCGCAGCTCGAGGCCTTCGTGGTACGCAAGGCGCAGGCCGATTACGTCGCCAAGCTGCGTTCGGAAGCCAAGATCGAGCGCCTCGACAAGCCGGCCGAGCCGGCCAAGACCGACGCCAAGCCGGACGCGGCGCCCGCGAAGAAGAAGTAAATCGACTTCGCAAATAGACTTGGTTAGTTTGACGTCATGCCCGGGCTTGTCCCGGGCATCCACGTCTGAGGGCCTTCATCGATAAGGAAGCAAGTCGTGGATGGCCGGAATAAATCCGGCCATGACGACTCAACATCCTCGATCCAAGGCACCGATCTCATGTCCACTGCCGTTTCCCCCCTCGCTCCCACTGATGTCCCCGACATGCCGGTGATCGCCGGCGTGCGCCTTGCGACGGCGGCGGCCGGCATCCGCTACAAGGGCCGCACCGACGTGCTGCTGGCGCTGCTCGACAAGGGCACCACGGTCGCCGGCGTGTTCACAAAATCGAAATGCCCGAGCGCCGCTGTCGATTGGTGCCGCGCCAAGCTCAAGGGTGGGCAGGCGCACGCTCTGGTGGTGAATTCCGGCAACGCCAACGCCTTCACCGGCAAAACCGGCAAGGCGGCCACCGCGCTGACCGCCGCGATCGCGGCGAAGGCCACCGGCAGCAATCCCAACAACATTTTCCTCGCTTCCACCGGCGTGATCGGCGAGCCGCTCGACGCCACCAAGTTCAACGGCGTGCTCGATGACCTCGCGCTGCGCGCCGCGCCCGAAGGCTGGCTCGACGCCGCCCGCGCGATCATGACCACCGATACGTTCCCGAAGGTCGCGACCGCGACGGTGCGGCTCGGCAAGGCGAAGGTCACCATCAACGGCATGGCCAAGGGCGCCGGCATGATCGCGCCCGACATGGCGACCATGCTGTCGTTCGTCTTCACCGACGCGCCGCTGTCGGCGGGCGTGCTGCAATCGCTGCTCAAGACCGGCGTCGAGGACACCTTCAACGCCGTCACCATCGACGGCGATACCTCCACTTCGGACACGCTGCTCGCTTTCGCCACCGGCGCCGCCAAGGATGCGCCGAAGATCACGCGCGCCTCCGACCCGCGGCTGAAAGCCTTTGCCAAGGCGTTCCACGGCGTGCTCGCCGATCTCGCCGAGCAGGTGGCGCGCGACGGCGAAGGCGCGCGCAAGCTGGTGGAGATCACGGTCGAAGGCGCAACCTCGAACAAGTCGGCGCGCAGGATCGCGATGTCGATCGCCAACTCGCCGCTGGTGAAGACCGCAATCGCCGGCGAGGACGCCAATTGGGGCCGCGTGGTGATGGCGGTCGGCAAGGCCGGCGAGCCCGCCGATCGCGACAAGCTCTCGATCTCGTTCAACGGCATCCGCGTCGCCCATCGCGGCGCACGCGATCCGTCCTATGACGAAGCCGAGGTGTCCGAACTGATGAAGCAGCAGACCATCCGCATCAAGGTCGGGCTCGGCCTCGGCAAGGGCCGCGACCGCGTGCTGACCTGCGACCTCACCAAGGAGTATGTCGCCATCAACGGCGACTATCGCTCATGAAGCTGGTGTTCGTCGTCGCCTGCGCGCTGATCGATGCCGATAACCGCGTGCTGATCGCGCAGCGGCCGCAAGGCAAGCAGCTTGCCGGGCTGTGGGAATTTCCCGGCGGCAAGCTCGAGCCCGGCGAGCGGCCCGAGCCGGCGCTGATCCGCGAACTGCATGAAGAACTCGGCATCATTGTGCAGGAGGCGTGTCTTGCGCCGCTGACCTTCGCCAGCCACGCCTATGAGGACTTCCACCTCATGATGCCGCTTTATATCTGCCGGCGCTGGGAAGGCACCGTCAGCGGCCGCGAGGGCCAGCCGCTGGCCTGGGTGCGCGCCAACAAGCTGCGCGATTATCCGATGCCGCCGGCGGACATTCCGCTGATCCCGCATCTGACGGGGCTGCTGCTGTAGACTTTTGATGCCGTCATGGCCGGGCATAGCCGTTCGAAGAACGGCGTCGCTTCGCTCGCCTGTGTCCCGGCCATCCACGTCTTACGGATGAAGGCGTGGATCACCGGGTCAAGCCCGGTGATGACAAATCATTCGTGTTGTGAACGTCAATTATTTTCTCTCCGCTGCCTTCTTCACAGCGTCTTCCAGCGACATTTTCGCCGAGCCCGGCTTCAGCGGCTTGGGTTGACTCTCATGCGGCGCCCAGCCCGCCATCCAGACGATATCGAAGGTGGCGCGGATGCGGCCGTCGGCATCGGCGAAGCGCTCGGCGTAAATTTCCGCCATTCGCGCCAGCGTCGCGCGGCGCAGCGGCGCGCGGCGGCGCTCGGACAGAATATTGGTCGCGCCCATCCGACGCAGATCCTGCATCAGCGCGAACACATGCGCATAGCGCACCACGACGCGGTCGACGTCGGTCACCGGCAACGCGAATCCCGCGCGCTGCAACAGCGCCCCGGCATCGCGCAGATCGACCATCGGCGCGACGCGCGGCGACAGCCCGCCCTCGATCTCCGCTTCGGCTGCCGCGAACGCCTGCCGCAGTTCGGTCAGCGTGTCGCCGCCCGCCATCGCGGCGAGGAAATAGCCGTCCGGCTTCAAGGCGCGGCGGATCTGCGCCAGCGTGCCGGGCAGATCGTTGACCGATTGCAGCGCGAAGATCGAGACCGCGAGATCGAACGCTTCGCGCGCCAGCGACAGCGCCTCGCTGTCGCTGTCCGGCAGGGCGATCGCATCGGCCTTGTCCGCCCGCGCGCGCAGCACCCGCATCACAGCTTCGCCGGGCGAGCCGATATCGGCGGCGTGATCGAACTTTCGCACCACCGCGCCGAGCCGTTCCTCCAGATCGGCGGCGACGCGGTCGAACAGAAAGGTCTCCGCGCCCAGCGCCTGCGCACGGCGCTGCCGCCGGCGCAGCAGCGCGCGGTCGAAGAACCGTGGCGGATTGTGTTCAGGGGCGGCCATGGCCCCTGTTACGCCGCTCGCTCCCGCGCCGCAATGCTCCGGCGCAAGGACCATCCTGCGCCATTCGGCCGATCAATGCTTGAGACCATGGTCCGCCGGGACTAGCCTTGAACGATGGACACTCCCCTCGCGTCCAACGATCCATGCGACACGCGCCCGGCGCCTCGCCGGTCGGCAAAACTATTCGCCGCCTGCCGCGCTGCATTGTCGTCCGCCCGGCGGATGGCGCTCGACATCGCGTTGCCGACGCTCTGCGTGTCCTGCCGCGAACCGGTGGACGGCGAAGGACTCTGCCCGGCCTGCTGGGCGCGGCTGTCGTTCATCGCGCCGCCGTTCTGTTCCCGGCTTGGCATTCCGTTCGTCTACGATCCCGGCCCGGGTCTCCTCTCGATGGAAGCCATCGCGAGCCCACCGGCCTATCAGCGCGCCCGCGCCGCGGTGCGCTATGACGATGTCGCCCGCACCCTGGTGCATGCGCTGAAATATCAGGATCGCACCGACCTTGCGCCGGCGATGGGACGCTGGATGGCCCGCGCCGGCAGCGAACTGCTCAGCGACGCCGACTTGCTGGTGCCGGTGCCGCTGCACTGGAAGCGAAGCTGGAGCCGGCGCTACAACCAGTCCGGCGCACTCGCTTGCGTCATCGCCGGGCATGCGGGCACCCCGATGGCGCGCGAGGCGCTGACCCGCATCCGGCCGACCGAGCAGCAGATCGGGCTGTCGCGCGCCGAGCGCGCCCGCAATGTGCAAGGGGCCTTCAAGGTCCTGCCCGAGAACAGAAGCGCGGTCGAAGGCCGCCGGATCGTGCTGATCGACGATGTCCTGACCTCCGGCGCCACCGTCAATGCCTGCGCCCATGCGCTGCTGCGGGCAAAAGCGCGCACGGTGGACGTGCTGGTGTTCGCGCGGGTTGTGGACAGTTTCCGACCTCCCATATAATTGGGCAGATTCAGAACCGACGGAAGCTCATGCCCGCCAACATCGAAATCTACACACGGCCCGGCTGCGGTTATTGCAGCGCCGCCAAGGCGCTGCTGACGCGCAAGAACGTGGCGTTCATCGAATACGACGCCGGCGTCGATCCCACCGCGCGGCCGAAGATGCTGGCGCGCGCCAATGGCGGCACCACCTTCCCGCAGATTTTCATCGACGATTTCCATGTCGGTGGCTGCGACGATCTGTATGCGCTCGACCAGGCCGGCCGGCTCGACCCGCTGCTCGCCGGCAAGGACATCTGACCATGACCGAAACCCGCGGCACGCCCTTCACCGCCGCGCTGGTGCAGATGCGCACCGGCCTGCGCCCGGCCGACAATCTCGAACAGGCCGTGCGCCTCATTCGCGAGGCGAAGGACAAGGGCGCGGACTATGTGCTGACGCCCGAAGTCACCAATGTGATGCAGGAGAACCGCAAGGCGCTGTTCGAACTGCTCGCGAGCGAGGAGGACGACGCCTCGCTCAAGGCGTTCCGCGCGCTCGCCAGCGAACTCAGGATCCACCTGCATATCGGCTCGCTGGCGTTGAAGGCCTCGCCGGAGCGCGCCGTCAACCGTTCGTTCCTGATCGCGCCGAGCGGCGACATCATCGCCAGCTACGACAAGATCCACATGTTCGACATCGATCTCGAGAACGGCGAGAGCTATCGCGAATCCGCCAACTACCAGCCGGGCGAGACCGCGGTGATCGCCGACCTGCCGTGGGGCCGGATCGGACTGACCATCTGCTACGATCTGCGCTTTCCGGCGCTGTACCGTGCGCTCGCCGAAGCCGGGGCGTCGTTCATCACCGTGCCGGCCGCCTTCACGCAAAAGACCGGCGCGGCGCACTGGCACACGCTGCTGCGCGCCCGCGCCATCGAGAACGGCTGCTTCATCTTCGCCGCCGCGCAGGGCGGGCTGCATGAGAACAAGCGCGAGACTTTCGGTCATTCGCTGATCATCGATCCGTGGGGCACCGTGCTGGCCGAAGGCGGCAGCGAGCCCGGCGTGGTGCTGGCGCAGATCGATCCCGCCAAGGTGGAGAGCGTGCGCAAGAGCATCCCCTCGCTGCAACACGGCCGCCGCTTCACCGTGCGCGACCCGCGCCTCGGCCCCGATCAGCTTCATCTGGTGCGGAGTTCGGCATGATCCGCTATGCGCTGCGCTGTGAATGCGGCCACCGCTTCGAAAGCTGGTTTCGGAGCTCGGCGGCCTATGACAGCCAGCGCCGGCGCAAGCTGGTGAGCTGCCCGGCCTGCGGCTCCGCCGCGGTCGAGAAGGCGCCGATGGCGCCGCGGCTCGTCCGCAAGGGCCGCGACGCAGGCCGCGACGTCGCGCCTGAAACGGCGACGGCGCCGAACACGACGCCCGATACATCCGCGCCGCTGGCGATGGCGCCGGAAGCACGCGAACTTGCCGCCAAGCTGCGGGAGTTGCGCGACCACGTCACCAAGACGGCGGAGAATGTCGGCTCGCGTTTCCCCAACGAAGCGCGCAAGATGCATTATGGCGAGATCGAGCACCGCGCCATCTATGGCGAGGCCTCGAACGAAGAGGCGCGCGCGCTGCTCGACGAGGGCGTCGAAGTGGTGCCGCTTCCGGTGCTGCCCGGCGACCGCAACTAGAATGTTATGTTTTGATACCCGTCATAGTACGCCGTCATGGCCGGGCTTGACCCGGCCATCCACGTTTTTCGCTGAAACAGAGTAAGACGTGGATGCCCGCGACAAGCGCGGGCATGACAATCGCTGGTGTCCGAATTCTGTCTCATCAAAACATACGGGAAATCTCACCGCCCGCGCAGAGTCACCCCGCCACCAGCAGCGCCACGCCGATCAGAATCAGCACAATGCCGCCGGCCTCGCGCAGCGACAGCGGCTGCTTCATCACGTAATACGCCGCGCCTTGCGCGAACAGCACCTCGACCAGCGCCAGCGTGCGTACATTCGCCGCCGCGGTCAGGGCGAAAGCCAGAAACCAGAACAGCGAGGCGAACGCGCCCATGAAGCCGGCGAACAGTGACGGCTTCCACAGCCGGAAGATCGCCGTCATCACGCCGGGATGGCGCAGCACCAGCCATCCCGACAGCACGATGCTTTGCAGCAGCAGCGTCGCCGCCAGCGTGACACTCGCCGCAACGACGAAGCTCACGCCCGTCACCTGCAAAATCGCGCCGCGATAGCCCACCGCCGAGAGCGCGAAGAACGCCGCCGCCAGCAGGCCGAGCACGGTCGGCCGCCAGTCGCCGAAGCCTTTGGCGCCGCCGGGGCGCAGCGCGGTGACGATCACGCCGATGGTTGCGAGCACGATGGCGAACAGCTTGAGCGCCGTCAGATGATCCGACAGGAAAACAAAGCCGAACAGCGCCGCCTGGATCGCCTCGGTCTTCAGATACGCGGTGGTGACGACGAAGGAGCGCTCGTTCATCGCCGCCAGCATCAAGGCGGTGGCGACGATCTGCGCCATGCCGCCGACCACGAGCCAGACGACAAATCCGGAGGCCGGCCATGACAGCCGCTCGCCGGTTGCGACCAGAACCAGCGCGAGAAAGACCAGCGCGAACGGAAAGCCGAACAGGAAACGGATGTGCGTCGCGCCGAGCGTGCCGAGCGGCCCGGTGAGATTGCGCTGCATGGCATTGCGCGCCACCTGCCCGGCGGCGCCGACCAGCGTGAACGGAATCCAGAGCCAGGTAAAATCGGTCATCGGAGGCAAAGGCCCCTGCGGCTTGCGAAACAACGAGCGCGCAAAGGTCTATGAGCGGACGGCGCCGTCAACCGGCACGGTCTCATGCCAGGGTTGCACAGCCGGCCTTACGCCGTCTCGGCGATCACCATGTAGTTGACGTCCATGTCCGAGGACAGGCTCCAGCGGTCGGCGAGCGGGTTGTAGACCACGCCGGCCTCCTCGGTGATGGCCAGCTTGTTGCGCGCCAGATGATGCGTCAGCTCCGCCGGGGTGACGAACTTGTCCCATTGATGGGTGCCGCGCGGCAGCCAGCGCAGGATGTATTCGGCGCCGACGATGGCGAGCGCGAAACTCTTCCAGGTGCGGTTCAGGGTCGAGACCAGCATCAGGCCGTTCGGCTTGAGCACCGCCGCGCAGCGATCGAGGAACGCGCCGACATCGGTGACATGTTCGATCACCTCCATCGCCAGCACGATGTCGAAGCGCTCGCGCGGGTCCATCTCCTCGATGGTGGTGGCGCGATAGTCGATGGACAGATGGCCGCGCTCGGCATGCATCTTCGCCACCGCGATGTTGGTCTGCGACGGATCGACCCCGATCACATCGGCGCCGAGCCGCGTCAGCGGCTCGCACAACAGCCCCGCGCCGCAGCCGATATCGAGAATGCGCAGGCCCGCGAGGCAGTTCAGGCTTTTCGGGCTGCGGTCGAACTTCCGGCAGGCGGCGTCGCGGATATAAGCAAGCCGCAGCGGATTGATCGCGTGCAGCGGCTTCATCTTGCCCTTGGGGTCCCACCACTCCTCCGACAGCTTGGAGAACCGCGCGATCTCGGCGGGATCGACGGTGGAGGAGGAAGGGGTGGCCGTCATGCTGGTCATGCTTCGTATTTTCAGTGTGCCGTGATGTGGTTGCGGAATTGCAGCGGCGAGCGGATCATCCTGAGCCGTTCGACACCCTCGCCGACGCCGCGAATCGTGATGTCACCCCAGCCGAAAATCCGGCCGAGAATGCTTTGATCGACGTCGACGCTTTCCACCTTATCCAGATTCATCTCAAAGGTCCGCCGCTGGATGAACCCTTGCTTGTGGATGACGCGCATCGAAGTGACGTCGGTCTCGGTGGTCCAGCGCCGGAACCAGGCCTGAAACACCAGAATCCCGCCGACCAGCGCCAGCGCGGCGCTCGCCACCAGCAGCGCGAGGCCCCAGCCGCCGACCGCGCCCTGTGTCGCGATCAGGCAGACCACGGCCCCGAGCCAGCACAACAGGCCCGGCAGATAGACGATGCCGTGGATCGTGGTGGAGTAGCGCACCTGCTCGCCCGGCTGCAGAATCTCGTCGACATAACGTCCCATAGCCCGATCCGTCCCGATCTCGTTTGGCCCTGATCAAACGGGCCCGGCATCGGCTGGAACCGAATGGCTTGCCGATCCCGGCGCGGGTATGTATAGCGCCTTTTCGGGTCGGAGCCGCGGGGGTTTTCCCCGGAACCGGCGCCTCAGATCAACCGTCAACAGGACTGCGCCATTCACCATGGGCCGCCTAGTCATGAAATTCGGCGGCACGTCCGTCGCCAATGTCGAGCGCATCCAGAACGTCGCCCGTCACGTCAAGCGCGAGGTCGATGCCGGCCACGACGTCGCCGTGGTGGTTTCGGCGATGTCCGGCAAGACCAACGAGCTGGTCGGCTGGGCCAAGGAGACCTCGGCGCTGCACGATGCCCGCGAATACGACGCCGTCGTTGCCTCCGGCGAGCAGGTCACCTCGGGCCTGCTCGCGATCGCGCTGCAGGCGCTCGGCATCCAGGCGCGCTCCTGGCAGGGCTGGCAGATCCCGATTCACACCAGCGACGCCCATGCCTCGGCGCGCATTCTCGGCATCGACGGCAGCCAGATCATCTCGCGGTTCAAGGCCGGCAAGGAAGTCGCGGTCATCGCCGGCTTCCAGGGTATCCACAAGGACACCGGGCGCATCACCACGCTGGGCCGCGGCGGCTCCGACACCTCGGCGGTGGCGATCGCGGCCGCGCTGCACGCCGACCGCTGCGACATCTACACCGATGTCGACGGCGTCTACACCACCGACCCGCGCGTGGTGTCGAAGGCGAAGCGGCTCGACAAGGTCGCGTTCGAGGAAATGCTGGAAATGGCCTCGCAGGGCGCCAAGGTGCTGCAGGTCCGCTCGGTCGAACTCGGCCTCATTCACAACATGCCGATCTTCGTCCGCTCAAGCTTCGACAAACCGGAAGATATCGATCCACACGGCACGCCGCCGGGCACGCTGATCTGCAGCGAGGAGGAAATCGTGGAAAGCCAAGTCGTCACCGGCATCGCCTTCTCCAAGGACGAGGCCCAGATTTCGGTGCGCCATATCGAGGACAAGCCGGGCGTGGCCGCCTCGATCTTCGGGCCGCTCGCCGACGCCAGCATCAATGTCGACATGATCGTGCAGAACGTGTCGGAGGACGGCAAATACACCGACCTCACCTTCACGGTGCCGGCCACCGACTTCGTCCGCGCCAAGGACACCATCGCCAAGGCCAAGGACAAGATCGGCTACGCCAAGGTCGATGCCGCGACCGATGTCGCCAAGGTCTCGGTGATCGGCGTCGGCATGCGCAGCCATGCCGGCGTCGCCGCCCGCGCCTTCAAAGCGCTGTCGGAGCGCAACATCAACATCCGCGCCATCACCACCTCGGAGATCAAGTTCTCGCTCCTGATCGACGCGGCCTATACCGAGCTTGCGGTGCGCACGCTGCACACACTTTACGGACTCGACCAGACCTGAGATGATTCCCGGGCTCCGGGAGGCGGGTCTTGAGCAGCACCGCAAGCGTGTTCAACGCATTTCTGCTGGTCTATGCCGGCCTGTTTCCGATCGTGAATCCGATCGGCAGCGCGCCGATCTTCCTGCGCCTGACCTGGCCTTCGCCGCAGAACCGCGAGGCGCTGGCGCGGGGCGTCGCCATCAACAGCTTCCTGCTGCTGCTCGGCTCGCTGTTCATCGGCTCCCATGTGCTGGAATTCTTCGGCATCACGCTGCCGATCGTGCGCGTCGCCGGCGGCTGCGTGGTCGCCGCCTTCGCCTGGAAGCTGCTGCACGCCAATGAGGAACTGGCGGACCAGCGCAGCGCCACCAACAACGCGCCGGGCGCCCCGATCGACGCCTTCTATCCCCTGACCATGCCGCTGACCGTCGGTCCCGGTTCGATCTCGGTGGCGGTCACGCTGGGCAGCCAGCGTCCGACCCTCTCGGCCGGCATCGGCGAACTCGCTCTGCTCGGCGGCGGCGCGGTCGCCGGGCTCGCGGCCATCGCGGCAACCATTTATGTCTGCTACCGCTTTGCCGGCAGCATCGTCGCCGGGCTCGGCGAGCGCGGAACCAGCGTGGTGATGCGGTTGTCCGCCTTCATCCTGTTCTGCATCGGAATCCAGATCATCTGGAATGGTTATATAGCCCTGATGCCGGCCGCGGGCTGACGCCCGGGCCGCCCCGCCCTTTCGGCAAAACCGTGCCAAATCAAGATCATCTGATCGGCGTCGCTGGCGCGGGTTTTGCTTGGCGAAAGCAACCTCAATTGGCTATAGCCTGAAGGAGGGCTGCCGCGGGCGACGCCGGAATCATCGGGCCGGTGCGTGTTTCGCCGGCCGCCCCGACCGTTGATGCCATGCCCTGTCACGGCGGACGCATCGAATCGCCCGGCGCCGGCTCCGGCCGCCGCCCGGCCGCACAGAGGAGGGTTTCGGCACATGCGGAGCGCGCTGGGAGGTCCCCGCGTCCTGTTGAGACGGCTCCGCGAAGTGATGGCCGAACGGGTCAGCGCGCAGGAGCGCCTCGACAAGATCGTGGTGCTGATCGCCGCCAACATGGTGGCGGAGGTGTGCTCCACCTACGTGCTGCGCGTCGATAACACCCTCGAACTCTACGCCACCGAAGGCCTCAATCCCGACGCGGTTCACCAGACGGTGCTCAACGCGCATGAGGGCCTTGTCGGCCTTGTCGCCAGCGAAGCCACCCCGCTGAACCTGTCCAACGCGCAAAGCCATCCGGCCTATTCGTATCGCCCGGAGACCGGCGAAGAAATCTATCACTCCTTCCTCGGCGTGCCGATCCTGCGCGCCGGCAACACGCTCGGCGTGCTGGTAGTGCAGAACCGCGCCCACCGCACCTATGTCGAGGAGGAAGTCGAGGCGCTGCAGACCACCGCGATGGTGCTCGCGGAGATGATCGCCTCGGGCGAATTGTCGGCGCTGGCCAAGCCCGGCGCCGAGCCCGCCGCCCGCCATTCGCTGCACAAGACCGGCGCCATCCTGTCGGACGGCATCGCGATGGGACATGTGGTGCTGCACGAGCCCCGCGTCGTCATCACCAACTACATCGCCGAGGATGTCCCCAAGGAGGTCAAGCGGCTCGACAGCGCGATCAGCAAGCTGCAGGCCGATCTCGACCGCATGCTGGAGCGCGGCGACGTCGCCGACGGCGGCGACCATCGCGACATCCTCGAAGCCTATCGCATGTTCGCCAACGATCAGGGCTGGAAGCACAAGCTGCAGGAGGCGGTGGCCACCGGCCTGACCGCGGAAGCCGCGGTCGAGCGCGTGCAGTCCGACACCCGCGCGCGCATGCTGCGCTCGACCGATCCCTATCTGCGCGACCGCCTGCACGATCTGGAAGATCTCGGCCATCGCCTGATGCGGCAACTGGTGGGCCGCGATCACGCGCCCTCGCGCGAATTGCTGCCCGATAACGCGATTCTGGTCGCGCGCGCGATGGGTCCGGCCGCCTTGCTCGACTACGACCGCAACAGATTGCGCGGCCTGGTGCTGGAAGAAGGCACCGCCAATTCTCACGTTTCGATCGTGGCGCGCGCGCTCGGCATTCCGGCTGTCGGCGAGGTGCAGAACGCGGCCGGCATTGTCGATACCGGCGACGCCATCATCGTCGACGGCACCTCCGGTTCGATCTATGTGCGGCCGTCTCTGGAAATCCAGTCGGCCTATGCCGAGCGGGTGCGCTTCCGCGCGCGGCGGCAGGAGCAGTATCGCGAGCTGCGCGACAAGCCGTGCCAGACCAGAGACGGCCAGCATGTCGACCTGATGCTGAACGCCGGCCTTGTCATCGACCTGCCGCATATCGACGACACCGGCTCCGCCGGCATCGGCCTGTTCCGCACGGAATTGCAGTTCATGGTGAGCCCGAGCCTGCCGCGCACCAGCGAGCAGCTTGCGCTCTATCGCGCCGTGCTCGACGCCGCCGGCAGCAAGCCGGTGACCTTCCGTACCCTCGACATCGGCGGCGACAAGGCGCTGCCCTATATGGACACCATCGTCGAGGAGAATCCGGCGCTGGGCTGGCGCGCGATCCGGCTCGGCCTCGACCGCCCCGGCCTGCTGCGCGGCCAGATCCGCGCGCTGCTGCGCGCCGCCAGCGGACGCTCGCTGCGCATCATGTTCCCGATGATCTCCGAGGTCGGCGAATTCGATCAGGCCAAGGTGATGATCGAGCGCGAACTGACCTATCTGCGCCAGCACGGCCACACGCTGCCGGAGCGCGTCGATGTCGGCACCATGATCGAGGTGCCCGCGCTGCTCTATCAGATGGACGAACTGCTGGAGCGCGTCGATTTCGTTTCGGTCGGATCGAACGATCTGTTCCAGTTCCTGTTCGCGGTCGATCGCGGCAACGCCCGCGTCACCGATCGTTTCGACACGCTGTCGGCTCCGATCCTGCGCGCGTTGCGCGACATCACGCGCAAGGCGAGTGCCGCGGGCCGGACGGCCTCGCTGTGCGGCGAGATGGCTTCGCAGCCGATCGGAGCGCTGGCGCTGATCGCGCTCGGCTATCGTTCGCTGTCGCTGTCGGCAACCTCGCACGGCCCGGTCAAGGCGATGATCCTCGATCTCGACGCGAAGAAGGCCGAGACGATGATGACACAGTGGCTGGATGCGCCGGTGGGCAGCGTCTCGATCCGCAAGAAGCTGATGGAATTCGCCGAAGCCGAGGGGCTGTCGTTGTAGCGAAGCGGCCGCACGTTCCGCCGTCATCGCATTGCCCTTATTCGACGCCTGAGATTTTCCATGCTCCCTGAAGCCAAACTCGACATCCTGCTGGCCCGTCACGCCGCTCTTGAGAACGAACTGCTCGGTCAGTTGTCTTCGGACGCCTATGTGCGCGCCACCCGCGAACTGAACGAACTCGCGCCGGTGGTCGAAGCGGTCAAAGCCTATCGCAGCGCCGGTCAGGAGATCGCCGATATCGATACGCTGATCGCCGACCCGGCCACCGACGCCGACATGCGCGCGATGGCTGAAGAGGAGCGGCCGGAGCTTGCCGCGCGTCACGCCGCGCTCGAACAGGACATCCGCATCGCGCTGTTGCCCAAGGACGCGATGGACGAGCGCAACGTGGTGCTGGAAATCCGCGCCGGCACCGGCGGCGACGAAGCCTCCCTGTTCGCCGGAGACCTGTTCCGGATGTATGAGCGCTTCGCCGCGCTGCAGGGCTGGAAGGTGGAAGTCATTTCAGCGAGCGAAGGCACCGTCGGCGGCTTCAAGGAAATCGTCGCCGAGATCCAGGGGCGCGGCGCTTTCGCCAAACTGAAGTTCGAATCCGGCACGCACCGCGTGCAGCGCGTGCCGGACACCGAAGCCTCGGGCCGCATCCACACCTCGGCTGCCACCGTCGCGGTGCTGCCGGAAGTCGAGGATGTCGATGTCGATATCAAGGACAGCGATTTGCGGATCGAGACCATGCGCGCGCAGGGCGCGGGCGGCCAGCACGTCAACAAGACCGAGTCGGCGATCCGCATCACGCATATCCCGACCGGCATCGTGGTGATGATGCAGGACAGCCGCTCGCAGCACAAGAACCGCGCCAGCGCGATGAACATCCTGCGCTCGCGCATCTACGACGCTGAGCGGCAGCGCCGCGACTCTGAGCGTTCCGCCGAGCGCAAGGGTCAGGTCGGCTCCGGCGATCGCTCCGAGCGCATCCGCACCTACAACTTCCCGCAGGGCCGCGTCACCGACCACCGCATCAACCTCACGCTCTACAAGCTGCCGCAGGTGATCGCCGGCGAAGCGCTTGGCGAACTGGTCGACGCCCTGACCACCGAGCATCAGGCGGCGCTGCTCGCCGCCGAGGGCAACGCGTGATCGCGCCGGCTGATCTCGAAGGACGCAGCATCGACAGCGCACGCCGCGAACTCGCCGCGCGTTTTGCCGCTCACGGGATCGAAACACCGGAGCTCGATGCGCGGATCCTGGTCGGCGCGGCGCTTGGCCTCGATCTCACCGCGCTGATCGCACAGGGCAGCCGCCACGTTACAGTTAATGATGGTTTAATACTGAGTTCATTTGCCAGCCGGCGCCTTCGCGGCGAGCCGGTGGCGCGCATTCTCGGCAGCAAGGAGTTCTGGGGATTGCCGCTCGCGCTGTCGCAGGCCACGCTGGTGCCACGTCCCGACACCGAGACCGTGGTGGAGGCCGCGCTCGACATCCTGCGCGGTGAACAGCGCCTGCAGGATCGCCTGCGCATCGCCGATATCGGCACCGGCACCGGCGCGATCCTGCTCGCGCTGTTGTCAGAACTGCCGAACGCCATCGGCACCGGCACCGATCTTTCCGTCGAGGCGCTCGCCACCGCGCGGCATAATGCGCAGGTGCTCGGGCTTGCCGCGCGTGCATCCTTTATCGCCTGCGACTATTTGGGCAGCGCGCAAGGTCCTTTCGATCTGATCGTGTCGAATCCGCCTTACATTCCGTCCGCCGACATCGCCGAATTGTCGATCGAAGTGCGCGAGCATGATCCGCGTCTCGCACTCGACGGCGGCGCCGACGGACTCGATGCTTATCGCGCGATCATTCCCGCTGCCTTCGCGCGACTCTCCGCCGGCGGATTTTTGATTCTCGAGATCGGACAGGGTCAGCACGCCGCCGTCGCGGAATTGATGTCAGAGGCGGGATTCACCCTGCAACATCCGGCAAAAGCCGATCTCGGCGGTGTCATCCGGGCCGTGGCCGGACAAAAACCCGCCATTTTCAAGGGGATATGACGCGAAAAAACCTCTTGGATTATCGCGCGGGAGCGATTAGGTTCCGGATACACCCTCGGTTCAAGGTTCGTGTTCCCGTCAGGAGACGGGTCGAAGCCAGTGTTCTCGTAAGTCGAGAAACGCCGAGTGAAAGGTTCCAGAAAAGCCGATCATGTGGAGCGCGACAGGCCTTCAACGCCACGCAGCCCCGGATCGCAAAGCGAACGAAAGCCCGATTTACGCTCGAACATTCACCAGTGAAATGCAGGCTTGTGCGAACAGGCTGATGTGAACCGGCGCACAGGGCCATCCGGTCTCTGATCCGTGGCCGCGCCGGAAATGGGGGAAACGCGTCTTTGCTGAACGCGACGAACGGCAGGTTCGAACGAAACATCCATGACGTTGCAACCCGCATCTGCACGCGGGATTGCTCTATTGCGATCGACACCATTCAGGATCGGTGAGAAGGCTCGACATGAGGAACGGTCAGAACAACAAGCGTATGCGTAGCCGGCCCAACAACAATAACGGCCACAACCGGCGCGGCCAGAACCCGATGACGCGGGTGTTTGAGTCGAACGGCCCGGACATCAAGATCCGCGGCACCGCATCGCATGTCGCCGAGAAATACGTCCAGCTCGCCCGTGACGCGCGCTCCTCTGGCGATCCGGTTGCAGCCGAGAATTACTACCAGCACGCCGAGCATTACTTCCGCCTGATCGCCGCCGCGCAGGAGCAACTGCGCCAGAGCCAGCCGCAGCAACAGCAGCAGCCGCGCATTGATGACAATTCCGACGACAGTGGCGACGATGCCGACGGCTATTCGAGCTTCGGCGCAGAGCCGGGCTTTGCCCCGCAGCCGCAGCAGCAATTCGCGCCGCGCGAACAACAGTCGCAGCCACGCGAGGTTCGCGAACCGCGCGAGAACCGCCAGCAGCCTGCAACGCAGGGCGGCGATGCCGGCGCGGTCGATCGCCTGCCGTCCTTCATCACCGGCGGCGCGCAGCCGCAGCCCGGTTTTGAGCCCGGCAATCAGTCCAGCGAGCGCTTCGGCCATCGCCGCCGTCGCCGTCCGCGCCCCGAAGGCCAGATGCCGATGCAGGCGGATGCGCCGCAGCCGCAGACCGACGACTTCGCGCCCGGCAACGAATAAGCAACGCATCCGGTGACGCCCTCACGCGAGGGCGCTCATCGACGTACAATCATTTAAATGACAGCCTTCACAGGTGGCGGCGACACGTCAGCCGCGATGCGACGTGGTCGGCACCAGCACCGGCCGCATCGCCGGAATGAGGCGCGTGCGCTCGCGATGCACCGGAATGCCGCGATAGACCTGCTTGGTGGCCTCGACGATGTAGACGCCGGGAAACGGCGACGATAACGCTGCCCCCATCCGCTCCCATGCCATCGCCGAGCGCAGGAACCAGCTTCCGTTGATCGGCGGCACGAACAACGCCTCGCCCCACGAGGTCGGCGTGAACCAGGTCTGACGCAGAAGCTGGGTGATCTGCGAACGCGAATAGGGCCGGCCATGGCCGAACGGCGTTGCGTCGGTCCGCGTCCAGACCCCGCGCCGGTTCGGAATCACCGCGAGCATCCGCCCCGATGGTGCAAGCACGCGCCACACCTCGCGCAGCAGGCCTTCCGGATCGTCCGACATCTCCAGCGCATGCACCAGAAGGATGCGGTCGATCGAGGCATCCGGCAGCGGCATCGCGAACTCATCGACCAGGGAAGCGAGCGTTGGCCGCGCCGTCGGCCATTTCAGCACGCCCTGCGCCGCCGGCATGAAGGCGATGCAGCGCTCACACGAATCGCGGAACAGGCCGAGATATGGCGTCGGATAACCAAGACCAAGCACGCGCATACCGTCGGCATGCGACCAGCAGCTCGCAATGCCGCGATTGATCAGGCGCCGCGCCACGATACCGATGCGCTGCGAATAGAAGTTGCGAAGATCGATCACGTCGATGGTCATGATACCAATCTAACACGGCATGCGTCACAACGCAGCCTCACCATACGTCCTTAAGTGGCAGCGCGGCCTTTCTCTCGCTCCGGCCCCTATGTTAATATGACGCACGCAGAAAATCTGGAGATCCCATGGCCGCCGAAATCCGCTTGTTTCCCTGCCTGTCCGACAATTTCGGCTATCTCATTCACGATCCGCAAACCAAGGCGACCGCCTCGATCGACGCGCCGGAAGCCGGCCCCGTCATCAAGGCGCTGGAGCGCGAAGGCTGGAATCTGACCGACATTCTGGTCACCCATCACCATCAGGATCATGTCGGCGGCATCGCCGAGCTCAAGCGCAAATACAAATGCCGCGTGGTGGCGCCCTATGACAACGGTACGGCGATCCCCGAGGTCGACCAGCGCGTCAAGGAAGGCGACACCGTCAAGGTCGGCAATCTGGTCGCGCGCGTGCTGGAAACGCCGGGCCACACGCTCGACCATATCAGCTATATGTTCGACGCCGAGCATGCGCTGTTCTGCGCCGACACGCTGTTCTCGATCGGTTGCGGCCGGGTGTTCGAGGGCACCTATCCGATGATGTGGGATTCGCTGCTCAAGCTGCGCGCGCTGCCGAACGACACGCGGGTCTATTGCGGCCACGAATACACCGCCTCGAACGTGAAGTTCGCGCTCGGCATCGAGCCGAACAATTCGGCACTGAAGAAGCGCGCCGAGGATGTGGCGCGGCTGCGCGCAGCAAACCAGCCGACCATTCCGGTGCTGCTGCGCGACGAGAAGGAAGCCAACGTGTTCCTGCGCGCCGATGTGCCCGCTGTTGCTGCCGCGCTCGGCATGAGCGGCAAGACACCGGCTGAGGTGTTCGGCGAAATCCGCGAACGCAAGAACCGCTCCTGATGGGCACGGCGCCGCTCACCGCGGCCGAGCTGATCGCCCGCCTCGGCCTCACGCCGCATCCCGAGGGCGGTCATTTCCGCGAGACCTTCCGCGATACCCGCACCACGCCGGACGGCCGGGCATTCTCCACGGCGATCTATTTCCTGCTTGCTGCGGGCGAGCGGTCGCACTGGCATCGCGTCGATGCGGTGGAGACCTGGCACTATTACGCCGGCGATCCCTTGATCCTCAGCATCGCCGGGGATGGCGCGCGGCACGACATTACGCTGGGCCCCGATCTCGTCACCGGCCAGCGTCCGCAGGCTATCGTGCCGACGAACGCATGGCAGGCGGCGCGCAGCCTCGGCGCATGGACATTGGTCGGCTGCACCGTTGCGCCGGGATTTGAGTATTCCGGCTTCGAGCTTGCGCCGCCGGACTTCGATCCGGCAGTGTAGGCGCCCGTCATCGCCTCGCGACTTCCCTTTCCGGAGAAACATCATGTCATCCAGCCCCGCCGCGCCGTTCGCTGTCGAGGAAGCGTCGATCGCCGCGCTGCATGAGGCGATCCTGAGCCGGCGGACCACCTGCGTCGCCATCGTCGAGGCCTATCTCGCCCGTATCGCCGCCTACGACCACAAAGGCCCTGCCCTCGCCGCGATCCTCGCCCTCAACCCGCGAGCACGTGAGATGGCTGCACAACTCGACGCGCATTTTGCCAGAACCGGCGAACTCATCGGCCCGCTGCATGGCGTTCCGGTCGCAGTGAAGGACAACTACAACACCACCGACATGCCGACGAGCGGCGGCAATGTGCTGTTCAAGGATGTGATCCCGCCGGTCGAAAGCGCAGTGACGAAACGGCTGCGCGAGGCCGGTGCGATCATTCTTGCCAAGACCAACATGCACGAGCTGGCGCTGTCCGGCATCACCATCTCCTCGCTCGGCGGCCAGACCAAGAATCCTTATGACCTCACCCGTACGCCCGGCGGCTCCAGCGGCGGCACGGGCGCCGCAATCGCGGCGAATTTCGCCGCCGTCGGCCTTGCCACCGACACGGTGAATTCGATCCGCTCGCCTGCCTCGGCGAACAATCTGGTCGGCTTCCGTTCCACCAAGGGTCTCGTCAGCCGCGCCGGAGTGATTCCGGTCTCGCACACGCAGGACGTGGTCGGCGCAATTACCCGCTCGGTCGAGGATGCCGCGATCATGCTCGACGTGATGGCGGGATTCGATCCCGACGATCCGGCGACCGCGCGCGCACTCGGCCATATCCCGCACAGCTTCACCGATTATCTCGATGCCGACGGGCTAAATGGCGCGCGCATCGGCGTCTTCACGGGCTTTCTCGGCAAGGACGCAGTCCACGCCGAGGTCAACGCCATCGTTGCCGCAGCGCTCGACGCATGCCGCGACGCCGGCGCAACCATTGTCGAAATCGCCGATCCGATGATCGATTCGGACACCATCCTGCGCGACGACGACGTGCAGAAATGGGAGTTCAAGACGCTGTTCAACGATTATCTCGTCTCGCTCGGTGACCGCGCGCCGGTCAAAACCCTGCGCGAACTGATCGCATCGGGCCAGTATCACAGGCCGTCGCTGGAGAGGTTCCTCAATGAGACCGATGCACTCGAAAGCCCGGAGACGGAGCACGAGTATCTGATGCGCCTTGCGCGCATCGAACGGCTGCGCGAGCGCGTGCTGCTGCTGATGGCCGAACACAGCGTCGATGCGGTCGCCTATCCGCTGCAGAAGCGTCTGGTCTATGGCATCGGCGAGCCCTATCAGGGCGACCGCACCGGCATTCTCGCCGGCGTCACCGGCTTTCCGGCAGTGACGGTGCCGGCCGGCTTCTCGCCGCCGAGCGCCGGTGCGCCGATCGGCGTGCCGGTCGGCCTCGATATTCTCGCTCGTCCATTCGACGACGCACGGCTGATCCGTATCGCCTATGCTTTCGAGCAGGCAACGAAGTGGCGCAGACCTCCGCCATCGACACCGCCGCTCGCGCCCTGATACGGCTAACGCCGCCGGAACAGATCCTTTGCCGCCAGCAGACCGCCACCGGCGATCATCAGTGCGGCAAGGGCCAGCGTTGCGGTCGCCGGCGCAGCGCCGGCCAAAATCAGAAACATTGTCGAGAGCAGCGGTGTCGCGTAGGACGCCGCGCCCAGCACGCGGATATCGCCGCGCTTCATGCCGATGTCCCAGGCATAGAATGCGAGACCAACCGGGCCGACGCCAAGCGCGGCGATCGCCAGCCATTGCGCCGGTGTCTGCGGCCACACCGTCGTCTCCACCAGCAGATGCACGACGGTCGCGAGCAGCGCCGCCACGAGGCAAAATCCCGCCACCGCATCGCTCGGAATCGCGGCCAACCGTCGCGACATCACCGAATAGCCGGCCCAGACAAAGGCCGCGACGAACGCCGCGATAAAACCGGGGATGAAGGCACGCTCGAATGGTGTGCCGGTATTGCCGAGAAACAGAAGCGCAGTGCCGGCAAAGCCGAGCGCGGCGCCGATGACGTGATGCACGGCGAGCCGCATACCCGGCAGCAATGACGACAGCAGCACGATCAGCAGTGGCCAGAGATAATTGAGCAGCCCGGCTTCGGCGGGTGGTGCAAAACGCAGCGCGAAGAAATACAGCGCATGATAGCCGAACAGACCGCCGACACCGACCAGCCACGCCAGTGGCGGCTGCAGCAGCGCGCGCGCCGCATGCGGCCGCACAAGCCATGTTGCCACACCGATGCCGCCGCCGATGACGAATGTCATCGCCAGCAACTGGAACGGCGGCACGCGGCCGGTCGCAACCGTCAGTACCGCAAGCAACGACCACAGCAGGATCGCGACAAGACCGATCAGCGTCGCGGTGGATGATTTCATGATTTCGTCATGGCCGTGCGAAGCACAACGTATCAATGCCCGGCGCATGGCCGGGCATTGCGATCGTGACCACAAGATTCAAGCGCATTACTGGAGGTATTGTCCGCCATTGATGCTCAGCGTCGAGCCGGTGATGAAGCTCGCCTGGTCCGCCGCCAGGAACACCACGGCACGGGCGATCTCCTCCGGCTCGCCGAGGCGGTTGACCGGGATCTGCGGGATCACCGCCTTCTCCAGCACATCCTTCGGCACTGCCTGCACCATCTCGGTGTTGATGTAGCCGGGACAGATCGCATTGACGGTGACACCGCCCTTCGCGTTCTCCAGCGCCAGCGCCTTGGTGAAGCCGATGTCGCCGGCCTTGGCCGCCGAATAATTGACCTGGCCGAACTGTCCCTTCTGGCCGTTGATCGATGAGATATTGATGATGCGACCGAACTTGCGCGCGCGCATGCCCTCGATCACCTGCCGCGTCATATTGAACAGCGAACCGAGATTGGTGGTGATCACCGCATTCCACTGATCCTGTGTCATCTTGTGGAACGGAACGTCTCGGGTGATGCCTGCATTGTTCACCAGCACCTCGATCGGACCGAGATCGGCTTCCACTTTCTTCACGCCTTCGGCACAGGCGTCGAACGAGCCGACATCCCATTTGTAGACCGGCACGCCAGTCTCGGCCTTGAATTTCGCCGCGGCGTCATCATTGCCGGCATAACTCGCAGCAACCTTGTATCCGGCCTCTTTAAGCGCCTTGCTGATTGCAGCGCCGATGCCTCTCGTTCCGCCGGTAACCAATGCTGTGCGTGTCATGATGGCCTCCACCCTAAGAAGATTTTTACGGCTCGATTATTCGGGGCATTCGCGCCGACCGCAAGACAAAACGCCCGACTGACAAGCAGTCGGGCGTTTCGAGAAGGCATAAGACGGCAATACCGTCAGGTGAGCGACGTTACCGCTCGACGCACATGGCAATTCCCATGCCGCCGCCGATGCAGAGCGTGGCGAGACCCTTCTTGGAATTCCGTTTCTGCATTTCGTGCAGCAGCGTTACCAGGACGCGCGCGCCGGAAGCGCCGACCGGGTGGCCGATAGCGATGGCGCCGCCATTGACGTTAACCCGTCCCAGATCCCAGCCGAGATCCTTGTTGACCGCGCAGGCCTGCGCGGCAAATGCCTCGTTGGCCTCGATCAGATCGAGATCGTCGACCTTCCAGCCGGCCTTCTGCAAGGCGCGGCGCGAAGCCGGGATCGGGCCGGTACCCATGATCGACGGATCAACGCCGGCCTGCGCCCATGACACGATGCGCGCCAGCGGCTTGCGGCCTTCCTTGGCAGCCTGCTTTTCGGACATCAGGACCACCGCAGCAGCGCCGTCATTAATGCCGGAGGCGCTGCCCGCCGTCACCGTGCCGTCTTTTTCAAACGCGGGCCGCAGCTTGGCCATCGATTCGAGGTTTGCGCCGTGACGCGGATACTCGTCAGTGTCCACCGTGACATCGCCCTTGCGGCCCTTGACCACGAACGGCACGATCTCGTCCTTGAACTTGCCGGCCTTCTGCGCGGCTTCGGCTTTCTGCTGCGAAGCTACCGCGAACTCGTCCTGCTGCTGCCGGGTGATCTGGAATTGCTTGGCAACGTTCTCCGCCGTGTTGCCCATATGATAGCCGTTGAAGGCATCCCACAGCCCGTCCTTGATCATGGTGTCGACGAATTCGACGCCGCCCATCTTCACGCCGCCGCGCAGATACTGGGCATGAGGCGCCATGCTCATCGATTCCTGGCCGCCGGCAACCACGATCTCGGAATCGCCGTTGACGATGGCTTGATAGCCGAGCGCCACGGTGCGCAGACCCGAGCCGCACAGCTGGTTGACGCCCCAGGCCGGGCTGTCCACTGGAATGCCAGCCTTGATCGAGGCCTGCCGCGCCGGATTCTGTCCCTGCGCCGCGGTCAGAATCTGACCCATGATGACTTCGGAGACCCGTCCGGGCTCGACGCCGGCCCGCTCCAGCGCCGCCCTGATGGCGACCGCACCGAGCTCGTGGGCGGGAATGTTGGCAAACGCACCGTTGAACGAGCCAACGGGGGTGCGAGCGGCGCTGACGATAACGACACCGTCGGACATAGGCATCTCCTGAGGTTGCTAAGGACGAGGCGAGAGTTGGCGGGGAGCCGATCCTCGTTAACAGTTAATGTAGCGGTTTTAAGCCAAACGGCCAGCCACAAACGCACGACTTTCGTTACAAGGCCGGCAGGTTGCGACACCGGCGGTGAGACAGGGCGTCTCAGCCAGTTAACCGTGCTGCACAAAACGGTAGCCGAGCCCGGTCGAAAGTGCTTACTTTGTGCAACGCATTGCTTGCTGCCATTGGCGAGGCCCGATGGCTTCCTCCCTTTCCAGAATTGTGTGCGAGTCCATGGCGAAATCCGACCAGCCGATTACCATTAAAAAATACGCCAACCGGCGCCTCTACAACACCGGCACCAGCACCTACGTCACACTGGAAGACCTTGCGGCGATGGTGAAGGACGGCGAGGACTTCCTCGTCTACGACGCCAAGACCGGCGACGACATCACGCGCTCCGTGCTGGCGCAGATCATTTTCGAGCAGGAGAACAAGGCCGGGCAGAACCTGCTGCCGACCACGTTCCTGCGCCAGTTGATCCGCTTCTATGGCGACAGCATGCAGATGGTGGTGCCCAAATATCTCGAGCAGTCGATCGACACGCTGACGCGCGAGCAGGAGAAGTTCCGCAAGCAGATGGCAACGACGTTCAGCGGCACGCCCTTCGCCCCGCTGGAAGAGCAGGTCCGCCGCAACATGGAAATGTTCGAGCGCACCTTCGCGATGTTCAAGCCGTTCACGCCCGGCGCACGCCAGGACACCGCAGGCGGCGAAACCACGCCGTCATCTTCGGAGCCGGCGGGACCCGACGACATCGACGATCTCAAGCGTCAGATGAAGGAAATGCAGGAGCGGCTCGACCGCATGTCGAAGACGCCGGACGGCGACAAGACCTGATTGTCCTGCAACCCGATGCCGGCGTGGCCTGCGATCCACGCCGCATCCTGTTGCGCGCGGATGTCATCGTTCGTGCCAATTGTGCTGTAGTTGCCCGTCAGCCCAGGGCTGACGCTTGCGAACATGGATTGGGATTGCCCCACGGACGATCGGTCGAGGCAAGACCGATCAGCCGGCCCTGAATGTAATCGCAGCCCCAGCCCTGCAGCAGTTTCGCTGCGGCCTCATCCTGCACCCATTCGGCCACCGTCTCGATATCGAGACGGTGCGCCAGATCGATCATGGTCTGCACGAAGGCCCGATCGTCAGCCGAACGCGCGATGTTCTGCACGAACACGCCATCGATCTTGACGATATCGACGCCCAGCTTGCGCAGATTGCGGAACGAGGTGTAGCCGGCGCCGAAATCGTCGATCGCAATCCGGCTGCCGAAATTCTTCAGCCGCGTCACAAAACCGCGCACGTGATCGAGATCCTGAATCGCCACGGTCTCGGTGATCTCGACGATCAGGCGCTCGGCCACGCCCGGATGGGCACGGAACAGCGATTCAATCGTCGACCACCAGTCTGGGTCCATCGTGGTATCGGGCGAGATGTTCAAGCTCATCCGTACGCCCGGCGCAGCCGCGAGCTCGGCCACCACAAGCTCCAGCACGCGATGATCTACAAGACGGATCAGGCCGAGCTTCTCGGCCACCGGCACGATATCCGGCGCCAGTGAGAATTCGCCATCCTCACGCTGCATCCGCACGAGGCACTCGTAAAACGCCGCGGCGCGCGAATTGGTCGCCACCACCGGCTCGAACGCCATGCCGATCCGCCGCTCGTTCAGCGCGGTGACGATCTCGTCGGTGACACGGATATTGACGCGCCGCTGCGTCTCGCGCTCGACATTGGGCCGCCATGCGAGAAACGAGCCACGGCGCCGCGTCTTCGCGTTCTGCAGCGCTTCCTGCGCCCGGCTCATCGCTTCCTCGGGCGTGCGCGCATAGCGCGGCGCATTGATCGCGCCGATCGAGGCCGTCAGCGACACCGGGCCAAGCTTGGTCGGCACGATGTCCTTGCGGATGCCAGCGAGAAAGCGCTCGGCCGCGACCTGCATGTCGTCGCCGGTGCAGTTCTTCAGAATGAGCCCGAACTTGTTGCCGGAAAACCGCCCGAGCACATCGCCGCCGCGCAGCCGCGCGCGAATCCGGCGAGCCACTTCCTGGATGACGTCATCGGCGACGTCGAAACCGAATGCTTCGTTGATCTGCGCCAGATGATCGATTCCGATCAACATAAAGGCAAAGGACGAACGGAAGCGCGACGCTTCCTCCATCGCCTCGGCAAGCGCGGCGGCCAGACAGGTACGGTTGAGCTCGCCGGTCAGCGGATCGTGCTGCGAGAGCGTGCGCAGCTGCTCCTCGCGCGCATGCCGCTCGCTGCTGACGCGCAGGATGCCTTCCGCGCGCATCGGCCTGCCATCGGCGTCCGCAAAGCAACGCCCGGATTCCTCGATCCACACCAGCGGTACCGACACGCCAGCCCGCAAGCCATATTCGATCTGGTAGAGCGCGCCATCGCCGCGGTCCTGAACGGCGGCCTTCATCACCGCATCGATACGGATATTGCGGTGCGGTTCGATCAGGCCGGCGAGATCACCGGCACGCGCGAGCGTGGCCTGCGGAACATCCGGCAGCACGCTGCCGACATTCTCGCTCCAGCGCAGCGTATCGCTGGCGATATCCCAGACGAAGGTGGCCTGTCCGAGCGCCGCGAGAATCGCAGAGGCATCGGCCGCCCGGGATTCGGCCGAAGCCGGATTCGACATGACCAAGCCACGCGCTACGGGAAAAGGCTCAACGCTCAAGATCGCCTCGATCTGGGACAGGCACTGATGATTCGCTGTCGAGAATAGTGCGTCCTCTTCGGGAAATCCTAGGCCAGCTTCCTAAACAATCTAAGAAAATCGCCGCGTAAGGGGGCGGTAGGAACCTGCTCCCCGCGGGCGGCATGCCTCTTGCGACGTGAGGAAGGAGAGAACTGACCTGTCCCAAAACAGCACAGGTCGCAGGCAGGAGGAGGCGCATCATGATGATCGGGAGAACCGCAGCTCTCGGCCCCGCCGCCGCCCTTGCGCAGGACCGCACGCCTCTTGCCCGGCGCCCGGAAGAAGCCGGCACCCTGCATACCGCACCGGCCGCAAGCACGGCGCTGGTGGCGCAGACACCGCGCCAGCGTGCATCTCTTACGCGCGGACCGCGCAACGATGCTGCTTTCATCACCCATCTGATCGCCACCGCAGAACAGGCCCCGCAGACCCGCAGCCTTCGCCGCGCCTCACCGCAGGATGCGATAACAGGCTATCGCACAGCGATGCAGGCCATCGGTCCGGCACGCCTGCGCCTGACCTCGCGTCTTGTCTGAAATCTTATGCGCTGAACTCTAGCGGCTGGGTGTTTCGGGCGGCTTGCCGCCTGCCGGCACATCGGGCCGCGGCGTATCATGCGCGTCATTGTCGGCCACGAGATCGGCCACGCTCCAATCCGCTATCGAACGAGGCGCCGGGCGGTGCTCCGCCGGCGAAATCTTTTCCAGTGGAGGCACATCGGGCGCGGGCGTGGTCGGAGCAGACGGCGACGTCAAAGGCAGTGGCGCGACAGGAGGCGGGACGGGAGCGGCTGGCGGCGGCGCTGCGACCGGCGCCGGGCCGGGTGTTGGCACCTGTGCTGGCGTGGAAGACGGCGTGGGTGGCGGCTGAATTTCCGGGTCGCGCTGCAAAGGCTCGGGACCCCAGAACGCGCCCGCAGGCTCGTCGGCGATCGGCCGGTCGAGCACCGGCGCTGCGCCAGCCTTCGTTTTGACGGGCGCTTCATCCTGCAGCGCTGGCACGGCCGCTTGCCGGAAGTAACGGCGATGGCGCAGCGCAATCGAGGTGCCGGCGAGAAACTCCACCGCCGTCAGCACCGTCAGCAAGAAGAAGGTCGAGGTCGCGAACGGCACCAGCAGGATGAATTCCGCCGCCGCGACGGCGAACACCAGCAGGGAAAGCACGTGATCGGTGAGGTACTTTGCGCCGGGCCGGGCCGCCCGCGCGATCTCGAACCACAGCAACAGCAGGCCAAGCGCCAGCAGCGCATCGCCGAAGGTGATGGCCCAGTCCGCGCCCGACAACAGAGGCACGGTCATCAGCGGCGCGGTGAACGCCACATCCGGCATCAGAAAAACGAAAATATTATAGATCGCGAGCGGGATGAGGAGCAGCGGAAAACCGATTGTCGGCATCGGTCAGGCTTTCTGTCGGCGCAATCTCTCAAAACCGAATGGATTTAACCCGCCAAAGCCGCCGGAAAAACGGCAGCGGGCCGCTGCGCAAGACAGCGACACCAGCGTCGTGCCGCGGCCCGGAAAACGAGCCGCGCTCCGTCCTCAGACGTCGTCCTTCTTGACCTTGAGGACCTGACGGCCCTTGTACATGCCAGTCTTGAGGTCGAGGTGGTGCGGACGGCGCAGCTCACCCGAATCCTTGTCCTCGACATAGGTCGGCTTCTTGAGAGCGTCCGCCGAGCGGCGCATGCCACGGCGTGACGGCGATGTTTTCCTGCGTGGAACGGCCATGATCCAGGTCCTTTGGGGTCGAAAGCGGGCGTGCCCGGAAGGCTCCGCACTTTCCAGAATGGGGATTAAGGCCGGGCTTATAGAGGATGGAAGGCGGAAAGGCCAGAGGCGGGAGCAGGAGAAATCGCCCTAAAATCCGCGATTTCGGCCCCAGCAGGTGTCCAGCCCGCTGGACTGGGCCCGGATCCGGTAGGTTCCGGCAATCCGCCGCACCCCGGGACCCGGCCGGCGGGCGCTGCGGGTCACTGGATTGGGCAAAATCGCCGCCAGCAGCGCCGCCTCCTGCGCCGTCAGTGCCCCGGCGGACCTGCCGAAGGCGTATTGCGCGCCCGCCTCGGCTCCGAACTGGCCCCCCGGGCCGAGCTCGGCGACGTTGAGGTAGAGTTCCAGCACCCGCTTTTTGGGCAGGACGAAATCGATCCAGAACGCCAGCGGGAATTCCAGGCCCTTGCGGACCATGCTGCGGCCCGGCCACAGGAACAGGTTCTTGGCGAGCTGCTGGGTGATGGTGGACCCGCCGCGAACCACCTCGCCATCCTGCGCATCCTCGATCACCTCGCGCAGCGAGCTCCAATCCACACCGTGATGTGTGCAAAATTTGGCGTCCTCCGCCGCAACCACAGAGCGCGGCAGCGCCGGCGACATCGCATCGAGATCGACCCAGGTCCGCGTTACCGGCGCGCCGGTCAGCCAGCGCCCGATCATCAGGGCCGAGATCGGATGACCGACCGCGTAGATCGGCGTCAGCACGTAGGGCAGCAGCAGGATGACGAGGATCGCCAGCACAACCATGCGGATCGCTCGTCGCATCTCGCCTCTTCTCGCTCAAGACGCCGCATCGCGCGACCATCTGCCAGCGTCTGTTTACCAGACCGCCTCGCGGCTGCGAAATCCCGCCTGACGGGATGTCGGCGGAATTGACGTGACCGATCCCATGAACGATTGTCCGCCAAATTCTGGAGCTTTCGATGACCACCGCGACGACCACCGACGATTTCGCCACCCTGCTCGACACCACCGCTGCCGAGACCGAAACCCTGCTCGGCACATTGCTGTCGGATGCGCCGATGCCGGACGAGATCGCCCGCCCCCACCGGCTGATCGAGGCGATGCGGTATTCGAGCCTCAATGGCGGCAAGCGGCTGCGGCCGTTCCTCACGGTGGCAAGCGCGGAGATGTTCGGCGTGCCACGCGCCGGTGCATTGATGGCAGGCGCTGCGCTGGAATGCATCCATTGCTATTCGCTGATCCATGACGATCTGCCCTCGATGGACAACAGCGATCTGCGGCGCGGAAGGCCGACCGCGCACAAGAAATACGACGATGCCACCGCAATCCTCGCCGGTGATGCGCTGCTGACGCTGGCGTTCGATATCATCACCCGCGACGAGGTGCATCGCGACGCCGGCGTGCGCCTCGCGCTGACGCGCGCGCTGGCGCGTGCCGCCGGCATCGGCGGCATGGCGGGCGGCCAGATGATGGACCTTGCCGGCGAAGGCCGCTTCGGCGATCGCGAGCCGCCGGATGTCGCCAAACTTCAGCAGATGAAAACCGGCGCACTGCTCAAATACGGCTGCATCGCAGGTGCGCTGCTCGGTCAGGCCTCAAAGGAGCAATACGCGGCGCTGGACGCCTATGGCCACGCCTTCGGCGAAGCCTTCCAGATTGCCGATGACCTGCTCGACGTCGAAGGCGACGCGGCAGCGCTGGGCAAGCCGGCCGGACAGGACGCCGCGCTCGGCAAGACGACTTTCGTGACGCAGCTCGGCATCGACGGCGCGAAGACGCGACTGCGCGATCTGCTCAAGCAGGCCGACGCCGCGCTGGCGCCGTTCGGATCGAAGGGCGATGTGTTGCGCGCCGCCGCACGTTTCGTTGCGGAGCGCCAGAACTAGAGCTTTCGCTTCTGATAAATCAGACGCGAAGCTCCAGAGTCTTGTTGACGCGTTTTCTTCACGCGAACCGGTTCCCGCTTCGCTCGAAAACGCTATGGGATCGCGATGACCGCAGAGAACGACGCGCCCGGCACCAAGCGCACGCTGAAGCAGAAGGAGGATGAAGTCCTTCGCCGCTTCCACCGCATGCCGAAGGCGGTGCGCATCGTCTACGCGCGGCCGCGCCTATTCATCTCGATCGCAATTGGCCTGCTGTCGCTGCTGGTCATGCCGGGCTCATGGCTGGTGCCGGGGACATGGCGCCTGACCACGCGTCTGCTGCTGGGCTGGGACATTGCCCTGACGCTTTATCTCGTCTTCGCCTACATCGTCGTGCTGAAATGCGATGCGAACTACATCCGCCGGCAGGCGGCGCTGCAGGATGACGGCCGCTTCCTGATCCTCATTCTGACATCGACCGCCGCCTTCGCCAGTATCGCCGCTATCGTGCTCGAGCTCGGCGGCGCGCAGCACCAGCCGGCCCAGCTTGCACTGGCGATCACGACAATCGCGCTGTCATGGGCTGCGATCCACACCACCTTCGCGCTGCACTACGCCCATGAATATTATCGCGGCGCCCGCAGCGGCGGCCTCGCGTTTCCGGGTGACGACCATCCGGACTATTGGGATTTCGTCTATTTCTCATTCGTCATCGGCATGACCGCACAGGTTTCCGACGTCGGCATCACCGACAAGATCATCCGGCGCACTGCCACCGCGCACGGCGTCGTGTCGTTCTTTTTCAACACCGCATTGCTGGCGCTGACGGTGAACATCGCCGCGAGCGCGCTCTAGACCCGGATTCCCGCCGCGCATGATCCACGGTTTTCTCACCTTCCTGCTCGTGATCTCGGTGCTGGCCGCCTCCGCCACAGTGGCGCGGCGGCTGGAGCTTACTCCGGCCATCGTCTTCCTGGTGGTCGGTGTCATCCTCGCGCTGGTGCCGGGCTTTCCGCCGATCGCGATGCAGCCAGAGGGCGTGTTGCTGCTGGTGCTGCCGCCGCTGATCTATTCGGCCGGCGTCTCGATGAGCTGGCGCGAATTCAAAGGGAACCTGCGGCCAATCTCCATGCTCGCGATCGGCTGCGTGATCTTCACCACCTGCGCGGTGGCCTGTGCCGCACATTGGGTTCTCGGCCTGCCCTGGGGTGTCGGCTTTGTGCTCGGCGCCATCGTATCGCCGCCCGACGTGGTGGCGCCGCTGGCGATCGCGCGGCGGCTCGGCCTGCAACATCGTATCCTTGTCATTCTCGAAGGCGAGGGCCTTGCCAACGACGCCACCGCGCTGATCCTCTATCGCTTCGCGGTGATGGCCGTCTCCACCGGCGCCTTCTCGCTGGCGTCCGCCACCGGCACCTTCCTCGCGATTTTGATCGGCGAAGTGATCTTTGGCTTCGCGGTCGGCTGGCTCAGCCTGCGACTGCGACAATGGGCGCACGACCCGCGCGTCGAGATCCTGCTGTCGCTGCTCACGCCCTATCTGGCGTTCTGGGTGCCGGAGCATTTCGGCGGCTCCGGCGTGCTCGCCACCGTGGTCACCGGCCTTTATGTGAGCTGGAACGGCCCGCTGCTGATCTCCGCGGCGACACGCCTGCAAGGCATCTTCTTCTGGGACTTCGCCGTCTGGCTGATCGAGGGCGTGCTGTTCCTGATTGTCGGTTTCCAGACCAAAATCCTGGTGGAAACATCCAAGATGCTTCCACTCAATGAAGTGATGGCGGCGATCGCGCTGACCTCGGCGATCGTCGTTGTTGCGCGCTTTCTGTGGGTGTTTCCCGCCGCCTATTTGCCGCGTCTCGTCAGCCCTCGTGTCCGCAAACGCGAGGAAGCGCCTTCCTGGCAGAGCGTCGCCGCTGTCGGCTTCACCGGCATTCGCGGCGTGGTCTCGCTCGCGGTCGCGCTCGCCCTTCCCTACACGGTGGCGAACGGCGAGCCGTTTCCGCACCGCGACCTGATCTTGCTGGTGGCGTTTGGCGTGATCTTCGTCACCGTGGTCGGCATCGGCGGCGCATTGCCGTTCCTGGTACGCGCGCTGGGGCTCGACAAATACGGACACTTTGAAGCCAAGCACGAGCGCGAGCAGGAGATCGCCGCGCGGCGCGAACTGGTGGCGGCCTCGCGCAAGGAGCTGACGCGCATCATCGCCGAGCGCGAATTGCCGCAGAGCCTCGCGAAATTTCTTGAAGCGCGGCACGAAACGCGGATGCGGGCGCTGCCCGATCCGCCGGCAAAAGCCGGCGATCTCACGCCGGCGACACGCGGTGCGGCGATGGTACGCGAGATCATCGCCATCGAGCGCAGCCTGCTGCACAAGCTGCTGCGCGAGGGCAAGATCACCGACGAGGCACGGCGGCGCATCGAGCGCGATCTCGATCTTGAGGAAGCGGCGGTCGACAATCGCGAGAAGACCGCGCCAATCTGAAACGTTTAGCCGTCATGCAAATGGCGCGGCGTTGCTCGCCTTGGCCAAGCATCCACTTCTTGGGATTTAAAAGCGAATGGCCGGGTCAAAGCCCGGCCATGACATATTCTGGACTGCGCCGCAAAAACTATTCCGCGGCGGTCACTGCCGGAGCCTTGGCACCGCTGCCATAGCGCTGCTCGATGTAGTCGATCACCAGTGCCTTGAAGTCGGCGGCAATGGTCGGGCCACGCAGCGTACGGAATTTCTCGCCATCGACGAACACCGGTGCGGCCGGCGTCTCGCCGGTGCCGGGCAGTGAAATGCCGATATCGGCGTGCTTGGATTCGCCAGGGCCGTTGACGATGCAACCCATCACCGCGACGTTGAGCTGCTCGACGCCGGGATAGCGCGTCTTCCATGACGGCATCTCGTCGCGGATGAATTCCTGAATGTCGCGTGCCAGCTCCTGGAACACCGTCGAGGTGGTGCGGCCGCAGCCGGGGCACGCCGCGACCAGCGGCACGAAAGTGCGGAAGCCCATGGTCTGCAGGATTTCCTGCCCGACCTTCACCTCCAGCGTGCGGTCGCCGCCGGGCTCCGGCGTCAGCGAAACGCGGATGGTATCGCCGATGCCGTCCTGCAGCAGGATGCCGAGCGCCGCGGATGAGGCGACGATGCCCTTCGATCCCATGCCGGCTTCGGTGAGGCCAAGATGAATGGCGTAATCGGAACGCGCGGCGAGCTCGCGATACACCGCGATCAGATCCTGCACGTTCGACACCTTGGCCGAGAGGATCATCTTGGTCTTCGGCAGGCCGATCTCCTCGGCGCGCTTGGCCGAGAGCAATGCGGACTGCACCATGGCCTCGCGCGTTACCGCGCGTGCGTCGATCGGATCGGGAGACCTGGCGTTCTCCTCCATCAGCTTCGTCAGAAGCTCCTGATCGAGCGAACCCCAATTGGCGCCGATGCGGACCGCCTTGTTGTTCTTGATCGCGATCTCGACGATGTCGGTGAACTGACTGTCGCGCTTGTTCTTGAAGCCGACATTGCCCGGATTGATGCGGTACTTCGACAATGCCGCCGCGCAGGCCGGATATTCGGCCAGCAGCTTGTGGCCGATGTAATGGAAATCTCCGATCAGCGGCACGTCCACGCCGATCTTGTCGAGCTTCTCGCGGATGTGCGGCACGGCGGCCGCCGCCTCGTCGCGATCGACCGTGATGCGAACCATTTCGGAGCCGGCCCGTGCCAGCGCCGCGACCTGCTTCACCGTCGAATCGACGTCGGCGGTGTCGGTGTTGGTCATCGACTGCACCACGATGGGGGCACCGCCGCCGACCTTCACGTTGCCCACGACGACCTGAACGGTGCGGTGGCGGCCCTTGGGGCCGGCCTCGATGGTCTTGGTTCGCTCTTTGAGATCAGTCATGGGAAAATCGGTCACACGCGGCTGAAGGTAAGACGTTGAATATCAGGTCTGTATGACGGCCAGCAAGGACCGGCGCGCGATGAGCGGCCAATCTACCAGCAACCACCCGGGCATGGCCAGCAATGCGGGTTCCCTCAAAGCACCCGACCGGGCATCTACCGGGACATAATCCCGAAAAAGTACGAATAAAGGGCTGCTTTCGGCCAATCCGCTCAGGCCGCACGCTGGCAATGGGCGCAGGTGCCGGTGATCTCGACCACCGACATTTTCGGCGCAAATCCAGTGCCCTGCACCGCCTCACGGAACCCTTTGGCCAGGCTTGCCGCAGGCAATTCGCCCACCGAGCCGCAGACATCGCAGATCAGGAATGCCACCACCGCGCTGGCGTCATGATTATGGGCGCAGGCGAGGAAGGCGTTGCGGCTCTCGATACGATGCACCAGCCCCTGCTCCATCAGGAAATCCAGCGCGCGGTAAATCGTGATCGGGGCCGGCCGCGCGATGTCGCGTGCCAGAGCATCAATGATCTCATAGGCTCCGAGCGGACGATGGCTCGCGAGCAGCGCCTGCAGCACCTGCCGCCGGATCGGGGTGAATTTCTGGCCCCGGTCGCGGCAGACCTGCTCGGCATGCGCCAGCGCAGAGGCCGCGCATTGGCTATGGTCATGGTCGGGCGCCGGAAACGCCACTCTGCCGGTTGTCATGGAACCACCATCTCCTGCGGCCGGATGATACCGTTAAAGTTTCAAATTATTGTGTTATTTCAGTAATTTGATTGTGCACAATTTGCATTGCAACATCAACTATTGCGGCGCACCATAAAAGTCCCAATTGGGAGGGAGCGTTCCGAGCCCGGCGTATCGGCATAACTCTAGCATCCGCCCGCACCCGAGAGGAAGTTCACCGTGAACAGCAATCTCAGAGCCTATCTCGACAGTCTCGCCCCTTGGGCGCACCCCGCCCTCAAGCGGAAAGAGCGGCCGAGCGCCAAGAAGATCAATCTGGCGCTTCAGGGCGGCGGATCGCATGGCGCCTTCACCTGGGGCGTGCTCGACCACCTGCTGCAGGACGGCCGGCTTGAGATCACCGGCATCTCCGGCGCGTCGGCCGGCGCCGTCAACGCCGTAATGCTGGCTGACGGTCTTGCGCGCGGCGGCCCGGAGGAGGCCCGCAAGCGACTGTCGGATTTCTGGCGCGCGGCCAGCGCGGGCGGCAACCTGCCGCCGGTACAGCGCGCGATCACCGACCGACTGTTCTCGCTGCTGCCTTTCGCCAGCGCGCCGGTGCAGAACTGGTTCCAGACCATGTCGCGCTATTTCTCGCCCTATGATCTCAACCCGCTCAACATCAATCCGCTCAGCGACCTGATCGAACGGTTCGTCGATTTCGACGCGATCCACAGCCATCCGGATATCGCGCTCTACATCTCGACCACCAACGTTCACACCGGGCGGCTGCGGATTTTCTCCGGTGACAAAGTGACGGCCGATGCGGTGATGGCCTCGGCAGCGCTGCCGTTTTTATTCCGCGCCGTCGAAATCGACGGCGTGCCCTATTGGGACGGCGGCTATATGGGCAATCCGGCGATCTTCCCGTTTCTGCAGGCAACCGACGCCGAGGACGTGCTGGTCGTGCAGATCAATCCGGTGGCGCGCAAGACGACGCCGCGCACCTCGACCGAGATCATCAACCGCCTCAACGAGATCACCTTCAACTCCGCGCTGATCACCGAACTACGCACCATGGATTTCGTCAACCAGTTGATCGACGAAGGCCGCCTGCCGCGCGGCACCCGCGAGAACGAATATCGCCGCCTGCACATCCATCGCATCCATCTCGGCGGCCTCGGCAGCCGCCTTGCCGCATCGAGCCGGCTGAAGACGGATTACGATTTCTTCAATCTCCTGCACCGCGCCGGCGTGCGCGCGGCCAAGAGATTTCTCGACGAACATTTCGACGATATCGGCAAGCAAAGCTCGATCGACCTTGCCGCCGAATCCGGCGTGGAATGGGCGTGAGCCGGCCTGTGAACACGCCTCGCGAAGAGCGATTTTGAACCACAGAATCGTCGATCAGGCTGGGAAAACCGGGCATTTCAGCTCTTTTCGGGTGTGATCGCCGCGCCATTTCTTGCTAGCGTGCGGCGCCATGACCATTCACTCGCCCGCCCCTGCGACTACATCCACGCGCACGACACCAGCCTCGTCCGACACGGACAATGGCCGCGTCACGCCGATGATGGAGCAGTATCTGGAGATCAAGGCGGCCAACCCGGGCCTGCTGCTGTTCTACCGGATGGGCGATTTCTACGAGCTGTTCTTCGACGATGCCGAAACCGCCTCGCGCGCGCTCGGCATCATGCTCACCAAGCGCGGCAAACATCAGGGTCAGGACATCCCGATGTGCGGCGTGCCGGTGGAGCGCGCCGACGACTATCTGCATCGCCTGATCGCGCTCGGCCATCGCGTCGCAGTGTGCGAACAGATGGAAGACCCAGCCGAGGCGAAGAAGCGCGGCAACAAGAGCGTGGTCCGCCGTGACGTGGTGCGCCTCGTCACGCCGGGCACGCTGACCGAAGACACGCTGCTCGATGCCAGGACCAACAATTATCTGATGGCGATCGCGCGGGCCCGCGCCTCGCATGGCGAGGATCGCGTCGGTCTCGCCTGGATCGACATCTCGACCTCTGAATTCTTCGTTACCGAATGTGCGTCGGGCGAACTTAGTGCCACGCTGGCGCGGATCAATCCCAACGAGGTGATCGTCAGCGACGCGCTTTATAGCGACGCTGACCTCAGCCCGGTGCTGCGCGCGTTGCCGGCGGTAACGCCGCTGACCCGCGACGTGTTCGACGGCGCGACCGCCGAGCGTCGGCTGTGCGATTATTTCGCCGTCGCCACCATGGACGGCCTCAGCCAGATGTCACGGCTGGAAGCGACGGCGGCAGCAGCCGCGATCACCTATATCGACCGCACCCAGATCGGCAAACGCCCGCCGCTGTCGCCGCCGGCGCGCGAGGCCGCCGGCACTACCATGGCGATCGATTCCGCCACCCGCGCCAATCTCGAACTGATCCGCACGCTCAGTGGCGAGCGGCGCGGATCGCTGCTCGACGCTATCGACACCACCGTAACGGCGGCCGGATCGCGCCTGCTGGCGCAACGCCTGTCCGCGCCGTTGACCGACACCGCGCAGATCGCTCAGCGGCTCGATGCCGTCGCGGCGTTCGTCGCCGACAGCGCGGCGGGCGACGACGTGCGCGAGATCCTGCGCGCGGCGCCCGACATGTCGCGCGCGCTGGCGCGGCTTTCGGTGGGGCGCGGCGGCCCGCGCGATCTCGCAGGCCTGCGCGACGGCATTCTTGCCGCCGATGCCGTACTGGCAAGGCTTGCGCAACTGAATGATCCGCCACAGGAGATCGCGGCAGCGATGGCCGCGTTGCGCCGTCCCTCGCGCGCACTCGGCGAGGAATTGGCGCGGGCGCTCGCCGAGCAATTGCCGCTGCTCAAGCGCGACGGCGGCTTTGTTCGCGACGGCTACTCCTCCGCACTCGACGAAACACGGCAGTTGCGCGATGCCTCACGCCTCGTGGTGGCGGCGATGCAAGCGCGCTACGCTGAAGACACCGGCGTCAAGGCGCTGAAAATCCGTCACAACAACGTGCTGGGCTATTTCGTCGAAGTGACCGCGCAGCACGGCGACAAACTGATGTCGCCGCCACTGAACGCGACCTTCATCCATCGCCAGACCCTTGCCGGACAGATCCGCTTCACCACCACCGAACTCGGCGAGATCGAAGCCAAGATCGCCAGCGCCGGCGATCGCGCACTCGGCCTTGAACTGGAAATCTTCGACGCGCTGTGCGCGCAAGCCGTCGCGGCGAGCGAGGATCTGCGCGCTGCCGCGCATGCCTTCGCGATGCTCGACGTCGCCAGCGCGCTGGCGCGCCTTGCCATCGACGAGAATTATGTGCGGCCGGAGGTCGATTCCTCGCTGTCGTTCTGTATCGAAGGCGGGCGGCACCCGGTGGTCGAACGCGCCCTCAAGCGCGAGGGCGAACCGTTCATCGCCAATCATTGCGACCTGTCGCCCGCGCCTTTGCAGAATTCCGGACAGATCTGGATTCTCACCGGCCCCAACATGGCCGGCAAATCCACCTTCCTGCGCCAAAACGCACTGATCGCGCTTCTGGCGCAGACCGGCAGTTATGTGCCGGCCAGCCGCGCCCGCATCGGCGTGGTCGACCGGCTGTTCTCGCGTGTCGGCGCCGCTGACGATCTTGCACGCGGCCGCTCCACCTTCATGGTGGAGATGGTGGAGACCGCCGCCATTCTCAATCAGGCCGGCGAGCGGTCGCTGGTGATCCTCGATGAGATCGGCCGCGGCACTGCGACGTTCGATGGCCTGTCGATCGCCTGGGCCTCAATCGAACACCTGCATGAAAACAACAAATGCCGCGCGCTGTTCGCGACGCACTACCACGAACTGACCGCGCTCGCCGCCAAGCTGCCACGGCTGTTCAACGCCACCGTGCGGGTGAAGGAATGGCACGGCGAGGTCGTGTTCCTGCACGAGGTGCTGCCGGGCTCGGCGGATCGCTCTTACGGCATTCAGGTCGCCAAGCTCGCCGGTCTGCCGCCCGCGGTGATCGCACGGGCGAAGACGGTGCTGGCGAAGCTCGAGGCGCAGGATCGCAATTCGACCACCAAGGCTTTGGTGGATGACCTGCCGCTGTTCGCGGTGCCCTCGCGCGCCACCACTGAGCCGCAACTGCCGAGCGAGGCCGAGGCGCTGATCGGGACGATCGAGGCCCTTCATCCCGACGAGATGACGCCGCGCGAAGCACTGGAGGCACTCTACGCGCTGAAAGCGAAGCTGCCAAAACAAAGCTAGAGCGGCACACCGGTCCGGCGCAGCAACAGCGTCGCCGCATTCCACGACACCGAAAACAGCAGCGCGAGGCACAGCGCAAGCGGCGCACCGACCGGCACCGCAGTCAGATACAGCACCGCCATGCACAGGCTGAAGCCGAGCAGACCGACAAGACTGTGCGCCATCACTGCCGCGGTGGCCTTGCCGCCGACTCGGCGATGCAGGATCAGCATAGTGGCGGTGAAGGTCGCGGGAAACGACGCAAGAAGACCCGTTTTCTCAGGCCCGATGGTGAAACTCAACGTCACCACTGCCGCAATCAACGTGCTGACGATCAGTGCGCGCAACAACAGATCGAACCAGCGCAGCGGCAGACGCGGCATCGGCGCCTCGCGAAACGACCGCACCAGAAAGAAGAACACCGTGACCGCCGCGACATTGGCCAGGACCGCCGGTGTCACCGTCCATGCCACCTGACTGAAAAGATAAGTCGTGATCATCCAGACCAGCAGGCCGACCGCAACACTGAGCCATGGACCGAACCTTTGCGCCATGACAACGAAGGTCACTGTATAGAACACGGTCGGCACGTTGTTGTAGACGCTGGTCAGCGCCGCCCGCGCCACGAAGGCGGCGTTATGATCGAGCGCGATGAAGACATAGGCCGGGCCGGTCGAGATCGGCAGCGTCACGATCAGCGAGCCGATGAAGGCGCCGGCGCGCTCGGCAACCACCGTTGCCGCGATCACGAACCCGGCGGTCACGGCCATTTTCAGAGCGAGGGTGAACAGAAAATATCCGTCGGCGGGCATCGCAACGCGGCCGCCTTACACCCGCCGCATCGAGACGTTCACAGCCTTCGGACCGTTCTTGATGGTCTGATAGACCACGCAATAGCGCTCGGTGAGCTTGAGAAGCTGATCGAGCTTCTCCTGCGGCGCGTCGGTCTCGACATCGAAGCGCAGACGGATTTCGGCAAAGCCGACCGGCGCTTCCTTGTCGACGCCGAGCGTGCCGCGAAAATCGAGATCGCCCTCGGCGCTGACATGGCCGCTCTTCAGCGGAATATCGATCGCGGTCGCGACCGATTTCAGCGTGACGCCGGCGCAGGCCACCAGCGCTTCCAGCAGCATGTCGCCGGAGCACAGCTCGAGCCCCGAGCCGCCGGTTGCCGGATGCAGGCCTGCCACCGCGAGCGCACGCCCGGTCTCGACCTTGCAGGCAATGCCTTCATTGTCGATCGAGCCATTGGCCTTCAAGGTGATGTAGGCGGCCTTCGGATCGGCCTTGTAGCGCTCCTTGATTGGCGCCTGCATGGCGCGCAACTGCGTTGAATCCATCTGTCGGTCTCCGGAGAAGTGCGAATGATTTAAAGCGGAATGGGATAAAGCGGGTTCGGAGGCGCTTTACCACCACATCGCCGCGCCTGTCACGGGCTGTTCGCCGGCCGGCGGCGCACGATCCAGCGAGCGGTCGAGCGCGTTGAGCACGCGGCGCTTGACACCCTCGAACAGCGGCGAGGCACGGTCGCGCGGACGGGTGAGATCGACCTTGATCTCCTCGAACAGGCGGCCGGGATGCGGGCGCATCACCATCACCCGGTCGGCCAGCACCACTGCCTCCTCGACGTCGTGGGTCACCAGAATCAAGGTCGGCTTGGTATCGGCCCACAGGTCGAGCAGATGGTCCTGCAGATCGGTGCGGGTGAAGGCATCGAGCGCGGAGAACGGCTCGTCGAGCAGCAGCACCTCGGGGCGCGGCACCAGCGCACGGGCAATGGCGACACGCTGCGCCTGCCCTCCGGACAGTTCGCGCGGCCAGGCGTCGGCCTTGTTGGCGAGTCCGACCCGCGCCAGTGCGGCCTCGGCGCGCTCGCGGCGCTGCGCAGCAGAGAGGTCGGTCAGCCCGAACGCGACATTGTCGAGCACGCTGAGCCAGGGCAACAACCGCGGCTCCTGGAAGATGATGCCGATCTTTTCATGCGGCGCGGCGATGGCGAGGCCATCGAGCACAATGCTGCCATGGGTGGCGCAATCGAGACCGCCGATCGCGCGTAGCAGCGTGGACTTGCCGCAACCCGAGCCGCCGATGATGGCAACGATCTCGCCGGGCCTGATGCGCGCGGAAAACCCCTCCAGCGCGTTGACGCCGTTGGGATAGATCTTGCCGACATGATCGAGCGCCAGCATCTCAGGCCCCGTTCGCATGGGCGCTGAAGGAATCTTCCCAGCGCAGCAGCGGCGCGAACGCCGCCTGGATCAGCCAGTCGGTGATCTTGCCGAGCAGCGCGAACACGATGATCGCGGCGAGGATCTGCGCCGGCTTGCCAAGCTGCTGGCCGTCGATCAAGAGATAGCCGAGGCCCTGCGAGGCGCCCATGAATTCGGCGGCAACCACGAACATCCAGCCAAGCCCGAGGCCCGAGCGCAGCGACACCACATAGGCCGGCAGCACCGCAGGCAGCAGAATGCGGCGGATCATCGCCGGACCGGAGAGACGGAAGGCGCGGCCGACTTCGACGATCTTGCGATCGACCGACTGGATCGCGCCCATCACGCCGAGATAGATCGGAAAGAACACGCCCACTGCGATCAGCGCCACCTTCGAGGTCTCGAAGATGCCGAGCCAGAGAATGAAGATCGGCACCCAGGCGATCGAGGGGATCGCGCGCAGCGCCTGCACCGTGGGATCGAGCAGCCGGCGGGTCAGCGGCCAGTACCCGCAGATCGCGCCGAACAGCGTGCCGAACAGAACGCCAAGACCGAAGCCGACGCCGACGCGCCACAGCGTGATGCCGACATGACGCGCGAGCTCGCCGCTGGCGGTGAGTTCGACCAGCGTCTGGTAGATCATGCTTGGCGGCGGCACGAGACGGCCGTTGGAGAAGCCGAACCGGACTGCAAGCTCCCACACCACGGCGATCAGCAGCGGCAACAGCAGGCCGAGCGCCGGCCGCATCCAGCGCTTGCTCCTCCGCGCTGGAGTGGCCGGCTTTGCCTCTGCCATGGTGGTTTCGAGTGTCATCGTCATAGCAAGAACCGTTTATTGCGCCGGATTGCAAGCGCCGGTTCACTGCCGGCATCGCAAATTCTCATACCGGGCCGCCCGGCATGATTTCCCGTACGTCAAAAAAGACGACATCGCGCGGGGCAACCTGCGCGATGCCGGACCATTCACGACCTGCCGCTTCAGTTGGTCGGCAGCGGCACCTGCGCATCGAGCAGCGCGTCCACATTGGCCTTCACGTCGACATTCGGCTGGATCACGCCGGCCTGCTGAAGCGCGAGACCCGCGGCGAGGATCGACTCGCGCTGTGGCGCGCCGATCTTGCTGTGGGTCAGCTCGGTGCGCTCCTTGAGCTGCTTGTCGACCACGTTATCCGGCAGCTTGGTGACGGCGATGAAGTCGCGCTTCACTACGTCGTAATTGGCCAGCGAATATTTGCGCGCCTCCTCATACACCGCGAGCACGCGGCGCACGATCTCCGGATGATCCTTGAGGAACTGCTCGCGGACATTGAGGATGCCCCAGGTGTTGGCCTCGGGCTTGCGATAGAACAGCTTCACGCCATCCTCAATCTCGGCTTGCGCCATCATCGGATCGAGGCCCGCCCAGGCATCGACATCGCCGCGCACCAACGCGGTCTTGCCGTCCGGATGCTGCAGCAGCACCGGGGTAATGTCCTTCTCGGTCAGACCGGCATCGAGTAGTGCACGCACAAGGAAGATGTGCGGATCGGTGCCGCGCGTCACCGCGACACGCTTGCCCTTCAGATCGGCGACCTTGGTGATCTTGGAATCCTTGCCGGTGACGAGCGCGGTCCATTCGGGACGCGAATAGACATAGACCGACTTGATCGGATTGCCGTTGATGCGCGCGACCAGCGCGGCGGAGCCGGCGGTCGAGCCGAAATCGATCGAGCCGGCGTTGAGGAATTCGAGCGCCTTGTTGGAGCCGAGCGTCTGCACCCAGACGATCTTGATGCCGTCCTTGGCGAATTCCTTTTCCAGCAGCCCCTTTTCCTTGAGAACGATGGACACCGGATTGTAGGTCGCCCAGTCGATGGCGATCTGCTTGGGCGCATCCGCCGCACGCACCGCGCCCGGGGCGACCAGCGCACCCGCGACAAGCACGGCAAAGCCGCGTCGGGAAATCTCGAACATAATTTTCTCCATGGATGTAATGAGCAAGGAAGCTTTGGAACGAGTAATTACCCCAATAGATCAATTAGTTAGAATAACAAGTCAACCAGAAAATCCTTGCCCCCGACAACGAGGCGCCAGCAAAAACTTTCTCCGCAGGAGGGAAACCGGCACGAACCTTCCAAATGCCGCACAATCGGCCGTGACACTAGGATTGCGGTTGGATATCCGGATAGCATGGATGACGTGACGCTCGACCGGTCCCATCAACTCCCGCTGCAGTTCGATCCAGATAAGATCGCCCGGCAGATCGACGCCCTCGCCGACAAGCACGGCGGCAGCGACGACGCATTTCGCACCGCGCTGACCCAGCTTCTCAAGAACGCTCTCGCACAGGCGCGCGAGATCGCGCAAATCGAACTGCTGAAGGATCGCCAGGGCCGCGCCTGCGCACAGCGTCTGTGCGCCGTGCAGGACGAGATCATCCGCCTGCTTTACGACGCCGCCACCAAACATCTCTACCGCTCGCACATGCGCTCCGACTCCGAACGCATGGCGGTGGTCGCCACCGGCGGCTATGGCCGTGGTTTGCTGGCGCCGGAATCGGACATCGATCTGTTGTTCGTGCTGCCTTACAAGCAAACCGCGTGGGGCGAGCAGGTCGCCGAGGTGATCCTGTATTGCCTGTGGGACATCGGCCTCAAGGTCGGGCACGCTACGCGCTCGGTCGATGAATCGATCCGCCTCGCCCGCGCCGACATGACGATCCGCACCTCGATCCTGGAAACACGCTTCCTGGTCGGCGACCAACCGCTCTACGACGAACTGGTCAAGCGCTTCGACCACGATGTGGTGCAAGGCACCGCGGCGGAATTCGTCACCGCCAAGCTCGCCGAGCGCGAGGAGCGCCACCGTCGTGCCGGCCAGTCGCGCTATCTGGTGGAGCCCAACGTCAAGGACGGCAAAGGCGGTCTACGCGATCTGCACACGCTGTTCTGGATCGCCAAATACGTCTACCGCGTCAGCGACACCCGCGAACTGGTCAAGCGCGGCGTGTTCGACGCCGCCGAATATCGCACCTTCCGGCGTTGCGAGGACTTCCTGCTCTCGGTCCGCTGCAACATGCATTTCTACACCGGACGCGCCGAGGAACGGCTGTCGTTCGATATCCAGCGCGAGATTGCACAGCGCCTCGGCTACACCTCGCATCCCGGCATGCAGGATGTCGAACGCTTCATGAAGCACTACTTCCTGATGGCCAAGGATGTCGGCGACCTCACCGCGATCCTGTGCGCCAAGCTGGAGGAAGAGGAAGCCAAGCCCGCGCCCGTGCTTGGCCGGCTGATGGCCAGGCTGCGGCCGCAGCGCAAGCGCGGCAAGGTGCCGGGCACCATCGATTTCGTGGTCGACAATGCACGCATCAACCTTGCGACACCGAACGTCTTCAAGAGCGATCCCGTCAACCTGATCCGGATCTTCCGCCTCGCGCAGAAGAACAATCTCGCCTTTCATCCCGACGCCATGCGCATGGCAACGCGCTCGCTCAAGCTGATCACGCCGCAACTGCGCGAGAACGCCGAGGCGAATCGGCTGTTCATGGAGATTCTCACCTCGGAGAACGCCGAGATCGTGCTGCGGCGAATGAACGAGACCGGCGTGCTCGGGCAGTTCATCCGCGCTTTCGGCAAGATCGTCGCGATGATGCAGTTCAACATGTATCATCACTACACGGTGGACGAGCATCTGATCCGCTGCGTGGGCATCCTGCAGGACATCGAGCGCGGCAACCACGAGGAGTTCGCGGTTGCAACCGATCTGATGCGCAAGATTCGTCCCGAGCATCGCGCCGTGCTTTACATGACGGTGTTCCTGCACGACGTCGCCAAGGGCCGGCCGGAGGACCATTCGATCGCCGGCGCGAAAGTGGCGCGCAGACTGTGCCCGCGCTTCGGCTTCAACGCCGCCGACACCGACCTGATCGCCTGGCTGATCAAGGAGCATTTGACGATGTCCACGGTGGCGCAGTCGCGCGACCTGTCGGACCGCAAGACGATCGAGAATTTTGCCGCCGTGATGCAGTCGGTCGAGCAGATGAAGCTGCTCACCATCCTGACCACCGCCGACATCCGCGGCGTCGGCCCCGGCGTGTGGAATGGCTGGAAGGCGCAGCTCATCCGGACGCTGTATTACGAGACCGAGCCGGTGCTGACCGGGGGCTTCTCGGAGGTCAATCGCGTTCAACGCCTCGAAGCCGCGCAGGCTGAATTCCGCGAGACCTTCACCGAATGGCCGCAGACCGAACTCGACGCCTATATCGCACGTCACTATCCGGCCTACTGGCTCAAGGTCGATCTGCAGCGCAAGATCCGCCACGCCCGCTTCGTCAAGGAGACCGACCGCAATGGCAACAAGCTTGCCGTCAATGTCGGGTTCGACGAGGCCCGCGGCGTCACCGAACTCACCATTCTCGCGCCCGATCATCCCTGGCTGTTGTCGATTATCGCAGGCGCCTGCGCGTCCGCAGGCGCCAACATCGTGGATGCGCAGATCTACACCACCACCGACGGACGTGCGCTCGACACCATTGCGATCTCGCGCGAATACGACCGCGACGAGGACGAGGCGCGCCGCGCCGCCCGCATCGGCGAGATGATCGAGCAGGTGCTGGACGGCAAGCTCCAGCTCCCCGAGATCGTGGCCAAGCGCACGGCCGCCAAATCCAAGCCAAAACCGTTCGTCGTCGAGCCGGATGTCGTCATCAACAACCTGTGGTCGGACCGCTTCACCGTGATCGAGGTGTCCGGTCTCGACCGCCCGGGCCTGCTCTACGAACTGACCACGGCGCTCTCCAAGCTCAATCTCAATATCGGTTCGGCGCATGTCTCGACATTTGGCGAGCGGGCGCGCGACGTGTTCTACGTCACTGATCTGCTCGGTGCGCAGATCACCGCGCCGACCCGGCAGGCCGCGATCAAGCGCGCGCTGGTGCATCTGCTCGCCGAAGGCGGCGTCAGCGAAAAGCAGGCGGCGCGATCCGCTTAATCCGCATTAACGATTTGGTAACGTGCCCTTAAACCGCCGCCGCTAGCGTGCACGCTGGATCGACATATCGGATCGAGCGCGTAGCGGATGGCGGGACGTAAGAAAGCAGGGGGACGCCGGGAGCCGAAGTTCGACGGCGGCGCGGCGCTGGATGGCATCCGGCTCAATCCGTGGGATCGCGTCGGCGGCCCGGAGGATGATGCCGACGCCGCACCGAAGCGCCGCGCGGCAAAACGTGCTGCCGATGACAATGCCGCACGCCGCTCCCGCAAGACCCGCGCGCAGGCGAAAAAGGACAAGAGAGAAAGCAACAAGGCCGCGCGCGGCAAGGCGCGCAGCGGGCTTGGCCGGGTATTTTATTGGGGCCTGGTGCTGAGCCTGTGGGCCGTCATCGCCGGCGTCGGCGTCGTGGTCTGGGTCGGTGCGCACCTGCCTTCGATCCAGTCGCTGGAAATTCCCAAGCGCCCGCCGACCATCCAGATCGTCGGCATCGACGGCAGCGTGATCGCAACGCGCGGCGAGATGCCGGGCGCCAACGTCGCCTTGAAGGAACTGCCGCCCTATCTGCCGAAGGCTTTCATCGCGATCGAGGACCGCCGCTTCTATTCGCATTTCGGCATCGATCCGATCGGCATCGCCCGCGCCGCCGCGACCAACCTCTTGCATCGCGGCGTGTCGCAAGGCGGCTCGACGCTGACCCAGCAGCTTGCCAAGAACCTATTCCTGACCCAGGAGCGCACCTTGCAGCGCAAGCTGCAAGAAGCCGAACTCGCGCTGTGGCTGGAGCGGAAATATTCCAAGAACGAAATTCTCGAGCTCTATCTCAACCGCGTCTATTTCGGCTCCGGCGCTTACGGCGTCGAAGCGGCGGCGCAGAAATATTTCGGCAAATCGGCGCGCGCCGTCACGCTCGCGGAAGCGGCTATGCTCGCCGGCCTCGTCAAGTCGCCGTCACGCCTTGCACCAAACCGCAATCCGGAGGGAGCAGAGAAGCGGGCGCAGACCGTGCTCAGCGCGATGGCGGATGCGAAGTTCATCACCGACGCGCAGGCACAGGCCGCGATCGGTCATCCGTCCTACGCGGTGAAGCCGGTCGGCGCAGGCACCATCAACTACGTCGCCGACTGGATTGGCGAGGTGCTCGACGATCTGGTGGGGCAGGTCGAACAGAACATCGTGGTCGAGACCTCGATCGATCCAAAGCTGCAGGCCGTTGCGGAAGCTGCGGTGATCGACGAACTCGCAGCCAAAAGCGTGAAGTTCAAGGTCAGCCAGGGCGCGCTGGTGGCGATGACGCCCGATGGCGCGGTGCGCGCGATGGTCGGCGGACGCAATTACTCGGAAAGCCAGTTCAACCGCGCGGTCACCGCCAAGCGCCAGCCCGGTTCGGCGTTCAAGCCGTTCGTTTATCTCACCGCACTGGAAACCGGACTGACACCGGAGACTGTGCGGCAGGATGCACCGCTCGAGATCAAAGGCTGGAAGCCGGAGAACTACAGTCACGAATATTTTGGCCCGGTAACACTGACGCAGGCGCTGGCGATGTCGCTCAACACCGTGGCGGTGCGGCTCGGTATCGAGGTCGGTCCGGCCAATGTGGTGCGCACCGCGCACCGGCTCGGCATCGCCTCCAAACTCGAAGCCAATCCTTCGATTGCGCTCGGCACCTCGGAAGTCTCGCTTACCGAACTCGTCGGTGCCTATGCCCCGTTCGCCAATGGCGGCGCCGCGGCTTCACCGCATGTCATCAACCGCATCAAGACGGCCGGAGGCAAACTGCTCTACGCGCGCAAGCCTGATCCGGCCGCGCAGGTGATCGATCCGCGTTATGCCGGCATGATGAACGCGATGATGCATGAGACGCTGGTTATCGGCACGGCGAAGAAGGCCGATATTCCCGGCTGGTACGCCGCCGGCAAGACCGGCACCAGCCAGGATTTCCGCGACGCCTGGTTCATCGGCTACACCGCCAACCTCGTCACCGGCGTCTGGTTCGGCAATGACGACAACTCGCCGACCCACAAGGCCACTGGTGGCGGCCTGCCCGTTGAAGTGTGGACACGCTTCATGAAGGCCGCGCATGAGAACGTCGCGGTGGCCGATCTTCCGGGCGCGCAACAGAGCAGGAGCGGCGACAGCGGAGGCGGCTTCCTGTCCAACTTCTTCCGCGCCGCCGCGCGCGGCAATGGCCAGCAGATCGCTCCACCGCCACGCCCGGTGCCGGCCGGCGATCCTTATGCGTCGAACAGCGGCTACGCACAGCCACAGCAGCAACGGCCCTACCCGTCGCAATCGCAACCTGCGCCGCGCCCGCAGGTGGTGCAGAACGGCGCACGACCGGAAGCGGCGAACGGTCTCGGCGGTGGCGGCTGGCTGATCGACCGCCTGTTCGGCGGACACTGAACCGGCTGTCGCTTTTTACGTTTTAATTGAATCAGAGATCGTCATGCGCGGACGTGATCCGCACATCCATCTTCTTTTTGCGTGAGAGCGCAGGCTAATCGCGCACGCCGAAGCGGTGCAGATCGTTGCCGTGGGTGTCGAGCCACTTCTTGGCGCGCTCGGTGGCCGGACAAATCCGTCCCACCACCTTCCAGAACCGCGGCGAGTGATTCATCTCGACCAGATGCGCGACCTCATGCGCTGCCAGATAGTCCAGCACATAAGGCGGCGCAAGAATGAGCCGCCACGAGAACGACAGCGACCCGGCCGAGGTGCAGGAGCCCCAGCGGCTCGACTGGTCGCGGATGGTGATGCGCTTCACCTTGACGCCGAGAATCTCGGCATAGCGGGCCGACGCCTTGGTGAGATCATGGCGCGCTTCACGCTTGAGGTAATCAAGCACCCGCCGCTCGATATGCGGCAAGCCGCCAGCGACACAGAGAATCTTCTCGCCACTGTCGCGGGTCTCCGTCCACACGGTGCCGCGCTCGCAAGCACGATGGACGATCTTGTGCGGCGTGCTGCGCAACGGCAGCGTCGTCCCGGTCGCAAACGGCGCGGCTTTCGGCAGACCGCCAAGTCGCGCCGCGATCCAGGCGCCATGGCGCTCCGCAAAGTCCTTGGCGTCGGCAAGAGTGCCGCGCGGCGGCATGGTCAGGATCGCCTGTCGGGCGCTCGGATGAATACGCAGCGTATAGCGACGCGCGCGGCGATGGCGGCGGAGTTGAACGGCGTAAATGGCCGAACCGATCTTCACTGCAAGGGTGCGCGGTTCGGTGGGACGACGGTAGAGCAGAGCACGAAAAGCCATATCGGGGAGTCCGTAGGTGAGAAGTTCACCCGGATTCTGCCATAGCCGCCGCCAGGGAAAGCTCTCGGCACAAAAACAAATCATTTGCCCAACATGTTGAACGAATCGCCGCTCCACCTCCCACATACAGAGGCATGAAACATGAAATTTGTGTTCAGTTTTTTAGCTGCGGCGCGCCCAACCGACGTGATCGGCCGTCACTTTTATGCCACATCTCTTAACTCGAAATATTCATTGAAAAACAAACGCTTATAGCATCCTCGCCGTCATTCGGAGGTGCTCGATAGGCTAAAATGCCGTCAAATCTGGATTTTTGGCATTCCGGCGTGCTTTTCGAGGCCTGCGGCGGCTATTCCGCGGCAACGAAATCCGACCGGGTCAGCGCTGACGAGACCATGAAATCGGAAATCCGGGGCACAATCTCGGAGCGGAAGCGCGAGCCGTTGAACACGCCGTAATGGCCGACGCCCTTCTGAACATAATGCACCCGCCGCGTGTCGGAGATCGACGTGCAGAGCGCGTGCGTCGCTTCGGTCTGGCCGAGGCCGGAGATATCGTCGTTCTCTCCTTCGACCGTCATCAGCGCCACACGCTGGATCTTCGATGGATCGACCGGCCTGCCCCGGTGGGTCATGGTCCCGAGCGGCAACGCGTGCTTGATGAACACGACATCAACGGTCTGCAGATAGAATTCGGCGGTCAGATCCATCACCGCCAGATACTCGTCGTAGAAATCGCGATGCTTGTCGACGAGGTCGCCGTCGCCCTTCACCAGATGATTGAACAGGCGCTTGTGCGCATCCATGTGCCGATCGAAATTCATGCTGACGAAGCCGGTCAACTGCAGGAATCCCGGATAGACATCGCGCATGACGCCAGGATGCGGAAACGGCACCTTGGAAATCACGTGATTGCGGAACCAGTCGATGCCCTTCTCGGCGGCGAGCTTGTTGACCGCGGTCGGATTGCGTCGCGTGTCGATCGGCCCGCCCATCAACGTCATCGAGATCGGCGCATAGGGATCGTGCTGGGCCTCCATAATCGAGACCGCCGCCAGAACAGGCACCGAAGGCTGGCACACAGCAATGATATGGACGTTACCGCCCAGCGCGTGCAGCATTTCGACGACGTAATCGACATAATCATCGAGATCGAACCGGCCCATCGCAACCGGCACCATCCGCGCGTCGGTCCAGTCGGTGATGTAGACTTCATGGCCCGGCAGGAAGGCTTCCACGGTACCCCGCAACAGCGTGGCGTAATGGCCCGACATCGGCGCGACAATCAGTACGCGCGGCTGCGGACCGCGCAGCGGCCGGGACAGCTTGCGCTGGAAATACAACAGCCGGCAGAACGGCTTTTCCCACACCGTCTTGATCTCGACCGGAACACGGACACCCTGAACCTCGGTGTCGCTGATATTCCATTCCGGCTTGCCATAACGGCGCGTGGTGCGCTCGAACACCTCGCAACTCGCCGCGACCGATTTGCCGAATTCGGTGGCGGAAAGCGGATTGAGCGGATTCTGGAACATCAGCTTGGTCGCATCGGCGAACGCGCGCGCCGGATTGAGCGAGGCCTGGCCCATCTCATACATCCAGTAGAGCGGCGATGTCGTCGTCGGACTGAGTTCCGAAGGCAGCTCCGGCGGCCGACCGAATTCTCCGATGGGCATGGCATCCTCGATTCGTTTTGCGCCGCGACATAATGTCGTCCACGGCACCCAGCGTCAATTCATCCATCGGACAAGCTGCCGACAGGCTAAATTGGCCTGATAAATCAACCTGTGAGAAAGTCATTCTCCCTCACTCACCCGAAGGCCGGGGAGCGCTGGTAAAGGATATATAGTGTCGGCATGAGCGATATCGCTGCCTCCGAGTTCCGGCACAGCCGCCGCAACATCCGCCTCGACACCATCCTGCGGCTGCGCTGGCTCGCGGTGCTGGGCCAGCTCACCGCCATCTTCGTCGTGGCGCAGGGCCTCGATTTTGAGATTCCGGTGCTGGCCTGCCTCGGCGTGGTCAGCTTGTCGGCGGCACTCAATCTCGCATTGCAGATCGGCTTCAATACCGTGCACCGGCTGGACCCGCGTTTTGCGACATTGCTTCTGGCTGTCAACATCGCCGAACTCGCCGTGCTGCTGTTCCTCACCGGCGGTCTGCAGAATCCATTTTCATTTCTATTCCTGGCGCCGGTGCTGATCGCAGCGACGGCGCTGCCGACGCGCTACACCATCATGCTCGGTCTGCTCGCCGCAGCCTGCGCCTCGGTGCTCGGCTTCTTTCATCTTCCGCTGCCATGGGACAGCGACGAGCCGCTGGTGTTGCCGCCGATCTACATGACCGGCGTGTGGCTCTCGATCGTGCTGGTGCTCGGCGTCACAAGTCTGTACGCGTTTCAGGTCACCGAGGAAGCCCGCAAACTGTCCGACGCGCTGGCAGCGACCGAACTGGTGCTGACCCGCGAGCAGCATTTGACACAGATCGACGGTCTTGCCGCGGCGGCGGCCCATGAGCTTGGAACGCCGCTTTCCACTATCTTTCTGATCTCACGTGAACTCGAGAAAGCGCTGCAGGAACAAAGCCCACGCGACGAGCAAGTGATGGGCGATCTGCGCATGCTGCGCGAGCAGGCACAGCGTTGCCGCGATATCCTCGGCAAGATCACGCAATTGTCTTCCGGCGGAGCGCCGTTCGACCGCATGCCACTGTCCAGCCTGATCGAGGAGACGGTGGCGCCGCATCGCGAATTCGGCATCGCCATCAAAGTGCGCATCGCGGTGGCCGGCTCATCCGAGCCAGTGGGGCTGCGCAATCCCGCAATCCTGTACGGCGTCGGGAACCTGCTGGAGAATGCCGTCGATTTCGCGCGTGAAGCGGTCGAAGTGAACGCATGGTGGAACGAGGACCGGGTCGAGATCGTGATTTCCGATGACGGGCCCGGGATTCCGCCGGATATCCTCAAGCGGATCGGCGAGCCCTACGTATCCTCGCGCAAGCGCGCTTCCGACGCCCAGAGCACCCGGCGCGGCCTAGGTCTCGGTGTGTTTATCGCCCGCACCCTGCTGGAGCGGACCGACGCGCGCGTCACCTTCGCCAACCGCGTGTTCCCCGATCACGGCGCCGTGGTCACCATCACCTGGCCGCGCGACCGTTTCGAGGCCGACAGCGTTGCGGGCATTGCAGCAAGTTAACAGGCGAACCGGACGATTCGCCGCACCTTGCAAGTCCACATCGGACGGTGCGACACTTGCGATGCCACATTGTCGCGCCATATCGAAAAGACGACCATGAGAGGGCTCAAACAGTGAACGTACCGCTTCAGACGACGACTTCGCCGGCCAACACGATTGCCGAGATGGCCGATCGCTCGCTTCTGATCGTCGAGGATGACAAGGCGTTTCTGGAGCGGCTGTCGCGCGCGATGGAAGCGCGAGGTTTCTCGGTCACAAGCTGTGACAACGTCCCCGAAGGTCTTGCCCAGATCGAACGGCATCCGCCGGCGTTCGCCGTGGTGGACTTGCGGCTTGGCGACGGCAACGGTCTCGACGTGGTCGGTGCGCTGCAAGCCAAACGACCGGATGCCCGCGCCATCGTGCTGACAGGCTACGGCAACATCGCCACCGCAGTGACGGCCGTGAAGCTCGGCGCGGTAGATTACCTCGCCAAGCCGGCCGATGCCGACGACGTGGTAGCCGCATTGCTTGCGATCGGACGCGACAAATCCGAACTGCCACAGAATCCGATGTCGGCCGACCGTGTGCGCTGGGAACACATCCAGCGCATTTACGAGATGTGCGACCGCAACGTCTCGGAGACAGCGCGGCGGCTCAACATGCATCGCCGCACCTTGCAGCGCATTCTGGCCAAGCGCGCACCGCGCTGATCGCAGTCTCGCACACCGCGTCGCGCGTCATCGACATGACGCGCGAGATGCGGTGCCTCCGGTTTTCCCTGAGAGACTATTCGTCGATCGCAGCGTGACCCTGCGGATCGATCAGCCGGTTGATCCGCCGCGCGGCGACCAGACCGAAACGCAGCAGCATCACCTTGCGCGTTGCCGCCGGCAACCGGTGCTCCGGCGCCTCGCAATGCAGATACGCGCCATAGGCGTCGGCGACGATCAGGCCGGTGTCCTGCGGAAAAATCTCGCACGGCAGATCCTGCGTGAACGCAAAGAACAACCGGTCGCAATGCGCGCGATAATCCTGCCACTTCTGGTCCGCCCGCAGATCATCGATCGATGATTTGATCTCGATGATCCAGACTTCGCCGCGCTCGTTCAACGCAACCAGATCGGCACGACGGCCGGATGGCAGCGCCAGTTCGCTGACACAGGAAAATCCAAGCGAGCCCAGCCAGCGCGCGGTGCCTCGCGCCACAATCAGCGCGGTCTCCGACTGCCGGCGGTCCGGGGTGATAGAAATTGCGGCAAGACTCATGACGCCAGCCTAGCAGATGTCTTCTGCCGCCAAGGCTAAAATCGCAGGTTCCTGCCCCTTTCAAGGCGATGTGAGCCGGACCCTGCGCCAGCCTTGATAAATCCGCTTGGCGGGCCACGAAAAATCGGCATTGTGGCGCGCATGAACACGCAGCCCGATCATTCCTCCGCCGAGGCCAAGGCACCCGCTCAGGCGCTCATCATTCCGGTCACACCGTTCCAGCAGAACTGCACACTGCTCTGGTGCACCGAAACCAACCAAGCCGTTGTGGTCGATCCCGGCGGCGATGTCCTGCAAATCCTCAACGCGATCCGGCAGGCCGGCGTCAACGTCGAACAGATCTGGATCACCCACGGTCATATCGATCACGTCGGCGGCGCAGCCGATCTGCGCGACGAGCTCAAGGTGCCGATCGTCGGCCCGCATCTTGCCGACAAATTCCTGCTCGATCATGTCGTTGAGGGCGGTCGCCGTTTCGGCATGACCAATGTCCGCGATTTTGCGCCGGACCGCTGGCTCAGCGAGGGCGACGTGGTCCATCTCGGCAAACTGTCATTCAAGATTCTGCACTGCCCCGGCCACTCGCCCGGCAGCATAGTGTTCTTCAACGACGCGATGCGGTTCGCGCTGGTCGGCGATGTGCTGTTCAACGGATCGGTCGGCCGTACCGACCTGCCCGGCGGCGATCATGCAACCCTGATCCGTTCGATCGAGGAAAAGTTGCTGCCGCTCGGTGATGATGTTGCCTTCATCTGCGGCCACGGTCCCGGATCGAGCATCGGTCAGGAGCGCGCCACCAATCCGTTCCTCAACGGACTCGCCTAGGACATTCCACATGAGCCAGTTATTTACACTCTGGCGCCTCGGCCCGCTCGATCTGCCGAACCGGATCGTGATCGCGCCGATGTGCGAGTATTCGGCCAATGACGGCAGCGCTACCGACTGGCACATGATCCATCTCGGCCATCTCGCATTGTCCGGCGCGGGATTGATGGTGCTCGAAGCGACAGCGATATCGCCGGAAGGCCGCATCTCGCCGCGCGATCTCGGGCTTTATTCCGATGCCAACGAAGCCGCGCTCGCGCGAGTGCTGGCCGCGATCCGCGCCTATTCGCCGATCAAGGTTGCGGTGCAGCTCGGCCATGCCGGACGCAAGGCTTCCACCCGCGTACCATGGGAAGGTGGCGCGCAGATTCCGCCGACTGCGCCGAGCGGCTGGCAAACCCAGGCGCCATCGGCGCTGCCGCACAATGACGGCGAGAACCCGCCGACCGCGCTCAACGCGGCGGGTCTGTTGCGCATCCGCGATCATTTCGTCGCCGCCGCGCGGCGCGCCGCGCGGCTCGGCTTCGATGGCATCGAGTTGCACGCGGCGCACGGTTATCTGTTGCACCAGTTCCTCTCGCCGCTCGCCAATATCCGCGACGACAATTACGGCGGCAGCCTCGAGAACCGGATGCGCTTTCCGCTTGAGGTGTTCGAAGCGGTGCGCGCGGCGTTTCCCGCGGACAGACCGGTCTGGGTCCGCGTCTCGGCGTCGGACTGGGTGGACGGCGGCTGGGATATCGAAAGTACCGTCGCATTCGCCAAGGCGCTGAAGCAGCGCGGCTGTCCGGCGATCCATGTCTCCAGCGGCGGCCTATCACCGCTGCAGCAGATCCAGCTCGAGCCGGGCTATCAGGTCGCGTTCTCCCGACGGGTCAAGCATGAGGCAGAGATTGCGACCATTGCGGTCGGCCTGATCACCGAACCGGAACAGGCCGAGGCGATCATCGCCAGCGGCGATGCCGACGCAATCGCGCTCGCACGCGCAATTCTCTACGATCCGCGCTGGCCCTGGCATGCGGCGGCCAAGCTCGGCCAGCAGATCATCGCGCCGAACCAGTATCTGCGCTCGCAGCCGCACGACCATCCGCGCCTGTTCAGGACAGCATAAGCGCACGCGCATGTCGAACGTTGGCAGCCTCAGGATCGCGAGAGAACGACGTGATGCGCAAAACCTACCGCCTGCTCGGCCCGGATGACGCATTTTATGATAGCGTCACGCCCGGGTTGCTCGGTGGCCACGCCAAACAGCGCATCTATGGCCGGCTCGATTGCCGGGCCGCCAGCCGCGCGCTTGCCAGATCCGACACCTATCGCAAGCACCGCGTGTTCTTCGCTGATGAAGCCGTAGCCCTCGCCACCGGTTACCGGCCCTGCGGGGTTTGCCTGCGCCCGCAATATCAGGCATGGCGCGCGGCGACAAAGTGACACAAAGTTTGTGATAGATTCGCAAAGACGACACATCGCGCCACGAGGATCGGCATGTCTCCGGTATCCCTTCTTCTCAACATTCTCTGGATCGTGCTGGGCGGCTTCTGGATGGCGGTGGGCTGGATGGTCGCCGCCGTGATCATGGCGATCACCATCATCGGCATTCCGTGGACCCGCGCCGCCTTCAACATCGCGGCCTACACGCTGTTTCCGTTCGGGCAGAAGGCGGTCTCGCGCGAGCTTTATTCCGGCCGCGAAGATATCGGCACCGGGCCGCTTGGTGTGATCGGCAATATCATCTGGTTCTTGCTGGCGGGCTGGTGGCTCGCGATCGGCCATGTGCTGACGGCGCTGGTGCTGGCGGTGACCATCATCGGTCTGCCCTTCGCCTGGGCCCACCTCAAGCTTGCCGGCATTGCGCTATGGCCGATCGGCAAGGTGATCGTCCCCGCCTGAGCGCCATCAACCACCCCGCTGCCGTTGCCCCTCCCGCCCCGATCCGCTAAAGGAAGGGAGCCGCACCCGTAGCTCAGCTGGATAGAGCGTTGCCCTCCGAAGGCAAGGCTAAGTCAAGCGTGTTGTGGGCGAGGGTCGAAAAAGACGAGGGAAACCAAGCGATTGGCGAAACTCGAAGGAAGCAGAGAAACTGCTTCCGTGGTCGCGGAAGCGCCGCGGAAGCAAACTGAAGGAAGCTGTAGAGTACGAACGACCACAACCGGCAGTGCCTCGGGCTCGCACCGTTTGCGATCGTTTGAAAGTTGGAATCGAGATTGACCCTGGTCGACCTCGGACACTATTTGAAGATAAATGCACCCATAGCTCAGCTGGATAGAGCGCTACCCTCCGAAGGTAGAGGCCTCAGGTTCGAATCCTGATGGGTGCGCCATCTCCCCGTGAACGATTCCAAACGTGCCGGTCTGTGCAAACTGCGCTCCTGCGACAGTGTGCTGCAAATTAGGGTGCCTGGCGCTCGCGTCGGTGATGCGCCCTTCGCTCATGACCATTGCGAAACCTTCGAAATCGTATCGAACATCCCCGCCGCGCCCTGACGAAGAGGATCGAGCGCCTCGACACGTTCTTTTGCCCATGCGATCCAATCGCTCAAGGCGCTGTCGCCGACGATGATATCGCCTTCGTCGAAGGCACGCTTTTCCACTTCGGCTAGAAGCACAAGAAGCCTGTCGCGCTGTTCCCAATTCGCCGCAAATTCGCAGAGCTTATTCCAGCGTTTGTCGTCGATTTCCTTGAGACGCCTTGCCTCGTAGCGCCGCGCCTCTTCCTCGCGATACTGTTTCTGCCATTCCTCTTGCTCGCGTTTCTTCTGTTCTAAGATCGGTCCCGCCGCCATGATGGTGCCGACGATCTCAGGCAGCATGTCGCCAATCTTTGTCTTCTGGCTTTCGATCCATTTAGGTTGCCGGCCATCCAGGTACGTAGTGATCGACACGCGCAGGAAGCCTGACGAGTCGAGGCCGGATTGATGGTGGTCGGGATAGGCTGTCCACTTCCGTGTTTCGTCGCGCTGCTTAAGCGACTTCACCAACTTCTCCACGATCGAGCATTCAACGGCGTGGTTCGCAATCTCGAAGGTCACTCTTCCTGTCATCGGTGACTTCTCAATTTTGCCGCCCGCTTTCTCGACGCCCGTAAAAATCGCACTCGTGACCCGAAAACGATATAGGTCGCGTTCGGTCAGATCGGGGAGCACTCGGGGTGTCCACCAGGTTTCGTACCTTCGCCGTTTGCTCTCTTGTTCGCGTTCTCTCTGCTGCTTCTTGTGCTCCACAATCCACGCTTTCACGCGCGGATGAAGATTATCCAGGCCATCCGGCACGGCAATGGCTTCTACCTTGGCGGCGGCGACCGTCGCGGACCTCTCGGCTTCCGGCAACGGCGCTGGCTTGGGGAGCGTGGGATGGATATCAGTTACCTGCGGGATGCCGTCCCTGCGAGGTGGTAGCTTGAATACAACTACCGGCTTGCCCGCCTCCTTTTTGGCCCAATAGCCGCGTGGTGGATATGGCACGTCCATCCTGTCGCATATCTTGGCAAGTCCATTGCCGCTAATCCCGAACTCTTCCGCGAGACGGGTCATCGGCTTTTGCCAGACCAGCGTGTACAGTTCCTCTCGGCTCACATGCCGCGCTTTTTGATGCACTGGTAAGTCCGCCATAGCTATCCCCCGCTTCAGTAATCGGTTGATGGAAGGATACGACGGAAGGTGTGAAGGACGATAACTCCCGCACGCCATCACTTGAGCTTAGCGAGTCCGCGAATACGAGCAATATCTATATGAGTTGAATGACGGATGGCCTAAATTCCGAACGCTATTCGTCGCCGCGAGTTGGCCAATTGAGCGGAATAAGGGCCTGTCCCGAGGCCCGTGTCCACCGCTCCCGTGTGGCGTTCACATAGCGGGGGTCGTCCGCGAAATAGGCGTGCTCGATGAGCAAGACCTGTAGCCCCTTCCGCCGAGCCGTCTCGGCAAATAGGAAGTCGATGTGTTTGCGCATCGCTTGCACGTCCTCGTCTTCCTCACCGCCGGAAATTTCTGCCTCGTCCTCGTCCTCGCCGCTTGTCGGGAAATAGGGTCGACTGATCTGGTCGAGCACGAGCAGACCTGGCACTGGCGCATTCACGGTCTGGAAGTAGCGCTGTAACGCAAAGGAGAGCGCGATGTGGATCGCTAGGTAGTTTTGATCAGATCCGACGTCAGGAAGCCGCAGAACAGCACCGCTCTCCTCCTCAATGACCGTAACTTCCGGCTGCCGCGACGAGAAGTCGAGCTCTGACCCGATGCAGGGCGCCACAGTCGGCAGCGCGACAAATGCCTCAGACGCAAACTGCGAGATTCTCGCCTCCGCCCGCCGCAGCTTGATCTCCTTCGCCTCCTTATCGACTCGGGCCTCCAACTCGGCGATCTCAGCTCGCAATACGCTAAGATCGCGCGTGGCCTGACGTGGTTCGTCGACACTCGCTTCAAGAAAGAAAGAGATCCGGCCAAGCAGGTGTGCTCGGAGTTGGCCAAGATCGGCCAACCGGCGGGTCTCCTCGCTTTGGCGCAGCCAAGTTTGAATCTGATCGTCGATGCGGCGCAGCTCGATATTGAGCTGGCCTATCTCCTCCTCAAGTGCACGATCATGCTCGACAAGCCGGGGCCTCACGCGCTCCACCGCTACGCTCTCCGCACGCACTTTCGTCAGAGTGGTCCGCAGGGCCCGGGCTGCCTCGCGTCCGCGCTCGGACGGTGCCTCGCAAACCGGACAAACTTCGGCGATACCGTCGAGATGCAGATGCTCGGCTAGCATGAGCTTGTCACGCTGACGCAAAACAGCGCCTTGGAAGCCCGTCGCCTCACGCAGCGCCGTCCGGGTCGCCTGCAAGCGCCGACGTAGCGCACTGACTTCGGCCAGGATCTCTCGACGTCGCCGATTGAGGGCTCCTAGTTCACCCTCGTCCGGGTAGGTATTCGCCTGAAGCGGCGTCTCACCTATCGTCTTCAATTCGGCGAGAAGCGTGGCCTCCGGCGCGTCCAGCGAGGGCGACTTGGCCAGCCCTATTCGGTGAGCTTCGGTAAGAAGATTGGTTGCGCGCTGCTTGAGCGCTGTCTCGGCAGCCGCGCGCGAGCGCGCTTTCGCCTCCTCTTTTTCGAGCGCCCGCTGCAGCTGCCGCAGCCGCCGCTCGTCAATCGCGCTCGCCTCGTCGGTTGCGCGAAGGAAGTATGGCATGGCCGCGATGATGTCGCGCGCTTTGTCCGCTTTCTCCAAGCCGTGGAGCAGGGTTGACTCGCTATAGATGACCTCCTTGGTCACAAACAGATAGGGTGTGACGTGGCGCACGGTGGCGCGCCCACGCGCGGCAGCGGCATCTGGCTCCGAAATAACATCGCCAATCCCGAACGCCCGCTCGATGAAGGCCTTCGCGGCCTCAACTGTCGTCGTACCCTCGAACTCGTCTACCGTCTCAGGTAGCGGCAAATTTCGACCGGTGGAGGTGAACATACGCGTGCTGGTTGCCTGACCTACCGGCGGGATCATGCGCCCGATGATCATCTCCGCATCGCCTGCGACCCATTTTACGCCAACCGCGATGCTGCGCCGACGAACATGGGCGGGCAACTCGCACTTGCTCGAGCCGAGGCAGTAGTCGATCGCCTTGATAAGGGTCGATTTGCCGGTACCGGAGGCGCCTGTAATGATATTCAGTTCGTCAGCCGCGAAAGTCACCTCTCGGCGCTGCCCAGACACGCCCAGGAAGAAAATCGTAGCGATGTTCCAGCGTGTCATGCCGTTAGCCCCATCATGTCGAAAACCGTCCGGGTCGAGCCGGCAGTTGCAAACCAATGCCCGAGCCGCCCGGCACGCTTAATCGTCTGCGCCGGCTCATCGCCGAGAGCGCTGATCGCGCTCGGCTTCAACTTCTTGTCTCCAAGTCTAAGAAAGGCCCCTTCGCCAAAAATCAGCAACTGCGTGAAGCACCCAAATCGAAGCGCCTCAGTAACGATGTCCAGTGAAGCGTTCACCCGCTTGGCGAGTCCGACCTGGACCTGTGGACTGCGCTCCAACCATTCGAGCAAGCCGGTATTCTTATTGGTTCCGGTGAAAGTACTGGCGAGCTCGCCCGAAAGCGCGATAGGCAGCGCCAGATACGCGGCTGGCGTCTCCGGCCCGTCGGGCCGGACCGACGCATACGTTTTGGTGAACTCGACGAGGGCGGAAGCGCAGAACGCGGGATTTGTCTCGGCATAGACGTCGTGGGCGATCCTCATTTCTCACCACCGAGCACGTTTTCATATTCAGGATGCCACCCTACCTTCAGGTTGATCGCGAGCACCTGATAGCTCCCGCGCACATAGTAGGCCGCGCCCCAGCCTTCGGCGATAGGGCGAACGGTCGTCGGCGCGTCGTTGTGAGTCCAGCGCAGAAGGTTCAGCCCCGACGCGCATTTCTCGTCATCTTGTAACGCAGCGCAGCTGTCTACCATTTCAGCGTGCCTATCGGCCCAGTGCTCTCGCAGAATATGGTCGTATTCGGTGATCCTCGTCGCCATGGCAGGGTTGCCAGCGAGCCACCGAGCCCGTTGTTCGCGTGCCTTCCACTCCTCCCGAATGGCGCGCTCGAGATCAAAGGACTTGCCCTTCACCAGCTCGATTTGCCGCGCCAGCATACTATCCGGTTGGTAGTCCTCGGGTTGGCTGACCGTCTCGAATTCGGGAACGAGCTTGCCCTGCTCAAGGTCGGCAACAATCGCCATGATCTGTGCCTGCAGCTCAGCCCGTGTGATGACGCGCTCGCGTTCGCCGCACAGAGCATAAACTATCTGCCGGTCCCACCACTCGATGAGACGCATCGCCACGGCCGGGCGATGCGCGGGGAGTACGATGTGAAAGTGGCCTGCGATCTCCTGCTCGACTTCCGCGACCGTCGGACTGTCGGGCCGTATCTGGACACGACGAAGCAGGTTCAGCCGTTCGGGCTCTGAGAGACCGAGAAAGGCGGCACAACCGTCAACGCGGTCGGCGTAGGGCAGTGCCTTGTTAGCCTTCGCGGCGGCTTGACGCGCTTCTATGACGCGATTGGCCTCCGCCGTCATCGCTGCGACTAAATCGGAGCGATCGGCCTCAAGATCTGTCAACGCACTAAGGGAGCTCTCTGCGGAAATCCCTCCAACGGTAACGAGGTGCAGCGTAGTCTCGGCCAGGTTCAGAGACGGTAGCGCATCGATCCAGACCTTCATTGTTCGCCAGAGGGACGTCGACTTGATGGTGATGGATACTGGCGCAGCGCTGATCGAGTGCTTGAGCTGATAGAGCAGCGTCTGCCCGTCAGCCTTGAGCTCCACGTCATCGAGCTGTTCGACGCCGATCGCCGCGTCGTCAGTGGTCAGCATCACCAGAGTGCGGAGCGCGTAGAAGGACTGATACCAAAAGCCAAGCGCCGCACCCTCGGCCGAGTGCTCTTTGCTTGTGTGATCTTTGCCCATACCGTCGACCTCATCGATTTATCCAAGGAGCGCTGTGCTTCATCCCGATCATCGCGTCGAAGGCAGCAAGCTTCGCCTGATCTTGCGTTTGGTAGGGAAGCTTAGACGTTCTCTGGTAGCCGCTCCCACGGTGCTGAACTCGCGCTCCCCAAATTGCGCCTTTGGGATAGACCACGACGTTGAAGCCATCGTTGGTGTTCAGGAACTCGTTGCCAACCGATGAGACGAGCCACTCACGCGACAGCCAGCGTTTACGCCGGTTCCGCTCGCCCTTAAATGCAGCTTCGCGCTTACGCGCTCCGACAAGATCCTCTTCCATATGGCCCGCGCAGACGCATCCGACCCTGAGCGTCTCGCCATAGTCGGAATGCTCCATCACATGGACGAAGCGGATGTGTCGGGCCTCGCACATCTCGCAGAGATGATCCTGTTCTTCCAATTCCTCGATATCGATGCAGGTCCAGCCCTTGTGTGGGACGCCCGCTTGCGTCCATTTCCCAGTGCCTGTCGTCTCGGTCACTATAGGTCCTCCTAGTCGACCAGTGGCCGCGCGTTTTGTGGCCGTACGATCGTCACTAGGGCCCTGGCGCGCGTCAGACCAACACGCAGCAGCCGCCGGCTCGGCTCGAAAGGCGGCTTCTCACGTTCGTTGAAGAAGCCGGACTTGAACGCGCCTTCGACGAGAACGACGCCGTCAAATTCTTTGCCCTTGGATTTGTGCATATTCATCAGCACGCACCCTTGGGGGTCGCGCTCCACAGCAATGAGCCGCTCTTGCTCGAGAATGCGCTTCACGAGATCGCTCACACCGGCGTAGCTGCCCAAAGCCAGCCATTGCTCGCCCAAGCCAGAGGCAAGCGCGTCGGTCGCCCTGAAGAGGCGAACCAACCGCACCTCGCGGAACAGTTCGGCCAGCGCGGGAACATCCTGCAGAACGGTACGAGCGGCCTTCCAGTCGGCTACGGGTTCGCCGATCAGATCGATGCCGTTGGCATGGGCTGTTACCAGCGCTTTGGCTGCATTGATCCTCGGCGCTTCCCCCTTCTCCACCTTTCCTGCGGCCTCGTCGTACTTGCGCGCGTGATCGGCCGCTGTTTTTGTTGGGTCCTCAGCGTTCTTCAGCTTGTAGTAGGCGCAGATGAGCCGGAGGGTCCGGACTAGGCTCTCATAGGCCGGGCTTGTCGGCCATTCGAGTATCGATGCAACGACAAGCGCGGCGGCGGCGGAGAGCTCTGCATCCCACACGACGTCGTGCTCTATGACCGAGAGAGGCTGATTGTTGTAGGTATGCGGCTCGGACAGGATCGTCGACAGGTCGGAAATCAGCGCGTTACTACGCGACAGCACCGCTACGCTCGGATTCGTCACGCCCTTCTTGCGGAGCACAGAGAACGTCCAGATCACAGCAGCATGCGCTGTGGCGGCGAACGTGTTTGGCCAGTAGGCCACCTGTTTGACGTCGGGTGTTGCCGGCAACGGGGCTTGATTACGTAGCACCGCATCCGCGAACTTCAGGATGCCGGCGTTCGGACTGCGATGGTTTTCTCCCCCAAGGTCGAATTCCGAGACCTTGGTCGTCTCGCGCAGAATCTCGAGCCTTCGCGGGTCGATATCGTCGCGATAGTCAAAGATGCGCTGCTCGGGATCGGCAAGGCAGAAAACGTCGGTTACGCCGGAAAGCGCCTGCACTATCCGCCACTGATTGTCGTCCGTGTCCTGGAACTCATCCACGATGATCATCGGAAAGCGATCGGCAATGAGGTCGCGCAACGCCCCGCACCGCTCGAACAACTCGGCCGTTCCAGCCGCGAAGAGATCGAAGCTGTAGAGGCCCATCTCAGCCGCCTGCCGCCGACGCTCTACACTCCAGTCGCCTTCAAACGCCGACTTCTGCAGCCGCTCATCTCCTGGGTAGAGGAAGCGGATAGGCTTCCCGCCAAGCAACCGCCCGTGAGCCTCAAGCATTTCCATACAGAAGGCGTGATAGGTCTGTACGGTCACCGTGCGCCGTTCAGCTGGGGTCAGGATTTCCTTGCAACGGAGGAGAACTTGGCGGATCGCCGCGCGCGAGAAACTCAGGAACAAGATCTCTTGGCCCGGCTTCAGATCAGCGAACCGCTTCTGCGCCTTGAACAACGCGATCGTCGTCTTGCCGGAACCCGGGCCGCCCAAAACCAGCAGGTGGCCCTGCTGTGCGATGATCGCCTTGCGCTTCTCGCACAGTTCGATCTTCATCCAAGAAGACCCTCAAGTTCGTCCATCGGAGGTGCTGCGATGTCTTCAGGCACAGCACTCAGCGCTTTGTGGATCGTTTCCAGAATTTCGCGGATTGTCGCGGGCAGTTCGTCAGCGTTCTGACATTGGGCCACGAGCATGGCGGCATAGCCATGGGCGTCACCCTTGCGCGCCTTCAATACTTTGCTCGCTAGCGCGACGACGTCTGCATCCACGGCCGCTGGATCATAGGTGCCCACAGCCGGATAGTCCGATCGATCCTTCACCTCGTCGAGGAACCGACGCACCACAGCGACGGGCATCTGCTTCACTAGGACGGTCTCGATGCCCTTCTCCGGCGACTCCCAGAATTGGGTGTACTCTTTCAGCTTTTCGGTGGCCGCCGGTGTCAGTGCCGCATTCGGTTTGTCGTAGAAGCCGAAGGAGAGCTTGCCGAGCGCCGAAAAGACCGACCCGTGGCGCGGCACCGATCCATCTCCACCGGCGTTAAAGATGCTGACGCCGGCGAGGTCGAGGTGGGTATAAGCGTCGGCGCCGAGACTCGCCTCCATGATCGATGATGCAACGGGGAACAGCGATGCTTCGGTCGATCCCTCTACGACCAGCACCGCGCGGCTGAGGATCGCCTCAGCGAACTGCCGTCGCTCAGTCCTGAAGGTCTTTGGCTTCACTGCATCGACATTGATCGGCTGTCCGGTGAGCGCGCCGGTTTCATTCCGATTGAGAATGACAATCTGCTCCGGGTCGAATTGTTCGATCACATAGGGCGAGTGCGAGGTGACGATCGACTGTCCCATCTCCGCCAGAATGAAGCGAGTGACGCGGCGCTGAGTATGCGGCGGCAGTGCGATTTCCGGCTCCTCCATCGCGAAGATCACCGACTGCTTGTCCTTCAACTCCGCTATGAACGTCAGCAGCGCGAAGACCAGTAGATTGATCGACCCAGTGCCAAGCCGGCCGAATGGCACGAGATGCTGACCAGGCTGCGCGGCAACGAACAACCGCACGACCTCGCGCAAATGCTCCCGTGTTAAGTCGGAGGCAAAGAACCCGGTCGACTCGTCGCCCGGCGCCAGATTGATGAAACGTCCCATCCGCGCGCGAATTTCGTCGCGTATGTGCTTCAGCTGCGTGATCTCACCAATGGCGGGATCAAGGCTCTGAAGCCTGGCAAGAGTGTCCTGCCACATCTCGACAGCGCCTGTGCCGCCAAGCTTCAGCACCGAGTCGAGCAGCGACCCTCGCTGGAGACTCAGTGCCCGTGATCCGGTTCGTAGCGTTCTGAGGAAGACAAAGCCGCACAGCCGCTTGTGCATTCGCGTGAACGGCACACGCCCCTGCCCAAGCTTAATTTCGGTTTCCTCGTCGAGGGGATTGACGTCCTTCGAGGGATGATCGAAGAACGTGTTGCCGATGAAGTCGTCCTCATCACGGTCATAACGTCCCACGAACAGCAGCGGCAGCGCCCACATCGCATCTGCTGCATCAGCGTGGTCAAGCGCGTCGTCGGCGTCGTCGATAAATACGCAGGCCGTGTCGTTCCAACGCCTGAGATGGCCGCCGAATCGGCGCTTGGCCTCGTCCGATAGATCGACCAGAATGGCTTCGATCCGAACCTCGATCGGCGCACCGTCGTCGTCGAGATACTTGCCACAGTGAAAGTCGTGTTCGTCGATAACGGGGCGGCGAAACAATCTCTCAGGCCCGAGAACGAGATCGAGCGCCTCACAGATCGTTGATTTTCCGATGTTATTTCCCCCAACGAGCAATGTATGCCCGTCGAAATCGACGCTGCCTTGAGAGATCCCGCGAAAATTGGTGATCTTAAGTCGACGAACACGCACCCCGAACCGCCCCCCAGCGATTATTAGTTTTGCACAATCATAGCCTAACGTTCCACCGAATCTACCGAGGATTCGTCCTAGTCGAGAGGCAGGCGTTGCTGTGAGCAGACCCGAAGTCTCCGCGGACTTCTATAATCGTCCACAGATCACAAATTTTGACCTCCTTAACTCGCGACATCGATCGCCACGAAATACGAAATTATGATTCGACCTACCGCCCGGATGGAGTGCTTCGGCCCCTCCAACTTCTCCTTGGAGTCAGAAAGGGCGCATACCCGCTATAAAGCTCACACGAACCCACTGTCAGCCTCCCTCGATCTGCATGGGCCTGCCGCTGAACACCATGAGACTGTCTGGCTCCGATGCGAACCAGGCATAACTACCCCAGGCTAGGCTGCTGACAGTTTTACGGAATGTCGGTGAGGCTCGATCGAGATAAGCGGTCACGAACGCAACGTGCTGTGGCGCAAAACCAGCCCCTTCTGCAATTTGTAAAAGGCTCGTCTTGCGCGCATCGTTGACCGGGCCATCCGTGTGCACAACTTCGACAAAGATCAGCAATGGATGCGCCGGGCCGAGATCGACCAGCACAATGTCAGGTAGACTCTTGTCCGCCGGGATTGTCAGACTGATCGCCTTGGCCAGCTCATCATCGCGGGCCACTACCTTGTTGCCGCTCTCGCTCAGGGTGATGACTCCCGGCTTCTGCAGGAATTTCGGCGCAAAGACTTCAATCACCGCCTTTGAAATATCGGCGCTCGGCCCCGTCGACATGCGGCGGGTTTCGCCGTTAGGAAACGTCACGAGCTCATAAGCGCCGCCACCGGCCGCGCCCCTGCGAACGATCGCAATTCGGGCGAGCGCGCCCGCATTGAGATGCTTGTCCCGCCAAGCGGCCGCTTTCGCAATGAACGTTGCTTCATCAAGCCCGGGCGACAGCAGATCCGCGAAGTCAGTCTGCAGAGCATAGCGTCCGGCCGGCGACGTAGTGGAAAGGCCGGGACGCTCGATCACAGCGCCATTTTGGATCAGAGCATATCGGATCGTGTCATCGCGGATAGATTCTCGTGTATTAACCGCGTACCAGCGACCGGGGACGTCCGCCTTGCTTGGCTTGATGGAAGCCTTTGCCCATGCGTGGCGTGCATCGTCATCCGACAGCGCCGCTTGCTCGTCGGTCATGCGCGTGACCTGATCAGGGCGAATCCATCGGTCTGCGCCTTCAACTGCGCCCGCGTAGAGCATGACAAAAATGGTCTTGGCCGCGATTTCCCAGATTGAATGCTCGCGGTTCTGTAAGCCTTCCGGGAATATTTCCGGCAAGCGTGCGTGGATGTCCTTCCACGATAGGACCTGGGGGAGCGTCATGCTTTGAGGCCATACAGGCTGCGTAGGGCCTTTTCGATGACCGCACGCGGAGAGTCCTTCGCGACAAGTCGCTCGATTTGCGTCATGGCCGAGGCAGGCGGCAGCGGAATGGCCTCCAATTCAAACGCCGACACGGCGACGCTCCCGCTGATGCAACGGAACATCTGATCGACCACGTCGCTGTTGAGCACGGCGGCAACGGTCGCGGGGGAGACTTTCGGCTTTCCGATCGCGCGCACCATGTTCAGGTGGTTTTCGACGATGACGCCACCATGCGCGTCGATGAAGGTCTGCGGCAATTCGGCAGCTATCAGGCGGCGCAATTGCTCCTTGGCAGTCGTGCGCTGCACCAGGACGCACCCTTTCTCTACCACAAGCCATTCGTCGCCGGCTTCCGTCTTGAAGTAGGGTGCGTGGTTCTTCTTCTGTGCTCGGAATTCAAAGCGCCCATCAGCCGTTACCGCCTCCGCCCAAATCAGTGGGTGCAGTCCGTGCGCCGCGCGGGTGCGCATCCGAGGCTTGAACCTGTTCCACACAAGCGGCCCAGTCGAAACGCCATATCCCCAATCCGACAAGCGGGCGGCCATGCCTTCGGCCGACTTGATCAACCCGACATGGCCCGGCTCGCGGGGCGCGAGCCACGGTGCGCTGGCGTCGAGCGGCAGGCCAACTTTGCCGTTCTTAGTTAGACGCGCCTCGCGCTCGTTATCGACATTGAGATAATGCACTTGGAAACGATCCCGCTTTCCGCCCTTGCGATAGAGCGCAAGTAGGGTTTCCTGCAGGACATCCTCGAAGACGCCACGGCGGGCATGGACAAAATCAATCGCGATGGGTGGAGCCTGGTCCGCGAGAAGCTGGCGCAAAGCAGTGTAATACTGCCCACCTAGAACGCTCGTGGGCGTGAGGTAGGCAATGACGCCGCCCGGTCGTGTCCATCTCAGCGCAGCGTCAGTGAACACGCCATAGAGGTTGGCATGGCCGTACAGACTGCGTGCATAGCGGGCGCGTTGTGCAGCCGAGAGGGTCACGCGCCCGTAAGGTGGATTGCCGATCACCAGGTCATATTGCGCCACGGGCGTCTCTTCGAGCGTGTCACAGACTTTCACGAAGACTGGTGTAGTGCGGCCGCTCGCCATACTGAGATCGGATAGGAAGATTTCGAGCGCGGCCTGTGAGAGGGACGCCGCATGCGGATCAAGCTCGAGGCCCGAAAGACGGGTGCCTAGCTGGGCAAGAACAAAAGCCGGCTCGCTGCCTTCAAGTGCTAGGCGCATGCGCGCGGCGACTTCCAAAAGGAAGGCGCCACCGCCGCTCGCCGGGTCGAGCACTCGCGCAGTTGACCAGTCAACGCCCCCTTCATCGGCGAGATCGAGCAGGCGTTGGGTTAACGCCGGAGGCGTGTAAAATGCGCCGAGGGCGCTGCGCTCCCTCCCTGGCAATAAGGTCGTGTAGAGGCTGGTCAAGAAGTGGCCGCCTTCCAAGATGGGCAGCATCGACGCCTCACGCCCAATAGATGTGGCGAGCTGGCGCGCGGTCGCATCGAGCTTTCCGCGGACAGCCACAAAGGGTGAGCTGAGGGTCAGCCGAGGAGCCACACACGCGGCAAATGCCTCTATTGCCGCCCTTGCGAAAAGGGCGGCTTGGCTGGTGCGGCGTGTCTCCGGAATCGTTTCTGCCCAAGCCCTTGCCATGACGCGGGCGCGCGCCAATTCGACGCGTTTGGAGTCTAGGGCAACGGCCGCGTCGGCTGTTGCTGGGCTTTCCAAGTGTGCGGTCGATCTGGAATTTGTCATCTCTTCCCCCCATCCCGCGTCTTAGCCGCCTTCGGCTTGTAAGGCGCTACCTTGATTTCACTCGCCCGCTTCCGGACTTCCGCGATGTCAAAGCTGGTTTGCATCTCCATCAACTGTTCGATAGACACGCCAAAGGCTTTCTCTATGCGAACCGCCATTTGGGGCGTCAAATCCGAGCGGCCGTTAAGCAGAGCCGAGAGCGCCGGCCGGGTCACGCCTAGTACCTGTGCGGCATCCGTCACCGATAGACCATTGGCCTCGACAATTTCGCTTTTGACGAACTCGCCAGGGTGGCCAGGCTCTGTTGTCCGGACTGCAGCTCGCATGTGGCGCCCTCCCTACCTTTGCGACCTTATGGACTGTGCCCTGTAAAGAGTCGCTTTACAAGTTATTTGTTCCATTTTTGTTCGCAGGAAGAATGCAGCCGAAATTGCGCCATCAGAACACACTCACTCGAATGAGTGAGGCTCAGCGGGCGTCCTGTTTCGGGCCTGCTCAATGGCCTCGAATAGGTAGGGACGGCACAGACACGTTGTCATGCCGGGCGGGCACCGGCGGATCAGGCCATGCCCATGATCGCCCGGCGCGGCGATATCGTCCTTGACGTCAGGCCGAATCCTCTTCCATTTGCTGCCTCAGCCGATCGAGGGCGTCGTCCCAGGCCGCGCCGAGCTTCGCCAGCCAATCAGCCGCCGGGGCGAGCGCTTCGGGGCAAACCGACAAATGCACCTCGCGCCCCTGCTTGCGGGTCATCACGAGACCTGCGTCGATTAGCACCCCGACATGACGGCTAACCGCCTGCCGGCTGATGGTCGCATCTCGGGCAAGATCGGAGAGCGTGAGCCGCCCCTCGCGCGCAAGGCGATCGACGATCCTCGATCGCGTCGGGTCACCGAGCGCGGCAAAAAGCGGCGCGACGTCGAGCGACCGCTCCTCAAGTCGCGACATGGTCGGCGATGTTGTCGAGCTGCATCTTCCATCCGCCTTCATTACGTTGCCATACGGCAAACGCCGGGCCTACGGGCAGGCCGGCAAAGCCACGTTCCGTTAGCATTAGACGGGTTCCATCACCTTCCGGGGAAATGACGATTTCGACCGTGAGGCGAGCATCGCTGTCCGGGTCGCCAGGGAAAGCGTCGGGATCGAATGCCGGCCATTCCCAAACTAGGCGGCTGAGTGGCTCCATGGTTACTATGCGCATCTCCCAACGCATGTGTTCGGTGCCGGGATAGAGGCTGCGGCAGTCGAGCACCGCCCCCTCGCGCATCTCCCCTGTCATCTCGGCGCGGAACCAACGGCCAAACTCCGCTGTTTCGCTCAACGCGCGCCATACCCGCTCCGGCGTAGCGTGAAGATGAATGGACTTTTTGATTACGTCGTGCATCGCAGATCCCTCATGGAACTTTATCGTTAAATATCACGCTGCCGAGCTCGATACGCAACAGAATTGTTGCGTATCGATTTGAGGCGTATAAATTGGGCAGAAGTCGACCGGCGGGAGGCACAGTCAGCAGCATCCTCCTTTCGCAGACGAACGGAAGGCCGGCGCATTATGACAAGTTTGCGGCTTATCAGATCGGGTCGGAAGGCGTTGCGATGTGTCGGCCCAGCTTGGCCAATCTAGTGACATCACGGGGCCGACGCGCGGGGGTTCGCTGACCGCTGTTCAGTCAACAAACAGGTTTAGTAAGTGCAACCGAGCAATCACCGCGTGCGCGCCAAAACCGAAAGCCGCTGGTGCGTGCAAGGCGGAGTTGATGAACGGAGCGGAGACCATCCTCCTGGATCAAGGTGTCGGAACCACCACAATCGATGTTTGGTCCGATCTGACAGCAGTTCCAGACATATGTAGAAGCCAAGTGCTGATCTGGCTTTCGCTTTGCACTGCCACATTCGATAATTCAGCAGATTAAATCAGGAGTTGGAATGGTATATGGAGAATGCATGAGTGTTCAAATTCCAACTCCCTGGATGGAGAAACTCTCGGCCTATGATTGGGCACAACAGACCACCGGCTGTTCCGAAGCTTCCGTGTTCCGCGTCGCGGCGCCGGGAAAGTCGACTCTATTCGTCAAGACGGAGCCGGGAGGCCCGCTTAGTGAGCTGCAGGACGAGGCGGCGCGGCTGCGCTGGCTGGCCACGACGGGCCTCCCCTGTGCCCAAGTGCTTGATGCCGCCCATGAAGCGGGACGGGACTGGCTGCTGTTGAGTGCCGTGCCGGGAGAGGACCTGCTGTCGTCGCCCATCGATCCAGTCGAGAAAGTCACCATCATGGCCGATGTCTTGCGGCAACTGCATGGGCTTGATCCCGTTACCTGCCCATTCGACCATAGAGCGGAACATCGTATCGAGCGGGCACGCGCCCGGATGCAGGCGGACCTTGTCGATCAAGACGATCTCGATGACGAGCACCAGGAGCTTGAACCGGCGGAGCTGTTCGCCCGCCTTCAAGCGCGCGGGCCGGCTTATGAAGATTTGGTTGTCACGCATGGCGATGCGTGCCTCCCGAACATCATGGTCGAGAATGGCCGCTTCTCCGGTTTCATCGACTGCGGCCGATTGGGAGTGGCTGATCGCTACCAGGACCTGGCGCTCGCCACCCGCGACATTGCGGAGGAGTTGGGGGACGAATGGGTCCAACCCTTCCTCGACCGCTACGGGATCGGTCGGCTCGATCCGGACCGTGTGGCTTTCTATCGGCTGCTCGACGAGTTCTATTGACGGAGATACTTAGGGGCCTTGCGACGATGGACCATGCGACACCCAACCTGCCCTCGAGGGACTTCGATGCCACGGTCGCGTTCTACGAGCGATTGGGGTTTCGATTGAGGTTTCGGGACACGGGTTGGATGATCCTCGAGCGCGAAGGTCTAGTGTTGGAGTTCCTCCGCCACCCTGAGCTCGATCCGTTGACGAGTTGGTTCAGCTGCTGCCTGCGGCTGGACGACCTCGCGGGGTTCTACGCTCATTGCGAAGCCGCGGGTATCCCCGAAGCAACCAAAGGATATCCGCGCCTCCATGCGCCGCAGGCCCAAGAGTGGGGCGGGACAATGGCTGCCTTGATCGACCTCGACGGGACACTGCTGCGGTTGATTGCGAACCGATAGCCGCGGAGGCTTCCGAAAGAGAGAGCGGACATCCCACCCAAGATTTCATCGTCGCTAATGTCGCCGACAATGGGCAGCGCCGCAAGCCTGCGATCGGCCATTGTGTGAAGATCGCGGTCGAGCACGCTCGCAACGTCGCGCAGGACTGGATCGCGGACGTTGGCGCGGCTTCGATCCAAGCGCCGAGCGGGCCCTGCCCGCCAGGCACTCACAGTTAAGGAGCCATTCGACCGCTGCATTACCGATTTGTCGCAAGCCTAAGGCAGGCCGTCCACGGCCAAGCGGATGCGGCTACCGCAAGCGCTATATCATCCCGATCCTGGAGCACCTGAAGGTACACGACCTAGCCTCCGGTTGATATTGCCCACGACGCTGGTGTTCCCAAGAGCTTGATCAGTCCGCCCTCGTTCACCAACGGGCAATCGCGCATCTAGAACAGGTGCATGAAGTGATGGCGCAAGCGAGACGCCCCGGGAGCTGGATGGTGAACGCTACGCAGGACACATTCTATGGTGGACATATCGGATTCCGGTCGGGATCTCGGGCTTGTTGAGGTCTGTCGCATCGGTATGCCGACGGCTCTTGAACAGCCAATCCACTGAACTAAATCTTAGATCGCCGGTCGCCCATCGGGGGGTCGGGATGTCGTGCGGATGCAAAAATATCCGGCGGCAGAAGAACTTGTACCCATGTTGCTCAATGGAGGATGTGGCTATGAGAACTACTTTCGACTTTTCTCCCGTGTTCCGGTCGAGCATCGGCTTCGACCGAATGTTGAACGCGCTCGAAGCTGCGAGCCGCGCCGGGAGTATCAACTGGCCTCCTTATGACATCGCCAAGCTTGGCGAGGACGATTACCGCATCACCATGGCGGTGGCCGGCTTCTCGCAGGATGAGCTGACGATCACCCAGGAGCAGAACATGCTTATGGTGTCGGGTCAGAAGCCGGGCGAGGATAACTGCCAGTATCTGCATCGCGGTATTAACGGGCGCAGCTTCAAGCACCGTTTCGAGGTGGCCGACCATGTCAAGGTCGCAGGTGCCAGCCTGGTCAATGGTCTATTGACGATCGATCTTAAGCGCGAGATCCCCGAAGAGATGAAACTGCGCCGGATCGAGATCACGGCCGAAAAGGCGCTGCCCCAAGTCGAGACCAGGCCCATCGAGGCAGAGAAGCAGGCCGCCTGAGGTCCTTCTCAGCGCGACTCGCGAACGACGCCGGGCGCCGACGGAATAGCAATGTCAATCGAACGAACAGAAAGGAGAAGGATAATGAGTGTCCGTGATTTGATCCCTTGGGGCCGCAGCAACGGCAATCAGGTTCCCAGTATCTTGCGCGAGGGCGAACGTGATCCGTTTCTCTCGTTGCATCGCGAGGTGAACAGGCTGTTCGACGACGTCTTCCGCGGCTTCGGCTCGAACCTACCCTCTCTCGTTGGCGCGTCCGCCTTCAGCGGCGGTTGGCCGAGCGTGGAGATCTCCGACGGCGAGAAGGAGATCAAGGTGACCGCCGAAGTCCCCGGCTTGGAAGAGAAGGACATCGAAGTCCTGCTCGACGATGGCGTGCTGACGTTGAAGGGCGAGAAGCGCTCCGAAACGGAGGACAAAGACAGGCAGTTCACCGAGCGCTTCTATGGCCGCTTCGAGCGCCGCATCCCGCTCGGCTACGAGGTCAAGGACGACAAGGTTGACGCGCGGTTCAGGAACGGCGTGCTAACCGTGACCTTGCCCAAGAGCGAGAAGGCGCAGTCGCAGGTCAAGCGCATCGCCATCAAGAGCTGACGCATGGCAGGCGCCGACGGCGAGCCATCTGACCGCCGTCGGCTGCATCCTTCGCCAGAGAGGAAGGGATGAAAGATGGAGACGACGAGATCAACGGATCAACCAGAATATCAATTGCTGCAGGGACGGCCGTCGAACGACAACCGGCACACGCTCCTTTCGATGGGGCGCTCGGTCTTCCCGCACGACGCGGTTGCGCGCATTTACAAGCCGTCACGCGCGGTAACGACCTCCGGAATGGCCCGCACGAAGGGTTGGCGACTTGTGTTCGAGCGGCGCACCGCGCCCTTCATCGAACCGCTTATGGGCTATACCGGCGGCGACGATACGCTGACCCAGGTCGAGCTAGCCTTCCCGACACCGGAATCGGCCATCCGCTACGCCGAGCGGCAGGGGCTTACTTATATTGTCCAAAGGCCGACCGGGCAAATCGGCAACGCCAGCAGTCGCCGCGTCAATGAAACGCCTCCGCGAGTGGAAAGGTCGATGCACTCGTTCTCAGACGCGACGCTGGATCGACTAGGGCTGGCTGCCCTTCAGGAAAGATACGGGCACGCCCTCGACGACGCAGCGAATCGAAACGACCGGTCCGGTCCGGAGAGTTGGACATCGCCCATGGGCGTGGTCTGCGATCCTGCGCTAACGGTGGAAGCCAAGCGGTCGATCCTGATGAACTGGGCTTGGACCGAATACCTAATCGACCAGGCAACCAATGAAGGGATGCCTGAGAACAACCGGCCGTCGCGCCTCGACGAGGTCGAGCAGGCGCTGCTGGCGCTCGAACGCGAGCTTGCGGCCGACCGGGGTAATTCAGGCAGGCGAAAGGCGGCATGAGGTGCAGCGATTGACCCACGTGTGGTTTTCGATTGCCAGAAGGTTCTGCCGGGACGGTTCGCGCTGACGCTTGCCGTCCCCGCAGAAATGGCACCACCTGGCCACTCTCTTGATTTGTCCAACGACGCGAGAGCCGTTCCGCTCTCGGCCAGCCGATCACGGCGTCCGCCGCGTCCTGGCCATCAAAGGAGCGGCGAGCCCAACGTACACTCTCCTCCCAAGCCATATCGCCGGAGACGGGACAGAAAGACGGATATGAATCGGGGCGTCCAACGCTCAACAGGTTATCGTCTCTTACATGCAAGTCTTTAGGTCGCAGCTTGTGGACCAATGGCAGCTAAAGCGGTTGCTGCCCGTCATCGGCGCCGGTCTGGGTTTATCGTTGAGAGCGTCCGCGTATAAAATTTGACTATATAGCCTGAAGGTTATCCCTCTCGAATTCCTATGCAGTGGCATCCTAGAAATGGTTGCGCACTGGAGCGCCGAGGGAGCGCTCATCGGAAATGGCTGGGAATGATCGGGGCAGGAAGAATCAGAACGAGGCACCGCGCCCTCAGAACGAGCCAGGTGGGGGTGGGCTTGGCTTGTTGCTTGTCCTTGCAATTACGGCGATCGGCGTCGGGTATGTTGGCTACCGGCTGACTCTCGTCTTCGGCCTGATCTAAAGAACGATCCTAGCGTGTCATGCGGTTAGACGAGCAGTCGCGAGAGCACATTGGACGCTATGGCATCAAGCTGGTCGTCGCTGCGGCAATCGCTTACATTCTGAAGAGCGAGAATTTCCTTGCAACCTTTGCGTTGTGGACCGGCATATACGGCGTAATGGCCGTCGCTTACGCAGTTCATCGCGGCGAACGATTCGGCAAGACCAGCTTCACCTATTGGGATGAAGCTCTATGGTTGGCGGCGACGGCGTTGGGTCTCTACATTTTCAGTGGTCATCAACTGGCCGTTTGATCGGCTAAATCTGTTGGTTCAAAGAAAGCGTGCGGCTGCGTCGCCTACGCCTGACAACTCGACCTTAAGTTCCTGACCAGGAAGGATTTGCAGCAGCATCGGGATGATCGATCCGGTTGCTACGATATCGCCGGCACTGAGATAATTGCTTCTGGCGATCAGGTCATTCACGAGCCAGAGAGCAGAGTTGATCGGATCAACCAGCCCCTCTCCCGATGCCGACTGAAACACCGGAACGTTGTTGATCGACGCTCGCATGTCGATCCTGTCCATGGCCTCCAGGCCTGTTGGCTCATGATATTTGTCGACGATCGTCGAAACATGGAACGCATAGTCAGCGATGGCGGCCAGGTGTGGTTGCCCAGTCAGGTGACCACGTCGCCCGACAAGACCGATAGCCGGTTGGTAGCTCAGGATCGCCTTGCAAAATTGATCGCGAGTGATGGGCCAATGGTCCGCCCCCAAGGGACCTCCTATCGTAAAGACGATTTCGCATTGTGCCCCGATGAAACCTTGGGGAAGCCGGAACGGCCCGTGGGAGTCTTGAAGCACTGTTCCCACAGGAATCGGGCAGTAGATCGGACTGGCAAGGCCAAGCGAGCCGCGAATGGCCGGGCAAGTCCCTATGAGGGCGTAGCCTACCGCGTCATTGGCGAAGGCTGAGATTGCTGCTGACTGCACCGCCCAAGCGTCGTCTTCGCTTCGAAGCAGATCGAAAGGGATGTCTGAGGTCAGTCCCTGCCGACGGTTTCGGCAAAGCAAGTTAGCGAGATAATCGAGATTCTGGTCAATCATAGAAGCACACTCCCGCGCGAGAGAGGGCGCAAAGTCGTGCTCAGTCAAATAAAAATCCGGCTATATGAGTACGTATATTTTTGTCGGAGCTTTTCTTATGAAAATACTATCGCAGCGCGGCTGAGCTCCCGTCGAAATAATATGCGGCTCTATTTAGCTTGAGGGTCCCACCAAACCGGAAGGATCTGAAGGTATGAAGCCGCTTAAACCGTCCCTCGCACCCGCAGCTGCGGCCACAGCCGAGGCCGGTCGTCCAACAAGACCGGGGTCTGGGCGTCGGCGGACGCTTTGTCGGGGCGCGGTCGGCGCGGTCGCGATCATGGCCGGTTCGATGATGGGTCTTGGCCAGGCAGCGGCGGAACCCCTGAGCGCGCCGAGCTTTGGTGGCCCTCTGCGCCCGATCCCCGATCCTATTAGTACGGATGCGGGCGTGTTTGGTCGGCTTCATATCACCGGCCAGCTCACAGGCATCGGCAATACGCAGACGAACGGCATTCCCGGCGTCGATCCCCGAACGACAGATCCTCTCGTTGATATCGGCAATGCCCAAATTCAGGTGCAGACAACCGGGGCGCCCTTGACGTTCTTCGTCCAGGGCGGTGTCTACTCGCTGCCTTCTTTGGGTTCGGCCTATACCCGCGCAACCGACGTCACCGATCAGTTGTACGGGCCCGTGCCCGTTGCCTATGGCAAGCTCGAACTGTCGCCTAATTTCTCGGTGCAGGCGGGCTTGCTGCCGACGTTGATCGGCGCGGAATCGACCTTCACGTTCCAGAATATGAATATCGCGCGCGGCCTGCTCTGGAACCAGGAGCCGGCCATCAGCCGCGGTGTACAGGTGAACTATAGTAATGGACCGCTCAACGCCTCGGTGTCGGTCAATGACGGTTTTTACTCAGGGGATTACAACTGGGTATCCGGTCTGTTGTCTTATGCGGCGACGCCGTCGAGCACGATCACGCTGGTCGCCGCAGGCAATTTTGCAGAGTCCGGCAAGACCGGCGCGGCGACACCTCTGGCGCAAAACAACAGCAGCATCTTCAATGTGATCTACACCTATGTCGACGGCCCGCTGACGCTCCAGCCCTACCTACAATACACAACGGTCCGCTCGAACAGGGACATCGGGATTGATCGCTCGGCCGAAACATTCGGCGGAGCGCTGCTGGCTCGATATGCCATCAATGAGAATTTCTCGATCGCGGGACGCGCGGAGTACACCGCTTCAAGCGGAGGAGATTGCGGCGTCGCCGCAGACTGCGCCCCCACTAATCTGCTCTACGGGCCGAAAAGCAGGGCGTGGTCGCTGACGGTGACGCCGACCTACCAGCGCGGGATATTCTTCGCGCGCACCGAGCTCTCTTACACCTGCATTGACCGGGTCACCGAAGGCTACGGCTTTGGGTCCAATTTCGACAAGCGCGACCAGGTACGCGGGATGTTTGAAGCTGGGGTGCTTTTCTAGGACGGGCGCGGGCGGAAATACGGAGCCGCCGGCTCCGCAGATGCTCTGCGGACTTAGGTGAAACATGAGTTTAGAACAGATCATATCGAAATTGGAGGCTCCTCAAGCCACAGCGACTGTGTATCCGGTCCTGCCCGTTCTCTGGGTCTATCGGAACTATGATGATCGCTGGACTGTGCATCTTGAAGGTGAAGACTCCGAATGGTGCCATCCGACGCGCAATGATGCGGTCGGTGCGGCAAGGCTGGTAGGCGAGAGCTACGGCTGCTACCGCCTCTATCTTCAACTGTCAGACGGCCGCTTCTGCCTGGAGGTGATGAACCTTAGTCGACGGCGCGAACCGCGCCAGGTTGACCCAAGTGAGGGCAAAAATTGAGCCAGGCTGTACCAAGCAAGCGCCAAGTCTCCCGACACCTCATCCGCTGCGGCGTTGAGATCATCGTTCTGGTGGTGATCGCCGGTTGCTCTGCTATTGCTGCCGCAGGCCCCAGCATCTATCTGGTGCTCAGCAATGGCGGTTGAATGCAGAGTTGCAAGCCGTCCTGCTCACCCCCGGTTGCCGCGGTCGAAACAGAAGTTCACTAAACGCGAGCGACGCCGTAGATCGGAATACCTGCTCCTGATGTTTGCGGCGAGCTGTGCCGCTGTGCAAGTCGTCGCCATAGTTTTTCTGAGAGCGGTATGACAAGCCCTGCTGCTCCCGCCCTCCAACTCGACGACCGAAGGTGTGCTATCGGTGAAAGCCGTCTGGCTGAGTTGGCAGGCCTGAAGACGCAGTTGGAAATGGCCAGGGTCATCAAGGAGCATCACATCTGGCTGGCGGTGAGGATTATCGAGGAGCGCGAAGACCAGCCGCAGTTTCGACGGCACCGCCGGCTCCGGGATCTGCTCGAAGCGAATGCCTTGCTTGAAGCGGTGATCGAACTCGGAGCTCACCTGCAGCCAACACGGCAGCCTTGGTCGATGGAGCGGTCAGGAGATCGTTGGCGTTGTCGCGTGGCGTGGAACGATCGCGGTAATTTGCGCAGGTGCGCAGGCCGACACGATGACTTGGCGGCTGCCCTGATGATCGCGTTGCTAAGCTCCTCGGTCGTCGCCGAGAGCGGCCAAAAGAACTCTCGAAAGATGGAGAACAGGCAGCATGACGCCCAGAGGCGACCCTCCGTTATTCGGCGGTCTGATGACCGCACTTGTCACTCCGTTTAGGGGTGAGGCTATCGATTTCGACGCCTTGGCGGAGCTCGCCAACTGGCAGATCGACCAGGGCGTACGGGGGCTTGTAGCCTGCGGCATCACGGGCGAGGCGCCGACCCTGTCTCATCCGGAATGGGCGGCGGTGATCCGGTTGTGCGTCGAGGTTTCCAATGGCCGTGTGCCGGTGATCGCCGGCTCGGGGACAAACGACACCCAGCGCACCGTTGAACTAACCTGCGAGGCGGCTCGGCTTGGCGCGGATGGAGCTCTGGTCGTCACGCCTTATTATAGTCGGCCGAGCCAGGAGGGCCTGTTCCGGCATTTCGAGAGTGTCGCGCAAGCTGCGGAGCTGCCGATCATCATCTACAATGTGCCTTCGCGGACGGCCGTCGATATCAGAGTCGAAACGCTGGACCGCCTTGCGCACCTGCCCGGCCTTGTTGGCATCAAGGACGCAAGCGGAGATCCGACGCGGGTAAGCGCGATGGCTTTCCGCTTTGGCAATCGCTTCACCCAGCTTTCCGGACAAGACCGCTCGATGCTCGCCTTCATGACGACAGGAGGAGATGGTGCGATCTCAGTCGTCTCCAACGTCGCCCCGATGTTGACCGCTGCGATGGTCGGCGCAGTACGCAAAAGCGCCTATCTGGAAGCACGGCGCATCAACGCCCACCTTTACCCGCTAATCGAGACGCTGGAACTCGAAACTAATCCATGCCCAATCAAGTTCGCTCTGCATTGCGCGCGAGGATATTCGCCTGCCGTTCGACTTCCATTGGTTGAGGTGACCGAAAGCACGGCAGACAGAGTTCGTATGGCTACGGCAGAGATCGACGTATTGGAGATCGATACGTCTCTGGTCGCCGAGCGGTCTCTCGCTCCCTCTCGGTCTGGGCAGGTTTCCACTATGCCAACAGCATGATGATGCTGTGTTCGCCAATGAAAATACTATGGAATCCGGCTTTCCGTAAAATGGAGAACAAATCCCGAGATGGCTAAATTCAACGTATCGGCGAAGGTAGTTTCCGACTCTTCAAATTGGAGGGCCTGCCGATACCAAGAAAGGATCTCTGCAATGCACCCTCGCGGATACTATTTCTATGCGATGCAACAGCCGAACAAGGCCAACCCTGGGCGGACGGATGGCGAAGCCAAAGTTGCCGTGCGCTCGGATGAGCCGATGGCCGACGTTGGAATGTTCCTGCGGCTCGGAGTCGCGATGGCCCTCGTGATTGCGGCCGTCGCCACAGTCACCGCGTTGGCTGGCTAGCGCGCGAACGACGTCCACAGCTCACTCTTCAACGAACAACCAGGATCATCCATCATGGCAAGTGCCATTCAGCCGAAAGAGCCTCCCCAACCTCTGAACCATTTTTTCGTCGGCCAGGACAACCGAGGATGCTGGACCGTCCGCGATGAGCGTAACCTCGTCGGCGGCTGCTTTGTCAGCAAGGATGCGGCGATTCACTTCGCCCGTCAGGAAACCAACAACGCGCCAGGGGCTGTGATCTGCATGGCCGAAAGCCAGCGCCTGAGCCTTGACCCGCTGTTTGGCCGCCGGGCCGCCGCTTAGCCGGTTGCCATAGATCCTACAGGCCCGCCTCACGCTCGCTGACGTTACCGTGACGAGTGAGATGGAAGTAACTCTTCTCGTTGAGATAACCAAAGCCTGCCGCCTCTACCGAGTCGGCGGGCTTTTTGCTTGCCAATGGGCGGTTTGGCAGAAATTCCTATGGAATTTTTATGCAAGCCGCCGAGATAACTATTGGATTCCTATTTTTTGAGGCCCCGTTCTCTCTCGAACCTATATGCGGTTCGCGTCCATATTTCCGCCAAATTCCTCCTCCGGCACCCGTGTGTACGCAAGGGCGCGCTGGAAGAGTTCAAACTGTGGCTGGTCAGGATAATCCATCTTTGGCGGGCCATTTGTACTAACAGCGGTGCCGGAGGCGAAAGCAATGGATGTTCTTGTACTAGCGATAGGGTTCGGATTTTTCGCTTTGATGTTTGGCTACATCAAGCTTTGCGAAAACCTCTGACCCAGGAGGCGGCAACATGACCTTAGAATATTTCCTTGGGGCGGCAATCGCGGTGTTTATCACCGCCTACCTGCTTTACGCCCTCGCTCGTCCCGAGCGGTTCTGATCAAGCCAACAGCTCGGAAAGAAACGACAGATGACAATAAATGGATGGATACAGATCCTGGTCTTTCTCGGGATCGTTATCGCGCTGGTGAAGCCGCTCGGCGGCTATATCACGCGTGTCATGAACGGCGAGAGAACCTTCCTTTCGCCGGTTCTCTGGCCGGTGGAACGTGGCCTCTATGGCATGGCCGGAACCAGTGAAAAGGAAGAGCAGCACTGGACGACCTATCTGGGCGCCATGCTGCTGTTCAACCTGGCCGGTTTTGCGTTGCTCTATTTGCTGCAGCGCGTTCAGGGCGGTTTGCCCTTCAACCCGGCCGGGATGGGAGCGGTGAGCGCGGACTCTTCGTTCAACACGGCGGTCAGCTTCATGACCAACACCAACTGGCAGGGCTACGGTGGCGAAACCACCATGAGCTACCTGACACAGATGGCCGGCATCACGGTGCAGAACTTTGTGTCAGCGGCTGTGGGCGTGGCCGGCGCGATGGCGATCATCCGCGGCTTCTCGCGCGCTTCCGCCAAGACCGTCGGCAATTTCTGGGTCGATCTGACGCGGGCGACGCTCTACATCCTGATGCCGATATGCATCGTCGGCAGCCTCGTCCTGGTGTGGCAAGGCGTCCCCCAGAACCTGAACCCCTACACGGTCGCCACGACGGTGGAAGGCGCGCAGCAGACGATCGCGCAAGGCCCTGTCGCTTCGCAGATGATCATCAAGCATCTGGGAACGAATGGCGGCGGCTTCTTTAATGCCAACTCCTCTCATCCGTTCGAGAATCCGACGGCGCTGACAAATCTCATTCACATCCTTGCGATCTACTCGATCTCCTTTGCGATGCTGAATGTGTTCGGCCGCATGACAGGCAACCAGAAGCAGGGTTGGGCGCTGCTTGCCGCGGTCCTCACTATCGTCATCGCCGGCATCGGCGTCATCTACTGGGCGGAATCGGCCGGCAACCCGCTGCTCCATGCGCTCGGCCTCGAGGGTGGCAACATGGAAGGCAAGGAGACGCGGTTCGGTATCGCGTTGTCTTCGCTCTTCGCTGTGGTGACGACGTCGGCTTCGACGGGCGCCGTCAACACCATGCATGACAGCCTGATGCCGCTGGGCGGCCTTGTGCCCTTGTTCAACATGCAAATCCCGCCGCTCGGCGGCATCGGCGCCGGTGTCTACGGCACCTTGATCTTCGCGATCCTGTCCGTCTTCATCGCCGGTCTGATGGTCGGTCGCACGCCGGAGTATATCGGCAAGAAGATCGAGGCGAAGGAAGTGAAGATGAGCATCCTTGCGATGCTTGGACCGTCGCTCGCCATTCTGGCTCTGACCGCGATCGCCGTCGTTCTCCCTGTCGGCGTGTCTAGCATCCAGGACGCTGGGCCGCATGGACTGAGCGAGGTGCTGTACGCCTATACCTCCGGCGCCAACAACAACGGCAGCGCGTTTGCCGGTCTCAACGCGAACACGCCCTTCTTTAATATCACCGTCGGACTCGCGATGTTGATGGGGCGCTTCCTGCTGATCGTGCCGGTGCTGGCCATCGCGGGGTCGCTTGCAGCCAAGAAGAGCGTGCCGGCGTCGACGGGGACGCTGCCGACCACGGGTCCGCTGTTCATCGGCCTTGTCGTTGGCGTGACGCTCATCGTCGGCGGGTTGACGTTCTTCCCGGTCCTGGCGCTGGGTCCGATCGTCGAACACTTCGCCATGTTGGCGGGTCAGGTGTTCTGAGGAGCGATGACGGCCAAATGGCTGAGATCGATCCGATTTGTCGTGAACCCTCGCTCCTGGTTTCAGGAGCGAGGGGCGGCCAGACCGCCCAAGGCAACAACGATCATTCTCGGCATGACACTGGCTTTGGGGGGCGTAGTGCTCCTCGCCAAACTTATCACTGAATTGCTCGCGGCGGCGTGACCGAGTGGTTGGCCACCAAGAACAAACTCGCTGGAGTTTCTTATGAACCAGTCCAAATCCGCGAGCATACTGGACGCTCGCATACTTGTACCGGCCATTGGCGATGCCTTCCGGAAACTGAACCCGAAGTGCCTCGCCAAGAACCCCGTTATGTTCGTCGTCGCGGTCGTCTCGGTCCTGACGACGGTGCTGCTGTTGAAGGACATCGTGACCGGGGCCGAAAGCGTCGGCTTCTCTCTACAGATCGTGCTGTGGCTTTGGTTCACCGTGCTCTTCGCCAATTTCGCAGAGGCCGTGGCCGAAGGGCGCGGCAAGGCGCAGGCTGAATCGCTTCGGCGTACCCGCACGGAGACCCAGGCCAAGCTGCTCTCGAACGGCGGCTCAGACTACAAAATGGTGCCGGGCGCCACGCTGAAGGTCGGTGACGTTGTTCTCGTCGAACCGGGCGACATAATCCCCTCTGATGGCGAAGTCATCGAGGGTGTCGCCTCGGTGAACGAAGCTGCCATCACCGGCGAATCGGCCCCGGTGATCCGCGAGTCTGGCGGCGACCGCTCTGCCGTCACGGGTGGCACCCAGGTGCTTTCCGACTGGATCAAGGTCCGGATCACGGCCGCGGCGGGTTCGACCTTCATCGACAAGATGATCGCTCTCGTCGAAGGCGCCGAGCGCCAGAAGACGCCGAACGAAATCGCGCTCAACATCCTGCTCGCGGGCATGACGTTGATCTTCGTGCTGGCGGTCGTGACCATTCCGAGCTTTGCTGCCTATTCCGGCGGCATGGTTCCGGTGATCGTGCTGGTCGCCCTGTTCGTCACCCTCATCCCCACGACCATCGGCGCGCTGCTTTCTGCCATCGGCATCGCCGGTATGGACCGGCTGGTGCGCTTCAATGTCCTGGCCATGTCCGGCCGTGCTGTGGAAGCCGCCGGCGACGTCGACACGTTGCTGCTCGATAAGACTGGCACCATCACGCTGGGCAACCGCCAGGCAAGCGAGTTCCGGCCGGTCCGCGGCGTCACCGAGAAGGAGCTGGCCGACGCGGCGCAGCTAGCCTCGCTGGCTGACGAGACGCCGGAAGGCCGATCGATCGTCGTGCTCGCCAAGGAAAAATACGGCATCCGCGCACGTGACATGGCGAGCCTCAAAGCGACTTTCGTTCCGTTCACCGCGCAGACCCGTATGAGCGGCGTTGACCTGGACGGTTCGACCATCCGCAAGGGCGCGGTCGATGCGGTTCTGAAGCACGTGGAACTCGCCACGGTCGCAACCGGCACCCCGCGTGCGTCCACTGAAAGCGTTCGTGAGCTTCAGGGCATCGCCGACCAGATCGCCAAGGCAGGCGGCACGCCGCTCGCTGTGGTGAAGGACGGCCGCCTGCTCGGCGTCGTCTATCTCAAGGACATCGTCAAGGGCGGCATCAAGGAGCGGTTCGCCGAGCTGCGCCGCATGGGCATTCGCACGGTGATGATCACCGGCGACAACCCGATGACCGCGGCGGCTATCGCTGCCGAAGCCGGTGTCGACGACTTCCTGGCGCAAGCGACGCCCGAGAACAAGCTGGCGCTAATCCGCGAGGAACAGGCCAAGGGCAAGCTGGTCGCCATGTGCGGCGACGGCACCAATGACGCCCCGGCGCTTGCCCAGGCGGATGTCGGCGTCGCCATGAACACCGGCACGGTCGCCGCCCGCGAGGCTGGCAACATGGTGGATCTCGACAGCGATCCGACCAAGCTGATCGAAATCGTGGAAATCGGTAAGCAGTTGCTGATGACGCGCGGCGCGCTGACGACGTTCTCGATCGCCAACGATATTGCGAAGTATTTCGCGATCATCCCGGCGATGTTCCTCGTCTTCTATCCGCAGCTCGGTGCGCTTAACATCATGGGCCTCGCTTCGCCCCAGAGCGCGATCCTGTCGGCGATCATTTTCAACGCTCTCATCATCGTGGCGCTGATCCCGCTGTCGTTGAAAGGCGTCAAGTATCGCGCCATCGGAGCGGGTTCGTTGTTGTCCCGAAACCTCCTGATCTACGGCCTGGGCGGCATCCTTGTCCCCTTCGCCGGCATCAAACTCATCGACATGGCGATCACCGCTGTCGGTCTCGCCTAAGGCGAGACCGACGACCACGAAATCATTCCGCGTTCTTGCTGGTGTCCAGCGGCGGATCATTCGGGACAAACAAAGATGCTCAAGCAAATCCGACCTGCGATTTTCATGATCGTAGCCTTCACCATCATCACCGGGCTTCTCTATCCGCTCGGCATCACCGGGATCGCGCAAGCGATCCTGCCCTTCCAGGCCAACGGCAGCCTGATCGAGCGCAACGGCACGCTCGTCGGCTCCGAGCTCATCGGCCAGCGGTTCACCGGCGAGCGTTACTTCCATCCGCGCCCGTCGGCGGCCGGCTCGGACGGCTATGACGCGGGTGCTTCGAGTGGCTCCAACCTTGGCCCCACCAGCCAGGCGCTTCGTGATCGCGTCGCCGCCGATACAGAAGCTCTGCGGGCGGCGAACGGTGGTGATGCGACCGTTCCGATGAACCTCGTGACCGCCTCGGGCAGCGGACTTGACCCGCACATCACGCCCGAAGCCGCCTACTTCCAGGTAGGTCGCGTCGCCAAAGCGCGCGGTATCGACGAGGCCGTCGTGCGCGCATTGGTCGATCAGCATGTCGAGCCGCGGATGCTCGGCTTCATGGGCGAGCCCGTGGTCAACGTTCTCAAGCTGAACCTGGCGCTCGACGACGCTAATCGAGGCTGAATGAAGGTGCCAGACGGCTATAATAGCCGTCCTGACCGTCGATCCGGAGCGATTAAGTGTCTGACGACCCGATAAGAGAGCACAGCCGGCCATCCCCCGACGCGTTACTGGAAAGCGCGCAGCGGGAGACACGGGGCCACCTCAAGATCTTTCTTGGGGCGGCTCCGGGTGTAGGCAAGACGTATGAGATGCTCATGTCGGGCCGGGCTCAGCGGGCCGATGGCGTCGACGTGGTCATCGGCGTGGTCGAGACCCACGGGCGGGCCGAGACCGAGGCTCTGGTCGACGGGTTCGAGATCGTTCCGCGTCGCACAGTGCCCTATCGAGGGCATGTGCTCGATGAAATGGACATCGACGCGATCCTGGCGCGCAAGCCGGCGCTCGTTCTGGTGGATGAACTCGCCCATACCAACGCCCCTGGCAGTCGCCACCCCAAGCGCTATCTTGATGTCGAGGAACTGCTCGCCAACGGCATAGACGTCTACAGCACGCTCAACATCCAGCACGTCGAGAGCCTCAACGACGTCGTGGCGCAAATCACTCGCATCCGGGTGCGAGAGACCGTACCGGATTCGATCATCGATCGTGCCGACGACATCGAGATCATCGACATCACGCCGGGCGACCTGATCAAGCGCTTGAACGAGGGCAAGGTTTACCTGCCCAAGACCGCAAAGCGCGCAACGCAGAACTATTTCTCGCCAAGCAATCTGACGGCCCTTCGTGAGTTGGCTCTGCGGCGCACGGCGCAGCGGGTCGATGACCAATTAGTCACCCATATGCAGGCGCACGCCATCACCGGCCCGTGGTCGGCCGGCGAGCGTGTCCTGGTGTGTATCAACGAACGGCCCGGGGCGACGGCGCTCGTGCGCTATGGCCGCCGTCAGGCCGATCGGCTTCGTGCGCCTTGGGCTGCCGTTCATGTCGAAACGAGCAAGGATGCCCGGCTTTCCGAGCAGCAAAAGGACAAGATCGCCAGTGCGTTGCGACTTGCCGAGCAGCTCGGCGCTGAGGCCGTTACCCTGCCCGGCGAGAACGTTGCGCAAGAAATTCTGACCTACGCATCGACCAACAACTATACGCACGTCATCGTCGGCATGCCGACCTCGCCCAGGTGGCGGGAGCTTTTCGCGGGCTCCGTTTCGCATGATCTGATTCGCGCCAAGACGGATGTGAGCGTGCACGTCATCTCGCCGGGCGATGGCGAGGATACGCGACGTCCGGCGACCGTGAGCGCACGATCTAAGAAGCGCCCAGACGTCGGTCACTATCTGTGGAGCACGCTTTACGTTGCCGTGGCATTGGGCCTCGGGACGGCGCTCTCCCGCTTTCTGGATGTGCGCAATATCGCGCTTGTCTTCCTGATGGCGGTTCTCGCGTCGGCGATGGGCGGCGGTTTGTGGCCGGCATTGTTTGCGTCTGTGATAAGCGCGCTTGCCTTCAATTTTTTCTTTCTCGACCCTCTTTACACTCTTGTCATCGGCGATCCTGAAAGTGTGGTGGCCTTTGCCTTTTTCTTGGTGGTTGCGGTTATCGCAAGCAACCTTGCCAGCCGCGTTCAGCGGCAGGCCGTGACTGCGCGTGAGCGCGCGAAGACAACTGAAGGTCTCTATCAGTTCAGCAAGAAGCTCGCCGGCGCTGGGACGTTGGGAGACGTTCTGTGGGCGACGGTCTATCAGATCGCTTCCATGCTGCACGTTAGGGTGGTTGCGCTTCTGCCAGAGAATGGCCGCATCGCGGTCCAAGCAGGATATCCGCCGGACGATACGCTTGACGATGCGGATATCGCCGCTGCGCATTGGGCCTGGGAGCATGACAAGCCTGCAGGGCGTGGCGCGGACACGCTGCCGGGAGCGAAGCGCCTCTACTTGCCTTTGAAGACGGGGCGAACACAGGTCGGTGTGATCGGGCTGGACAATGACAAGCAGGGGCCAGTCCTGACACCTGCGGAGCAACGGCTTTTCGACTCCCTGGCGGATCAGGCCGCTCTGGCGATCGAGCGCATCCAACTGGTCGCCGATGTCGACAATGCGCGTCTCGCCGCCGAGGCGGACAAGCTGCGCTCTGCGCTTTTGACGTCGCTGTCGCATGACCTCAAGACGCCTCTGGCATCGATCCTGGGGTCGGCGGGAGCGTTGAGAGACTATTCGACCTCGCTAACGGACTCCGGCCGGGTCGAACTGCTGACGACGATTGTCGAAGAGGCCGAGAGGCTGAACCGGTTCATCGCAAACCTTCTCGACATGACCCGGTTGGAATCGGGCGCCGCGGCGGTATCGCTGACGCCGCTGTTCATCGGCGACAGCGTCGGCAGCGCCCTGCGTCGCGCTGAGAAGATACTGGCTTGCCATACGGTCGATCTCGCGGTGCCGCCCGATCTGCCTATGGTCCGCCTCGACCCGGTCCTGTTCGAGCAGGTGCTGTTCAATCTGCTGGACAACGCGCGCAAATATGCGCCTGCGGGCTCGCTGATCTCGATCAGGGCCTGGACGGAAGAGGACCATGTTGTTTTGCAGATCGTCGATGAAGGGCCCGGCATTCCCTCTGACGACCTGACGAGAATTTTCGACAGTTTCTATCGCGTCCGGAAGAAGGACCACGTCCAGGCTGGGACGGGGCTTGGTCTGTCTATCTGCAAGGGATTTGTCGAGGCGATGGGCGGGACGATTTTCGCAACCAATCGGGCTGACAGACCCGGCGCCATTTTCACGCTGCGGTTTCAGATCGGACCGGAGCCATCGACTTTGGAAGGAAGGATATGAATACGTCAGTAGTCAAGATTCTCGTCGTAGATGACGAGCCGCCGATCAGGAAACTCCTGCGCGTTGGGCTGACGGCCGAGGGCTACGCTATGGTCGAGGCTGTAAACGGCGAGGAAGCCGCCGCGCTCATCACAGAGGAGAAGCCCGATCTGATCCTGCTCGATCTTGGGCTGCCAGATATCTCAGGACATGACCTTCTTGAGAGGTGGCGTGCCGAACTTGTCGAGCTGCCGATAGTCGTCCTCTCCAGCCGGACCGATGAAACGGGCATCGTCAAGGCGCTGGAACTGGGCGCCGACGATTATCTTACCAAACCATTCGGGATGCGCGAGCTGGCGGCGCGCATTCGGGTGGCGCTGAGGCACAAGCTTCAGCAACAGGGCGAACGCCCGATATTCCAAGTCGGCGACCTCTCGGTCGACCTGGTGAAGCGGATCGTCAAGGTCGCAGACAAGGAGGTGAAGCTCTCACCCAAGGAATACGAAATCCTGCGCGTTCTCGTGCAGCACGCGGGCAAGGTTATCACGCACCAGCACATCCTCAAGCATGTGTGGGGCGGCTCGACCGATGTCCAGTATCTGCGGGTCTATGTCCGCCAGTTGCGGCAGAAGATCGAGGCCACGCCCGATCAGCCGCAATATATCCTTACTGAAACAGGTGTCGGTTACCGCCTCCGTGAGCCGGAGCAGTGACCGCGCGCGCTCGTCTACGGGCGGGCGACTTAACGTGAGTATCCCTATGAACCTGTCATCTGCCATCGCACCAGAGGACGTGATCCTTGATCTATCCATCTCGACAAAAGCCGTCCTGATCAAGAAGCTGGCGGCGCATGCCGCCGCCCGTACGGGGCTGACCGAGGAAACGATCCATACAGCGTTAATGAGCCGCGAGCGTCTGGGTTCAACCGGCATCGGCCATGGCGTCGCCATGCCTCATGCGCCGGTCCCGGGGCTTGAGACATCCTTTGCGGCACTTATGGTGCTGAAGAAACCGATCGACTTTGATGCGGTGGATGACCTTCCGGTCGATGTTGTGTTTTTGCTGCTGTCGGCCCCCGAAGGCAGCAACGAATATTTGAAAATCCTCGCGGCAGCCGCCCGGAGACTGCGCGATGAGCGGGTCATGACGATGCTGCGCGGCGCGAAGGCCGCGACTGCCGCGTATTCGGTCCTGGTAGAGCAGCCGGTATGGCGTTGAGAGGCAGGCACCCATCGAGATGAATGTTCGACAGCTACGCTATTTTGTAGCGGCCCTGGAATATGGGAGCTTCCGAAAAGCGGGCGCGGCCCTTGGGGTGCAGGAATCGAGCGTCAGCCGCCGCATCCGGGATTTGGAAGACAATCTCGGATCGGCGCTGTTTCATCGCCATACCGGTGGCGTGCTGCCCACGATCGCGGGTCAACGGCTACTGCCGCAGGCCCGCAAGGTTCTGCGATATGTCAGCGAAGGCGCCGAGATCGTGGATGCGGTCGGCCGTGTGAAGGACGGTCATCTTCGCATCGGCATCTTCTCGTCGCTGTCGTCGGGCTTCCTGCAGGAGCTGCTCAGGTCGTTTCACGAGCAGCATGAGGGTGTCCAGCTTCAGGTGCTGGATGGAAATCCGGCCGAGCACGTCGCCGCCATCCGGCGATTCAGGCTCGACATCGCCTTTGTGACCGGCACGCAGGAGTGGCCGCAATGCGAGGCCGATCATCTGTGGAACGAGCGCGTGTTCGTGGTGCTGCCGGAAACGCACGCGCTGGCCAAGAAGGACGAGGTGAGCTGGCACGAGATCGTCCATGAGAAATTCATCGTGATGGACTCAGCGCCCGGCCAGGAGATCCACGACTATCTCGTGAAGCATGTCGGCAACCTCGGGCAGCATCCGCGGATCGAATCGCAATTTGTCGGCCGCGACAGTCTGCTGACCATGGTCGGCCTCGGCGCCGGACTCACCGTGACCAGCGAAGCGACGACGGCCACTCAGATACCGGGTATCTGCTATCGGCCCATTGTCGGGGAGATTCTCCCCTTCAACGGGGTATGGTCGCCAAAGAACGATAATCCGGCGCTGCGCCGTTTCATCAGTATCGCGAAGGTGCAGTCGAAACGACAGGCCGTGATGGCTATGCACCGGCCTTACCCGCCGCCATCTGGCGACGGGCTTTTGCAAAACCGCGATCGGTTCCAATGAACCGTTCGAGCATTGGCACGATCAGCTTAATTGGATCGGCGGCGGCCTGGCCTGTCTCGCGGGCCAGCACCTCGGCATAAGCGACAAGATCGCGGTGGAGCTCGGCGGGCAATTCCACCGTTGCCTTGATGGGCTTGTCGTCGGCGATGGGGGCGAGTTTCAGCTTGGTCATGGTCAGTTCCTGAAGGGTTCGAGGACAAGATCGCGCGTCACCACAATCCTGACCGGGAAGCCCGGCCGGATGGTCAGCGTCGGCGTGACGTTGAGCTGGCGGCGAACGATCTGCTGTCCGGCGTCGTTGATCGTGTCCTGGCCGCCGTTGCGGATGGCGCGCAGGAGCCGGTCTTGATCGTCGACGGCAAGCTCGGCTCCAACCGAAAGCAGCGTCGAGAGGCCGGCGGCCTTGGCGAGATCCCACCAATGATAATCGACGCCATCCTCCAGCCCTGCATAGCCCTGCGTGTCGGTCCCAGGCTGGCGTTCGAGAACGATCGAACGGCCGTTCGGCATGATGAGCCGGTTCCAGACGAGCAGCACGCGGCGCTGCCCGTATTGCACGTTGTTGTCATACTGGCCGATGATCCGCGTTCCCTGTGGCACGAGCAGGATACGTCCTGTAGGGCTGTCGTAGATCGGCTCCGTGACCTGGGCGATGATCTGTCCGGGAAGATCGGAGCGGATGCCGGTAATCAGCGCGGCCGAGATCACCGCGCCGGCCTGAAGCACGAAGGGCGATGCCTGTGGCGTCACGCGATCGGGCGTAACTGTGCGCCGGTCGGCCGCCGCGTTGAGGAAAGCGAGCTGCTTGTCCTGTCCGGTGGCGGCCTGTCCGTCCGCGCCCGAGAGATCGAGACCGACAAGGCCGGGCATTGCGCCGGCCGTGCTGGCCGCCGTCGATCCCTGCCGCGATTGGAAGAAGACGGTGCTGAGTCGGGCGGCTTCCTCCTCGGCGCGGCGGCGCTGCTCGGCCTCGCTGACGCCGGACGTCGGGACCGCCAACGTGGCGACGGGCTCGCCGTTGTTCTGCGCATCGAGGATCGGGCGGCCGAGATCGCCGGGAAGCGCGGGGCCCAGAACCGGCCCGGTATAGTCCTTCGGCAATCCGGCGAGAACATCGGCGGTCTGGCGGTTGTTGGTGGAATATAGCTCGGTGCCGCCATCGTCTGGTCCGCGCGTCTGGAGCGCGTAGATCAGCGATCCACCGATGCCGACCAGGGCGACGGCGGCGACGCTGGCGAGCATTTTGCGGGACAGGCGGGTGACGCGGGGCGCCTCGGCGCGCAGGCGCATGGGAGCGGCGTTGGTTCGGGTGTCGATCATGACTGCGGCCTTCCGTCGGTGCGGACGATCCTGACGGTCTGCTGGCGGCCGCCCGCCCCAAGGCGCAGCTCGGCCGCGCCAAACAGGCGATCGACGATCAGGATGTGTTGATAGATGCGGCTGTTGGCGATCTGGGCTTCGCCTTCGGGACCGATGACGAAGAGCGGCGGCATTTCGCCCTGGACGATGCCGGCCGGGAACTCGACGTAGACGTGACGGCCATCGTCATAGACGGCGATCGGCTTCCATGGCGGATTGCCGGTAGCGCTCAGGCCGTAGCGATAGTTGCGGGCGGCCACCGCCGGAATGACCGGCGTGGCCGGAACGCTTTGGCGCTGGCCGGCCGGCGGTTGCGGATAGGCCCAGGCGACCGAAGGCATGTAGGGTTTCTCGCCGGAGCGCAGTTCCAGCATGTAGGTGCGCCGGTCGGTGGTGATGATGAGATTGGTGGTGATGTCAGGCCGGGTCGGCTTGACGAGGATGTGGACGCGACGTGTGACGCCGGAACCGCTCTCGGTATCGCCGATAATCCAGCGCGCCGTGTCGCCGGCGGCGATCGGTCCCGCGCCGGTCAGGCTTTCGCCCGGCTCCAGTGCGATGTCGGTGATCTGGCCGGGAACGGCATAGACTTGATAGAGCGCGCCTTCCGACCACGGATAGATCTGGATGGCGTTGTAATAGCCCTCGCGGCGCGGCTGTACGCGGGCCGCGGCATTGGCGTTCTCGACGCGGCCGGTCGGGGTGCCGGCTGTCTCGCCGCCGCGTGCGACCGTCCAGGCCGGCGGGATCAGCACCGGCTTCGGCCGGTCATCGGTGACGGCGGCGGGAATGGCCGGCAGAGGCGGCACGCTGGCGTCGTAGCTGATCGCCGGAGGTTTCGTCATGCTGGCGCAACCCGCCAGCACCGTCGCGGACAGCATCAGCGCTGTGGCTGCGGATCTACGGATAGCCGGGCTCATTGGCTCATCTCCCGAGACCAGTTGATGGCGTTGACATAGATGCCGAGCGGATTGGCTTTCAGCCGCTCGGCGTCTCGGGGCGGCTGGAGGGTGATGGTCAAGATCGCCGTCCACCGCTCCGTCCTCGCAAGCGCGCCGTTCTCGAAGTGCCGCTCTGTCCAGGCGACGCGGAACGAATCCGGCGAGGCGCGGATGACGCTGGAGACGTCGACGGCGATCTGCTGCCTGCCGACCTTGGTGAAGGGGTCGTTGGTGCGGGCATAGTCGTTGAGCGCGCCCGCGCCGCGGTCAGTGGTCCATTCGTAGGCACGAAGCCAGTTCTGGCGCACGATGATCGGATCGGCCGGGATCGAGCGGACCTGCTCGATGAAGCGGGCCAGATGCCAGGCGATCTGCGGATCGGTCGGGCGATAGTCGGCGGTGGCCGGCGCGATACTCTGCGCCTGGCCGAGCTTGTCGACCTGCACCACCCAGGGCACGACGGTTCCGCGCGCCGACTGAATGACCAGCGCGCCGGCGAAGCCCGCGGAGAGAATGAGCGAGCCGAAGGCCATATAGCGCCAGTTTTTTGCCTGTACGCGGGCCGATCCGATGCGGTCGTCCCAGACCTGGGCGGCCTTCTGGTAAGGCGTCTCGGGTTCGGGTGTCTTGCCGTAATGCACGGCGGGTCGCTTGAAGATGTTCATGAACAGTCGCTTTCAGAGAGGTTGACGGAAGAACCGGAGCCATGGCTGTCGCCGGAACGGACGGCGTGGGCGGCGGCGCTGACGCCGTGTGAAAGATGCTGGCCGCGCTTCATGCGCTTGGCCCAATCCGGGGCGCCGCCCGCGGCGGCTGCCGGCGTGGACGCGGCCTCGGCGGCCTCACCGCCGACCGTTCCCAAGGTCGAGGAACCGCCGGTCGCGCCGAAGCCGGCCTTCGCGCCATCCGAGAAGCTGGACTTCATGCTTTCGGAGGCGCGCGCCGCAACGCGCTTCAGCGGCGAGACGGCTGCGGAGCCTGCGGCGCGGGCAACGCCGCCCATGCCGGAGGCGACGCCTGCAGCGCCGGACTGCCCTACGGAGCCGAGCGAATAGGCGGCCGATGCCGCACCTGCCGCGGTCGCGCCGCCGCGTGCAACGGCAGCGCCACCGGAGAGCGCCGCCGATCCGCCTTTGATGGCGAGACCTGCCGCACCACCTGCCGCAAGGGCCGCGCCGCCGACGGCAAGGCCAGTACCCACGGCCGCGCCCGCGCCGAGCTGGGGACCGCCCGAGACGAGTCCGTTGGCGATGCCGGGACCGAAGATGCCGAGACCGAGCAACGAGAGAGCGGCGAGCACGATCGCCATGGCGTCATCGACGGTCGGCGTCGTGCCGCCGAAGCCCTTGGTGAACTCGCCGAAGAGCGTCGAGCCGATCCCGATGATGACGGCGAGCACCAGAACCTTGATGCCGCTGGAAATGACGTTGCCAAGCACACGCTCGGCCATGAAGGCGGTCTTGCCAAAGAGGCCGAACGGAATGAGGACGAATCCGGCGAGCGTCGCCAGCTTGAACTCAATCAGGGTGACGAAGAGCTGGATCGCAAGGATGAAGAAGGCAAGGATAACGAGCGCCCAGGCAAATAGCAGGCACACGATCTGGATCAGGTTCTCGAACACCGAGATCCAGCCCATCAGCGGCGAGATCGCTTCAAGCAGCGGCCGGGCGGCATCGAGGCCGGTCTGCGCGACCTTGCCGGGGCGCATCAGGTCGGCGGCCGAAAAGCCCGTGCCGCTCGCCTTCAGGCCAAGCCCGGCGAAGCTGTCGAAGACGATCTTCGCAAGGTTGTTCCAGTTGCCGATGAGATAGGCGAAGACGCCGACGAACAGCGTCTTCTTGACGAGGCGCGCGATGACGTCGTCATCGCCGGCCCATGACCAGAACAGGGCGGCGAGCGTCACGTCGATCACGATCAATGTGGTCGCAATGAACGCGACTTCGCCGGAAAGAAGGCCAAAGCCCGAGTCGATGTATTTGGTGAATACGCCGAGGAAACTGTCGATGACGCCTGCGCCGCCCATGGCTCATCGCCCTTCCGCTGTGGCGGGCGCCGCCGGTGCGACCCGCGCGGGCGCGTGGCCGAGAAAGCGGTCGCGGGTTTCTGCCCAGACGCGCAGACATTCCGCATCGTTCGCGGCCGTTGCCCCAAGTTGCTGGCACCGGCGCTGGCTTTCGCGCAACGGATCGCCTTCGGGCTGAAGCTGACGGGTCGACGGCGAGGCCGGCGCGTCCTGCTTGCGGTTGAGCTCGATCACCGTCACCGTGATGGCGACGGCGACGAACACGATAGCGCCCAGCCGGGCCAGCAACTTGCCGTCCATGAGCCTGCTCCTTTCCGGCGCTTACTTGCCGCTGTTGAACATCTGGGCGTTGCCGGGCTGGTAGCCCGAGCCCGGCGTCAGGAAGCGGCGGCGCTGTTCGCGGCCCTGTTCGGCGGCCGCGGTGCGTTCGGCCTCGGTGAGTGCGCTGGCGCGGCCGTTGGAGGCGAGCAGCGCCACGAGATCGGAAAGCTGCTGCGATTGCAGGGCGAGGATCTGATTGCCGGCCTGCGTCGCCTGAAGCGCGCCGGTCGCACCCTGGCTCTGGCTGACCAGCGCCGACATCTGCGTGCGGTTGGTGTCGATGTTGGAGACGACGCCGGCCTGCACGCGCATCGCGTCCTGAAGTCCGCCGACGGTGTTCTGCCAGCGCGAGCGGGCGTCGGCGACCATCTGCTTGTCGGTCGTCGACATGGAGACGTTGCCGTATTTCTGGGCAAACATCTGGTCGATCTGCTGGACGTTGAACGCGATGCCCTGAGCTTGGCTGAGAAGCTGCTGGGTGCGTTGCACGTTCTGCTGGAGCTGCTGGAGCGCCGAGTAGGGCAAACTCGCCAGATTGCGCGCCTGGTTGATGAGCATCTGCGCTTCATTCTGAAGCGAGGTGATCTGGTGGGTGATCTGCTCCAGCGTGCGCGCGGCGGTCAGGACGTTTTGCGCATAGTTGGAGGGATCGAAGACGATGATGGCGTGCGCGGGCGTTGCCACCATCGGGGAGAGCGCGAGCGGCGCGGCCGCCAGGATGGTCGCGGCAAGCGCCATGGCGCGCGAGCGGAAACGAAGGGTAATCATGGTCAGGACTCCTTGGTTGCTTGGGGGATCTCGAAAGTCGGAATGAGGTCGGCCGCCCAACCCACGTCGCGGGCGCGCAGCCACGCGGCGAGGAAGCCGTCGCGGCCGTGCTCGGCGACGAGATTGGCGATCAGGGTCTGGTCGGATTTCGAGGAGGCGGCGCAGAGCGCGAGGCCGACTTCGCTCAGGCCCAGCTCGAAGAGGCGGTTGCCACGCCGCGACTGGCAGTAATAATCCCGCTTGGGTGTCGCCCGCGCGAGGATTTCGATCTGCCTGTCGTTCAAGCCGAAGCGGCGATAAATGGCTGTGATCTGCGGTTCGATCGCGCGTTCGTTCGGCAGCAGCAGCCGCGTTGGGCAACTTTCGATGATCGCCGGCGCGATGCTGGAATTATCGATGTCGGACAGCGACTGCGTGGCGAAGATGACGCTGGCGTTCTTTTTTCTGAGCGTCTTCAGCCATTCGCGGAGCTGGCCGGCGAAGCCTTCATCGTCCAGCGCCAGCCAGCCCTCGTCGATGATGAGCAAGGTCGGCCGTCCGTCGAGCCGGTCGCCGATGCGGTGGAAGAGATAGGACAGCACGGCAGGCGCCGCGCCGGTGCCGACCAGGCCCTCGATCTCGAACGCCTGCACTTCCGAACTGCCGAGATGTTCGGATTCAGCGTCGAGCAACCGGCCGTAGGGACCGCCGACGCAATACGGTCGCAGCGCCTGCTTGAGATCGTTCGATTGAAGCAGAACGGCAAGGCCGGTGATGGTGCGTTCTCCGACCGGCGCGGAAGCCAGCGATGTCAGCGCCGTCCAAAGGTGCTCCTTCACTTCCGGCGTGATCGCGATGCCTTCGCGCATCAGGATCGCCACGATCCAGTCGGCCGCCCAGGCGCGCTCATAGGTGTCGTGGATACGGGCAAGCGGCTGAAGCGAGACGGAGAAGTCGTCGCCCTCGGTCAACCCGCCGCCCAGGTCATGCCAGTCGCCGCCCATTGCGAGGGCCGCGGCGCGGATCGAACCGCCGAAGTCGAAAGCGAAGACCTGCGAACGATCGTAGCGCCGGAACTGGAGTGCCATCAGCGCGAGCAGCACGGACTTGCCCGCGCCGGTCGGGCCAACGACCAGCGTATGGCCGACATCGCCGACGTGAAGGGATAACCGGAACGGGGTCGAGCCTTCGGTCTTGCCATACAGCAAGGGGGGCGCACCGAAATGCTCGTCCCGCTCCGGCCCCGCCCACACGGCACTCAGGGGGATCATGTGGGCGAGATTGAGCGTCGAGACCGGCGGCTGGCGGACATTGGCGTAGGCATGTCCGGGGAGCGAGCCGAGCCAGGCATCGACGGCATTGACTGTCTCGACCATTGCCGTGAAATCGCGGCCCTGGATAACCTTCTCGACCAGCCGCAATTTCTCGTCGGCGAGACGCGAATCGGCGTCCCAAACCACGATCGTCGCGGTGACATAGGCCATGCCCGCGACGTCCTGACCAAGCTCCTGCAAGGCCAGGTCGGCGTCGGCCGCCTTGTTGGACGCATCGGTGTCGACCAGCGCAGAGGCTTCGTTGGTCAGAACTTCCTTGAGGATGGCGGCGATCGACTTGCGCTTGGCGAACCATTGCCGCCTGATCTTGGTCAGCAGCTTGGTGGCGTCGGTCTTGTCGAGCAGGATCGCGCGGGTCGACCAGCGATACGGGAACGCGAGCCGGTTGAGATCGTCGAGCAGGCCGGGCGTCGTCGCGGTCGGAAAGCCGATGACGGTGAGGACGCGCAGATGCTGGTCGCCAAGGCGCGGCTCCAGGCCGCCGGTCAGCGGCTGGTCGGCCAGCAGCGCGTCGAGATAGATCGGCGTTTCGGGAACGCGGACGCGATGGCGTTTGGTCGAGACGCAGGAATGAAGGAAGGTCAGCGTCTCGCTGTCATCGAGCCAGCCGCATTCGGGCATGAAGCCGTCGAGCAGCGCGAGCACGCGATCGGTGCGGTCGATGAAGGCGCGCATGACTTCATGGGGATCGACGCCCGATTGCTCGCGGCCCTCATAAAGCCATGTCTCGGCGCGGGCGCCGTCCTCGGCCGGCGGCAGATAGAGGATGGTCAGGAAATAGTCCGACACGAAATGGATGCCGGCTTCCTCGAAGTCGGCCTTGCGTTCCTCTTCGACCAGGCCGGACGCCGGATCGGGACACACGCTCGCCGGATAGGTGGCGGCTTCCTGGCGCTGCGCTTCGACGAAGATGCTCCAGCCGGAGCCGAGACGGCGGAAGGCGTTGTTGATGCGGCCGGCGACGGCAACCAGCTCGGCCGCGACAGCGCTATCGAGATCGGGGCCGCGAAAGCGCGCCGTGCGCTGGAACGAGCCGTCCTTGTTCACGACGACGCCGGGGCCGACCAAGGCGGCCCATGGCAGGAAATCGGCAAGGCGGGCTGCTGTGCGGCGATATTCGGAAAGATTCATCATGGCGATGCCCCTCAGACCGCGAGAAAAGCCGGGACGCGCAGATGGCGTCGGACGACCTCGACGAATTGGGGATCGCGCTTGGCGGCCCACACGGCAGCGACATGGCCGATGGCCCAGATGGCGATGCCGACCAGCCAGAGGCGCAGGCCGAGGCCCACGGCGCCGGCCAGCGTCCCGTTGAGGATCGCGATGGAGCGCGGCGCACCGCCGAGCAGGATGTGCTCGGTCAGCGCGCGGTGAACCGGGACGGTGAATCCCGGCACATCGAGTTGCTCGAAGGCGACGGCCATCAGACGAGCGCCCCGCCGCCGAACGAGAAGAACGACAGGAAGAACGAGCTGGCCGCAAAGGCGATCGACAGGCCGAAGACGATCTGGATCAGCTTGCGGAAGCCGCCCGACGTATCGCCGAAGGCGAGCGCCAGGCCCGTCGCGATGATGATGATGACCGCGACGATTTTCGCGACCGGCCCCTCGATCGACTGAAGGATTTTCTGGAGCGGCGCTTCCCACGGCATCGAGGAGCCGGAGGCGTGGGCGGCGGGCGCCAGGACGAGGTTGACATAGGCGACGGCGGCGACGGTCGCGACGGTGCGACGGACGCGCATGGGGATGCGGATCATGAATGATCTCCAGCGTTGGTGAGGGTTGCGGGGCTGATGCGGTAATCCCCGTCCGGGCCGAGCCCTTCGACACGGGCGAGTTCGGCGAGCCGGCGCGCGGAGCCGCGGCCGGAAAGGACGGCCACAAGGTCGATCGTCTCGGCGATCAGCGCGCGCGGGACGGTGACGACGGCCTCTTGTATGAGCTGTTCGAGGCGGCGCAGCGCGCCAATGCCGGTGCCGGCGTGGATCGTGCCTATGCCGCCGGGATGGCCGGTGCCCCAGGCTTTGAGGAGGTCCAGCGCCTCGGAGCCGCGCACCTCGCCGATGGGGATGCGGTCGGGGCGCAGGCGCAGCGAGGACCGCACGAGATCGGAGAGCGTGGCGACGCCTTCCTTGGTCCGCATGGAAACGAGGTTGGGCGCGGCGCACTGGAGTTCGCGCGTGTCCTCGATGATGACGACGCGATCGGCGCTCTTGGCGACTTCGGCCAGCAGCGCGTTGGTCAGCGTGGTCTTGCCGGTCGAGGTGCCGCCCGCGACGAGAATGTTGGCGCGCGCCGCGACGGCCGCGCGCAACGTCACGGCCTGGTCCGCCGACATGATCCCGGCGGCGACATAGTCGTCGAGCGTGAACACGGCGACCGCGGGCTTGCGGATCGCGAAAGCGGGCGCGGCGACGACGGGCGGTAACAAGCCCTCGAACCGCTCCCCCGTCTCGGGCAGCTCGGCCGAGACGCGCGGGCTTCGGGCGTGAACCTCGGCGCCGACATGGTGGGCGACCAGACGCACGATGCGTTCGCCATCGGCGGCCGACAGCTTCTCACCCGTATCGGCCAGTCCTTCGGACAGGCGATCGATCCAGATGCGCCCGTCCGGATTCAGCATCACCTCGACGACGGCGGGGTCTTCCAGAAAGCGTGCAATGGCGGGACCGAGCGCCGTGCGCAGCATCCGCGCGCCGCGCTGGATCGCCTCCGGTTTCTGGTGTGAAGTGGTCATGTCGGCCCCGTTTCCTCACGAGGCGCAACAGACAGTCCCCGGAATGGGGTCGATTAAAAGAGCCCGAAATCGGGCCGGTTCAACAAGTATCGGTCGTAGTAGTAGCGTGGCGTGCAAATACAGGAGAACGGCGGTGGAGCCTCGATCTTGATGCCGTCGCCGGGCTCACCAGATGACGCGCGAGATCGTCACGGCTCCGACTCGGAGACGTCTTCGGGGATCTCCTGTCGCAGCTTCGGACCCTTGACGAGACGCCGGCCGAGCGCGGTGATGAACGCCTCATACCGTTCGGCCGACTTGGCGCGCGCGGCCTGCGCGGCAGGCTCCGGCAAGGCTGGCGTGGTGGTGATCCAGAAGCGGATGAACACCGCGAGGGTTTCGACCGCGATGCCGATGTCCCGCTCCATGCGGGTCATGCGGCGGTCGATCTGGTCAAGGCGCTTGGCGACCACGGCCTCGCGCCGCTCGGCATCGTCCGGCGACAGGAACGACGCGATGGCGGCCTCGGCGACCATGGACTGCGATTGATCCCGGCGCGCGGCGAAATCCGCCAGCGCCTGCGTCACGTCGGGGTCGAGATAGACGGTGAACTTCGATTTTTTCCGATGGCTGGCCATGGCGCTCACAGGTCGATGCCGTCATTGGGGTCAAGCGACACCTGGCGCGCGATGCCCTGAACCTGACGGATCATCCGCCGATTGCGCATGGCGTCCTCGTCGGCGTCGTCGGGAAGCTCGATCTCGAACTCGTTGGCGATGGGTTCTTTCTTTTCCACCGGCTTGGCGCGGCTGAGTTCGGGTTGCAGCCGGCGCTCGGAATCGGTGGTGTCTTCGTCGACCGATCCGCAGGGTGCCTGCGCGTCCAGCGCCTCCGGCCGCGCCGGGACCGGCAGGCTGCTCCAGTCGTCGGGGCGAGGCTTGTCGGGACGTTCCAGTTCGGGCGGCGACAGCAGGCGCTCGCGGAAACGGGCGTCCTCATAGTAGCGCGCCTTCTTCGCCCGGATCGGCGGTATGCCGGCGACCATGACGATTTCGTCGCTCGGCGGAAGCTGCATGATCTCGCCGGGCGTCAGCAACTGGCGGGCGGTCTCCGAGCGCGAGACCATCAGATGGCCGAGCCAGGGCGACAGTCGATGCCCGGCATAGTTCTTCATCGCCTTCATTTCGGTCGCGGTGCCGAGCGCGTCGGACACGCGCTTCGCGGTGCGCTCGTCGTTCGTGGCGAAGCTGACCCTGACGTGGCAGTTGTCGAGAATGGAGTTGTTCGGGCCGTATGCCTTTTCGATCTGGTTGAGCGACTGCGCGATCAGGAAGGCTTTGAGGCCGTAGCCCGCCATGAAGGCCAGCGCGCTCTCGAAGAAGTCGAGCCGCCCGAGCGCCGGAAACTCGTCGAGCATCAGGAGCAGCCGGTGACGATCGCCCTTCGCCTGCAGGTCTTCGGTCAGGCGGCGGCCGATCTGATTGAGGATGAGACGGATCAGCGGCTTGGTCCGATTGATGTCGGATGGGGGCACGACCAGGTAGAGCGAGGTCGGGAGCTTTTCGCCCACCATGTCGGCGATCCGCCAATCGCAGCGCCGCGTCACCTCGGCCACGACGGGATCGCGATAGAGGCCGAGAAACGACATGGCGGTGGAGAGCACGCCGGAACGTTCATTGTCGGATTTGTTGAGCAGCTCGCGCGCGGCGCTGGCGATGACGGGGTGCGGCCCCGCTTCACCGAGATGGCTGGTCGTCATCATCGCGGCAAGCGTCGACTCGATCGGGCGCTTCGGATCGGAGAGGAAAGCGGCGACGCCGGCGAGTGTCTTGTCGTCCCCGGCATAGAGGACATGCAGGATCGCGCCGACGAGCAGCGAATGGGAGGTCTTTTCCCAGTGATTGCGCTTGTCGAGGCTCCCTTCGGGATCGACGAGGATGTCGGCGATGTTCTGCACGTCGCGCACTTCCCACTCGCCGCGCCGCACCTCGAGCAAGGGATTGTAGGCCGATGATTTCGGATTGGTCGGATCGAAGAGCAGCACGCGGCCGTGATGCGAGCGGAAACCGGATGTCAGCGTCCAGTTCTCGCCCTTGATGTCGTGGACGATGGCCGAGCCCGGCCAGGTCAGGAGCGAGGGCACCACAAGGCCGACGCCTTTGCCCGATCGCGTTGGGGCGAAGCACAGCACATGCTCCGGCCCGTCATGGCGCAGATACTCACGCTCGTAGCGGCCGAGCACGACGCCATCGGGATCGAGCAGCCCCGCGGCCTTCACCTCGTCCTTCCCGGCCCAGCGCGCCGAGCCATAGGTCGCGGCGTCCTTGGCCTCGCGCGCCCGCCAGACCGACATGCCGATGGCGACGGCGATGGCGATGAAGCCGCCGGATGCGGCGATGAACGCGCCCTCGGTGAAAATCTCGGGCGCATAGGCGTCGTAGGAAAACCACCACCAGAAGAAGGCGGGCGGATGGTAGATCGGCCAGCCGAACAGGATGAACCAGGGCGGCCCGAGCTGCGCCTGAAACCCGAGCTTCCAGGCGACATATTCGGTCGCGCCCCAGGTGGTGGAGAGGACGATGAGGAAGACGATCAGGATCTGTCCCCAGAGGATTTTGGTCGCGGACATTGCGATGTTCCTTCTCTGTTGAAGCTAGAGGCCGAGCCCGCGCTTGCGGCCGAAATCCCAATCGACGACGCCGCCGTCGCGGGCGACGCCGGAGACATGGCGGCCGAGTTGTTTTTCGAGGGATGGCGACCAGGGCACGAGCTGGAAGCCGAGGCCGTCGTCGATCATGGCGAAGCGGCCGGAGGCGAGCGTCAGACGCTGACGATAGGTGCCGGCGACATATTCGCCGCTTTCGGCCGGCTTGAACGGCTGGCCGGTCTCCTTCGCGAGCTGGCCCGCCACGGCATCGACTTCGCGGCGGCGAAGCGTCTCGATCAGGTTGCGGTTGAAGATGACGCGGCGGCCCTGCTGCTCGGCGAGACCTTCGCCGACCAGATGCTCCGCGCGTTGCCGCATCGCGTCGCGCACTTCCGCGCCGAAGCCGCCGTCCGACATGGCGACGGGTTCGCGGGCGATGGATTGCCGGTCGAGCCAGGTCGCGCCTGTGGCGCTCACCTGATGCTGGAGATCGAGGTCGGAGCGGACGGCGAGCGCGACACGGCGATCGCCTTTCGCGTCCTCGTAGGCGCGCAGCTCCACAATCGATCCCGGCGGGCTGTCGCCGGTGGCGTCGAGATGCGGCAGCCTGATGTGATGGGTGCGGCCGTCCACGCCGTCGACCACGGCGTAGGCCGTTCCCTTCAGTTCGTCGTCAAGGCCGCGCTCGACCAGACGGCCGATGACGGGAACGTCGAGGCTCTCGCCGGCGAGGACATAGCTTGCCGAGCCGCGTTCGATGCCGCGCTCGGTCAGCGCACGGTGCATCCGCTTGATGATGTCGCCGCGCTCGCCGAGTTCGCGAAGCGTGGATTCGGCCTCGGCCTTGATGAACCATTGCTGGTGTCCGACCTGTCCGGCCAGCCCCCGGATTTCGAGGGTGCGCAGCCTGCCGACCTTCAGCGCATGAAATTCGTCAGGCTGCTGGCCAGGCTGCGGCGCGAGGTCGATGATGCCCGTCTTGCCCGCGTCGCGGACAAGCTGGCGGTCGAGCTGCGTCCAGCGTTCGGCCTCGACCTGCCGCTCCAGATTGCGGTTGATCTCCAGATCGGTGCGCTGGCCAAGCTCCTGGGTGACGAGATCCTGCGCGCGGGCGCGCATTCCTTCATTGATGTAGTCGCGGGAAATCACGAGGTCCTGGCCGTCGTCGGTGCGGCCGCGCAGGATGATATGGATGTGGG
>CAYLLZ010000007.1:161399-188499 GCA_964384815.1 uncultured Afipia sp. | reverse complement strand
ACCAGTTGCCGAACCCGCCGATCATCGCCGGCATCACCATGAAGAAGATCATGATGAGTCCGTGGTTGGACACGAACACGTTGTAGGTGTGCGCCTCATGGAAGAACTGCACGCCCGGATACATCAGCTCCATGCGGATGGCGACCGACATGAGACCGCCGATGATGCCCGAGACCAGCGCGAAGATAAGGTACATCGTGCCGATGTCCTTATGGTTCGTCGAATACAGATAACGGCGCCAGCCTGTCGGGTGATCATGCGCATGATCGTCATGGGCATGATCGGCTGGTGAATGAGTTGCAGCGTTGGTAGCCATTTTCTAAATCCTCTGAACTTCGCAGTCCGAACCTTTTGGCGTTCGCGCGATGCGCGCCAGCCGCTCGCTTAGCGCGCAGCCGTCTCAAGTGATGCGAAAGAGTTCGCCGGCGCGGATGCGAACTTTTTCTTGGCGCCCTCAACCCAGGTGGCGAATTCCTGATCGCTGACGACGCGAACCGCGATCGGCATGAAGGCGTGATCCTTGCCGCACAGCTCGGAGCACTGGCCGTAGAACATGCCTTCCTTGGTGGCCTTGAACCAGGTCTCGTTCAGGCGGCCGGGGATCGCGTCGATCTTGATGCCGAAGGACGGCACCGCGAACGAGTGGATGACGTCGGCGCCGGTGACCTGAACACGCACCACCTTGTTCACCGGAACCACGATCTCGTTATCCACCGCAAGCAGGCGCGGCTGCTTGTCGGTCGCCATCAAGGAATCGAATTCGAACTTGCCGTGATCCGGATAGGAATAGGTCCAGTACCACTGCTTGCCGGTCACCTTGATGGTGAGGTCCGACTTCGGAATGTCGAGCTGCTCGAACAGCAGGCGGAACGACGGCACCGCGATCGCAACCAGAATCAGGACCGGCACGATGGTCCAGATCACCTCGATCAGCGTGTTGTGGGTGGTCTTGGAGGGGACGGGGTTGGCCTTGGCGTTGAATTTGACCATGACCACGACCAGCAGGATCATCACGAAGATGGTGATCGAGCTGATGATCCAGAGCAGGAAGTTGTGCACCCAGTTGACGCTGTCCATCACCGGCGATGCGGAGTGTTGCAGCGTATATTCCCAGGGCGTGGGCTGCCCCATTCCGGCAAAAGCAGCTCCTGCCGCGATCATCATGCCTGCGCCGACCGCAAATCCCAAAATCCGGCGGCTCATCCGGCCCTTCGACATCTTCATGCCGCTCACGCTCCCTGTATGTCCCCCAGCAATCCGCTCTCGGCAGATCCTGGCCTTCATCCCGCCGCCACTCCACTCCAGCCCTGTCAGACCAGTTAGAACGCGTCGAATTCCCGCTTCTCAAACCATAATTCCACGCGTCCCGCAATGTATGTAATGAAGGGTCATGTTTGCAGAAAATCCCGGTCAGAACGGCCAAAAAACGACCGTCCTATCGGGCGGACAAATGCTTGACATGAGGATTGCCGGATGTACCCACAGGCAGGAACGCCAGCGGCGGGGCCGATTCGCAGGGCCTGCCGATGACAGCCCGCCAAAAGACCGCCTTCAAGAGGCCGACATTGCCGTTCAGTGCGCTTCGCGGCTGATATGATCGAGGGATCAATGACGCATTGTGAGGATCTGAACCGCAGCATGGCCAGGGCACCGGGAACACTCTTGCGGACAATATCGGCCTTTTCCGGCAAATCGGTCGCGATTTTGGGGATTTTCGTTGCGATTGCAGCGCTTTTCGCCGGACTGGCGCCGTCTGCGCACGCGCAGGGCGCGGTCAAGGCGGTCTACGGCGACTGGCAGATCCGTTGCGACACGCCCGCCGGTGCCCAGAACGAGCAATGCGCCCTGATCCAGAGCGTGGTGGCGGAAGATCGTTCCAACGCCGGCCTGACCGTCATCATCCTCAAGACCGCGGATCAGAAAAGCAAGCTGATGCGCGTGGTTGCGCCGCTCGGCGTGCTGCTGCCCTCCGGCCTCGGGCTCAAGCTGGACGACAAGGATGTCGGCCGCGCCGGCTTCGTCCGCTGTCTGCCCAATGGCTGTGTCGCGGAAATCGTGATGGATGATTCGCTGCTCGGCCAGCTCCGCAGCGCCAAAACCGCGACTTTCATTATCTTCGAGACTCCCGAGGAGGGCATCGGCTTCCCGCTCAGCCTCAAGGGGCTCGGCGACGGCTATGACAAACTGCCTTAAGCGCGGCGCGAGGCGGTTTCGCGGACCTGCGCTCTCGCCCTTCGGCACAATCGTGCCTATGTTCCGGATCAGGATGGGCACCGCCCCGCATGTTTCCGGAGTTTCCATGAGCAATCCGTCACCCGAGCAATCCGCGCCCACCTCTCTGATCGATCGGGCGGGCCTCGACCGCGACGATGTCCGCAAAGAGATCATCCGCGGTCTCGATGGCGCCGATGACGGCGAATTGTTTCTCGAATATCGCCAGTCCGAAGGGCTGATGTTCGACAACGGTCGCCTCAAGCAGGCGACCTACGACACCGCGCAGGGCTTCGGCCTGCGTGCAGTCAAGAACGATGCGGTCGGCTACGCGCACTCCTCCGATATCTCGCTGCCGGCGCTGATTCGCGCTGCCGATGCAGTGCATGCCGTGCGCGGCGGCTATGCCGGCAGCTTCGCCGCGGCGCCGGCGCGCACCAATGTGCGGCTCTATGGCGATGAAAATCCGCTCGACGGTCCAGCATTCGAAACCAAGGTCAAACTGCTCGCCGAAATCGACGCCTATGTGCGCGCGAAAGATCCGCGCGTGCGGCAGGTCTCGGTCAGCCTCGGCGCCACCTGGCAGGTGGTCGAAATCCTGCGTCCCGATGGCGAGAGCTATCGCGACATCCGCCCGCTGGTGCGCATCAACGTCTCTGTCGTCGCAGGCTCCGGCGATCGGCAGGAGACCGGCAGCCATGGCTATGGCGGCCGCGAAGGCTACGCGCGTTTCATCGAAACCAAGGCGTGGCGCTCGGCGGCGGACGGCGCGATCCGTCAGGCGATGGTCAATCTGGAATCCGTGCCGGCCCCTGCCGGTGAGATGGACGTGGTGCTCGGACCCGGCTGGCCCGGCGTGATGCTGCATGAAGCAGTCGGCCACGGACTCGAAGGCGATTTCAACCGTAAGCAGACCTCAGCCTTTGCCGGATTGATGGGCCAGCAGGTCGCGGCGAAAGGCGTCACCGTGGTCGATGACGGCACCATCGCCGCACGGCGCGGCTCGCTGTCGATCGACGATGAAGGCACGCCGACCAACAAAACCGTGCTGATCGAGGACGGCATTCTTGTCGGCTATATGCAGGATCGCCAGAACGCGCGGCTGATGAACATGAAGCCGACCGGCAACGGACGGCGCGAAAGCTATGCGCATGTGCCGATGCCGCGCATGACCAACACCTACATGCTGGCGGGCGAGCGCGATCCGGCGGAAATTCTCGCGTCGGTGAAAAACGGCATCTACGCCGCCAATTTCGGCGGCGGCCAGGTCGACATCACTTCGGGCAAATACGTTTTCCAGTGCACCGAGGCCTATCGCATCGAGAACGGCAAGCTCGGCGCACCGCTGAAAGGCGCGATGCTGATCGGCAACGGGCCGACCGACCTGCACCGCGTCACCATGATCGGCAACGATCTCGAACTCGATGCCGGCATCGGCACCTGCGGCAAGAATGGACAGGGCGTGCCGGTCGGCGTCGGCCAGCCGACGCTGCGCATGGACCGCATCACGGTCGGAGGCACCGGCGCATGAGCGAACAACGTCCGGCCAGCAAAGCCGCGCCACGCTCATGGTCGCGCGCGATCGCGGAAGTGATCGCGGCCTTCGCCATCGTGATGGCGGCGAAGGGCGCGCTGGCCGAGCCGTTCTATGTGCCGTCGGGCTCGATGGAGCCGACGCTTTTGATCGGCGATGCGCTGCTCGCCACCAAATATCCCTATGGCTACAGCACCGCATCGCTGCCGATCAATATCGCGCTGCCGGAAAGCGGACGCATCTTCGGCAGCCTGCCGGCGCGCGGCGACATCGTGGTGTTTCGCTGGCCCGGCGACACCTCGCAGGCGTGGGTGAAGCGCGTGGTCGGGCTGCCCGGCGATCATGTCCAGATGCGCAACGGCCGTCTTTTCATCAATGGTGAAGCGGTCGGGCTGCGTGCCGACGGTTATGGCGATGCCGAGGACGGCGAAGGCCATCTCACGCCGGCCGCGCGCTATATCGAGACGCTGCCGGGCGGACGCACCCACACCATCTTCAAGCTGCGCACGCATGGCGTGCTCGACAACACGCCGGATGTCGTCGTGCCCGAGGGGAAACTGTTCGTGCTCGGCGACAATCGCGACAATTCCGCCGACAGCCGCGTGCCGGTGGCGCAAGGCGGCGTCGGGCTGCTGCCGGTCGACGATCTGGTCGGCCGGGTCGATACCATTGTCGGCTCATGGGACATCGCGACGAAACGGCAGCCGGTGTGGACCTGGCTGTCGGGGCTGCGGCTGGCGCGTTCGTTCAGTACGGTGCAGTGATTTCACGCCATATGAAATCACAATGAACTGCGTATTAAATCATCATTACATGTCATCTTACCGCACCACGCCCGAGACGAAGCCCGGCTTGCGGCGCGGCGGCTTGACGTGGTCCTTGAGAAAGCAGCGCGCGTCGCGTCCGGCATAGCCGGGACGCGCATAGGTCCACGCCCGGCACCGGTTGTCGGCTTCGCAGACCTCCTTGCAATGATCGCCCTGCCCGTCCGCCGGCACCGTGACGCTGCGATAGTCGCCGCCATAGCGATCGGTCGCGATCTCGACCCGCCGGTTGCGCGTCTCGACCACGCCAGCGCCACGCACGCCGGAGACGCAGCAATTGTTCACCTCGCGCGGCGGCACCACGTTCTTCAGCCAGCACAGCGCGCCTTCGCTGTTGGGCACCGGATAGCTGAAACTCCACGCCCGGCATTTCTTGTCGCGCTCGCAGGTCAGCGCGCACACCGCCGGATCGCCGGACGGCACCTTCGAATGGGCATAGTCGCCGCCGGGCCGGTCGAAATTCGCCTGTGCGAAAGCGGACGATGGCAGCGCAGCGCAGATCAGGATCAGCGCCAGCAGCACACCCATCGATGCACGCGCCGCAAACACAAAATGCCGATCGCGCAACATACGGCCGAATCGTGCCCGACCGCATGAGGCCTGACCAAACAAGAATGGCGGAATGCGATGTCCGGTCATGCAAAATGTCCAGTGATTCCAATGCGAATGCAGAACGGCCGGGCGCCATCTGGCATTCAAGCGGCGGCTTCCTGTATGGCAGATGAACGGCGCGTGAATGCGGAACAAGTTTGCTTGATGACCGCGCGCTGCAGCCAACGCCGCAGAGACAATGCGTGCTCTACATCGCGTAGTCGGTATAGACCGGCTCGACGGAACCGGCCCATTCGCCATTGAACCTGGCGAGCATGATTTCGGCCTGGGTGCGGCCTTCGTCGGCGAGACGATCGAGCGGATCGAGGAAGTGGGTCTCGTCGCGGCCGAAATAATCGTAGCGCCCGCGGCGCTGCAATCCGGCGCGCGCCAGCGCCAGACATTCGCGCGCGACTTCGAGCACGGAGCGGTTGCCGATCATCGCCTTGAAGCCGAGAGCCGGCACCGCATCGCGCATCGCCTGCCGTTCGTCCGCGGTCCAGTGCCTGACGATCTCCCACGCCGCATCGAGACTGACATCGTCATAGAGCAGTCCGGCCCAAAACGCGGGCAGCGCCGGCAACAGGCCGAGCGGCACGCCGTCGGCACCGCGCATCTCCAGATAACGCTTGAGCCGCACCTCGGGGAAAATCGTCGACAGATGATTGGCCCAGTCCGACAGCGTCGGACGCTCGCCCTTGATCCGATCGTTGCGGCCTTCGAAAAAATCGCGGAACGAGGAGCCGGCGACATCGATATAGGTCTCGCCGCGCTTGACGAAATACATCGGCACGTCGAGCGCGTAATCGACCCAGCGCTCGAAGCCCATGCCGTCCTCGAACGCCCAGGGAATCATGCCGGCGCGCGCAGTGTCGGTGTCGCGCCAGATCTCGGCGCGGAACGACACAAAACCGTTCGGCCTGCCTTCGGTGAACGGCGAGTTGGCGAACAGAGCGGTCGCGACCGGCTGCAGCGCCACCGAGACCCGCAGCTTCTTCACCATGTCGGCTTCGGAGCAGAAATCGAGATTGGCCTGCACGGTGCAGGTCCGGTACATCATGTCGAGGCCGTAGCTGCCGACCTTCGGCATGTACTGCGTCATGATGCGGTAGCGGCCCTTCGGCATCACCGGAATCTGCGCGCGCGACCATGACGGCGTCATGCCGAGGCCGAGAAAGCCGATGCCGAGCGGCGCCGCGATCTCGCGCACCTGCGCCAGATGCGCCATCAGTTCGGAGGCGGTCTGATGGATGGTCTCGAGCGGCGCGCCGGACAGTTCGAACTGTCCGCCCGGCTCCAGCGAAATCGCGCCGCCGCCGGTCACGTCATAAAGACCGATGATATTGCCGTTCTCCATGATCGGCTCCCAGCCGAGCAGGAGCTTCATGCCTTCGAGCAGCGTGCCGATGCCGCGCGGGCCTTCATAAGGCACCGGGTTGTGGCCTTTGAGCGTGAATGGCGTCTTCTCATGTTCGGTGCCGATGCGGAAATCCGCTTTCGGCTTCACGCCTGCTTCGAGCCAGGCGACGAGTTCGTCGCGTGACTGCAGCGGCGTCATATCGATCTGGTCACGCGCCATGAGATGTCCGGATAAAGCAAGCAACGATACGCACGCGTTGCGCGGCGCAACGGGCGGATGAACCCGTAAGTGGAAGGAATGAAGAAAACCTCATCGCGGCGGACCTTGGTCCCGGCACACGGTGTCCATGGCGTCCTTCGCCACGCCGGGGCCTCCGCAACAACCGAGCCGGTCGAGCAGCGCGCACAGATGCGCGGCGTCGGCATCCGACAGTTTCGAGCCGATATGACGCTCGATCGCCGAAGAATAAGAGTACCACATCTTCTTCTGCAGCTCGCGCCCCTCTTCGGTGATGGCGACGAACAGGCCGCGCTTGTCCTTCTCGCATTCGCGGCGCACCGCGAGCCCTTCATCGACCAGCCGGTCGATCAGACGCGAGGTCGAATATTGCGGCAGCAGCATCTGCTTTTCGAGCTCGACCGGACGCAGTTCGCCGCCCGGCGCGCGCGACAGCTCCAGCAGCGCGTCGTACCAGGCCAGCGGCGGAAAGCCCGCCCGCTTCAGATCCTGCTCCACGGCATTGAGCACGCGGCTTTGCACCCGCATCAGGCGGATCCATGCCTCGGTCGCTTCCGTTGAAGGCCTGCGCTTCATGCCGATATCCAGAACGCTCACAATCAAGTTACATGCAACTGCATTTACATTGACGGCTTCATGCAACTGCATTTAAAGAGCATTGTCCCGCTTGCCAAGATGCCGTTCCTCTAAAGCACAGGAAGGAAATGCCATGAAACTTTATTATTCGCCCGGCGCGTGTTCGCTTTCGCCCCATATCGCACTGCACGAGGCGGGCCTTTCGCATGATCTCGTCAAGGTCGATCTGCGCGCCAAGACGCTGGCCGACGGCAGCGACTTCACCAAGATCAATCCGAAAGGCCAGGTGCCGGCGCTCGCCCTCGACAATGGCGAGGTGCTGACCGAGGGACCGGCGGTGGTGCAGTGGATCGCCGACCATGCGTCCGGCAAGGATCTTGCGCCCGCCAACGGCACGCCGGAGCGCTACCGGCTGCAGGAATGGCTCAATTTCGTCAGCACCGACTTGCATAAAAGCTTCGGCCCGCTGTTCAATCCGTCGATGCCCGACGAGGCCAAGACGATCTTCCGCAACATGATTATGGCCAAGCTGAAGCTGGTCGATCAGGCGCTGGCCGGGAAGGACTATCTGATGGGCAAGAGCTTCACCGTGGTGGACGGTTATCTCTTCACCATCCTGACCTGGGCCGAGAAGATGAAGTTCGATCTCTCCGGTCTGCCCAACGTCACCGCCTTCAAGGCCCGCGTCGCGGCGCGTCCGGCGGTGCAGGCCGCGCTGCAGGCCGAGGCCGCCAAGGCTGCCTGAACGCAGCCGTTGAAGCTTGAGCGAGGCGGCAAGCTCGTTCCGCCACGCTGAGGCAGCCCTCCGTGCGTCGGTCCCCCCAATGCGCGGAGGGCCTGCCCTCTTTTTTCACCTCTCCCCGCCTGCGCGGGGAGAGGGAGGAGCCTCGATGCTAAATCGCGCCAGCGCCGCATTTTCCGCGCCGCACAGCGACTTCCTTAACCCGTTGTTTACCCTAACGCGAAAAAGTCACGCCTGAAGTAGACCGCCTGCGTCGCGAATTCGTTTGCTCCTTCAATGCGACGCGGGAGGGGGCAGGTGCTGCGGCGAGAGCCAGGCGCCGGACACCGGACCAGGGCATGACATCGCGCGTATCGTCGAGCGTTGAAGGGATCGACCCCTCCGTCAGGGAGCGGGCGGAAGCCGCCGCGCGCCGCACCGGCGTGTCGCTCAACGACTGGATGGCGGCCAACGGCATGGCAGCCTCCGCACCGCAGGCCTCCGGCCGCGCCGCGCACGACATTGCCGAAATCCATAACCGCCTCAACGCCATCACCCGTCAGATCGAGCAGATGACGGCGCCGCCCGCCCCGCGCGGCGACGCCGGCGTTGCCCGCCAGCTCAACGACGCGATTTCGCGGCTCGACGCCCGGCTGTCGCAGATGTCGCGCCCGCCCGAGCCGCGCCCGGCGCCGCCGAATGCGACGCCGCTGCCGCCGGTGGATTTCTCGATCGCGGAGATCGTCGCGCGTCAGGGTCAGCTCAACAGCCAGACCGGCGCGCCTTCCTATGCCGCGCCTTCCTACAACGCCCCACCGCCCTCCTATCACGCCGCGCCCTATGGCGGCCCTGGCGCCTTCAACCCCGCGCCGCATCTGCCGCCGCACATGGCCGCGCCGCTGGCGCCGGCCCAGCCGGACTTCGCCCAGCTCGAGCGCCAGCTTTCCACCATCACCAGCCAGATCGAGGCGCTGCATCGCCGCCCCGATCCGGCTGAACCGGTGATCGCCGCCTTCCGCGCCGAACTCTCCGGAATCCGCGCCGCGATCACCGAGGCACTGCCGCGCCGCGCCATCGAATCGCTGGAGAACGAGATCCGCTCGCTTGGCCGGCGCATCGACGAAACCCATCAGCACGGCGTCGATGGCACCGCGCTTGCCAGCATCGAACGCGCGCTGTCCGAGTTGCGCAACGAATTGCGCTCTCTGACGCCGGCCGAACAGCTCGCCGGCTTCGACGAGGCGATCCGCAATCTCGGCGGCAAGGTCGATGCCATCGTGCGCGCCAGCGACGATCCGCGCACGATGCATCAGCTCAACGATGCGATCGCGGCGCTGAAAGCCATCGTCGCCAACATCGCCTCCAACGAGGCGCTGACGCAGCTCTCCGACAACCTGCGCACGCTGTCGGCGAAGGTCGATCAGCTCACCCAGCACGCCGGCAACGACAATATTCTCACCGCGCTGGAGCAGCGCATCGCGGTTCTGACCTCGGCGCTGGAGCAGCGCGAGCGCCCGGCCGCCGATTCCAGCTATTTCGACAATGCGGTGCGCACCATCTCCGACCGGCTCGACAATCTGCAGGTCGGCCATGACGGCTCGGCCGCGCTCGGCCATGTCGAACAACGCATCGCGCATCTGATCGAGCGCATCGAGACCACGCAAAGCGCGCCTGCCCCGCTCGGCCGCGTCGAGGACGGGCTGTCGCAGATCCTGCGCCTGTTGCAGGAACAGCGCGCGGCAGCCGAGGCGCGTCCGCTCGCTGCTGCATCGATGGACCCCGGCTTTATCGACGCGCTGCGGCGCGAACTCACCGACATGCGCCAGGGCCAGTCGGAGATCGAGCGGCGCACGCAGGATTCGCTCGAAGCCGTGCATTCGACGCTCGGCCATGTGGTCGATCGCCTCGCCCAGATCGAAGGCGATCTGCGCCAGCGCGCCACTGCGGCACCGCCGCCGCCACCGGTCCAGCCGGCGCCGCGTCCCGCGCCGCAGGTCACGGTGCCTTCACAGCTGCGCCCGGAATTGCCCAATCCGGCGATGGCGCAGGCCTTCACGCCGACCCGCCAGCCGCCGCAGGCCGCGCCGATGCCTGCTGCGCCCGCGCCTGCCGCCGCACCGTCCAGCGCCGGCAGTGAACAGGCTGCACCGCCGCGCCCGGCCGCACGCACGCCGATCGCGCCCGATCTGCCGCCGGATCAGCCGCTCGAGCCGGGCAGCCGCATGCCGCTCGGCCGCGCCTCGTCCTCGGAGCGGATCGCCGCTTCCGAAAGTGCGCTGCAGGACATCGCCGCGAGCAGCCGCGAGCCGGTCTCCTCGTCCAATTTCATCCAGGCCGCGCGCCGCGCCGCGCAGGCGGCGCAATCCGCGCAAGCCGCCAATCCCAAGGCCGGCAACAAGCCGAACCGCGTCACCACGCTGAACGATGCGGCGCGCGCCGCCGCCAAGCCCGCCGATGCCGCGCCCTCGACGCTGTCGTCGAAGATCCGCGCGGTGCTGGTCGGCGCCAGCGTCGTGGTGATCGTGCTCGCCACCGCCAAGCTTGCGATCAACCTGCTCGCCAGCGGCGATCCAACCATGCCGGCGCCGACCGCCGAGACGCGTGTCGCGCCGCTTGCGCCCGCACCGGCGGAGATGCCGGCGGCGCAGCCCGAAAACTTCGTGCCCGCGCCGTCGATGACCTCGCCGACGCCGCTCGAGAAGCAGTCGCAGGCGACGCCTGCCGCGCCTGCGCCGAGCGTCGCGCCGCTGCCCGACGTGACCGGCACGATCGCTCCGCCGCAATCGGCGATGAAAACCGCGCCGGCGAAGTGGACCCCGGTCAACGACAAGCTGCCCGACACCATCGGCTCGGCGACGCTGCGCAGCGCGGCGCTGAAGGGCGATCCGGCGGCGGCCTATGAAGTGGGCCTGCGCTATGCCGAGGGCCGCGGCGTGGCGGCGAATTTCGAGGAAGCGGCGAAATGGTACGGCCGCGCCGCGCAGGGCAATGTGGTGCCGGCGATGTTCCGGCTCGGCACGCTCTATGAAAAGGGCCTCGGCGAGAAGAAGGATCTCGACGCCGCGGCGCGCTACTACCAGCAGGCCGCCGAGCGCGGCAACGCCAAGGCGATGCACAATCTCGCGGTGCTGAACGCCGACGGCGGCGGCAAGAGCCCGAACTACCAGGCCGCGTCCGAATGGTTCCGCAAGGCGGCGGAGCGCGGCGTCGCCGACAGCCAGTTCAATCTCGGCATTCTGTATGCGCGCGGCATCGGCGTCGAACAGAACCTCGCCGAATCCTACAAATGGTTCAGCCTCGCCGCCGCGCAGGGCGACACCGATGCCGGCCGCAAGCGCGACGACGTCGCCAAGCGGCTCGACGCCCAGTCGCTCGCCGCCGCCAAGCTCGCGATCCAGACCTTCGCGCCGGAGCAGCAGCCGGCCGATGCGGTCAACGTCGCCGCCCCCGCCGGCGGCTGGGACGCCGCGCCGAAGGCAGCGCCCAAGGTCTCTTCCAAGGCTGCGGCAAAGACCTCGGCGAAGAGCGCTGCGAAGCCCGGCGCGCCCAAGCCGCTCCAGGTCAGCCACACCGCCGCCCGCTGATACTGAAGTATCGTCATGACCGGATTTATTCCGGGCATGACAAATTGCGATGGTGGCGAGCATCAACGGCAGAACCTCATCCTGAGGAGCGCGCAACCACGTTTGCAGGCCAGGTCTGCTATGGCGCGCGTCTCGAAGGATGAGGCGTAACGGGCCATGACAGGGGTTACCTCATGGGTCGAGACGCGAGGCTTCGCCACCCTCCTCACCATGAGCAGAAAGACATCGAAACACCATTGAACCCTTCAGTGGTGTTCACCCCTCCCCGTCGGGGAGAGGTCGCCTTGCGAAGCAAGGCGGGTGAGGGGGATCGATTTTTCGCCGGGCACCGTAACCCCTCTCCCCATGGGAGAGGGAGCGCATCGCCTGTGCGGCACGACCTCGTCATGCCATCGCCGCAGAGTCTTTGTCCCCCCGCCGATTTTCGGTTAAGCAGAATGACGGCGCACCGCCCGCGCAAGGCAGGCATCGCCGCATGGTCCGACGGCGGGCGGCGGCAGCCGCCACGCAAACCGAAGCGAACGCGGCGTGCAACTCTACCTTCCCATCGCCGATCTTCCGGTCAACGTCTTCCTCATCCTGGCGATGGGCGCGGCGGTCGGCTTCGTGTCCGGCATGTTCGGCATCGGCGGCGGCTTCCTGATGACGCCGCTCTTGATCTTCATCGGCATCGCGCCCGCCGTCGCAGTGGCCTCGGTCTCCACCCACATCGCCGCCTCCTCGTTCTCCGGCGCGCTGTCCTACTGGCGCCGGCGCGCGATCGACCCGGCGATGGCCGCGATCCTGACCGGCGGCGGCATCGCCGGCACCGCGCTCGGCGTGGCGCTGTTCACGCTGCTGCGCCGCCTCGGCCAGCTCGATCTCATCATCGCGCTGTCCTACCTGATCCTGCTCACCATCGTCGGCGGGCTGATGGTGTGGGAAGGCAGCCGCGCGCTGCTGCGCATCCACCGCAGCGGCCCGCCGCCGGTGGCGCGGCGCGCCCGCGCGCAAGGCTGGATCCTCGGCCTGCCGCTGAAGATGCGCTTCAAGCGTTCGAAGATGTATCTGTCGGTGATCCCGATCGCCGGCATCGGCCTGTTCATTGGCTTTCTCGGCGCCATCATGGGCGTCGGCGGCGGCTTCCTGCTGGTGCCGATCATGATCTACGTGCTGCGGATTCCGACCTCGACGGTGATCGGGACCTCGATGGTGCTGACGCTGTTCACCATGCTGATCGCGACCGTGCTGCATGCTGCGACCAACCACCAGGTCGATGCCGTGCTGTCGCTGGTACTGATGGTCGGCGGCGTGATCGGCGCGCAGTTCGGCGCGCAGGCGGGCTTGCGGATTCGCGGCGAGCACCTGCGTCTCCTGCTCGGCCTGCTGATCCTGTCGGTCGGCATCCGCTTCGCCGCTGAACTGGCGATCCGGCCGCAGGACCTCTATTCGATCCGCGAACTGGGGCTGAGCCCATGAGCAGCGCCGGGATCATGAATCGTCCTGCTTTGCTGCTGACGCTGCTGGCGCTGCTGATCGCCGCGCCCGCGCGCGCCGAAGAACTGATCGTATCGGTGTCGAACTATCGCGTCACCGTGACCTCGAACTATGACGGCGAGGAGCTGGTGCTGTTCGGCTCGGTCGAGCGCGACGGCAAGGCGCTGCCACGCGAGAGCAATTACGATATGGTGGTGACGGTGAGCGGGCCGCGCGGCGACATGGTGACGCGGCGCAAGGAACGCGTGCTCGGCATCTGGGTCAACCGCGACTCGCGCGAGTTCATCAAGGTGCCGTCCTATCTCGGCGTGTTCGCGAGCCGCCCGATCGCCGAGATGGCGACGCCGGACGTGCAGCGCCGCCTGCAGATCGGCCTCGCCAACGTACCGCTGATCCAGCGCATCGGTCCGGACTATGCCGACGTGGTGGCGAGCGACGCTTTCCGCACCGCCTTCATCCGGTTGCGCGCGGAGCGCGGGCTCTATCGCGAGACCGACGACGCGGTGACGTTCCTCACCCCGACACTGTTCCGGACCGGCATTCCGCTGCCCGCCGAAGTGCCGATCGGCACGTACATGGTCGACATCAAGCTGATCGCCGGCGGCCAGCTCGCGGCGCGGACGCAGACCTCGTTCGAGGTGGTGAAGATCGGCTTCGAACAGTTCATCGCCAGTTCGGCGCGCGAATACGGGCTGCTCTACGGCCTTGCTACCGCACTGATGGCGCTCACCGTCGGCTGGCTCGGCTCGGTGGTGTTCCGGCGGGATTAGTTTGGGCTCTTCAGTCTCGTCATGCCCGGCCTTGTGCCGGGCATCCACGCCTTGGATCACCACGGCATGAAAGACGTGGATGGCCGGGTCAAGCCCGGCCATGACGACAATCCGTTTGTCCAAATGTGCATGTCCCGGGCGCGATGCAGCGTGTAACGCTGCTTCGCAGAACCGGGACCGTTACAGACTCCGAATGTGGAACGGCCCCGGATCAGCGGAGCGTCATTGCATGACGCACCGCGTCCGGGGCACACGGTCTCATGGTTTCGACAATTACGCTCAATAACACCGCGCGGCGGCGATGCTGTGCATGCGGCGGTCGCCGAGCACATGGGCGGTGAAGGCGAGCGAGCGGAACACCGCCGCGAACGCATCGTCGCGAATATTGAGCCCGCCGGTATAGGCGCCGAACGACGGCATGATCGCGCGGTCGCCGTCGCTGGCGAAACAACGCCGCTCCACCGAACGGCCGCGGCGGCTGACCCGCGCCTTCGGATGCAGATGGCCGGCGATCTCGCCCTGCGCGCCTGTCGGCTCGTGACGGAAGGTCAGCGGCCCCATCCGCACTTCATCCACCACCGTACCGCCGATCTCGCGCGGCAGCGCCGGGTCGTGATTGCCGGCGATCCAGATCCAGTCGCGCTTCGCCTGCAGTTCGGTAAGCGTTAAGCGGTCGGCGGCATCGAGGCGCTGATGCGCGTCGCGGTCGTGAAAACTGTCGCCGAGCGCGATCACGGTGCGCGGATCGTGCCGCGCGATCACCGCGCGCAGCTTCGCCAGCGTGGCGGCGGTGTCGTAAGGCGGCAGCAGCACGCGGCGCGCGGCGAAGCTCGAACCTTTCTCCAGATGCAGGTCGGAGACGACGAGCAGGCGCTCCTCGGCCCAGAACAGCGCGCCGGCCAGATCGGCGACGAAGGTGATGCCGGCAACGGTGACGTGCTCGGACGATGAATAGCGAACTGCACTTTCGTTCGTCATGCCCGGCCTCGTGCCGGGCATCCACGTCTTTCTTGCAGCCAACGACAAGACGTGGATGGCCGGGTCAAGCCCGGCCATGACGGCATAGGGATTGCCGCAGAAAACATCGTCATCAATCCCGCGCCATTGCTTCTTTCACGAGTTCCTCGGCGGCTTCCGCCAGCAACTCGTCGGAGGCCTCGCCATAGACCGCCTCGCGGCCGATTTCCAGCATCACCGGCACCGCGAGCGGCGAAACCCGGTCGAGTTCCCGATGAGTGATTCGTCGCCGGATGCGCGCCAGCATATCGCCGAGGCGGCGGATATCCAAAAGGCCGGTGGCGGCATCAGCGCGCGCGGCGCGCAGCAGCACATGATCGGGCTGATGCTTGCGCAGCACATCGTAGACGAGATCGGTGGAGAACAGCACCTGCCGGCGCGATTTCTCCTCGCCGGCGAAACGGCGCGGGATCAAGCCCGAGATCACCGCGCAGGTGCGGAAGGTGCGCTTCATCAGCGCGGATTCGGCGAGCCAGGCTTCGAGATCGTCGCCCAGCATGTCGGGATCGAACAGCGCATCGAGATCGAGCATGCCGCCGCGGATCATCGCGGAGGCATCGCCCAGCATCCAAACCGCCAGCGCGTATTCGTTGGCGACGAATCCCAAGGGCCGCGCGCGGGCGCGCTCCAGCCGCCGCGTCAGCAGCATGCCGAGCGTCTGGTGCGCGAGCCGTCCCTCGAACGGATAACAGACCAGATAATGCTTGTCGGCGCGCGGGAAGGTCTCGACCACCAGCTCGCGCGGGCCGGGAATCTGCGAGAACGCCGCCTGCAGCGACAGCCAGTCGCGCACCTGCTCGGGCAGATGCGCCCACGCCTTGCGGTCCGCCAGCAGCAGGCGTACGCGCTCGGCCAGATAAGTCGAGAGCGGAAACTTGCCGCCCATGTAGGACGGCACCCTGGCATCCGCATCGTTGGCGCGCGAGACGTAGACCTGATCTTCCACCAGCGCCTCGTAGCGCACGATCTCGCCGCCGAACACGAAGGTGTCGCCGCCGACGAGGCCTTCGATGAAATATTCCTCGATCTCGCCGAGCAATCGCCCGCCGCGCGCGATCGGCCCGGTCGCACCGCCGCCGCGCCGCGCACGCACGAGGCGCACCTTCAGCATCGGCTCCTCGACAATGGTGCCGACATTGAGCCGGTAGCTCTGTCGCACTTTCGGATTGGCAACGCGCCAGCGCCCGCTCTTGTCCTGCTTGATGCGCGCGAAGCGCTCGTAGCTTTTCAGCGCGTAGCCGCCGGTCGCGACGAAATCGATCACGTCATCGAAATCGGCGCGCGCCAATTCCGCATAGGGCGCGGCGCTGCGCACTTCGTCATAGAGTTCATCGGCCAGAAACGGCTCGCCGCAGGCGCGGCCAAGCACATGCTGCGCCAGCACGTCGAGCGCACCAGAGCGGAGCGGCGGGGTGTCCTGCGCATTCTCCGCCACCGCATCGATGGCGGCGCGGCATTCCAGCACCTCGAAGCGATTGGCCGGCACCATCACTGCGCGCGAAGGCTCATCGAGCCGATGATTGGCGCGGCCGATCCGCTGCATCAGACGCGAGGCGCCCTTCGGCGCGCCGACATTGATGACGAGATCGATGTCGCCCCAGTCGATGCCGAGATCGAGCGAGGAGGTGCAAACCACGCCGCGCAACCGCCCCGCTGCCATCGCGTCCTCGACCTTGCGGCGCTGCGCGACATCGAGCGAGCCGTGATGCAGCGCGATGGCGAGGCTGTCGTCGTTGATGCGCCACAGCTCCTGAAACAGCATCTCCGCCTGCGAGCGGGTGTTGACGAACATCAGCGTGGTCTTGTTGGCTTTCACGAGGTCATAAATCTCGTGCAGCGCATGGCGCGCCGAATGGCCGGCCCAGGGCAGCCGTTCGCGCGTATCCAGCATCTCGACGATGGGTGCCGCGCCGGCATCGGCGATGACAAGATCGGCGGCTCGCGGCTCGTCCGGTTTCTGCGGCACCAGGAAACGGCAGAGCGATTCCGGATCGGCCACCGTGGCCGACAGGCCGATCGCGGTGGCCTGCGGCGCGAGGTGCCAGAGCCGCGCGAGACCGAGCGCCAGCAGGTCGCCGCGCTTCGACGTCACCAGCGCATGCAGTTCATCGAGCACGATGCGCTTCAGCGACGAGAACATATACGGCGCATCGTCGGACGACAGCAGCAGCGCGAGCTGCTCCGGCGTGGTCAGCATGATGTCGGGCGGATAGCGGCGCTGGCGCTGGCGGCGCGAAGCGGGCGTGTCGCCAGTGCGGGTCTCGACCCGGATCGGCAGTTGCATGTCGGCGATCGGCCGCTCGAGATTGCGCGCGATATCGACCGCCAGCGCCTTCAGCGGCGAGATGTAGAGGGTGTGGAGGCTTCCCTCTCCCTGTCCCCTCACCCGTCTCGCCGCTTGCAGCGGCTCGCCACCCTCTCCCGCAAGGGGAGAGGGGAAAGAGCGACGGACGGGATTGGACAACTCCACCAGCGTCGGCAAAAAGCCCGCCAGCGTCTTGCCGGCGCCGGTCGGCGCGATCAGCAAGGTCGAGCGGCCTGCGAACGCCTTTTCCAGCAGCGCGAGCTGATGCACGCGCGGCGCCCAGCCGCGCGCGGCGAACCAGCGCGCGAAACGATCCGGCAACAGCGGATGCAAAGAGGGTGAAGGTTCGGTGAGCACCACGCCGACAAGGTAAGGTGCCGACGGATCAAGGTCGAGAGCGCGGCGTTACGGCTTTTTCGATTTTGATGAAGATGAATCAGGCACCCCCGTCATGCGCGGGCTTGACCCGTGCATCCATCTTCTTGGAAAAAGATGGGTTACCGGGTCAAGCCCGGCAACGACGACCTGAATGTTGAAAAATCAAGCCGTAGAATCTTTCGGGTTCCGCGCCGCTCAACCTTTCTTGCGCACGACCACGACGAGGCCGGGCACCGGCTCGCCTTTCTCCTCGCGGGTCGAGACGGCGCTGAGGCTGGCGAGTTCAAGCCCCGCCGCCGCGATCGCGTCGCGGACATGATCCACCCCGTGGCAATAGCGCAGCCCCGCGCCGAGGATGACGCCGGAGCCGTCATGGGTTTCGGTGGTGAAGGCAAGAATGCCGCCTTCCCGCAGCACGCGCGCGGCCTCCGCCACCAGCGGCGCAAGATCGGACAGATAGATCACCGCATCGGCGGCGAGCACGAGATCGAGGCTGTTATCGGGCTCGGTGCGCAGGCCCTGCACCATGTCGGCGACATCGAGCCGTGCATAGAGACCGGTCAAGCGCGCCTGTTCGATCATTTTCGGCGACAGATCGACGCCGATGAACTCGCCGACATGGCCGGCGAATTCGCGGGCCGCAAGGCCCGTTCCACATCCAAGATCAGCCGCCCGCTTGAAGAAAGCCGGGCGGCCACTGCCATGGAAGATGGTGAGCACCGCCTTTCGCAAAATCTCCGGGCCGCGATAGTTGAGATCGCCGACCAGCGCCTTCTCGAAGCGCGGCGCATACTGATCGAACAGCGTGCGCACATAGTCGGGCGGCATCTCGGCGAGCTCCAGCGCGCCGAGCCGCATCAGCCGCAGCCTCGCGCCATGGCGGTCCGCCGGATCGGTCTCGCAGGCCTTGCGATAGGCGCGGATGGCGTCGCAATGCTGGTTGAGCTGCTGGCTCAGTTCCCCGAGCGCGAACCATGCGGACGTAAAGCCGGGGGCCAGTTCCACCGCCTGCGCCATCAGCTCCGCGGCCGCGACCAGATCGCCGCGCAATTCCAGATCGCGCGCGAAATCATAGCGCCGGTCCGCGATCAGATCGCCTGAGGACAGGAACAGCGGCGCGGGCATGCAGGATGTGCGACTCCAATGCGGCGGACGGCGCCCTATATAGCGGGAATGCGTCCGCAAGACATCCTGATCCCGACACCGGCCGGATTATGTTGCAAGCCCGGCGGCTTCCATATCGACCCGGTGCGGCCGGTGGAGCGGGCGCTGATCACCCATGGCCATTCCGACCACGCCCGCCCCGGCCATGGCGCGGTGCTGGCGACCCGGGAAACCCTCGACATCATGCGGCTGCGTTATGGCGAGAACTTCGCCGGCAGCACCCAGGCGATCGGCTATGGCGAAAAGCTGCGGATCGGCAGGACCGAGGTGGTGTTCCATCCGGCCGGGCATGTGCTCGGCTCGGCGCAGATCGCGGTCAGCCATGGCGGGCTCTGCATCGTCGCCTCCGGCGACTACAAGGACGTGCCGGACCCGACCTGCGCGCCATTCGAGACGGTGCCGTGCGACGTGTTCATCACCGAGGCGACCTTCGGCCTGCCGGTGTTCCGCCATGGCGATGCCGACGGCGAGATCCGCAAATTGCTCGAATCGGTCGCGGTGTTTCCCGAGCGCGCGCATCTGGTCGGCGCCTATGCGCTCGGCAAGGCGCAGCGCGTGATCGCGTTGCTGCGCAAGGCCGGCTATGACGCGCCGGTCTATCTGCATGGCGCGATGGAGAGCCTCACGCGCTACTATCAAAGCCGCGGCATCGAGCTCGGCGAACTGCGGCTCGCGCGCGATGCCAAAAAGGCCGAGCTCGCCGGCACCATCACGCTGGCTCCGCCCTCCGCCATCACCGACATCTGGACAAGACGATTCCCCGACCCGGTCGCCGCTTTCGCCTCGGGCTGGATGCGCACCCGCGCCCGCGCGCGGCAGAAGGGCATCGAACTGCCGCTGGTGATCTCAGATCACGCCGACTGGGACGGCCTTACCGCCACCATCGCCGCGACCGGCGCGCATGAAGTCTGGGTCACGCACGGGCAGGAAGACGCGCTGGTGCACTGGTGCGGGACCAAAGGCCTCAAGGCGCGGCCGCTCGATCTGGTCGGCTATGGCGATGAGGACGAGGCGCCCGCGCTCGCGGCGGAGGGAGACAGCGGCGCATGAACCGCTTCGCGCATCTGCTCGATCGCCTCGCCTACGAGCCCGGCCGCAACAACAAGCTGCGGCTGATCGCCGCCTATTTCCGCGAGGTGCCGGACCCCGACCGCGGCTGGGCGCTGGCGGCGCTGACCGGTGCGCTGTCGTTCCGCCACGCCAAACCCGGCCTGATCCGCGATTTGATCGCCGCGCGCACCGATCCGGTGCTGTTCGCATTGTCCTACGACTATGTCGGCGACCTGTCGGAAACCGTGGCACTGATGTGGCCGTCTCCCCGGGAGCGATCAGTCCCCTCTCCCGCTTGCGGGGGAGGGTCAGGGAGGGGGCATAAAGCGAGAGAGCACAGAGAGCCGACAGAAGCGCCCCCACCCGGCGCGCTGCGCGCGCCGACCTCCCCCGCAAGCGGGAGAGGTGAAAGGTCCGCTGAAAACGCGAGGGATGAGAACTCCGCTGAAAAACACTCCCCCACTCTCACCGAAATCGTCACCACGCTGCACACCCTCGGCAAGACCGAAATCCCCGCGCAGCTTGCAAGCTGGCTCGACGAACTCGACGAGACCGGACGCTGGGCGCTCTTGAAGCTCGTCACCGGGGCCTTGCGCATCGGCGTCTCCGCGCGGCTCGCCAAGACCGCGGCTGCCGCGCTCGGCGGCAAGGACCCGCACGAGATCGAACTGATCTGGCCGGGACTCGCCCCGCCCTATCTCGATCTGTTCGCCTGGCTGGAAGGCCGCGCCGACAAACCCATCAACCGCGATCCGGCACCGTTCCGCCCGGTGATGCTGGCGCATGCCATCGAGGACAGCGACTTTGCCGCGCTCGATCCCGCCGACTTCATCGCCGAATGGAAATGGGACGGCATTCGCGTGCAGGCGGTAAGCGGACGCAACGGCGAGGACGGCATTCTCGCACGGCTTTATTCGCGCAGCGGCGAGGACATCACCGCAGCCTTTCCCGATCTGGTGCCGTCGTTGCGTGTGCCCGGCACCATCGACGGCGAACTGCTGGTGCTGCGCGAGGGGCGCGTGCAGAGTTTCAATGTGCTGCAGCAGCGGCTCAACCGCAAAAGCGTGACGCCGAAGCTGATGAAGGATTATCCGATCCACCTGCGCGCCTACGACCTGCTCGCCGAGGGCGCGGACGATCTGCGCGAATTGCCGTTCGCGATACGTCGCGCAAGGCTGGAACAATTCATCGCACGGCTGGACGATACGCGCATCGATCTGTCGCCGGTGGTGCCGTTCGCGACCTGGCCCGAGATCACCGCCGCGCGCGCCGATCCCGCCAGCGCCGGCGCAAGCGAGGATGCCGACGCGGTGGAGGGCGTGATGCTGAAGCGCCGCGATGCACTCTATCTGCCGGGGCGGCCGAAAGGCCAGTGGTGGAAATGGAAGCGCGATCCGCATGTGATCGACGCGGTGCTGATGTATGCACAGCGCGGCCACGGCAAGCGCTCGTCGTTCTATTCCGACTACACGTTCGGCGTCTGGACCGCGACGCCGGACGGCGATCTGCTGGTGCCGGTCGGCAAGGCCTATTTCGGTTTTACCGACGAGGAGTTGCTCAAGATCGACCGCTTCATCCGCCGCAACACCATCGAGAAGTTCGGCCCGGTGCGCCATGTGGTGCACGAACCCGATCAGGGTCTGGTGTTCGAGGTCGCGTTCGAAGGCCTCGCGCGCTCGCCGCGTCACAAATCGGGTCTGGCGATGCGCTTTCCGCGCATCAGCCGCCTGCGCTGGGACAAGCCGCCGGGCGAGGCCGACCGGTTGGAGACGCTGGAGCGGATGCTGAAGGATGAGACGCGCGGACCGGAGGAGACGGTGCTGCACAAGACCGCGTCCTGATACCGTGCCGCGCATCATCGCGCTGTCGATGAACATTCCGTCAGGAAAAAAGCCTGCTTACCTTCGTAAGTGAGTGCTTGACGGCGGCGTTTTCCGCCACCAATTGCGCCATGAGCGTGCTATCATGGCGGCGCGATGAATCAGGAGACGACGATGCAGGACGAGGTCAGGGACTTGCCGGCGCGGGGCGATCAGTGGTCGCGCTTTCTCGGCGGCTCGCCGCTCGGCGTGCTGCTGCGGCTGGTGCTGATGTCGGTGCTGGTCGGCGTGGTGCTCGCCGCGCTCGGCCTTGATCCCTGGAACATCATCGCCTCGATCCAGCGGCTGGCCGACTGGATCTGGTCGCTCGGCTTCGACGCCATCACTGGCCTGTGGCGCTACTTCCTGCTCGGCGCGGTGATCGTGATCCCGATCTGGCTGCTGTCGCGCCTGTTCAGCGCCGGTGGCGCGCGGCGGTGAGGCGGCGTGCAGCGTCCTGACGCTTTCCCCAATCTCACAACAACCGTAGTGCGCTCAGAACTCGTCATGCCCGGCCTTGTGCCGGGGCATCCACGTCCTTACGAAACCTCTACAAGAAAGACGTGGATGGCCGGGTCAAGCCCGGCCATGACGAGATGGAAATCAACCTCACCTTCATTGAATTCCTTTTCAGCTTCCTGCATCTGACCTCATGACCTCTACTCCGCTCACGCATGGTCGCGTGTTCGCGATCGCCGGCCCCGCGATGCTGGCGAACCTCACCACGCCTTTGCTCGGCATCGTCGCCACTGCCGTGATCGGGCGGCTCGGCGAGGCGCATCTGCTCGGCGGCGTGGCGATGGCGTCGGTGGTGTTCGACTGCCTGTTCTGGCTGTTCGGCTTTCTGCGCATGAGCACCGTGGCGCTGACCGCGCAGGCGCTCGGCGCGGACGATGCGCTGGAGATGCGCGCCACGCTCGGGCGCGGCCTTCTGGTCGCGTTCGCCTGCAGCATGGTCCTGCTGATTGTCCAGGTGCCGCTGACGACGACGATGTTCGAGCTGATGGGCGCGAGCGGCCCGGTGACCGAAGCGGCCTCGCTTTATTTCCGCATCCGGCTGTGGTCCGCGCCACTGCTGCTCGCCAATTACGCCGTGCTGGGCTGGCTAATCGGGCAGGCGCGCACCGGCTGGGCGCTGGCGATCCAGATCACCATCAACGTCGTCAACATCATCGCCACCGTACTGTTCGTGCTGGTGCTGGTGCAGGGCATTGCCGGCGCCGCCTATGCCGCGATCCTCGCCGAGGGCTGCGGCCTCATCTTCGGCCTTGCGCTGGCCGCGCGCATGCTCGGCTGCCGCGGCCTCGACGTGCCGCGCGCGGTGCTGTTCGACCGCGCGAGACTGACGCGGATGATGGCGATCAACCGCGACATCATCATCCGCACCATGGCGCTGATCGGCGCGTTCCTGTTCTTCACCGCGCAGGGCGCGCGGGCCGGCGACGTGGTATTGGCGGCCAACGCCATCCTCAACAATTTCGCGCTGATCGGCTCGTTCTTCCTCGACGGCCTCGCCACCGCCGCCGAACAGCTCTGCGGACGCAGCGTCGGCGCGCGCGACCGCGGCGGCTTCCTGCGCGCGACGCGGCTGGTGCTCGGCTGGAGCCTCGGCTTCGCGGCGGCGGTGACGCTGCTGCTGGCGCTCGGCGGTGGCGCGCTGATCGACCTGATGACGACAAGTCCCGAGGTGCGGGTCGCGGCGCGCGAGTTCATGTGGCTGGCGGCGCTGGCGCCGGTGTGCGGCGTGATGGCCTATGCCTATGACGGCATCTATATCGGCGCGACCTGGGCGCGCGACATGCGCAACCTGATGCTGGCCTCGTTCGCGATCTATCTCGCGGCATGGGCGGCGCTGCAATCGCTCGGCAATGCCGGGCTGTGGCTGGCGCTGCTGGTGTTCCTGCTGGCGCGCGGCGCGCTGCAGGCGCTGCGCTATCGCGGCCTGCTCGATGCGTCCTTCGCCGCGCCGCTCAGTCCGGCCAGTCTTCCGCGGTGATCATCGCCGCATCCGCGCCGACGATCTCCGACAGCGAGTCGCGCCCGGTGCGGCGCAGGGTCGAGAGCAGATCGGCCTTGATGCTCTCCACAAGCCCGACGCCGCGATAGACCAGCGCCGAATAAAGCTGCACCAGACTGGCGCCGGCGCGGATCTTCATCAGCGCCGCGCCGCCGGAATCGACGCCGCCGACCCCGATCAGCGGAAACGCACCCTCGGCCCGTACATAGGTCTCCGCCAGCATGCGGGTGGAGAGCCGCAGCAGCGGCCGGCCCGACAGGCCGCCCTGCTCCTGCGCCGTCGTCTTGTCGCGCAGGCTTGCCGGCCGCGACAGCGTGGTGTTGGAGACGATCATGCCATCGACGCCGCGCGCACGCGCGACATGCACCACATCGTCAAGCTCGGGCAATGTCAGATCCGGCGCGATCTTGAGCAGCAGCGGCGTCGGCCCGGCGCTTTGCTGCACGCGGTCGCGGGCCTCGATGGTGCGGGCGAGCAGATCGTCCAGCGCATCGGCCTGCTGCAGGTTGCGCAGGCCCGGCGTGTTCGGCGAGGAGACGTTGACGGTGAAATAGCTCGCCACCGGCGCGAACATCTCGATCAGCGTGACGTAATCCTGGGTGCGGTCGGCGGATTCCTTGTTGGCGCCGAGATTGACGCCGACGATGCCGCCGCGCTGCGCGCGCAGCGCCAGGCGCCGCAGCACCGCCTCGCCGCCGTCATTGTTGAAGCCCATGCGGTTGATCACCGCGGAGTCCTCTTCGAGCCGGAACAACCGCGGCAGCGGGTTGCCGCTCTGCGGGCGCGGCGTCACCGAGCCGATCTCGACAAAGCCGAAGCCGAGCCGCAACAGCGCGTCCGGCACCTCGGCATTCTTGTCGAAGCCCGCCGCCATGCCGACCGGATTGGGAAAGTTGAGGCCGAAGGCGCGCACCGCGAGCTTGTCGTCGTCCGCCTCGCGGCGCGGCAGCGGCACCATGCGCAGCCCGGCGATGGCGAGGCGATGGGCCTGTTCCGGATCCAGCCGCCGCAGCAACGGCAACGTCATGGCATCGAAGGCACGGATCAACTCTTCAGCTCCGGAACAATGTGCGAGCCGTCGGCGCGCAGCGTCAGCGCCGTCACGTTCTCCGCCGCGGCGGGATCGAGTTCGGCATAGAGATGGGGAAACAGATCGCCGCCGCGCGAGCGCTCCCATTGCAGCGCATCGCCGAGGCCATCGGCCTCGACCGCGATCAGGAACAGGTCGGCCTGCCCGGCGAAGTGCTTCGCCAGCGTGCCGGGAACCTGGGCGGCGGTGGAGAAATGGATGAAGCCGTCGCGGCGGTCGTCGGCGCTGCCCTGATAGAGGCCCTGCCGCTCGGCTTCCCGCCAGGCCGGCGCCGGACAGATTTTATAGATCAGCGTCACGGCGGGGGTCTCGCGAGTGATTGGATTCGTTACGGTTTTTGTCAAAGCCGCGCCCCGACCGTAAAGGCCGCGCAGGTCCAGTTCAAGTCTCGCTTTCGTGTGTCCGATACGCGGCTGCGGAATTGGACTTGCAAGGTAATAATTCCTAAAATAGACCTCATCGGCGACAACGTCCGGTCGGTTTTCGCAAGCGAATTCGCCGTTTTCGACCAGCGTTCCTGATCCCGCGGGCTGCAAGCCGCCTTGGTGCTCACATGCTGACACATGCGCAAATCTGGAATGCCCTCGACCGGCTGGCGGAACGCGCCGGGCTGTCGCCCTCCGCGCTTGCCAAGCGCGCCGGGCTCGATCCCACCACCTTCAACAAGTCGAAGCGCGTCACCAGCGACGGCCGCGAGCGCTGGCCCTCCACCGAGTCGGTGGCGAAGGCGCTGGCGGCGACTGGGGTGAGCATCGATTCCTTCGTGCAATTCATCGAAAGCTCCGCCCATGCGGTGCAGTCGGTGCCGGTGATCGGCTTCGCGGAAGCCGGCAGCGGCGGCTATTTCGACGATGGCGGCTTTCCGGTCGGCAAGGGCTGGGATGAGGTCGGCCTGCCCTCGGTGAATGACGAGCATGCCTACGCGCTGGAGATTTCCGGCGACTCGATGAAGCCGACCTATCGCGACGGCGACGTCATCGTGGTCTCGCCCGGCGCGCCGATCCGGCGCGGCGACCGCGTGGTGGTGAAGACCCGCGACGGCGAGGTGATGGTGAAGGAATTGCGCCGCCGCACCCAGAAGGTGATCGAGCTGCAATCGCTCAATCCGGCGCATCCCGACCGCACGCTCTCCACCGCCGAGGTAGAATGGATCGCGCGCATCGTCTGGGCGAGCCAATAATCTGACCGCCCTCACCGGTCGCCGGCATCCGCCGAATCTGATTTGATTCCACATCACCGCATTAGGGCTGAGAGAATCGGGCTGAGAGACATGCATCGCCGTCATTTACTGAAAACGCTTGCGGGCCTCGCGCTGTGCCCGCTGTGCGCGCCGGCCGGCATCGCCGCCGACGCGCATTGGAGCTACGAGGGCACGACAGGGCCGGAAAAATGGGGCGATCTCGACGCCGCCAGCAAGGCCTGCTCGGTCGGCTCGCAACAATCGCCGGTCGATATCGGCCCGGTGATCCGCGCGCAATTGCCACGTCTCGACATCAAATGGCCCTCGCAAGCCGACACCATCGTCAACAACGGCCACACCATCCAGCTCAATTTCGCGCCGGGCGGCCGCCTTGCTCTCGGCAACGACAGCTACGACCTGCTGCAAGTGCACTTCCACCGGCCGAGCGAACATCTGATCGGCGGCAAGAACTTCCCGATGGAAGCGCATTTCGTCCATCGCAATGCCGCCGGCAATCTCGCCGTGGTCGGCGTGCTGATGTCCGCGGGCCGGCGCAACGCCGCTTTCGCGCGCGTGGCCGCCACCATGCCAGGCAAGGAAGGCCCGGCGGTGAAGGCCGATCCGGCATTCAACCCGCGCAAATTGCTGCCGGGCAAGCTCGGCTATTATCGTTATCCCGGCTCGCTGACGACGCCGCCCTGTTCGGAGACCGTCGAATGGCTGGTGCTGGCGAACCCGATCACCGTCGCGGCGGACGACATCGCGGCCTTTGCGAAACTTTATCCGATGAATGCGCGGCCGGTGCAGCAAGCCAACCGCCGCGCGGTGCTGCGCTCGGAGTAGCGGGGCGCGAAGGGCAGGACGTGGATGGCCATGACGAAAGGACGTTCACACCCGTCTTGAAATAAGATCGCCCGATCAAGTTCAGTCTCGTCATGGCCGGGCTTGTCCCGGCCATCCAGCGCGAGCACAACATGAAGCATTGGCCGCGAACCTGGAAGGTGCGGCTCATTCTGGCGGAGAATCCAGAGTGGAATGATCTTTACGAAACGATTATTTGAAAGGCGTCCAAGCATGGACGTGGATGGCCGGGACAAGCCCGGCCATGACGAGATTGGCTCTGGCCCTCACGCCACCAGCGGCGCGACGATGGCGT
>CAYLLZ010000007.1:0-161299 GCA_964384815.1 uncultured Afipia sp. | reverse complement strand
GGCCATGACGAGATTGGCTCTGGCCCTCACGCCACCAGCGGCGCGACGATGGCGTTCAATACTTTCGCCGCGTCGTGCGGCGAGAGCCGCACCTGAAGGCCGCGCTGCCCGCCATTGATGTAGACGAGATCCTGCGCCATTGCCTGCGCTTCGATCGCGGCGCGCGGGGCGCGCATCTGGCCGAACGGGCTGATGCCGCCGACCTTGTAGCCCGACAAGCGCTCGGCATCCGCCGGCTTCATCATCTGCGCGGACTTGCCACCGAACGCGGCGGCGAGCTTCTTCATCGACACTTCGCAGTCGGATGGCACGATGACGCAGACCGGCTTGCCATCGACCAGCGCCATCAGCGACTTCAAGACGCGCGCAGGCTCCTCGCCGAGCGCTTCGGCCGCCTGCAGCCCGATGCGGTCGGCATTGCCGTCGTAGTCGTAGCTGTGCACCGAGAACGCGACGCCCGCCTGCTCCAGCATTTTCGTCGCGCGCGTCACTTTCGACATGGATGGCTCCTTGGAGCGCGTCACTCTTGAGAGAAGCACTCCCAATCTGTCGTTGCCGGGCTTGACCCGGCAACCCATCTTTTTTCAGGAGGATGGATGCGCGGGTCAAGCCCGCGCATGACAACGTCACAAAACCGGAAATTCTCTAGGCAGCGCTGCGCGTCAGCGCGGCGTCGATCATCGCGATTGCGTTGGTCACGCCATACACCGCGACGAACGAGCCGAAGCGCGGGCCCTTCTCCTGCCCGAGCAGCACCTGATAGAGCATGTTGAACCAGTCGAGCGAAACGCCCGGCCGGCCATCCTTGCCGGCCTTCTTGTGATCGAGGAACGGCTCGCGCCGGCCGATCTCGTAGACTACGTTCTGGATGTCCTCGGCGGACGCCTCCGGCGGCAGTTGCGCCAGCGCGTTGCGCAGATCGGTCAGCGCCGCGCGCTCGCTGTCGGTCGGCGCGCGGAACTGCTTCGTGGGAGCCACGAAGTCGCGATAGTAGTTGATCGCGTAGCCGACCAGCGCGTCGAGCCGCGGATGAGATTGCGGCGTCACGCCGGGGCGATAGCGCTGGATGAAGCCCCACAGCGTCTCGGCGTTCTCCGCGTTCGACGACGACACCAGCGTCAGCAGGAGCTGGAAGGTCACCGGCATGTCGGAGGCCTGCGGGTTGCCGGCATGGATGTGCCACACCGGATTGCCGAGCCGCTGCTTGATGTCCTGCCGCGCATAGCCGTCGAGAAATTGCTGATACTCGTCGACATTGCGCGGGATCACGTCGAAATACAGCCGCTTGGCCGATTTCGGCTCGCGATACATGAACAGCGACAGCGATTCCGGCGAGGCGTAGCGCAGCCACTCGTCGATGGTGAGGCCGTTGCCCTTCGACTTGGAAATCTTCTGGCCCTTGTCGTCGAGGAACAGTTCGTAGTTGAAGCCTTCCGGCGGGGTGCCGCCGAGCGCGCGGCAGATCTTGCCCGACAGCTTCACCGAATCGATCAGGTCCTTGCCCGCCATTTCGTAATCGACGCCGAGCGCGACCCAGCGCATCGCCCAGTCCGGCTTCCATTGCAGCTTGCAGTGGCCGCCGGTGACCGGAACGGTGACGCGCTCGCGGGTCTCCGGATCGTCATACGACACCGTGCCGGCCTTCTTGTCGTGCTCGACGATCGGCACCTGCAGCACCACGCCGGTGCGCGGACAGACCGGCAGAAACGGCGAATAGCTCGCGGCGCGCTCCTCGCGCAGCGACGGCAGCATGATCCCCATCACCTCCTCGATCTTCTCCAGCACTTTGAGCAGCGTCGCGTCGAAACGGCCCGAGGTGTAGTAGTCGGTCGAGGACGCGAATTCGTAGTCGAAGCCGAAGGTGTCGAGGAAGGCGCGCAGCCGCGCATTGTTGTGCGCGCCGAAGCTGTCATGGGTGCCGAACGGATCGCGCACACGGGTCAGCGGCTTGCCGAGATCCTGCTCCAGCAACTCCTTGTTGGGCACGTTGTCCGGCACCTTGCGCAGGCCGTCCATGTCGTCGGAGAAGGCGAGCAGCCGCGTCTTGATCCTGTCCTCGGTCAGCACGCGGAAGGCATGGCGCACCATGGTGGTGCGCGCGACCTCGCCGAAGGTGCCGATATGCGGCAGGCCGGAGGGGCCATAGCCGGTCTCGAACAGCACCTCGTCCTTCGGTTTTGTCTTCAGCCGTGCCACGAGCTGCTTCGCCTGTTCGAACGGCCAGGCGTTGGATTGTTCGGCGACCGCGCGCAGATCGCTCGCGCTGACGGGAAGTTCGTTTGGCATTGTCTCTCCGGTCGGCATTTCTCGTCATGCCCGGCCTCGTGCCGGGCATCCACGCCTTACAGCCGCGTGCGGAAACGCAAAGACGTGGATGGCCGGGACAAAGCCCGGCCATGACGGAACGTTGTCGAATGTCGCAAATGGTCTAGCAGAAGGAACCGCGGGCTTGAAGCCCGCCCGATAGCTTCACGCCGGCATCACAGGCCCGTTCAATCCGCCTAAAACGGGCTGACGGAAAAATAGCGCAGCCACAGATCGGTGTAGCGGCCTTTTTCCCAGAGCCTGAACATCGCCCAGTTCAGCGCCTGGCGCAGCACGTCGTTGCCCTTCTTCACGCCGATGCCGACGCCTTCGCCGAAATAGCGGCTCTCGACGAACGGACCGCCGGAGAAGGCGCAGCAATCGCCGGAATCGGTGCCGTTGATCCAGAAGGCGAGCGCGATCGCATCGCCGAAGATCATGTCGACCTCATTCCGGCGCAGCGCCAGCCGCAGCGCCTCGTCATTCGGAAAACCGACGACAAGGGCATCGGTAAACAGCGATTTCAGATAGGCCTCATGCGCGGAGCCGGAAATCGCGCCGATCTTCTTGCCCGACAGATATTCCGGCCGCACATCCGCCATGACCTCGTCGCGGCGCGAGACGAAGCGCGCCGGCGCGCGATAATACGGATCGGAGAAATCGAGCTTCGCGCGCACCTGCGGCGTCACCGCGATCGAGGCGATGATGGCGTCGCCGCGATTGGCGTTGACCGCGTCGATCAGCGTCTCGAACCGCCGCATCTGGATCGTGCACGGCACCTTGATCTCTTCGCAGATGGCGCGGGCGAGATCGACATTGAAGCCGGCGGGATTGCCGTCCGGCCCGGTGAAATTGAACGGCGGATAATCGGTCTCGGTCAGAAAGCGGATCACGGTGATGCGCGTGAGATCGGGACGGTCGGGACGCCGTCGCGGGTCCCAGAAGCCCGGCACCGCCTGCGGCGCGGCAGCCTGCGCGGCGGCGGGCGGCGGCGTCACCGGCTGCGGCACCTGCATCGCCGGATCGGCGGGCTGCGCCCCGGCCGGCAGGACGCCGAACATCAGCGCCGCGCAGCAGGCCGGAACCAGCCGCCGCAGCGCACGGGATGATCTTGCGTTGATGATTGCCGCTACCTGTGATTGCATATCGATGGCTTCCGCGAGGGTCTTATAGACCATCCGGCGAGCGACGCGAGGGCGTTTAAGTGCTTGGGACGGGTTGGCGTATGGCCTCGAACCGTGCCCCTTCGGCGCGGACATCGCAGCCCGGACGGCAGGAACAACGCACAACCGCGTTCCCGCGCCGTCTCACCGGGCTGATCGGCCGGTTGTGGCACCGCCCTTCCCGGCCCTCGCCCCCGCCGTTCTCCACCACCGCTTTCGATGCGTTCGAACTCGACTGCCTGCGCGGCGTCCTTGCGCCCGAAATGCTGCAGGCGGCGGCCCGGCGCAGCGCCGCCATCGGGGTCGGCGCGGATCAGGTGCTGATCCAGTGCGGCGCGATCGACGAGGACGACTATCTGCACCACCTCGCCGCGCATTGTGGCATCCGGATCGAAACCTTTGCGACGTTGCGCCGCGAGGATTGTCCGCTCAGCGACGCGCAACTGCATTACGCCGGCCGCTACGGTCTGGTGCCGGTCCTGCGCGAGGGCCGGCCCGATTACGTGCAGATTCCGACCGGCCTCAGTGCGCGGCGGATCAGCGAGCTTGCGCTGAAATATCCCGACGCCTGCGCGCAATTGCGGCTGGCGAGCCGGCGCGACTTCGATCGCTTCGTTGCCCGCCATGCCGGCCCGGCGATCGCGCAAGAGGCCGTGGAGGGCCTGGCCTCGCGCTGGCCGGAACTGTCGGCCGCGCCCGCAGCGGTGACACGGTTGCGCCGGCCGATGCGTCGTGCCGCATGGACACTGGCGCTGACCGCGATCTTCACGCTGATGCCGCTCTTGGCGATCCAGCTCGCCGGCGCGGCGCTGGCGATCTGGTTCCTGCTGTTCAACGGACTGCGGCTTGCCGGCAGCTTCGCGCCGGGTGTGAAAGCGCCGCAGTGCCCGCGCCTGCCCGACGACCGCCTGCCGGTCTACACCGTGATGGTCGCGCTTTACCGCGAGGCAAGCTCGGTCGCGCCGCTGCTGCGCGCATTGGAGGCGCTCGACTATCCGCGCGAGAAGCTCGACATCAAGCTGGTGATCGAGCCGGACGATGCCGAAACGCGCGAGGCCATCGCGGCGTTCGGACCGCTGCCGCATGTCCATGTCATCATCGCGCCGGAGTTCGGCCCGCGCACCAAGCCGAAGGCGCTGAACTACGCGCTCACTTTTGCGCGCGGCACATTCCTCGCGGTGTTCGACGCCGAGGACCGGCCCGATCCCGGCCAGCTCCGCGCGGCGCTCGATGTGTTCGGCGCGGGCGAAGAGGAGATCGCCTGCGCGCAGGCCAGCCTGTGCATCGACAACAGCGCCGACAGCTGGCTGACGCGGATGTTCACCGCCGAATATGCCGGGCAGTTCGACGTATTCCTGCAGGGCTTCTCGGCGTTCCGCATGCCGCTGCCGCTCGGCGGCTCGTCCAATCATTTCCGCACCGCGCTGCTGCGCGAGGTTGGCGGCTGGGACGCCTACAACGTCACCGAGGACGCCGATCTCGGCTTCCGTCTCGCGCGCTTCGGCTATCGCTCGGTGATGTTTCCCTCTACGACCTATGAGGAGGCACCGGCCAGACTCACGGCGTGGCTGCGCCAGCGCTCGCGCTGGATGAAAGGGTGGATGCAAACCTGGCTGGTGCATATGCGCGCGCCGCGCAAACTCTGGCGCGACGCCGGGCCGAGCGGCTTCTTCACCCTCAACATCATCGTCGGCGGCAATGTGCTCACCGCTTTGGTGCACCCAATCATGCTGGCGGAAATTCTGATGCCGATGACGCTGCGCGCCTTCGACAGCGACGTCGCAAGCTTCCTCGCCAGCGAATTCGCCGGACTTCATGTCGCGACCATCGCCACCGGCTATCTCTCCACCGTGCTGATCGGGCTGATCGGCCTCAAGCGGCGCGGACTGCTACGCCATGCCTGGGTGCTGGTGCTGACGCCGCTCTACTGGGTGTACCTGTCGCTGGCGGCGTGGCGGGCGCTGATCCAGCTCATGCGCGATCCCTATCGCTGGGAGAAGACCGAGCATGGGCTGGCGCGGCATTCGCGGCTACGCCGCTCACGCTTGGCGCGAGCACCGCACGATCTCAGTGACATCACGCCGGCGACGGCGCGTCAGAGATAGCGCTTGAGTTCGGCCGCCGCTTCCTCGGGCGTGCGCTTGAGATTGAACGGGGCGACGAAGCGGCCGTCGCGATCCATCAGATAGATCAGCGCGGTGTGATCCATGGTGTAGTCGCCATCCTTGAGCGGCACCTTCTTGGCATAGACCCGATAGGCCGTGGTCATCTTCGCGATGTCCTTCGCATCGCCGGTGAGGCCCTTGAGATGCGGATCGAAGCTCGACAGGTAATCCTTCATCGCGGCCGGCGTATCGCGCTCGGGGTCCACCGAGACGAAGAACGCGTTGACGCGGTCGGCATCCTTGCCCATCGCGCGCAGCACCTCCGACATCTCGAACAGCGAGGTCGGGCAGACATCGGGGCAATGGGTGAAGCCGAAGAAGATGATGCTCGGCCGCCCCTGCAGGTTCTTCTCGGTGACGGTCTGCCCGGTCTGGTCAACGAGCTGGAACGGACCGCCGATCGCCGCCGGCGGCGCCGCGCTGCGCAGGCCGCCGAGCAACCACAGCGTCGCCAGCAGGCCGACGGCAAGACTGACGGTGAAGGCCGCAACGATCGCAAGAGGACGTTTGATCCGGTTTGCCATGACAGTTCCGGGTTGGGATGAAGCGGCGCGAGGCCGAACGGACCGGCGCGGACGAAAAGCGTGCCGCACCGAAAGCGCGGAACGGCGTCATCGGCATAGACGCACAAAGCCCGCTCGGCAAGGCGTTGACGCCCTGCTCACAGCAACATGAATACAGGCAAGATTGAGCTGGATCAGCGCGCCGCCGAAGCCTGGGCGTCGAGGTAACAGGGCCGGTACATCGACATCAGTTGCTGGCCGCGCAGGAAGATCATGTGCGGCGTCAAACCGCCGCGCTTCTTGATCCAGCGCCGGATCGAGGCCGGGTACATCTCGTAGAGCATGTGGGTGGCTTCGACATTAGTGACCGGCCGGCCGCCCGCGCCGGGGTCCCACGCCGCATGGAAGCCGAGGCTGGCGCGCGAGGTGACGCAGATCTTGTCGCGCGGCACCGCGCCGAGCACGATGGTGCAGGCCGACGCGCACAGGCCGTCGATCACCACGGTTTCGCCGGAGCTGCGCAGCGCCTGATATTTGTCGACGTAGGTTCCGATCCGGCCGCCGCGGTCGTCGGCGATCCGCACCACTGCGTGGCTTGCCCCGATTCCCAGCCCGAGAAAGATCGCCGCCAGAATACCGGTCAAGACCCTCATCGCCAGCCCCATCCCCACCGGCGCCGAACGTCGTCACCGGACCGATGCAGCGTGTTGCGAGTCCGGTTTTTTGTCCAGCGGCGCACGGGACACATGGGGCGATTTCGCCGCAGTGTTGCAGCGCGGATGCACCTGCCGCGTTGTGCCGCGCTTGCCACGCGCAAGCACGCAGCGCGGCGGGGAACAGCATTAAGAAAAATGGCGAGATGAAGAGGCTGGAGCGGGCGAAGGGAATCGAACCCTCGTATGCAGCTTGGGAAGCTGCCGTTCTACCATTGAACTACGCCCGCGAAGCGCCGTATCACCCACCGCCGCCGAAAGCCGGCGGACGGCGCGCGTGACGGAACCGACCATCGCGCAGTCCGGCGCAATTTGCAACGAAGGCGCGCACCTCTCGCCGGGTGTCGTTAACCAGACCCGCCGTCAACGGATGCCGCGCCGGAACCAACCTGCGACACTGCGCCTGTTCCGGCGACACCCAACGCGTGCGATCAGACGCGAAAGTGCTTCGATAGTTTGAGACCCTGGCCCTGATAGTTCGACGCGATCCGCGTGCCGTAGAGCGCGTCGGGCGGCGCCAGCATCTTCTCGTAGACCAGGCGCCCGACGATCTGGCCATGCTCGAGAATGAACGGCACTTCGCGCGAACGAACCTCAAGCACCGCGCGCGAACCCTGCCCGCCAGCACCGGCATAGCCGAAACCGGGATCGAAGAAGCCGGCGTAATGCACCCGGAATTCGCCGACCAGCGGATCGAACGGCACCATCTCGGCGGCGTAGTCCGGCGGCACCTGCACCGCTTCCTTCGAGGCCAGAATGTAGAACTCGCCGGGATCGAGGATCAGGCTGCGGTCGGCCCGCGCCCGGATCGGCTCCCAGAATTCGCCGACCGTGTAGCCGGCGCGGCGATCGATATCGATCACGCCGGTGTGGCGCTTGGCGCGGTAGCCAACGAAACCATCCGAGCCCTCGCCGGACAGATCGACGCTGAGCGCGACGCCGCCAGCCAGATCCGGCTCGTCGCTGTCGACCAGACGCTCTCGCGCATGCAGTTCCTGCAACTGCTCTTCGCCCAGCAGCGGATGGCCGCAGCGGAAGCGGATCTGCGACAGCCGCGAGCCTTCGCGCAGCAGGATCGGAAACGTCTTCGGGCTGATCTCGGCATAAAGCGGGCCGTGATAGCCGGCATCGATCATGTCGAAGCGGCGGGTGCCATCGGCGATCACGCGGGTGAAGACGTCGAGACGGCCGGTCGAGCTTTTCGGATTGGCGGCGGCGAGGATGTGCGCCGGCAGCGCCAGAGATTCCAACAGCGGCACGATGTAGACGCAGTTGGTCTCCAGCACCGCGCCGTCGGACAGATCGATCTCGTGCAGCTTCAATTCGTCGATGCGCTCGGCCACCGTGGTGTCCGGCCCCGGCAGGAAGCTAGCGCGGACGCGGAACGCGGTCTCGCCCAGCCGCAGATCGAGGCTGGCGGGCTGGATCTGGCTTTCCACGAACGGATAGGCCGGCAGGATCAGGCCGGCATCGGCCATCGCCGCGATCATGCGGTCTGGCAGAATTCCCTGTGCGTCCGGGGCGATCGAGAAGGGCATTTTCCGGTCCGATATCTTCCGGGCTCATGACCTGCGCATGGCGGTCATGCTTACCGGTTATCCGATGGGTTGCTTGACGGAAAGAGCGGGCGGGACTAAGGGTGCGACTTATCCCGTGGTGATTTGAGCCGGCCGGCTTGCAGCCACGTAAAACAAGTCGCTAAACAGGCCGGGGACGTTGGCTCCCGGCATTGTGGCATCCGGCTTGTGGAATTTTCCCGGCCGGTTTTTTCGTGCCGGTTTTTTGCGGCCGTTTTGGCGACCGCGATTGGAGGTCAGATGTCCGCGCAGTCCCCCCGCAATTATCGCCCCGAAACCCGCCTCGTGCATTCCGGCGCGCTGCGCTCGCAATTCGGCGAGACCTCGGAATCGCTGTTCCTGACCCAGGGCTTCATCTACGACAGCGCCGAGCAATGCGAGGCCCGCTTCAAGGGCGAGGACCCGGGCTTTCTCTATTCGCGCTTCTCCAATCCGACCGTGGCGATGTTCGAGCGGCGGATGGCCGACCTTGAGGGCGCGCAGGCCGCGCGCGCCACCGCCACCGGCATGGCAGCCGTCACCACCGCGATCCTCGCGCCGTTGAAGGCAGGCGACCATCTCGTCGCCTCCAAGCAGATGTTCGGCTCGTGCCGCTATGTGGTGGAAGATTTGCTGCCGCGCTACGGCATCGCCTCGACGCTGGTCGATGGCCTCGACCTCGACCAATGGCGCAAGGCGATGCGGCCGAACACCAGGACCTGCTTCCTCGAAAGCCCGACCAACCCGACGCTCGACGTGCTCGATATCGGTGCGATCGCTGAGATTACGCATCAGGCTGGCGCGCGGCTGATCGTCGACAATGTGTTCGCGACCCCGATCTGGCAGAGCCCGCTCAACCTCGGCGCCGACGTCGTGGTCTATTCTGCGACCAAGCACATCGACGGTCAGGGCCGCTGCCTCGGCGGCGTGATCCTCTCGACCGACGAGTTCATCCAGGAGCACATCCACACGTTTTTGCGTCAGACCGGGCCTGCGATGTCGCCGTTCAACGCCTGGGTGCTGCTCAAGGCGCTGGAGACGCTCGGCGTCCGCGTCAAGGCGCAGACGACGAGCGCCGCGCAGATCGCCGACGCGCTGGCACAGCATCCGAAGATTTCGCGGCTGATCTATCCGGGCCGCGCCGACCATCCGCAGGCCGCGGTGGTGAAGAAGCAGATGCGCGCCGGCTCGACGCTGATCGGCTTCGAGGTCAAGGGCGGCAAGGCGGCGGCGTTCCGCACTTTGAACGGCTGCAGGATTGCGCGCATCTCCAACAATCTCGGCGATTCCAAGAGCATCGTCACGCATCCCGCGACCACGACGCATCAGCGCCTCGCGCCCGAAGCGCGCGCCGAGCTTGGCATCAGCGACGGTTTCATCCGCTATTCGGTCGGGCTCGAGCATCCCGACGATCTGATCGAAGATCTGGTGGCGGCGCTGGAGACGGCGTGAGATTGAACTGATTAAAATTCTCGCTCCTCATGGTGAGGAGCGAGGCGAAGCCTCGCGTCTCGAACCATGAGGCACCGCCTTTATTGCCATCCTCATCCTTCGAGACGCGCGAAATAGCGCGCTCCTCATGATGAGGAGCACACACGAGATCACATCGGCCGGTAGCTCATCACATAGCCCGGCATGTCGGCGCCGGCCTTGAGCTGGCCGACCGAGCGGATGATGGTGTCGCCGAGAAGCTGGGCGAAGCAGGCATAACCCCAGTCGTTCATGTGCAGACCATCGGCGGTGACGAAGGTGTCGAACGGCATCTTCTCTTCTTCGTGCCAATGGCGCATCACCTCGAAGCGCGGGAACACCGCGATCTTCTTCAGCCTGGCGATGTCGCCGATCAGCTTCACCATGCGGCTCGCGCCTTCCTTCTTCGCGGTCACCGCAGGCGCGTATTGCGGATCGATCAGCACCACATCGGCGCCCGCCGCCTGAATGCGCGAGACGCCATCCTCGACCAGCGCGGCGGTGTTCGGATTGTCGTTGCCGCGCACCACGCTGTTGGTGCCGAGCTGCCAGATCACCAGATCCGGATGAAGGTCGAGCACGCTCGATTGCAGCCGCGCCACCATCTCCGGCACTTCCTGACCGCCGATGCCGCGATTGATCACGTTGATCTCGGAAAAGGGATACTTGCGGCGAAGCTGCGCGGCGAGCCGGTTCGGATAATTGTAGGCCGGCGAGCTCGAGCCGTAGCCCTGCGTCGAAGACGAGCCGAGCGCGACGATGGTAACCGGCGCGCGGGCGTTGAGCTTGCGCGCGACACGCGGCAGCGTTGCGGCTGTCGCCGCCGCGCCTTTCGCAGGCAGGCAGGGCACGCGGGTAAGAATGTCACCGGCGCGCCGGGCGGCGGTTTTGGCCACATCGAGCGTCTTGCCGGCGATGCCCTTTTGCTGCGGCTGCGATGAGGCGGCAGAATCGGGAGTAACAGACGGCGCCGGAGCAGCGGCGGGTTGCTCGCTCTGCGCGAGAGCCGCCACCGGCATGAGCAAAAGCGCCGCCGTCAGCACAAGGCCGCGGGCGGCCTTAACCCTCCATCGTCGTGATGTCATCGCTGAATTCCGAGCTCGGCCGGATTGATGTGGGCAGCCTCGATCACCAGTTTCGAGAGCGCCCGGCCGATGCAGTCATGAACGCGTTTCGCCATTCCCAGCCCGTGCGTCGCGCCGAACAGATCGAAATCGCCGGCCTCGCTCCAATGCCGCATGATCGAAAACCGGTCGAACAGCGGCACGCCGCGCTCCTGCGCAACCACACGCATGGTGTCGTTATAGGTGGCGACGGAGAGCATCGTCTCCATACGTGGACTGTATTGCAGATTCATCAAGATCACGTCGGTATTAAGCTTTTGCAATGCGGCAACGCCGTCCTCGACCCCGGCGCGGAAATCATCAGGATCGACGGAACGCACGGCGTCCGTGGTTCCGGTCTGCCAGATCACCAGCGCCGGCTTGCCCTCGAGCTTGCCGAGCTCCTCGGCGACCTCGGCCGCCGTTCGTTTCGGCCGCAACGCCAGCGTGACGCGAACCTCGATGCCCGGCAGCTTGTCGCGCAGCGCCGCCTCCAGCCGCGCCGGATAGGCCGTGCTCCTGCCGTCCGGACCCGACAGCGAGGACGAGCCGCTGCCGACCACGGTGATGTCGAGCGGCTGGCGCGCCTTCACCGCGGCCGCGACATGGCTCAGCGTGCTCTCGCTGGTCAGCAGATAGGCCGGCACCGAGCAGGTCTCGGGGTCGAGCGCCGAGGCCGGCGTGACCGCCAGCAGGCCGACCGCCGCGACGGCGCCCACGGCCATCCTGCCAAGCACCCTCCTGCGAAGAACCATCCTCATGGTTGTCCTCCGGCAAGGTCGGCATCATCCCCGGTGGTTTTCGCCTGCCGTCCGCCCTTGCCCGCCTCGCGCTTGTACCACGACAGCACCCAGGCTGCCGCCGACATAACCACAATCCCGGTCATACTAATGGCGAAATGCACCCAGGGACCGCCGCCGACCTCAGCCATGACGAAGTGCCCGGCGAAAGCAAGGAAGACGCCGAGGCAGAAAATCTCCAGCGAATGCTGGCCGCACAGGATCACCGGCCGCAGCCAGCGCGAGGACAGGCCCGGCCAGTCCTTCGGCAGGAACCTGACCGTCACCGCCGCCAGCGCCAGGAAATGGGCGAAGCGCAGCACGTCGAGATCGGTCTTGTTGATCGGATACATCCAGCTTTCCAGCCAGCGCGGCATGTAGCCGGAGAGCTGCGGCACGTACCAGGTCAGCGTGACGCCGAAGGCGAAGATCAGATAGGCGATCGACAGGCAAAGGGTGATGCGCGAGGACAGGATGCGCGCCATGCGCCGCGCGCCGCCGAGCGCGCACCAGGCGCCGAACACGAACAGAAGCTGCCAGGCGAACGGATTGAAGTACCACACGCCGTTCGGATAGGCCGGCAGGTAGAGATCGAACTGCCAGGTCAGCGCGTAAAGCAGCACCGACAGAACCAGCGTGAGGTCCGCCTTGCGCAGCATCAGCCACAGGATCGGCGTCAGGAACAGCATCAGCACGATGTAGAGCGGCAGCACGTCCATGTTGACGGGCCGAAACTTGAGCAGCAGCGCCTGCACGATGGTGACATCCGGCTGCTTGAGGAAATCGAGAATGCCCATTTCCTCGGCGTAAAGCGGGTTGTCGAAGCTGGTCGCGACGTAGGAGATCTCGGCGAGGTAGATGGTGAACAGGAAGACATGCGCGACATAGATCTGCCAGACCCGCTTGAGGATGCGCGCGCCCGCCACCACCACCCCGCGATCGAGCATCGCGCGGCCATAGACGAAGGCGGCGGTGTAGCCGGAGATGAAGATGAAGATCTCGGTGGCGTCGGAGAAGCCGTAATTGCGGATCGTGAACCATGTGACGATGCTGGGCGGCAGATGATCGATGAAGATCAGCCACAGCGCGAGGCCGCGGAACAGATCGAGCCGCAATTCGCGCTCGCCGGCGGCGAGCGGCAGCGCGACGGTCTGGCCCGCCGCCTTGTCCGCCGGGGCCTTCGTCGTCTTGGCGGCGGCGCGATCCGGCATCTCGGTGGTGATGGACGTCATGCAAATCCGACTGTCAGGAAAACACGCCCGCCCTCATCGTGCGGGGCACCGGAGGGCGCGGGCCATCATAGACGGCAGCGGCCGCGATCCGATGTCACGTGCGCGATCATGGACATCACAGTTACGGGAATTCCCGCACCCCGGCAAATCGCCCGCATACGCGCGCGATCCTATCAGAACGCAGCTTCCCAGTTAAAATAAGGCCGCGCCGGCCCGGCGCCATGTCATCCGCCCGGCCGATGGGCAAGCGGTCCGGGTTTCGGCTATGATCGGGGCAATCCGTTCGTGAGTCGCCTGCATGTATCGCGCCATCACCCGCCAGATCGAGGTCATCGTCGAGCCGCAGTTCCTGCCGGAGCGCTCCGCGCCCGAGCGGCAGCAATTCTTCTGGACCTACACCATCGCCATCATCAATCAGGGAACCGAGACGGTGCAGCTCAAGACGCGGCACTGGATCATCACCGACGCGTTCGGCCAGCGTCAGGAGGTACGCGGCGAAGGCGTGGTCGGCGAGCAGCCCATCCTCGGCCCCGGCGAGCGGTTCGAATACACCAGCGGCGTGCCGCTGACGACGACGTCCGGCTTCATGACCGGCAGCTATCAGATGATCAACGACCGCGGCGAGCCGTTCGAGATCGACATCCCGCTGTTCTCGCTCGACAGTCCGGACGTGAAACGGACGCTGAATTAGATCGGAATGATGAAGCTGAATGCTCGTCATTGCGAGGAGCGCAAGCGACGTCTCGAACCATGAGGCCTCATCCTTCGAGACGCATTGCTATGCAATGCTCCTCAGGATGAGGGCAGGCTCAGGACTGGATTGCTTCGCTGCGCTCGCAATGACGACAGGAATGACAGAGACTCATCTCTCCGCCGCCATGGCCGGGGCTTGTCCCGGGCGCGATGCAGCGTACAACGCTGCTTCGCAGAACCGGGACCGTTCCAAACGCTGAATGTGGAACGGCCCCGGCTCAGCGGAGCGACATTTCATGTCGCACCGCGTCCGGGGCACACGATCCAAACAATTGCAGTCTGTCACTTTGCAGCCTTCCAGCCTCATGGTTCGAGACGGCGCGTTGCGCCTCCTCACCATGAGGACACTGCGGCAGCCGCGCTATTCGACGCCGGCTTCCTGCGGGGTGAATTCGTAGGACGAGCTACAGAACTCGCAGGTCACCACCACCTTGCCGTTCTCCACCATGTCGGCGCGATCCTTCGGATCGAAGCTCGCCAGCATGCCGGCCACCGCCTCGCGCGAGCAGGTGCATTGCGCTTTCACCGGCTGCACCGGATAGACCCGCACGCCGCGCTCGTGAAACAGGCGGAACAACAGCCGCTCGCCCGACAGATCGGGATCGAGCAGTTCGACATCTTCCGTGGTGGCGAACAGCGACTGGCTTTCGGTCCAGGCGTCGTCCTCTTCCACGGTGTGGGGAGCGCTGCCTTCCGGCGCATCGCCCGGATGCAGATCGGCCTGCCGCGCCCGCTCCGGTGCTTTCGGCAGAAACTGCATCAGCATGCCGCCGCCGCGCCAGCGATGCTTCGGTCCGTCGCCACCGCGGAATTCCTCGCCGACCGCAAGCCGCACGCGGGTCGGAATCTGTTCGGAGCGCAGGAAGTATTCATGCGCGGCGTCTTCGAGATTACCGCCGTCGAGCGCGACCAGACCCTGATAGCGGCTCATGTCCGGACCCTGATCGATGGTCATGGCAAGATGGCCGCGGCCGAGCAGCGCCGCCGAATCCATCCCCGGCACGATGCGCGAGGCATCGTGACGCGCATAGGCGCGCAGGCGATCGGGCGCGATGAAATCAACCACGATCAGCGATACCGGACCGTCGGTCTGGGTCTGCAAAATGAAGCGGCCGTCGAATTTCAGCGAGGAGCCGAGCAGCGTGGTGAGCACGATGGCCTCGCCGAGCAATTTGCCGACCGGCGCGGGATAATCGTGCTTGGTGAGGATCTCGTCGAGCGCCGCGCCCATGCGCGTCAGGCGGCCGCGCACATCGAGCGCGCTGACCTCGAACGGCAGAATGATGTCATCGACAGCGACAGCCGAGGGCGCGCGCACGGAACCTTGATCCGTCATACCAGCACAATCTCCTTGCAGGGATGCCCCGGATGTAAGGACGCCGGCCGCGCAGTTCAAGCGCGCGGAGCGGCGACCACTTCGCCTGAAAACGCTGCGGTTTAGCCGACAGCCCCGAGGCACCAGGCCAGAATGCCCTTGTGGGCATGCAGCCGGTTCTCAGCCTCGTCGAACACCACCGACTGCGGCCCGTCGATCACCTCGTCGGTGACCTCCTCGCCGCGATGCGCCGGCAGGCAGTGCTGGAAGATCGCGTCAGGCCCCGCCAACGCCATCAACTGTGCGTTGACCTGATAGGGCTTGAGCAGGTTGTGGCGCTGCTCGGCGTCCTTGTCGCCCATCGACATCCAGGTGTCGGTGACGACGCAATCGACGCCGCGCACCGCTTCCTGAGGATCGGTGCCGATCACGATCGGCGCGTTGTTGGCCTTGATCCAGTCCTTCAGGACCTTCTTCGGCGCCAGCTCCGGCGGAGTCGCGACCCGCAGCGTGAATTCGAACTGCTGCGCGGCGTGCATCCACGAGGCCAGCACGTTGTTGTCGTCGCCGACCCACGCCACCGTGCGGCCCTTGATCGGCCCGCGATGCTCCTCGAAGGTCATCACATCCGCCATCACCTGGGTCGGATGTGAGCGGCGGGTGAGACCGTTGATCACCGGCACGCTGGCGTGCTCGACCATCTCGGTCAGCGCGTCATGGCTGAGGATGCGGATCATGATGATGTCGACGAAGCGCGACAGCACGCGCGCGGTGTCGGCGAAGGTCTCGCCGCGGCCGAGCTGCATCTCCTGGCCGGTCAGCATGATCGCCTCGCCGCCGAGCTGGCGCATGCCGACCTCGAACGACACGCGGGTGCGCGTCGAGGGCCGCTCGAAGATCATCGCCAGCGTCTTGTCCTTGAGCGGACGGTCCGGCCTGCCGGCCTTGAGGTTCTTCTTCATCGCCACCGAGGCGTCGAGGATGGCCCGCAGGTCGGCGACCGGCAGCGCCGAGATATCGAGGAAGTGCCGCAGCTCGGGATTCATCAGACAGCCTTCCGTTCAGCCTGCTTGGGAGAAAGACGCAGGCATGCCTGCTCGACGCGGTTGATGGCGTCGTCGATTTCCGCGTCCGACACGATGAGAGGCGGCAACAGCCGTACCACATTGTCGCCGGCGCCGACGGTCAAAAGCTTTTCCTCGCGCAGCGCGGCGACCAGATCGCCGGCCGGCACCACCGCCTTGAGGCCGATCAGCAGCCCCTCGCCGCGCACCTGCTCCAGCACGTCGGGATGGCGATCGACCACCGAGGCGAGCTTCTGCTTGAGCAGCACCGAGGCGCGTTGCACCCGCTTCATGAATTCCGGCTCCAGCATCACATCGAGCACCGCGCCGGCCGCCGCGATCGCCAGCGGATTGCCGCCGAAGGTCGAGCCATGGGTGCCGGGCGTCATGCCGCTCGCCGCCTCGCTGGTGGCAAGACACGCGCCGATCGGAAAGCCGCCGCCGAGCGCCTTGGCCAGCGCCATCACATCCGGCGTCACGCCGATGCGCTGATAGGCGAACAATTCGCCGGTGCGGCCCATGCCGGTCTGCACCTCGTCGAAGATCAGCAGGAGACCGTGGTCGTCGCAAAGCTGACGCAGCGCCTTGAGGAAGGCGTGCGAGGGCTCGCGCACCCCGCCCTCGCCCTGCAGCGGCTCGATCAGGATACCGGCGGTTTGCGGTCCGATCGCCTTTCTGGTCGCCTCGAGATCGCCAAACGGCACCTGGTCGAAGCCCTCGACCTTGGGGCCGAAGCCGTCGAGATACTTTTCCTGACCGCCGGCCGCCAGCGTCGCCAGCGTGCGGCCGTGGAAGGCGCCCTCGAAGGTGATGATGCGATAGCGCTCCGGATTGCCGCGCGCGGCGTGATATTTGCGCGTGATCTTGATCGCGCACTCCATCGCCTCGGCGCCGGAATTGGCGAAGAACACCGTGTCGGCGAAGCTGGCCGCGCACAGCCGCGCGGCGACGCGCTCGCCGTCCGGGCTCGCGAACAGATTGGACATGTGCCAGAGCTTAGCCGCCTGCGCCTGCAGCGCTTCGACCAGATGCGGATGCGCATGGCCGAGCGCGTTGACCGCGACGCCGCTGGTGAAATCGAGATAGCGATCGCCGTTGGTGGCGATCAGCCAGGCGCCTTCGCCGCGCTCAAAAGCAAGATCTGCCCGGGCGAAGACCGGGAGGAGATGGGACCCAACGGAGTTGTTCATCGCGACCTGATTGGATGTCCGGACCGCTCATTGTGAGAGCGCACTTGCGCACGCGAACCTGCGATGCCGTTCCGGAAACAAAACGTGCCGCGCGGGACTGGCGGCACGGGAGGATTATCCTATTGCCGGGCATTTACTGTCAACACGGCATGGCCGCATTCATGAACGTCCGCGGAGTCATCGCCGCGTCCGCGCACCGCCGCTGGTGCAGGAAAGCCGCACAAAAAGCGAATTTCTCTGCTTTTTGGATGGGAACATGTGGACGCGCAAACGCGGACTCTTGCGGGCGAGTCACGCCATATTGTAGCGTTGCCTTCACTGGGTACGATATCTCGTTGCGGCGATTTTAAACTCGAAATCCCTCGGTACGGCGTTAACGCCTGGTCGCTTTCGGTGCGGCGGGCGAGGGTTAAGGGATTCTGCCGACAGAGTTTTTCGGATCCGCGGACTGCGGCGCTCCCCTGGATGGGCCGGCGCCTTGGAAAAGGGAATACAGCGATGACGGCGATGAATTGGACCGACGATCGCGTCGAACAGTTGAAGAAGCTCTGGGAATCCGGCCTTTCGGCCAGCCAGATCGCTGCCGAGCTTGGCAACATCACCCGCAACGCCGTGATCGGCAAGGTCCACCGCCTCGGCCTCTCCGGGCGCGCCAAGAGTCCGTCCTCCGCCGCGCCGCGCCAGCGCAAGGTGCGCCCGGCGCAGAACATGATGCGGATCAGCCGGCCGATGTCGCGCGGCAATACCGCGCTGGCCCATGCCTTCGAGATCGAGGCCGAGCCCGATCCGATCGCGTTCGACAACGTGGTGCCGATGAGCCAGCGCCGCACGCTGCTCGAACTCACCGAGGACACCTGCCACTGGCCGGTCGGCGATCCCTCCAGCCCGGAATTCTTCTTCTGCGGCGGCAAGTCGCTCACCAACCTGCCCTATTGCGCGCATCACTCGCGCATCGCCTATCAGCCCGCCAGCGACCGGCGTCGCAGCCAGCCGAAGAACGGGCGGTAAAGCGCTTTACGTTTTGATTGAATCATTCGCGATCCGTCATGGCCGGGCTTCGTCCCGGCCATCCACGTTTTGGCTGAAAGCTCATAAGACGTGGATGCCCGCGACAAGCGCGGGCATGACGAGTTGTTGATTCCGTCTCAAGCAAATCCGCTTTCTGTCTGCTCGAATTAAAACGCCGGCATTGATGCGAGCACGAAAGCACTCCCTCTCCCGTGGAGAGAGGGCCGGGGTGAGGGCATAAAATCCATCGTAAGAGCGTACCCCCTCACCCGATGCACTGCGTGCATCGACCTCTCCCCATGGGAGAGGTGGGAAGCGATCGCAACAAAAACCCCTGCAAGCAATAGCGCTGCAGGGTTTGTTTTGAGCGTAGCTGCGAAGGAAAGAGCGACCGCTACTCCGCCGCCTTCACAAAGCGGTCGTCCAGCGCGTAGCCGGCGCCGCGCACGGTGCGGATCGGATCGGGCTCCGAGCCCGGATTGAGCAGCTTGCGCAGGCGCCCGATATGCACGTCCACGGTGCGCTCGTCGATATAGATGTCGCGGCCCCAGACGCCGTCGAGCAGTTGCTCGCGGCTGAAGACGCGGCCGGGATGTTCGAGGAAAAACTCCAGCAGGCGATATTCGGTCGGGCCGAGATCGATCGGCCGGCCGGAGCGCGCGACGCGGCGCTTCTCGCGGTCGAGCTCGATGTCGCCGTAGTTGAGCACGGTGGCGACGCGCTCGGGGCTGGCGCGGCGCAGCAGGCTCTTCACCCGAGCCAGCAATTCCGGCACCGAGAACGGCTTGACGATGTAGTCGTCGGCGCCGGTGGCAAGACCGCGCACGCGCTCGCTCTCCTCGCCGCGCGCGGTCAACATGATGATCGGCAGGTGTCGCGTCTCGGCGCGGGCGCGCAGCCGGCGGCACAGTTCGATGCCGGACAGGCCCGGCAGCATCCAGTCAAGCACCACGAGGTCGGGCAGCCGCTCCTTCAGCCTTGTGTCGGCGTCGTCGCCGCGCGCCACCGTCTCGACCTCGTAGCCTTCGGCGTCGAGATTGTAACGCAACAGCGTCGCGAGAGCGTCCTCGTCCTCAACCACCAGAATGCGCGCGTTCATGGCGTCGTCTCCATCAGCCCGCGGTCGGCACGTTGGCGAAGGCGGCAGTGGTGTCGCCCTTTGGCCGCGGGTCGCCGATCGGCTGGCCCTCGATCATGTAGAACACGGTCTCGGCGATGTTGGTTGCATGATCGCCCATGCGCTCGATGTTCTTGGCGCAGAACATCAGATGGATGCAGAAGCCGATATTGCGCGGATCTTCCATCATGTAGGTCAGCAGCTCGCGGAACAGCGAGGTGCAGATCGCATCGACCTCCTCGTCGCCCTTCCAGACCGCCATCGCGGCGGGCAGATCGTGCGCGGCATAGGCATCGAGCACCGACTTGACCTGCGACTGCACGAGGTCGGTCATGTGTTCGAGGCCGCGGATCAGTTGCAGCGGATGGAAATCGCTGTCGAGCGCGGCGACGCGCTTGGCGATGTTCTTCGACAGATCGCCGATCCGCTCGAGGTCCGTCGCCACCCGCAGCGCGCCGACGATCTCGCGCAGGTCGATCGCCATCGGCTGGCGGCGGGCGATGGTGAGAACGCCGCGCTCCTCGATCAGATGCTGCAGACGGTCGAGCTCGATATCGGCGGCGACCACGCGTTTGGATAGCGCGACGTCGCGGCGGATCAGCGAGTCGACCGAGTCGACGATCTGCCGTTCGGCGAGGCCGCCCATTTCGGTGACCAGCCGGGTCAGTTCCTGCAGGTCCTCGTCGAACGCCTTGGCGGTATGTTCGTTGCCCATGTCAATTCTCCCGCTTCGCGTCAGCCGAACCGGCCGGTGATGTAATCCTGGGTCCGCCGGTCGGCCGGCGAGGTGAACAGCCGCGTCGTCTCGCCGAACTCGATCAGCTCGCCGAGATACATGAACGCGGTGTAGTCCGAGACACGCGCCGCCTGCTGCATGTTATGCGTGACGATGGCGATGGTGTAGTCCTGCTTCAGTTCGGTAATCAGTTCCTCGATCTTGGCGGTCGAGATCGGATCGAGCGCCGAGCACGGCTCGTCGAACAGGATCACCTCCGGCCGCACCGCAACGGTGCGCGCGATGCACAGGCGCTGCTGCTGGCCGCCGGACAGGCTGAGGCCCGAGGCGTTGAGCTTGTCCTTGACCTCGTTCCACAGCGCGCCGCCGCGCAGCGCCCGCTCCACCCGCTCGTCCATTTCCGCGCGCGACAGCTTCTCGTAGAGCCGCACGCCGAAGGCGATGTTCTCGTAGATCGTCATCGGGAACGGCGTCGGCTTCTGGAACACCATGCCGACCCGGGCGCGCAGCAGATTGAGATCAAGCCGCGGGTCGAGAATGTTGACGCCGTCAAGCTCGACATCGCCTTCGGCGCGCTGGCCGGGATAGAGGTCGTACATGCGGTTGAAGATGCGCAGCAAAGTGGACTTGCCGCAGCCCGACGGGCCGATGAAAGCGGTCACGCGATTGGTCGCAAGCGACAGGTTGATGTCTTTCAGCGCATGGTGCTCGCCATAATAGAAGTTGAGATGGCTCGCCGTGATCTTGGCCGGCTCCTCCGGCACGAAGATGCGCGGCGGCACCGGCGGACGCACGGCGGTGGCGACGGAAGACGAAAGCTCGGTCATTTTGCTGTCCTTTCGGCGCCGAGAATGCGTGCGCCAATGTTCAATGCCAGCACCGCGAGGGTGATCACCAGAGCGCCGGTCCACGCCAGTTCCTTCCAGTAGGCGTAGGGGCTCTGCACGAAATTGTTGATCGTCACCGGCAGGTTGGCCATCGCGCGGGTCAGATCGAGGCTGAAGAACTGGTTGCTCAGCACGGTGAACAGCAGCGGCGCGGTCTCGCCGGTGACGCGCGCGGTGGCGAGCAGCACGCCGGTGATGAGGCCGGTCCGCGCCGCGCGATAGGCGACACGCCGGATCACCAGCGAACGCGGCAGGCCGAGCGCGGACGCCGCCTCGCGCAGCGGATTGGGCACCAGGCCGAGCATGTCCTCGGTGGTGCGCACCACCACCGGCACCACGATCACCGCCAGCGCCAGCGCGCCGGCCAGCGCCGAGAACCCGCCCATTGGGATCACCACCGCGCCATAGATGAACAGGCCGATGATAATCGAGGGCGCACTGAGCAGGATGTCGTTGATGAAGCGGATCACCGGCGCCAGGCGGTCGTATTTGCCGTATTCGGCCAGATATGTGCCGGCGAACAGGCCGAGCGGCGCGCCAATGCCGACGCCGATCACGGTCATGATAAGCGAGCCGACGATGGCGTTGAGCAGGCCGCCTTCGGTCGAACCGGGCGGCGGGGTGTTCTGGGTGAACACCTGCAAGGTGAGGCCGGCAAAGCCGTTATAGAACAGCGTGAACAGGATCAGGCCGAGCCATGCCACGCCGAACGCGGCGGCAAGAAAGCACAGCGCCTTGATGATGCGGTCGCTGCGGCGGCGGGATGCATAAAGCGGGTTCATGATTTACTTCCCTGCCTTCTTTTCCAGATGCAGCAGCATCAGCCGCGCGGCGGCGAGCACGAAAAATGTCAGGATGAACAGCAGGAGGCCGAGCAGGATCAGGCTCGACTGGTGCAGGCCGTCGCTTTCGGCGAACTCGCTGGCGATCGCCGCCGAGATGGTGGTGCCGGGCGCGAAGATCGAGGAGGAGATGCGGAACGAATTGCCGATGATGAAGGTCACCGCCATGGTCTCGCCGAGCGCGCGGCCGAGCGCGAGCATGATGCCGCCGATCACGCCGACGCGGGTGTAGGGCAGCACCACGTTGCGCACCACTTCCCAGGTGGTGCAGCCGACGCCGTAGGCCGCTTCCTTCAGCACCGGCGGCACCGTCTGAAACACGTCGCGCGAGATCGCGGTGATGAAGGGCAGCACCATGATCGAGAGGATCAGCGCCGCGTTGAACAGGCTGAGATAGGACGGGGGACCTGCGAAGATCGCGCCCAGCACCGGCACGCCGTCGAACGCGGCGATCAAGGCCGGCTGCAGTGTGTTGGCGAGGAAGGGGCCGAGCACGAAGAAACCCCACATGCCGTAGATGATCGAGGGAATGCCGGCGAGCAGCTCGATCGCCATCCCGATCGGGCGGCGCAGCCATTGCGGGCAGAACTCGGTGAGGAAGATCGCAATGCCGATGCCGACCGGAATGGCGATCATCATCGCGATCACCGAGGTCAGCAGCGTGCCGTAGATCGGGCCGAGCGCGCCGAGCACCGGCGGTTCGGCGGACGGCGCCCAGCGCTGCGTCCACAGAAAGGCGAAGCCGTATTCCTGCATCGCCGGCCAGGCGCCGACAATCAGCGACAGGATGATGCCGCCGAGGATCGCCAGCACCGACAGCGCACAGATGCGGGTGGTCCAGTAGAACACCGCATCGCCGAGCTTGAACGCGCCGAGCGCGCGGGCGCGGTCGTGCGGGCCGGTGGCAGCTTCCATCGACGAGCTTTCAGCAATCGCCATCTGTGTCACGCTGATCCCCTGTGTCCTGCGATTCTTAAAGCCGGATGCCGGATTTTGAAAAGCTCTGCCGCTCTACCGCGCGGGAACCATTCCATCGGAAAGAAAGGTGGAGGAGAGACAGCCCCTCCTCCACCATGGGCACGCATCAGCTCCTGATGTCGGCCGACCAGGTCTTCTCGATCTGCTTGACGACCGAGTCCGGCATCGGGATGTAGTCGAGCTCTTCGGCCATCTTGCCGCCCTTCTCGAACGACCACTTGAAGAACTTGATGGCCTCGGCGGACGCCGCCTTGTCGACCGGCTCCTTGTGCATCAGGATGAAGGTCGCGGCGGTGATCGGCCAGGAGGCATCGCCCGGCTGGTCGGTCAGGATCACGTAGTAACCCGGCGCGCTGGCCCAGTCGGCATTGGCGGCTGCGGCCTGGAACGCGGCGATGGTCGGCTGCACGGTCTTGCCGGCCTTGTTGATCAACGCGGCATGGGTCAGCTTGTTCTGCTTGGCGTAGGCATACTCGACATAGCCGATCGCGTTCCTGGTCTGGCTGATGTTGCCGGCGACGCCTTCATTGCCCTTGGCGCCGACACCGACCGGCCACTCGACCGCGGTGCCCGAGCCGACCTTCGCCTTCCACTCGGCATTGGCCTTGGACAGATAGTCGGTGAAGTTGAACGAGGTGCCCGAGCCGTCGGAGCGGCGCACCACCGCGATGGCGTCGGTCGGCAGCTTCAGGTTCGGGTTGAGCTTGGCGATCGCCGGGTCGTTCCACTTGGTGATCTTGCCGAGATAGATGTCGCCGAGCACTTCGCCCGACAGCACCAGCTCGCCCGACTTGATGCCGTCGAGGTTCACCACCGGCACGATGGCGCCCATCACCATCGGCCACTGCGCGAGGCCGAACTTGTCGAGCTGCTCGGCCTTGAGCGGTGCGTCGGTAGCGCCGAAGGTCACGGTCTTGGCCTGGATCTGCTTGATGCCGGCGCCGGAGCCGATCGACTGGTAGTTCAGCCCGTTGCCGGTTTCCTTTTTGTAGGCATCGGCCCATTTCGAATAGACCGGGAACGGGAAGGTCGCGCCCGCGCCGGTGATGTCGGCCGCCATGGCGGAGGTCGATGCGGCAATGAGGCCTGCAGCGACGAGGGTTTTGATGAAATTCACTGGCTGTCTCCGTTGTGGTGAGCGAAGCGCTGGATGACGCCCGATCGCGCTCACCCCGCCGCTTTAAGAGCGGGACATTTCGCTTTTATGAGAGTTCGATGACAGGCCTGTGACAGTGGCAAAGCCACTGATTGCGCTGGGGTTTCAGCCCTCGGCCGAAGTCTTGAGCGGTGGAAAAACCGCGGTGAAGGTGGCCCCCTCCCCGAGCACGCTCTCGATCATCAGCCGACCGCCATGGCGGGTGGCGATATGCTTGACCAGCGCGAGGCCAAGGCCGGTGCCGCCCTGGGCGCGGCTGCCGCCGACATCGGCACGATAGAAGCGCTCGGTGAGGCGCGGCAGATGCTCGGGCGCAATGCCCGGACCGAAATCGCGGATCGCGACGCGGATCTCCGGCGTTTCCTCGCTCGCCGGGGTCAGCGTCACCGTCACACGGCCGCCGGCGGCACCGTATTTGAGGCCGTTCTCGATCAGGTTCTCGAACAGCCGCAGCAACTCCTCGCTCTCACCGGCGATCATCACCGGACGGTCCGGCAGGTCGGCCTCGATCCTGACCTGACGCTCGCGCGCCAGCGCTTCGAGGCCGTCGATCACCTGCCGCAGGATCGGCACCAGATCGACCGGCGCGGAGGGCCGCACATGCTGGCTGAGTTCGACCCGCGAAAGCGAAAGCAGATCGTCGATCAGCCGCGCCATGCGGGTGGCCTGCGCCTGCATGATGCCGAGGAAACGCTCGCGCGCCGCCGGATCCTCGCGCGCCGGCCCCTGCAGCGTGTCGATGAATCCCGACAGCGCCGCCAGCGGCGTACGCAATTCATGGCTGGCATTGGCGACGAAATCGACGCGCATCTCCTCGACCCGGCGCAGTTGCGTCTGGTCGTGCAGCGTCATCAGGAAGCAATTGTCGGCGCCGCCGAAATGGGTCGGCACCGCGACCGGCGTGATGACGAGATCCATCCAGCGCTCGATCGGCCCGCGCGAGACGAAATTGGCGTGCTGGGGCTGCGAGGTGGCGATCGCCGCGCGCAGCGCCGCGATGATTTCCGGCGAGCGCAGCGCGAACAGCGCCAGCTCTCCGCGCCGCAGCGCGGGCGCAAGCTGCGCCGCGGCGGCATTGAGATGCAGCACGCGGCCGACCCGGTCGAGCAGCACCGCAGGATCCGGCATGCCGGAAATCAGCGCCTGCACCGCCGCGCCCTCGGCCAGCGGCGTATCGGCGGCTTCGTCCTGTTTGTGCGCGGCATCACGGAGTTGCAGCGGCACCAGCGCCGCACCGGCGATGCAGATGAACACCAGCACCGCGCGCGGCAGCGCCAGATCATGCATCGCGACCAGCGCGATCATCGCCGCCGCCGTCACCAGCACCACGATGCCCGAGCGACGCAAGCGGTCGGACCAGGGCGATCTCGGTCTGGAAAGCGGCGGAACAGGCGCGACCATTGCTGCGATGACTTTTGCTGCGATGACGTTTCGGATCGAAGCGGCGAGCTCGACGTCTCCGCTCAGGTTCAAGTGGTGCCTGCCGCGCGCGCCGGGATCAAGAAAAATCCGATCAGGAGGATTCCGACGCCGAGGCATCCTTGAGCGCCCGCGCACGGCTCGCCTCGCGCCGCGTTCGCGTGCCGATGATGATCTCGCGTCCGGTCAGCAGCACCAGGGAGATGATGAACGGCGTAATATAATAAAGCAGCCGGAACAGCAGCATGCCGGCCAGCAATTCCTCGCGGTCGAACTGAAACAGGCCGACCAGCATAGCGGCGTCGAACACGCCGAGTCCGCCGGGCGAATGGCTGGCGAAGCCGAGCAAGGTGGCGGAGACGAAGATCACCGCCACCACGACAAAGCCGACATCCGGCTCCTCCGGCACCAGGATGTACATCGCCAGCGCACAGAAGCCGAGATCGACGATGCCGATCACGATCTGCAGCAAAGTCAGCGAGCCGCCCGGCAAAGTCACGGTCCAGTTGCCGCGACCGACCACGCGCGGCTTCACCGACACCCAGACGACATAAAGACACAACACCATGAGGATGCAGATCGCGGCGATCCGGTTGAACCACGGCGGCAACTGGTCGATCGAGGACGCCGCTTCCGGATGATAGGCGACGCTCATGCCGAGCACCGCGGCATTGCCGAGCCAGAAGGTCAGGCCGGCGAGAAAACAGACCTTGGCGACATCGATTGCCGTAAGGCCCCACGCCGAATAGACGCGGTAGCGCACCGCGCCGCCGGTGAACACGCTGGCCCCGACATTGTGGCCGACCGAATAAGAGGTGAAGCCGGCGAAGGCGGCGACGCGATAGGGCACGTCGGCCTTGCCGATCGCCCGCAGCGCGAACAGGTCGTAGAAGGTCAGGGTGAAATAGCCGGCCGCGACACAGAGAGTCGCAAGAGCGACGGTGTGCCACTCGGTCTCGCCCAGCGCCGCGATCACCTTGTCGCCGTCGAGATTGCGCAGCATGTGATAGAGGATGTAACAGGCGACCGCGATGATCGTGAGGCTGATCACGACGCCGAGCTTGTGCAGGATTTGCTTCTCCCGCAGGAACGCGGCGATCCTGCGTAACGGCTCAACCATCCAGTCCTCGAATCCACTCAGCGTCCGGACGCCCGCGCGATCCCTGCGCGGCGGCAATGTCCGGTGTCATGGGTTTCCTAGCAGACCCGTTTGATGACCGCGAGAAATATGCCGCATGATCCCGCGACCCATGCGGCGGTCGCGTCAATTTGCAGCGCCCGGGCGCGAGACCACGAGATGCCGCAGCCAGGCACCGACCACACACCCGATCAGATAGGCACCGAACATGACCAGGCCAAGGTCGAGCCCATAACCGAACCGGCCGGGCAGCAGATGCGCGAGCGAAAGGATGACGAGGAGCAGGATCGCCGCGAGGCTGCGGCGGAACGCCACGGTGGAGAGGCCGCCGCGCTGGACCACCGAAATCCAGCCCATGCCGAGCCCGATCAAACCCGCGCCGAGCAGCCAGCCCCAATGGAAGGTCACAAGAAAGGCCATCGCCGTCACCTCACCACGAAATCAATGCGGCGGTTCTTCGCCTTGCCTTCTTCGCTGTCATTGGCAGCGACCGGCCGGTCGCTGCCATAGCCGACCGCGGTGACGCGGTCCCGCGGCAGGCCGGCCTTGACCAGATAATCGACCACCGCCTGGGCGCGCCGCGTCGACAATGCAAGGTTGCTGGCGGCATCGCCGTCGCTGTCGGTGTGGCCGGCAATCTCCAGATGCGCGGTCGGGCAGCGTAGCGCGGTCTCGATCAGGCGGTCGAGCAGACCCATGGAATCCGCCTCGATGGTGGCGCGGCCCGATTCAAACCGGATCTTGCCCTTGCCGAGCAGATCGACAAACAATTGCTGGCACACCGTGGCATCGACCGCGCTCGCCACCGGCTTGACCGAAATCTCCGCGACGCGGGTCCAGCCCTGCGGCAGACCGGCGGTCAGATCCGTCTTGATCTGTTCGGAGGCCACCGGATAGAGCGCATCGCCCGACAGCTTGGCCTCGCGGTCCGACAGCGTCAGCGATCCGGTGGAGAGCCGCGACAGGCCGCCCAGTGCCGCCGTCACCGCATTGGCGAAACCCGGCGGCGCGCCGATGCTGGCCTTGAGCTTGTCGACAATCTTGGTGTCGCCGACAAACTTGCGCTGCGCCGTGGCCACCACCGCGGCATGGACGTTGTTGTCCGGTACATAGCCGCTCAGCGTCAGGGTCGCGGTCACCGGATCATGATTGGCCTGGAAGATATAAGGCGGTGCCTTGATGGCGTTTTCCGCGATGGTGTAGCCCTCGGGCAGATTCTTCAGGGCCGCAATGATCGCCTCGCGGTTGCCAAGCTCGCGCGCCATGCCGGCCAGGCTGACCGAGGTGCCGGACAGCGTGATCTTGCCTTCCTTCAGCTTGCCGACCTGCTCGATCAGCAGCAAGGCGGCGGCATCGAAACGCAGCGGCGCACCGCGCGCCAGCGCCATCTGGTCAGCCGCCTCCGCGCCGCCGGAGACCGCCCGCGCCGCTTCCATCAGCCGCGCCCGGATCGCCGGCAGCGGCGCGTTGCCGGCCAGCGTGATCCGCACCACGTCGCGCTGCGCGCTCCAGACAAACGGATTGGCCTCCGGAACCAGCCGGGTCTGATCCTGCACCAGGCGCACGCCCGGCACGGCCTCCACCTGGGAGACCGCGCTGCGGCGGCCTTCCTCGGAGAAGGCGTCGGCAGCAAAACTGACATCGCGGCCCGAGACCTCGATCCGGGTCTTGTCCAGCACGCTGCCCTTGATCGCGTCGGTCGTGGCCGCCGTCAGGTTCTGCTCGACCGGGACCATGGCGTTCCAGACGGCGACGGCCCACAGGATCGCCAGCGGAATGAGGCCCGGCCACCACTTACGCACCCAGACGGAAAAATCGGTCATTCGGAACCTTCGCGTGAGACCTGAGAGAAATCAAACCCTTGGCAAGGTGTCAATTTAGAAATAGCGCCGGGGCGGATTGGGCGGGCTAACCCATTGTTCAACCGTTTCTGGCAGGACTCGCAGGACTGACATCCCTGCCGGACCCGCCATGAAGCAGCTTCGCAACACCCTTATCCGCGCCGGCTTCGACGCGATCTCGGTCAGCGGCCTGCACCATGTGCTGCGCCCGGTGCTCGGCGGCGTCGGCATCATCTTCATGCTGCACCATGTGCGTCCGGCCTCTGCCGCGCCGTTCCAGCCCAACCGCCATCTCGAAGTGACGCCCGATTTCCTGCGCGAGACGCTGGTCCATCTGCGCGCGCTCGACATCGAAGTGGTGACGCTGGACGAGGCGCATCGCCGCCTGACGCAGCGCGATTTCGCGCGGCGTTTCGCCTGCTTCACCTTCGATGATGGCTATCGCGACAACCGCGATCACGCGCTGCCGGTGATGCGCGAGTTTTACGCGCCGCTCGCGGTCTATGTCGCGACCGACTTCGCGCAAGGCACCGGCCGGTTATGGTGGGTGGCGCTGGAGCGCACGATCGCGGCCGCAACAACCATCGATGCCAGCATCGGCGGCACGCATCTGCGCCTCGACGCCGAAACGCCGGAAGAGAAGCAAACCGCCTTCGCGCGAATTCATGACGTGTTGCGCAGGCTGCCGACCGATCACGACGTCCAGCACGAAGTCCATACGCTGGCGCGGGTGCATGGCATCGACGACGAGGCGATCGGCCGCGAACTGTGCCTGTCATGGGACGAGTTGCGCGATTTCGCGCGCGATCCCCTGGTGAGCATCGGCGCGCATACCGTGAGTCACTGCAATCTCGCGCATGAGAGCGCGGAGATGATGACGCAGCAGATGCAGATCAGCCGCGCCCGCATCGAAGCCAGGCTGGAATGCAAGGTCCGGCATTTCGCCTATCCCTATGGCGACCGCGATGCCGCCGCAGCCCGCGAGTTCGCCGCCGCCCGCGCGCTCGGCTTCGACACCGCGGTCACCACGCGCCCCGGCGTGCTGTTCGCCGAACATGCCGAGCATCTGACCGCGCTGCCGCGCATTTCGCTGAACGGCAATTATCAGAGCACGCGCTTCCTCTCCGTGCTCACCTCCGGAACCGCTACCGCGGTGTGGAACGGCTTCCGCCGCGTCGATGCCGCCTGAATCCGGCGCATGGCTGCGCCCATGCGCATGCGGTTAAATATCCGCTCCAGATGTTTCTTTGAGCGATTCTAAAATCCGCCTTTCCGAAAGGCCGATTTCGGGGTGACGCTGCGGTCATTTTGGTCGATTGAATAGCCATCCGCGTGTTTATTTCCGGACCGCCATCATGACTCGCCCCAACCGTTCCGCCCTCCCGTTTCGCCGTCTCGCGGGAGCTTGCGCCGTGACAGTCCTTCCGTTGCTCGCAGCCGGCAGCGCTTTGGCCGAAACCGTGCCGAGCGCTCTGCTGCCGCAGAACCTGTCGCCCTGGGGCATGTTCATGAGCGCCGACATCGTGGTGAAGGTGGTGATGGTCGGCCTCGCCTTCGCCTCGCTGCTGACCTGGACGGTCTGCGTCGCCAAGATGCTGGAGCTGCGCAGCGTCGCGAAGCTGGCGCGGCAGCGCTTCGCCGTTCTCGACGGCAACACCACGCTGGCGCGCGCCGCGCAGAGCCTGGGCGAGGCGGACGATGCGGTCGCGCAACTGGTGCGTTCGGCGGCGCAGGAAGCCGAACTCTCGGACGTCACCTATGACAGCGGCTTCACCGATCGCGTCGCGCTGCGGCTGGAGCGGGTGCAGACCGCGATCGCCCGGCGCGTTGCGCGCGGCACCGGCATTCTCGCCACCATCGGCGCCACCGCGCCGTTCGTCGGCCTGTTCGGCACGGTGTGGGGCATCATGAATTCCTTCATCGGCATTTCCGAAGCCCACACCACCAATCTGGCCGTGGTTGCGCCGGGCATCGCCGAGGCGCTGCTCGCCACCGCGCTCGGTCTGGTCGCGGCAATTCCGGCGGTGGTGATTTACAATCATCTGGTGCGCGTGATCACCGGTTATCGCGCGCTGCTGGCCGACGCCGCGGCGCAGGTGATGCTGCTGATCAGCCGCGAGCAGAGCGGCCGCACCCATCGCCTCGCGCGCGCCGCGGAATAATCGGGCAGATCACGTCGGAGGCAACCGATGGGCGCAAAGCTCGGCGGCAATCTTTCCACCACGCAGGACGATCTCGCGGTCACGCACGAGATCAACGTCACGCCGTTCATCGACGTGATCCTGGTGCTGCTGATCATCTTCATGGTGGCGGCGCCACTCGCCACCGTCGATGTCGGCGTCGATCTGCCGGCCTCCACCGCGCAGCAGCAGCCGCGTCCCGACAAACCGATCTTTGTCACCGTCAAGCCTGACCTGTCGCTCGCAGTCGGCGAGGACACCATCGCCCGCGACGCGCTCAAGAGTTCGCTCGATACCCTCACCGAAGGCAAGACCGATCAGCGCATCTTCGTGCGCGCCGACAAGGTGATCAGCTATGGCGACCTGATGGAGGTGATGAACCTCCTGCGCAATGCCGGCTATCTGAAGATCGCGCTGGTCGGCCTCGAGGCGCCGGGCGAAAGCAAATGACCACGCTCGCGCTGCATGGCGGGGTCGATCAGGCCGAGGTCAAGCGCTGGAGCGCATCGGCGACGCTGGTGGTGGCGGTGCATGCCGCGCTGATCGCCTGCTATCTGTTCTGGTACACGACAACGCCGCCGCCGGGCCGCCCGCTCGATGCGATCGCGGTCGATCTCGCGCCGATGTCGGCCGCGCCGCAACCGAAGGATCTCGACCTTGCGCCGGGCCCGACCATGCAGGCGGCGGAACCGCCCGCGCCCGAACCCGAGCAGCAGCAGAAGGTGGAAGAGACCATCGCACCGACGCCGCTGCAGCAGAATCCTGAAGTGGTCGCGCCGCCCGAGCCCAAGAAGCAGGTCGAGGAGGTGCGCGAGAAGCCGAAACCCGTGGTGGTGAAGAAGAAGCCGAAGAAGCCCTCGCCCGCTCCGGCGCCGCGCACCACAGCCGCGCCGCGCGCGGAACATAATGCACCGATGCAGCAGTCGCGCTCGGGAGCCGCGGCCGCCGCGGCGCTGCCATCCTATCGCCAGCGGCTCGCCGCACATCTGCAACGCTACAAGCAATATCCGAGCGAAGCCCGCGCTTCCGGCGCACGCGGCACCGTGCTGGCGGTCTTCACCGTCCATCGCAGCGGCAGCGTCTCCGGCGTGCGCGTGATGCGCTCGTCCGGCAATGCCGCACTCGACAACGCCGCACTCTCCGCGATCCGCAACGCGCAGCCGCTGCCGGCGATTCCGTCCGAGATTCCGCAATCGGCACTGACCTTCCCGGTGCCGTTCAGTTTCTCGGTGCGCTGAACGCGACCGACCAGACATTCACGTCTGCTTGAACGATTGGTGCGAATTGGTTGACGCAGCGTTGCGACAGGCGCGATTGAACGCCTGCCTCATCGTGTTATACAGGTGACAGCGACGTCACTCTGAACTCCTTCTTATGGAAGGTGCGCGATGTTCGACGGTATCAGCGCCATCGATCTGGCCCGTGCGCAATTCGCGTTCACGATGTCGTTCCACATCATCTTCCCCGCTTTTTCCATCGGCCTTGCAAGTTACCTCGCCGTGCTGGAAGCGCTCTGGCTGTGGACCGGGCGCGAGGTGTTCATCAACCTGTTCAATTACTGGCTGAAGATCTTCGCGGTGGCGTTCGGCATGGGCGTCGTCTCCGGCATCGTGATGTCGTACCAGTTCGGCACCAACTGGGCGGTGTTCGCCGACAAGACCGGGCCGGTGATCGGACCCTTGATGGCCTATGAGGTGCTGACCGCCTTCTTCCTCGAGGCGGGCTTTCTCGGCGTCATGCTGTTCGGGCTGAAGCGCGTCGGCCCGCGCCTGCATTTCATCGCCACGCTGATGGTGGCGATCGGCACGCTGATCTCCGCGTTCTGGATCCTGTCCGCCAATTCGTGGATGCAGACGCCGACCGGCTACGCGATGAACTCGTCGGGGCAGTTCGTCGCCGCCGACTGGTGGAAGGTGATCTTCAACCCGTCCTTCCCCTATCGCCTCGTTCACATGGTGCTCGCCGCCTATCTCACCACCGCCTTCGTGGTCGGCGGCGTCGGCGCATGGCATCTCTTGCGCGACTCCACCCGCGAGGGACCGCGCGTGATGTTCTCGATGGCGATGTGGATGGCGGCGCTGGTCGCGCCGATCCAGATCCTCGCCGGCGACGCGCACGGCCTCAACACGCTGGAGCATCAGCCGGCCAAGGTGATGGCGATGGAAGGCCACTTCCAGAGCCATCCCGACGGCGCGCCGCTGATCCTGTTCGGCTGGCCCGACCAGAGCGCCGCCGAGGTCAAATACGCGATCCAGATTCCGAAAGCCTCCTCGCTGATCCTCAAGCATTCGCTCGATGCGCCGCTCGCCGGGCTCGAGACCGTGCCGCGCGACAACTGGCCCAACGTGCCGCTGGTGTTCTGGGCGTTCCGCATCATGGTCGGCATCGGCTTTCTGATGCTCGGCATCGGCCTCGCCAGCCTGCTCGCGCGCTGGTGCGCTGCGCTCTATCGCTGGCGCTGGCTGCACCTCTACGCGCTGGCGATGTCGCCGGCCGGCTTCGTCGCCGTGCTCGCCGGCTGGACCACCACCGAGGCCGGCCGCCAGCCGTTCACGGTATGGGGTCTGCTGCGCACCGCCGACTCCGCTTCGCCGCTGGCTGCGCCCGCGGTCGCCTCCTCGCTGCTCGCTTTCGTCATCGTCTATTTCATCGTCTTCACGATGGGCGTGTTCTACATCCTGCGGCTGATGGCGCAGCCGCCGCATCACGGAGAGGAAGGACCGCAGGTCAACATTCCCGCGCGCGCCGCCGGCATCACGCCGGCCGCCGCCACCGCATCAGGACGGCACTGACATGACCGGCGCCATCGACATCGCCATGATCTGGGCCGTGATCATCGCCTTCGCGGTGTTCATGTATGTGGTGATGGACGGCTTCGATCTCGGGCTCGGCATGCTGTTTCCGCTGTTTCCCGACAAAGACGACCGCGACGTGATGATGAACTCGGTCGCGCCGGTGTGGGACGGCAACGAGACCTGGCTGGTGCTCGGTGGCGGCGGGCTGATGGCCGCATTCCCGCTGGCCTATGCGATCCTGATGCCGGCGCTCTACACGCCGATGATCGCAATGCTGATCGGCCTGATCTTTCGCGGCGTCGCCTTCGAATTCCGCTGGCGCTCGCAGAGCGAGCGCAACCGCTGGGACGTCGCCTTTGCCGGCGGCTCGCTGATCGCGGCGCTGGCGCAGGGCATCGCGCTCGGCGCCATCCTGCAGGGCGTGCATGTCGAGGGACGGCATTATGCCGGCGGCTGGTGGGACTGGCTGACGCCGTTCAGCATCCTGACGGGGCTATCAGTAGTGGCCGGCTATTGCCTGCTCGGCGCAACCTGGCTGGTGATGAAGACCAAAGGCGCACTGCGCGAGCGCGCCTATCATCTGAGCTGGCGGCTGCTGTTCGCGACGCTCGCCGCGATCGGCGCGGTCAGCCTCGCCACGCCGTTCCTGCAAAACGGCTATGCCGAGCGCTGGTTCGCATGGCCGCGCGTGATGCTGACGGCTCAGGTGCCGCTCGCTGTCGCGATCGTCACCGCTCTGCTGATGGTGAATCTGAAGAACCGCAACGACCACCGGCCGTTCTTTCTCACGCTGCTTCTGTTCGGGCTGTCCTATGCCGGGCTCGGCGTCAGCATGTGGCCGCATATCGTGCCGAACAGCGTGACGATCTGGCAGGCCGCGGCGCCCGACAACAGCCTGTACTTCATGATCTTCGGCGTCGCCGTGCTGGTGCCGCTCATCCTGGCCTATACCGGCTGGGCCTATTGGGTGTTCCGCGGCAAGGTCGAGGCCGGCAGCGGCTATCACTGATGGCGCCACCCGATCCCGCGCCGCGCTCCCTCGCAACACGTCTCATCTGGTTCGTGGCGCTGTGGGCCGGCGGCGTCGGTACAGTTGTCATCATTTCCTATTTGCTGCGCTGGTGGATCGCCCCGCATTGAATACCGTTTTGAACGCCCCGGACACCTTGCCAGCGGCGGACTGCTCGGGTTTGATGCGGCGTCCGGACCAATGCAGGAATTTCGACATGCTTCATGCCCGACTGACCGCTCTGGCGATCCTGATCGCGACCGCCGTGATCGGCGTGGCGCCGCACGCCCTCGCTCAGGGACGGGAGATGAACATCGCCGATCAACCGGGCTACATCCCGCCCGACGAAGAACTGCCGCCGGAATTCAAGCGCACCGCGGTGCTGTACCGCACCACCGAAGCGCCGGGCACCATCATCGTGCACACCTCCGAGCGTTATCTCTATGTCGTGCAGGGTAACGGCCGCGCGCTGCGCTACGGCATCGGGGTGGGCCGCGAGGGCTTTCAGTGGCAGGGCCTGCTGAAAATTTCGCGCAAGCAGGAATGGCCGGACTGGACGCCGCCGCCGGAGATGATCGCGCGCCAGCCTTATCTGCCGCGCTTCATGGCGGGCGGGCCGGGCAATCCGATGGGCGCGCGCGCGCTTTATCTCGGCGCCACCGTCTACCGCATTCACGGCACCAACCAGCCGCAGACCATCGGCAGCGCCGTCTCCTCCGGCTGCTTCCGCCTGGTCAATGCCGACATCATCGATCTCTACGAGCGCATTCCGGTCGGCACCAAGGTGATCGTGCGGCAGAAGCCGGAAATCTGAGCGACCTGATCCTCGCGGGATCATCCGACCCTTTCGTTCTTTCCCTTTCATGGATTGATGGACATCGCTTATGGCACTCTTTTCGCGCACCTTCCGGACGGGACTCTTGCTGGGATCGGCGATCGCCATCGCCGTCGCGGCCGCCGCCATCACCTATGAGCGTTACGACACCCAGACCCTGAAGCGCACCTTGCGACGCGGCGCGGTGCTGTGCGGCGTCAACACCGGCCTGCCCGGCTTCTCCAACCATGACGCCAATGGCAACTGGTCGGGCTTCGATGTCGATATCTGCCGCGCGGTCGCTGCCGCGATCTTCAACGATCCGTCGAAGGTGCAGTTCGTGCCGCTCGACGCCAGCGAGCGCTTCAAGGAATTGCAGAAGCGCAAGATCGATATTCTGGCCCGCAACTCGACCTGGAGCATGTCGCGCGAGACCGACTACCAGCTCAACTTCGCCGCGGTGTCCTATTATGACGGCCAGGGCTTCATGCTGCGCAAGGCGCGCAACATCGACTCCGCGCTTGAGCTCGCCGACAGCCGGGTCTGCGTCCAGGCCGGCACCACGACCCAGCTCAACCTCGCCGACTATTTCCGCGCCAACAACGTCAAGTATCAGGAAGCCAATTTCGGCAAGCTGGACGAGGTGGTCGCCGCCTATGAGTCGGAGAAGTGCGATGTGCTGACCGCCGACGTCTCGCAGCTTTATGCATTGCGCCAGCGCCTTACCAAGCCCGACGATCATGTCATCCTGCCCGACGTGGTGTCCAAGGAGCCGCTGGCACCGGTGGTGCGCCAGCGCGACGACGACTGGCTGCTGATCGTGAAATGGACGGTCTACGCCATGCTCAACGCCGAGGAGCTCGGCGTCAGTTCCAAGAACATCGACGAGGCGCTGAAATCCAGGAAGCCGGATGTGATGCGTCTGGTCGGCACCGAGGGCGCCTATGGCGAAGAACTCGGCCTGACGCGTGATTGGGCTGCGCGCATCATTCGCCATGTCGGCAATTACGGCGAGGTCTATGACCGCAATGTCGGCACCGGCTCCAAGCTCGCGATTCCGCGCGGCCTCAACCAGCTCTGGAATGCCGGCGGCATCCAGTACGCGCCGCCGATCCGGTAAGGGCGCGCAGGCTTGAGCGATAACGCCTCATCGCCGCGTCCCCTGCCGCCCGGCACGCGGATCGGCCATGTGCATCTGAAAGTCGCCGATCTCGAACGCGCGCTCGGCTTTTATTGCGGCGTGCTCGGCTTCGAAATCATGCAGCGGATGGGCGATCAGGCAGCATTCGTCTCGGCCGGCGGCTATCACCACCATATCGGGCTCAACACCTGGGAAAGCAAAGGCGGTCGTCCGCCCGCGCCCGGCACCACCGGCCTGTTTCATACCGCAATCCTCTACCCGAGCCGTGCCGCGCTCGCCGATGCGCTGCACCGACTGATCGAGGCGCGCATTCCGCTCGACGGCGCAAGCGATCACGGCGTCAGCGAAGCACTGTACCTGCGCGATCCCGACGACAACGGCGTCGAACTCTACCGCGACCGGCCGCAGAGCGAGTGGCCACGCAACCCAGACGGCTCGCTGGCGATGTATACGCGGCGGCTCGATCTCGACGATCTGCTGTCGGCGCGCGAGTCGTAAGGATTTCCGTCATTGCGAGGAGCGTCAGCGACGAAGCAATCCAGCTTCTGTTCTGCTGCACCGATGTCTGGATTGCTTCGCTTCGCTCGCAATGACGGTTTGGTGGCGGGCCAGACGTAGAGATGCCGTTCGATCTCGTCATGCCCGGCCTTGTGCCGGGCATCCACGTCTTCACATCACGGCCGTCATAAAAACGTGGATGGCCGGGTCAAGCCCGGCCATGACGACGCAGAGGTCTCGTACTGAGAAGGCCCTACCCCCAGCCCAGCGCCACGGCGATGTGGAAGGTGATGAAGGCCGCGAGGTAGGCCAGCGCCAGCATGTAGCCGAAGGTGATGAACATCCAGCGCCAGCCGCCGGTCTCGCGCCGGATCACCGCCAGCGTCGAGGCGCATTGCGGCGCGAAGACGAACCAGGCGAGGAACGCCAGCGCGGTGGCGAGACTCCAGTTGCCGGCGAGCGCGCGGCCGATTTCCGCCGACGCCTCGTCACCGCCGGCAATCGCGTACATCGTGCCGAGCGAGGCGACCGCGACCTCGCGCGCCGCCATGCCGGGGATCAACGCCACGCTGATCTGCCAGTTGAAACCGACCGGCGCCAGCACCGGCTCGATCCAGCGGCCGATCATGGCGGCAAGGCTGTAATTGATACCGGGCTCGGTCGCGCCTTCCGGCGGGCGCGGGAACGAGGCCAGGAACCAGATCACCACCATCATCGAGAAGATCGTGGTGCCGGCGCGCTTGAGGAACGCCATCACCCGCGCATAGAGCGCGATCGCGACGCTGCGAAGCTGCGGCAGCTTGTAGTCCGGCAGTTCCAGCATGAAGGGCGGCGTCGCGCTTTCGCGCCAGAAGAAATGATTGGCAACGAAGGACGCCATGAGCGCGCTGGCGATGCCGATGGCATAGAGCCCGAACATCACCAGACCCTGCAGGCCGATCGGCCCCCACACCTTCTCATCCGGCACGAAGGCCGAGATGATCAGCGTGTAGACCGGAATGCGCGCCGAGCAGGTCATCAGCGGCGCGACCATGATGGTGGTGAGGCGGTCGCGGCGGTTGTCGATCACCCGCGTCGCCATGATGCCGGGAATGGCGCAGGCAAAACTCGACAGCAGCGGAATGAAGGCGCGGCCGTGCAATCCAGCGCCGCCCATGATGCGGTCCATCAGGAACGCGGCGCGCGCCATGTAGCCCAGATCTTCCAGCAGCAGGATGAACAGGAACAGGATCATGATCTGCGGCAGGAACACGATCACGCTGCCGACGCCGGCGATCACGCCTTTCTGCAGGAAGCTTTGCAGCAGTCCGTCCGGCAACAGTTGCTCAACGACATTGCCGAGCAGGCCGAAGCCGCCGGAGATCAATTCCATCAGCGGCTGCGCCCAGGCGAACACCGCCTGGAACATGACGAACAGCACCAGCAGCAGAATGGTGAGACCGGCGACCGGATGCAACAGCACGGCATCGACGCGGCCGGTCAGCGTATCGGGACGCGCAGGCTCGCTGACCGCGGCCTTGATGACGCGATCGGCCTCGCGCTGCGCGACGCGCAGATCGGCAGTGCTCGGCGCGGTCCAACTGCTTTCGCCGGCCGAGCCTGCGGCGCTGGCGGCAAGCTCGTCGATCCGGCGCAGCAGATCCTCGGTGCCGTTGCGACGCACGGCGGTCGATGTCACCACCGGAATGCCGAGTTCGGCGGACAGACGATCGAGATCGATCTCGATGCCGCGGCGGCGGGCGATATCGATCATGTTGAGGATCAGCAGCATCGGCCGGCCGGCGCGCTTCAATTCGGTGACGAGGCGCAGCGCCACGCGCAGATTGGTGGCGTCGGCGACGCAGAGCAGCAGATCGGGCGGCACTTCGCTGGCGAGGCGGCCAAGCACCATGTCGCGCGTCACCTCCTCATCGGGGCTGCGCCCGCGCAACGAATAGGTGCCCGGCAGATCGACCAGCTCGATGCGGTGGCCCGACAGGGTCTGGAACGCGCCGGTCTTGCGCTCGACGGTGACGCCCGGATAGTTCGCGACCTTCTGCCGGCTGCCGGTCAGCGCGTTGAACAGAGCGGTCTTGCCGCTGTTGGGCGTTCCGACCAGGGCGAAGCGCCACGCCCGGCCTTCGGTGATGCTCGTCATGTCATCCCCGGTCAGACCACGAAAATCGCCATGGCCTCACGACGGCGCAGCGCGATGGTGGTGTTGTTGACCCGCACGGCGATGGGATCGCCACCGACCGGCCCTTCGTGCAGCACCTGCACATGCGCGCCTTCGACAAAGCCGAACTCCAGCAGCCGCCGCTCGATCTCGGCGGCGGGGATGCCGTTGGAATAATCGCCGGTCACGGTGATTTCCTCGATCGTGCCGCGAAAGCCGCGCGGCGTCTCACCCAAGCAGGTGCGGGCAGCGGAGTCCATCGGCTTGTGGTCGTCGCTCATGTCCTTGTCCCTCAGGACATCAACTGACCCATGCACCGCCCGCGATCAAGTCAATGACGCTTGATCGGCATCAGATTAGAACGGTTTTAAATTATAGAGCGATTGGTCGGCCACTCAGGCGCGGCGTTACGACGCCAGCGCCTTCATCTCCTTGTAGAGATCGGATTTGCCCTCGAAGCCGATGCCCGGCAGATCGGGCATGGTGATGTGGCCGTTCTCCACCCGCACGCCGTCGGGGAAGCCGCCATAAGGCTGGAACAGATCGGGATAGCTCTCGTTGCCGCCAAGGCCGAGGCCGGCGGCGATGTTGAGCGACATCTGATGGCCACCATGCGGAATGCAGCGCGACGGCGACCAGCCATGGGTGTGCAAGACATCGAGCGTGCACAGATATTCGACCAGACCGTAGGACAGCGCGCAGTCGAACTGCAACCAGTCGCGGTCCGGACGCATGCCGCCATAGCGGATCAGGTTGCGCGCGTCCTGATGGCTGAACAGGTTCTCGCCGGTCGCCATCGGTCCCGGATAGAATTCGGCCAGCGCCGCCTGCAACTGGAAATCGAGCGGGTCGCCGACCTCCTCGTACCAGAACAGCGGATAGTCGCGCAGCATCTTGGCATAGGCGATGCCGGTCTCCAGATCGAAACGGCCATTGGCATCGACCGCAAGCTGCGCCTGGCTGCCGATTTCCTTGAGCACCGCCTCGATGCGGATGCGGTCTTCTTCGAGCGGCGCGCCGCCGATCTTCATCTTCACGACATTGTAGCCGCGGTCGAGATAGCCGCGCATTTCCGCGCGCAGCGCCGAATTGTCCTTGCCCGGATAGTAGTAACCGCCGGCGGCATAGACGAACACGCGCGGATTGGCCTCGCGCTTGTGCTGCTCGGCGAGCAGGCGGAACAGCGGCTTGCCGGCAATCTTCGCCACCGCGTCCCACACCGCCATGTCGATGGTGCCGACCGCGACCGAACGCTCGCCATGGCCGCCCGGCTTCTCGTTGGTCATCAGCGTCGCCCACACCTTGTGCGGATCGAGATTGTCGCCGCTCGCATCGAGCAGCGATTTCGGATCGGCCTCCAGCACGCGCTGGGCAAAGCGCTCGCGGATCAGGCCGCCCTGACCGTAACGTCCGTTGGAATTGAAGCCGTAGCCGACCACGGTCTTGCCGTCGCGCACCACATTGGTGACCACCGCAACCAGGCTGGAGGTCATCTTGGAGAAGTCGATATAGGCGTTGCGGATCGGCGAGGCGATCGGCTTGGTGACTTCGCGGATATCGACGATGCGGACGGTCATGACAGGATTCCGGTTTGGGAGACGCTCTGGACGGGTGCAATCTAGCGATAGCTGATTGCGGCGCAATCCCGTAAAATGCAGAGCGCCTTGCGGCCGCGACATCCCGCCTCATTCACACGCGAGACCCGAGTGTTTGCCGATGCGTGAGACCAACGACATATCCGTGGCCGACCGCATGGCCGAGGATTCTGAATTATTCAATCTGATCACCGGCAGCTTCCGCCGCCTGACCGGACGCGATCTCGCCGATCCTGCGGCGGGTTCGGGCTGGCTCTACCATAACGCTCCGTTCGTGGTGCTGGCGCATGATGGCGGTGCCGATCCGCGTTTCATCTATGCCAACGAGGCGGCGCTGCGCTGTTTCGAGTATTCGGCGGACGAACTGATCGGCCTGCCCTCGCGCCTCTCCGCCGAGGCACCGGAGCGCGCCGCACGGCAACTCCTGCTCGAACGCGTGAGCCGCGATGGCTTCATCGCCGATTATTCCGGCATCCGCATCGCCAGATCCGGCCGGCGCTTCCGGATCGAGAACGCCATCGTCTGGCAACTGATCGACGGGGACGGCGCGCTGCACGGACAGGCCGCGACGTTCTCGACCTGGATCGATATCGCCGCGTGAGAGTGCAGCGCGTGTTGCTCTAGAACGACCAGCCGTGGCTGCCGGCCACCGCGCCGAACACGGTGATCCAGGCAAGGCCGACCAGCAGCCAATGCGCGCGATGCAGCCAGAGAAAAGCGAGATCCGGATCGGTCTTCACCCAGTGATGGAAGTGGCGCTTGAGGATAAACGGCTCGCCGATGAACAGCACGAAGGCGAACAACAGCCAGACGCCGACCATCGCATGCATCCACCAGAACGACAGCGAGTGGAAGCGGTCCCACAGATCGAAGCGCCAGGTCATGTAGAGGCCGGTCAGGCCCACCACGAGAACCGCGATGCGCGCCTGCCAGATGAAGCGATGCTCGACCGCCTCGAACACCGCAAGACGGTTGTCGCCGAGATCGCCGCGCCGCAGCGCCTGCAGGATCACCGTGGTCGCCATCGAGGCACCGCCGATCCAGATCACCACACCAAGCACATGCAGCGCACGGGCGAGCGCAATGTCATCCATGAGCGATCACCTTTTCCTTATTTCGCCTTCGGCGCAGTGTCTTCCGAGATCTCCCTCGCAGGATAGAGCACGGTCCCGTCCGGTCCCGGCACCGCGCCGGGAGTGATGCGCGCCGACTCGACATGGCCCTTGCCGAGAATGTGGAACACCTGTTCGCCCCTTGCCAGCAGATAGTCGGTGATGATCCGGCGATGGCAGCGCCACCACACCGCCTCCGCGCACATGATGGCGCAGCGCGTTTTGCTGCCGATCTCAATCAGCCGCATCAGGCCGGCGTGGAAGTCCTCGCTCAGCGCATAGTCAGCGTAGTTATGGAAGCTCTTGTTCTGCCAGAAGCCGTTGACCTGCGGATCGACGCTCTTCTTGCTGCGCAGGCCGCCAAGCTCGGCGATGTGCTCATAGCCGATCTGGAAGTCGGAGAGACTCGCCGGCAGCGTGTCGCGATTATATTGCGGATTAGTGCGCGAACGCGGGATGGTGCGGACATCGACCACCAGCCTCACCTCGGAGGCCTGCAACAATTCGACGAATTCCGCGATGGTCCGTGTCGAATGTCCGATGGTGAAGAAGGGCTGCCCCATGCCAATCACTTTGCTGCGGGAGCCGCACTGCTCCTTATGATCGGATACTCCGTTTCAGGCCGCCGGTGAAAACAATTCGGGACAGGTCCGGCATGCGCGGATAAATATCTGTTTTATAAGGATGATCGCTTGGCACCCTCGTCCTAATCGGGCGCGCGGAGCCGATAGCCTATTCCGGTCTCGGTCAGGATGTATTGCGGGCGCTCGGGATCGGCCTCGACCTTCTGCCTGAGCTGGCGGACATAGACCCGCAAATACTGCGCATCCGTCAGCGGGTCCCACAACTCGCCAAGCAGGAATTTGTGGGTCAGCACCTTGCCCGCGTGCTGCACCAACACCCGCAGCAGATCGTATTCCTTCGGCGACAGCCTGATGTCGCGCTCGCCGACCTTGACGATGCGGCGCACGAGATCGACCGACAGATCGCCGACACGAAAAACCGGCCGCTCGCCATGCACCTGAAGCTGATGGCGCAAGGCCGTCCTCATGCGCGCCAGCAGTTCCTCCATTCCGAACGGCTTGGTGACGTAATCGTCGGCGCCATAGTCGAGCGCCTGAACCTTGCCGGCCTCGTCTCCCCTGCTCGACAATACGACAATCGGGACCGTCTCGCTACGGGCGCGGATCATCCGCAGAAGCTCGTGCCCCTGAATGTCCGGCAGGCCGAGATCGAGAATGACCAGATCCGGCTTTTGTTTCAGCAATTCGAGCGCGGTCTTGCCGTTCGGCGCCTCGATGGTCTGATAGCCCTGGGCCGTCAGTCCCATCCGCAGCAATTTGCGGATCGGCGGCTCATCGTCGATCACCAGAACCTTGGATGCGGGGGCGTTCATGCCGCGGTGTCCAGCAGATGGGATTGTTCGGGAATGGGCAGACGGATGGTGAAGACCGCGCCCGACCGATCAGGCCGGTTGGTCGCGACGATGGTGCCGTCCATCGCTTCCACGAAACCGCGCGAAATGGCAAGGCCGAGCCCGGTCCCGGCACGAACCTGATCGGTCTTCCGCGCCCGATAGAACTTGTCGAAGATATGCTCGAGATCGGTTTGCGGAATGCCGCCGCCCTCATCGATCACCTGCACGCAGACCGCATCATTCTCGCGCCAGCTCCGGATCCGGATCGTGGTGTCCGACGGCGCGTATTTCGCCGCATTGTCGAGAAGGTTGAACAGCACCTGCTCGAACAGCACCGCATCGAGCGCCAGCATCGGCAGATCGGGCGCAAGCTGCACGTCGATCCGGTGATGGACCAGAATCTTGCCGGCGCGGCGCAGCGCGCTGCCGATCACTTCGCTGACATCGTGCAAGGCAAGGTTCGGCGCGACGGCGCCGGATTCCAACTTGGTCATATCGAGAAGATTAGCGATAAAGCGGTTGAGCCTTTCGGATTCGTCGATGATGGTCGCGAGCAGATCGGCTCTTTCCGTCTCGCTCAACTGCCCCGACAGATCGCGCAGCGCTCCGGCCGATCCGAGGATCGCCGCCAGCGGCGTCTTGAGATCGTGCGAAATCGAGGTGAGCAGCGCCGAGCGCAAACGATCGGTTTCGGCGGAGAGCTTGACACGGTCCATATCCTCGACCAGATGCACCCGCTCGATGGCCAGCGCGCTCTGATCGATCAAGGCATCGAGCAGCCGGCGCTGATCCGGCGTGAACAGCGGCCCGGCCTTGTCGCTGTCGAGACCCACCACTCCGATCGGACCACGGCCGGTGCGCATCGGCATGAACAGGCGCTTGGCGCCGGGCAGAGTGTCCGAGCCGCGCCCCGCCGGCCGGTCGTTCTGCCAGGCCCATTTCGCGGCCGCGATGTCGGCGTCATCCAGCGTGTCCTCCGGCGGATAGCCGGTCTTGACCGCGAGCGATCCGTTTTCCGGAAGCAGCAGAACGACTCGCACCCCAAGCATCAAAGCGGTCTGGTAGGCGCTCGCCCACAACACGTCGTCCAGCGTGCCGACGCCTGCGAGCTTGCGGCTGAATGTATAAAGCGACTCCGTGGTGCGCGCACGCGTCGCGGCGGCCACGGCCTGGGTGCGAACCCGGCCGGCGACATGAGAGACCAGCACGGCCATGACAATGAAAAACGTAAACGCCGCAATGTTGGTCGGATCGGAGATCGAGAACGTATAGATCGGCTCCATGAAGAAAAAATTGTAGCAGAACGAAGCCGCGACACTCGCCGCCAACGAAGGCCAGAGACCGAACCGCACCGCCACAGCGACAATGGCCGTCATGAAGACCAGATCGACCGTCTCGATTCCCAGCAGCGGCAGGATCAGCTTGGCGACGCCCAGAGCCAGTGCAATCGCCAGAAGCGCCGCCGCGAAGGCACGCGGATCGCCGAAGCCTGATGGCGCCGTGGTCCTGACGGACTTTCTTGCGATGGTCGTCTCCGCCGGCTCTTCGCCTCCGACAACATGAACGCTGATATTCCCGGACCGCCGCACGAGCTCGTGCACGATGGAGCCGTGCAGAATTTCGAACCATCGCGAGCGGGTCGATTTGCCGATCACGATGTGCGTGACATTGTTGGACTGCGCGTAACGGATGATGTCGTCGGCGATCCGGCGATCGCCGCCGGGAATGGTCACCGCATCACCATCCAAAATTTGCGCAAGGCGCAGCGTATCGGCGATGCGATCGCGTTCTTCCTCGCCGAGCCGCAGGCTCCGCCCGCTCTCCACGGACAACGCAGTGAACGGCGCATGCAAGCGGTCGGCCAGACGTTTGGCATAACGCACAAGCCCTGCGGCGCGAGGGTCCTCGCTGACACAGACCAGCACGCGCTCCCCGGCCGCCCACGGTCCCTGAATCGCGCGCGACTGCATCTCCGTCAGAAGCTGCTCATCGACGCGCTCGGCCGTGCGGCGCAGCGCAAGCTCGCGCAACGCGGTCAGATTGGCCGGCGAGAAGAAATGCTGCAGAGCGCGCTCGGCCTGCTTCGGAATATAGACCTTGCCTTCCTTCAGCCGCGCGATCAGATCGTCCGGCGTGAGATCGACCAGTTCGACCGCATCGGCCTGATCGAACACCGAATCAGGGATGGTTTCCTTCACACGGACATGGGTGATCTGCGCGACCACATCGTTCAGGCTCTCGATGTGCTGGATGTTGATGGTGCTGTAGACGTCGATCCCATGGCTCAGCAGCTCCCGAACATCAAGATAGCGCTTGGGGTGCCGGCTGCCCGGCACGTTGGTGTGGGCAAGCTCGTCCACCAGAACGATCTGCGGGCGGCGCGCGATGACGGCGTCGAGATCCATCTCATCGAGATGCTGATCGCGATAATCGATCTGCCTGCGCGGGATGACATCAAGCCCTTCCAGCAGGGCGGCGGTTTCTTTCCGGCCGTGGGTCTCCACCACGCCGACAACGACATCGTAACCGTCGCTCTTGCGGGCCCGGCCCTGCTGCAGCATTTCGTAGGTCTTGCCGACGCCGGGAGCCGCGCCGACAAAAATCTTCAGCTTGCCGACGCGCTGGTCCGCGCGCCGGGCTGCCTCCAGAAGAGCATCCGGCGAAGGCCGTGGATCAGTTCCGGGGCGCTGCTCCGCCATCGAATTCCCCGAACGGGCCCATCAGGCCGACGCAACATCTATCGCGCGGCGGCCTGATCCAGCGCGATGTTGAGCGCGAGCACGTTCACCCGCGGCTCGCCGAAAATACCAAGAATCCGGCCCTCGACATAGCGGTTAACGAGGTCGCGCAGCCGGTCCTCCGGCATGCTCCGCGCCTTTGCCACCCGCGGCACCTGAAACAGCGCAGCCTCCGGCGAGATATCCGGATCGAGACCGCTGCCTGACGTGGTCACCAGATCGACCGGCACCGGGCTGTTCGGATTCTCCTGCTTCAGCGTCTCGACATCCGCCTTGACGCGGCCGATCAGCGCCTTGCTGGTCGGGCCGAGATTGGAGCCCATGGAGTTCGCCGCGTTGTACGGAGCCGGCAGCGTTTTCGTCGCGTCGGCCGGATCGGCCGCGGTCGTTGCCGACGGCCGCCCGTGGAAATAACGTTCGCTGGTGAAGGCCTGACCGATCAGCTCCGACCCGATGACCTTTCCATTCCGCTCGATCATGCTGCCCTGCGCCTGATGCGGAAAGAGCACATTGGCGATGCCGACCATGGCCAGAGGATAAAACAACCCGGTGATCAGCGTCAGCGTCACAAGAAGCGCGATGGCGGGACGAACTTCCTTCAACATGATGAGCCTCCTCACGCCAGATGCAAGGCCGTGACCACGAGGTCGATGGCCTTGATGCCAATAAACGGAATGATGACGCCGCCGAGTCCGTAAATCAGCAGATTGCGCCGCAGCAGCGCCGCAGCGCCGATCGCGCGGTAAGCCACGCCCTTCAAGGCCAGCGGAATCAACGCAACGATGATCAGCGCGTTGAAGATGATCGCCGACAGGATCGCGCTCTGCGGGCTCGACAGATTCATGATGTTGAGCACCTGAAGCTGAGGGTAGAACGCGACGAACATCGCCGGGATGATGGCGAAATACTTCGCGACGTCATTGGCGATCGAGAACGTTGTCAACGCGCCGCGCGTCATCAGGAGCTGCTTGCCGATCTCGACGATCTCGATGAGCTTGGTCGGATTGGAATCGAGATCGACCATGTTGCCGGCCTCGCGCGCCGCCTGGGTACCGGTGTTCATGGCAACACCGACATCGGCCTGGGCCAGCGCCGGCGCATCGTTGGTGCCGTCGCCGCACATGGCGACGAGCTTGCCGTTGGCCTGCTCGCCGCGGATCAGGCGTAGCTTGTCTTCCGGCGTGGCCTGCGCGAGGAAATCGTCAACGCCCGCCTCCGCCGCAATCGCCGCCGCCGTGGTGGGGTTGTCGCCGGTGATCATCACGGTGCGGATGCCCATGCGCCGCAGTTCGGCGAAACGCTCGCGGATGCCGCCCTTGATGATGTCCTTCAGGTGAACAATGCCGAGCAGCCGCCCGTCCTGCGCCACCGCAAGCGGGGTGCCACCGGCTTTCGCGATAGTATCTGCGATGGCGCCGACCTCGCGCGCCACGTCCGCACTGACCGCCGGCTGCATCGTGCGCACATTACCCTCCACCGCGGCAACAGGCGCGGCGTTCAGATATTCAAGAATGGCATCGACCGCGCCCTTGCGAACCCACGAGCCATCGACCTCCATGCCGCTCATCCGGGTCTGCGCCGTGAACGGGATGAAGTGGCCACGCAGTTCGGCAAGGTCGCGCTCGCGGATGCCGTATTTCTCCTTGGCCAGCACCACGATGGAGCGACCCTCGGGCGTCTCGTCCGCCAGCGATGCGAGCTGTGCCGCGCTGGCAAGCTCCTGCTCGCTGACGCCGCGCAACGGCTTGAACTCGGCGGCTTGCCGGTTGCCGAGCGTGATGGTGCCGGTCTTGTCCAGCAAAAGCGTATCGACATCGCCGGCGGCCTCCACTGCGCGGCCTGACATCGCAAGCACATTGAAGCGCACAAGCCGGTCCATGCCGGCAATGCCGATGGCCGACAGCAGCGCGCCAATCGTGGTCGGAATCAGGGTAACGAACAGCGCCACCAGCACGACCACCGAGATCGCGCCGCCGGCATAGGCGGCATAGCTCGGGATCGTCACCGTTGCGAACACGAAGATGATGGTGAGGCCGGCCAGCAGGATGTTGAGGGCGATCTCGTTCGGCGTCTTCTGGCGCTCGGCACCCTCCACCAGCCCGATCATCCGGTCAAGGAAGGTGGAGCCCGGCGCCGCGGTGATGCGCACGCGAATCCAATCCGACAGCACCTGCGTGCCGCCGGTGACCGCCGAGCGGTCGCCACCCGACTCGCGGATCACCGGCGCGGATTCACCGGTGATCGCCGCCTCGTTGACCGAGGCGATGCCTTCAATGACCTCGCCGTCGGAGGGAATGATGTCGCCGGTCTTGACCAGCACCAGATCGCCGACCTTCAGACTCGTGCTCGGAACGGTTCGATAGTCGCGCGAGCGCTCATCGGCCAGCAGCTTGGCCTGGGTCTGCGTGCGGGTCTTGCGCAAGGCCTCCGCCTGCGCCTTGCCGCGACCTTCGGCAATCGCCTCGGCGAAATTGGCGAACAGCAAAGTGAACCACAACCACAGCACGATCTGCAGCTCGAACCCGATGCTTTCGCCTCCGGTAACGAGGTCGCGCAGGAAGATGATCGTGGTCAGGATCGAGACGATCTCGACGACGAACATCACCGGATTCCTGATCTGCACGCGCGGGTCCAGTTTCGCCAGTGCCGCAACCATCGCCGGCACGATGATCTTCGGATCGATCAGGGCAGAGGCCGTGGCGCGTTTGCCAACCTGCAGGGTTTCCATGCGAACAACTCCGAATTGATCGATCAGAACAAGGTGCCGGCGGTCATCGCGATATGATCGACGAGCGGTCCGAGCGCGAGCGCGGGGAAGAAGGTCAAGCCGCCGATGATGACAATGACGCCGACGACGAGCCCGACGAACAGGCCGCCCGTGGTAGGAAAGGTGCCGGCCGATTCCGGAACGGATTTCTTGGCCGCAAGCGAACCCGCGATGGCCATGGCCGGCACGATCATGATGAAGCGCCCGACCAGCATCGCGATGCCGCCCGCGACATTGTAGAAGAGGATGTTGCCGGTCAGCCCGCCGAAGGCCGAGCCGTTATTGGCGGTCTGCGAGACGAAGGCGTAGAGCACCTCGCTGAAGCCGTGCGGTCCCGGATTGGCGATCGAAGCGACTGCCGGAGGATAGACCACGGCGATCGCGGTCCAGCCGAGATACATCAACGGCAGCACCAGGATGGCAAGCATTGCCATCTTGACCTCCTTGGCCTCGACTTTCTTGCCGATATATTCCGGCGTCCGCCCGACCATCAGACCGGCGACAAAGATCGCGATGATGACAAACAGCAGCATGCCATAGAGGCCGGCGCCCACGCCGCCGACAATGATCTCGCCGAGCTGCATGTTGATGAGCGGTATCATGCCGCCTAGCGCGGTGAAGGAATCGTGCATGGCGTTGACGGCGCCGCACGAGGCCGCGGTGGTGACCACGGCGAACAATGCCGACAACGGGATGCCGAAACGCACCTCCTTGCCTTCCATGTTGCCGCCGGAAAGGCCGAGCGCGTTGAGACCTGTGGTGCCGGAGGCTTCGGCCCAGTAGCAGACCACGACGCCGGCGACGAACAGAACGGCCATCACCGCAAAGATCGCCCAGCCCTGACGGCGATTGCCGACCATGCGGCCGAACACGCCGGTCAATCCCGCGCCGAGAGCGAAGATCGACACCATGTGGATCAGATTGGTGATCGCATTCGGGTTTTCATAAGGGTGCGCCGCATTGGCGTTGAAGAACCCACCGCCATTGGTGCCGAGATGCTTGATCATCATCTGCGAGGCGACCGGCCCCTGCGCGATCACCTGCTTCGCACCTTCGAGCGTTGTCGCCTCCACATAGGGGCTCAGATTCTGCGGCGCCCCGAGCGCCACCAGCACGATGGCTCCGATCACGCAGATCGGCAGCAACACATAAAGCGTGCAGCGGGTCAGATCGACCCAGAAATTGCCGATGGTGCGCATGGACGCGCGCGAGAAGCCGCGGATCAGCGCCACCGCAAGCGCGATGCCGGTGGCGGCAGACAGGAAATTCTGATGCGTCAGCCCGAGCATCTGCACCAGATAGGACATGGTGCTTTCGCCGCCGTAATTCTGCCAGTTGGTGTTGGCGATGAAACTGACTGACGTATTAAAGGCGAGATCGGGGACGACGGCGGTCATCCCCTGCGGGTTGAACGGCAGAAACTCCTGAAAACGCATCAAGGCATAGAGAAGGAGAAAGCCGCCGACATGAAAGAACAGCATCGCGACCGTATAGGTGACCCAGTGCTGTTCGCGACGTTCGTCGATGCCGGCGACACGATAGAGCGCGACTTCTACCGGCCGCAGCACCGGCGACAGCAAGGTGCGTTCGCCATTGAACACGCGTGTCATATAGGCGCCGAGCGGTGCGACCAGCGCGACAATGATCGCGCAGAAGATCAGGATCTGGATCCAGCCGTTGACAGTCATGGCATGCCTCTCAGAACCGCTCTGGCTTGAGCAGCGCGTAAGTGAGGTAGATCAGCACGCCCGCGGACACGAGGGCGGCAAGGGTGTAATCGAAGGTCATGACAGCCTCTTAGAGACGGTCGCAGGCGTAAGCGTAGCCAACCGAGAGCGCGAAGAACCCAAGGCCGATGGCCAGCATGACGACGTCCAGCATTTTGCCTGCTCCAGCCGGTGACGAACGAACGAGCTCGCACACGCGTGGCGGCTCAACGTCCCCTAGGTGGCACTGCAGCCCATAGGAATTCGAGAGGACCGCCGCGGCGGCGATATAGGAATTTCATAAAGACGGCACGCGGCCAGCCCGACTGATTCGTCGTGCACGGCGGGGAATCTCAAGACCCTGAATCGGTGCCTATGAAACAGGCGCGATTCTCTTATGACAGACGCATATCATCGCGTTTGCAGCCCTCTCGTTTCTTTATGGCATCCGGATCATCTTGAGAGTGCGGTCGGCAGGACCGCGATATCCGAGATCTCACATGTCACCGAAACACTCATTTCAGGACGGACTCGATCACGCAGCATCGGAGCTTCAGCAGGCGTCGATACTGACAAACAGCCTGTTCGCTCGTGTCGCCGAGCTTCTCTGCCCCAGGCTTTCGGCGCTGTCAGAGTGGGGCAAAGCGACACACATCCGGCAACTGATCGAAGCCGGAAGCCATATCGATGCAGCGCTCGCGCTCATCGAGATTGAGCTTCCGCAGTGGCGGCTTCGCCACCTGACGCACGACGAGGGAGAATGGCATTGCGCGCTGTCACGGCAATGCCGTCTGCCGATCGAGCTCGATGACACGGCAGAAGGGGCTCATGAAGATGCTGCCGTCGCGGTGCTGATCGCATTCGTTGCCGCCCTCCGGATTGTGCAGGCGGACGGCGAGACGATCCGCGATGCCGTGCCGGTCCGGCATGCCATGGACGACCCCGTGTGCTGCGACAATTTCTGCTGAGCGCGCTTGTTGCGTGCCATGCCGACCCGGCACGCGCCCTGCCCTTTATGCGATTCCTATGAGATCGCGAGGCCGGCCCTCTCGATTTCCTATGCCGAGGCCCAGCATTTTCGTTGGCACCATTCCGGGACACGACATGCGGCATGAGGCCTCGACATCAGCCCGAAGCAACATTCCAGATGACCGCGAAGACCACGCAGGGCGAATGGCAGTCGGAAGCGGTCAGCAACTGGCTGCTGGCGATGCTCCGCTTTGCGGTGACGCGCAGCGATGCGGACAGGATATGCGTGCTGGAGACAGCCAAGCAGATGGACCGCGCTGCCGGCAATCCGTCATTCTCATTCTTCGTCCGGGCCAGCGCTGAAATCTGCACCGCCATTGCAACCGATGACAGCGCTGAGCGGCAAGCAACCCTGACGCGCTATTTCAGCGCCATTGATGATCGTCGGCTCAGAGAGGCTCTCAAAGGCGCCACGCTGTCCGGCTCCGCAACACCGGCATTTCGGAATTCAGCGACGCGGACACGCGAGTATCTGTGGAGGGGACTGGGACCACATCGGCCTCATTCAACCCGATAGGCTTGCGAGCACTTGCTGTGACATCCGCCGATGCCTGCGGCGGGAGAAATAGAGCAGCAACCCGGTCACCCCGAACAGCGGCATCAGGCTGACGGCCACCATGAACAGCAATTTACCGGGCCATCCGAGGATACTACCGCGATGAATATCGAGCACATTCGCGATAATCCGTTCGCCGAATGTCTTGTCGGCGTAAAGATCCGACGAGACCACCTGCCCGCTGAAGGCATCAATCCGGAATTCGTCGCGCATGCCCTCAACCGACGAATCGCGCGGCCACGACCTGATCCAGACCGCGGTGCCCTTGCTTCTCGGCAGGATCAATTGAGCGATGGCAAAACGCTCGCCCTGTTCGCGCAGGAAAGTCGACCAGGCCCGATCGAACGTGATCCCGCCTTCCGCGGCGGCGCTCCCTTGCGGCGGCCCGGATTGCACCGACGCGGCCGCGGCCGGCACAGGGCGCGCCAGCAGCGCGCGGACCCCGCTCTTGTACCAATCGAACGAGAACCACAGACCGGTGAGCGCGATCACAAGATAGACCGGCAACACCCATGTTCCCACCACCGCATGCAGCGACCGGTAGAGACCACGGCCGCGCAACGCCAGGCCGGGTTTCAGCCATGCCTTCAGACTGCCGGCACGGCGCGGCCAGCGCAGCACGATCCCGGACACCAGCATCACGATCAGACAGATCGTCGTGATGCCTGTGATCGTACGGCCATGGCCGTTGCCGTCGCCGGGTATCAACAGCCAGCGATGCAGTTTGCGGACGGTGATAAAAAACGCCTCGCCGCGCGCCGCGCCCAGGACGCTCGCGTCATAGGGGTCCACATAGACCGAGGGCGAGCGCGCCCCGTCCTTGGGAATGGCAAACCTTACACGCACCGCCGCCGCCGGATCGCTTGCCATCGTCACCGAACTCACTTGCCCCGAATGAAAGCGGCCCAATCGGGCCACCAGTTCGTCGGGGGTCAGTGCGGGAGCGGAACGAGGCTCAGTCCGCGTCAGGTCCGCATTCAGGCTCGCCTGGATTTCCTCCTCGAAACTCATGATCACGCCGGTCAGCGCGATCACGGTCAACACCAGCATGAGCGCAAGGCCGATGATGGAATGAATCTGAAACAAGGCCGCCTTTGCCGCGCGCCAGGCCTCACTCATCGCAACCGACCTTTCTAACGCAAGCGATCGACGGCGCCCTGATATCCGGCGACGTCGATCGACAGGCCATCATCTCATCCCGTCGGCAAGCGGAGCAGGTGCCCGATGCCGACAAGTCTCTTATGCTCGGCAATCCACCCGCTCAGAACCGGGCCGTTGCCGAAACCCGGAACGTGCGGGGTGCGCCCGGCAGCGCGTTGTAGTTATCAGGATAGGCCGACGCGAAATACCCCACATTGAAGATGTTTTCGATGTTGAGCTGCGCGCGCCACGTCTCGTTGAGGTTCAGATAGATCGCGGCATCCACACGGGTGAAGGAAGGCAGTTTGACCACATCGTCGGACTGCACATACGAATCGCCGTAGTGGATCAGGCCGACGCCCGCAGCCCACATCGAATTAAACTGATACTTATTCCACAGCGTGAACGTATTGTAGGGCACGAGGGCGACGCGATTGCCCTTGACGATCAGCGCCGAGGTGTCGCTGGTGATGCGGGAATCGGTATAGGCGTAGCCGCCGGACACCTGCCAGGCATCCGTCAAATATCCCGTGAGCCCAACCTCGACGCCCTTGGTCCCGGTCTTGCCGGTCGACCACACAGTGCTGTTGACGTCGACAAACCTCTGGTTCTCGCGATCGAGATTGTAGACCGCCGCCGTGAATTGGGTGCGCGGGGTAATGTCCCACTTCATGCCGACTTCGGTGTTGATGAATTTCTCAGGCAAGAGCACCGCGTCGATCGAGGACAACGAGCTGAACTGCTCGAGATTGCCGCCGCCCGGCAGATACGACAGGCTGTAGCTGCCGTAGATCGAGACGTTCTCGACCGGCTTGAACACGATGCCCACGCGCGGCGACACCAGATTGTCCACACGGCCAGTGAGCTTTCCGCCGGGATTTCGATCCAACGCAGAGAGATCGAACCGGTCGAAGCGCACACCCGCGATCACCTGGAAGTATCGGTTGATTTCGATCTGGTCCTGAACATAGGCCGACGCGAGGTTGAGCGTCGTGAGCACATTGGTGTCGGTCGGCGCATGGAAGAACGAGACGGGCGTGAAGATCGTGGGATTGAAAGCCGAAACGCCGGTGATGGTGCCGGGATTGCCGCTGCTGCGGAAGCTGTCGGTGATCTGCTTGCCGAACTCGGTGCCGAAGACAATCGTATGGAGCACAGGGCCGGTATTGGTCTTGTAGGTCCAGTCAGTCTGATTGAACAGATTCTGCCGCGTGGTGGCGTTATTGAAAGCCCTGAGGCTGAACGTGTAGTTCGCCGGGTTGACCGCGCTGCCCGGATAGACCTGCTGGTTGAACTTGTCGTAGTAGCCATACCGGGTGGAATTGCGGACCTGCAGTCCATTGTTGAAATCGTGCTCGATCACCGCGTCGGCGATATGAGCATCGATCCTGGCATAGCTCAGGTCGGGATTGCCGAAGAAGGTCGAGGGATCCGTCGAGAACGGCGCCGTCGGATTGAACCGCGTCGCGGCCGGAACCGTGCCCATGGGCGGAATGCCGCGATCCAGCGTGCGCTTATCGTGGAAGTACTCGTAGCTGAGCTTCACCTTGGTGTCGTCGCCGCGCACCGTCATCGTCGGATTGATGCCGTAACGCTCATAACCGACATAATCGCGGAACGTGTCGCTCTTTTCATAAACCGCGTTGATGCGGCCGGCGACGTTGCTGTTCACGGCGCCGCCCGCGTCGATCGACACGCGGCGATTGGCAAACGAGCCGCCCTGCACGGTGACTTCCCGGATCGGCACGCCGTCCGCTTCCTTCTGCACGCGGTTGAGAACGCCGCCGCCGCCGCCGCGGCCGAAGATCAGCGCGTTCGGACCCTTCAGCACCTCAATGCTCTGGATGTTGTAGAGGTCGCGCAGATACTGCACGTCGTCGCGGATGCCGTTGGTGTAAAAATCCGATGTCGTAGTCGTGCCGCGCATGGTGATCTGATCGCGGTGGCCTTCGCCCTGGTTCGGAACAACACCCGGCACATAGCGAATGGCATCGCCGATGCTCTGGAAGTTCTGATCCCGGATGAACTCCTTCGTCAGCACGGTCACCGATTGCGGCACATTGATCAGAGGCGTGTCGGTCTTGGTCGCCGAAGAGGTGCGCGTCGCCATATATCCGATCGAGCCGTTCTTCTGATCGACCTGACTCGCAGTGGGGGCCGTCTCCTGCGGGGGCGGTGCAGTTCTGCTTCGCTGCACGATCGCGCGGGATCTGCGCTCCGGTGCTGCGCGCGCCGTGCGCTTCTGCTTTGGCTGCGGCTGGACGACGGTCAGCGCCGGCAATTCAGTATGAGATTGCGCATTCGCGATATCTACAGGGGACGCAATACCAAGCACGACCGTCGCGCCAATGAGATGGCACGACGTGCGCTTGCCCGACCGACTTCCACCACGTTCTCCCCAAGATCCCAAGCTCACTATAATACCCCCGAATTGCAAATGCCGCGCCGACTGAACGTCATGCGCGGCGCTAAAAGCGAGGGGCGTGTATATGAAATCTGAAATCAGGTGAGAATTGCATGACGTTTAGAATTGATAGAGATCGCTTAACTCCGATGAGTGACATCGTCTCGAAAGTTGGGACGTCGCGTGCCACGCAAACATCTCAGTCAATGAGAGAGCCGATGTTTAGCCAACAGACACGGCGTTTAGTCTGTCGCGCCAACAGCAATCAGCGACAGCTCGATCAACATTGTCGGAGAACTCTCACGGCATGTGCGTCAATAAAACGCAGGCGTGATCGATGCTCTTCGGAACTCGATCGATGTCGAACGCATGAAGGCTCGGCTGTGTTGTGCGCAAATCAGAAAACAGAATTCGCATTGCTCTGAGCTTTCGCGATTCCATTCAAAGAGATGCTTCTATCATCTTTGGTATCCGGGTCCGGCGATGCGCACCCGAACGTCGACTTCCTTTTCCAAGTAGTCAGCACGCATGATTGGTTTCAATTTCCGGAACGGAGCAACATGCGGTGCTATCCCCGAAGGCTTCCGTGTCAGTCTTGATTGAGTTGTGAATCGTTCCGGCTGACACAAGTCGAGAGCCGTGAGCAGACGCTCTCATTTGCCTCTATCGGGCCAAAACCACCGGTCGCAATCGCATTGAAGTCGAGGGCGAGATCAGCACAACGAATCTCGTGCCAGCAGCGACGTGGCCACCTGCCACGCATCCCTCTCCCGCATCGGCAATCGTCAGCCCATTTGGAAGCAAGCCGGGCAATCTCGAACGGTAAGCTTGAGAGCTTCCTTCAAGCAGAAAGCCAGCGACAACAGCACGCCGTCATCCTGCTTCGCCAATCACCCGCCGCGTTTCATTCGAAACAAATATTTGAAACGAAAGGCGTCGATTTGAAACAGATGCGCCTTGAAAACGAATACTTCAAAATTCGTCTCATATAGAGTTATCGGAGAAGTCATCCTCCTTCACATATCCCCGAATTGATGACTCATACTTTCTCACTTCAAGAACAAACGCCGCATCTCTCATCGCGACCAGCGTCGTTATCTACACATCCTGAGTACGGCACAAGGGAGGTCTATGAAATGAGCGTTATCCACTCGGTCATTCTCGGTCGCCGTGCAGTGTTGCAGTTTCTGGGCGTTTCGGTGGCCGTAGCGGCTATCAACAACCCCCGCCGGGCACTGTCCGACACCACGACGAAAGAGAAGATGTGCAGTGACGGTCATCTGACGCTCACCACAGGCTTTGTTTTCCCCGATGCACCATCAGATGCACTGGCCGCCGAGTTCAAAACGACCGATCCCGCCACGCCTCTCCTTCTGCCATGTACGGTGCCCCTGCTGCGTCATGGCGATCGGTTGATCCTGTTTGATGCGGGAGCGGGTCCCGCCTTCATGGAAAGCGCAGGCCGTCTCGTTGCTTCCCTGAAGAGCGCAGGGGTCGAAGCCGATCAGATCACGGACATCGTTTTTACCCACTGTCATCCGGATCATCTTTGGGGCGTGACCGACGAGTTCAACGAACTCACTTTTCCGAATGCCCGCTATCATCTGGCGAGGAAAGAGTACGATTTCTGGACCGGGAAGGACACGCTGCAATCCGCACCGGAGAATCTGAAGACATTCGTGGCAGGCGCACAGGCGCGACTTCCGCGCATCGCCGAGCGCGCGAAATTTTTCGAGAACGGTGCGGAGCCGCTTTCGGGAATTGAGGCCATCGCATCGCCCGGTCATACGCCGGGACATTGCAGCTATATGTTGCATATCGCGGGAGACCCTCTCCTGCTGACCGGCGATGTGTTTTCGCATCCGCTGACAGTACGCCATCCCAAATGGCGATGGGGCACTGATCAGGATTCAGCCGTTGCAACGCAAACGCGTCAGCGCATGATCGATCGGATCACCGCAGATCGAACGAGGGTCGCCGTGTATCACATGCCGCCGCCCGGCTTCGGCAGGATCGAGGCGGGATCGAACGGGCCAAGCTGGGTGCAGGAGACATAACAGGTGGCGCCGCTGCTGCTTGCAGGCCGACAGCCTTGAAGTGTTGAATGCTTATTTGGTGCGACCAAGTCGGGTTTTTGGTCGTCTGGCGGAGAGAGCGGGATTCGAACCCGCGATACGGTTTCCCGTATACACACTTTCCAGGCGTGCGCCTTCAACCACTCGGCCACCTCTCCGTGCGCCTCTCATGGCGGTGCCCGCGCCGTTTTGCAAGCCGGTCGGCGCGGCAATCGAAACTTTTCCCTAAAATATTGGAAATATTGCGGTTTTAGCTGAGCCGCAGTGTCCCCGCATGGCCCTTTCCAGCGGCCCCAAGGCCCGAATGCGAAGCCACGACCGGCTGAATCGCAACCGACCTGAAGCCGTCCAATGGATTCGCTCAGTGCCCGATCCGATCAAGTCGGAGCGCTTTCGCCGTTGCACAACTCGCGCCTTTCCGCTTCGGCTTACGCGCTAATGCAGCGCATTGCTCGCAGTGCGGAGCTGGATCACCGAGCCGCTGCTCGGCGGCACCCGCTTGCGCCTGGTCCAGTCCTCCCCGTCGGTCTGCGGCCCGTCCTGATACGCCTGCTCGAGCGCTTTGATGAAGGATGCGAACCAGTGCTGGATATTGCCGGCGCGCAGCGTCGTCATCATCGCCTCCCAGCGCAGCCGCCGCTCCGGCGCGGGCATCGCCAGCGCCTGGGCAATGGTGCGCGCCATGCTGTCGATGTCGTGCGGGTTGACGATCAGCGCGCTGGTCAATTCATTCGCGGCGCCGGCGAATTTCGACAGCACCAGCACGCCGGGATCCGCCGGATTCTGCGCGGCGACATATTCCTTGGCCACCAGATTCATGCCGTCATGCATTGGCGTCACCACGCCGACCTGCGCCGAACGATAGAAACCCGACAGCACGGTCTGGCTGAAACCCTTGTTGAGATAACGGATCGGCATCCAGTCGACCTCGCCGTGGCGGCCGTTCACATCGGTCACCATCCTGGCGAGCTTGTCCTGCAGGTTGCAGTAGGCCTCGATGCCGCCGCGCGAGGGCGTTGCGATCTGCAGCAGCGAGACCGAGCGTTTCAGCGACGGCTGCAACTCGTAGAGCCGGTCGAAAGCGGCGATGCGGTTAGCGAGTCCCTTGGAATAATCGACACGATCGACGCCGATGGCGAGCCGCTCGCCATGCAGGCTCTTGCGCAGGCGCGAGACATCCGGATGCAGCACCGCGCGCGCCGCCTGCGCGGCAAATCCCTCGACATCGATGCCAATCGGAAACGCCGCCAGATGTGATTTGCCATAGGGCGAGGTGACGACGCCGCCCCGCACGTCATAACCCAGATCGGATTTAAGATAGCTCGCGAAGTTCGCGCAATCGTCCTTGGTCTGGAAGCCGATTAGGTCATAGGCCAGCATCGCCTCGATCAACTCGCGATGATGCGGCACGCTGCAGATGATGCTGCGGCTCGGCCACGGCGTATGCAGGAAGAAACCGATCGGCCGACGCACGCCGAGATCGCGCAGCTCCGCGCCGAGCGCGAGGAAATGATAGTCCTGCACCCAGAACGCGGTCTCCTTCTCGCAGAAGCGCAGCAGCGCGCGCGCCATGAAGGCGTTTACTTCGCGATAGGATTGATAATCGTCGTGAGACACGCTGATCAGATCGGGGCGCGAATGCAGCGCGGGCCACAGCGCCGAATTGGCGAAGCCTTCGTAATATCCGCCGTAATGCGCGGCGGGCAGATCGAGCAACGCCAGCGCGCCAGCACCGAGCGGTTGAATTTCGGCGAAGGGATCCTTGTGCGAGCCTTCGCGCACATGTCCGCTCGATCCCACCCAGATCGCGCCGGATTTTTCCACGACGGGCAACAGCGCTGCCGCGAGTCCTCCCGTCATCGGCTCGTTCGCTTTCGCGCGTGCCACACGGTTTGAAACCACGACCAGATTCACGGGAACTCTCCGGGATTGAAATCGCCAGATAAACGACTGTTCATCAATATGGTTCCGCGCCACCTTTCTTTCAGAATAAGGTCAAATTCGGATTTGTGAAAAATGGAACCGGGCTTTTCCCGGGTTCCCTCTTGCACTGTGGACGAATCAGCCGTGATCGCGCGGTTGACACGCATCAAATATCGTCATCGTCGCGCGCGAGGCTGGCGAGCCACGCACGCACCTCGCGCGGCGAAGCGAAATGACCATCGACGCCTTGCGCCTGACGACCAACAGAAAAAGCAAGACCTTGCATTCCCGGCATGATTGCGAACACCGATTCATCGGTGACGTCATCGCCAATGAAGATCGGACGACGGCCGGCAAACGGCTCGTGCTTCATCAATTCGATCACGCCGGTCGCCTTGGTGAATCCCGAATGCTTGATCTCGCATACCGCCTTGCCCGGCAGCACATCGACCGGCGCTTCCGGCAGATCGGCGCGGATCGCCGACACCGCCTCATAGATCGTGCGCTCGAATGTCGGTGCGAGCCGATAATGCAGCGCCAGCGAATAACCCTTGTCTTCCAGCAGAATGCCGGGGCTGAGATCGGCAATCGCCGCAAAGCGCCGCTTCAGATCCTTGTCCATCGGCGGCGCGTGCACCGCGACCGCTTCGCTGTCGACCGACAGGCGCATTTCCGCGCCATGGCCGCCGACGATGGGCAGCCGCATCGGCGCGAAAATCTGATCGATGTCCCCGAGCGAGCGGCCGCTGACCAGCGCCAGCGCACCATCGGTGCGATCGTGCAAGGTGCTCAGCACCCGATCGAGACCCACCGGCACCTCGACCTCGCTCGGTGTCGGCGCGAGCTCCAGCAACGTGCCGTCGATATCGAGGAGAAACGCACACTCTTCCAGGAGCGGCGCGAAAGCCGGCGGCCCGGGATCGGGCTCGGCGTTGCGTGTGAGGATGTCTTCAAAAACCTGCTTCATCTTTTACTCCGTCGCGGCCAGCGGCCGCGCCACTGTCTCGAGCGACCGGCGCTCGGCATTGACGCCAAATTTCCAGGCGATCCATGCCGCGCCAATCATCAGAACCGAACCGACCAGATAGCCGGCGAACACACTGGCGCGCGAGCCGGTATCGATCAGCGCCCCGAACAGCACCGGGCCGGCCACACCGCCGATCGCAGTGCCGATCGCGTAGAACAACGCGATCGCCAGCGCCCTCACCTCCAATGGAAATGTCTCGCTCACCGTGAGATAGGCCGCGCTCGCCGCCGGAGAGGCAAAGAAGAAGATAATCATCCAGGCGATAGTTTGCGAGCGGGCGCTGAGCGCATCGATGGCGAACAGATAGCCGGAAATCACCAGCAGAATGCCGGAGATCGCATAGGTCAGCGCGATCATCTTGCGCCGTCCGATAGTGTCGAACAGACGGCCGAGCAGAAGCGGACCGAGAAAATTGCCGGCCGCGAACGGCAGGATGTACCAGCCGATATGCTCCGGCGCGATACCAAAGAAATCGCCGAGCACCAGCGCGAAGGTAAAGAAGATCGCGTTGTAGAAGAATGCCTGTGCCGCCATCAGCACAAGACCGACCAGCGCGCGGCGGCGATAGGCCATAAATAAGGTGTGCGCCACTTCGCGCAGCGGCGTATGCGTGCGCATGCGCAGTTTGATGGTGGGATGCGCGTGTGTCGGCGCGACATCCGCCGATCGCTCGATTTCCGCAACGATCCGCTCCGCTTCCTCCGGCCGGCCGTGGATCATCAGCCAGCGCGGGCTTTCCGGGATCCATAGCCGCATCACGAAGACGATCAGCCCCAGCACCGCGCCGGTGAAGAACGCCAGCCGCCAGCCCAGCTCCGGATCGATCACCGCCGGATCAAGCAAAACGATGGCGCTGACTGCGCCGAGCGCCGCGCCGATCCAGAAGCTGCCGTTGACGACCAGATCGGTCCAGCCGCGATAGCGCGCCGGCACCAGTTCCTGAATGGTGGAGTTGATCGCGGTGTATTCGCCACCAATGCCGGCGCCGGTGAGAAAACGGAACAGCGCGTAACTCGTCACGCTCCAGGAGAACGCCGTCGCAGCCGTCGCCAGCAGATAAAGCGACAGCGTGATGAAGAACAGCTTGCGGCGACCGATACGGTCGGTCAGCCAGCCGAACCCGAGCGCGCCGAGCACCGCGCCGGCGAGATAGGCGCTGTTGGCGAAGCCGACATCGACATTGCTGAATTGCAGCACCGGGCTCTGCTTCAGCGCGCCCGCGAGCGCGCCGGCCAGCGTCACTTCGAGGCCGTCGAGAATCCAGGTGATGCCAAGCGCGAGCACGACGCGGGTGTGAAAGCGGCCCCATCTCAACGCATCGAGACGCGCGGGAATATCGGTCTCGACCAGACGGGCCGCCGCGGAACAGGCTGCAGGCGATGGCGATACGGAGCCGGAGTGAAGGGCCAGCCCGGACATTCCGCCATCCTTTCCGTTACATCATCACGCGATCCCGCCACGCATGGAACACGCAAAAGACCTCGGGACTTACCGAAGTCTCCGGTTTCGGGGAAAAACGTGGCAATTCAGACATCTAATAACGGTCGAGGGGGCCAAAAGTTCCCGCAATGCAAAACGGGCAGCCGCGATCCCCGCAGCCGCCCGTCCCTATATCCTGTCTCTATATATAGAGTGTGACCGAAATCTCGCCCGTCAGGCGTTGCCTTGCGCGCCAAGGAACACGCCATCCCGCGCCACCACGCGGCCGGCCTTGTAGACCGCGCGCCGCGCCGGGCGCGCCACCACGGCCATCTGCGCGTGGTCGGCATCGAGCACGATCATATCCGCCGAGGCGCCAACACGCAGACCGTAGTCGGCAAGACCGAGCACCTTCGCCGGCGCGGCGGTGGCAAGATCGAACGCGCAGAGCAGTTCGTCGTCGGTGTAGAAGCCGGAGCGATAGCCGATCATCATCGCGCGCTCGAGCATGTCGCCGTCGCCATACGGCCACCACGAGTCGCGGATGTCGTCATTGCCGGCAAACACGGTGACGCCGGCCTCGCGCAACGCAAGCACTGGCGGGAAAGGATGATCGCCCGGCGCATTGGTCATGATCGCGACACCTGCTTTCGCCAGTTTCTCCGCGGTCGGCAACATCGCATCGAGCGGCACTTCGCCGAGCGCATAGGCATGGCTCGCCACCACGCGGCCCTGCATGCCGCTGACACGGGTGCGCTCGGCAATGCGGCCGAGCGTATGCAGGCCGAGATGGCCGCCTTCATGCAGATGCAGGTCGATGCCCTTGCCGTGACGCTCGGCAAGCCCGAACACGACATCGAGATGCGCCTCGACATTGCCTTCGAAGATCGCCGGATCGAGCCCGCCGACCACATCAGCGCCTTGCGACAACGCCGCATCGAGCAGTTCGCGCGTGCCGGGCCTCACCAGAAGGCCGCGGCCGAGCCCGACGATCTGGATCGAGACCACGTCGCGATAGCGCTCGCGCACCGCGAGAATGCCTTCGAGATGAGTGAGGCCGAAATCGGTATCGATCTCGACATGGGTGCGCATATGCGTGGTGCCACGGCTCACCGCGCGCTCGACCAGCGCGCTGGCACGCTCGGCCAGCGGCGCGCCGCGCGACAGCCAGTCCTTCTGAATCGCCAGACGCTCGCCGACATTGAAGCCGGCGACACAGCGCTGATGCGGACGCCACACATCGCCGAAGAAGGTGGTGTCGAGATGGTTGTGGCCATCGACCAGGCCGGGCAGCACCAGCGCGCCACCCAGATCATGACGCTCGCGTGCCTCGCCTGCTTTTGCCTTTCCCAGAGTCGCGATGCGGCCGCCGGCAATTCCGATCGAGCCGGACGAGCCGTCGGGCAAACGAACGTTATCGAGAGCAAGATCGAGCGATGACATGATGGACCGGACCTCAAGACAGAGAACGGGAGTGTATCCCGGAAACGGCGAACGGACGCCGCCTTGCGGCGGCGCCCGTCAACGATTGTCACGCGATCAGGTGCGCGGAAGCTGGCCCTGAATACCCTCGACCAGCCAGTCGATGCCGCGCAGCTGATCGTCCGGCAGGGTCGCGCCGGCAGCGACACGCACCTTGCCGGACTGATCCTTGATCTCGCCGGAGAACGGATGGAACTTGCCATCGATGATGGCCTTTTCCTTGTCCGCCATCAGCTTGCGCACCTCTTCCGGCAGCGCCGCGTTCTGCGTGGTCATCTTGACGAAGCCGCTCGGGCCAAGACCACGCCACTTCGACTGCGCCTTCCAGTTGCCGTCCATCACGCCCTGCGCCGCTTCGGCATAGGCCGCGGTCCAGTCGAGTTCGAACGAGGTGAGCTGCTTGTTCTTGACGAAGGTCGAGAAGTCGCCGGACGAGCCGATCGACCACACGCCCTTCTCTTCCGCCGCAAGACCCTGCACCGGCGTGTTCGGGCTGCCGGAGAGAACGTCGGCGCCCTGCGAGACCAGCGCGTTGATGGCGTCCTTTTCCTTGGCCGGATCGCTCCAGGCGTTCGCCCAGATCAGCTTGCAGACCGCGTTCGGATTGACACTGCGCGCGCCGAGCAGGAACGCATTCATGCCGTAGATCACCTGCGGCACCGGGAACGCACCGACCCAGCCGAGAATATTGCTCTTGGTCATCTTGCCGGCCGCGATGCCGGTAAGGTAGGTGCCCTCATAGGAGCGCGCTTCATACACGCCGAGGTTCTCCAGCGGAGAGATGCCCGCGCAGCACTCGAAGCGGGTCTTCGGCAGCGTCGGCGCCAGCTTGCGCAGCGTGGCGTACTGCGAGAACGTGGTGCCCATCACGAGCTGATGGCCCTGGGTGGCAAGCTGACGGAATACGCGCTCGGCGTCCTGCGCCTGCTGCACGTTGTCCAGTACCGTGACCTTGATCTTGCCGCCGGACTTGGCTTCCAGCGCGCGCCAGGCGCGGGCATGAAACGCTTCCCAGCCGAGATCGGCGATCGGTCCCTGATGAACGACGCCGACCTTGAGAACCGCATCCTGCGCGAGAGCTTTGAGCGAGGGGCCAAAGCCGATGGTCGCGCCTGCGGCGGAACTAAGCAGGAAATTACGCCGTGTAATCGAAAACATATTCATTTCCTCCTGGCGGTCCGGCGCAGACGAACCGGTTGTATTAAGACTGCGCGGCAGAAAATGGTGGTGCCGCCGGACCGGCGCGCACCGAAATCGAAATCAGGCTTCGCCGTGAAAAAGCTTGCCGAGCGAGGCCGGCGCATTGAGCTGCACCAGCGTCGGATTGCGCGAGATCAGGACCAGCACAATGATGGTGGCCAGATACGGCAATGCCGACATCATTTCTGGCGGCACCGGAATGCCTGCACCCTGCGCGAAAAGCTGCGCGGTGGTGACGCCGCCGAACAGATAGGCGCCAAGCAGCACGCGTTCCGGACGCCAGGTCGCGAACACGACGAGCGCCAGCGCGATCCAGCCGCGGCCGGCGGTCATGCCCTCGGTCCACAGCGAGGTGTAGACCACCGCGAGATAGGCGCCGGCGATGCCCGACATCGCGCCGCCGAACAGCACGGCATAGAACCGCACCTTATTGACCGGATAGCCGATCGAATGCGCCGAGGACGGCGATTCACCGATCGCACGCAACACAAGACCGCTATGGGTACGATAGAGAAACCAGAGCACGCCGGCGAACAGCACCCAGGACAGGTAGACCAGCGGATGAAGCTGCACCAGCAGCGGGCCGATCAGCGGAATGCCGCTGATCCATGCGGCGAACTCCGAAGGCTCACGCGACAGCGCGACGCCGACATAAGGCTTGCCGACGAAGGCGCTGGCGCCGGCGCCGAAGATGGCAAGCGCAAGACCGCTTGCAACCTGATTGGCCTTCAGCGTCAGCGTCAGCACGCCGAAGACCGCCGCGAGACAGGCCCCGGTGAAGGCGGCGAAGAACACGCCGAGCCACAGGTTGTGCGTGGCGTAAGTGACGGCGAACGCGGTGACCGCACCGAACAGCATCATGCCTTCGACGCCGAGATTGAGCACGCCGGACTTTTCGGTGACGAGTTCGCCGAGCGCGGCATAGACCAGCGGCGTTCCGGCCACCAGCGTTGCAATGATAATGGCGGACAACGTTTCCATCACGCAGCAACCTTCTTCATGACAGGCGTTTCGGAGATGACACGGACGCGATAGGTGATCAGCACGTCGGCGCCGAGCAGGAAGAACAGCAGTACGCCCTGGAACAGACCGGTGATCGCGGACGGCAGGTTGAGCGTCATCTGCGCGGCTTCACCCGAAAGATAGAGCAGCGAGATCAACAGACCGCCGAGCACGATACCGACCGGCTGCAGACGGCCGAGGAAGGCGACGATGATCGCGGCGAAGCCGTAACCGGGCGACGCGGTCGGGAAGAGCTGGCCGAGCGGGCCCGCGATTTCACCGACACCCGCGACACCTGCGGCAATGCCACCTGCCAGCATGCCGATCCACACCGCGCGGCTGCTCTTGAACCCTGCATAGCGGGCCGCGGCTTCCGACAGGCCGGAGACCTGAAGCTGGTAGCCGACGAAGCTGCGCTTGAGGATGAACCAGGTCAGCACGGCGGCCGCGAGCGTGATCAGCACACTGGCGTTGAGACGCGTGCCGTCGATCAGGATCGGGAACATCGCGCTCGGCGCAAGCGGCTCCGACTGCGGGAAGTTGAAGCCGGCCGGATCGCGCCACGGACCATAGATCAGATAGCTGAGCCAGAGCTGCGCGACATAGGTCAGCATCAGGCTGGTCAGGATTTCATTGGCGTTGAAGCGCGTGCGCAGGAACGCCGGGATCGCCGCCCAGACGATGCCGCCGAATGCACCGGCGAGCAGCATCGCAGGCAACACCCAGAAACCGCCCTGCGGCCCGTAATGCAGCGCCACCGCGCCGGAGAAGATCACGCCGATGGTGAGCTGGCCTTCCGCGCCGATGTTCCAGACATTGGCCCGGAAGCCGATGGCAAGGCCGAGCGCGATCAGGATCAGTGGCGAGGCCTTGATCAGCAATTCGCCGACGCCATACAGGTTCTCGATCGGCTGCACGGTGAACACGTAGAACGCGCTCGCCGGATCCTTGCCCATGGCAATGAACAGGCACAGGCCGGTCAAACCAGTCAGACCCACCGCGATCAGCGGCGACAGATACTGCATCATGCGCGAGGGTTCGGCCCGGCGCTCAAGCTTGATTCTCATTGGCGATCTCCCGTGCCGAGTTGCATGGTGCGGCCGTCCTGTCGCTGTGACAGGCCGGTCATCATCAGGCCGATCTCGGTGAGATCGGTTTCAGCAGTCGGAATCGGCTGCGACAGACGTCCCTTCGCCATCACCGCGATGCTGTCGCAAATCTCGAACAGCTCATCGAGCTCTTCGGAAATCACGAGGATCGCGGTGCCGGCATTGCGCAAATCGATCAGGGTCTGGCGGATGAACGCCGCCGCGCCGACATCGACGCCCCAGGTCGGCTGCGAGATAATCAGCACTTTCGGTTTCTGCAGGACCTCGCGGCCGACGATGAATTTCTGCAGATTGCCGCCAGACAGGCTGCGCGCTTCGGCATCCGGGCCGCCGCACTTGACCTGGAAGCCTTCGATGCAACGGCGGGTGAACGCCGTGATCGCGCCGAAATTGAGCAGCCCGCCCTTTACCATGCCACTGTCATGGGCAGTGAGGACGGCATTGTCCGCCAGCGACAGCGTCGGCACGGCGCCACGGCCGAGCCGCTCTTCCGGTACAAAACACATGCCGAGACGACGCCGCGTCAACGGATCCGCATTACCGACCGGCGTGCCGAGCAGCTCGACGCGAGCGTTCTCCGCAATCGGGGTCTCGCCCGACAGCACGGTCAGCAATTCCTTCTGGCCGTTGCCGGACACGCCGGCAATGCCGACGATCTCGCCCGCACGCACCACGAGATCGACCTGATCGAGCGCAGTGCCAAAGGCGGAATCCGCCGGACGCGACACCTTGTCGACCACCAGACAGCGCTCGGTGCCGCTCGCCACCGACGAGGGACGACACACCGGCAGATCGCTGCCCACCATCATCTTTGCCATGCTGTGCGGCGATTCCTGACGCGGATCGCACTCGCCGGTGACGCGCCCCCCGCGCATCACCGTCGCGCTGTGGCACAGCGCCTTGATCTCATGCAGCTTGTGGCTGATGTAGAGAATGCTGCAGCCGTCATCCGACAACTGGCGCAGCGTCTCGAACAGTTTATCAACCGCCTGCGGCGTCAGCACCGAGGTCGGCTCGTCCATGATCAGCAGACGCGGATTGAGCAGCAGCGCGCGCACGATCTCGACGCGCTGACGCTCGCCCACCGACATCGTATGCACCAGACGGTTCGGATCGATCGGCAGGCCATAACGCTCCGACACCGACACGATCTGCGCCGACAATTGCGCAAGATCCGGCTTGCCGGTCATGCCGAGGGCGATGTTCTGCACCACGGTCAGCGTTTCAAACAGCGAGAAATGCTGGAACACCATGCCGATGCCAAGACGGCGCGCATGCGCCGGACTTGTCACCTGCACGGACTCGCCGCCCCACAGGAATTCACCCGAGTCCGGCTTCACCAGACCGTAGATGATCTTCATCAGGGTGCTTTTGCCGGCGCCGTTTTCGCCGAGAACGGCATGAATTTCACCAGGCGCAACCTTCAGGTTGATCTGGTCGTTGGCCAGCACCGCAGGATAGCGCTTGCTGATACCACGCAGCTCAAGACGCGGCGCGCCGCTCGGAAAGGCAATTCCGACTGGACCCGTCATACGTTTTTTCTCCGCTGTCGACATGTCAGACAACTGGAAGCGAAAGCGTATAGCGGTGCGACAACGCACCGACCCACAGACGGGACATGCGAATTAATTCAAGGCCCATGGACGCTCACTCCCTGCCCGGCCTGCTTGCGCTTCCCTTCGAGACACCCCGGGAAACGTGCGGCCGTTATCAGTTCGATCGCCGTCTCAATGCATCCGTGCCAGCTATGCATTGCGGTCGATCTGGTATGCGATAGTAAGAATAAACTTACTTATGTCAAGCACGCAGGCGTTGACTGCAAAAATTCATGCATGAGGTTGTTTTGCGCGATGCACGCAAACACTGAAATATCAGTGTGAAACGCACGTCGTGCATTTGGCGGGGAGCGCGCGGCAACAATTGGCGGTAAAGCCGCAATGAGAAAATATCATCCGCTACGCCGGATTGGATGCGGCTTTCTCACTCAACCCTTTGTTCAAACAGTCTTTCAGCAAAATGCAGAGATACGGAAATGCATGCGCATTTTGGACATTTCTGTCGCACCCGCGCGTTCATGACCGCGACACCTCAATCCTGACGAACGAGTTATTCGCATTGCACAATCGCTCAAGCGCCAGACAAAAAGCAGCGGCCAGGAAAACCCTGGCCGCTGCCGATTACATTAATTTCAAAATTCAGCGCTCACAGGTCGGATATTTTCCGCACACGCTGAAGTCTCGCAGGGAAATCGGTTTCAGCGTGCCGTTCATACGCTTGACCGCATCGTGCAATTCGAGAAGGTGCGCGCGGCCGAGCTCCAGCACATGCTCATCAGGTTGATAAACCGTGTGAATCGCATACTCCTTGTAGGGCGTCCGGGAGTTCTCGATATGCGTTCCCAGGATGTGCGTGACGGTCTTGTCCTTGGTAAAATCCACCAGCCGCTCGATGCTGGCCGCGAATTCCGCCAGCGTATCGTTCACATAAATCCTGCCGGGATAGAGTGTGTCGCCCGTCAGCAGCAATCCGGTTTGCCGGTCGTAAATCGCGATGCTGTTGTCGTCGTGCCCGGGGATCGGAATGATATCCAGGACGCGCCCGCCCAGATCGTACTGGATGATCTCCTTCGGCCATGCCTTGAAGCCGAAAAATGCCTTTACCGCTTCCGCTTTCGGCGCAATCAGCGTGGTGTCCGGCGCTGAGGCAAACTGCGGATCGCCTCCGGTATGGTCATCGTGACCATGCAAATGGCCGACTACCAGCGGAATGGAGGCTTTCTTGTTGCGCTCGAGCCAATGGCCGATCACGGTTTTGACCGTGCGGGCCACGTCGGTTTTTCCCGCGCCGGTATCGAGCAGCAACGCCTTGTTCTGCCCGAACAGCAGGTACAGGAACGGCTTTTCGTCGTTCGAGCAGCCGGACTGCCGAAGGATATAGAGATCCGGATTGTATTCGTGAATCTGGAATTCGGGCAGTTCGATGCAGTTCGGACCGCCCAGCAGCCACCGGTCCGGCAGCACGCCCGGCTTGATCCCGCTTTCCGCCGCCTGAGCAACGATCGCGCCACCCAGCGTCAGGGCACACGCGAGCGTCAGGGCAAGGCCCGCGCGGCGCGCCCGCGGCTTGCGGGGTTTAAATGGCAGCAATTCATTCCGATGGATCGTCATGTGTCACTCTCCTACGTTGGACTGGTCACGAACACGCTCAAGAGAAAACAACGTCCGGGATCGGCAGGCTCACGATCTCCACATGGATCTCGTCACCCTGCGAGACCGCCTCGCACATAAAAAAAGGCGCCGCGAGTTCGCGGCGCCTTTCGATGTGATCTTTGTGCTCACGTCAGAACTTGACGGAGACACCGGAGTACAGCGACTGCTCGGTGCAGCTTCCGGCGTTGGCACCGGTGCAGACCGGGCTGTTCTTGTGATCGATACCGAACTTGTTCTGCCAGTAGCGGTAAGCCACCCACACGTCGAGATGGTGCGAGTACTTCGGACCCCACATCATCTTGGAGACGTCGAGGGTCAGGCGGATCGGTTCGGAGTTGAACTCGGTCACAGTGTTGATGTTGCCCGGGATCGGAATGCTGGTGCCCTGGCCCTTCGGGCCGTACCAGGCAGCGCGGCCCGAGATCGACAGCGGCAGGTAGTCAGGCAGGAAACCGAGATCCATGTAGTAGTTGGTCTCGACCGCCCAGGTGCCGCGGAACTGGGTGTTGCCGTCCGGGATGCCGATGCCGCCGTTGAAGGCCGGCATCAGGAACGAGTTGTGGTTGCTGAACTCGTTGTAATACACGGGCGCCACGTTGAAGTAGCCCTTGTACGGCAGGTTGAAGGCGAACTGCAGACCGGCGACGACGGAGCGCTTCGCAGGGCCGACAAAGTCGTTCTTGCTGTTGAAGTCAGCGCCGAAATAGAACGACACGTTGCGCAGCGGGCCAGCCGAGAACTGCTTGGTGTTGAAGATCTCGTTGAAGCCGAGGGTGCTGCGGAACAGGCCGTAGAACTCGGTCGCACCGGCGCAGCCGGACACGCCCACCGGACACGGAGCGGCCGGATCGTTGTGGTCCGACTTCAGCATTTCGATGGTGAAGAAGTTGGTGCCGTAGGCCCACACGTCGAAGTGGGTGAAGGCATAGACCTGCTTGGCCACCTTGCCCGGATCGCCCGGATCGGTCGCGGTGAACTGATAGGCGTAGGTCAGGCGGTTGTCGTTGACCATGAAGAACGGCACATCGATGATCGGCTTAACAGCCTTCACCGGCATATCTGCTGCGACGGCGGAGCCGGCGGGCAGCAGGGCACTAAAGGACAGCAAGGCTGCCGCGAGCGTGCTAGAGCGTAGCGACATTCGGAATTCCCCCCAAATTCAATAACTACAGAGCGACACCCGTGGTCCGGCACCCCAGAAATGGCCGGTCACGAGCGGGTTCGGTCGTCGAAACGCCGCAGATAAAAATCACTACCCACAGCCTCGAAGATGATTTAGTAGTAAGTAAATTCTTATTTCTGGCAAGAATTAGATTCTTGCGTTGTGGCGAAAGTCTTCACCGGGGTACCCCGAGGCTTTCGCAAGTTTGTTTCGCGGAGAATTCGGATGGCTAAGCGCCTATCTCAACCGTCGGTTGACCTCGATCGCTTCGATCTCGCTATCCTCAAGATTCTTCAGCAGAATAACTGCACGCCGCAACGCGCCATCGGAGAGGCCGTCAACCTGTCGGCACCCGCGATTCAGCGCCGAATCAAGCGTATGCATGAAGCCGGTGTGATCATTGCGAACGTAGCTGTTGTAGATCCGACACAGATTGGTCGCGGGATCACGATTTTCGTCGAGGTCGAGATCGGCAGCGAGAATGTCGGCGCGATCGACGAAGCCAAGCGCAGCTTCGCCGCCGCGCCGGAAGTCCAGCAATGCTATTATGTTGCGGGCGGCGCAGACTTCGTCCTGGTGGTCACGGTCGGGAGCATGAGCGAGTACGAGGCTTTGACCCGCCGCCTGTTCTTTGAAAACCAGAGCGTCAGGCGGTTTCGCACGCTGGTCGCGATGGATCGCGTCAAGACCGGGCTGTCGGTCCCGATCACCGTGCCGGGCGCGACCAACGGCGCTTCGCACCCCTCGCCATCGACGTAATTGGAGCCGGCGCGTTCGCGCGGTGCGAACGCCGGGTCGACAAGCGATCGAATCAGACCCCACAAATAAGAACTGCCGCGGTTTGCACCGCGGCAGTTTTGGTTTGGAACGTTGGCTGCGCTTATTTCACGACGATATGTGTTCCGGTTTCGCCGCGCAAAGCGGGCATGGCGTGGTCGAGGTGGCTGATGATGGCGCGCTTGCCGCCGCCCTCGAGGAAGCGGATCGCCGCATCCACCTTCGGACCCATGCTGCCCGGCGGGAAATGCCCTTCCTTGTGATAGGCCTTGATCTCCTCCAGCGACACCTCGTCGAGGTTCTTCTGGGTCGGCTTGCCGAAATTCACCGCCACCCGCGGCACCGCGGTCAGGATCAGCAGCTCCTCGATACCCAGCACATTGGCGATGTGCGCCGAGGTCAGATCCTTGTCGATCACCGCCGGCACGCCGGTGCGCACCCCGCGCGCATCGCGGACCACCGGCACCCCGCCGCCGCCGCCCGCGATCACGATGGTGCCGCGCTTGACCAGCGCCTCCACCAGCGAGATGTCGCAGACATGCTTGGGCTTGGGCGAGGGCACCACGTGACGCCAGCCGCGGCCGGAATCCTCGCGCATCTTCCAGTTCAGCTCGGTCGAGATCTTCTTAGCTTCGTCCTCGGTGAAGAACGGGCCGACGAACTTGGTCGGGTTCTGGAACGCCGGGTCGTCCTTGTCGACCTCGACCTGGGTCAGGAGGCTGGCGACATGGCGCTGGTTGCCCTTCTCGCGCAGCGCGTTCTCGATCGCCTGCATCAGAAGATAGCCGATGCCGCCCTGGCTGTGGGCCACGCAGATGTCCATGTCCATCGGCGGGATGCGGTTCATCGTCAGCATCTGACGCATCATGATCTTGCCCACCACAGGACCGTTCCCGTGCGTGATGATCAGTTCGTTGTCGAGCTGCGCGAGCTCGATCAGCGCATCCGCGGTCTGGCGCGCAACCTTGCGCTGTTCCTCGGACGTACCGGCGATGTCTTCAGGATGCACCGCATTGCCACCAATGGCGATGACGAGACGGCGGGGAGCTTCACTTGTTTTTCTCATGGCGTTTCCTCGAATAGCAACGGCGGGATGGTTGAACTTCTGACTTCACTAAATGACGTACGCTCGCCGCTAACGTGCGGCGACCGTGCCGTCGCTGCGGGGGTCACTCGCTCCTTCGAGCAATCCATCGGGATGCCGGACGATAGCGCCGGCATGTCCCATGAATTCCTCGAAGGCACCGACGGACTGGACGTCATGACCGAGGCGGCGCAGGCCCTCGATCACCGGGACGTCGAAACGGGATTCGATCTTCAGGTTGGTGCTCTCCTCGCCCCAGGTGCGACCGAGCAGCCAGCGCGGCGCGGTCACCGCGCCCTGCAGATCGCCGCCATGCAGGGCATAGCGCGAGAAGATCGCAGCCTGGGTCTGCGGCTGTCCCTCGCCGCCCATGGTGCCGTAGGACATCAGCCGCCCGTCGCTGAGCTGCGCCATCGCCGGCTGGATCGTATGAAACGGCAGACGACCGGGATCGAGCCGGTTAGGATCATTGTCGTTCAGGCTGTAGCTGGTGCCGCGATTCTGCCAGGTGATGCCGGTGCCGGGCAGCACGATGCCAGAGCCAAATTCCCAAAAGATGCTCTGGATGAAGCTGACGCTGAGACCGTTACGATCGGCGGCGGCGAGCCACACCGTATCGCCCTGTTTCGGCGGCTCCGGCCACGGATCGGCGCGCTCATGCGAGATCGTCTTGTCGAGCGCCGCAAGCGAATCCGCGGTGAGAAAATCAGTGGCTGCCCGCTCCATGTAATCAGGATCGGTGACGTAACGGTTACGAATCCGGAACGCCGCTTTTGTGCACTCGACCAGACGATGCAGATGATCGACGCCATCGGCTTCATTGGCGAGGCGGCGCGCATAGAGCGCGAGGATCAGCAGCGAGGCGAGACCCTGCGTGGGCGGCGGTAAATTGAACAGCGTGTGGCCGGCAACCTCCAGCGACAACGGCGTGACCGTGGTGGCGCGATAACGCTCGAAATCGGCAAGACGCAGCGGACTGCCGAGCTTTTCCAGATCCGCCGCCATCGAGCGGGCAAGATCGCCACGATAGAAATCCGACAGGCCAGTCTGCGACAGACGCGCCAGCGTATCGGCAACGCGCGGCTGGCGGAATTTCGCACCGGCCGCGAGCGGCTTGCCCTCCGGCAGATAGACCTCGGCAAAGCCCGGCACGTTCTCAAGTTCGGCGCGCTTGACGTTGGCACTGTGGTGGATGGTCCGCGGCACCGGCACGCCTTCCCAGGCATAGCGGATCGCATCCTGCAACAGCCGCGACATCGGCAACCGGCCGCCATATTGCTGACGACTGATATTCTGCGCCCTCTGCCAGCCATCGACAGTGCCCGCCACAGTCAAGGCCGACAGCGGACCGCGACCGGGAATGGTGGCGCAGCCGCGTTCGCGATACCAGTTGCGGTCGGCGCCGAGCGCCGAACGCCCGCAAGCCTGAATGCCGATTGGCGTCGCGCCCGGCCGGCCGATCAGCCAGAAGCCGTCGCCACCCAGACCGTTCATATGAGGATAGACCACCGCGATGGTGGCCGCCGCGGCGATCATCGCCTCGATTGCATTGCCGCCTTCGGAGAGCACGGACAGACCAGCCTGCGCCGCGAGGTGGTGTGGTGCTGTGACCATCCCCCGATAGCTTCGCGTCGTCTGCAGCATGGCGCGTCTCCCGCTAAAGTCATGTAATAATATTTTTACTTACATATCGTCAAGCGGTTTTGCGCGGCATGCGGCGAGGGTCGCCTCGCCTATGCTGCGTATTTGCACCGCAAAAGCGAAATGCGCTGCGCAGAAAGCGCATAACGATACGACGGCAGCACCGGCCTCCAGAAAGAAGAACTGCCCCGGGCGAAAGCCCGGAGCAGCCAAGTTTGGGAGGTTACCCAGTAGATAAAAGTCAAAGTAGAGAAGTCAGAGCAGGCCGATCATCGACGCGCTCCGTTTGCCGACGGCAAGATGCCGTTTCACCGCCCGCAACACCATCAACGCTCCGGCGAACGCATCGCGCCCGGAACTGTGACCGATCGACGACACCGCGCTGATCGCCGTTTCGATCCGATCGTGATCGCCGGTCATGACCGCGCCAATCGCTGCATGCAGCGCAGCGGCGCCATAACCTTGCGAAGCTGAGCGCAGATGCGCCCGGCTGATATCATTGGTGCGTGCGAGATGATCGCCGCAGACACGCCAGAGCACGTCGCGCACGTCCAGCAAATCGAGCGAAGCCAGCGCGATCAACGCGCCGCTGAGCAGATCATCGCCTGATGGCGTCAGGCCCGGCCCGAGGCCGACCAATTCCCCGATCGTCGCGGCATCCGTCGCGCAGGGTGCGCGCTCGGCCAGAAGATCGCTCACGATACGATCGAGCGCATCGAGACCGGGCGTGGCCGCCTTCATGATCAGCGATGGCGGCTGCATTGCTTCGGACAAACCGGCAGCGGCCAAGCCCTGATCTTCCGCATCGACCCGCCAGACCCGATCCACTTCATCGAGGCCGGCATACAGGCTTTGCAGCGTCCAGCCCGAGACCGTTTCCGGCAGCCAGATTTCGGCGTCGTCAAATTTCGCAAAAGGCCGGTCGGCGATGTGAAGGAACGCACCCGTCACCGCAACCGCGTCGCCCACTTTCGGCCAGCACAGCGGCCGGCGCTCGCACAGCACATGCAACGGGCCGGAACCAAGATCGTGCGTGCCGACGCAAATCCAGCGATGGCGCAGCACGGCATAGAAGGAGCGGTCGAACACGGCAACGACGGAACCGGCATTGGCGTAGCGAAGTGCTTCGCGCGCCAGCACGCCGACTTCGGCGACGGCAGGCACGGCAAGGCCGGCGCGACGCTGCGCGGAAGGCATAAAGGCCGGTATGGCGCCCGCAACACTCATGCTCGATTCCACCAAGACAGCCCATTTGGGCATTGCAAGAGCACAAGTAATAATACTCTTACTTATCTGTCAAGCGGTATCGTGGGAAGAGTCGTGCTCCCGCGCCCTTGCAAATCATCGATGGCGCGACGAGCCGAGCCGAATAACGAAATCGTGACGTAATTCAATCCGATGGATCAGACGACGCCGACCGTCTTTCGCATTGCCGTCCGCTTCGGCGCGGAACGATGGGGCAATTCGCCGCAAACCGATTCAGGCACCGTCAGCCACGTCACGATCATATCCTGAGCATGCCGGCGCCGCGTATCGAGCCACTTCGAATTTCCAAGATCCTCGTCGAACAGGGCCGAAAGCGTGTAGCGATTGGACACGTGGAAATAGCTCAAGGCCGTGATCGAGACATACAAATGCACGGGATCGACATTGCTGCGCATCACGCCGGCGGCCACACCGCGACGCAGGATGCTTTTGATGCTGGCAACAAGCGGAAGCGTCAGGCTGGAGACCTTGCGCGATTTGCGCAAATGCTTGCCGCGCTGCAGATTCTCGTTGTTGATCAGCGCGACATAATCCTGATGGTTCTGGAAGAACGTAAAGGTGAAATCGACCAGTTGCGCCATCGCTTCAACCGGATCGAGGTCGTCGAGATTGAGTTGCTGCTCTGCGGCACGGATTTCCGAATACACGTGTTCCAGCACCGCCAGGAACAGCCCGTCCTTGTCGCCGAAATAATGATAAAGCAGGCGCATATTGGCCTTGGCGCGTTGCGCAATCGCTTCCACACGCGCGCCGCCAAGACCGTTGCGGCAGAACTCGATCGTGGCTGCCTGTAGAATAGAATCCTTGGTGAGAGCGGGATCGCGTTTACGCCTGCCGTTCGTTTTCTTGCTGCGGTTGGCAGCAGTCTTCGTTCCTAGCGTCTCGTTCATCTGGCCAATACACCTGGGAGCATCTGGCGACTTGAGCACAGAGCACTCCGGCCGGACAGCCCGTCCAAAGGCTACCCGGCCGAGCCGATGATCTGGCCCTAAACCCATTTCGCAAGCAATACCGGGAGCTTGCTATCACATCGATATGACGATGAGCAAATAGCGCCCGGTGTCCAGATGAGGCGAACGAGGCTGCGGCAAACGCCCGCAGCCTGACGGTGTCACTTATTTTACAAATTCTCAGGTGCTGGCGACGATCGCCCCGTTTCGGGCCACCAAACGGCCCGCCTTGTAGACATCGCGCGGCTTCGGCCGGGCCACCACAGCCTCCTGCACGTGCTGCGCATCCAGCACCAGGAAGTCCGCCGCCCCGCCCTCGACCAGACCGTAGTTCTTGAGGCCCAGCGCCTTTGCGCCGTGCGACGTCACCATCTCGAAGGCCAGCGCCAGTTCGGCATCGGTGTAGAAACCGGAGCGATAACCGATGATCATCGCGCGTTCGAGCAGGTCGCCATCCCCGAACGGCCACCAGGAGTCGCGGATATTGTCGTTGCCCGAGAACACATTGACCCCGGCCTCATGCAGGATCTGCACCGGCGGGAAGGTATAGGCTCCGGGCGCGTTGGTCATGATCGCAACCCCTGCCTCGGCCAGAGTATTGGCGACGCGCTGAACCACATCACGCGGCACCGCGCCGAGCGCATAAGCGTGACTGATCGCGACCTTGCCGCCGAGGCCGAGTGCCTTGGTGCGCTTCGCAATGTCCTCGATCTCGAACACGCCCAGCAAGTCGCCGTCATGCAAATGGATATCGACGCCGACGCCATGGCGCTCGGCGATGCCGAACACCGCATCGAGGTGGCCCGCGATATCGCCATCGAAACCGGCCGGATCGAGACCGCCGATCAGGTCGGCGCCGTTGCGCACCGCCTCGTCCAGCAGCTCCCGCGTTCCGGGCGAGGTCACGATGCCGCTCTGCGGAAATGCCACGATCTGGATCGAAAGCTTATGCTTGTGTTTGTCGCGGGCCGCCGCGACGTGTTCCAGATTGCTGAGACCGGCCTGTGGATCGATATCGACATGGCTGCGCATCGACGTGGTGCCTTGCGCGACGCACAAATCGATCATTGCTGCAGCGCGTTCGGGCACCGGCCGGGCCTTGGCCAGCGCCTGCTTCTCGAATTCGACGCGCTCACGAACATTGAAGCCCGCGGTGCAGGGACGATGCGGCTTCCACGGCTCGCCGATGAAACCCTTGTCGAGATGGATATGCCCTTCGACCAGCCCGGGCAGGACCAGACGCTTGCCGAGATCGACGGTTTCCTTTGCTGCGGCGCCACCTTTCAGCGAGGCGATCTGCCCGCCCTTGACGGCGATGTCGACGACCCGCCCATCGGCGAGCCGTGCGTTCCGGAACAACGTATCGATCTCAGACAATTGACCACTCCGCTCGATATCCGCTTGACCTGCGTCCATTATTGAAGAAAATTTTTACTTCGGTCAAGCTCGCGGGACAACGCGGGCTGAGACCGCAACAGTCGGGCGCAACGCATTTTCATTTTCATCGATGCGCACCGAATTGAGCAATGAGGAAACGCTATGAGCGACATGATGAGCGATATGGGAATGCCATCGATCTTTCATCCGCACCGCCGCGGGTTCTTCCGCGGGCTCGCCGCAGGCGCAGCGTTGTTGCTGGTGTCCACCGCTGTGCACGCCGCCGAGCCGATCAAGATCGGTCTCGTCACCGCTCTGTCGGGACAGTCCGCTCGCGCCGGCGAGGCGCTCACCCGCGGCGCGACCATCGCCATCGAGGAGATCAACAAGCAGGGCGGCGTGCTCGGCCGTCCGCTCGAACTGGTTCGTCGCGACGATGAAAGCAATCCGGCCAAGGGCCTGATCGCGACACGCGAACTGATCCAGCGCGAGAAGGTGGTGGCCGTGATCGGCGGCCTCGACACGCCGGTCGCGCTCGCGATCGTGCCGTTCATCAACAACGCCAAGGTGCCGTTCGTCGATCCCTGGGCCGCCGGCACGCCCATCACCAAAAACGGTGCCGCCGACAATTACGTTTTCCGCGTCTCGGCGATGGATGACGAAGTCGACAAGGCGATCGTGCAATACGCCAGCAAGACGTTCGGAGCGAAGAAGCCCGGCCTGATCCTTGTGAACAATCCGTGGGGCGAATCCAACGAGCATGGACTTAAGGCCGCGCTTAAGGCCGCAGGAATCACGCCTGCCGGAATCGAGAAGTTCGAGGGCAATGATGTCGACGTGGTGCCGCAGCTCACCCGTCTGAAGGAAGCCGGCGCCGATGCGCTGTTCCTGGTCGGCAATGTCGGGCCGTCTTCGCAGGTGGTGAAGTCGCTCGACCGCATGGGCTGGATGCCGCCGATCGTCTCACACTGGGGACCTGCCGGTGGACGCTTCACCGAGCTCGCCGGCCCCAGTGCCAAGAACGTGATCTTCGTGCAGACCTACAGCTTCTATGGCGACCTGTCGCCGGTGGGCCAGAAGGTGATGGCCGAACTCAAGGCCAAGTATCCCGACATCAAGGGGCCTGAAGATATCACTCCCGCGGTCGGCGTTGCCAATGCCTATGACAGCGTGCGGGTCATCGCCGCCGCAATCACCAAGGCAGGCAAGACCGACGGGCCGGCGGTGCGCGACGGCTTCTATGCCATCGACAAGCTCGAGGGCCTGATCAAGACCTATGAAAAGCCGTTCTCCAAGACGCAGCACGATGCACTGACGGAGAACGACTACATCTGGACCCGGTTCGAGGGTAACCACATCCTGCCGGTGGCGAAGAAGTAACAGCCACACGCTGACATTAATTAAAGGATGCCGGACCCGTTCCGGCATCCCCCTCCCTGCCCTTTCTGTCCGCCCTCCTCCGGTCGCGATGTCATGGCGATTGCCGCGACACTGTCATCTCCGCCGCCGGACGGCGCAATCTCCGCTTTCCCGATCCCGGCCCTGTCCCAGGCGCCATCCCTGCATAGGCCCAATCCGAATTTGCATCTGCTCGCACCCGCGATTGTCCTTTAAGTCCGACAGTCGACCGCGGAGCAGACCACCCACCCATGCCCATTCCCAAGGCTTCGGCCACGGCGTTGTTCGTCCTTGCGCTGTGCTTTGTGCTCTCCGTGATCGGCCGCGGCGTGGGGGAAAGCTTCACGGTTTTCCTGCTGCCGATCTCGCAGCATTTCGGCTGGGACCGCAGCCAGGTCATCTCGATCTATTCCATTGCCGCGCTCGCAGGCGGCATCGCCTCGCCTTTTGTCGGCCGGCTGTTCGATAAATCGGGGCCGCGCATCGTCTATTGCTTCGGTCTGTCGATGCTGGGCTGCGCGTTCTTCACCGCCGCTTTCGCCAGTGAACTCTGGCAGTTCCAGGTCAGCCTCGGACTGTGCGTCGGGCTTGGCATGTCGTGCATCGGCATCGTGCCGAACTCGATCATGCTCGGCCGCTGGTTCAGCCGGAGGCTGCCGACCGCGATGGCGATCGTCTATTCGGCGATCGGCGTCGGCGTGCTGATTCTGGTGCCGGCCTCGCAACTGCTGATCGATCGTTTCGGCTGGCAGAAATCCTACGAGATCTTCGGCTATGGCGCAGTGCTGCTGATCGCGGGCTTGCTGCTGCTGCCGTGGCGCACCCTCGCCCGGGGAGCGCCCACCATCATCAGCGGGGCCAGGCATGATACGATGGAGGACGGCTGGACGCTGCTTGCGGCGATGCGCCACCATGCGTTCTGGGCGCTGTTCTCAGCGTTCTTCTTCACCACGCTCGGAATGTATGCGGTGTCGGCACAAGTCGTGGCCTATCTGGTCGATGTCGGCTTTCCGCCGCTGCAGGCGGCCACCGCCTGGGGCTTCAGCGGCGTCCTGATGGTGATCGGAATGCTGTCGATCTCCTGGCTTGACGGCCTGTTCGGCAGACTGCGTTCAATCATCCTGAGCTATGCACTGTCGATCATCGGCATCGGCATGCTGTGGCTGCTGCAGGCCACGCCGAGCATCTGGCTGCTGGCGGGCTTCATCGCCTCGTTCGGCAGCACCATGGGTTCGCGCGGTCCGCTGATCACAGCCACCGCGCTCAGGATTTATCGCGGCAAACGCGTGGGAACGATTTTCGGCACCATCTCGATCGGCAGCGGCCTCGGCGGGGCGCTCGGCGCCTGGAGCGGCGGCTTCCTGCACGATCTGACGGGGAGCTACAACGCGCTGATCCTTTTCTCGCTGGCGAGCGTGGTGCTTGGCATGATCCCGTTCCTGACGGTACGCCTGTTGCGGGAATGACGAGGCCTCACCAGCCGCGCTTCGTCTTCCACAGCAGCAGGGAGCCGAAGGTCGCGGCGAAGCCGAAGAACGCCAGGCACCACGCCAACGCGGCGAGATAGAGCAGCGCATTCTGCCAGTCCAGCACCAGCGCGGCCCCAACACGCAACAGCGCCGCCGCCACGACAGCCACATAAATTCCCCGTGTCGTAAACGATGCAACCAGACGCTGGCCGGTATGGCTGAGACTGGCGCGTGTCATCACCGCGAGCGTCATGATGCCGGCAGCGCCCGCCATCCAGGCATGCAAACCGGCACTCGCCGGTGCCAGTTCAAGCGCCGACGCGGCCGTGAGCAGAAATCCGAGCGGGATGAACACGTAGCCGATATGCAGGATCAGCAGCAGCGGATCGCGGCTCGTCCGCTCACCGGCCCATCGGCCAAGACGCGCCGCATGCAGCATCGCGGCGACCACGCATGCGGCGCCGGTGGCGGCGCCGGCAGGGCGCGCGCTCCACCACGCCAGCACCAGCGCGCTGACGATCACCACCGCGATGTCGAAGCGGCCGAACGGAATCGGCAGGCGGCCCGGATTCTCGCGAACCAGCCAGTTGCGGGTGAAGCTCGGAATGATGCGTCCCCCAATCAGCGACACCAGCACGATCACCACGGCAATGCCGGCACGGAGGGAGATATCCGCCGCGCCTTCGACATGCGCCTCGATGTGAAAGGCGACATTGCACAGGAGCAGGAGCAGCACCAGCGCCACCACCTTGAGATTGCGCCAGTTGCGCCCGGCCAGCACCTCGCGTCCCGCCGTAGCGGCAATCAGCGCCAGAAACGAAACGTCGATCAGCATGGCAACGCTCCAGCCAATCGCATCCGAGAACGTCACCGCCACGCGTCCCATCGCCCAGATGACGACCAGAACGAGAAGCGGCTTGCCACGATAGGGCAGATGCCCGGTCCAGTTCGGAATTGCCGTGAACAGAAAACCGGCGATCACCGCGGCGAGATAGCCGTACAGCATCTCGTGCACATGCCAGTCGCGCGGCGCAAAAACGGTGCGAAGCGACAGATCGCCCATAAACACCGGAAGCCAGATCGCAATGGCGAGGCCGGCATAGAGCGCACCGAACAGGAAGAACGGCCGGAAGCCGTAAGAGAGAAACGCTGAGCCATGATAATTGCCCAGACGCGAGATCGGTGTGTGATTCAAGACCGCGGCGCCCTGGTTGTGCGAAGCAGCCCAGCATACCGCGCCGCCAGCGGGCCGCCAGCTTCACTTTGCAGACGTGCCCCTCTCCACGAACACGCGTAACCCGATCGCGATCGCCGATCAGGCCGGAATTCCCGGCGGCTCCGGCAGGACCTTGCCGGCCGTACGCGCGTCGGCGAAGGCATGATGGATGTCGCGATGGATCGCCTCGTCCTCCCGCATCGCTCTGATCATGTCGCTGAGCGTCGCGCCGGAACGAAGATTCCAGTAATCCAGAGCCGCGAGCGGTGCAGGCCAGTCGGTCTGTTCGCCGGCCTCGATCCGCGCCAGCAGTTCGGAATAGCCCGCGATGGAGCGTTCGGCGAGATAGCCGGCAAGACGATGCGCGGTGCGCGCCGAGACCAGATAGAGCAGGAAGTTGGCGTTGTAGAACAGGCTCTGCGCGATCGCGATCAACAACCGCTCCGATGTGCTCGGCTGCACGATGGCGACGAACGCCATCAGATGGAAACGCTGATTGTCGGCCTCGTCCATGAAGGCGCGCACCCAGCCGCGATCGTCGATCATCCGGCGCAAGCAGCGCAAATGCAAAAAGGTGGCCGCCACCATCGCCGGCACCGCCGCGATGGTCTCGAGCACGATCACCCGGTCGCCGTAGCGGCGGCCGAACAACGCGTCCGCCACCGACAGCATCGCGCGCACCGAGAGATCCGCCACCCGGTCCGAGAATGTCGACGGGACGTGGTGACGGACGTGATCGGCCTTGTTGATGTTCAGCATGGATGCCCCATCGGACAATGCTCGCGCAGGGCAGACCGGCCGGCCGCCGCTCCACCGCGACATGACCGGCACAGTATCGTCACGATAAAAATCCGGACATTGTTCCGGCACAACGACTGTCGTCCACGACCCGGTTCCGGGTTGCGCCAAATCAATCACAAACGGAGCCGCTGCAACTAGATTGATCTGCGACAGATTTCGCCAGTTTCGGTACGGTGCCCGATGTGGCATGGAGCAGCCTCAGACTGCGGACTTCTGGAAAAGGCCGAGCTCTTTCGGGGTGTTCCGAGCGGGGCACTTGCCGAAATCCAGGCTTCCTCGTTCCGCAGACATCTTTCAGCCGACGAAGCCCTGGTCCGCCAGGGCGACCCGGCGGAGACGCTGCATATCGTGCTGTCGGGACGGCTGCGTGTCACGCAGACCACGCCTGAAGGCCACCAGATCATCATCCGCTATCTCGGACCTGAAGAAACCGTCGGCTATACGACGCTGTCCGGGGGCGCCCATCATCCCGGAACGGTGACGGCCGTCGATGAGGGCAGATTGCTTGGCTGGAGCGCGACTGCCATCCGGCAGGTCATGGTGACCTATCCGCAGGTGGCCATGAACGCGGTTGCGATTCTGGGCGCGCGGTATGTCGAGATGCAGACCCGGCTGCGTGAACGCGCCACCCAGAATGTCGAACGGCGAATTGCACACACGGTGCTGCGGCTGACGCGGCAGGCGGGTCGCCGCACCACCCGCGGCATCGAGATCGCTTTTCCGCTGTCGCGACAGGACCTCGCGGAGATGGCGGGAACCACCCTTCACACCGTCAGCCGGACTCTCAGCGGCTGGGAAAGCCGGGGGATTGTCGACAGCGGCCGCCGCCTCGTGGTGGTGTGCAGGCCCGACGCCCTGTCATCGATCGCCAACACGCCATCATGATCTTCGCTCCTTAGAACGATTCGCGCTCGCGCCGGGCTTTGCGTTTGATTTAACGCAAACACATCGGCTCCGGTTTCTCATAAACGGGAACGCGATCAAGACAGCCCGATTGCCATCCAGATCAATCCTTGGCGTTTCCAGCAACGCCACAGCCGACGGCAGCATCCATACCACATTGACAAACATCGATGTGGTGTGGATGTCTGCTAAAAGATGCATTTATTAATCATCTTTTAGAATTGATCTAAACAGAAAGCCTTTCCTTGCGGGGGCTTCGGGACAACGGGGCATGATGATGGGGAAGAAGTCGAACCACAAAGCCGGGCTCGGGACACGCACGTCCACGCCAAAGGCATCCAACAGGGCGGATATCGTCTCCCCGCTCGCGATGGCGCTCGTGCTGTGCACCGGGGCAAGCAGCACGAGCTTCGCGCAATCGGCCGCGCCTGGCGCGCAGATGTCGCTGGATCCGATCATCGTCGAAGGAACGGCGCAGAATCCGACGGAGAAATTGCGCGACCAGATCAACGCGCTGCCGGGCGGCGCGGCGCTGGTGACGTCGGAACAACTTCCCGATACCGCCAACCTCACGCTTTCGCGGGCGCTCAGCAGCGTGCCGGGCGTGGTGGTGCAGGACTTCTTCGGCGGCAACGATCAGCCGCGCGTCCAGATTCGCGGCTCCGGCCTGCAGCAAAACCCGGTCGAGCGCGGCATTCTCGTGCTGCAGAACGGCCTGCCGATCAACCGCGCCGACGGCTCCTACATCGTCGGCTTCGCCAATCCGCAGCAGGCGGATTCGATGGAGATCTATCGCGGCTACCTCGCCAACCGGCTCGGCGCGACCGTTCTCGGCGGCGCCATCAACTTCGCCTCGCCCACCGGCTCGTTCTCGCCGGGCACGCAGGTGACCGTGAGCGGCGGCAGCTTCGGGCAGGCGAATGTTGCCGCACAGACCGGCTTCAAGAAAGACAATGTCGACGGCATGCTGCAGGCCGACATCAGCCGCCGCGACGGCTTCCGCACCTACAACAATTCGCAGCGCACCAGCGCCAGCGTCAATGTCGGCGTGGAGCTCTCCGAACACGTCACCACGCGCTTCTTCGCCGGATACACCGAGCTTGGCTTCGATGTCGCGGGACCGCTGTCCAAGGCACAGATGCAATCAGACCCGCGGCAGGTCGGCACCGGCCCCGGTCCCGGCGGCATCAATCCCGGTCCCAACGTGGTTCGCGACAGGCCGCGGCGCGAGGCCGATCAGTTCCTGATCGGATCGCGCACCACCGCAACCTTCGGCGCCCATGTGTTCGATGTCGCGCTCGGCTACACCTATACTGACGACATGTTCCGCTTCCCGATCTCCTCGGGCGTGCGCACCACCAATGGCGGCGACTTCACCGGCCTTGTCCGTTACGCCTACAAGCCGAACGAGGCGGCATTGCTGCCGCTGTTCGAGAGCACGGCACAGTACACCATAGGCTCCGCCAGCCGCGGCTATTATCTCAACCAGGGCGGCCAGACCGGCGCGCAGTTCGGCGCCAACGATCTCGATGCTTCGACCCTGTCGATCTATTCCGGCCTTAACGTGCCGGTATGGCAGGCCTTCTACGCTTCGCCATCGATCTCGTATTCCTATGCGACGCGCGACAACAAGGATGTCTACAATCTCGCGACGCGGCCATGGATCCAGTACAACGGCGCAACCGTGATATCCGGGACCCGGCCGACCACCGACACATCCTACAACCGCAGCTATTCGGGCTGGAATCCAAGTTTCGCCCTGAGCTACCGGCCTGATAACAACACCACGGTCTACACCGCGGTCAGCCGCAGCTTCGAGCCGCCGACCCATGATGACCTGATCGCGACCATCAACGGCACGCCCAATTCGAGCGCCGGCCGCAATCCAACGGCGCCGCTGGCGACTGCGGTCTTCTCGACTCCCAACCTGGACGCACAGACCGCAACCACCGTGGAGGCCGGATGGCGCGGCCGCTACAGCACCTTCTCGTGGGATGCGGTGGTCTACTATTCCTGGGTCGAGAACGAACTGCTCAGCCTGCGCGACGCCTCGGGCACCTCGCTCGGCGCCATCAACGCCGACAAGACCCGGCATTTCGGCGTCGAGCTTGGCGCCGGCGCACGGCTGACCGATCAGATCAGCGGGCGGGTCGCCTATACCTATCAGGACTTCCGCTTCAAGGACGATCCACTCCGCGGCAACAATCGCCTTGCCGGCGCGCCGCAGCACCTGATCAACGCCCTGCTGCAATATCAGGCCACCGATGCGTGGCGATTGCAGGGCGCAGTGCGCTGGAGCCCGACCAAGACACCGGTCGACAACATGAACACGCTGTATTCAGATCCGTACGTCGTTGTCGATCTGCGAACCGAATACAAACTCGATCAGCACTTCACGCTGTTCGCCGAAGTCACGAACGTCTTCAACGAGAACTATGCCGCATCGACGTTGATCGTCGACACCGTCCAGCGTCCCGATCAGGCCGTGTTCCTTCCCGGTGACGGGCGCGGCTACTTCGGAGGCATCAAGGCAAGGTTCTGATCCACTCGCTCGCGCGGGCGGCGTCCTTGCGATGCCGTCCGCTTCTGTCCGACAGGAGTTGTCATGTTGAATCGCCGCACCTTCGTTACTGCGCTCTCTACGGCGATTCTCGCGCGTCCCGCCATCCTGCGCGCCGCGGAGCCGCTGACGCTGTGGGGACCTCCCGCCGCACCATCGATCATCCTGACGCAAGCCATTGCATCGGGCGCACTCAAGGACATCGCACCGGGCGCAACCTTCAAAAGCTGGCGCACCCCCGACGAGATGCGCGCGGGTCTCAGCTCCGGCAATATGACCGCTGTGATCGTGCCGACCTACGTTGCGGCCAATCTCTACAATCGCGGCCTCGGCGTTCGGCTGGCCAATGTCATGACCAAGGGCCTGCTTTATGTCGTCGCGCCTATCGGCACCGTCACCGACATCGCCAGCCTGAAAGGCAAGCGCGTCGCCGTTCCGTTCCGCAACGACATGCCGGATTTCATTTTCCGCCGCCTGCTGGTGACGGCAAAGCTGCAGCCCTCGGACATCACGATCGACTATTCGGGCACGCCGCCCGAGGCGATCCAGATGCTGGTCGCCGGCCGTGTCGATGCCGCGCTGCTGGCTGAGCCGGCCAGCAGCGCCGCGATCTTGCGCGCGATGCTGGCGGCAGGCCAGACGCTCGAGCGGGCGATCGATTGCCAGAAGGTATGGGCGGCCGCGACCGGCTACACCACGATCCCGCAGGCCGGACTCGCCATCACCGACAAGCTCGCAAGCCAGATCGGCGCCGACGGCATCGGCGGGCTGCAAGCCGCGCTGGAGAACGCGGCACAGACGGTCAACCAGAATCCGGGCGCAGCGGCCGCAATCGCCGCCCCGGCGCTGGAGTTGCCCGCGCCGGTAATCGAACGCTCGATCGCCTTCAGCAATCTGGTTGCCGAACGCGCCACGCGCGCCCGCGCCGACCTGACAGCGCTGTTCGAGACGCTCGCCAAGGACGATCTGCGCATTATTGGCGGCAAATTGCCGGATGATCGGTTCTACGCCTTGTGAACCCGCTCACACACCTTTTTGCATGGACCGGCTGGGCCGGCCGTTATGTCTGGTCGGCATGGGCGGGCGCCGCCGGCCTGTTCTGCCTCGCCGCCGCATGGCAGGCCGGGCATGAAATCTACGGCTCGTTCGTGCTGCCCTCGCCATGGGAGACGGTGCTCGCCGTCATCAGCATCGTTCATGAAGCGAGCTTTGCCCGCGCCGCCGGCGAGACGGCGAGCCGCTCGCTGGCAGGCTTCGCGCTCGCGGTCTCGATCGGCAGTATCGCCGGAATCATTGCCGGCTATTCCTTCGCCACCATGCGGCTGACGCGGCCGATCGTCACCGTGATCCTCGGCGTGCCGCCGATCGCATGGATCGTGCTGGCGCTGATCTGGTTCGGCTCCAATGGCGGATCGGCGGTGCTGACGGTCGTCGTTGCCGCGCTGCCGATCTCGTTCGCAGGCGGGCTTCAGGGCGTCGCCACCCGCGACCGCGCGCTTGACCAGATGGCCCGCTCGTTCGGAGCGAGCGCATGGATGCGGTTTCGCACCATCACCTTGCCGCATCTCGTCTCTTATCTCTTCCCGGCCTGGACCACCACGGCCGGCAGCGCGTGGAAAATCACCGTGATGGCGGAGCTGCTGTCGAATACTGGCGGGCTCGGCGGCGACCTTGCCACCGCCCGCGCCCTGTTCGACATTCCGCGGGTGATGGCGCTGATCGTCATCACCGTGGTGTTCGCGCTGTTCACCGAATATGTACTGCTCGATCCGATCCGCGACCGGCTGGAGAGATGGCGCGAGGCCGGCGTGCCGTGGGGCGTGAAGCGATGAAACTCGCTCTCGATGGCGTCGGCCACGCCTTTCTTGGCCGCGCGGTGTTCGAAGACATCCATCTGTCGCTGGCGCCCGGCGAGATCGTCGCGCTGCTCGGGCCCTCGGGCTGCGGCAAGACCACGCTGCTGCAGATCGCGGCTGGTCTGGTCGATCCGCTGCGCGGGCGGGTGCGCCGCGCCTATCGCCGTCATGCCGTGGTGTTTCAGGAGCCGCGGCTGCTGCCCTGGATGACCGCGCGCGACAACATCGCCTATGGCTTGCGCGCCAACGGTTCAAGGAAACCATCTTCGGATATCATCGAAGGGCGTGGCCGCGAGGTCGGGCTTCTGGCCCATGATCTCGACAAATATCCGGCCGAGCTGTCCGGCGGCATGCGCCAGCGTGCAGCGGTGGCGCGGGCGCTGGCGGTCGATCCCGACGTGATCTTTTTCGACGAGCCGTTCACCGCGGTCGATGTCGGCCTCAAGCGCGCCTTGCAGGATCTGGTGATTAGCGCGGCGGCGCGCGAGCACTTTTCGGCGCTGTTCGTCACCCACGATCTCGCCGAGGCTGTACGGATCGCCGACCGCCTCGCCGTGCTGTCCGAAGGTCATGCCGGATTCGTCACCGAGCGCCGCATCGAAGGCCGGCCCGGCGAGCGCGATGACCGTTTCATTTTCGATCTGGTCGAGACATGGTCGCATGATCCGGCTTTCGCCGAACTGTTCGACAGCGAGCGGAAGGGCCTGTCGTGACCATCGCGTTGAAATCAGACGTCCGGCGCGATCATCCGCTGCTCGCGGAAGGCCTGATGCTGTTTTTTCCGGCGGCCGCGCTTCATGCGATGCTCTCGCCGCTCCTCTGGGTGACACTGTTCGGCTTCTCGCTGCCGTTCGCGCAGGCCATCCCGTCCACGCAATGGCATGCGCACGAAATGATCTTCGGCACCTATGGTGCGGCGCTGGCGGGTTTTCTCACCTCTGCCGTCGCCGAATGGACCGACACGCCGCCGCGCAAAGGCCGCACGCTGATCGTGCTGCTGTCGTTCTGGCTGCCGGGGCGCATCATCGGTCTTTTCGGACTCGAGCCGCTGGTCGCGCTCGCCGGCCTGACTGACTTTGCCTTCCTGACGATGCTGTTCTGGTTCGTGCTGACACCCTTGCTGGAACGGCGCAGCACGCGTCACGCCTCCTTCGCGGTCTGGGCCTTCCTGTTCGCGCTGGCGGAAGCCTCTATCCGCATCGCCTGGCTGACCGGGCAATTCGATCTTGCCGGGCGGCTGCTGCAGGCATCGCTCAACGTCTTCCTGATCTTCTTCGCGCTCGCGGTCGCGCGCATCAATATCGTCGTCATCAACCTGGCGCTCGATCCCAGCGGCAACACCACGCCCTATCGGCCGCACCCCGGACGGCAGAACCTCGCCGCCGGCATGGTCGCCCTCTATGCAGTTACGGCGCTGGCGTTTCCGCACTCGCAGGTCCCGGCCTATCTGGCGCTGGCCGCCGCCGCGGCGTTCTTCGACCGCCTCGCCGAATGGTTCATCGGCACCGCCGTGCTGCGGACGCAGGTGCTGGCGCTCGCGGGAGCCAACGCTTTCGCCGGCGGCGGCTTTCTGCTGATCGGCCTGTCCACTCTCGGCGCGCCGATCGCCATCGGCAGCGGCATCCACATGCTCGCGGTCGGCAGTCTCGGTCTCGCGGTGATGGCGGTGCTCGTAATTGCCGGATTGCGGCACACCGGCCGGCCGCTGGAGTTGCCGCGCGCGGCGCATGCGGCAATCATCCTGATGGCCTGCGCCGGTCTCATCCGCGTGCTGCCGGAACTCGGCATCGGCGGCGCGCTGACAGGCATGCATTACGCCGCCAGCGCGCTGTTGTGGTCCGCAGCCTTCGGTGTCTGGTTTGTCGGGTTCCTGCCTTTGTTCCTGCACCCCCTGCGAACGGCGGAAGGCTGCCAATAGCCGCCCAGTTCGGCCGCTTTGCGCTAGCGCAAACGGCATCACGCCCGGACAGGCTAAGGAACGGAGTGCAGCCGCGGCTTCGCCGATGGCGCCACGATGTTGAAAGCGCCATGTCTGTTACTCTTGACGACAAGCCGACCCTGCTCCGCAGCGATCTCAGCGCGCGCTACGGCGACGAACGCCTGCCGCGCTACACCAGCTATCCGACCGCGCCGCATTTCTCCGATGCAGTGTCCGCGCCAACCTATCGGCAGTGGCTGCAGTCGATTGCCGAAGACCAGATCGGATCGATCTATCTGCACATGCCGTTCTGCCGCTCGATGTGCTGGTATTGCGGCTGCCACACCACCATCACCAAAAAGGACGAGCCGATCGCAGCTTATCTCGAGGCGTTGCGCCATGAGATCGACCTCGTTGCCGAATGCATCGGGCGTCCCCTTCCCGTCAATCACATCCATTTCGGCGGCGGCACGCCGACCATCATCTCACCCGAACAGTTCAGCGGCCTGATCCATCTGCTGGAGCGGCGTTTCGTGTTGCAGCTGGGTGCCGAGATCGCCGTCGAGATCGACCCGCGCACGCTGACACCGGAGATGATCCGAGAGCTCGGCGCTAGCGGCGTGACCCGCGCCAGTCTCGGCGTGCAGAGCTTCGATCCGGTGGTGCAGCGGGCGATCAATCGCATCCAGAGTTTCGAGGAGACCGCCGCCGCAGCAGATGGATTGCGTGCTGCCGGAATCCGCGGTGTCAATTTCGACCTGATCTACGGCTTGCCGCATCAGACCGCGCAATCCTGCGTCGACACGGTGAAGCAAGCCCTCAAGCTCGCGCCCGACCGGTTCTCGGTGTTTGGCTATGCCCATGTGCCGGCGTTCAAGAAGCACCAGCGCAAGATCGACGAGGAGGTGCTGCCCGACGGCTCCAGCCGTCATGAGCAGGTCGAGGCGATCAACCGCGCGTTGATCGATGCCGGCTACCGGCAGATCGGGCTCGATCATTTCGCCCGTGCCGACGACAGCTTGGCCAAGGCGCAGGCCGTCGGCAAACTGCATCGCAATTTTCAAGGTTACACCACCGACAGCAGCGATACGCTGATCGGAGTCGGCGCCAGCGCGATCGGCCGCCTTGAGCAGGGCTACATCCAGAACGAGATCGCGATCAGGTCTTACTGCACGCAGATCGGCAATAACGAGCTTGCGACACGCAAGGGTTATGTCCTTACCGCCGATGACCGCCTGCGGGCCGACATCATCGAGCGGCTGATGTGCGATCTTGGCGTCGATCTCGCGGCGGTCGGCGCGCGACACCGGACCGCGCCGGAGCAGTTGTTGCAGCAGGCCACACGGCTGCGGCCACTGATGGACGACGGCATCGTCTGCGTCACCGGGTCACGGATCACCATTGCGGACGATGCCCGGCATCTGGTGCGCAGCGTCGCCGCCGCATTCGACGCCTATATCGGAACCTCAGGCCGCACGCACAGCCGCGCGGTCTAGGCGCGGCGGCCAAGCTCCACCGGCGGATTCGCGACTGATGCTGTTTTAGTCGCGCCCGCCGGCTTCGGCGGATCGAGTTCGCGCAGCGCCGCCGCGGCGATCTGCGCCGAATGCCCGATCTCGTCGAACAGCAGCGACATCTCGACGAACACCGAACGGTCGCGCTCGTTCTCGGTGATCTGGTTGAGTTCGGAGAGCAACATCAGGATCGCGGCGATGCGCTCCTTGTGATCGCGCGCCATGGTCAGCGATCGTCGCGACAGTCGCTTTTCTTCCAGATCGGAAAACCGATCCAGCGCGTTGCTTAGGAGATCGCGGCAGCGGCAGTCGAGATCGGCCCGCGTCAGCACCGCCTCGAGGCGGGAAATCAGATCGAGTGTTTCACTGGTTCTGGTCTGTTCGGACATGACCGTTTCCTTCTCGCAGAAGAATGATGTCTTCCAGATTCCGTTACTGCGTCTTTTCGATATCCGGACGGAGCGCGTGCCGTGCCACATAGGCGGCGCCCGGCTCTCCGTGCACAAAGCCATTTGCGAATGGGATATCCGGATAAATCTGCGCAAGACGGCGTGTCGCCTCGTCGGGCTCCAGCCGGCTATCCAGCACCTCGCGGAACAGTTTCGCGACGGCGACCATATCGCATTGCTGCGGCGACAGGCGTAGCGCGCCGACGCCCGCCGCGACGAGATCGGATGCGTCCGCCAGCAGATTGGCGCAGGCGTGGGACATGGTCTGCACGCCGTTCATCGCCAGAAACGCCTCGCCATCGAGCGTGCGCACCGGCAACCCGTCGGGGTCCTTCTCGCAGACAAAGCGACAATTGTCCTTCGACAACTTGTGCAGACGGGCGTGATAGCAGCGCGCGGAGATCGCCAGCGGCATCCGGCCGAATGCGAACACCTCGGTCACGATGTCGGGCAGCGCCGAGGCAATGGTCTTGATCGAGGCCAGCGGCAACTCCGGCGGCAGGCAGATGCGCTGTGCGCCGCGATCGGCGAAATAAGCTGCTGTGGTCTCATTATAGATGTTCACGAACGGGCCAATCGCATGCGGCCGCCCCAGCAGCGCGCCCATGCACGACAGGTCGTTCGCCTCCATCAGGAAATCGGTGTTGTCCGCCAGCTCTGCCATCTGGCGGCGCTCGCGCTGCAACGACACAAGAATGAGCGAACCGAGCAGAACCTGCTTGCCGCCAGCCACTAGGCGCTCGATCACTTCGGGAATATATTTCTCGAAGAACGGCGTGCGTTTCGAACACACCACCTCGCCGACCACGACCAGGTCGAGCGGCGCTTCATCGGCGATGCGGACATAGAAATCCCGCCATTCTTCCGGCTGCCAGTTGTAGAGAACCGGTCCGAGCGTGAGCTGGGTCCGTGGTCGCGTCTCAAAGGACTGATCGATGGACAGCGTCATGGTCATCGCCAGGTCTTTCTCATCGCCAAGTCTTTCGATAGGCCCCGACCGTGCTGGCCTGACCTTCGGTGAGGGGAGCGAGTTCAGCAGCCGGAGCAGAAACATTCCTGTCCAGCGCAGACAGCGTCTGACGAAAGCTGCGTACCACGCGCTCGATATAGGCGCGGCCGCGCTGCCGGCCCTCGATCTTCAGGGCAGTGACGCCGGCCTTGCGCAGATCCGGCAGCATGGTCGTTGCATCGAGACTGACCGGATCCTCGAACAGATAGCCCGCGCCATGGTCGGTCTGAAACCGGCCTTTGCACAGAGTGGGATAGCCGGCCGGCTCGCCGCGCGCGAATTTGTTGATGGTGAAGTCGCCGAGCCGCGAGATCATCTCGCCGTCCTTCTCGACATAACGCACATCGCTCGCCGGCGAGCAGACACCCTGCATGTTGGGCGATTTTCCCGTGGCGTAGGAGGACAGCGAACAGCGGCCCTCTTCCATCACGCAGAGCCCGCCGAACACGAACACCTCGGTCTCGCAATCGATCTCGCGGATGATCGCGGCGATTTCCGGCACGCTCAGCACGCGCGGCAGCACCACGCGGCGCGCGCCGAACGCCTTGACGTAGAAATTGATCGCATCGGGATTGGCGGCTCCCGCCTGCACCGAGACATGCAGCCGCTGATCGGGATGGCGTTGCGCTGCATAATCGAGCACGCCGGCATCGGCGATGATCAGCGCATCGGCACCCGCCGCCGCTGCATCATCCACCCCGCGTTGCCAGACCTCGAAAGCGCCCGCCCGCGCAAAGGTATTGAGCGCGACCAGCACCTTGACGCCGCGCTTGTGGGCGTAGGCGATGCCGGCGGCGAGTTCATTGCGGCTGAAATTCAGCCCGGGAAAGTTGCGCGCGTTGGTCTCGTCGCGGAAGCCGCAATAAACCGCATCAGCGCCGGCATCGACGGCGGCCTGCAGCGCAGCCGGTGTGCCGGCGGGACAGATCAGTTCCATGATCCGCGCTCCGGCGCAGGATCGCGCAAGGACCACATCGATCCGTTGATGACATCGCGCAGGACGCGTTGCGCCATCGGCGACAGCGGGCCAAGCCAGGCCGCCGCTTCGGCGATGATATCGATGCGGCTGTCGTCGATGGCGTTGCGCAGCGCCAGCGCCGCCTCCATGTCGCCCTCGATCTGGATTTCGCGCGAGAAGAACAGCGCATCGCCATCGCTCGTGCCGTCGGCGAGACTGATCAATGCCGCGAACGGCCCCGCGATCCGCACATCGGTGTCCGGCAGCGATCGCACGGCAAAGACGCGTGGATTGAGCCGGCGCGGCTCGAGCACGAAGGCAAACGGCAGGTCGGTCGGCACCAGCGCGAAGGTCTTGTCGCAATGGTCGCCGAGCCGATCGAAAATCTGCGGATGCCGGTTACGGATTTCGCGCAGGCAGATTGCAAGCAAGATCTGCAGCGGCAACAGCGGCAGCACGCGACCCGCCACGGCGAGCGCGATCGGCATCTTCGATACGGTCGCACCGGACACGGACATCAAAACCCTCGTTCGACGTTGATAGCACTCCGCCCGTGCTCCTATTTGCTCCGGAGCAAAGAAGGCGCCGCTCCCTGCTCCATGATGCAACGCAAGGAGTTTGCCGTGCTGCGTCGCGATCGACCGCCTTTTGCCGATTTGCGCGGCTTCCTGTCCTATCTGGAGCGCGAGGGCCGGCTCGTTCGCATACGCGAGCCGGTCTCTGTCGTCCATGAGATCACCGAGATTCACCACCGCGTGCTGCAGGCGGAAGGTCCCGCGCTGCTGTTCGAGAATCCGATCAAGGCCGATGGCCAGCCGGCGGACATCCCGATGCTGGTCAACCTGTTCGGCACCAGGGAACGCGTGGCCTGGGGTTTCGGCGTCGATCCCGAGCGGCTGCCGATGCTGGGCGAGGCGCTCGCGGAACTGAGTGAGCCGCGCCCGCCGCGCGGCTTCAGCGAGGCGATGACCAAGCTGCCGCTGGCCCGTGCCGTGCTGGCGATGCGCCCAAAGCATGTGAACCGGCCGCCGGCTCAGGAGATCATGTGGCAGGATGAAGCGATTGATCTGGGGCGGCTGCCGGTGCAGGTCTGCTGGCCTGGCGAGCCGGGACCGCTGATCACCTGGCCCATGGTGATCACCAAGGGCCCGGACGATGTCGACGGTAGCGATGTCAATGTCGGCATCTACCGTATGCAGGTGCTGGGCCGCGATCGCGCCATCCTGCGCTGGCTGGCTCATCGCGGCGGTGCGCGCCATCATCACCAATGGCGCGAGCGCGGGCTGGACATGCCGGTCGCTATTGCCATCGGCACCGATCCGGCCACGACGCTTTCCGCCGTGCTGCCGCTGCCGGAAACCATCTCGGAATTCCGTTTCGCCGGCCTGTTGCGCGGCGCGCGGCTGCCGCTCGCGCCTTGTATCAGCGTGCCGCTATCCGTTCCCGCCGAGGCGGAGATCGTGATCGAGGGCATGGTTTCGGCGCAGGAGGTCGCGCCGGAGGGACCGTTCGGCGATCACACCGGTTATTATAATGCCGTCGATGATTTTCCGGTGATGCGCGTCACCGCGATCACTATGCGCCGGCAACCGATCTATCTCTCAACCTTCACCGGCCGGCCGCCGGACGAACCCTCGCGGATCGGCGAGGCCCTCAACGAACTGTTCGTGCCGCTCCTGAAGAAACGCGTGCCGGAAGTCGTCGATGTCTGGCTGCCGCCGGAAGCCTGTTCCTATCGTATCGCGGTCGCATCCATCGCCAAACGCTATCCCGGACAGGCGCGGCGCGTCATGCTGGCGCTGTGGTCGCTGCTGCCGCAACTGACCTACACGAAATTCCTGATCATCGTCGATCCGGACATCGATATCCGCAACTGGACCGACGTGATGTGGGCGATCTCGACCCGCGCTGATCCCTCGCGCGATCTGGTCATGCTGAACGATACCCCGATCGATTATCTCGACTTCGCTTCGCCCAAGCCCGGGCTTGGCGGCAAGCTCGGCATCGACGCCACCGCCAAGATCGGCGCGGAGACGGAGCGCGAATGGGGCCGGGTGCTGGCGATGGACGAGGCCGTCATCGCGCGCGTCAATCAATTGTGGGACAAGCTTGGACTCTCACCGCACGAGACGGCTGCCACGATGAGGCGCGTCTCAGGCTGAGCGCATCACCTCGTTGTGCATGAAGCCGCGCTGGGCATAGGCCAGCGTCATCTCCGCTAGCGCTGGCGCGAGCAGGAAGCCGTGGCGGTAAAGCCCATTGATCGAAATCTTCTGCCGGCTGACCACGATGCGCGGCAGATTGTCGGGAAAAGCCGGGCGCAACCCCGCGCCGATCTCAATGATCCGCGCCTCGCCGAACGCCGGATGCACCGCATAGGCCGCGCTCAACAATTCCAGCGCCGAACGGACGCTGACGCCGGTGTCCTCGCTCTCAATGCTGGTCGCGCCGATCATGAACAGATTGTCCTCGCGCGGAATGACATAGATCGGCCAGCGCGGATGGATCAGCCGCACCGGACGCGCGAGTTCCACCTCCGCCGTCTCGACGATCACCATCTCGCCCTTGACGCCGCGCAGCTCGGGATGCTGATCGCGCGCACCAAGCCCGCGGCAATCGATCACGATCCGGTCCGGCTGCTGCGCCAGGAGATCCAGATCGCATTCGGATTCAAAGCGGATGATACCGCCCGCCGCGCGCAGATGCTCATGGAGCAGCGGCAGCACCCGGCGCGGCTCGACATGCCCCTCGCCGGCGAAGAACAGTCCTTCGCGGAATTGTCCCTCAAGCGCAGGTTCGAGTTCGGCAATGCCCTGCGCATCGAGCCGTTGATGGTCGGTCGTCATCCGGGCAAAGCGCTCGAAATCGGCGCGGTCGCGGGCATGCGCCACCACCAGCGAGCCGTTGAACGGCGTTTCAGGCAGATAGGTCCGCCACAGATCGAGCGTACGATTGCCGAGATGGGTGATCAGCGGTTCGGCCGCCTCAGCTTCGCACCGCGGTGCCAGCATGCCGCCGGCCCAGTGGCTGGTTGCCTGCGTCATCTCCGCGGTGTCGCGCTCCAGCAAGGTGACCCGGTAGCCGGCACGCGCGAACAGCAACGCCTGCCAGCTACCGGCCACCCCTGCCCCGATGACCACAACGGACGGCTCTCCCCTCGGGGCAATCGGCTCCTGATACATCCCAGTCCCTTCGCCGGCACAACCCGGATCAGGTTCAAAGGGTCACCGCAGCACAGTCCAGCGGTTTCTCAGCTCCTTAACGAAGCTCCCCTCGGAACAACGTGCGCAGATAATCTGAAATCGCACCGAAGCGCGTTGATTCACGTCAACGCTTCAGGACAGAACATCACTGCGTCTCGCGCGACAGCCGCCACTTCATGTCAGCCAGCGGCCAGAGATACCAGAGCACGAGCAGCGTCGCGCCGCAAAATGCCGCAATCGAAATTGCTGCAAGCGTGTGCCCTGCAATCTTCATTGCAACAACTTCGACATCCAGTGCGATACCAAGCGCAAGCATGAGGGTGGCGAGTAGCAGATAGCGGCTGGCAGATTGACAGAACGCCTCCGAATTCTGGCCGTGATGGATCAGGCGATGACGCGCCGCCGGCGCCATCAGGAGCGCGGTTGAGATCGTCACGAAGGCAATGGCAATGCCGTGAACAAGACGCTCGCGATCCGGCAGTTCGGCAAAGGCCTGGGTAAGAACGATCACGAGCTGAAAGCCGAGAATGGCCTGCGCGCCGGGCAGAATGACGCGCGCCTCGGTGAGAACATACTGGATGCGCTGATCGAGAGGGGTTGGCTGCGGCTTTGTCATGGACGAAGACCTTTTCGGCAAGCGGATCGAAAACGAGCCGCATACAAACAATGTCAGGATCAGGATTATTCCCGCGGCAGCGACACCGACCGCCATTCCCGCGATGCGTGTGCCTGCGATGAACAGATCGAGCGCCAATGCCAACGCGAACAAAGGAACGACAAATCGAGTGACCGAGGTGATGAACGCGTTGAGTTCGTAACTTGCGTGACCGCATTCGACGATCCGGTGCCGCGCGCTGGGCGCGATCAGAAGACCAATCACGCAAACCATCAACGGCACCAGAGCAAGCTCGATAGCGCGTTCGAGCGTCGTCAACGTATCGAAAGCATTCTGGAACGCAGCCTGAAGCTGAAAGCCGAACAAGATCTGGCTGCCCAGCATCAAGGTGCGCGATTCATCGAGCGCAATTTTCGTCTCTTCAGCGACGGACATGGCGGCACTTGCGCGCGCGGTCCCGCTTCAGAGCCGGCGCCATCGATGGCCTCAACGCGCGTTCAAGCCCGACGCCCGCCAGCAATCCGACCAGAACATCCGATGTCCAGTGCGCCAGCAAAAGAACACGGGTGCCCGCAAGGAGCAGGCCCGCCGACCAGACCCAGGGTGCCGCTTTGGGCTTTATCCAGGCGATCGCGGAGGCAACCGCGCCGATATGCATGGCGTGACCTGACGGAAACGCGTCATCGGAGCGTCCGGATTTAGGAATACCATGACGCGGCGGCTCGATCTCGCGATCCGGCCGCTTCTGATCGACGGCATGCTTGAGAAGATGTGGAATGATACTGGCCAAGATGGCGGACAGGATCACATGATCAGCCTGCCGCCGCTGCGCCCGCCGCCCTCTCCGCGAAACGGCCCAGACGACCAGACTTCCGAGATAGAGCACCCGCTCATCCGCCAACCATGTCAGCACGCGCAACACATCTTCGCGTGAAGGCGTCGCGTGTCGCTTGATCCTATGCGCGATCGCAATGTCGAGATCGGTCGGCGGCAGATGAACGGGTTTCATGATCGGTGGAAACGGTGTTTCCGCCACCATGTTCCACCAACAGGGGCTCCGTCCTCATGGGACCGGCGCTTGCCAGACCTATCGCGACAGCAGAACGCAACGGTCCGATTGCGTCATCAGATGACGCGTCATGCCGCCCATGATCCACTCGCGAAACCGCGAATGACCATAAGCGCCGGCGACGATGAGCGTCGCACTGACATCCGCTGCAACGTCTTCCAGTTGCGCGCCGACATCCCCTTCCCTGTCGGCTACGATCACCTCGGCAGGAATGCCATGAGTACCCAGCCAGGACGCCACATCCTTCACGGACGGCAATGCGTTGCCGCGCAGGTCGCCTTCTTCGATGATTTCGACAACGGTGACATCCTTGGCTCGCGCCAGCAGCGGCAGCGCATCGAACACCGCCCGCCGCGCTTCCCGCGTGTTTTTCCATGCCACCAGCACCCTGCGCAGATCGAGATGCCGCGCAGCGGACGGGACGACCAGCACCGGCCGTCCGGCCTGCATCACGATATCATTCGGATCGGCAAAGGAATAGGAATCGAAATTCGGCTCAGCGGGCCGGGCGCAAACCACAAGATCCGTGGCGCGCGCTTCATCGACAATATAGGTGGTAGGAAACTGCAGGCTGGAGCGCCATTCGAGCGCCTTCGCCCGCTTACCCAGCGAGGCGCGAAACACGGTTTCCAGCTCGCTCAGGCGGGCTTCGATCGCCGCCCGTTCGTCGGAGAGCAGTTTTTCGGCATAGTCGCCCTCGGTAAAATAAAGCGGCGGCCGCAAATCCGAGGCTGCGATGCCGATTACCCGCGCCTCAAAGCGCTCCGCAATGTCGCCCGCCACCGCAAGGCAGGCCTCGTTGGACTGGTCGAGCGCAAGACTCGCCATGACTGTCCTGATCTGCATGTCCAACTCCGATCGCGACTGCTCTCCGGGCAGGCCCGGAGCACGCTTTACTATTTTAAGGGCAAGTGAGGCACGGCCGCTGAGATAGATCAAGCCGGGATCGGCAGCCCGGCGTGCCGACGGCCCGCACATGGACGCCGGTCCGTGAAACCAAACGGCCGTGCCGCGATTAGGATGTTGGCGCCGGGATGCCGCCAACCGGCTGAAGGACAAGACCAATGAGCAGGACACTCGCCAGGAAGAAGCACGGCCGCATCGGCGCGGCATTCGCCGAGGTCGCCAACTGGTCGTCCCACATGGCGGGCAAGGCCGGAACGTTCCTGCTCGCCGCCGGCCTGATCGCGGTGTGGGCGATCACCGGCCCGATTTTCGGCTATTCCGACACCTGGCAACTGGTGATCAACACCGGCACCACCATCATCACGTTCCTGATGGTGTTTCTGATCCAGAATTCGCAGAATCGCGACAGCGCCGCGATCCAGGTCAAACTCGACGAATTGATCCGGGTCAGTGAAGTGCACAACAGCATCATCGGCATCGAGCATCTGACCGAGGAAGAGCTCGAACACCTGCGCAAGACCTGCGAGAAGCGGGCGCGATCAGGTGCAAAACGGATAGAGGCGATCCAGCGCAAGGCGGCGAATGCCGCCGAGAAAGCGGCGCAATAACCCGCGCTGCATTCGTCGTTCCAGGCAAGATCACCCACCCGGTCGGCGCTGCCGCCACCATCGCAACAGCCCGTAGGATAGCCGCGCCTTTTCGGCATCCACCGGCGTATCGGGCCGCACTCTCATCCATGACGACTTGGCATAAGCCAGGCGCTGGCCGGGATAGATGCTGCGATGGCCGATCATCAGATAGGCGGCGATGGCGGCCCCCGCGATATAAAGCGTGCCAATCGTGCCGCCGAACAATTCCACGCCCATCAGAATCGCGGCGACCGGCGTGTTCGAAGCCGAGGCGACGACGCCGACCAGGCCGATCGCCGCGCCCAGCATCGGATCGAGCCCAAACAGATGCGCGAACGCATTGCCGGCGACCGCCCCGATGACGAATTGCGGAGTGACGATGCCACCATAAAATCCCGAGCCGATGGTGACCGCAACCAGCAGGCTCTTCCATAGAAAACCTAGGTAAGGCATCGGCTCGCCGCCGAGCGCACGGTCCATCAGCGGCAGGCTCAATCCAAGATAATCAGTCGGAATCACCAGAATCAGCAACGCCAGAAGCAAGCCGCCACATAGCGGCATCAGCGGCGGCCACAGGTTGAAACGGGCTCGCACACGCGCGAACAGCCATCTCGTCCGGTGCACGAACTCAACGAACACAAGCGCGACAAGTCCGCAGATCGCACCGAGCACCAGCGTCTTGAGAAACAGCAGTTCGGAAAAGTCCGGCAGGCTGGTGAAGTGATAGTATTGGTACGGTACACCCCAATAAAGGCTGACCTGATACGAGACGACGCCGGCGACAATAGCAGGAAACAAGAAGTCGTGGCGCAGGCGTCCGATCGCCAGCACTTCGACGCCATAAATCGCGCCGGCAATCGGCGTGCCGAACACACTGGCGAAACCCGCGCTGACGCCGCACGCCACGATCCGCTGGCGCAATTCGGTATTGAGATGCAGCACCTGACCGATCGCCGCGGCTAGGGACGCGCCGATATGCGAGCACGGCCCTTCCTTTCCCGCCGAACCCCCGCTGGCCAAAGTGATGATGGCCGCCATCGGCTTGATAGGCATGGTCAGAAACGGCATGCGGCCGGCCTGCACATGGACCGCTGCCATCACCGTATCCTTCAGGCCTGTCCTGTCGATCCGATAGCCGTAATGGAGCAAAAGGCCGTTGAGCAGGCCGCCCGCAGGCAGCAACAGCATTTGCAGCCAGAACGGCACCATCGCGGTGCGGTCGGTCATGAAGAACAGCCCATGCAGAAACAGGCTGGTGCCGCTGCCGACGATCACCCCGGTCACGCTGGCAAGCACAAGCCATTGCAGCACCGTGGCCAGCATGACGGCAGGCTCAATAAAATCGAAGCGGCGCACGGCGAAAGGCCTGGTCGGATGAGAGACGGCGATGTGTCCATGAGGGACGGCAGAGCGGGGAATTATGCCCGGCGCCGGGCCTTACCGGAAGTGGAGGTACAGGGGATCGGAAAGTTTTTGAACCATTTGGCGGCGAGGAGTACTTGCGCAGGCCCACCATAATCCGGCGGAGACCCGCAGGATTGGCCGACATCGCCCTCGCCGACATTTTGATGTCGTTAGCTGACCGGCGAGACCGCAACGGCGATCTCGCCAAACCGTGAGGGATTTACCGTCTAGGCAGCGCGCACAGTCTCGAGGAAGCGATCGACCTCGAGCTTGAGTCGGTTACTTTCACCGGACAGCGACTGCGCCGACGCCAGCACCTGCGACGAGGCCGAACTGGTCTCATAGGCCCCTTTGTTCACCTCAACGATATTGGCCGCGACCTGACTGGTCGATTTCGCCGCTTCCTGCACGTTTTGCACGATCTCCTGTGTCGCCCCGCCCTGCTGTTCGACGGACGCCGCGATCGTCGACGCAATCTCCGAAATGCGGCCGATGGTCGAGCCGATCTGCTTGATGGCGGCGACCGAATCCTGTGTCGCCACCTGCATCCCGGCGATCTGCGCGCTGATCTCGCTGGTCGCCTTGCTGGTCTGGGTGGCCAGTGTCTTGACCTCCTGCGCCACCACCGCAAAGCCCCTGCCGGATTCACCCGCGCGGGCTGCCTCGATGGTCGCGTTCAGCGCCAGAAGATTGGTCTGTTCGGCGATCGTGGTGATCAGATTGATGACGTCGCCGATCCGCATCGCAGCCTTCGACAGTTCGTTGATGCGGGCATCGGTCAATTCCGCCTGCTGTACCGCTTCCGAAGCGATGCGGGTGGACTCCTGCACCTGCCGATTGATCTCGGCAATCGAGGCGGTCATTTCCTCGGTCGCGCTCGCGACCGAATTGACGTTGTTGGAAGCGTCACCGGAAGCCGATTCCACCATGCCCGACAATTGCTGGGTTTCCGATGCCGTGTGAGTCAGCGTCTTGGCCGACGCCTCAAGTTCGGTTGAAGCCGAGGATACGGTCTCGATGATCTCGCCGACCGCGGCCTGGAATTCGTCGGCCAGCCGCGACATGTCGGCGCGGCGCTGGGCGGCCGCGTGCTTTTCGCTTTCAAGACGCTCGGCACGCAGACGATTGGATTCGGCCATGTTGTCCTTGAAGACTTGCAACGCCGACGCCATCGCACCGATTTCATCCGAACCGCCCGTCGCCACCTGGGTCGACAGATCACCGGCAGCGAGCGCCTTCATGCTGGCCTGCAAACCAACCAGCCGGCGAACGACGGCCCGGCCGACATAGAGCCAGCCGATCAGGAGCGCGGCCAGCAGGCTGCCAACGGCAAGGCCGATCAGCACAATACGGCCGCTGCTGATTTCCGCTTCCGATGCATTGACACTGGCGGCAGCCGCTGCCTCGCTGCGCTGGCCAAGCTGCCTGACGCCGACCTCAAGTTGCGAGGTAAGCTCGCGATTCTGCGCCACCACGTCGGTCCCAGCTTTGGTGGCTGCAATTTCCTTCAGCTTTAGATCGAAGATATTGTCCTTGCCGCTGCCAGTCTCGACAAGCTGGCTCACCAGCTTGGTGGTGTCGGCATTCTGCAGCACCGCGGCCGCCTTGCCCAGACGCCGCGCCGTCGCGTTGAAGCGATCCTTCACCGGCGGCAAAAGATCGGCGGAGGCGAGATCGGCGGCTTCAACCAAAATGCCAAGCAGCAGATTCGATTCCGCACGCAGCGCCAGCACGGCCTGCAGCGTGCCAAGCTCGTTGTCCGCGAGCCCAAGCAGCGTCTGGCGGATCACGGCAACATCCTGCTTGTCGGCGGCGGTCTCAAGCGCCATGGCCAGCGTGAACCCGACGTCATCGGCGATCGGGATCAACTTCTCGGCAAGCTTCTGATGCGTCTTCCGCAACTCGGCGATCCGCGAAGCGCGTGCGGCCGCGATCGACTGCCGCTCGGTGACGGACTTCTCAAGTCGGGCAAGATTGTCGAGGATCGGTTGTGCCGTCTTGTTGAGCAGCGCCGCGTCCTCTGTGCTGAGCGCGCCAATCGCACGCGTCAGCTCATCGCGGGAGACGGCGAGAGCCTTGGCGGCATGTTCGCGCTCGGCGTCATTGGCGGCCGCGAGCAAACTTGGAGCAGCGGAGCCAACATTCCCCGCCGCCTTGACCACATGCGACGACCGCGTGATTTCCGGCAGGCTCCGCTCGGCGATCACGCCAAGCGAATTGCCCAGGCTGTTATAGGAGACGATCGCGTTGACGCTGGCGATCACGGTCAGGGCGGCCACCAACCCAAATGCCATGAACAGGCGCCCCCGCAGACCCACCTGCAATTTCGACAGCAAAGCCCTCATCGTTTTTCCCCAATCGCTTTCTGAACCATGGTTTGTCGTCACATCAGCAGGTCGCGGCGAGCAGCGCCGCGAACCTCGTCACACGACATCAGCTTCCGGTCTTGCTCAGGCGTTCGACGGATTTGAAGCGACCGTCGGCCCCGATCACGGTGAGAAACACCTGATCCGAACCGCGATTGCTGGTGGCGCTGAAGGAAAGCTTCAGACCACCGAGATCGAGCGGGCTCGCCTTCTGCACAGCCTCGATCAAGCCCTTGCGCGTCGGCTCGCCATTGATCTTTTCAAGTCCTGCAATCAGGGTCCGCCCGACCAGATATCCCTCCAGCGAAACGAATCCCGGCTGCTCCTTTGGCGCCACGGCCTTCAACGACGCCTGATAGCGCGCGACCACCGGAATCTTGCTGTCGAGCGGGAACGGCACCACCTGCGTCACCACCACCCCGGCGCCGTTCGGGCCCAGTTCCTTGGCCAAGGCATCGGAGCCGACAAATGAAACATTGACGAAGGTCGGATCGAAATTGATTTGACGCGCCAGCTTGATGAATTCAGCCGCCGGCTTGTAGGAGCTGATCATCACCACGGCCTCGGGCTTGGCTTTTCGCACCGCAAGCAGCGCTCCCTTGATCGCAACGGTGTTGCGTTCGTAGGTGCCCTCACCGGCCAGCTTCATGTTGCGCTTCTCCAGCGCACGCTGCAGCCCGGCGAGACCCGCTTGCCCATAGGCATCGTCCTGATACATGATGCCGATGCGGGTGTAGCCGAGATCCTTGGTGAGGTGCTCAACCATCGCCTCGGTCTCTTGATAATAAGAGGCGCGGACGTTCATCACCAACGGCTTGTAAGGCTCGCGAAGAAACTCGACGCCGGAGAACGCACCGATCATCGGAACGCCGGCGTTGGTGGTGATCGGCTGGATCGCGGCGGCGGTCGGCGTGCCGACAGTGCCGATGATGGAGAACACCTTGTCCTCCGCCAGCAGCTTCTTCACCACGCCAATTGATCGCGTCGGCTCGTAACCGTCATCGACGCTCTTGAGTTCGAGCTTGCGCCCCTTGATGCCGCCCGCCTTATTAATTTCGGCAAACGCCGCTTCTAGGCCGACCTTCATGCCCAGGCCCAACTCTGCCGCGGGTCCGGTCAACGCCGCTGCCTGACCAAGCACGATCTTGTCGGCGGTGACGCCATCCTCGGCTCTGGCGGAGGCGGTGAAAACTCCGGTCAACACAACCGCAATCGTCAGGGAGAGAATCCTTGTCGAAATCTCGCGCATGCGGGAAACCTCTAAGTCACAGGTGAAAACAGCACAGCGGAATTTATTGGGGAGGGCCGGACCGGCCAGAATCCATCGCAGCGACTCAACTGAGTCCGCTGAGCCTGCATGGTTAAGTAAAAACCTATATTTTGAATGAATGAGATCGTGCGGCGGTGCGGCAAATATAGGAAGCCGTATCTCGGAAAACTTTTTTACGTGCACGAAGCACGCCTGCCTGCACTTCAGACAAACTGTCTATTGATAGTGTCGATTGATCATAACTGTTTTGTTGAACTGAAATCGAGAGCGCGACGGCGCTCATCGCTTGTGTGCGAGCGAAGGGTAAATGTCAGGTGAGCACTGCGCGCAGGCGTTAAGACGAACCAATTCGGCGACGCGATTTAACGGATAGCGTTCTGCAGAACAGCCTGACCATTCAGGCGAGAAGGAAAAAAGAAAAAGTTGTTCACATAGGACCGCCCTTCGCGGCGTCCACCATCCGATAGAAGCGCGGAGGGATTCTGAAGGAGCGCGGGATCGAATTCGTCGATGGCATGCACGTCATCGTTCTCGAGATAGAAGCCGCGATAGGAGCGCTTCTTGAAGAAATCAATGACTGTGCTCGTGGCCTGATCGCGATGCCGGTCTTCCGCCTCGACAAGAAAGATCGGCTGACAGCGCTCGATAAGCCCCGACGCACCATACAGGGCATTGAGCTCATGCCCTTCGACATCGACCTTGACGAATGCGACATCATCCTCGGGATCGATCACCGAATCGAGTCGCATGGTTTTCACTTGTCTCGAATGGACGTTGACTCCCGATGACCGCACATCGTCATGCTGTTCGAGCGAAGCAAGCCCATAGACCATCCCATTGTCGCCCTCCGGGATGAACAGCGCAGTGGACCCCGTCCGGTCCGAACACGCGATCTCATGCACCACAATATTCGGCGCGCAGGTCCGTCGCAGCAGCGAAGCCATCTCATGCGAAGGCTCGAATGCGTGAACGCGGCTGGAAAATCGAGCGAGTTCGCGGGCGTAAAGCCCGCAATTCGCCCCCACATCAACCGTGACCGACCCGGGCGGGATGATCTTGTGCAGATATAACAGCTCGCGCTCGGCAGACTTCGGCCGTCGCAAGAAGTGCCAGCGAAGCCACAGCTCCGGGAAAGCATTCTTGAGCGCCTGCTTGGTTGCCCGGGTCATCTGCATGTCAGGCTCCGTTTATCTTCAAACGCGCGCGTAGATGTCCTGGACACGAACGATGTCGTCCTCCCCAAGATAGGAGCCAGACTGCACTTCGATGAGATTGAGCGGCACCTTTCCGGGATTCTCGAGACGGTGCATGCAACCCAGCGGGACGAATATCGATTCGTTCTCCCGGAGCAGGATTTCCTCGTCATCGCGCGTCACGATCGCCGTGCCGTTGACGACAACCCAGTGCTCAGCGCGATGGTAGTGCTTCTGCAACGAGAGCTTGGCGCCGGGATTGACGGTAATGCGCTTCACCTGAAAGCGCTCGCCGGCGTGAATTGACTGATAATAGCCCCAGGGACGATGCACGTTCGGCGTCTGGGTCGCGGATTGATGCCCATTGGCCTTCAGACGCTGGACGAGCTTTCCGACATCCTGATCCCGGCCGCGCGTCGTCACCAGCACGACATCGGGCGTCGCGGTGACGACGAGATTTTCGACACCAAGAGCGGCAACCAGAGGTCCCTCACCTCGTAGGTAACATCCCCTGGAATCTTCCGAAACGACGTCGCCAATCTCGACATTCTCGGCATGGTCCTTTGCCGCAACGCTCCACAGCGCCGACCAACTTCCGATGTCGTTCCATTCGAAATCCGCAGCGATCACCGCGCCCTGCTTGGTATGCTCCATCACCGCATAGTCGATCGAAATCGGCGGCGCCTGACCGAAGGCGGTCTCGTCCAGACGAAGAAAATCGAGATCCGCTGCCGCGTCCGCGAGCGCGCGACGCGCGGCATCCAGAACGTCCGGCGCATGGAGCTTGAGTTCTTCGATCAGCTGCCGCGCCGGCAACAGGAATATGCCGCTATTCCAAAGATACGCGCCGTTCGCAAGATACTGCTCGGCCGTTGCGGCATCAGGCTTTTCAACGAAAGTACCCACCGCATGAATCCCGGATTCCTTTGAGAGTTCGTCGCCGGCCTGAATATATCCAAATCCCGTCGCCGGATGGGTTGGACGCATGCCGAACAGGACAAGCTTGCCGGATCGCGCGGCATGCAGCCCCCGCTCAACAGCCGCGAGGAATGCGTCACGGTTGCCGATCCAGTGATCGACCGGCGTTGCCAGGATAATCGCGTCCGGATTGGCTTCCATCGCAATCAGCGCGGCAACGGCGACGGCCGGAGCCGTATTCCGTCCCACCGGCTCCAGAACAATCTTCGCATCGTTGATGCCGGCCTCGCGCAACTGCTCGCCAATGACGAACCGATGCTCTGCATTGGCTATCACCAGCGGGTTGGCGAACATGGCGCTACTTGAGGTACGCAGCGCAGTTTCCTGCAACAAGGTCTTTTCACCGAGCAGGGAGAGAAGCTGCTTGGGGTAGGCCTCCCGGGACAGCGGCCACAACCGCGAACCGGTGCCCCCTGACAAAAGTACAGGCACGATAAGTCTGTCCGTCGGCGCCATCGTCCGCCTCCTGTCTTGCTACACTTAAGAATGTGAAAGGTTCGATCAGTAGCCGCTGCCGGAGAGAAACTCTCGACGCACCGTGCGCAGAATGATGAGGACATCCATCCTCAAGGACCATTTCTCGATGTATTCGAGATCGTAGTCGATCCGGGATATCGCGCTGCTGGCTTCTGCCGTGCTGCCGCGACAGCCGCTGACCTGCGCAAGACCCGTGATTCCGGGACGAGCGATGTGACGCTGAAAGTAATAAGGCACCAGATCCTCATAGAGGACGTTGGCGGCAAGCATGCCGGGAACATGCGGGCGTGGCCCCACAAGCGACATGTCGCCCTTGATGACATTAATCAGTTGCGGAATCTCGTCGAGACTCGTCTTTCGCAGGATGCGCCCAACCCGCGTGACGCGCGTGTCACCCTGCACGGTTTGCCTGATGCCGGTTCGATCGCCGGAATCGGTTCGCATCGACCGGAATTTGTAAATCTTGAAGCGCTTGTTGCGAAAGCCGTATCGATACTGGTGAAACAGGATCGGGCCCGGCGAGCTCACTTTGATCGCGATCGAAATCACGATCAGCATCGGCGCGAAGAACAGCAGCGTCAGACCTGACACCGTGATGTCAAACGCGCGCTTGGATAGCGCCGCGGCGGGTTCCCGCCGGGACATTCTTGCCGAGTGCTTTGCCCCGTAAACACCGCGCCCAAAATATTCGACCGGGCGAGCCGAAATGAATCGCCTGTCCTTCCATAAGGACGCAACATTGCTGCTTTGATCGTAACGGGCGGTAACAATCGAGACCATTGCTTTGGATCTCCTAGCTCTCGTTACATGTGAGCAACTGCGAAGGGACAGCTACAAAGGCGGCGCGAAACATCAACTTGAATAAAATTTTTCGTAACTTTTTGAGTAAATTGGGGCGAGTAGTGCGAGCAATCATGGTTTGGTTGCGTCGCAATATTGGCGAGACCAGGCGCTGCAAAATTTGCAGTGGGGGCAGAGGCAGTTACGACAAATGCGAAATCGTTCCGCTGAAAGATTGGAGGAGCTGTTATGCGCTCAGCGTGGCACTGGAACCACGGCGAGAAAAACAGCGTGTCGAGATGTGTCAATCACAAGGAATGTCATTCACTGAAAGATAAGGCGGCGCGCTTATGCTACATAGTGTGCGGTAACCGATCCGATGAAAGCGACGATGGCACTTCCTCAGGAGAAAGAAGCTGACGACTCGCTTTCGTCTCCGGCAGGAGAGCCCGCAATACTTTCACATGAAATGCGCGACCCTCCCTTTAGTGAGGGTCCCGATCGAAAGTTACGCAATCGACTGATCCTGGCCAACATCGCGGCCTGGATTGTGATTGGCTTTGCCATTCGCTACTTTTTCTTTTAGTCCGTTTTGCTGCAGGCTTCCAAAGTAAACGACTGGCTCGTTGCCCACGCGTGATGGAACAGGTCATTGATTCGTCATTTCGAGTTCATTGAACCGAGATTTACGAACCCCACTCTTCCGCCTGATACTCGCATTTATGCCGTCGGAGACATCCACGGCCGTGCCGACCTGCTCAATGATGTTATCGAAAGGATCGAGGAGGATCTCGTCCGGCGGCCGGTCGCAAATGTTATCGAGGTCTATATCGGCGATTACATCGACCGCGGGCCTCATTCAAAGACGGTGATTGATATTCTGGCATGGCGGGTCGTCCACAAGCGCGCCATATGCCTGCGCGGTAACCACGAATGCCTGCTGGAAGCGTTTCTGTCGACCCCTGACGCACTCCACCCATGGATGCGTGTTGGCGCCCGGCAAACGCTGGAGTCGTACGGCCTATCCTCCGAAGATTTCGACGCTCCCGAGTTCCGTATCCATCGCCACTTTCTCGATGCCTTCCCTGAGGCACATCGCATCTTTCTCGGTTGCCTCCAAAACAGCTTTTCCTGCGGAGATTTCCTGTTTGTTCATGCCGGGATTCGCCCCGGCATTCCGCTTGCACAACAATCCTTGCATGACCTCTGCTGGATTCGTGGCGAGTTCCTGACCTTCAGGCAGAGCCATGGTCCTCTCATTGTACACGGACACACGCCAGTCGATCACCCCGAGCTGTTGTTCAACAGAATCAACATCGATACCGGCGCGTGGAGGTCGGGCTTGCTCACCTGCATTGCCATCGAGGGTTCAAAGATCATCGTGCTGTAGTGAACCATCCTCCACACGGTTTTGCCAAAATTCTCCCGATACCTTGTCGCCGACTTTTCCTCGCTACTCCGGAGACAGATATAATGAGCTTTGGCATTTCGCTGTCGCGACCGGTGCTGTTCGCTTTCATGGCCTTTGTTCTTTCTCTTTTTGCGATCGATTCAGTCGCAAAAGCGGAGCCGTCGTTCTCTGCCTCCGGCCCCTACCTTCTTGGTCCGAATGACAAAGTTCGCGTCAAGGTCTATGGGGAACCCGATATCGCCGGAGAATATGAAGTCGATGGCAATGGAAAAGTATCGATTCCGCTGGCCGGGCGCATTCAAGCCGCGGGCAAGACGACAAGACAGCTTGAAGGTGCCATTCGCGCGGCTCTGGCGAAGGGCATCGTCCGCGATCCACGTGTCAATGTGGATGTTGCAACCTATCGTCCCTACTACATTTTGGGCGAAGTGAAGAACAGCGGCGAATATCCCTACAAGATGGGCATCACCATCATGGATGCCGTCGCTGCCGCGGGCGGGTTCACCTATCGCGCGAACGAAAACAAAGTCTATCTACGCCGCGCGGGTGTTGGCAGAGAAGAAGAGTACACCTTGAACGCGCCTGTCATGGTGTATCCCGGCGACAACATTCGCATCCCCGAACGATACTTCTGACGCACATTCTTCGTGCAGACACATTGTGCCACTCGAGTTTCGTCGTGTGGTCATACTCTCGTCCCTTTGGCGTAATCTCCTCTCGCATCGCGAAAACTTTCTTCGGCGTTGCGCGTTAGGCCCGGAACTTGCCAGCAAGGGGAGCATCCCATGACGAATGGGACGTCTGACATCGCAACACGGCAGCATGATCTAACGCGTTCATAGTCCATGGACGCGATGTGCGTGGCGTAATTCCCGCAAGGGATGAGTAATGAAGTGTGTTCGAACAGGTTCGGTTTCGAATGTTCATGGCGTTCGCGCATTCCTCACGATCTCGGAAGATCGTACCATCTGTTTCATTGCGACGACGACGGCATTCTTTTTGCTGTTCATCTCGCATGCTCATGCGCAAGCCATTCCGCTCAACAGCGACCTGGTGGCCCCGCCCTGGAATGCCCTTCAGATTTTCGAGCCATCGCCACTTCCGGATTTTCGAGATCCCAATGCCGGTCCCGTTCCTCCAGAGGATATGCCGGTGAAGAAAAGACAGCAGCCGGGCTATGAGCCGGTGGGCATTCGCTACGGGTCCTGGATGTTCAACCCGGCGCTCATCAGCGGCGGGTTCTTCGACAGCAATGTGTTCTCGTCGAACACAACAAAGATGTCCGACTTCGCCGCCGTGGTCGAGCCGACGCTGCGCGCGCATACGTTATGGGAACGGCACGGCATCGACCTGAAGTTCGATGCACAATCCACGATCTACAACAAGTTCACGAGTCTCAACCAGAACAACATCAGCCTGAAAGGGAACGGCTGGTACGATGTCGCCCGCGATTTCAAGGTGCTCGGAAGCTTCCAGGTCGCCCATCTGAACGAGGGTGTCGGCACGCTCAGTTCTCCCGTCAACGCCATATCGCCGACGCCTTACGATCTGTTCTCCGGGGATGTCGCGGCTCGCAAGGAATTCAACCGGCTTGCCGCATCCGTCGGCATGAGCGTGAAGTCCTACGACTATCAATCAACGCGCGCGCAAGACGGCAGCATCATCAATCAGGACGGACGCGACGGCCAGATTTACACCGTTCACGGTCGCCTCGACTATGCATTCTCGCCGAAATTCGGCTGGTTTACGGCCGTCGAGGGCAACCAGCGCCAGGTTCGCGGTACGCCCGGCCACACACTCGACTCCGACGGCTATCGCGCGCTGTCCGGCGTGACGCTCGGACTGACCAACCTTCTGAGTGGCGAGATCGGGGGCGGCTATGTCAGCCAGCGCTTCGATGATCCGACCATCGGCGTCATCTCGGGGCCGTCCTATCACGCAAGCCTGCTGTGGCGCCCGACCCGGCTGCTTGATGTTCACGTCAAGGCTGAGCAACTCGTCACACAGACGTCCGATACCAGCTCCAATGGTGTGCTCGCCAATGCGGTTCAGGTCGGCGCGGACTACGAACTGTTGCGGAATGTCGTGATCTCGCTCGCCGGCGGTTATGAAAATGACCGGTTCTTTGGACAGATTCGGAAAGACAGAGTCATCTCAACCGACGCGCGGGTGAAATACATGCTCAACCGCTTTGCTTCGGTCTCGGTCTATCATCGCTACACCGATCGTGACAGCGATATTCCGATCTTTAGCTACGACAAGCATCTGATGGGGATCAATGTTACAGCGCAGTTCTGATGAACCACAGATCCGTCGGTTTGAACACATGGGCACCGTCGATGACGGGGCTAGCCCGGCCGTCGATCTTCGTGAAATCGGCCGCATTCTGAGCCGGCGTTGGCACATTATTGGCTATGTTGCTGCCGCCGCGATCGGCGCCGCCCTGCTCTACGTTCTTCTGGCGACGACACTCTATACCGCCACATCGACGGTCGTGATCGATCCGCGCCGGGCAAATGTCACCGATAATACAAACCAACCCGTTCTTTCGAATTACGGGACTGACGATGCGACCATCGAGAGTCAGGCTCTTTTGATTCAGTCGGTCGCAATCCTTCAGCGCGTCGTCGACAAACTCAAACTCACCGAAGATTCCGAATTCGCTCCCCCGCCCGGCATTCTTGATCCTGTCAAACGCGCCATCGGCAGCCTGTTCAGCAGCAGCGACGAAACAGAGCCGAACAACGCCGCGCAAAGCCGTTCCGTTGATATCCTGCAGAAGCGGCTCAAGGTCGTGCGGCAAGGCACGACATTCCTGATCGACATCAACGTCAGCTCGAAATCCCCCCGCAAGGCTTCAACGATCGCGAACACCATTGCGGATACCTATCTGGAAGATCAGATCCGCGCGAAGTTCGACGTCACGCGTACGGCTGCGACATGGCTGAACGGTCAACTTGATTCGCTGAAAGCACGCGTTGTCGCCTCGGAGAAGGCGGTCGAAGATTTCCGCGCGACCAACAACCTCGCCGTCGCCCAGGGCGTCACGCTCAACGATCAGCAGATCACGGACCTGAACAACAAGCTCGTTGCCGCGCGGGCAGAAACGGCCGAATCCCGCGCAAAATTCGAGCAGGTTCAGCAACTCTCCAAATCCGGAGGGGATCCCGGCGGCATCAACGCCGCGATCTCCTCCGACATCATCACGAAGTTGCGGACACAGTACGCCGACATTGCGAAGAACGAGGCGGACCTGACAAGCAAATACGGCGCCCGTCACCCGCTCGTGGCCAGCATTCATGCTCAGTTGAAGGACACCCAGCGACTGATTGATCAGGAGATCAAACGTATCCTTCAGAGCACCGCTCATGATTACGATGTTGCAAGATCGCGCGAAAAGTCACTGCAGGACAGCCTCGACCAGCTCCAGAACGTCTCCAGCGAATCCGGACAAGCCGCCGTGCGGCTTCATGAACTGCAGCGCGAGGCGGAAGCCAACCGCACACTCTATGAGTCCTATCTGGCGCGCGCCAAGGAAACGTCATCTCAGGAAAGCCTGGAGATGCCGGATTCGCGCATCGTGACGCGCGCCTCCATCCCGATCCGGCCCTCCTCGCCCAAAACACTTTTGATTTTGGGGTTGGCCATCGTTCTCGGCGGCGGAGCCGGCCTGGTTCTGGCGCTCCTGCTCGACTACCTCGACAGCCGGATCAAGACACTGGAACAGGCTGAGGCGGTTTCAGGCGTGCCGGTATTGGCCGCTCTGCCGCGCATCGGCGCGCAAGAACTTGCGAGCCGTGCCAAGCGGGGCCGGTTTGATCTCAAGGGCTATGACCCGAACATCATGCGGCTGCTGCCGCCATCGCTGCAGCCACCCCTGATGCGCTATGCCGTCGAGGAGCCCGGAACATTCTTTGCGGAAGCCGTGCGCGCCACGCGTCTCTCGATCCAGCGCGTCCTGCGAACCCAATCCGTGAAAGTGGTTCTCGTCAGCTCCGCACTCGACAGCGAAGGCAAGACGACCTTCGCATCGAATCTCGCCCTCTCATTTGCTTCGCTCGGTGTCAAAACGCTTCTGATAGATGGCGATCTGCGCAATCCCGGCCTGACGCGGGCGGTCAGTCCCCGCGCAAATGCCGGCCTGATGCAGGTCGCGACAGGCGAGACGCCACTGGAACGGGCGATTCTCTTCGATCGCAACTCCGGGCTGTCGATCCTGCCTGCCACGGTCTGCGAGAACGACAATACGATCACCGAGCTGATGTTTTCCGAGGAGATTGCAGCCGTCATCGATCGGCTGAGGATCCACTACGAGCTCATCATTATCGACTCTCCGCCTCTGATCCCTCTGGTCGACGGTCGCGCTCTCGCCGAATTGGCGGACCGCATCGTGCTTGCGCTGGCATGGGATCAGACACCCAAGGAGGTCCTCCTTCATATGATGGATCTGCTTGAGCCCGTGTCCGAGCGGATTCTCGGCACGGTTCTCACGCAGGTCGATCTGAACCGCCTGCGCTTCTACGATTACTATCGCAGCTCGGCCTATTTGAAGCCTTACGGTGCGGCGCAGGCTGTCAGTGGAGCAGCCCATTGAGGCCCCGCGCCACGGCCTTCACCACGCATGGCCACGCCGTGAGGGAATCCGCCCGCCGGAAACACGCCGGACCGTACAGGCCGCATGTCCGGCGCCCAGGCACAGACCAGTCATCCGTCATTCATGCGCTGATCGAAGCGGCGATCGTCGGACTGATGCTGCTGGCGATCATCACGCTGCTTTGCCTTTCATCGGCGATGCTGACCAACTGGAAGGTCCATTACGTCACCAGCGGGGGCATCTTCCTGGAGAAGGTCCATATCGCGAGTTATTGCGTTTTTCTGGCCTTCTTCCTCTGCCTCATCCGCTATGGCAATCCAATCCGGGATCTTCTGTCCAGTCTGGCAGGCGCCAGGCTGACGATGGTTCTCTTCCTGTGCTGGATCGCGCTGTTCTTTCAGATCGTCATTCTGAAGCGCCCGTTTACGACCATCATCGATTCATTTCTGCTGCCGCCGATGATCTGCCTTGTCATCTGGCAACTGAATGCCTCGCAACGCCGCATCCTGGCTTTGGCATTTCATGCCGGAATTCTTCTCAACGTCACGCTTGGATATTATGAATATTTCTCCGGTCATCGCCTCATTCCGCTGACAGTCGGCAACATTCTGGTGCTCGGCGAGTGGCGATCGGCCGCCCTGCTCGGCCATCCGCTGACCGCATCCGGTCTGATCGCCGCCTACGTCGTGGCCCTGATCCTGCGCCCATCGATTCTTCCGACCATGATCAGAGTCCCCGTGATCGGCCTCTGCTTCGTGTCGCTCATGGTGTTCGGCGGGCGCACCGCGCTCATGACGTCGCTGGCCGTGATCGGGATCATCTTCGGACTGAAAACGGCACGTTTCGCATTCGGCGCACGAACCTCGCTTCCCTCAATCATCGTTGCAATGTGCCTCGTCTCGGCGATCGCAGGCATCGTGGTGATCGCCTTCGATTCCGGCATCTTCAACAAGATGATCCTGCGCTTTTCGTCCGATAAGGGAAGCACGCTCGCCAGGCTCGCGACACTCCAGTTGTTGCACTCCCTTGACTGGACGGAACTCGTTTTGGGTGCCGATCCCAACCGGATCACGGCGCTGCAATCCCAGCTTGGGCTGAACTACGGGATCGAGAATTTCTGGATATCCTGCATTACCCAGTTCGGACTCGTTCACACTGCCCTGATGACGATCGGCCTCTTGTGCTTCTTCGTTGACGTCACCCGCAGATCCGATGGTGGCGTATGGGCGATCTACGCCTTGATGCTGATGATTGCAGCAAGCTCTGTGAGTTTTTCGACGAAGAACATTCAATTGGCTCAATTCGTCGTTCTCATCACGCTGCTTCTGCCGAAGGAGCGACAAACGATGGCAAGCCATCAATCCCGACGCGCCAGGCCATCGCCGCGTTTCGATCTGGCTCCTGCAACACGATGAGGCGTGAGATGACTATCTATGTCGATCATACCCATCTGGGGCGACACGTGACCGGCCTTGAGCGCATAACGCTCGAGTTGTTTTCAGAAAGTGCTCTTGCGCCGTTAAAGGTCGTTCCGGTCACCGCACAAGGCACAGGACAGATGGCGATGCGACAGACCTTCGGTCTGCCCATGCGGCTCGCCACATCGGAGTCCATTCTACTTTGTCCCGGCTTTCCGCCGAGCCCGCTTCTCCGCCCCTTTGCATCGCGCGTTCTGCCCTACTTTCACGACGACTTCCTGATTTCCCGCAGCACCGATCTCAACCTGCGTGCGAAGCTTTATATGGCGGCGCCATTCAAGCTGGCATTGCGAACCTATCCCCGATTCCTCACCAATTCCGCGACGACACGAAAACGTCTGGAACGATATAGCCGTGCGGATGCCGAGATCACCCTCTATCGTCCATCGGTGCGGAACGTGTTCAACGTCTCGGGTACGACGCGCGCCGAACGCCTGTTCGACAAACGCGCGCTGCGTCTCATTGCGCTCGGCACGGTCGAACCCCGAAAGAATTTCATTACGGCCGGCCGGATTCTCGCTGCGTTACGCGGACTCGGATTTACCGAGGCGCGACTCGATATCGTCGGCCGACGCGGATGGGGAAACGACTGGGACCAGCTTGCACCGATGCCCGGCGTCACATTGCATGGATATCGCTCTGGCCCCGATGTCGCCGACCTGCTCGACAAGGCGGATATTTTTGTCTGCACCTCGCACGATGAGGGGCTTGGCCTTCCACTGCTCGAGGCCCAGTACAGCGGACTGCCAATTGTCGCGCCGGACGCGGAAGTGTTTCACGAGGTTTTGGGACAATCCGGCGTTTTTATCGACCCATCAAACCCGGACGACGCCGCGACACGCATCGCGCGGATCACGGCGGCGAAAGACTGGCGGCGGCATCATGTTCAACTGGCGAGAGATAACCTTGCACGCTGGAATGGTCTCGCAGCATCCGACAAGGACATTGTGCTCGATCTGATCGCCGGAATGGCGCGCGAGCACCTTAAAGACCCCACTACGGCTCAGCATCGTTCTGCCGTCACTCACTGATCGTTTCAAATCAATCCGGAACAGATCGCACGAAGTAGGTGCAGATGGCGACCGCAACCGGCGAATCCATAGCGTGGGATAGCAACAAGACCGGGCTCGCTGCAAAGTCGCGCGATGTTTCGATCGACAGCATGCGCGGCATAGCGATCCTGATGGTGATCGGTATCCATTCATTGCCGCAACCGCTCACAGGCTGGACGATCATGCTGGACGCGGCGCTGCGCCCATGCGTTCCCATCTTTCTTTTTGCGTCCGGATTGATGTCCGCGGGAAAGACGGAGATCCCGCTGGGCCGCCGCATGACCACTGCGATCGTCCCCTATGCGATCGCCTTTGTTGCGGCCTACGCTTACATGGCGCTCCACAATCCGCACATGGATCATCGCCCCCTGACCGCGCTTGCACGGTTCGGACTGGCCTATGTCTTCGTGTATTACTATGTTTTTGTATACGTCGGCTGCACCGTACTTCTCTGGCTGATTCTCAAACTCGCGAGCGCCTCTGGAGGCACCGGCATTGCTCTTGCAACGTGGCTGGTCATAGCCATCGGATTTGGTCTTCTGGCCGGCGCTTATCTCGATCCGCTTCTCGCAAACCTTGGCTTTTCAGACACGATGGTCGAAGAAGTACGGATGCGGGATATCCCGTTCTGGTTCTCGTTTCTAGCGCTCGGCCTGTTGGCAGGCACATTCCGGCTTGGCGAATACCTGCGCGATCAGAAGCTCGTTCTGACGATCGCTGCCGCGATGGCGTATGTCATTTATGCCGGCGTTCGCATCTGGCAAATCGGCGACGCCGCCGACTATGATTCTTTGGCATTCTTTGCGTACGCCTCCCTCACCGCCATTTTGCTGTTGATATGGCGACCGGCATTCCTCCCGCTCGCGATTATCGGATCGGCCAGCTATTTCATCTATCTCTGGCACATTTTCATCATCATGGTCCTGCGCGATCATGACGTATTTGGCGGATTCAACCCCGCCGCACGCTTCATTGCCAATTTCGCGACAACGACGTCGGGAATTGTCCTGGCCCTCATCTGCGTTCGAAGCTTCATCCCGAAGCGCATGACGCGCTGGTTCGGGGCCTGACCATGCTGCTGCGGCATACTCTTCTTTATCTTCCGGCGCAGGTGATCGGTCCCCTGTTCCAGCTTCTGGCGATGATCATCTGGACGCATGTCGTCAATGATCACACACTTGGGGTCATTACACTTGTCACCGCCTCGCACGAACTTCTGCAGATCGGCTTCCTGTCGTGGTGGTCGCAATACGCCCTTCGGTTCCTTGGGCGTCATGAAAGCGCAGGCGAAGAACAACGATTCCATGCGACGGAAAGCTTCGTCATTCTCTCTTCCATCGTTCTGCAGAGCCTTGCGATTGTCGGCATCGTGCTGTTCGTCATCGCTCCCGACGCCAGCCCGTTTCTGCTTGCTGCGAGCGTTGGATACGTGATTTCGCGAACTCTGAACCTGTATATCGGCGAGCGTGCCCGCGCCCGCCATCAGATTGGCATCTATTCGATTCAGCAGATCGTTGGCCCGTCAGCCGGGCTTCTGGTCGGCCTGCTTCTCATCCATCTGTTCGGGCCGATGCCGGAATGGCCGCTAACCGGCTACTTCGCGATGCAGCTTCTCGCTGCCGTGATTGTGCTTCCCTTTCTCGGATATAACGGCCGCCTATGGCCGGTCGATCGCGATATCCTTCGTCATGCTCTGCAGTATGGCATCCCGATCATCATTGGCGGGGGTTTGGGCTGGGTAGGCCTGAATGCATCCCGATTCATCATCAATGACATGCTTGGCGTCGCGGCGGCCGGCCTGTTCGCAGTCGGCTACGGACTGGGGCAGCGCGCGGCCGCCGTTGCCGCCATGCTGGTCACCGCGGCCGCCTTTCCGCTGGCCGTCAAGCATATGGAGCAAGGCGGCAGCAAAGCCGCGATGAGCCAGTTGGTCGACAACAGCGCACTGTTGTTTGCGATCCTCGTCCCCAGCATTGCCGGCATTTATTCACTGCGAGCCGAGATTGTGCATCTGCTGATCGCAGAGCCGTTTCAAACCGCAACCCTGGCGATCCTGCCTCTGGCGGCCCTGGCAGGATCGATTCGAAATCTCCGGGCCCATTTCGGTGACCAGGTCTTTCTTCTGCACAATCGGACACGATTGATTGTCGTCGTGTCTTCGATTGATGCGGTTGTCACCATCGTGCTGAGCATCATTTTCATTCAGCGCTGGGGCTTAATCGGCGCCGCAGCGGCGACCGTGGTTTCGGCCCTCGCTGCCGCCACAGTCAGCTTTGCCATCGGATTCTCGAAGTTCGGCCTCACTCTTCCGGTCTCACATCTCCTGCGATCCGGAGCAGCAACCATCCTGATGATGGTGGTTTTGCACAAGCTTCCGGAGGCGCGGAATCTTGCAGGTCTGGGCCTTCATATTGCGATTGGCGCAGGCGTCTACGCCGCGGCATTGGTCCTGTTCTATGCCCGGACCCTGTTTCACCTGTGGGTCGCGCGAATCCAGCAGCCGCTTCGAGGCTAGTCGGACTTGACCGGCGCGCTGGCGAATGCCCGCTGCATCGCGAACCAGAGCGGCTTTCTTTGCAGGTTCTGGTCATAGGGCAGCGGACGCGGAAGCCGCGTGGCCGATGGATCCTTCCTTTTCGCGATATCCGTGTAGAACGAATAATGGTCTGCCAGTTCCCAGGCGATAACGGCTTTGACGGCTGGGATTTGAAGGATGTTTGTGAAGAAGCTCTCCGCCGTCTTTGCCACCATTTCATCGCGAGCCGAAATGTCAGTCGGGAACGTATCGTCCCGAACATCGAATTCCGTGATGTAGATATCGACACCGAGTTCGCTCAGCTTGTGGACAAACTCGGCAAATCGCGCAGGATCGTGCAGATATCTGGGTTGCAGATGCCCCTGCAGACCGACGACATCGAGCCTGACACCTGAATCTTTCAGCTCCTTGACGAGCTTGAGCATGCCCGCGCGAACCGCAAGGCCGAGTTCATCATCGCGTTCGGCCTGCGCTTCGTTGAGAACGAACTTGGTGGTTTTGTCGACCGATCCGGCTCGCTCAAAGGCGCGACGAACATAATCCGTTCCGAATGCTTCATGCCAAGGGCCGAGCCGGTAACCTCCGGGCGCCTTGTGGCCGGGCCAGAACGGTTCGTTGACGACATCCCATGATTGCAGCTTGCCGACATATCGCCCCACGACTGCCTCGATATAGCCATCGAAGAAAGATCGACGCTCGGTCGTGCTCATGCTGCGTATCCACTGTGGAACCCATTCGTTCCAGATAAGGCAGTGACCGCGCATCCCGATTCGATTCGTCGTGCAAAACTGCAACAGTCGATCTGCCGCTTCGTAGCGCTTCATACCGGGTTGTGGAGCGATGGTGCCCATCTTCAAGGCAGTGTCGGTCGTCACGAGGCGCGTCTGGGAAATGTAGAGATCCCGATATCCCAGATCGCGATCAATCGAGCTGTCCGCCGCCGCACCGAACATCAGCCCTCTGCTTGCAGCAACATCGCCTAGACTGTTTGCAACAGCCGCGCGCAATGGATTCATTCTAGTCAAAGCGATTGCCGTACCGGAGAGCGTTGCTAATGCCCGGCGCCGCGTGACCTGTTGCATAAATACTCCTCCGAAACGCAGAGAGATTTTTTGAGAGATGCAAGAGTGATTGCCACGCTCGCGTCGCATTGGTCCAATTTGATGACAAGTGTCGATGAGTTCTTCGATGTTTGTTTACGCAATCACAGCGTGAGCGCCGCGTTCGCGAGTATCGACAAATTGTCATCAGAGGATCGCCATGTTGGACACCTCCATGACGCGCTCGCGTCACAATCTCACCGTTGACGGTGTCTCCATCAACGTTTCATCGATGCACGATGCCGTCACGTCGGTGATCGACGCCGTCCAACGCGACGAGAAATTCTCCGTCTTCACACTGAATCTCGATCACGTGGTGCAGCTCGAAAAACGCATCGACTTTCGCAATGCCTATCGGCGCGCAAAGTTCGTAACCGCGGACGGATTTCCCATCGTCATTCTGGGCAGGCTTCTTGGAACCGACATCCAGCGCACAACTGGCGCCGATTTGATTGAACCCCTCTGCGCCGAGGCTCAGAAGCGGAACCTGCCGATATTCCTTCTCGGATCGAACAGCATCACGCTCGCAGCAACTGCGCGAGCTCTCTCGAAACGATATCGCGGCATCAATCTTGCGGGCTTCTTTGCGCCCGGCCCGAATTTCGACCCCTATTCGCCGGAAGCCGATTTCGCGATGGAGAGCATCCGCCGCTCGGGCGCGCGCTTGTGTTTCCTGGCGCTCGGCGCACCGAAGCAGGAAGTCTTCGCCGCACGCTGTCTTGAGCGGCTGGAAGGCACGGGCTTTCTCTGCATCGGCGCCGGCCTCGATTTCATCGCCGGAACCCAGACCCGCGCCCCGACCATCACCCAGAAAATCGGCCTCGAATGGGCCTGGCGCATGGTCAAGAATCCAAAACGCCTCGGCCCGCGTTACGCCAAATGCATGGCGGCGGCGCCGAAGCTACTCGTCAAGACCCTTCCCCAAATCATCAACGCTCGCGTGCGGAGAACGGCATGACATCGAACGTAACCCTTGCCCAGCGCGCGCGTAACATCCGCACCCGCTATCAGATCTGCCTGATCCACCCGTTCGATCCGCGCGGCCAGAAAGTCGGTGGCCTCGAAACCTATATCCGCGACTTCATTACCTTTCATCCGCCGGATACAGACCTTCTTTTTATCGGAGTCGATTCGATCGGAGACCTCGAAGTTGGCAAGGTCAGCCGGCTTTCCTTCCGCGGCCGCCAGTTCGACTTCATGCCGATCCTTCATTATCCGGACGAACAGGCCCGCGAGGCTGCGAAAACCATTCGCTCGTCCTTGACCGGTCAGTTTTTCATGGCTCTCTTACGGAATTTCCGAAACGTCGCGCATCTGATCCGTGCACGAAAATGCACCATAGATCTGCGACGCGTCGAGTTTTCATGGCTCCCGGTCGTTCTTCGCCTTCCCTTCGTGCAGATGCTGCATGGAGAGGGTGCGCCGAGACTGAAAATGGACTCGCTGCTGCGCAAGTATTCCTTCGTCCACAATGTCGGCGAGCGATTTGCGATTGCGACAAGCGAGAAGTTTCTTTGCGTCAACCCGTTCATCACCGAACGTCTGCAGAAAACCTACCCGCATCAAAAGAGCAAGATCGACACCTTATGGACCTGGGTGAACACGGACATCTTCGTGCCCCAGCCATTCCCTTCGACCGATCTGCCGTTCCGGGTGATTTTCGCAGGGCGGCTTGATGAATTCAAACAGCCGCCTTTGATGTTCAGAACGATCGCGCGGCTTCGTGACAGACTCGAAGGGTGCCTTGAATTTCACTATGTCGGAACAAGCGATCCGACCCGCTTTGCGGAGTTCAACCAGATCGCCGACATCACCATCCGCCACGGATTCAAGGACGCGGCCGGCATGGCCGCAACGATTGCCTCCGCCCACGCCGGAATTCTGACATCGGAGTTCGAAGGCATGCCGCGATGCGTGCTCGAAACACTCGCTGTCGGCCGACCTGTCGTCGCGGTCCACCTGCCTCAACTCGAATCGGTGATCCACGATGGAAGGAGCGGCTATCTGGTGCCGCGTGAGGGTTCGCCCGACGATATGGCGAACGCTCTCACAGAGCGGTTTCTCGCCGTTCGGCGAGACATTGCGCAAGGCTCGATGACACCCGATCAAATTGCCGCCTCGATCGAAACATTCACATCGGGGACTCAGCTCGCGCGCGTATTTCACTTCCATCAGCAAATTCAAAATACGCGCCGCTCGCTTGTCATGGCGTAACGTCACGAGGGCTTGCCATGAAAATTCTGCTACTGACCAGCGAATTCGCCCCACAAAGTGGTGGGATCGGGACTTACGCAAAAGAGATCGCGGCGGCGGCCTGGCAGTTGGGCGCGGAAATCGATGTCGTCGCGCCGGACTACGGAGGCCCTACCGACGACAGCGAATTTCCGTTCAAGGTGTCGCGTTTTCACGGCGGGCTGCATTCGATGCGCGACTTGCCGGCCAAGATCCGGCTGGTCCACAGCAAGACCCTCCGCACGCACTACGACATCGTCCATGCAGCGGATTGGCCGTTCTTCATCCCCGTGGCCATGTCCCGCTTGCAGATCAATGATCGAATCTTGATGACGGTGCACGGCACCGAGATCAACGAGACCCAGACGCCTCTCAAGCGTTTCGCCATCCGTTGTACGGGCGTCTTCGGTCCTCGGGTCGAGGTTGTTGCAAACAGCGGATTTACCCGCGACCTGTTCCAGGAGCGCTTTCCAATCGAATCTAATCAGATCAACGCCGTGCCGCTCGGCGTTTCCGATTTCTGGTTCAGTCCGCCCACGCAGCGCTCGCGCGCGCGATGGAGATATGGAATCGACTCCGGCCGCATCGCTATGGTGACCGTCGCTCGCCTCACCCGGCGCAAAGGCTTCCATCTCACCTTGAAGGCCCTGGAGAGCCTTCCGGATGCCATTCGAAACTCTATCACGTGGCTGGTGGTCGGACCGCCCGGTGAGACCGAATACGTTCAGGAGTTTCGGGAGATGGTCGATGAGTCGCCATGCGACGTCCGCCTTCTTGGCGCCCTGCAGAATGAAGAAATTCGCGATCTCTACTCGGCCGCGGATTTTTTCTGTCTGACCGGTGTTCCGGATTCGTCGGGACGGGTTGAAGGATTTGGGCTGGTCTATCTCGAGGCGGCCGCTTGCGGTTTGCCCAGCATAGCGTCCGCAATCGGCGGCGTTCCTGACGCCGTCATCGATCGGTCGACAGGGCTGTTGACACCCCCGCAGCCAAGCGCCGTGGCCGATGCCATCGCACGGATCAGCCTCGACGACAAACTTCGGGCCGACCTTGCCAGCTCCGCAAAGCTGCACGCTCAGGAGATGTCGTGGCGGCGCTGCGCGGCTCAAACCTACGGCCTGCCATACACGTCGCTGTCGCATCATGCGCCGGGACAGAGGACGCTGAAACTTGTGCCCGCGTTCAAGGACGCGAGAAAACCGTGGCAACCCGTGGTGCACTGATTTGATGCAGCGGCTGGCGATCGTCTGCTTCGCGTTGTGTGCGAGCTGCCACGCGGCATTCGCCGCAGACCATTGCATGAAAAGTCGGGAGTATCTGCTCGGCAGGATGACAGACGACCTGCCGATGCCGGTCGCGGCCTACACCAATCTGTTCAAGATCTGCATTGCCACAGCGGCGATGCCGAATGTCAAGGACGCCTATATCCTGAAGGACGGCGGCATCGCGGTCATAGCCAAGCAGGATACAGTCGCAGCCACGGCCGCAACCCTGTCGCAGTTCTGCGAGTCCTATCCGCGCGCCACGTTGCGCTTTCTCAGCAAAAAGGACTTGAGGCTCAACAGATCGGTTCTCGACATCATGCGGATATCTTCGACGTCCGCGACGTCCTGCAAGAAACTCAAGGGCCGGGACTAGCGGTCAAAGCGCGAGTGAAGCGCAAGTCCGGTCGCGCGACGGAAACAGCAAATTCCACACCGAACCGAATGCGGCGGCGGCAGCATACGAATGCGCTTTCTGTGCCGGGGCTTCGTCCCAGGCAAAGAGGCCGCTATTGATTTTAAAGTGAAACCAGTGGGTTAGGTGGCTCTGGCGGGACATGCGGGATAGCGATGAGCACTACGTTTACTCCATAGCCCTCTAAAAGCGCCCTCTAAAAGCGTAGCCGAAATTGGGCCGGAAGCCTCTGAAATAGTAGTGACTTCCGGCCTTTGCTGTCCATTCGACGCATTCTAGAAGTTGAAGCTTCCCAGCGTTCGGGACTCGGCCAGCCCCAGCACTCCTTTGACAAATTGGTGTTGGCAACCATTCGGCGGCCACTTTGCCACGATCACAGAAAGGATCGTGCGATGAAACCAACACCCGTCACCCAATGCACTATCTGCGGCTTCGTCAGATATTCGGTAGAAACAACAAACGAGCGATGCCCGAAGGTTTATGACCGCAAGCGATGCCGCGGCACCATGGGCGGGATGCTGCAAGACGGTGACTGGATCATCTGTTCAGAATGCTCGGGCCGTGAAGGTCAATCCTGCTCCCACTGCATGGACATTGGCTGGCTGCCGACTCGACACCGTTAATCCCATGGCGATCAGGATGTCACGGCATCCAGCTTTTCGCCCTTTCATATCCTGATCCAGTCTTCGCGCCCGGCCGCCGCTTCGTTCTGGCCGTGCCGGTTGCTTGGGGGCGCTGCCCCCTGGCGCGGCGCAAGGGATCGCTGGCGCTCGACCGGGACGGTCTCCCCGACCTTCCGCGCGGATGCGTGTTTCTCACTCTCGCCCATAGCTTCGATCCGCTTGTGCAGGCCGGGCGATCCCCCTCCGTCCCGGTCGCCCTTGCACCTTGCACCCCCCGGTCTCGCCGACGGGCAGGGTTGCAGCGCAGCGCTGCGCTTCAACCCAAGCCCATAGGAGAAAGACCATGACCACGACCGACAACACCGCCCCGACCGTCGAACACGGCACGACCGTTTTCATCCCGCTCAACAAGCTCAAGAAGCACCCGAAGAATGCCCGCAAGACCCCGCACAGCGAGGCGTCTATCGAGGCGAAGGCGGCGAGCATCGCCGCCAAGGGCATCCTGCAAAATCTGGTGGTGGAGCCGGAAACGAACGCCGAGGGCGAGCCGACCGGTTTCTATCTCGTCAGCATCGGGGAAGGCCGCAGGCAGGCGCAGTTGCTCCGTGTGAAGCGCAAGCAGATCAAGAAGACCGAGCCCATCCGCTGCGTCATCGACACGGCGAACGACGCGGCGGAAATCAGCCTTGACGAGAACGTGACTCGCGAAGACCTGCACCCTGCCGACCAGTTCGAGCGCTTCCGCGAGCTTTCCGAGGATCGGGGATGGGGTGCGGAGGAAATCGCCGCCCGGTTCGGTGTGACCACCCATGTCGTGAAGCAGCGGATGCGACTCGGTGCTGTCAGCCCGAAGCTGTTGCAGGTCTATCGCGACGGCGAACTGACCTTGGATCAGTTGATGGCCTTCGCCATCACCGACGATCACGCGCGGCAGGAACACGTCTATGAGAACCTATCCTATAACCGCGATCCGTCGATCATCCGGCGCGACATGACCAAGATGAACGTTGCGGCGACGGATCGCTGCGCGGTCTTCGTCGGCGCGCAAACCTATGCCGAGGCTGGCGGCAACATCATCCGCGACCTGTTCACCGAGGATCGTGGCGGTTTCTTTGAAGACCCGGCTTTGCTGGACCGGCTTGCTATCGAGAAGCTGGAACGGATCGCCGCCGAGGTGCAGCAGGCCGAAGGCTGGAAGTGGACTGCCGCCTATCTCGACTTCCCCCATGCGCATGGGATGCGCCGCGCCTATCCGCATCCGGTGGAGCTTTCCGAGGATGACGCCATTGCCTGCGACGCCGCGCAGGACGAGCTTGAGCGCCTGACGGCGGAATGGGAGGACGCCGATATTGACCTCCCGCCCGAGGTGGATGCGCGATTCGCGGAGCTTGAAGCCGAGATCGAGCGGATCGACGCCAAGCGCCATGCTTACGAGCCCGACGAAATCGCGCGAGGCGGTGTGTTCGTCGTCGTCGCTCATGACGGCGAAACCCGGATCGAGCGCGGCTTCATCCGCGCCGAGGACGAAGCACCGGAGCCGGAAACCGCAGAAGATGGCGAAACCATCATCGACCGCGTGCGCGTCAACGGCGATGGCGAAATCATCGACGGCGACGAGCAGGACGGCGAAGGCAGGGACGGTTCCGCGAACGAACCGGAACTGGAAGAAGACGCCGGGGATGACGGCAAGCCGCTGCCCGATTCCCTCATTCGCGACCTGACTGCGCATCGCACCCTTGGCCTGCGCCTCGCCCTTGGCGAGCAGCCGGATATGGCGCTGATCGCCGTGGTTCATGCGCTGGCCGCGCAGACCTTCTATCGGGGCGGCAGCACGGCCCATTGCCTCGAAATCAGCCCCACCAGCAATTACCTCCCCGCCCACGCGGACGGCATCGAGGACACGGCGGCGGCGAAGATGCTGAACGACCGTCATGCCGGATGGGCGGCGGACATGCCGCGCGATGTGGCTGACCTCTGGGGCTTCGTCGCCGGTCTCGACCATGCGAGCCTCATGGCCTTGCTCGCGCATTGTGCCTCGCTGACCGTCAACGCGGTGAAGCTGCCGTGGGAGCAGAATAAGCGCCGCGCCCATGAAACGGCGGACAAGCTGGCGACGGCGGTGACGCTCGACATGACGGCGCATTGGACGCCGACCGTGCGGGCCTATTTCGGGCGCGTCACCAAGGCCCATATCCTCGCCGCCGTGCGGGACGCCCTTGGCGACGAGGCGGCGGAGCGGATCGCGGACAAGAAGAAGGTGGAGATGGCCGAAGCCGCCGAACAGCTTCTGGCCGGGACCGGCTGGCTTCCGCTCGTGCTGCGCACCGGGCGGGCCGCATGGTTCGATCAGCAGCCGCAGGCCCCCGTCAGCGCGGATGTGGCTGTCGAGGTGGAGGCCGAGCCTCTGTCAGAAGCCCAAGAGGATCATTTCGCCATCGCGGCGGAATGAGGATGGCAAGCCGGGATCGCATCAGCGATCCCGGCTTCCTCTTTGCCAAAAATCGCGGCCGCGCAGTCGCGCGGCCGGATGACCTCGACCTTCGCGATGACAGTCCTTTTCGTCATCGACAGCATCAGCGGTGCTCGTCATCGTCTGCCTGTTCACCCGACGGAAGCGGAGTCGCGTCGGTCAGAAAAAACGTAAAGGAGAAGAACGATGGTCGCCGTCATGCTGATGAGCGTCGTGCTGATCGCGGGGCTTTGCGTCCTGGCTTATACGCTCGCCGTGTATGCACTCCCGTTCATGCTCGGCGTGACCGCAGCGCAATTTGCCTATCAGACCGGCTCTGGCCTGATCGGCGCGGGGCTTGTCGGCCTCGTCGCTGCCGTCGCTGCTTTCGGCGTTCTGGCGCTACTGTTCGACACGCTCCGCTCACCGATCCTGCGCATCGTCGTGGCACTCGTCTTTGCCGCGCCCGCCGCCATCGCAGGCTATGCGCTGGTCCACGGCGTCACCAAGGAATCGGTGCCGTCCGAAATTTGGCGACAAATCTTCTGCATCATCGGCGGTGGCTTTGTCGGCGCGTCGGCCCTGATGCGGCTGGCCGTTCCCACGGACGCGCGCTCCACCTGATAGAAGATTGGCCACTCGCTCATTTTGTCTCGGTAGGGATGTCTGAAGCAGCCACAACAGGGCAGAAAGGCAATGCTTAAAAGCGTGCCGGATCGCCTCATTTCGAAGTTCGTGCGCAATTCGGCGATGGTGATTAATCACTTCCGGGGTAACGACAAGTTGCTGCGCTTGGTTTTTAGGCGCCGGGGAAAAGGGCGCGGACGTCATGGCTTATGCGCTTTGCTCTCCCACGAACGGGCATGGGCGACGTGGCAAATCTGATATTTGAAGTCGCTAAAAAACTTCGTGAAGCCGAGCTTTTTCGCTTCAAGGTGTCTGGGATGGACCTTCCATTCGTGAAGCGCTTCTTCAGACTCAAACTCCACGATTGTAACCCGCTCTCCGTCGTCCGCGACGAAGCCCTTGTGCGAAACATAGCCGGGAATGCGTCGCGCCAACTCGCTCATCTCCTTGGCCATAGGGCCATACTCGTCTTGAACGCCTGGGACGAGACGCGAGCGAAATACCGTGACGATCATCGGCGGATACCCTTGAGACAGCGTTGATATGGCCGCCCACGGCGGCCATTCGTCCGTCTCAGCAGCTCAAGGGAAGAATGCGCACATCAGCATCATTAATCAAATGCATAGTTTCTATAATGATTATGCTAATATCGCGCCATGCCCGAGCTTCTCTCTCAATGTATCGACCAACTGCTCCAAAGTCAGATCGAAGCGGCCCGGCGTCGCGCGGCGGACCAGCGCCACCGTCGCAGGCATATTGAAGTCTATGGCCGAGATAATTTGCCGCCCTTCACGATGCGAACTGTGCTCGAACAAGCGGCGCGGGACGAGCGACAGGCCCCCACTCTTCGACAGCAGGGATAGCTGTAGATCTTCGCCGAAAATCTCTGCCGCTATTCGCATGGGAAGTTGCTGACGGTCGAATGCCCGGATCAGCGCCGCGCGGCAACCGCATCCCGACGGATTGAGAATCCAATCCTCGTCCGCCAGGTCTCGAAGCCGCCACGGACTGCCATCCCGCTTCGTGGGTTGGTGCGAGGCGGAGACGATAACCACCTCTTCAGCGCCGAGATCGACCCGCTGAAGCCCCGACGGAATCGTGTGAGCATCGGTCAGCAGGCCGATAGCGCAATCGATGACGCCGCTTCGCACATTTTCGATGAGGCCGGTGCTCCAGTTGGAACTGATCTGGAGGCGGACACGCGGATAATGTTGGCGTAGCGTCTCAAGAGGAGCCGTCAGAACCATCTCGCCCAGACCATGGGCAATGCCAATCTTGAGGTCGCCAGCGGGGTCGGCGGTGCTCGTCGTACAGGCTTCCAATTCTGCCACGGCCGTAAGCACGCGCCTGCAATGTTCAAGAACATGACCGCCGAGCGCAGTCAGCACGGCTGGCTTTACCGTGCGATTGAACAACATCCCTTCACCAACCGTTGCCTCGAAACTCTGGATGCGCCGTGACATCGCCGGTTGAGTGAGGTTGAGGCGAGCAGCCGCGCGGCTCACGGAGCCCGTTTCCGCCACGGCGACGAATGCTTCAATATCCTGTATGTTCATAAGAACAACTCATAAACCAGATAGGGATATGCATAAACTGGATTCTATTGCGCGGAGCTTTCGGCGTTGCCCTTCGGGCCGGGCTTTCGGCTGCGCCGGAACCACGCCCATGGCGCGTTTCCGCCATTCGGCTTCAATCCCATAACGCAAGGGCGCAGCGGCGGTCATTTCGCGAGCGCCCCATATAGGAGAGGCTCTCGAAAGGCTGGCCTCAGTCGCCGTTGCACCGATACCAGTGAGGTGGGACAGCTCCTCCCGGTCGATCATACGGCAGGGAGTACAGCAGAGCCGAAAACGCGGATCGGCGTGGCGGGCCGAAGGCATTCGCACCGTTTTCCGCGAGCACGCTCATCGGCAGCGCTGGACACGATCAAGCCGCAAGCGAGCGAAAGCAGGGCCGAGCATCGATGACGCCCACCGGGGCAATGGCGAGGCCATGACAATGAAGATCAGGCGAAAGGCGTCGGCCACTGAAACCCGCGTCGTTTCCGTTCTCGAGCGTCAAGGCGCAGGGACGGCCGCCATTGCCGTATTCCCCGGATTTCCTGAAACGGGCGCTCCATCCGCGATCTCGATTGGCATGGGTCTGACCGAAGACCGGCTTCGCCTCGCTCGTCTCCCGCAACGTCCGTCGCCAGCTTTTTTCCGCCGCCTTCGGCTTTGCATCGCGAATCAAAAAAGCCGTCGCCGGCCGCCTTCCACTTCGTTCCAGCCCGTCGGGTGCGGGGCCGATCGTCCCCGGTCTCACGACCCCCATCGAGGTCGCAATGGAGCGGCCCGACAGGAAAAGGAATACGGCAATGGCGACCATCGGCACCTTCACCAAGAGCGAAAACGGCGCGGGCTTCACCGGCGCGGTCAAGACCCTGACCCTCAACGTCAAGGCCAAGTTCGTCCCCTCCGAGGGCGAAAGCGAGCGCGGTCCCGACTTCCGCATCTTCGCCGGTGCGACCGAGTTCGGCGCGGCCTGGAAGAAAACCGCCCGCGAAACACAGCGCGAATACCTTTCCGTCAAGCTGGACGATCCGAGCTTCCCGGCCCCGATCTACGCCAGCCTGGTCGAAGCCGAGGACGGCAGCGGCCACAACCTCATCTGGTCGCGCCGTAGCGGCGACTAAGGCCAGCCCCACCAAGAAGCCCCGCCCCGAGCGGGGCTTCTCTATGCTCATGTCCGCCGCCTTCAGAGAACAAGGAATCGGGATGCAGGTTTTCCCGTTTTCAGCTTCTGCACATCCCGATCGGATCTTGTCCCCAGCCTCCGCTTCGCTCTGGCCGGACCAGTTGCTTGGGGGCTCTACCCCCTGGCGCGGCGCAAGGGATCGCTGACGCTCGGCCGGGCCGGTATCCCCAGCCTTCCTCCACGTCGTTCCGCCGTTCCGTGCAGGCCGGGTGATCCCCCTCCGGCCCGGCCGCCCTTGCACCTTGCACCCCCCGGTCTCGGCGACGGCCAGGGTTGCAGCGCAGCGCTGCGCTCCAACCCAAGCCCACGGAAGGAAAGACCATGTATCACCAGCTCGCCACCCGGTTCGGCCGCAATGCTCACCAGATCAGCGGACGCGAACCGCTCGACAACGAAGCCCTGTTTCGGCACGTCCCCTCCATTTTCGCCCGCGAGGCTCATGACAGCCGTTCCGCGCGTTACGTCTATGTCCCGACCATCGACATCGTGGAGGGCCTGCGCCGGGAGGGATGGTTTCCGTTCTTCGCCGTTCAGTCGGTTCCGCGTGACGGCAGCCGCCACGGCCACGCCAAGCATATGCTGCGCCTGCGCCGGGATGGCGGTATCGGCAAGCCGGAGGCGGCGGAAGTCATCATCGTCAACAGCCATGACGGGACCAGCGCCTATCAGATGTTCGCCGGGATGCTCCGCTTCGTTTGCACCAACAGCATGATTGCGGGCGAGCGGTTCGAGGAAATCCGCGTTCCTCACAAGGGTGGCATTCAGGATCAGATCATTGAAGGCGTCTTCACCGTCGCGGAAGACTTCCCGCGCCTCATCGACGCCAGCGAGACCATGAAGGAAATCCGCGTTTCCGAGGACGAGCGCCGCGTTCTGGCAGAGGCCAGCCTGATCGCCCGCTATGGTGAGGACGAAAGCCCGCTGCGTCCCGATCAGATCATCATGCCCCGCCGCAGCGAGGATGCCGGGCAAAGCCTCTGGAGCACGTTCAACGTCATTCAGGAGCATTTGACCAAGGGCGGTCTTCGTGGCCAGAAGCGCAACGCTGAAGGCCGCATCCGCCGCAGCCAGACCCGCGCCGTCAACGGCATCGACCAGAATGTGACGCTTAATCGCGCGCTCTGGACGCTGGCCGAGGGGATGCAGAAATTGAAGGGCTATTGATCGGCAAGACAACAGGGCCGCCGCCGTCGCGGCCCTGTCCTTCCGGCAGGCACAGGCGCCTAAAAAATCGCGCCGATCCGGCGAGCGGATCGGCGGTGCGGCCATGCCCGCATACATGGCCGCGCTCGCCGGACTGCGCCCGGCTCGCAGAATCACGCAAGCACTGTTAAGAAGAAAATAACCAAGTCATTGATCGTCTTAGGCGCTCCAGTTATCTGGGCAGCGTGACTACAGTTATTTCCAGAGATATTCAAAGCTCTCTATCCGGGCGTTGCTTTGCAGGAGCCCGCATAGAGAGGTAACGCCATGCTGAGCATCGACTGGCGTTCTCCGGCGGCATATAAATTTGCCAAGAGCATTCCCGCTGCCGGTTTCGCTTGGGAATATCTTCGCCGCGATGACGAGTATCGTCGCGAGTTTCGCGCCATTACCACTTCGGCCGAGCCCGACCCGGAGCGCCTGGAAGCCTTCGTGCAGCGCTGGGGGTTGCGATTTTCCGACCGATCCTGAAACCCCATCCGATCGGCAATCCCTGTTCTGGAATCCGAGCCTTCAGCCGCAAGCGATAGTGCTATCTGCCGTGCAGCATCGTGACGACGAGACGGAACCAATCAGCACGCTGACGCATCTCGACGGCCTCGACCTGCGCCGCGCCGTCGATGGCTGGCATGGCATCTGGCAGGTGGACGGCGTTGCGCATCAATTCTGGCTGCCAGAAGCGGTTCCCGATGCTGCGGCCTTCTATGCCGCATCCCTGCCGATGGATTCCTTTCTTGAACTGCGCACTCACGCCACCCGCCGTTTCTGGCGCGCGCTCAGCGGCCGCCCGGCCGGTCCCGATTATCGGGCGCTGCCCGCCCAGCTTCGGCAATGGCACATCCTGTCCCTGCGTGCGCTGGATGCTCGTCTTCGTGGCGAGAGCTATCGCGCCATCGCCGAAGTCGTGCTCGGCTTTCGCGGCACAAAGGAGGATTTTGAGGTCGATGCGCGCAAGAACAAGGCTCGCCGCCTGGTTGCCCACGGCATCAAGATGATGCGCGGCGGCTATCGGCTGCTGCTGCACTATCCGATCAAGGCACCGGGCAAATAAGCCTAAGCGCAGCCGCCACCGCGCGCAGCGGTAGCAACTGCTTGTTCCAGAATGCGCCGGTAGCCCGAGCCGGATAGCCATTGCGCGCGGGCCAGATGGCTTTCCCAGCAACGCCGGCTGCGCGCTTCCTCCGTGACCGGATCACGGTGCAGAACGATACGGGCCACTTCCTGCCAGTCCGCACCGTCCCGGTTGGCGTCCAGCAGGCGCAGATAGGTGACATAGTGCTGCTCATCATAAGCGGTAATGTCTGGACCGCTGGGAGCTTCATCTTCGACATCTGGATCAAGCTGGGGCGGCCCACGCATGAATTCTGTCCTTTGCATCAGTGACGCGGACACAATGAAGCAAGTCCGGCAAACTCAATGAATAACATGCCCTGACACGAATAGGAACGATCATTCCTAGAATGATCGTTCCTATGCTGGTTCCCCTCTCACCATGGATCTCAAGGAGATCATGGCGAGGAATCTGCGTCGCGCACGTCATGACAAAAAGCTGACGCAAGAAGAACTCGCCGACCGGGCGGGCCTGAGTATGCGTTATGTCGGCGCCATCGAGCGCGGCGATGTGTCCGCCAGTGTCACGGTCCTTGGTCAGATCGCCGATGCGCTTGAGATCGAGCCCGGCGAGTTGCTGAAGAAAGCCAGCGCGCCGAAGTAATCGGTCCATTCATCCCGACATCCCGGAATGCGCTGCCGCGCGGCCCCAAATAACTATACCAGTCAGAGCAACCGGGGGTGCCGCCAGCGCATGGGCGCAAATGCGGCACGCTACCCGTCGCCGATCCCTCGCCATGGTTCGCCATAGCTCGCCGCCACGATGGCCGCGCGCATCAACGACGAACCAGAGGTGATCCCATGGCCAACCCCTTGGCGGGCCTGCCGCCACGACTCTTGCGCACGCAGGAAGCCGCCCGCTTCCTCGGCATTTCCATTCGTACCCTTGAAAAGCACCGGACTTACGGCACCGGCCCGACCTATCGCAAGATCGGCGGCCGTGTCCTCTACACCATCCGCGATCTGGAATCCTGGTCCGACATCGGCACCCGCAAATCCACCCGCGATCCGAACGCCGGCACGGTCTTTCCCGCCCGCCCGCTGACACCGCAAGAGCGGGGTGAGTGCTGAATGCTGCGCGACGACGATCATAGCCCCGACGCGCAGCCATCCGACGCCAGCGAGCGCAGCCGCCTTGCCCCCTTCGTGGTCGCGACCGGCGATGCGCCGCCGCGCGATCAACGCGACCTGATGGAACGACCGTTCTTTTCACTCGCCAAGGCGAAGCGCACGGCACCCATCCTCTACGAATCCGGCGGCGTCCGCGTCGAGGTCTTCGGGATGGCCGATTACGGCATGGCGACGATCTGGGATGCCGATGTGCTGATCTGGGCCGCGTCGCAGATCGTCGCGGCCGAGAACAACGGCCTTCGGACCTCGCGTTTCTTCCGCTTCACGCCCTATCAGCTACTCATGGCGATCGGCCGCGCCACCGGCGCGCGCGAATATCGCCTGCTGAAGAATGCCCTCTTCCGCCTGCAATCGACCTCCATCCGCACGACGATCCGACAGGGCGAGCATTGGCGGCGGCATCAGTTCTCGTGGATCAACGAATGGGAAGAGCTGACCACCCGCGACGGCCGCGTGGAGGGCATGGAATTCGTCCTGCCGGACTGGTTCTATCGCGGCGTCATAGACCGTTCGCTCGTGCTCGCGATCGATCCCGCCTATTTCCGGCTGACCGGCGGCATAGAGCGCTGGCTATACCGCGTCGCCCGAAAGCACGCCGGACACCAGCCGCACGGCTGGCTGTTCGAGGTCGCGCACCTCCACCAGAAGTCCGGCAGCCTGGCGCGGATTTCCGATTTCGCGCTCGACCTGCGCCGCATCGCCGCCAAGCAATCCCTGCTGGGATACCGCCTCGAAATCTACCGCGAAGGCCGCCGCGAGCTGCTGCAAATCCGGCCGCTCGATCCGTCCACAGTGCCTGTGGAAAAGGGTGTGGAAACGCTCGTGACTTCGGGCGCAAACGGTATCGGGACTTCAGGCGCAGCACTATCGGGACTTCGGGCGCACGAACCCCAGTTAAGCCTCTGGCCCGAAACGCGGAATCCGACTGCTAACTTAGAGTCTAACAGAGAATCTAACTCTTCTTCTTTGACGCACGCGCACGCGAGGCGTGGTGCCGGTGCCGCCCGCTCCATCGCCGACGTGCTGCGCGACATGCTCGCCGCCGATGACCGCCACGGAGGCCGGTCATGAGCGGCAGAGCTTCCCATCGCGCCCATGGCCGTCCGCTGCCGGACGGGCCAGCGCCGTTCACCACCCTGGTCGAGCTGACCTTCGAGAAGCGCAAGGTCGAGCACTGGATCAGGTTCGGGCGCAAGAGCTACGAACAGATCCTCGACCGTCGCCGCAGCGTCGTGGGCTTCGCGCCCGACAGTATCTTCGCCTTCGTCCGCTGGGCGGCGGGCGAGCATGGCACGATCATTTCGCGCATCGACATTGTGCGCGCCATCGGCCGCGGCGAGCCGTTCCAGACTCTGCCCTTCGTCCGGCCTGGCGGTGACATTCTCTTGCGGCTCGACGGCTGGCCGAAGGTCCAGCGCGCGCTTGCCGCCATCGACGCCGTGGAAGCGCTCGGCCTCGATCCGGCCGACGCCTCGCCCGATCATTGGCGGCACGTCCATAACCGGCTCAGCGCCGGCCTGGAGCCGAACGCCTACACGCCCGAGCGCCATGCCGCGTGGATCGGCCGCCGGAGGATCGAGCCATGAGCCGCCGCCGCATCCTCGCGGTGACGCTGCTCGTCGTGACCGGCATCGCCGCCACCAGTGCCGTCGAGACACCGACGAAACTCATCTGGAACGCCACCGCCAGCGCGCCGATCGGCTTCTACACCATCGAACCGGCCGACCGGATCGAGGTGCCAGAGCTGGTCGCCGTCATGCCGGCCGAACCGCTCGCCGGATTCATGGTCGAGCGCGGCTATGTCGGGCGCGGCGTGCCGCTATTGAAGCGCGTCGTCGGTCTTCCCGGCCAGCGGGTTTGCCGCACCGGCCGCTCCATCACCATCGACAGTGTGGAGAAAGGCGACGCGCTCGACCGCGACCGGATCGGCCGCGCTCTGCCCGTCTGGCGGGGCTGCCGCGTCATCGCCGATGGCCAGCTCTTCCTCATGAATTGGGACGTCCGCGACAGCCTCGATGGCCGCTACTTCGGACCCATTCCCGCAAGCTCCGTCATCGGCCGCGCGCTGCCGCTCTGGACCGATGAGGACGGCGACGGCCGCTTCGTCTGGCGCGCGCCGACGCACTGAACTCCCCACCAAACCCACCAGCAAAGGAGACTACCCATGCCGCAAATCGGTCAATTCCATCGCGACGCATCCGGCTTTGCCGGGCAGCTCGTCACGCTCACCCTCAAGCGCGAACTCGTCATCGTGCCCGCAGAACATTCCGACGCGGAGAACGCGCCGGATTATCGCGTTCACTACATCGCCCATGACGGCCCGGAGGTCGGGGCCGCGTGGAAACGCACCGGCGAGAAGGCCGGCGAATACCTCTCCGTCCTGCTCGACGATCCCGCCTTGCCGCAGCCGATCCGCGCCAACCTGTTCCGCGACGACGATGCAGGCTCGTCATGGTCGCTGCACTGGACGCGCCCGAAACCGCGCGAAGAGCGGGACTGAAGCCATGCGGTCCCGTGTCATCATCGCGGTCAAAGCCTCTATTCCTTTGTTCGCGGGAAAGCCGTCTCATTCCTTCGTCCCGCTCGACCACAAGTCGGCCGGCGCGCGCAGCGAAGATCAAGGGCGGCCTCCGGCCGGCGCTTCGCGCGCACCCTTGACCGCAGCGAGCACGCTGGCAGGCTGGTGGTTCGGCGGAGAAAGGTCGGCACGTCGCTATGCCGTTCTCCTTCTCGCTTGCGGGCTTGCGCTCGGCACGGGACCGGCGGTCACGCTGGCGCAATCCGCGCCGATCGCGCGCACGGTCGCCGCCGCTCCGTATGGCAATCACATCACCGAGGCGTCGCAGCGCTTCGGCATTCCGGAGCACTGGATTCGCGCCGTGCTGCGCGCCGAGAGCGCGGGCGACGTGCGCGCGATCTCGTCGGCCGGAGCGATCGGGTTGATGCAGGTCATGCCCGATACCTGGGCGGGCCTGCGCGCCCGTTACCGGCTCGGTCGCAACCCTTACGATCCGCGCGACAACATTCTCGCAGGCACGGCCTATCTGCGCGAGATGTGGGACCGCTACGGTAATGTCGCGGCGATGCTCGCCGCCTACAATGCCGGTCCCGGCCGCTATGACGAGCACCGCACGACGGGCCGTCCCTTGCCCGCCGAGACCCGCGCCTATGTCGCAGCGCTTGCCTCGGCACTCGGTGGCGCAGTCGCAACGGAAACGCCGCAGAAGCAGTCCGCATCGCCGCCCGATTGGCGCGATGCACCGCTCTTCGTCATGCGCCCGAGCGACAGACGGAGCGACGATCCCGTGCAGACTATCGGTACATCAGGCGACACTCGCCCCGCCGTTCCGGCGCGCGAGCTCCGCGATGCGGAGCCGCGTGACGGCAGCATGTTCGTGGCGCGGGCGGACCACGGAGGAGCGCCATGAGACTGGCGTTCCCGCGTCCCTTCGCGTCGGTTCCGGTGTGCCGTCAGGCGGGAGATTGCCTGGCTGTATTCTTGTCAGGAAGGGCAGAAAGGTCAGGAAGGGTGGAGGGCAAGATAAAGGAAACCGGCACCATGGGGTGGCGGTTTCGGGGCAAGCCCTTGTCTGCACACTGTTTTGGGGCGGCGCTGGCGGCACCTTCGTTTTGGACCCCGCGTGCCGCGTGTTGGCGCAAAGCCTTGGCTTTGCAGGGTTTCGACCGGCACCATAGCCCGAAACCGGGCGGCTTCCCGCATTTTCGGCCAGAGGTGCGTCCTTGAGCGCCGACGACGAATTCCGCTTCCGGCCGAAGCCCGGACGTATCCGCGCCGATGCTCCGAAGGCGGGCAAGGCCAAGAGCTTTCTCACCCAGGCCAAGAAGCTCGCCCGCCAGCATAGCAACAGCCCGTCGCGATCATCGGCGTCACCGTCGCCGCGCTCCAGATCGGCCGGCACCGCCAAGGGCGGCAAGGCGTCGCGTGCGAGCGGGGGGCCGGGCCTCAAACGTGGACGCGGCGCAGCCTTCGTGCGTGCCCGCACCCTGTCGGGCGGCTGGAAGCACAGCGCGCCGGGAATGCGCCGCGTCGTCGTCAAAACCCGCTACGTCCAGGGCGCGGGCAAGAACGGGAAATCTGCCGCGCATCTGCGCTACATCCAGCGCGACGGCACCTCGCGCGACGGCGAGCGCGGCCAACTCTATTCTGCGACCGAGGATCGCGCCGACGGTGCGGCCTTCGTCGAGCGCGGCGCGGACGATCGCCACCAGTTCCGGTTCATCGTCTCGCCCGAAGACGGCGCGGACCTCTCCGACCTCACAGCCTATACCCGCGACCTCATGAGCCATGTGGAAGCCGACCTTAGCACGAAGCTCGATTGGGTTGCGGTCAATCACCACAACACCGGCCATCCGCATGTGCATGTCATCGTGCGCGGCAAGGATGAGCTGGGAGAGAACCTTGTCATCAACGGCGACTATCTCGCCAACGGCATTCGCGAACGCGCCAGCGAGTTGACCACGCTGGAGCTTGGTCCCGTCACCGAATTCGAGCAGAGCCGCAAGCTGTCGGCCGAAATAGATCAGGACCGCTTCACCCGCATCGACCGGGCGATGACGGAGGAAGCCGACGAACGGTTCCTCGACCTCCGCCATGAACCGGCCGACCCGAAGCGCCAGTTCAATCGCACGCTACGCCTGCGCCGTCTCGCCAAGCTGGAGAAGATGGGCCTCGCCACCGAACACGCGCCCGGCGTCTGGGAGTTGGGCGAGCGCATGGAACCTGCGCTGCGCGAACTAGGCGAGCGCGGCGACATCATCCGCAACATGCACAAGGCGCTGAAGGCCGATGGTCTGGAGCGCGATCCGATGACCTTCCAGATTCATGACGCCGCGCCGGAAGTCCCGATCGTCGGTCGCGTCGTCGACAAATATCTGACCGACGAGCTGGGCGAGAACCTGACCGTCGTGGTCGACGGGATCGACGGGCGGACGCACCATGTTGCCGGGGTCGATCTGGCCCGTGTCGCGGACGCCCGGATCGGCAGCGTCGTCGAGATCGGCCCCGCCGACACCGGGAGCCGGCCATCCGATCGCACCATTGCGACCATCGCCGAGGGCGGCATCTATCGACCGAGCCGACATCTCGAACAGGCGAAGTTCGAGGGCCGCGTGCCGGGCGGCGACTATGACGGCTATGTCGATGCGCATGTGCGCCGGCTGGAGGCGTTGCGCCGCGCCGGCATAGCCGAGCGGATCGACGCCGACCACTGGCGCATTCCCGAGGACTTCGAGAGCCGCGCCGCCGCCTATGACGCCGGCCGCAACCGGCAGGCCAATATCCGCATCCTCTCGGCCGCCCGGCTCGAACAGCAGATCGGCGCGGACGGCGCGACCTGGCTCGACCGACGCTTGGTCTCGGCCGAGACATCAGATCTCGTGCCGTCCGGTTTCGGCCAGCAGGTCCGAGAGGCGATGGATCGCCGCTGCGAGCATCATATCGACCGGGGCGACGCGGCCCGTCAGCCGAATGGCGGCATCGCCTATCGGCGCAATCTTCTCGCCACGCTGAGCGAGCGCGAGGTTGCCCGCGTCGGCGGCGAGTTGGCCGCAAGCAAGGGCCTGCCGTTCCGCGCCGCCACCGACGGCGAGACGGTCGCCGGCAAGTTCACCGGCACCGTCCAGCTATCGAGCGGCAAATTCGCCCTGGTCGAGCAGAGCCATGAGTTCACGATGGTCCCATGGCGTCCCGTCATCGACCGACAGCTCGGCCGCGAGGTTAGTGGCGTCGTTCAGGGCGGTTCCGTATCGTGGCAGTTGGGGCGGCAGCGCGGATTGGGACTGTAAGGCTCCATAGGCCGGATCATTGACTCTGATTAGGTGCCTTACTATAAGTCGCCGTATGAGGATATTGGAGCAAAAGCACCTGGCCTTGCTGGAGGAAGCCGAGCGACGTGGCGTCGCCTCGGTCGATAACCTGCGCGGTTGCTTCGAGATGTTGGCGCTGGCCGGAGCGATCGACAGGGATTGCGCGGCGCGGCTCGCCCGCTATCGCCTGTCCGAAGGCAAATTCGTCCTTCTGTTTCTCCTGCATGGGCAAACGGACGGCTTGTCCCCGCATGAGCTGGCGGAGCGTGCTGGCGTAACTCGGGCGACGATTACCGGCCTTGTCGACGGACTTGAGCGCGATGGGTTCATAGCTCGCCACTTCGGGCTTGAAGATCGGCGCAAGATCGCGGTCAGGCTCACCGACCTTGGACAGAAGACGGCCCATGAGCTGTTCAATGAACATGCGGCATGGATCGCAGCTCTCTTCGCCGGCTTCACCGCCGAGGAGCGCAACGTCCTCAACGGCCTCCTACAGCGCGTCTGGCGCAACCTCGGAGCTGGCGCAGGAAAAAGGCCGGAGGCGCATCCATGAGCGCAGGCAAGGTCAAAGGGCGCAGCGTCAAAGATATTCCTCCCGAACGCCTCGCTCAGCTCAATGCCGGCGCAGAGGCCGCAACTTTGACGGAATGTCTCGCGGTCGATTTCGCAGCCCTCATGAGAAACGTTCTACCGGAGATCGGCGACAACGCGCTGGCCGAGATGGGGGACAACGCATCGACAGGCATTTTGAAGCGCATGTCGATCGCGACGGATGTGATCGAGAACCGGCTTGGGCCTTCGGCTCTTGAGCGCCTTGCACGGCACCCGTCGGATACGGCACGAGGCTGGGCCTGCTTCATGGTCGGCAACACCGCGGACATGGACCTCTCCGCGCGCCTCGACGCGATCCGCCCCTTTGCCGACGATCCGCATTTCGGCGTGCGCGAATGGTCATGGATGGCCATTCGTCCGCACCTTGCCGCTGACCTCGACACGGCGATCGCCTTGCTCTCAGGGTGGACGGTGGACTCGTCCGATCGCATTCGCCGCTTCGCCTCCGAAGTGATCCGTCCGCGCGGCGTCTGGTGTGCGCACATCTCGGCGCTAAAAAAGCACCCCGAAATCGCGCTTCCCGTTATTGAGCCGCTGCGCGCCGATCCGGCGACCTATGTGCAGGATTCCGTCGCCAACTGGCTAAACGACGCCAGCAAGGACCGCCCCGATTGGGTGCAGGCTCTCTGCGCCCGCTGGTCGGCCGAAAGCTCCACGCCTGAAACCGCCCGCATCTGCAAGCGCGCGCTCAGGTCGATCCAATCCAAAGTCTGACGTCTACAGGAAAGCGAAGACATGGCCCATTACCTTGCCGAACTCTACACTCCGAAACAGGCCTGGCGCGATCTTACGGACGATCAGCGCCAGCAATTCTTCGCCGGGATCGGCTCGGCGATGCCGGCCCTGTCGGCTCTCGGCGTCGAAGCGCTGACGCTCGGAAAGGTCGATCAATCCAAGCTGCATTCATCGAAACACAGCTTCTTCGCCATTTGGCGCTGCCCGGATGATGCTGCGCTGGAGGCGCTGGTCTCCGGCATCGCGCAATCGGGCTGGCACGATTATTTCGACACAAGCAACGCCGGCGGCGAAGGCACCAATTTCATGGGCCACCTCGCACAGCTTGGCCAAGCCGCATAAGGTTTCTTCCGATGCGGCGGCGCTCGTCTCCCCGCATCCCATCCGAGCAGCCCTCGCGGTTGCTAGGCGGCAGAATTCCCATGACGTCTCTGCTCCAAGCGCTGGCTGTCGCTGAGCACCTGAACTTCCATCACGCTGCCAAGGCGCTCGGCACGAGCCAGTCGAGTGTCAGTTCAAGAATCAAGGCGTTAGAAGAAGAGCTAGGCATCCTCCTCTTTGAACGCAACACACGCGGCGTCCGGCTTACCGAAGCCGGGCGCCTTTTTTTGGAACGGGTTTCGGCCGGGGTCGACCAACTCGACAATGCCGTGAGAACTGCCGGCCTGGCGGCATCGGGGGAATGCGGTCGCCTGCGCATCGGCGTCTATGGCCTGATCGCCGGCAGTTTTCTCGACCATCTGCTGATGCGTTACCGCGCACAGTATCCGGCCATCACCGTCGAGGTGGCGGAGCGATCGGCCCGCGACGCGATCATGCATCTGCGCGCCCACGGGCTCGACGTCGCATTCCTCGTCGGCGCCTTCGATCTGCCCGACTGCCATTCCCGGCCGATCTGGACCGAACCTCTGGTCGCCGCGTTGCCGGCGAGCCATCGACTGGCCGGGCAGTCGAGTGTCACCTGGGCTGACCTGACGGCTGAAACCTTCCTTGTGCGCCATGGCGGAACGGGACCGCAGGTTCAGAACCATATCATGCTGCGCGTTGCTGGCGGGTGGCAGTCCCCCGCCGTCCAGCGTTTCGAGGTGGAGCGTGGAACGCTTCTGTCCATGGTGGCGCAGGGCTTCGGCATTACGCTGCTCGGAGCCGCGAGCCAGCTTTCCCCGGCTGCCGGCGTCGTGTTCCTGCCGATCACCGACGAGCCAGAGTCGGTTGTCTTTTCCGCCGTCTGGCTCCCGCAAAACCGCAGCGCATCGCTGCAAAACCTGTTTAGGCTGGCGACCGAGATGAAGCAGGCGACGTAACTAGGCTGATTTCCCGCTGTCCTCCGAGCCGTCCAACCCTGTCGGCGGGCGCGAACCCATTCTACCGGCGCAATCTTCTCGCAACGCTGCGCGAACCCGAGGTGGCCCGCATCGGCACGGAGATGGCCGCGAGCAAAGTGTTGCCGTTCCGTGCCGCCACGGATGGCGAGACCGTCAGCGGCAAGTTCGCCGTGGTCGAGCAGAGCCACGAGGCGATGTGGCGCTATACCTTCAACAACTTCGGCAGGGACGACATCAGCAACGCCACGCCCGAGCCTGTCAGCAGGCTCAGTACAATCTGCCGAAAGCGTGCCTCGCTGATGCCGGTGTACATGCGAGTGCCCAACAGCGTGGGCACAAGCATGGCAGGCGCAACAATGGCGAATAGGGGCAGCATGTCGCGGGTGAGAATGCCTGTTGCCAGATAAGTGCCCATAGTCACCATCAGCATCGAGAGATTGAAGTTCTGGATCACGGTGCGTTGTGTATCCTTGGGATAGCCGCGCAGCGTACACCACAGCGTGGGCACGGTGCCGGTGAAACCTCCGATGCCGCCCATCACACCGCCTATCAAGCCAATGATGCTGTCTGCCGCCCGGCCTCCCACTGAGATCGTTGGTAAATGCTTGGCCATCAGCATCACCGGGCACCACAGCACCAGTAGGCTGCCCAGGATGACCTTGAACCAGTTCATGTCCAAGTGTGGCAACAGCAGAACGCCGAGCGGAATACCCGCCAAGCCGCCGACGATGAAAGGCAGAAGCAGGTGCAGACTGAAGCCGCGCCGCACGGAAATGGCTGCGAGGGTCTGCCCTGTCAGCGCACCGAAAACCGCCAAGGCGGCCGCTAGCCGGGGCTCCAAGACCCAGGCCCAAAACGACATGGCGACCATGCCGAAGGCGAAACCCGAAAGCCCTTGCACAAAGCCCGCAACCACCGCTCCCAGGGCAACGATTAGATACGCCGATTCCATTTCCGCTTTCTTCACATCCCATCAGCCTGACGGGCTTGGCTTTTTCAATGCGAAGGCTCGCAGACCCACATTGATCCAGGCGTGCCCCCGCAATCTGCCGTCACTGGGTTAAGGTCTTAAGCGAAGCCCGGCCAATAATAGGCGTTTCCAGTTGGGCGTGCGCCGAAGATGGCCTGTCCGACCCGCACAACATTCGCGCCCTCCTCAATCGAAATTTCGAAATCCCCCGACATGCCCATGGAAAGCTGCGTGAGGCCGGGATGAACTGCGATGGCGCGATCCCGCAGATCGCGCAGCAACCGGAAGCAGGTGCGCACACGCTCCGTCTCCGCACTGAAGATCGCCAGTGTCATGAGACCGCGCGGTTTGAGTCGAGGATATTCCGACAGGCGCTCGACGAACGGCATGAGGTTGTCGGGGTGCAGACCATATTTGCTTTCCTCGCCAGAGGTGTTGACCTGCACGAACACGTCCAGATCGCGATCCAGGGCATCGAGCCGGCGGTTCAGTTCCTCGGCCAGCCGGAAGCTGTCGAGCGCGTGGAACTCCGATGCCAGCCGAACGAGATACTTCACCTTGTTGGTCTGGAGGTGGCCGATGATCTTCCAACGGATGGCCAGATCGCTGAGGACAGCCTGCTTGTCGCGGGCCTCCTGGAGCTTGTTTTCCCCGAAGTCGGAAATCCCGGCAGCATAGGCAAGCCGTAGGATATGCGCCGGAACCGTCTTGGTGACGGGCAGCAGGCGCACATCGTCAGGGCTGCGCCCACAGCGTTGGCAGGCTGCCACGATGCGTTCTTGCACATTTTGCAGGTTGGCGGCAAAGGCGCGAGCGGGATCGTTCCCGAAGCGCGCTACGTCTTCCGATGAAAGATCGACGCTCAACGATGCTGTCATATCAGAACAGGCTCCCACATCGCGGCGATCAGTAAGGCAACGGAAAGCACGCTACGAGGCTGCGCGCCCGGTTGCTGATAAGCTCCCGGTCAGCATCGAGCGTCCCGGCGCGGACGGAGTGCAGGGTGTCGAGGATCAGAGCGGCGATCTGCCGATACTCATCAGGTCCGAAGCCGCGCGAGGTTCCCGCCGCGCTACCGACCCGGATGCCCGATGTTACCATGGGCTTTTCTGGATCGTTCGGGATTGCATTCTTGTTGAGGGTAATACCGACCGATTCCAGAGCTTTTTCGGCGATATTGCCGGTGACGCCGAGGGGACGCAGATCAACCACCGCCAGATGGCAGTCGGTTCCGCCGCTGGTGATCGCCAGTCCGCCATCAGTGAGCGTTTGCACGAGAACGCGGCAATTCTCGACGACACGCCGCGAATAGGTCTTGAACGAGGGCTCCAACGCCTCCCCAAACGCCACGGCCTTTGCCGCTATGACATGCATAAGCGGGCCACCTTGCAGGCCGGGAAAGACCGCCGAGTTGATCTTCTTAGCAATTCCAGCGTCGTTGGTCAGGACGAATCCACCGCGCGGTCCACGCAACGTCTTGTGCGTCGTCGACGTGACAACATCGGCAAAGGGCACTGGCGACGGATACGCATCGCCAGCGACGAGCCCAGCGAAATGCGCCATGTCGACCATCAGGATCGCTCCCACCTCGTCAGCGATCTGGCGGAAGCGCGCAAAGTCCATGATGCGCGGATAGGCTGACCCGCCGGCGATCAAGAGCTTCGGCCGGTGCTGGCGAGCAAGATCAGCCACCTGTCCCATGTCGATGAGATGGGATTCGGGGTCCACGCCATAGCTGACGACATTGAACCAACGGCCGGAGATATTGACCGGGGCGCCGTGGGTGAGATGGCCGCCAGCCTTAAGGTCCAGCCCCAAGATCGTGTCGCCGGGCGTGAGAAGCGCGAGAAATACCGCCTGATTGGCTTGGCTACCCGAATGAGGCTGGACGTTGGCGTAGGTGCTGCCGAAAAGCTGGTTCAGGCGCGCAATTGCAAGATCCTCGACGACATCGACATTCGCGCATCCGCCGTAATAGCGGCGGTGCGGATAGCCCTCAGCATATTTGTTGGTGAGCACGGACCCCTGCGCGTCGAGCACTGCCCGGCTCACAAAATTTTCTGAGGCAATCAGTTCGATGGACTCGCGCTGCCGTGTTGTCTCGTTGGCGATGGCGGCGGCAACAGCGTCATCGGCGACGGACAAACCGGCAGCGTTCACGCCTGCGTATTGGACTTTCTGGACTGCGTGCAGCGCGACCGATGTTTCCATCACTGATCTCCTTCAAGATGCTGGTAATTGGCTATTCGCTGCGCAGGTTTGGCGCGGCGGCTTCCGTCAGCACCTATCATGAACGTGGTCTGCTGCCCCCTTCCACTTTTAGAAAGCTGTTCAGACCATTCATTCAGGAAGAGCGATATGCCATGTGTTATTGCCCAGCGTCAGGCTATGCCTTGAAGCCATTCAGCCAGCATCTTTTGCCCAGCCTCGCGCAGTTCCGGTCCGATCTGCGCTGCGTGGGTGCGCAGCACGCGCGGGTCGATACTGGCCCCGGCTAACTCGGCCGCATGACCTGTCAGCCATCGCTCGATACCGGCGGTCACATCAACCTCCGGGTGGAATTGCAAGGCAAGCACATGACAGCCAAGCGAAAATCCTTGAGTTACGCAGAGCGGTGTCGACGCCAGATTCTCCGCCCTGTCGGGAATTTGGAAGGCATCCCCATGCCAGTGCAGCACGGGAATACCTTCCAGATGCCGAAGCGGCCCAACCCGTCCGGCATCATTCAGTGTGAGTGGGGCAAATCCAATTTCCTTGTGGCCCATGGGGCGCACGTCCGCGCCGAGCGCCCTGGCAATTTGTTGCGCTCCGAGGCAGATGCCGAGCGTCGGGCGGCGAGCAGCCAGCCTGGCCGCCAGAATAGCGGCTTCGTCGGCGAGATACGGATAGGCTTCAGTTTCATAGACTCCGACAGGACCGCCGAGGACAACCAGCAAATCCGGCCCTAGCGGATCGAGCGTCGCGAAAGAGTCTGCATCGAGATCATGATAGCGGACGGTGTATCCAGCATCCAACAGCACCGCATCGAATATGCCAAGGTCTTCAAAATGGACGTGCCGGATGGCCAACGCTGTTTTGTGCATGGACCGTTCTCTCTTCCTGAGCAGGGTGCATCGTAGATTTGTCGGCTCGCAGATACCCAGATAATGGCTCGCTGTGTCCAGCCATTTATGGACATCGAACCAGACCAATCATCCTGATCCCTGGCGGCCCGGACGTCCTATGGCTTTGTCACGGCCCGAAGTGCATTCTCCAGCTTCCTGACCGCAACCTCGATTTCGTGAGGCGTGTAGGCGGCAAAGCCCATCAGGAAACCGGCTTTGCCATCGCCAGCAGCGTGCAGCGCCGACAAGCCAAGAAGCTCGATCCCGACACGTCGCGCCGCGTCGATGGCGGTGCGTTCCGAAAGATCGCAGGTCAACACGCAGGGCATTTGCAGCCCACCAATGGGAACGCGCGGCTCGATGAAATCCGATAGGTGCTTGCTCACGAGGCCAGCCAGCACGTCGAGGCGTTCGGCATAGACGCCGCGCATAGTCCGAACGTGCGCACCGAAATGCCCACCCTCCATAAACCGGGCCAGCGTGAGTTGCGCCATAGGAGCCGTATGGCCATCCAGCAGCGTGCGCGCGACGGTCATCGGCTTTACGAGCTGGGGCGGCAGCACGACATAGCCAATCCGTAAACCGGGAAAGAGTGATTTGGTGAAGGTGCCGATGTAGATGGTGCGGTCATGCGGATCGAGACCCTGCACGCAGGCTGTCGGCTTGCCTGCATAGTGGAACTCGCTGTCATAGTCGTCTTCGATAATCCACGTCTGATGCCGGGCCGCCCATTCGATCAGGGCCAGGCGACGGTCCAGCGCCAGCGTCGCGCCGGTTGGGAACTGATGGGAAGGCGTCAGGAAAACCGCCTTTGCCCTGCGCTGCTCGGCCATAACCTGATCGACGATAATGCCCTGCCGGTCGACACGGATGGGAATGCATTCCAGTCCCGCCGCATCGAACGCCTTGCGCGCGCCGTAATAGGCAGGGTCTTCAATAAATATCCGGTCGCCGGGATCAAGCAGCATGTTCGCGCAGAGCGACATGGCCTGTTGCGAACTGGTGAGCACCAATACACGGTCAGCCGTGGCGCGTGCGCCGCGTTCGAGGTTCACATAGTCCGCGATGGCGCGGCGAAGCGGCTCGGTCCCCTGCGGATCGCCGTGAAGCAGAGTTTGTGCGCCAACCTCTTTGCGAACCTGCCGCTCCAGACGTTCCCAGAGCTGAAGCGGGAAGGTTCGGGTTTCCGGCACGCCATGGGCGAACGGCCGCGGTGACAGCATCTCGCGAACACCGCCGCTGCGGAACATCGCCGCGCCGCGCTTGCTGAGATTGGGAGCCTGGTTGCGCAAGAGCGTGTCCCGCTGGGACAGACGGCGACCGGGCGTGAACTCCGTCATCTCCGAGACGAAGCTGCCGCTGCCGACGCGCCGGTCGATAAAGCCTTCGGCGTGAAGCTGGGCATAGGCCGCTTCGATCGTATCGCGCGAAACCCCCAGCGATTTGGCGAGTGCGCGTGAAGCGGGCAGCGGCTTGCCCGGTCCAAGTGCACCGTCGACGATCAGTTGGCGGATCGCCCGCTGAATCCGCGCGTGAAGCGGCATCGCCGCATGGGCCGGGTGGGCAACCCATGCCTTCACGGATTCGAGTTGGGAGTGCTTGAACAAATGGTCTGATCTCATTGAGGAAAGTGGATGGGCACATCAGGCCATTAATTGGCTAAATGTCAATGCACCTTGTTCGCCGTGCCCCCTAACCACAGGAGACTCCTCAGGATTATGTCGTCTCGTTCCTCGCCTTCACCTATCCGCCTCAACGATCTAACCCATCCAATCGTCGCGGGCCTGATCTCCGTCATCGTCAACTATGGCGGCACGTTCATTCTGGTCTTTCAGGCAGCGAAGATCGCAGGGCTAAGCCCGGAACTCACGGCATCCTGGGTCTGGTCGGTTTCTATCGGCGTCGGATTGACGGGACTATTCCTCAGCTTGCGCTATCGCGAACCTATCATCACGGCATGGTCGACACCGGCAGCGGCGTTTCTCGTCACCGCGCTTGCGACAACGCCCTATGCGGAAGCGGTCGGCGCTTACATGATCTCGGCGGCAGCCTTCGTCGCGCTCGGCATGTCCGGCTATTTCGAGAAGGTCATCCGCCTGATCCCGCCGGGAATCGCCTCGGGCCTGCTGGCTGGCATTCTGCTGCAATTCGGCATCGGGGCTTTTGGCGGCGCGAGCGTCGATCCGCTGCTGGTCGGCCTGCTGATCGTCGCCTACGTCGCGTTGAAGCGGTTCTCCGCTCGGTATGCCGTGGTCGGCATTCTGGTTCTCGGGCTCGCCTTCCTCTTGACGCAAGGTCGCGTCGATCTGTCCGACTTGAAGCTCGAATTCGCGGCTCCAGTCTTCACCATGCCGGAATTTTCGTTGAATGCGCTGCTGTCCGTCGCGCTGCCGCTGTTCCTGATTACTCTGACCGGCCAATATATGCCGGGAATGCTTGTCTTACGGAACGATGGCTTCAAGACGAGCGCAAATCCCATCGTGACCGTGACGGGCCTCGGCTCGCTCATCATGGCCCCATTCGGCTCCCATGCCTTCAACGTCGCCGCCATCACAGCGGCGATCGCCACGGGCAAAGAAGCGCATGAAGACCCGTCTAAACGCTGGATCGCCGGGATTGCGGCTGGCTGCTTCTATGTGCTGGTCGGCGTGTTCGGTGTGACCCTGGCCGCCGTCTTCATGGCGTTTCCCGCGACCTTCATCACCACGCTCGCCGGTCTGGCGCTCCTTGGCACTATCGGCGGTAGCCTTGCCGGGGCGATGGCCGACCCGACGTCCCGCGAGGCCGCGCTGATAACCTTCCTTGCGTCTGCCGCGAACATCAAGCTGCTCGGCATCGGCGGGGCATTCTGGGGGTTGCTGATCGGCCTCGTCGCCTACCTCGTTCTCAACGGTCGCCTGCCGCGCCGCGAGCCCTCCGACCTGTCCGTGAGCGAGGGAGCCGCGAAGTGAAACGCCGCACGATGCCCATGACGACCTCCATCATCTCGATCCAGAGCCAGGTCGTGCATGGGCATGTCGGCAACAGCGCCGCCGTTCTGCCCATGCAGGCGCACGGATTGAACGTCGCGGCGGTGCCGACCACTCTGCTCTCCAACCATCCCGGCTTCGAAACCATGCGCGGACGGGTGCTGGAGCCAGAACTTGTTGGCGACCTGTTGCGCGGGGTCGAGGAACGCGGGCTGGTCGAGACGAGCCGCTATATCGTCTCTGGCTATCTCGGTTCTCGCGCCAACGGCGACGTCGTGGCCGCTTTCGTCAAGCGGGCAAGGCAGATCAACCCCGACATCACCTACATCTGCGATCCTGTCATGGGAGATGCCAATCTCGGTGTCTTCGTGGCCGATCAGGTAGTCGAGTGCCTGTGCGATAAGCTTGTCCCGCTGGCCGATCTGCTGACTCCCAACCAATTCGAGGTCGGGCTGATCGCAGGCAGCCAGCTATCGTCATGGCGCGCGCTTGAGGCGGCCGTTCTGAAAATACAGGCACAGCGCGGAGCGCGGCTGGTCGTCACCGGATGCACACTCTCTGACACGCCGGACGGCTCGCTGGAGAATATCGTGTTCGAGGACAAGTCCTGCACGCGGCTGACATCGCCGCGCTTGCCGATGGTGCCGGTCGGGACAGGCGATCTCTACACCGGCCTTCTGACCGCAAGCCTCGCGCGGGATCTCACGCTGGTCGACGCCGCGCGCCGCGCCGCCACCATTGTGCTCGATATTCTCGGGCGAACCATGGCTGAGGACGAACACGAAATGCAGCTTGCCAGTGTCATTGAAACGCTTGGTCCCGCCTGCAAGGAGCCCTCTCAATGACCCTGTTCAATTATCGGGATTTCTTCACCAATGAGCTGGCGCAATTGCACCGAGAGGGACGCTATCGCGTCTTCGCTGATCTTGAACGGGAAGCGCAGAGCGGCATTCATGCCTTCGATCATCGGACTGGCAGGCGCGTCACGATCTGGTGCTCGAACGATTATCTGTCGATGGGCGTACACCCTGAAGTCATCGGCGCGGCGCGCGGCGCATTAGAACAATATGGCGCGGGCGCAGGCGGAACGCGCAACATCTCCGGCACCAGCCATGAACACGTCCTGCTCGAACGGGAGCTTGCCGACCTGCACGGCAAGCCATCCGCCTTGCTGTTCACATCTGGCTATGTGGCGAACGATGCCGCGCTTTCATCGCTTGGCCGCTTCCTGCCGGGATGCGTGATCTTTTCCGACGCGCTGAACCATGCGTCGATGATCGCAGGCATTCGCCGCTCGGGCGCGGAAAAGCGGGTGTTCGCACACAACGACTGGCATGATCTCGAACGGCAGCTCGCCTCGGTCTGCAAATACCGGCCAAAGCTGATCTGCTTCGAGAGCTGCTATTCCATGGATGGCGACTTCGCGCCGATGGAAGCGATCTGTGACCTAGCCGAAGAGCACAATGCGTTCACCTATGTCGATGAAGTCCATGCCGTTGGCCTTTACGGCGCGCGGGGCGCTGGTGTTGCCGAGCGGGATGGCCTTCTTGAACGCATCGACATGTTCCAAGGGACGCTCAGCAAGGGCTTCGGCTCGATTGGGGGCTACATTGCTGGCAGCCTCGATGCGGTCGATTTCGTTCGCAGTTTTGCGCCCGGTTTCATTTTCAGCACCGCATTGCCGCCGTCCGTCGTCGCCGGGATTCGCGCGGCCTTGCATCACCTGAAGGAAGACGGATCGTCCCGGCTGGCGCTTGCAAGGCGAACTGCATCGCTCAAAGCCAGGATGTTGGCGAATGGCATCCCCGTTCTGCCGAGCCCCAGCCACATCTTGCCAGTGATGATCGGTGATGCTGCGCTGGCAAAAGCGATCACCGACCAGCTCATGGCCGAATACGGCATCTACATTCAGCCGATCAACTATCCGACCGTGCCGCGTGGAACGGAGCGCCTGCGCATTACGCCAACCCCGCTCCATACCGACGAGGACGAGAACGCCCTGGTCGCGGCGCTCGTCGCGATCCGTCAGGATTCTCCCCGCTGGCGGGGACTGGCAGGGGCGGCGCAGCAGGACAATCCCTTCCTCACCGTGGAGGGCCTGGCGTGAGCAATGCGCTTCTTCCCGTGTTCCAGCCGGCATCCATGCTGTTCGACCATGGCGAAGGCCCATGGCTGACTACGGTGAATGGTGAACGCTATCTCGATTTCGGCGCGGGCATCGCCGTCAATGCGCTTGGCTATTCACATCCGCATCTAGTCAGAGCGCTGGAGCGCCAAGGCCGCAAGCTCTGGCACCTGTCCAATGTCTATCGGATTTCTGAAACGGAGAGGCTGGCGGAACGCCTGACGGCTGCCTGTTTCGCCGACGTTGCATTCTTTGCGAACTCCGGTGCCGAGGCCAATGAATGCGCGATCAAGATCGCGCGTAGGCACCACGATGCACACGGGCATCCCCAGCGTTGGCGCATCATCACCTTTGAAGGTGCGTTCCACGGTCGAACGCTGGCGACGATGGCCGCTGGCGGGAACCGCAAATATCTCGACGGCTTCGGCCCCACTGTCGACGGGTTCGATCAGTGTCCGCTCGAAGACATCGAGGCTGTCCGCGCCCGCATCTGGTCAGAAACCGCCGCCATCATGATCGAGCCCATTCAGGGCGAAAGCGGAATCAGGTCGGTCAGTCACAGCTTTCTGCGCCAGCTCCGCGAACTTTGTGACGAACGCGGCCTTCTGCTGATCTTTGACGAAATACAGTGTGGCATGGGTCGGACCGGCTATCTGTTTGCGCATCAGGAATCGGGCGTCGTTCCTGACATTATGAGCTTGGCAAAGGGGCTTGGCGGGGGCTTTCCGATCGGCGCGTGCCTCGCCACCCGGAGCGCGGCATTCGGCATGATGCCGGGCGCGCACGGATCGACATTCGGCGGAAATCCTCTCGCGGGGGCTGTCGCTAATGCGGTGCTCGACATCGTGATGGACACGCCGTTGCTCGCTGAGATCAAACGCAAGAGCGATTTGCTGCGCGCACTGTTGGAGAATTTGGCTGATCGCTATCCAAAGCTGATTGTCGAGGTGCGTGGTCGCGGCTTGATGCTCGGAATCAAAACGATGCGCGAGCCTCAGGAAATCGTCGAGGCCCTGCGTGCACATGCGAAGGTGCTCACCATAGCCGCCGGCGACAACGTGACCCGCGTGTTACCGCCGCTGATCGTCACCGACGAGGAAATCCGTCTATTCGCTGAGCGCTGCGACGAGACTTTTGCTCATCTTTCGAAGCGCGCAGCAGAGGAGGCGTGAGAATGCGGCCCCGTGGCGGAGTGGTTACGCAAAGGATTGCAAATCCTTGCAGCGCTGGTTCGAATCCAGCGCGGGGCCTCCACTCAATCAATAAGTCCGAAGCCGGTACGGCCAGCCTTTTCGCTCTTCTTGTGTGGTTCGGCACTCGCCGACTGTCGGCCAGTTAGAGGAGACTTTGGATGCGCAGGCGGCGGCTGAAAGATACTTCCCTGCGTCAATCGCCCCAACTGTTCAGCGGGCGTATCCCGATGGCATCCCTTATTCAGACGCTAGCCGTCGCCGAATGTCTGAATTTCCATCATGCGGCACAGGCGCTCGGCATCAGCCAGTCGAGCGTCAGCGCCCGAATTCGAGCGCTGGAGGAAGAGCTTGGTATTCTGCTGTTCGAGCGCAACACGCGCGGCGTCCGGCTCACCGAAGCAGGACGCCAATTCGTGGAGCGTGTTGCGGCCGGCGTCGACCAGCTCGACAATGCCGTGAAAACCGCCAGCCTGGCGGCATCGGGAGAATGCGGCCGCCTACACATCGGCGTCCATGGCCTGATCGCAGGCAGCTTTCTCGACCATCTGCTGACGCGATTCCGTGCGCAATATCCCGCCATCGCCGTCGAGGTGGCAGAGCGATCGGCGCGCGACGCAATCATGCATCTGCGCGCCCACGGGCTTGACGTCGCATTCCTCGTAGGCACCTTCGATTTGCCCGATTGCCATTCCCGGCCGATCTGGACCGAACCGCTGGTCGCGGCGTTGCCATCCAATCACCGACTGGCTGGACGGTCGGGCGTCATCTGGTCCGATCTGGCGGACGAGACCTTTCTCGTTCGTCATGGCGGAACGGGACCGCAGGTCCACGATCATATCGTCTTGCGCCTCGCCGGGGGCTGGCCGCCGCCCGCCATCCAGCGTTTCGAGGTGGAGCGCGGCACGCTTCTGTCCATGGTGGCGCAGGGCTTCGGCATCACGCTCCTGGGAGCCGCGAGCCAGCTTTCCCCAGCCGCTGGCGTCACGTTTCTGCCGATCACCGACGAGCCGGAGCCGGTTGTCTTCTCCGCCGTCTGGTTGCCGCAAAATCGCAGCGCATCGCTCCGAAACCTGTTCGCTCTGGCTACGAAGATGCGGCGATCAATGCCATCGAACTGACTTCCCGCTGCTCGTCTGAATAAATTCAGACGTATCGGCGCAATAGAAACCCGCCTATTCGCCGCCGATACTATCCGGTTGCTCTCCGGCATCGCCTTAGCTGTTGCACGTCCCGAAATCCCCCATTCTCTGATCGGCTCCAACATTTTTGCCGATTGGAGCCTGTATGCGTGGTGGCCGAATTCTCTGGGGTCAGATTACCGTCGTCCTGACCATCGTGTTCGTGATGATGTGGGCAGCGACGCAATGGACTGCTTGGCGTCTCGGCTTTCAGCCCCAGCTTGGCAGCCCGTGGTTCGAGCTGGCAGGTTGGCCGGTCTATTATCCCCCGGCCTTCTTCTGGTGGTGGTTTTCCTTCGACGCCTACGCGCCTGCGGTCTTCACGGAGGGCGGCATCATTGCGGTGTCAGGCGGATTCCTCGCCATCGTCGTCGCCATCACCATGTCAATCATGCGGGCGCGCGAGGTCGGAAACGTCGCGACCTATGGCTCGGCAAGATGGGCTGAGGACAAGGAAATCCGCTCGGCCGGCCTGCTCGGTCCCGATGGCGTGGTGCTTGGAAAATACGATCACGACTACCTACGCCATGACGGTCCGGAGCATGTCTTGTGCTTCGCGCCGACGCGATCCGGCAAGGGTGTCGGCCTTGTGGTGCCGACGCTGCTGACCTGGCCGGGAAGCTGTATCGTCCACGACATCAAGGGCGAGAACTGGACGCTGACGGCGGGATTCCGAGCCAGGCACGGCCGCGTCCTGCTGTTCGATCCGACCAACGCGCAGTCATCGGCCTACAATCCCTTGCTGGAGGTGCGCCAAGGCGAATGGGAAGTCCGCGACGTACAGAACATCGCCGACATATTGGTCGATCCCGAAGGCAGCCTCGACAAGCGCAACCACTGGGAAAAAACCAGCCACAGCCTGCTGGTCGGCGCGATCCTGCATGTCCTCTACGCGGAGAAGGACAAGACGCTGGCCGGCGTCGCCAACTTCCTGTCCGATCCGCGCCGCCCGGTCGAAGCGACATTGCGCGCCATGATGGACACGCCGCATCTCGGCGAAGCCGGCGTCCATCCCGTCATCGCGTCATCCGCCCGTGAACTGCTGAACAAATCCGACAACGAGCGGTCGGGCGTGCTCTCCACTGCCATGAGCTTTCTCGGCCTCTACCGCGATCCGGTCGTGGCGCGCGTCACGGCACGGTGCGACTGGCGGATTGCCGATCTCGTCGGCGGCAAGAAGGCGGTCAGCCTCTACCTTGTCGTGCCGCCATCCGACATCAATCGCACCAAACCGCTGATCCGCCTGATCCTCAATCAGATCGGTCGGCGGCTGACAGAAGAGCTAACCACCTCCGGCAAACGCCACCGACTGCTGTTAATGCTGGACGAGTTTCCGGCGCTCGGCCGGCTCGACTTCTTTGAATCCGCACTCGCCTTCATGGCGGGCTACGGCATCAAAGGCTTTTTGATCGCGCAGAGCCTCAACCAGATCGAGCGCGCCTATGGCCAGAACAATTCGATCCTCGACAACTGCCATGTGCGGGTCAGCTTTGCGGCGAATGACGAGCGGACGGCAAAGCGGGTCAGCGACGCGCTCGGCACGGCAACGGAGATGCGCGATTCCACCAACTATGCAGGCCACCGGCTTTCGCCATGGCTCGGCCATCTCATGGTGTCGCGGCAGGAGACGGCGCGGCCGCTGCTGACCCCCGGCGAAATCATGCAACTCCCGCCTAGCGATGAAATCGTCATGGTGGCCGGAACACCGCCGATCCGCGCCAGCAAGGCGCGCTATTTCGAGGATCGGCGGTTGCAGGAGCGTATCCTGACCCCGCCCGACCTTGCCGCCCTGGCGTCTGCCGCAAACCCTTCCGCATCGGACGATTGGTCGGCTTGTGTTGTCGCAGCGGCGGGTGAAGCATCCGGCGCCAATGCCGGCAACGCCGATGGCGACCCGGCCAATGCGGGCATCCGCCGTGAGCCGGAATTGCCCGAGCATGAGGAAATCATCCCGCCGCCCCCGTCGCCGGCACAGGAGTTCGAGCTTCTCGACGACGAACCCGACGTGGACGCCGCCAAGGCCAACGCCATGCGCGCACGGATGCGCGGAATCGCGCGGCAAGCATCCCTGGACCCAGGCGACGGCATAGAGCTTTGAGGAACACGCCATGACGACCCGCACCCGCATGAATGTCTATTTCGACCCTGCCTTGCTCAAACAGATCGAGGCGCTGTCACTGCGCCGCAAGGTCTCAAAATCGGCTATCGTCGAAGCCGCTGTCGCATCCTTCCTGTCGGGCGACACGAGCGAGAAGCTGGAGGCGGCAATGTCGCGCCGTCTCGACAAGCTCGGCCGCCAGATCGATGGGCTAGATGAAGATCTCGCCGTGCTCGGCGAAGCGGTCTCGCTATTCGTCCAATTCTGGCTTTTGGTCACGCCGCCAGTGGCTGACGGTGCTCAAGCTTCCGCCAAGGCAAAGGGCGCAGAGCGGTTCAAGGGTTTCATGCAGACACTCGGCCGCCGATTGGCAAGCGGTGACAGGTTCCTCAAGGAGTTGTCGCGGGACGTGCCGCCAGAGGCGATGCTAGATTCCGCGGCAGAAACACCACCTAGCCCTTCGGCAACCGTTGACGCTCCGCCTCGGTCATAAGGCGACCAGCCGTCCAGATTTCTCCCGCAGCGCAAGCTGCCGGGATCGGCTCCGTCACATTCGACGGCACTTCGGCCCGTCCACCCGTCGCGGGCGGAACCCGATTCCCTTGACCGCCGCCCATGGCGATCTCATCTCCGACATAGGCGGTATTGCCGCTGTAGCCGTCCGTGATCTTGATGCGGCCATCCTCGGTGCGCTCGATGCGGCTATCATGATGCCAGATCACGAAAGGCCCTTCCGCACCGCCAATGCGCAGGCACCCGTTTCGATCCACCACCAATTTCCCCTGCATCAGCGCCTCCAACGCAACATCGGTTCTCACGCTGTTGCGAACCAACACCGGCACTGCTTCCGGCACGTCCTTTCCAGCCCCCGCCGCGCCGGTATCCTCAGTGCAGCCGGCAAGGGCGAGAAGCGTCAACGCCATGATCGAAAGCCTAATACTCTTCATCTACGCAAATCCAGTTCGTGCAATCATGTTCTCTTTTGGTTAGCCGATTTGATGGCGACACACGATGCTATGATTTGCTTCAAGCGCTGAACGCTCGCGCACTTCACCCGTCCTATTCGCCGCCGATGGCCGCCGACCCCCGCACGCCCTTCGATACTTGTTGAACCGGCCTGATTTGCGGCTCTTTTAATCGACCCCAATCCGGGGACTGTCTGTTGCGCCTCGTGAACGAACGGGGCCGACATGACTGCCAACCACCAAAAACCAGAAGCCATTGCACGCGGCGCGCGGATGCTGCGCACCGCGCTCGGCCCTGCCATTGCCCGCTTTCTGGAAGAGCCCGCCGTCGTCGAGGTGATGCTGAACCCGGATGGCCGTATCTGGGTCGATCGTCTTTCCGAAGGTCTGGCCGATACCGGCGAGACGATGTCCGCCGCCGATGGCGAGCGCATCGTGCGCCTGGTTGCGCACCATGTCGGCGCGGAGGTTCACGCCCGAAGCCCGCGCGTCTCGGCCGAACTGCCCGAGAGCGGCGAGCGGTTCGAGGGGCTTCTTCCGCCCGTCGTCGCGGCACCTGCCTTCGCCATCCGCAAGCCTGCCGTCGCCGTCTTCACGCTCGCGGACTACGTGGCGGCCGGGATCATGACCGCCGAGCAGGCCGCGACCCTGCGCGAAGCCGTCGTGGCGCGCGCCAACATTCTTGTCGCCGGCGGCACCTCGACCGGCAAAACCACCCTGACCAATGCGCTCCTCGCCGAAGTGGCGAAGACCGCCGATCGCGTCGTCATCATCGAGGACACGCGCGAGCTGCAATGCGCCGCGCCGAACCTTGTCGCCATGCGGACAAAGGATGGCGTAGCGACGCTCTCCGATCTCGTGCGCTCCTCGCTGCGCCTGCGGCCCGACCGCATCCCGATCGGCGAGGTACGCGGGGCTGAAGCGCTCGATCTGCTCAAAGCCTGGGGCACCGGCCACCCCGGCGGCATAGGCACCATCCACGCCGGCACCGGCATCGGGGCTCTGCGCCGGCTCGAACAGCTCATCCAGGAAGCCGTCGTCACCGTGCCGCGCGCCCTGATCGCCGAGACCATCGACCTTGTCGCCGTCCTTTCCGGCCGCGGCTCCGCGCGCCGGCTCGTCGAACTCGCCCGCGTCGAAGGGCTCGGCGCCGACGGCGACTACCGCATCACCCAAGCCATCCCTTTGGCCATCCCTACCAGCACAGGAGAATCCGCATGATCCACACCACCATGCGCGTGCGCCGCACGATCGCGACCGCCGCCGCTTTCACCTACGTCAACCTGATCCTCATCCCGGCCGCCCACGCGTCCGGTTCGTCGATGCCGTGGGAAGCGCCACTTCAGAAAATCCTCCAGTCGATCGAAGGGCCAGTGGCCAAGATCGTCGCCGTCATCATCATCATCGCGACCGGCCTGGCGCTCGCTTTCGGCGATACCTCGGGCGGCTTCCGCAAGTTGATCCAGATCGTCTTCGGCCTGTCGATCGCCTTCGCGGCCAGCTCGTTCTTCCTGTCCTTCTTCTCGTTCGGCGGCGGGGCGCTTGTCTGATGGCGGGCTTCGAGCAACTCGACGTGCCGGGCTTCACCGTCCCGGTCCACCGCGCGCTGACCGAGCACATTTTGCTCGGCGGCGCGCCGCGTTCCATTGCGACCTTGAATGGGACGCTGGCCGGGGCCGTAGGCCTCGGCCTGCGCCTCTGGCTGGTTGGACTGCTCATCTGGGCTGTCGGGCATTTCGCGGCGGTCTGGGCCGCCAAGCGCGATCCGCTCTTCGTCGAGGTCGGCCGCCGCCATCTGCGCATCCCCGGCAATCTGTCGGTCTGAGGAGCCGCAGCTATGATGAACCTCGCCGAATATCGCCGCTCTGCCAACCGCCTGGCCGACTTCCTGCCATGGGTCGCGCTCGTCACCGAAGGCGTCGTGCTGAACAAGGACGGCTCGTTCCAGCGCACGGCGCGCTTTCGCGGTCCCGATCTCGATTCCGCCGTCGCGGCCGAGCTGGTCGCCGTCGCCGGCCGCATCAACAACGCCTTCCGCCGTCTCGGTTCCGGCTGGAGCATTTTCGTGGAGGCGCAGCGCTCCGAAGCTGCGACCTATCCCGCGAGCCAGTTTCCCGATCCGGCTTCCGGCCTGGTCGATGCCGAGCGCAAGGCCGATTTCGAGGAAGCCGGCGCGCATTTCGTGTCGTCCTATTTCCTCACCTTCCTGTTCCTCCCGCCGGCCGAGGAAGCGGCACGCGCCGAGACATGGCTTTACGAGGGCCGCGAGCGCTCCGGCGTCGATCCGCATGAGATCCTGCGCACCTTCACTGACCGCACCGACCGCGTGCTGGCGTTGCTCGACGGCTTCATGCCCGAATGCAACTGGCTCGATGACAGCGAGACGCTGACCTATCTGCATTCCTGCGTTTCCACGAAGCGCCACCGTGTACGCGTCCCGGAAGCCCCCATCTATCTCGACGCGCTTCTGGCTGACCAACCGCTCACCGGCGGGTTGGAGCCGCGCCTTGGCAACGAGCATCTGCGCATTCTCACCGTCACCGGCTTTCCTACGGTGACGACGCCCGGCCTGCTGGACGACCTCAACCGGCTGGCCTTTCCCTACAGGTGGAGCACCCGCGCGATCCTGCTCGACAAGGTGGATGCGACCAGGCTGCTGACCAAAATCCGGCGGCAATGGTTCGCGAAGCGCAAGAGCATCGCGGCCATCCTCAAGGAAGTGATGACCAACGAGGCGTCGGCGCTTGTCGATACCGACGCCGCGAACAAGGCGCTCGACGCCGATATGGCCTTGCAGGAGCTTGGGGCCGACGTGGCGGGCATGGCCTATGTGACGGCCACAATCGCGGTGTGGGACGCCGATCCGCGTCTTGCCGACGAGAAATTGCGACTGGTCGAGAAGGTCATTCAGGGCCGCGACTTCACCGCCATGGTCGAGACCGTCAACGCCGTGGACGCCTGGCTCGGCAGCTTGCCCGGCCATGCCTATGCCAACGTCCGCCAGCCACCCATCAGCACTTTGAATTTCGCCCACATGATCCCGCTTTCAGCGGTGTGGGCGGGGCCGGAACGGGACGAGCATTTCGGTGCGCCCCCCTTGCTTTACG
>CAYLLZ010000006.1:0-189837 GCA_964384815.1 uncultured Afipia sp. | reverse complement strand
TCTTCAGATACTCGATGGTTTCCTTGTCGACCGGGAAGAAGCCGCAGGTCGCGCCATATTCCGGCGCCATGTTGCCGATGGTGGCCTTGTCGGCGACCGACAGATGATCGAGACCGGGGCCGAAGAACTCGACGAACTTGCCAACCACGCCCTGCTTGCGCAGCATCTGCGTGACGGTGAGCACGAGGTCGGTCGCGGTGACGCCTTCCTTGAGCTGGCCCTTGAGCTTGAAGCCGACCACGTCCGGCAGCAGCATCGACAGCGGCTGGCCGAGCATCGCGGCCTCGGCCTCGATGCCGCCGACGCCCCAGCCGAGCACGGCAAGACCGTTGACCATGGTGGTGTGCGAGTCGGTGCCGACCAGCGTGTCGGGATAGGCGACCTCGAAGGTGCCCTTCTTCTTGCCGATGGTGAGTTTCTCTTTCCGGGTCCAGACCGTCTGCGCCAGATATTCGAGATTGACCTGATGGCAGATGCCGGTGCCGGGCGGCACCACCGAGAAATTCGAGAATGCCTTCTGGCCCCATTTCAGGAATTCGTAGCGTTCCTGGTTCTGCTTGTATTCTTCCTGGACGTTCTTGCCGAACGCCTTGTTGTCACCGAAGAAGTTGACGATCACCGAGTGGTCGATGACCAGATCGACCGGCACCAGCGGGTTGATCTTCTCGGCATCGCCGCCGAGCGTCTTCATCGCGTTGCGCATCGCGGCAAGGTCAACCACCGCCGGCACGCCGGTGAAGTCCTGCATCAGCACGCGCGCGGGGCGGAAAGCGATTTCGTGTTCCAGCTTGCGCTTCCTGGCCCATTGCGAGAAAGCAACGATGTCTTCCTTCTTGACGGTGCGGCCGTCCTCGTTGCGCAGCATGTTCTCAAGCAGCACCTTCATCGAATAAGGCAGCCGCGAGATTCCCTTGAGCCCGTTTTTTTCCGCCGCCGGGAGGCTGTAATAGACATAGGTCTTGCCTCCCACCTTGAGTGTTTTCTGACTTTTAAAGCTGTCGAGCGAAGGCATGAGTAAAGTCCCGAGTTACGAGGATGACCTTTTTGCAGGTATTAAAACACCGTTACGGATTGGCATCCGCCGGCTTGCTTTGGGTGCATTGTGTGCTGCACCAAGTTCCGGTTTTATAGAGCGTTTCCAATCTATCCGCCACACGACAATGGTCGCTTTGCCTTTCGGACAGGCTGTTATGTCTCCGCGACAGGCCTGACTCTCCTCAAGTTTTCGGAAAATGAAATGCAGCTATACGGGCGGAGCGTGACATGCGTGCGTGGCGGGCGGGAAATCTTCGCCGGCCTCGATTTTGCGCTGGCCGCCGGCACCGCGCTCGCCATCACCGGGGCCAATGGCGCCGGCAAATCCTCGCTGCTGCGGATCATCGCCGGGCTGCTGCCGATCTCCGGCGGCACCGTTGCGCTGGAGGGCGGCGACACCGAGTTGACCCTCGCCGAACAGGCGCACTATCTCGGCCATCGCGACCCGATCAAGGGCGCGCTGACGGCGCGGGAGAACCTCGCCTTCTGGCAGGATTATCTCGGCGGCGACGGCGAGGATCTCGTTGCCAGCCTCAAGGCCGCCGGGCTCGGCCATGTCGCCGACCTGCCGGCGGCGTACCTGTCCGCCGGACAGCGACGCCGGCTGTCGATGGCGCGGCTGCTGGCGGTGAAACGGCCGCTGTGGCTGCTGGACGAGCCGACCTCCGCGCTCGACACCGCGGGACAGGCGATCTTCGCGACCATCATGACCGCGCATCTTGCCACTGGGGGCCTGATTGCCGCCGCGACCCACACCCCGCTCGGCATCGCCGCCAATGAGCTACGGATCGGAGCGGCGTGATGAATACTCAGTGGCAGCCGTCGTGTTTCCCTCTCCCCTTGCGGGAGAGGGTGGTGAAGTTGAGCGCAGCGAAACTGAGCCGGGTGAGGGGAAGCTGCTCCGATCGGCGTGAACACCCCTCACCCGCTTCGCGGCTTCGCCGCTCAGCACCCTCTCCCGCAAGGGGAGAGGGAGAAAAGAAAGGCGCAGCATGAGCGCGCTCTCCGCACTGATCAGGCGCGATCTGCGCATCGCCGTGCGCGTCGGCGGCGGCGCGCCGATCGGCGTGCTGTTCTTCCTCACCGTGGTGGTGCTGATGCCGTTCGCGCTCGGCCCCGACATTCCGCTGCTGCAGCGGCTCGGTCCTGCAGTGCTGTGGCTCGGCGCGATGCTGGCGAGCCTGCTCACGCTCGAGCGCCTGTTCACCGCCGATCTCGACGACGGCTCGCTCGATCTCATCACCATGGGGCGGGTGCCGCTGGAGCTCTCCTGCGCCGCGAAAGCGCTGGCGCACTGGCTCGCCACCGGCCTGCCGCTGATCGTGGCAACGCCGTTCCTCGGCATCCTGCTCAACCTCGAACCGCGGGCGACCTTCGCTGTGGCGCTGACATTGCTGGCCGGCACGCCGGCGCTGACCTTCACCGGCATGATCGGCGCCGCGCTCGCGGTGACGCTGCGCCGCGGCGGGTTGCTGCTTGCCGTCCTCGTATTGCCGCTGTCGATTCCGATCCTGATCTTCGGGGTCGCCGCCTCCAACACCGCCATCCTGGAACCGGCGAAGTTCGGCACTTCGTTCTCGATCCTGTGCGCGCTGTCGCTGGCGAGCCTGGTGATCGGCCCGTTCGCCGCCGCTGCCGCGCTGCGGCAAGGGCAGAGCTAAGGATCGAACAATGCGGCACAGCGGCGCGCGGCATCCGAATTCATCTTGTTTGACGCCTTCCTGCATTGCCTCCCGCGCCGGGCGCGACTATCAGGACACCATGCTGTCAGGACCATCATGCCGCTGATCGACCTTGCCAACCCGACGCGTTTTCTCGCCTTTACGGCGCGCGTGCTGCCGTGGCTCGCGATCGCGACCGCGCTGTTGCTTGCGCTCGGGCTGTATCAGTCATGGCTCGCGCCGGACGACTATCAGCAGGGCGCGACTGTGAAGATCATGTTCATCCACGTGCCCAATGCGTGGCTGTCGATGTTCGTGTGGGGCGTGATGAGCCTGTCGGCGCTCGGCACGCTGGTGTGGCGCCATCCGCTCGCCGACGTCTCGGCCAAGGCGGCCGCGCCGATCGGCGCCGCTTTCACCTTCCTTGCGCTGGTAACCGGCTCGCTGTGGGGCCGTCCGATGTGGGGCACCTACTGGCAGTGGGACGCGCGGCTGACCTCGGTGCTGGTGCTGTTCCTGATGTATCTCGGCCTGATCGCGCTGTGGCGCGCGGTCGAGGACCCCTCGCGCGCGGCGCGCGCCGCCGCCGTGCTGACGCTGGTCGGCGCGGTCAACATTCCGATCATCAAGTTCTCGGTCGACTGGTGGAACACGCTGCATCAGGGCGCCTCGGTGATCCGCATGGGCGGACCGACGCTCGACCGCGCCTTCCTCGTTCCGCTGCTGATCATGGCGCTCGGCTTCTCTCTCTTGTTCGTCACGCTGCATCTGGCCGCCATGCGCAACGAGGTGCTGCGGCGGCGTGTGCGCACGCTGCAGATGATGCAGGCGAGCCGGCAGGGCATGTGATCCGATGCAGCTTCTCGCTCCGCTCGGCCCCTATGCCGATTTCATCCTCGCCTCCTACGGGCTGGTCGCCGTCGTGGTGATCGGACTGATCCTCTGGATCGTGATCGACCAGCGCCATCAGGAGAAGACGTTGCGCGAGCTCGAAGCCAGCGGCATCACCCGCCGTTCGTCGCGTCCTGGCGAGCCGTCATGAGCACAACCGAGCCGCCCGCCCGCACCCGCCGTTCCTGGCTGATCGCGCTGCCGCTGGTCGCGTTCACAGCAATAGCGCTGCTGTTCTGGTTCGGCCTCGGCGCCGGCGATCACTCGCGGATTCCTTCGGCGCTGATCGGGCGGCCCGCGCCGCAGACCGTGCTGCCGCCGCTGGCGGGCCTTGCCGTTGACGGCCAGCCGGTGCCCGGCCTCGATCCCGCGGCGTTCAAAGGTCAGGTCAGCGTCATCAATGTCTGGGCCTCATGGTGCGTTCCCTGCCACGAGGAAGCGCCGCTGCTGCTGCGGCTGGCGCAGGACAAGCGCATCCGCGTGCTCGGCATCAACTACAAGGACGTGCCGGACAACGCCCGGCGTTTCCTCGGCCGCTACGGCAACCCGTTCGCCGCAGTCGGCGTTGACGACAACGGCCGCGCCGCGATCGAATGGGGCGTCTACGGCGTGCCGGAGACCTTCGTGGTCGGCCGCGACGGCACCATCGCCTACAAGTTGATCGGCCCGATCACCCCGGAGAATTTTGAGCGCACGCTCAAGACCGAGATCGAGAAGGCGCTACGCGCCGGCCTGTAATCGCGCGGCCAACCGGTCCGCGCTGCGCGCCAAAATAATTTCGCGGATTTATCTGCCGTTCATTTCGCCGCCATGGCGCAGCCACGAATCCGCACATAGCTTGGGGGCGTTGCAATCACTGTCCTTGGAGGGACACCCATGCGTACTTCGAAATTTGCTTCGTTGACTGCCGCCGTGCTCGCGCTCGGCCTGATGAGCGCCTCGCCGCTGTTCGCCCAGGCGACCCAGCCGGCCACCGGCGACAAGATGGCGCCGAAGTCCGACAAGATGATGATGGCCCCGGCGGCCAAGGCCGAACCGAAGAAGGATCTGCTCGACATCAATTCGGCCAGCGTCGACCAGCTCAAGGAATTGAAGGGCATCGGCGAGGCGTACTCCGCCGCGATCATCAAGGGCCGGCCCTACAAGGGCAAGGACGACCTCGTGCACAAGAAGATCATCCCGCAGAAGACCTATGACGGGATCAAGGACCAGATCATCGCCAAGCAGAAGTAACTCTGCCTGCAGCGAACCGATCCAGCAAAATGCACCGGCAGCCATGCCGGTGCATTTCTGTTTCGTCATTATGAGCGAAGCTCCGACTGCGTCATGGCCCGGCATAACCCGTCGAAGACGGGCGTGAACGCCCTTTTGTCCCGGCCATCCACGTCTTTGATATCGCCATTGCTCAAGACGAAACGGCAGAAGAGGACTGGATTGCTTCGCTTCGCTCGCAATGACGGGTGAGACTAACCCTTCGTCGCTGCGTCCGAGGCACAACCCCATGGTTCGAGACGCGAGGCTATCGCCTCGCTCCTCACCATGAGGACCACTATCTACCCCTTCGTGATATCGCCGCGCTCGGTGTCGCTCGCCTCGTCGGTGGCTGGCGCGATGAATGGCGGTTGATCAGCGGCATCTGCAGCATCGCGAACAACGCAGTGATCGGCACCGCACCGAACGCCTTGAACGCCACCCAGAAGTCGGTGCTCTGGGTGCGCCAGATCACCTCGTTGAGTACCGCCATGAACACGAAGAAGCCGGCCCAGCGGATGGTGAGCGCCCGCCAGCCCGCCGGCGTCAGATTGAACACCTGATCGAACATGATGGCGATGAAGGAGCGGCCCATCAGCAGGCCACCGAACAGTGTCGCGGCGAACAGGCCGTAGATGATGGTCGGCTTGACCTTGATGAAGGTCTCGTCGTGCAGGAACAGCGTCAGGCCGCCGAACACCAGCACGATCACCGCGGTGACCAGCGCCATCAGCGGCACATGTCTGGTCACGACATAGGATGCAATCGTCGCCACGACGATCGCGACCATGAACGCGCCGGTCGCCACGAACAGGTCAAACTTGGCATTAGCGGCGAAGAACACCAGCAGCGGACCAAGCTCGGTGGCGAGCTTGAACAGCGGATGTGGCGTGTGTTTGTCCATCATAAACCCTTCGCTCGCCAATCCGCCGCGCGGACCGGTCAGTCCGTGTCCTTGCCCGCGATGGCGAGCGCGAAATCGCGCGCGGTGAACGGCGCGAGATCGTCGATACCCTCGCCGACGCCGATAAAATGCACCGGCAGGCGATATTTCTCCGCCAGCGCCACCAGAATGCCGCCGCGCGCGGTGCCGTCGAGCTTGGTCATCACGAGGCCGGTGACACCCGCGGTCTTGCCGAACGCCTCGACTTGCGACAGCGCGTTCTGTCCGACCGTGGCGTCGAGCACCAGCAGCACCGCATGCGGCGCGCTGGCATCGACCTTGCCGATCACCCGCCGGACCTTCTCCAGCTCCACCATCAGCTCGGTCTTGTTCTGCAAGCGGCCGGCGGTGTCGATGAGCAGAATGTCGCGGCCGTCCTTTTTCGCCGCTTCCACCGCCTCGAAGGCGAGGCTCGCGGCATCGGAGCCTTGCGTCTTCGCGATCACCGGCACCTTGTTGCGCTCGCCCCAGACCTTGAGCTGCTCGATCGCGGCGGCGCGGAAGGTATCGCCCGCCGCCAGCATCACCTTGTGGCCTTCCTGGCCGAACTTCGCCGCAAGCTTGCCGATGGTGGTGGTCTTGCCGGAGCCGTTGACGCCGACAACGAGAATGACAAACGGCTTGTGCGCAGTGTCGATCACCAGCGGTTTCGCCACCGCGCCGAGCACCTTCTCCACTTCGGTGGCGACGATGCCCTGCACGTCCTCCGCCGATACCGATTTGTCGTAACGACCCTCGCCGACCGCCGCGGCGATGCGGCCTGCGACCTCGGTGCCAAGATCGGCGCGTAGCAGCACGTCCTCGATGTCCTCGAGCATCGCGCGGTCGAGCTTGCGCTTGGTGACGAGATCCGCCACCGCTCCACCAAGCGAACTCGAGGTGCGCTTCAGCCCGGCGGAGAGGCGCTTCCACCAGCTTTGTTTGGGAGTGTCCTGCGGCGCGTCCGTCATCTTGCAATTTGTCAACAATTGGAGCCGTGTGTTACCCGGTTCGGGCTGCAAACGAAAGCTGTTCCGCATCATGGATACGCCGCAACCGACCCCGGAGGAAATGCAGGCCCGCGTGCTTCATCGCGACGGCCTGATGCTGGTGATCGACAAGCCGGCGGGCATTGCCGTGCATCGCGGCCCCAAGGGCGGACCCAATCTCGAAGCCTCGTTCGACGCGCTGCGCTACGGCCTGCCGCGCCCGCCGGTGCTGGCGCATCGACTGGATCGCGATACCTCGGGGTGCCTCGTGCTCGGCCGCCATCGCAAGGCGACCGCCTCGCTCGGCCTTCTCTTCAAGCATGGCAAGATCGACAAGACCTATTGGGCGGTGGTCGAGGGCGGACCTGCCGCCGACGAAGGCGAGATCGACATTCCGCTCGGCCGGCTCGACGAGACGCGCGGCTGGTGGCAGAAGCCGGACCCCAAAGGCCTGCCGTCGCTGTCGCGCTGGAAAGTGCTGGGCCGCGGCGATGGCCTGACATGGCTGGCGCTGGAACCGGTCACGGGCCGCACACATCAATTGCGCGTGCATTGCGCGGCGTCCGGTTTTCCGATCGTCGGCGACAATATCTATGGCAATGGCCCGCGCTTCGGCGAGCCCAGCCTGCATCTGCATGCGCGCGAAATCGTCATTCCGCTGTCGAAGAACAAACCGCCGGTGCGCGTGGTCGCCCCCGCGCCGGAACATCTGCATGAGCGGCTGAAAGCGTGCGGATGGAATGGCGAGGATGCAGTCGCGTCTGAGCTCGCCGACGCTGAGCAATAACTCTACGGCAACGCGGCGCTCTTAATAACGCTGCGGACTTCCGAGAGGCCGCAACCTTTCTTCCCCTCTCCCCTTGTGGGAGAGGGTGGCGAAGTTGAGCGCAGCGAAACTGAGCCGGGTGAGGGGACATTCTCATGCATCACCCCTCACCCGCTTCGCGGCTATGCCGCTCAGCACCCTCTCCCACAAGGGGAGAGGGGAAAGAGGTGCATGTCGCGCGAGTTTGCCTGAATTCTGGATTCTCGGGTGCTCTCGACGCAAATCAGGCGCTTAAGCGTATCCCGTCATCGCCGGTGATGGTCATCGCGCGCACGCTGCCGGCGATGCCATTCTCGATCGCCACCGGCAGGAAATGCTCGGTGCGGCCTTGCGTCGCGCTCTCAACCAGCACCTGACGCACTGCGCCGCGCTCGGAGGCGAGCCGCCGCCGCAATGCTGCCTCGCCGCACTCGCGCAGGCGGCGGGCGCGGTCGCGGATCGCGCGGCCATCGACCTGCGGCATTTTTGCCGCCGGTGTGCCGGGGCGCGGCGAATACGGAAACACGTGCAGGAAGGTCAGGCCGCACTCTTCGACCAGATCCTGTGAGCGCGCGAACATCTCTTCGGTCTCGGTCGGGAAACCGGCGATGATGTCGGCGCCGAACGCGATGTCCGGCCGCAGCCGCCGCACCTGATCACAAAATGCAATTGCGTCCGCGCGTAAATGCCGCCGCTTCATCCGCTTCAGGATCAGGTCGTCGCCGGCCTGCAGCGACAGATGCAGATGCGGCATCAGCCGTTCTTCAGAGGCGATGACGTCGAACAGCTCAGCATCGACCTCGATTGCGTCGAGCGACGAGATGCGCAGCCGCTGCAATTCCGGCACATGCTTGAGAATCTGTTTGGTTAACGCACCAAGCTTCGGCGCGCCGGGCAGATCACCGCCATAGCTGGTGAGGTCGACGCCGGTCAGCACGATCTCGGCATGACCCGCCTCGACCAGCGCCCGGACCTGATCGACCACCGCGCCCATCGGCACCGAACGCGAATTGCCGCGCCCGAACGGAATGATGCAGAACGTGCAGCGATGATCGCAGCCGTTCTGCACCTGCACGAAAGCGCGCGGCAGCCCGCCCGCGAAACCCTCGACCAGATGCGGCGACATCTCGCGCACCGCCATGATGTCGGCGACCGCGATCTTCTGCTCGCCCGCGATGCCGAACGGCTGCGCGGCGAACGCCGCACGCGTCCGATGCCACGCATCGCTTTGCATCTTGTCGTCATTGCCGAGCACGCGATCGACTTCCGGCATCGCCGCGAACATCGGCGCATCGGTCTGCGCCGCGCAACCGGTGACGATGATGCGCCGATGCGGATGTTCGCGGCGCAGTTTGCGGATCGACTGGCGCGCCTGCGCCACCGCCTCACCCGTCACCGCGCAGGTGTTGACCACGATGGCGTCGTCAAGACCCGCAGCCGCGGCCTCGCGCCGGATCGTCTCGGATTCGGCGATGTTGAGGCGGCAACCGAAGGTGACGAGCGACAGCGTCATCGTCAGGCGACGCTCGCGAACACGGACGGATCGAACCGGCCTTCGAATTCCAGCACCGCGGGGCCGGTCATCAGCACATGATCGTCGCCCTCGCGCCATTCGATGGTCAGCTCGCCGCCGGGCAGCGTCATGTGCACGGTGCGGCCGGTGCGCTTCAATCGCGCCGCCGCGACCGCGGTGGCGCAGGCCGCCGAGCCGCACGCTTTGGTGAGGCCCGCGCCGCGCTCCCAGGTGCGCATCACGATGTGCTCGCGATCGACGATGTGCGCCAGCGTGATGTTGGCGCGCTCCGGAAACACCGGATGATTTTCGAGCAGTGGTCCGAAGCGTTCGAGATCATAGGCGTGAATGTCATCCACCCAGAAGATCGCATGCGGGTTGCCCATGCTCACCACCGAGGGCGAGTGCAGCACCGGCGCGTCGATCGGCCCGACCTGCAATTCGATGTAGCGGGTGTCGCGGAATTCCTCGGCCAGCGGAATGTCGCGCCAGCCGAACTTCGGCGGCCCCATGTCCACCGTGAAGGTCTCCGGCGTCGGCCCCTGCCAGCAATTGAGCAGCCCGGCGCGGGTCTCGAAGGTGGCGGCACGCTCGCCGGTCTGCGCGAACACCTGCCGCGCCACGCAGCGCATGCCGTTGCCGCAGGCGCCGGCTTCCGAGCCGTCATTATTGTAGATGCGGATGAAAGCGCTGGTGCCGGCAAGGCGTGGGGCCTGCAGCACCATCAACTGATCATAGGGCACCGCATTCGGCGCGGCGATGGCGCGCGCCTCGTCCGGGCTGACGCTGGCGGCGGACCCGCGCAGGTCGAGCACGACGATCTCGTTGCCGATGCCGTTCATCTTGGCGAAGCTGTGGTTGGCGAGTGGGCTCATGGTCAGGTCCTTCCGCCGTCTTATATGGCGAAGATCGGCGGATTGGCCAGCCGCGCCGCACTCACCTGCCCGCTTTGCCTTGCCGTTGCCCCGTTTTGGTTGCCTCAGTGAGCCCGAATCGGCATCCGGCCGCAGACGATTCGAAGGCCGCATGCTAGGTTTGGCGGCGTTTTGCGACCCTTCGCAAATGCCGACACCCGATGGAGACTTCTGGAATGAGCCGCCCCTGCGCCGCCCGGTCGAACAGCCGTCTGACCTTGCCCGCTGTCCTGTCCGTGGTCGCCTGCTTCACCTTGTCCGGCGCCCTGGCGCAGACGCCCTCGACGCCGCCAGCCACCCCGGCGCCGTCCGAAAAGGCTGCACCGTCCTCGACAACTCCGGCGACGACGCCGTCCACGCCCGCGCCCGCCGCCACACCGGCTCCCGACAACACGCCGCCGGCAACCGCAACTCCGGCCTCGCCGCCGGCTGCGTCATCCACCACGCCAGCAACACCGCCACCCGCGACACCGCCTGCCGCGCCTTCAACGACGCCGCCGGCCACAACACCTTCAACCACCACACCTCCGGCGGCGACTCCCGCGCCGGCCACGCCGCCTGCGGAGCAGAAAACGCAGGTCGATCCGTTCGGCGAGGAGATCACGCTGACCGCGCAGAAGGTGGTGATGCTGAAGGGCAAGGCGAACTGGGACGCCGCCTTCGAGACCATCACCGGCTCGCTGAAAACGCTGACCGCGCTGCTGGAGAAGCAGAAGATCACGGCGACCGGGCCGATGATGGTGGTCTACACCTCGACCGACGATTCCGGCTTCACCTTCATCGCCGAAATTCCGGTCGCGCAGGAGCCGAAGAATCCGGGCAAGGACATCAGCATCGGCCAGTCGCCGGAAGGCCGCACGCTGAAATTCGTCCATCGCGGCTCCTACGACAACATGGACAACACCTACGAGGCGATCACCAACCATCTCGACGAGAAGAAGCTCGAAGCCCGCGACACGTTCATTGAAGAATACGTCACCGACCCATTGAAGACCGCCGAAGACAAGCTCGTCATCAACGTCTTCGTGCCGCTGAAATAACCGGAGGTTCCGTCATGATCCGTCATTCTCTCGCTGCGCTCGCAGTCATCTGCATGGTTGCGCCGGCGCATGCGCAAACATCGGAGCCCGCGACGATCTCCGTGAATGGCGAAGCCACCATCTCGGTGCCGCCCGATCTCGCCCAGATCGACGGCGGCGTCACCACCACTGCCAAGACCGCGCGCGAGGCAAGCGAGGCCAACAACAAGACCATGGGCGTGGTGTTGCTGGCGCTGAAGAACGCCGGCATCGCGGAGAAGGACTTCCAGACCTCGCGGCTGTCGCTGCAGCCCGAGACTTCCACCCGCGCGTCGGGCGGCTCGACCCAGATCGTCGGCTATCGCGCCAGCAACCGCGTCACCGTCACCATCCGCGACACCGGCAAGCTCGCCAATGTGATCGACACGCTGGTCAGCAACGGCGCCAACGACATCAGCGGCATCAGCTTCTCGGTCTCGAACACCTCGAAGCTGCTCGACGAGGCGCGGGTCGAGGCGCTCGCCGACGCGCGGCGCAAGGCCGAGATCTATGCCCGCGCGGCGGGCGTGACGCTCGGCGCGCCGCTCAGCATCTCGGAAAGTGGCGGCGGCCCCGTGCCGATCGCCTATCGCCGCGCCGCCGCGCCGATGGCGGCCGCCCCGGTCGCGCAGGGCGAGGAAACTCTGCGCATCGGCGTCGCAGTGTCCTACGAGATCAAGCCGAAGACGCCGTAAAAAACAAAGTCGTTATGCCCGGCCTTGTGCCGGGCATCCACGTCTTGAAAGTGCATCATCAGAAAGAACGTGGATGGCCGGGCGAAAGGGCGTTCACGCCGGTCTTCAACGGGCTATGCTCGGCCATGACGAGGAATGGGTTCCCCGTCATTGCGAGGCGCATTTTCACCGAAGCATCCAGCAAAGCCGCACAACCAGGCTGGATTGCTTCGTCGGCTTCGCCTCCTCGCAATGACGTGAGGTTGCAACAAGCTATCCCGCCGTCATTTACCTAAATCTCGAACACCTGCCCCGGCTTCAGCGCGACGAATTTTTCGCGCGCAACCCCCGCCGCGTCTAACGCCGTTGCAAGATCGCTGATCGGCGCGTCGATCGCCTCGTCGGTGAGCTGGAAGGTGCCGTGATGATGCGCGAGCGCCTGCGGCGCGTCGCAATCGGCCAGCGCCTTCACCGCGTCCGACGGATTCATGTGCTGCTCGCGCATGAACCAGCGCGGCTCATAGGCGCCGATCGGCAGGATCGCGAGCCGCGGCGCGCCATGGGTGTCGCGAACGCGGCGGAAATGGGTGCCGTCGCCATAGCCGGAATCGCAGACGATGTAGATCGTGCCCGCCGGCGTCTCCAGCACGAAGCTCGCCCACAGCACCTTGTTGCGGTCGAACAGGCCGCGCGCCGACCAGTGCCGCGTCGCCACCAGCGTCACCGCGACACCGTCGCCGATCTCGATGCGCTGGTTCCAGTCATAGGCTTCGGCGCGGATGGTGTCGTCATTGGCGCGCATGGTCACGTCATTGCCGAGCGGCGTGATGATGCGCGGCGAGAATGTCGCGACAAGACGCGAGAGCGTGCGCACGTCGAGATGATCGTAATGACCGTGCGAAACCAGCACGGCATCGATTGTCGGCAATGCTTCAAAAGGAATGCCGGGCGCATTGACGCGTTTCGGTCCGGCGAAGGTCACCGGCGAGCAGCGCTCCGACCACACCGGATCGATCAGGATGTTGAGGCCGCCGGTCTGGACCAGCCAGCTCGCATGGCCGACGAAGGACAGCCGCGCCTTCGCTCCGGTGACGCGCTGCGGCGGTGTATCGGAAAAGCCGCTCGGCGCCTGCTCCGGCCAGCGCGCCTGCTTCTGGGTGACGCGCCAGCGCAGCACCTCCCACAGGCTGCGCGGCGGCGCACCGTCCGGATCGAAGAAATGCAGCCCGTCGAAATGGTCGGACAACGGCCCGTCATAGGTCTTCATCTGCGAGGCTCCGAACGCCGACCCACCAAGCAAGGTGGCGAGACCGGCGAACAGCCCGAAAAAGCGGCGGCGGGTGATGGACATGGCCTTGGGATTGCCCCGATCCGCCCCGCCGGGGCAAGTGACAGCTTCGCGACTGAAGGCGGTTTTGACCGGAACCCGGCCCGCTTCGGCCCGGCCGCGGGTTCCCCGGCCGGATCAGGCCGCGAAATCAGCGATTTTGGCGTCCTTTCTTGACTTTCCGGCCTCTGCGGGCTTTAACCGCGCGGTTTCTCGGAAAGATTTTCTTTTCGACCCGCCGCCCGGTGCTGGATGCCGGAGGTCAACGCCCGACAGCGCTGTGCGCCCTCGGGCGCAAAATTGTTTGGGTTTGCACCTCACAAACCCTCGGTCGTCATGCCCGGACTTGTTCCGGGCATCCACGACTTAAATCTTTGCGAGGCAAGACGTGGATGGCCGGGACGAGCCGGCCATGACGAAACAGGATTTGTAGGCCGCGATGTTCGACAATCTGTCGGAAAGGCTCGGAGGAATTCTCGACAAGCTGACGCGGCGCGGTGCGCTGTCGGAAGCCGATGTCGATGCCGCGATGCGCGAAGTGCGCCGCGCGCTGCTCGAAGCCGACGTCGCGCTCGACGTGGTGCGCTCCTTCACCGAGAAAGTACGCGAGCAGGCGATCGGCGCCACCGTCATCAAGTCGGTGACGCCCGGCCAGATGGTGGTGAAGATCGTCCACGACCAGCTCGTGGACACGCTCGGCTCCGACGGCCAGCTCATCGACCTCAACGCGCCCGCGCCGGTGCCGATCATGATGGTCGGCCTGCAGGGCTCCGGCAAGACCACCACCACCGCCAAGCTCGCCCGCCGCCTGGTTCAGCGCGACAAGAAGAAAGTGCTGATGGCCTCGCTCGACGTCTATCGTCCGGCGGCGCAGGAACAGCTCGCGGTACTCGGCCGCGATCTCGACATCCCGACCCTGCCGATCGTCGCCGGCCAGATGCCGACCCAGATCGCGCAGCGTGCTATTCAGGCCGCAAAACTCGGCGGCTATGACGTGGTGCTGCTCGACACCGCCGGCCGCACCACGCTCGACGAAGAAATGATGCAGGAAGCCGCCGCGGTGAAAGCCGCCGCGCTGCCGCATGAAATGCTGCTGGTCGCCGACGCGCTGACCGGCCAGGACGCCGTCAATCTCGCCCGCGCCTTCAACGAACGCGTCGGCCTCACCGGCATCGCGCTGACCCGCGTCGACGGCGACGGCCGCGGCGGCGCGGCGCTGTCGATGCGCGCGGTCACCGGCAAGCCGATCAAGCTGATCGGCACCGGCGAAAAGACCGACGCGCTGGAAGACTTCCATCCCTCGCGCATCGCCGGCCGCATCCTCGGCATGGGCGACGTGGTGTCGCTGGTCGAAAAGGCCGCCGCCAATATCGACGCCGAGAAAGCCGCGCGCACGGCCGAGAAGATGCGCAAGGGCAAGTTCGATCTTGCCGACCTGCGCGACCAGCTCGCGCAGATGCAGAACATGGGCGGCATCGGCGGCCTGATGGGCATGATGCCCGGCATCGCCAAGATGAAGAACCAGCTCGCCGCCGCCAATCTCGACGAGAAGGTGATCAAGCGTCAGATGGCGGTGATCGATTCGATGACGCGCGAGGAGCGCAAGAATCCCGATATCCTGAAAGCCAGCCGCAAGAAGCGCATCGCGGCCGGCTCCGGCCTCAAGGTCGAGGAGGTCAACAAGCTGCTCAAGATGCACCGGAACATGGCCGACATGATGAAGGCCATGGGTCAGGGCAAGCGCGGGCCGCTCGCCGGCATGGCGCAGATGATGGGCTTCGGCGGCAGCGGCATGCCCTCGGCCGAAGCGATGAAAGAGCTTGCAGCGAAGATGCCCGGCGGTATTCCGCAAGGCGCGCCGACGCTGCCGAAAGATTTTCCGGGCCTGCCGGGCCTGGGGAAACCGACATTGCCGGGCCTCGGAGGATTTCCGGGACCGGGCAAGAAGAAGTGAGAATTTTTACCAACCCGTCATGGCCGGGCTCGTCCCGGCCATCCACGCCTTGAATCCCTTGCGGACCTTAAGACGTGGATGCCCGGCACAAGGCCGGGCATGACGACTAAAACCAGGATCAACGGAGAACACTATGTCAGTCGTCATTCGCCTTGCCCGCGCCGGCACCAAGAAGCGCCCGTTCTATCATGTCGTCGTCGCCGACTCGCGCTTTCCGCGCGACGGCCGCTTCATCGAGCGCCTCGGCTACTTCAACCCGCTGCTGCCGAAGGACAACGAGGCGCGCCTCAAGCTCGACCTCGACAAGGTGAAGGGCTGGCTCGCCAAGGGCGCGCAGCCTTCCGACCGCGTGATGCGCTTCCTCGACGCCGAGGGCATCAAGAAGCGTGCGCCGCGCAACAATCCCGAGAAGGCCGTGCCGCGCAAGGAGCGCAAGGCCGCCGCCGAAGCGGCGAAGTAATCGCGCCACAACGACCTCATGCTTCGAGATGCTCAGCCTTGCTGCGCTCCTCGGCATGAGGACCACACCGTACGCGACCCTCATCCTGAGGAGCCGCGCAGCGGCGTCTCGAAGGATGAGGCCCGGTGACTCGAGACACGCGCATCTGTGTTGCGAAAATCGGCGCCGCGCATGGCGTGCGCGGCGAGGTGAAGCTGTGGCCGTTCACGCAAGACCCGCTCGCGGTGCTGCATTACGGCCCGCTCTCGACCAAGGACGGCGCGCGGCAGTTTGAAGTGCTGCGCGCGCGCGTCGCGAAGGATCATCTGGTCGCGACGCTGAGCGGCATCGCCACCCGCGACGACGCCGCGCGCATCAACGGCCTCGAGCTCTACATTCCGCGCGAGGCGCTGCCCGCCACCGAGGCCGACGAATATTATCATGCCGATCTGATCGGGCTCTCCGCGATCGACGCGCAGGGCGCGGCGATCGGCACCATCGTCGCGATCCATAATTTCGGCGCCAGCGACATCATCGAGATCGCGCCCGCGCGCGGCCCAACGCTGCTCTTGCCTTTCACCAACGCGGTGGTGCCGACCGTCGATCTCGCCAAGGGTCATGCGGTGATCGAACTGCCCGCCGAGGTGGAGGGCGAGGACGAGGGCGAGGATGGCGCGCCGTGACGCGATCGCGGCGTTTGCCCCGGCGTCATCGCCGGACTTGATCCGGCGATCCATCTTTTTGCAAAGAGGGTGGATACGCGGGTCGAGCCCGCGTATGACGATTCAAACCAGCGGCTCGCTATGGATGCTGAAATGACTTGGCGCGCGACCGTGCTCACGCTGTTTCCGGAGATGTTTCCGGGCCCGCTCGGCATCAGCCTGGCCGGGCGCGCGCTGGCGTCCGGACTGTGGGCGCTGGAGACCCGCGACATCCGCGACGCCGCCACCGACAGGCATCGTAGCGTCGATGACACTCCAGCCGGCGGCGGTCCGGGGATGGTGCTGCGCGCCGATGTACTGGCCGCCGCAATCGATGCCGCCGGCAGGACTTCTGACTGCCCGCGCCAGCTGATGAGTCCGCGCGGTCGGCCATTGACCCAGTCGCGGGTGGCGGAACTCGCCGCCGGGCCTGGGCCGCTGATTGTCTGCGGCCGGTTCGAGGGCGTGGACCAGCGGGTGATCGAGGCGCGCGGGCTCGAGGAGGTCTCGATCGGCGATTACGTGCTGTCCGGCGGGGAACTTGGCGCCATGGTGCTGATCGACGCCTGTGTCCGGCTGCTGCCGGGTGTGATGGGCAAACCGGCGTCGGGAACCGAGGAGAGCTTCTCCGACGGGCTGCTGGAATACCCGCAATACACCCGCCCGCAGGCCTTCGAGGGCCGGCCGATCCCGGAGGTGCTGCTGTCCGGCGACCATGCCAGGATCGCGGCCTGGCGGCGGGCGCAGGCCGAGGCCCTGACGCAGGTCCGCCGGCCCGACCTGTGGGCCGCCCGGCCGGCGGAAGCCGCGGCGAAAACGCCAAAAAACGCCCCGGACGGGTGACAAGGGCCGATCTTTCGCGTATAGGACCGCCCAATCCGTGCATGTGCTGGATACGAATTTTCGCGCTGCCCCTTCCGGGCGCGACGCCCGATGGAGTTGAGCAATGAACATCATCCAACAGCTCGAGCAGGAACAGCTCGAGAAACTGGCTGCCACCAAGACCATTCCCGAGTTCGGACCGGGCGACACCGTGACCGTCAACGTCAAGGTCAAGGAAGGCGACCGCACCCGCGTGCAGGCCTATGAGGGCGTGTGCATCGGCCGCAACGGCGGCGGGCTCAACGAGAGCTTCACCGTGCGCAAGATTTCCTACGGCGAGGGCGTCGAGCGCGTCTTCCCGATCTATTCGCCGATGATCGACTCGATCAAGGTCGTGCGTCGCGGCAAGGTGCGTCGCGCCAAGCTGTATTATCTGCGTGGCCTGCGCGGCAAGTCGGCGCGCATCGTCGAGAAGCAGGAAACCCGTCAGGCGGCCTCCGCCGAGTAAGCGGCCTGCGCGACAGCGTCTTTCGCAAAGACGCAATTTTTATGAAGACACTTAAAACGCGGCGTTTGCCGCGTTTTTTGTTTTGCTGCCGCTTTAGGACGACAGCGGCCCGTTCATGATCCAGCGATGGCCGAACGGATCGCGCAGGATCGCGGTGCGCGTGCCCCAGAATGAATGCGTCGGCGCAAGCTCGCCGACCGCGCCGAGCTTGGTGGCGCGGGCGAAGGTCTCGTCCACTTCCTCGGAGGTGGCGAATTCGAGGCTGACCGATGCGGTGACCGGCTCGGCCGGCAGCGGCGTGCGCGCCTTGCCGAATTCGGGAAAGGCATCGGCCACGAACACCGTTCCGCCGTTGATCTCGAGCTCGCAATGCATGATCCGCATGCCGTCGAGCGCCGGCATCAGCGCTTTCTGGCGGGCGTCGAACGCGGCGGTGTAGAAGGCGATGGCCCCGGCGGCGGGCGAAACCGTCAGATAGGGGGCAACCGGTGGCCGTGCAGTCATTGAGTACCCCCATGCAGGATCCTATATAGGAGGATACTTTCCTGCGGGGCGTTATGCGAGTAAAAAGCCCCGCAGAAGCAGGCGCCTGCCCGGCAGCGCCGCGACATATCCCCGAAAAGCGACCAGCGACAGGCGACCATGGCCAAACCGACCACCCTCTACGACAAGATCTGGAACGATCATCTGGTTGACGAGCAGCCCGACGGGACCTGCCTGCTCTACATCGACCGGCATCTCGTCCATGAAGTAACCTCGCCGCAGGCGTTCGAGGGACTGCGCACCGCCGGACGCAAGGTGCACGCGCCGGGCAAGACGCTCGCCGTGGTCGATCACAACGTGCCGACCACCGACCGCTCCAAGCCGAACCCCGATCCGGAAAGCGCCGAGCAGATTGCCGCGCTTGCCGAGAACGCGCGCGAGTTCGGCGTGAAGTATTTCAACGAGCACGACAAGCGTCAGGGCATCGTCCACGTCATCGGCCCCGAGCAGGGCTTCACCCTGCCCGGCACCACCATCGTGTGCGGCGACAGCCACACCTCGACGCATGGCGCGTTCGGCGCGCTGGCGCACGGCATCGGCACCTCCGAGGTCGAGCATGTGCTGGCCACGCAAACGCTGATCCAGAAGAAGGCGAAGAACATGCGCGCGGTGGTCGACGGCAAGCTGCCGGACGGCGTCACCGCCAAGGACATCATCCTCGCCATCATCGGCGAGATCGGCACCGCGGGCGGCACCGGCTATGTGCTGGAATATGCCGGCGATGCGATCCGTGCGCTGACCATGGAAGGCCGCATGACGGTCTGCAACATGTCGATCGAAGGCGGCGCACGCGCCGGTCTCGTCGCGCCGGACGAGAAGGCCTATGAATTCCTCAAGGGCCGGCCGATGGCGCCGACCGGTGAGGCCTGGGATCGCGCGATCCGCTACTGGGACACGCTGCGCTCCGACGAGGGCGCGCATTTCGATCACGAGATCCGCCTCGACGCCGCCAACCTGCCGCCGATCGTCACCTGGGGCACTTCGCCCGAGGACGTCGCGTCGGTCGCCGGCGTGGTGCCCGATCCGTCGCGGATCGAGGACGAGGCGAAGCGTCTGTCGAAGCAGCGCGCGCTCGATTACATGGGCCTCAAGGCCGGCACCAAGATCACCGACATCAAGCTCGACCGCATCTTCATCGGTTCGTGCACCAACGGCCGCATCGAGGATCTGCGCGCCGCCGCCAAGGTCGTGAACGGCCACCACGTCAACGCCAATATCAACGCGATGGTGGTGCCGGGCTCGGGTCTCGTGAAGGAGCAGGCGGAAGCCGAAGGTCTCGACAAGATCTTCATCAATGCCGGCTTCGAATGGCGCGAACCGGGCTGCTCGATGTGCCTTGCGATGAATCCCGACAAGCTCGCGCCGGAAGAGCGCTGCGCTTCGACCTCGAACCGCAACTTCGAGGGCCGTCAGGGCTTCAAGGGCCGCACGCATCTGGTCTCGCCGGCAATGGCGGCTGCGGCGGCGATCGCCGGCCACTTCGTCGACATCCGCGAGTGGCGCTCGTAAGCGCGTCAAATTCAACGCACATAAAATAAAAACAGGCGCTCCTGCGAGCGCCTGTTTTTATTTTGCCTCGAGTTTTGCCTGAAGCGGAACGACGTCGTCTCCGCTCCCGCTTTTTACCGCACGATGTTTCCCGAAACCGCTTCACGCATTTCGGGAGCGTGCGTCATGCGGCAAACTCAGAAGCCGAAATAGAAGCCCGGCCGATATCCGTAACCATAGCCATAACCGTAGGGCCGGTAATACGGACGGTAGTACGGCCGATAATAGGGCCGGTAGTACGGGCGATAATAATGCGGCCGATAGTAGTGATGCCGGTAGTAACGGCGATAGCGCCGCGCGCTGACATCGGTCAGGGCCGGTTCAGCCGTCCTGGCGTGATCCGACGTCGCGGCAACAGATGAGGCTTGGGCAGGCGCGGACGAGGCAAGGCCCGCAAACGCCAGACCCGCGGCGATCAGCGCCGCTCCGAGAACTTTCTTCATGAACTCCTCCTACGGTGTTCTTGCGACAAGCAGCAGACCGGTTCACGTGCCTTGCGCAGGAAAACTGCCGTGCCGCTGTCGCCAATTCCGGCCCGCAATGCGGACCTTCTCAAGTCTTGTACGAACATTCAGGTCGCCGTCCGGGCTGCGCCAAGGCAAATGCCGCAGCCCGATCAGGCGACGACATCACCAACGGCGGTGATGATGGCGGTGACCATGACGCCAGCCGCGATGATGACCGCGGTGCCAGCCATGACGATGACCGCGCCAGTGGCGATGACGGCGATAGTGAACTTCGCTCGTCATGTTGCCGCTCTCGGATGCATAGCCTGCGGTCGCGACACCCAGCGGGCTCGACAGGGACATGGCATTCGCTTGCTGTGCCGGCGTTGCGACAAACATCAAACCCGCGACCGCGAGAAAACCGAGAAACTTCTTCATGCTCATGCTCTCCTTGTCAGGCCCTGACTGTGGGGACGCGTAATAACTCACGCGCGCTGCATCGGTTCCGCCGCTTGCGCGACATCGTCAGCATGCGGAATGCGAGGTGAACGCCAAGTGAATGCGGTTTTCATCTTTATGGCGCGAGTAATTGTCGCACATACGGTTAACGCCGCAGCGCTCGCGCAGACGCGTCGCGTTCAGCCGCGCCAGGCACACTGCATCCGCGGCACGATCACAGTGCCGCTCGGGCGATATTCCTGCTCGTAATATGCATTGCACACCCGCACCGAATTCGGCCCGAGCCGGGGCGCATAGATGCGCACGCGGTGCGGCGCGCGGCGGATGGTCCTGCGGCGGCTCTGGGCTGAAACATCCTGCGCCAGGGCGGCCTTGCCGGTCTGCGCGGCCTGGACGGACGCAGACGTCTGCGCGCTTGCCGGCGAGAGGGCGAGGCCAAGACCGCAGATCAGCGCGAGGCTGCCCGCTGCCAGTACCCGTCGCAGCCCTGCACCCATGTTCCCTCTCCATTCCGGCGGATCAGCGCGCAAGGTTCCTGATTGCGGCCCGCGCGTCAACCGCACAATCGCAAGACATTGAAAGGGTTCAAGCAATTTGGTCTTTGCCGGAACCCGCAATCGCGATAGAACCCGTCTAAATCCGGCCGCCCGGTGACCCCGCCAAAGCTGGCCAGACAGGACCGACGAAAGACGACCATGGAAAAATTCACCACCCTGAACGGTGTCGCCGCCGCGCTGAAGATCATCAATGTCGATACCGACATGATCATCCCCAAGCAGTACCTGAAGACCATCAAGCGCACCGGCCTTGGCAAGGGCCTGTTCTCCGAACAGCGCTACAATGATGACGGCAGCGAGAATCCGAATTTCGTGCTCAACAAGCCGGCCTATCGCAACGCCAAGATTCTTGTCGCGGGCGACAATTTCGGCTGCGGCTCCTCGCGCGAGCATGCGCCGTGGGCGCTGGCGGATTTCGGCATCCGCTGCGTGATCTCAACCTCGTTCGGCGACATCTTCTACAACAACTGCTTCAAGAACGGCCTGTTGCCGATCCGCGTCACCCATGAAGAGCTCGAGAAGCTGTTCGACGACGCCGATCGCGGCGCCAACGCCACGCTGACCATCGATCTGGAGAAGCAGGAAATCCGCGGCCCCGACGGCGGCGTGGTGACGTTCGAAATCGATCCGTTCCGCAAGCACTGCCTGCTCAACGGTCTCGACGATATCGGCCTGACGATGGAGAAGAAGAAGTCCATCGACAATTTCGAAGTGAAGGAAAAGGCCGAGCGTCCGTGGCTGTGAGACACCTCACACACATTCCATGATGCATGATGGCCGGGGAAACCCGGCCATTTTCTTATTGCGTTCCTGATGTGTCGTAGCCCGTCTGCTTCTGGTCGTCCCGGCCTGCGCCGGGACGACTAATAATGTAGAACCTTAATCATCTAAAAGAGTCGCGCCGGGCTGCAACGCGACTCCATGATTCAACCTGAAACAAAAACGCTCTAGCCCGCCTGCAATGCGGCGATCGCTTCCGACATCGCGATCGTGCGCCGCGCCATCTCGGCATGCAGCCGCTCCACCATCTGGCCTTCGAAGCGAATCGCACCCTTGCCGGCATTCTCTGGCAATTCGAACGCGGCGATAATGGCGCGCGCACGCACCAGCTCCTCGGCCGGCGGCGTGAACGTCGCGTTCGCCGCATCGATCTGCGAGGGATGGATCAGGGTCTTGCCGTCGAAGCCGAGATCGCGCGCCTGCGCGCACTCCTCGGCAAAGCCCGCAGAATTGCTGAAATCACTATAAGGACCATCGAGAATCTCGACGCCATAGGCACGCGCCGCAAGGATGATGCTCGCAAACATCGGCACCATGGTGGCGCGGCCCGGCAGCATCCGCATCCGCGTCTCCAGCGCGATGTCGTTCGGCCCCACCACGAAGGCGTTGAGCCGCGATGCCGTGTCGGCGGCGCGTGCGGCGATTGCATCGATGCGCACCACGGCGAGCGGCGTCTCGATCATCACCCAGACCCGCAACGCCGGATCGGCTCTCAATTCATCGAGCTTGCGCGCGATCAAGTCGATGTCGTCGGGGCCAAGTATTTTCGGAACAAGGATCGCATCGGGTCTGGCCTCCGCGGCCATCGCCAGATCATCCTGCCACCAGGGCGACTGCAGATGATTGACGCGAATGATCAGTTCACGTCCGCCGAACCCGCCGGCCGCGACGTCCTGCGCGATCTGCGCCCGCGCGCCGGCCTTGGCGTCGGGCGCCACCGAATCCTCGAGATCGAGAATGATGCCGTCCGCAGGCAACGTCCGCGCCTTGGCGATGGCACGCGCGTTCGAGCCCGGCATGAACAGAATGCTGCGACGTGGGCGGATCATCAGATGCTCTCCACAGACATATCAGCCGCACGCGATAGCATCCCGGCAAACGGGACGGAAGCCTTGCTCCGGAGGCCGGATCATGATTAGCCATGTCTGGTTACCACTGAGACGCATCATGCCAGCTACATTTCCCAAACAACTCATCTCCGGTTATCGCTCCTTTGCGGAACATCGCCTGCCGACCGAGCAGTCGCGCTACCGCGAACTCGCCGACGGCGGGCAGTCGCCGGAAGTGATGGTGATCGGCTGTTGCGACTCCCGCGTTTCGCCCGAAGTGATCTTCGACGCCGGCCCCGGCGAATTGTTCGTGGTGCGCAACGTCGCCAATCTGGTTCCGCCCTACGCGCCGGACGGCGAGGCGCATGGCGTGTCCTCGGCGCTGGAATTCGCGGTGCAGGTGCTCAAGGTCAAGCATATCGTGGTGCTCGGCCACGCCCAGTGCGGCGGCATCCGGGCGCTGGTGCAGGGACCGGCGCCGCTGTCGCCCGGCGACTTCATCGGCAAGTGGATGTCGCTGCTCGCGCCGGCGATGGAAGGCGAAAACCGCGACCCGCGCGAGAGCGAGCAGGACTTCATCACCCGGATCGAGAAGAGGGCGGTGGAAACCAGTCTGAAGAACCTGATGACATTTCCCTGCGTGCGCATCCTGGTCGAGCGCGGCAAGCTGCTGCTGCACGGCGCCTATTTCGGCGTGTCGCACGGCTCGCTGTCGATCCTCGATCGCACCACCGGCGAATTCCAGACCGTGACCCAGACGCTCCCGCTCGGATATGAAGGCGCGCTGCCTCATCCGCTGCACGGACACTCGAACTAATTGGGCAAAAAACAAGCCGCCCGAAGGCGGCTTGTCCGATCAGAAACACACGGCGGCCGCTCAGGCCGCCTTTTTCTTCGGCTGCAACAGCTTGCGGTTGATCAGGCACTCGGCGATCTGAACCGCGTTCAGCGCCGCGCCCTTGCGCAGATTGTCCGACACGCACCAGAACGCCAGACCGTTCTCCACCGTGGCGTCCTCGCGGATGCGGCTGATATAGGTCGCGTCCTCGCCGGCCGCCTCGTACGGCGTCGCGTAGCCGCCCGGCTCGTGCTTGTCGATCACCAGCACGCCCGGCGCCTTGCGCAGGATCTCGCGCGCCTCATCCGGCGTGAGCGGCTTGGCGAACTCGACGTTGACCGATTCCGAATGGCCGATAAACACCGGCACCCGCACGCAGGTGGCGGAGAGCTGAATCTTCGGGTCGAGAATCTTCTTGGTCTCGGCCAGCATCTTCCACTCTTCCTTGGTGTAGCCGTCCTCCATGAAGACATCGATCTGCGGGATCACGTTGAAGGCGATCCGCTTCGGAAACTTCTTCGTCACCAGTTCGTCGTTGGTGTAGACCGACTTGGTCTGCGAGAACAGTTCGTCCATCGCATCCTTGCCGGCGCCCGACACCGACTGATAGGTCGAGACCACGACGCGCTTGATGGTGGCCGCGTCATGCAGCGGCTTCAGCGCCACCACGAGCTGCGCGGTCGAGCAGTTCGGATTGGCGATGATGTTGCGCTTGGTGTAGCCGGCGACCGCCTCCGCGTTTACTTCCGGCACGACCAGCGGCACGTCGGCGTCGTAGCGCCACGCCGAGGAATTATCGATCACCACCGCGCCCTGCGCGGCGATCTTCGGCGACCATTCCTTCGACACGTCGCCGCCTGCCGACATCAGGCAGATGTCGACGTCGCTGAAATCGTAATTCTCCAGAGCTTTGACTTTCAGGGTGCGGTCGCCGAACGACACTTCGACGCCCTGGCTGCGCCGCGAGGCCAAAGCCACCACCTCGTCGGCCGGAAAGGCGCGATCACTGAGAATGTTGAGCATTTCCCGGCCCACATTGCCGGTCGCTCCAACGCACGCAACCTTGTAACCCATCGTTGACTCTCCGAAGAAAAATGCTCGGCCCACCGCACTCCGCAGAAAGGAAAGAGCGAGCGCTTCTATGCGAAAAACGCCGCCGACACAACGCAAACGCGGTGTCCGGCACGGCCGCCTGCCCTTCCATCGCAGGAGATCGCGCCGGTTTCAAGAATTGAAGCAAAACAGTCATTATGAACCACGTCTCAATCGACCTGCCGCCGCCAAACTTGAGCGAAATCCATCCCCTGCTCCGCAGCAGCCGCGACACCCGCCGGATGATTTTCGTTCGCCTGCTGGCCTATGTCTCGGGTCTGGCGGTGCTGACGGCCCTGCTTGCCGACGTGTTCGGCGGCACCCCGGCCGCGGCGGTGGTCCCGGCCCCGGTTCCGCAGCAGCCGGAATGGATCGCGGCCAGCCGGCCGCAGCCGGCATTTGCCGTGACCCACCTCGATTCCGGCGGGATTTCAGACCCTTATCAGATCTTCCGGCGCTCCGAAGGCGGCCGCAGGGATGTCCTGCGCTGGGCGGTGCCACCCGGCCCCGACGCCAATGTCGAGATCGAGCTCTACCGTCCCGGCGAGGAGGAGATGCCGGCCCCGGAGGTCGCCGGCGCGGACATCGCCGCCCGGATCGGATTGCCCGACGCCACCCACAGCGAGGCCGCCGGGATCATCGCCAGCAAGCTCGGCCCGGTCGGGCTGATCCGCTTTTCCGGCTCGGAGACCGCCGCCTCCTGCCTCGGCTTTGTCGCCAGCTTCGATGTCCCGGCGCTGCGCATTAGTGGCTGGTCCTGCCAGAAGCTGCCGATCCCGGAGCAGCGGGCGTTTGTCGCCTGCACGCTGGACCGCCTGATGCTGCTCAGCGCCGGCAGCGACCCCCGGCTCGCCGCGCTGTTCGCCCGCGCCGAACTGCGCCGCACCGGCTGCGGCACGCAGGTCTTCACCGGTGACTGGATCACCCAGGTGCAAGAGCCGAGGCTGCGCGGCCGGCTCTGACCGGCGCTGCTAAATCCCTGTCGTGCATGAAACATTTTCGACGCACCGGGGCTTATTGTGCCGGAGTGTGGCTCAATTCACCTTGTGGCTCGCGCTCGGGACCGGGTAATATGGCTGCAATCTGGATTCCATGAGGACATAATGACCTTGAAACTTGTCGCGCCGGCCAGCCGTGCAAAATCCTTCGCGATCGCCCTGGCGATCGGCGCCGCCGCCGCGATGGCCATCAACGTCCCCACCGCGGACGCCGCACCGAAGAAGCGCGAGCGCGTCGCCGTGCGCAGCAACGGCCCGAACTATTCCTATCAGGCCGGTCCGCGTACCCGCGTCTATATCAGCCGCCGCTCTTGGCTCGATGCCGGCACCCAGGTGCTGCCCGGCGAGCGCAAGTTCACCGACTACGCCTATCCGCCCGGCTATCATTACGGCCGCAGCATCGACCGCGTCTATCAGGGCCGCCAGCCGCTCAACGACCAGTGGGATCTCGGCGGCTTCCCGGAAGCCTTCCCGCTCTACTGATCCTGTGGGCTGAACGCTGTTCGACTTCGGATACTATCCAAACAAAAATGCCCGGCTTGCGCCGGGCATTTTTTATTGAGACTTGCGCTTGGCTCAGGCGTGCAGCTTCTGCACTTCCTTGAGGATCGCCTCGCCCATCTGCGTGGTCGAGACCACCTTGGAGCCTTCCGACTTGATGTCGCCGGTGCGGATGCCCTGATCGAGCACATTGGCGATCGCCTTGTCGATGGTGTCGGCAAGCTGGCCCATGTCGAACGAATAGCGCAGCGCCATGCCGAAAGAGGTCAGCATCGCCACCGGATTGGCAAGACCCTTGCCGGCGATGTCGGGCGCCGAACCGTGCACCGGCTCATACAAAGCCGCGCGCTTGCCGGTCTTGGCATCGACCGCGCCGAGCGAGGCGGACGGCAGCATGCCGAGCGAGCCGGTCAGCATCGCCGCGATGTCGGACAGGATATCGCCGAACAGGTTGTCGGTGACGATGACATCGAACTGCTTGGGACGGCGCACAAGCTGCATGCCGCCGGAATCCGCGAGCTGATGCTCGAGCTCGACATCCTTGTATTCGTTGGCATGGACGCGGGTGACAACTTCATTCCAGAGCAGGCCGCTCTTCATGACGTTGCGCTTCTCCATCGAGGTCACCTTGTTGCGGCGCTTGCGCGCCAGCTCGAAGGCGACGCGCGCGATGCGCTCGATCTCGTAGGTCTCGTAGACCTGGGTATCGACCGCGCGCTTCTTGCCGCCGCCGAGATCGGTGATCTCCTTCGGCTCGCCGAAATAGACGCCGCCGGTCAGTTCGCGCACGATCATCAGATCGAGGCCCTCGACAATCTCGCGCTTCAGGCTCGAGGAATCGGCCAGCGCCGGATAGCAGATCGCCGGACGCAGATTGGCGAACAGTTCGAGGTCCTTGCGCAGGCGAAGCAGGCCCGCTTCGGGGCGCACGTCGAACGGCACCTTGTCCCACTTCGGACCGCCAACCGCGCCGAGGATGATGGCATCCGCCGCCTTGGCGAGCGCGACGGTCTTGTCGGTGATCGCGACCTTGTCGGCATCGTAGCTGCAGCCGCCGACGAGGCCGGTCTCGGTCTCGAATTTGGCGATACCCTGCGCGTTCAGCCAATCGACCAGACGCTTCACTTCGGCCATGACCTCGGGGCCAATGCCATCGCCGGGAAGAAGCAGGAGTTTATGCGTTGTCATGATCGATATGCCTTATTGGTGATTGTGGCCGCAGATGAAATGTGCGGACTTGCTAGAGCGATGTCGCGGGTTTTGCAAGTCGCATCGGCCGGGCCGATAAGCCCTTGAAAACACGGGACAGAGCTCTCTTCATGCCCACCCCGGATGTCGCCCCGACACCCTTCGCCCATCCCGTCCGCACCGTCCTGATCCTGGCTTTCGCAACGGCCATCGGCCTTGGCATGGGGCGCTTCGCCTATGCGCTGGTGCTGCCCGACATGCGGGACTCGCTCGGCTGGTCCTATGCCACTGCAGGCTCGATGAACACCATCAACGCGGTCGGCTATCTCGCCGGGGCGCTGCTCGGGGCGCCGGTGGTGCGGATGCTCGGTCTGTCGAAAACAATCGCAATCGGGACATTGATCGGCGTCGTGTCGCTGGTGTTCTGCGCGCTCACCGGCGAGGTGGTGCCGTTCGCGACCGCGCGTTTCGTCTCGGGCGCGGGCGCGGGCATCGCGCAGGTCGCCGGCGGCGCGCTCGCCGCCTCGATCGCGCAATCGCGCCCCGCGCAATCGGCGCTGCTGATCGGCCTGTTCTACACCGGCCCCGCCTTCGGCATCATCATCTCCGGATCGGTCGCGCCGTTTCTGCTGCAGGCCTTCGGCGCAGGCTCGTGGTGGATCGTCTGGAGCGCGCTGGCAGGCATTGCCCTGGTGATGGCCGTGCCGCTCGCACTGTCGCTGCCGCGCGGCTTCACGATGGCGACGACCGACCAATCGACCGCCGCGCCGCTGCGTCCGATCCTGCTCTATCTCACTGGCTATTTTCTCTATGGCGCGGGCTACATCGCCTACATGACCTTCATGATCGCTTATGTCCGCGATGCCGGCGGCGCGGCGTTCGCGCAAAGCGCGTTCTGGGTGCTGATCGGCGTCGGCGGCTACATCTCGCCATGGCTGTGGCGTCCGCTGATCGCGCGCGGCCAGAGCGGCATGGCGATGGCGCTGATGATCGGCCTCACCGGCGTCGGAGCCGCGCTGGCACTGATCTCGACATCGCCGACCATGCTCGCGGTCTCGGCCTTCGTGTTCGGCGCGGCATTTCTCGCCGTCACCATCGCCACAACCGCCTTCGCACGTTTCAACTATCCGCCGGCAGCGTGGCCGAAAGTCATCGCCATCATCACGGTGGCGTTCGGGCTCGGCCAGATTCTCGGGCCGATCGCGATCGGCGCGATCACCGACGCGCTGGGCAGCCTGTCCTATGCGCTCAACATCTCCGCCGCGATGCTCGCGCTCGGCGCCATCATCAGCGCGTTCCAGCGACCGCTGCACGATTAAGGCCAATGCCTCGCCATCCGCCGCAGCGGGTTTTCACACCGCGCTGTGCGTGAACGCCGACACGCGTCCGCCGGACGCGCGGCACCTGGCACGCGCAAGGCCAAGCTGATCTTTCGTCTGCATTGCCTCGAGCGGCGCGATTTTGCTAAAGCGGATGTCTCTTCCGTCCCATGCGCCGGATCATCCCATGAGCACCAACGCCAATCTGTTCTCCCGCCTGTTCGATCAGCTCGACGATCCCACACGGCTTGCGATCGAGACGCCGGACGGCGCGAGGATCAGCTATGGCGATCTGATCGCATTGTCGGGGCGCTATGCGAATTATCTGGTGTCGCGCGGCGTCAAGCCCGGCGACCGGGTGGCATCGCAAACCGAGAAGTCCGTGCCGGCGCTGGTGCTCTACCTCGCCACCGTGCGCGCCGGCGCGGTGTTCCTGCCACTGAACCCCGCCTACACGCTCAACGAACTGTCCTATTTCTTCGGCGACGCCGAGCCCGCACTGATCGTCTGCGATCCATCGAAGGCCGACGGCATCAAGGCGGTCGCGGACAAGATCGGCGCCAAGGTCGATACGCTCGACGCCAATGGACACGGCTCGCTCGCCGATGGTGCGGCGACGGCGGATACCGCGTTCAAGACCGTTGAGCGCGCCGACGACGATCTTGCCGCCATCCTCTACACCTCCGGCACCACCGGCCGCTCCAAAGGCGCGATGCTGACCCACGCAAATCTCGCCTCCAATTCGCTGACACTGAAGGAGGTCTGGCGCTTTACCGACACCGACGTGCTGATCCACGCGCTGCCGATCTATCACACCCACGGCCTGTTCGTGGCGAGCAACATCACGCTGTTCTCGCGCGCGGCGATGATCTTCCTGAACAAGTTCGACGCCGACCGCATCATCGACCTGATGGCGCGCGCCACCGTGCTGATGGGCGTACCGACCTTCTACACCCGCCTGCTGGCGAACCCGCGACTGACGAAAGAAGCGACCAGCCACATGCGCCTGTTCGTCTCGGGCTCGGCGCCGCTTCTGGCCGAGACTCATCGCGAATGGTCGGCACGCACAGGCCATGCCGTGCTCGAGCGCTACGGCATGACCGAAACCAACATGAACACCTCCAATCCGTATGACGGCGATCGGGTGCCCGGCGCGGTCGGCTTCCCGCTGCCCGGCGTCAGCGCGCGCGTCACCGATCCGGACACCGGCAAGGAATTGCCGCGCGGCGAAATCGGCATGATCGAGGTGAAAGGCCCCAACGTGTTCAAGGGCTACTGGCGGATGCCGGAGAAAACCCGATCCGAATTCCGTCCCGACGGCTTCTTCATCACCGGCGATCTCGGCAAGATCGACGAGCGCGGCTATGTCCACATCGTCGGACGCGGCAAGGATCTGGTGATTTCCGGCGGCTTCAACGTCTATCCGAAGGAAGTCGAGAGCGAGATCGACGCCATTGCCGGCGTCACCGAAAGCGCGGTGATCGGCCTGCCGCATGGCGATCTCGGCGAAGGCGTCACCGCCGTGGTGGTGCGCGAGAAGGGCGCGGCGCTGGAAGAAGCAGATGTGATGCGCGCGCTCGACGGCCGGCTGGCGAAGTTCAAGCTGCCCAAGCGCGTGCTGTTCATCGACGAATTGCCGCGCAACACCATGGGCAAGGTGCAGAAGAACGTGCTGCGCGACGCCTACGCCAGGCTTTACGCCAAGCCGTGAAGCGCCTGCGGACGGTTGTAATCGCTCGCTAGGCGTAGATCAGCGCGACGAAGAAGCGGCCGCCCATGATCAGAAGATAGAGGCCGAAGCCGATCTCCAGAGCGCGCTTGGACATCGCATGCGCGACCTTGACGCCGAGCGGCGCTACCAGAAGGCTGGTCGGCATCACCAGTGCCGCACCGATCAGCGAGATGTAGCCGATCGCAAACGGAAACTGCAAAGCGAGCACGCTCGGGAAACGCGCCGCCGCCGGCCAGCCGGCATAGATGTAACCGAGCGCGCCCGGAATCGAGATCAGCACCGCAAGACCGGCCGAGGTCGCCACCGACTGATGGATGGGGCGGCCATAGAACGTCATCAGCAGGTTGGAGAACAGGCCGCCGCCGATGCCCATCAAGGTCGAGAGCAGGCCGACGATCCAGCCATAGAACTTCATCAGAAAGCCGCCCGGCAGATCATCGCCGAAACGCCAGTCCTGGCGGCCGAACAGCAACCGCGCCGCCGCCAGCCAGGCGACGATGACGAACACGATCTTGAACAGCCGCTCAGGCGCGTAGCGCGCGATCACGCTGCCGACGATCACGCCGAGCAGGATCGGCACCGCCCATTTGCGCAGCACTTCCATATCGACGCTGCCGCGCGCGCGATGCGCGGCGTAGGAGCGGACCGCGGTCGGAATGATGATCGCGAGCGAGGTGCCGATGCACAGCGGCATCCGTACTTCGAGCGGAACGCCGGCCAGGCGGAAGCATTCGTACAGCACCGGCACCAGCACCGCGCCGCCACCGATGCCGAACATGCCGGCGAGGAAGCCGGCAATGCCTCCGACGATGACCAGCAGCAGGGCAAGCTCGCCGAGCTCGGAGAGATTCAGACCTGCAACCATTCATCCTCTCCAGAGATCAGCGCGCCGATAAAGACGCTCATCGCTCGGCGCCTTCAAGAGCGAAACCCAGCGCGGCGGCCATCGGCACGAGACATAGAACGAGAAGCAACACGGGCGTAGAGAATTTTCCGTCCACCAAAAGCCTCGACAGGAGGCAGGCGAGCGACAGGCCTGACACTGAAAAGCCGCCCACCAGCGCAGCCGATTCGAATTCGTCATGACGCCGCCCGGACGCACGCTCACTGAGCGGATTAGCGCGCTTGGGCATGCGAGACTCCTTTTTCCGGCTCTCCGCACACAGATAGATTATTTCCTATAGCGGATGTATCCTCCATATTCGGGATGCACCCTTGCGAAATTTGGAAGGATAGATGGACCGTCTCGATGCCATGGCAACCTTCGTGCGCGTGGCGGAAGCGGGCAGCCTGTCGGCCGCCGCTCGCCTCATCCCAACATCGCTGACCTCGGTCAGCCGGCAGATCGCGGCCCTGGAAGAACGGCTCGGCACGCAGTTGCTGACACGAACGACGCGGCGCCTCGCGCTCACCGACGATGGCCGGCTGTTTTACGATCGCGCAAAAGCGATCCTCGGCGAGATCGACGAGATCGAACAGACCTTGCTGTCAGGCCGGAGCGAGCCCGCGGGACGGCTGCATGTTTGCGCGCCGGCTCTCATGGGAGAGGTGCTGCTGTCTCCTTTGCTGCCGCGCTTTCTGCAGCGCTATCCCGCGGTCGCCGTCGATCTGCTTCTGGTCGATCGTCCCGTCAATCTCATTGAAGAGAACATCCATGTCGCGATTCGTGTCGGCCGGCTGCCGGATTCCCAGTTGATCGCACGCAAGCTGAGCGAGGTTCGCATGGTGGTGTGCGCCTCTCCGAAGTATCTGACGCGCCGGGGCGTGCCGCAGACGCCGGACGATCTTCGCCAGCACGACTGTCTCGTTTTCTCGGATGTGCCGGGCGCAGCGGATTGGCATTTTCAATCGCCGTCCGGTCGCAAGACTATCCAGATCACAGGACGATTGTGGATCAACAGCCTCAGTGCACTGGTGACAGCGGCAAAAGAGGGCGCGGGAATTGTGCGTGTCCCGTCATGGCAAATCGCCGACGATCTTGCGGCCGGACGCCTCAAACGGATCCTCACGGCCTACGAGCGCCCTCCGACCCCCGTGCACGCTCTCTTCCAGCCTGCAAAACTCGCGTCGTCAAAAATCCGCGTCTTCGTCGATTATCTCGTCGAACAACTGGCCAGCAAAAAACTGAGCGAACGAGGACCGCGAAGATAAAGCAGGTCAGCCTTGCGCTTTCCGCGTATCGGAGGTTGATCGGCCGCAACAAGCACGAACTCGCCATGCCGGTCTCCTTCGCAGCAATCTGCGGTTTCGCAGCCGCTCTTCCGGAAGAGGGTGTTGCGAGTCCAAATGTTTCTCAGGAGACCGAAAAATCCATCCGTGAGTATCCGGATAGGCAAGCCGGCAAGCACCTGCCATACTATGAATATATAATCACTTTTATAGTCGTATCCTGGCCGTGGCATACGAAATACGCAAGAAATCGGCAGCTTAAACTCTGAATTAGCAATTCAAATTATACTAGTTTCGCGTTGCGCTCATTCTTTGGGCTTCGTAAATAAGAAAATCTCTAACCCGCATACGAAGAAATTCTTCGCTGCAAGTTTTCAAAAAATTGCCGATGGCCCCACAGACCGACCGTCCGCTTTCACCCTTCCTGACCTACCGCTGGACGCTGACGATGGCGATGTCCATCGTCCACCGCGCCACCGGTGTTGCGCTCTATGCAGGCACGCTGCTGATGGCATGGTGGCTGATTGCAACGGCATCCGGCCCGAACGCCTACGCGACCTTGCAGAGTTTCACCGGAAGCTGGATCGGCCGCATCGTGGTGTTCGGCTACACTTGGGCGCTGGTTCATCACATGCTGAGCGGCATCCGCCACTTCGCTTGGGACCTCGGCTACGGTTTCGAGCCTGCGGAACGGGAGTGGCTGACGCGCGCTGCGCTGATCGGAGGCATCGTCCTCACCATCGCGATCTGGATCGCCGCGTTTGCCATCGGAGGCGGCCGATGAGCCAGAACAATCACTCGATGCGCACGCCGCTCGGCCGCGTCCGCTATCTCGGCTCCGCCCATGGCGGCACCTCGGATTTCTTCCGTCAGCGGCTCACCGCCATCGCGCTGGTGGTGCTGTTCACGCCCGTCATCGTCGTGATCATGATGCTGCTCGGCCGAAGTCAGGCCGGCGCGGCGCAGATCCTCGGTTCGCCCGCGGTCGCAATCCTGATGATCCTCTTCATCATCGCCAGCGTCTGGCACATGAAGATCGGCATGCAGGTGGTGATCGAGGACTATGTCAGCGCCGAGAAGACCAAGCTCGTCGCCATCATCGTCAATAATTTCTTCGCGTTCGCGATCGGCCTCGCCTCGATCTACGCGATCGTCAAACTGTCATCCGGAGTCTAGTGCATGGCGGCCAGCAGCAAGTCCGGACCGGCCTACCCCATCGAGGACCACACCTACGACGTGATCGTTGTCGGCGCCGGCGGCGCGGGACTGCGCGCGGTGGTCGGCTGCTCGGAAGCGGGCCTGCGCACCGCCTGCATCACCAAGGTGTTTCCGACCCGCTCGCACACCGTGGCGGCGCAGGGCGGCATCTCCGCCTCGCTCGGCAACATGCATCCCGACGACTGGCGCTGGCACATGTACGACACCGTCAAGGGATCGGACTGGCTCGGCGATCAGGACTCCATCGAATACATGGTGCGCAACGCGCCCGAGGCGGTCTACGAGCTCGAACACTGGGGCGTGCCGTTCTCGCGCACCGAGGAAGGCAAGATCTTCCAGCGCCCGTTCGGCGGCATGACCGTCGATTACGGCAAGGGCCAGGCGCAGCGCACCTGCGCCGCCGCCGACCGCACCGGCCATGCCATGCTGCACACGATGTACGGCCAGGCGCTGCGCCACGCGGCGGAATTCTTCATCGAGTTCTTCGCCATCGATCTCATCATGGACGATCAGGGCGTGTGCCGCGGCGTGATCGCGCTCAAGCTCGACGACGGCACCCTGCATCGCTTCCGTGCCCAGACCACCATCCTCGCCACCGGCGGCTATGGCCGCGCCTATCTGTCCTGCACCTCGGCGCACACCTGCACCGGCGACGGCGGCGCGATGGTGCTGCGCGCCGGACTGCCGCTGCAGGACATGGAGTTCGTGCAATTCCATCCGACCGGCATCTTCCCGGCGGGCTGCCTGATCACCGAAGGCGCGCGCGGCGAAGGCGGCTATCTCGTCAACTCCGAGGGCGAGCGCTTCATGGAGCGCTATGCGCCTTCCGCCAAGGACCTCGCCTCGCGCGACGTTGTCTCGCGCGCCATGACCATCGAGATCCGCGAGGGACGCGGTGTCGGCAAGAAGAAGGATCATATGTTCCTTCATCTCGACCATCTCGATCCCGCGGTGCTGCACGAGCGGCTGCCGGGCATTTCGGAATCGGCGAAGATCTTCGCCGGCGTCGATGTCACGCGCGAGCCGATCCCGGTGCTGCCGACCGTGCACTACAACATGGGCGGCATCCCGACCAACTTCCACGGCGAAGTCGTGATCAAGAAGGGCGAGGACAACGACGCGGTGGTGCCCGGCCTGATGGCGCTCGGCGAAGCCGCCTGCGTGTCGGTGCATGGCGCCAACCGCCTCGGCTCCAACTCGCTGATCGACCTCGTGGTGTTCGGCCGCGCGGCGGCATTGCGCTGCGCCGAGAAACTCACCGCCAACGCCAAGCAGCCCGATTTGCCGCCCAATTCCGCCGATCTCGCGCTCGGCCGGCTCGACCGTTTCCGTTACGCCTCCGGCGGCACGCCGACCGCGCGGCTGCGCGATTCCATGCAGCGCGTGATGCAGAACAACTGCTCGGTGTTCCGCACCGGCGAGGTGCTGCGCGAGGGCCAGGATCTGATCCACAAGGTCAAGGGCGGCGTCTCCGACATCGACGTCACCGACCGCACGCTGGTGTGGAATACCGACCTCGTCGAGACGCTGGAGTTCGACAACCTGATCGCGCAGGCGGTGGTGACGATGGACTCGGCGGCGAACCGCACCGAGAGCCGCGGCGCGCATGCGCGCGAGGACTTCGCCGAGCGCGATGACAAGAACTGGATGAAGCACACGCTGGCCTGGGCCGATGCCAAGGGCAACACCACGATCGATTACCGACCGGTGCACAGCTACACGATGACCAACGACGTTCAGTACATTCCGCCGAAAGCGCGCGTGTATTGAGCTGCTGAATCGTCATGCGCGGGTATCAGCCGCGCATCCATCTCCAAAAGATGGATTGCCGGGCCCGGCCTGGCGATGACAAGTGAACATGGATGACGGACGAAGGCGAAGTCATGGTTCAATTCACGCTGCCGAAGAATTCCACGATATCCGAGGGCAAGGACTGGCCGGCGCCGGAAGGCGCCACCGAGACCCGCGAATTCAAGATCTATCGCTGGAATCCGGACGACGGCAAAAACCCGACCGTCGACACCTATCATGTCGACACCGCCGATTGCGGCCCGATGGTGCTCGACGGCCTGATCTGGATCAAGAACAACATCGACCCGACGCTGACCTTCCGCCGCTCCTGCCGCGAGGGCGTGTGCGGCTCCTGCGCCATGAACATCGACGGCAAGAACACGCTGGCCTGCACCTGTTCGATGCACGACGTCGATGCCGGCGCAGTCAACATCAAGCCGCTGCCGCATCAGCCGGTGGTGAAGGATCTGGTGCCGGACCTCACCAATTTCTACGCGCAATACGCTTCGATCGAGCCGTGGCTGCACACCACCAGCGCGACGCCGCAGAAGGAATGGAAGCAGTCGCCGGAAGACCGCTCCAAGCTCAACGGACTTTACGAGTGCATCCTGTGCGCCTGCTGCTCGACCTCGTGCCCGAGCTACTGGTGGAACAGCGACCGCTATCTCGGCCCCGCCGCGCTGCTGCAGGCCGACCGCTGGGTCAATGACAGCCGCGACGAGGCCACCGGCGAGCGGCTCGACAATCTCGAAGACCCGTTCCGGCTCTATCGCTGCCACACCATCATGAACTGCGCCAAGGCCTGCCCGAAGGGACTCAATCCGGCGAAGGCCATTGCCGACCTGAAGCTGAAACTGGTCGAACGGCAGGTCTGATCCGCTCTCCGCGCCCGCGCCTTCCTGCAAGACGTCTATTCTGCTTGAACCGTCGCGGTTCCCGCGCGATGACTAGCAGATGAATCAAGCCGCCAACCTTCCGCCGGACGATTCGCCGTTCGGCGCCTTCGCACCGACCTCGTGGCAGCGCGCGGTGATCGCCGCCGCGCACGGCTCGCGCCTGAAGCGGGGCGCGTTCCGCCCGATGCTGTCGCGTATCGTCAATCTGCTGCGGCCGGGGCCGATCGACGCCAGCTATCAGGGCGCCTCGTTCCGCTTCCATCACCAGGCCAGCGGCACAGAACGCGGCGCGCTGTTCAATCCCGATTACAATCTGGCCGAGCTCGATTTCCTGCGACGCCATGCGCCTGTTGGCGGCGTGGCGATCGATATCGGCGCCAATGTCGGTACCTATGCGCTGGCGCTGGCACGGCATGTCGGCGAGCGCGGTCGCGTCATCGCCATCGAGCCGCATCCAGTGTCGCGCGGCCGCCTCACGTTCAACACCCGCGCCTCGCAGCTCGACAATGTCACGATCGTCGCCGCGGCGGCGGCCGATATTGCCGGCGAACTCACCATCGAGACCGACGGCGACAATCTCGGCGCCAGCCATGTCAGCGATTCCCCTTCGGCAATGGGCATCAAGGTGCCGGCGCTGCCGCTGCTGAGCATCCTGCGCGATGCCGGGATCACCCATATCGACGTCATGAAGATCGATATCGAGGGCTACGAGGACCGCGCGCTGACCAGCTTCTTCCGCGATGCGTCGCCCGACCTGTGGCCGACCGCAGTCGCGATCGAACATCTGGAGCGGGAGACCTGGCGGCGCGATTGCATCGACGACATGCTGGTGCGCGGTTACACGCTGGCCGGCAAGACCCGCAGCAACACCTTGCTGGTCGGCCATCAACTGCCGCTGCTGCGCGCGCGGATGAGCGAGCAGCCCGACGCCTGACGCGGATACGGCCACCTAACCAAACGCCGGCAGCACGAAGATCGCGATATTGACGAACAGGCCGAGCGCATAAACGATCGAGCGTTGCGTGCTGTAATTTCCGACATAACAGAGCCCGTGCAGGATGCGCAGGACAAGATAGAGCAGCGCAAGACCGTTCACGGTGGCGAGCGGCGCGCCTGACGTTACCGCGACGATCACCGCCGCAGCGAAGAACGGAAAATTCTCATAGGCGTTCTGGTGCGCGGCATAGGCGCGGCGCCGGTGCGGCGGCAGATCGCTCACTTCCTCGCGCGGATACTGGTTCGTGGTCGGCGTGCCCCATTTGGCGAGCGCCACCCAGACGACCGGCAGCAGCGCCGCGATCAGAACGCACCAATAGGCAACGGGCATGCTTTCTTCCTGTCTGTTCGATCGAAGTCTCACGCGTGCATCATCATGTTTGCAAGCGGCGAGGCTGTCGAGCCTGCGACCACACCGGAACATGATCGCGATCCGCACGTTGTGACCACTCGCGCAATCCGACGGACAACGATCGCTCAGGAAGATGAGGATTGCCGGCAATCAGCAAAGGTCCTGTTCTGATGGGAAAGCCATCTCAGCCAACACAACCGCAGCACGATCCGCAGGAAGATCCGCCGATCAAGCCGGGCCGTCCCACCGAGCCGCCACCGGAGCAGCCGCCCGGCAATCCGGCGCCGGATATACCGCCGCCGATGCATGAGCCCGGCACGCCGGCGCCGCCGCAGGAGCTTCCCGGCAATACGCCCGATGAGGCGCCGATGCGCGGGCCCAGCGGGCCGGGTGCACCCAATCCCGCCACCGATATTCTCAACCGCAAATGAGGACCCGATGACAGGCGCGGCGCCGATGCACTCATGCCGCCGCCGTCGCGGATTGATTGCGTTCAGACTGCATTCAGCCGCAAGGGACGACGATTCGCTCGAAATGCACGGTTTTCCACGCGGCTTTGCCACACTCCCGCCGCACGGTTATCCGGAGATTGTGGAACTTTCGCATGGCGCGAGGCCATCGCGTCATGAATTCGCTGACGGACACGCTCTCACATAAGGTGATCATGAAACATTTCAGACCGCTCCTTCTTGCCACCACCGCGATCTCGGCGCTGTCGCTGTCGCAGCTTCCCGCATTTGCCGAGAGCACGGCGCTGAACGCTGCGAACGCATTCGTCGTCGCACAGGCCGCGCCCGATCAGAAGGAAGCGCCCAAGGCGCCGCCGAAAGCCGCACCACCCGCGCCGCCAAAGGCTGCGCCGCCCGCACCTCCGAAGGCTGCACCGCCACCGCCTCCACCCCCGGCTGCACCAAAGGCCGCGCCACCTGCACCTCCGAAAGCGCCGCCACCTGCGCCTCCCAAGGCTGCACCGCCCGCACCGCCGAAAGCTGCACCGCCGCCTGCGGCTCCTCATGCCGCGCCGCCGGCCGCACCCAAGGCAGCTCCGGCGCCTCAACGTGCTCCCGAAGCTCCGAAGGCCGCTCCCGCTGCACCGCCTGCTGCTGCACCAAAGGCCGCTCCCGCACCTCAGCAGCGCGCGCCCGAAGCTCCGAAGGCGGCACCTGCCGCACCGACGCCGCCGGCTCCGCGTGGCGAGGCTCCGCGTCGTCCGGACAACGCACCGCCAATCCCGCCCGGCGTGCGCGATGTGACACCACAGCGTCCGGGTCCGGGTGCAACACCGCCCGCGACTCCGCCGGCTGCACCAGCCGCGCCGTCAACCGCGCCAGGCACTCCAAAGGCAGCGCCCAACGCGGTCACCACGCCGCCTAACGCGCGTCCGCTGCCCGGTGCAACGCCGCCGGCCCCGAACGGCGCGCAGCCTCCGGCCGCAGCCCCCGGCACGCCTGCTGCGCCCGGCACTCCGCCGGCACCCGGTGCCGCACCGACCACGCCTCCGGGCGGACCTGGTGCGCGCAGCGAACGTCGCGGACCGCCGCCGGGCATGCCGGCCGGCACCCCGACAGCGCCGGCAACCGCTCCGGTCGCGGCGCCCCTGCCGGCAGCCCCGGCCGTCACCGCTGCGCCGATCCCGGCCAACGCGCCGCCTGCCGGCGGCCGGCGGCTGGAGGATTTCCGCAACCAGCGCCAGCAGAGCACGGAAGGCGGGCGCACCGTCATCCGTGAACCGGGCCGCGTCATCATCAAGGACCCGAACGGCCAGGCGTTCGTGCGTCACAACGACGTCGATCGCTTCCGTTACGGCGCACGCGATGTGCGCGTGAGCCGCGAGGGCAACGACACCCGCACTGTCGTGGTGCGGCCGGACGGCACGCAGATCATCACCATCAACGATGATCGCGGCGGCCTGCTGCGCCGGGTTCGCCGCGGTCCGGATGGACGCGAGGTGGTGATCATCGACAACCACCGGCGTGGCGGGCCTGGCTTCGGCGCCGGTGTTGCCGCCGGCATGGTGGCCGGTGCCATCGGTGGCTACTTCGTGTCGCTGCCGCCGCCGGTGCTGCACATCCCGCAGGACCGCTACATCGTCGAAGCCGATGGTGCGCCGCCGGATCTGATCTATGACACGCTGGTCGCGCCGCCGGTGGATCGTCTCGAGCGCCCCTATTCGCTCGACGAGATCCGCTACAGCCCCTCGGTGCGCCAGCGCATGCCGAGCATCGATCTCGACACCATCAACTTCGAGACCGGATCCTGGGACATCCCGCCGGATCAGGCCGCGAAGCTGCAGGTGCTCGCAGACGGCATCAACCGCGCCATCCAGCGCAATCCGCAGACGGTGTTCCTGATCGAGGGTCACACCGACGCGGTCGGCAACGATGTCGACAACCTGTCGCTGTCGGATCGCCGCGCCGAAGCCGCCGCGACGCTGCTGACCCAGCAGTTCAACGTGCCTGCGGAGAACCTGACCTCGCAGGGCTATGGCGAGCAGTACCTCAAGGTGCAGACCGATGGACCGGAGCGGCGCAACCGCCGCGTCACCATCCGCAACATCACGCCGCTGCTCAACGGCGGCGAGGCCAACGCCGCGCCGCGCTGACACGGCGGACCATGCAAAAAACGATGGCCGGGATGATCTCCCGGCCATTTTCGTATCTGCCCCCGATCAACAGATCGGATGCATGATACAGGCCCACGGGAGTTTGCGATGAACGACATTGCCGGACCGATCCATCACGCCGCCGCCAAGGGCTATACTTCCAGGGCAGGGATGTATGTGCGCGGCCGGCCCGATTATCCGCCCGAGATCCTGGAGTGGCTGCGTCAGCGTCTTCGTCTTGAAGCCGGCAAGAGCATCGTCGATCTCGGCGCCGGCACCGGCAAGTTCACGAACTGTCTCGCCCGGACCGGCGCGCATGTGATCGCGGTCGAGCCGGTGCGGCAGATGCGCGAGCAGCTTGCGGGTCTCTTGCCGGACGTCGAGGTCCGTGAAGGCACCGCAACCGCGATTCCCTTGCCCGACAATTCCGTGGATGCCCTGACCTGCGCGCAATCCTTCCACTGGTTCTCCACCCGCGCGGCGCTGGCCGAAATCCATCGCGTGCTGAAGCCCGGCGGCCGTCTCGGCCTGATCTGGAACATGCGCGATGAAAATGTCGAATGGATCGCGCAGCTCTCGACGATTATCACGCCATATGAGGGCGACGCGCCGCGCTTCGCCAAAGGCACCTGGCGGCAGGTGTTTCCGTTCGAGGGGCTGACACCGCTCAAGGAAGATCATTTTCACCATGCACACATCGGCTCGCCGGAGGACGTGATCATCAACCGCCTGCGCTCGGTGAGCTTCATCGCCGCGCTGCCGGCCGATGAGGAAGCGAAAGTGGTCGCCAAACTCCGCGCGCTGATCGATGCGACGCCCACTTTGTCTGGCAAGGATGAAGTCAGCGTGCCCTACAGCACCGTGGCGTATTGGACGGAGAAGATCGCGTAGCGCGATTTTCACATGCGACCACCAACAAAAGGGCCGGGAAAAATCCCGGCCTTTTATCGAAGATCGTCATTGCGAGCGAAGCGAAGCAATCCAGAGCGACGAAAAAGAAACTGGATTGCTTCGTCGCTATCGCTCCTCGCAATGACGACAAACTACACACCTAAAGTTCTCGTGCGCGTCTCAGCCCTTGTCGTTGTCGAGCCTGGGGATGTGAGAGCCCGGCTCGGCCGACAGCAGCCCCGTCTTCGTGTAGAGATTCAGTTTGCTCCGCGTATCGGAAATATCGAGGTTGCGCATGGTGAGCTGACCGATGCGATCGCCCGGCGTGAACGCCGCATCCTCGACCTTCTCCATGCTCAGCCGCTCCGGCTGATAGGTCAGATTGGGACTCTCGGTGTTCAGGATCGAGTAGTCATTGCCGCGGCGCAGTTCGAGCGTCACCTCGCCGGTGATCGCGCGCGCCACCCAACGCTGCGCGGTTTCGCGCAGCATCAAGGCCTGGGAATCGAACCACCGCCCCTGATAGAGCAAGCGGCCAAGCCGCATACCGCTGATCCGGTATTGCTCGATGGTATCTTCGTTGTGGATGCCGGTGACAAGACGTTCATAGGCGATGTGAAGCAGCGCCATGCCCGGCGCCTCGTAGATGCCGCGACTCTTCGCCTCGATGATACGATTCTCGATCTGATCGCTCATGCCAAGGCCATGCCGGCCACCGACGGCATTGGCCTCAAGGAACAACGCGACAGGATCGGCGAAGGTCTTGCCGTTCAACGCAACGGGCTGACCTTCCTCAAATCGCACCGCGACCTTCTCGGCCTTGACGGCGCAGTCGTCACGCCAGAACGGCACGCCCATGATCGGGTTAACGATCTTGATGCCGCTGTCGAGGTGTTCGAGATCCTTGGCCTCATGCGTGGCGCCAAGGATATTGCTGTCGGTCGAATACGCCTTTTCGGCGCTCATCTTGTAGGCGAAACCGTGGGCGGTCATGAACGCCGACATTTCCGCGCGGCCGCCCAGCTCGTCGATGAATTGCTGGTCGAGCCAGGGCTTGTAGATCCGCAGCTCCGGGTTGGTCAGCAAGCCGTAGCGGTAGAACCGCTCGATATCGTTGCCTTTGTAGGTCGAACCGTCGCCCCAGATGTTGACGCCGTCTTCTTTCATTGCAGAAACCAGCATCGTACCGGTCACGGCGCGTCCGAGCGGGGTGGTGTTGAAATAGGCGATGCCGCCCGTGCTGACGTGGAAGGCGCCCGATTGAATGGCGGCGATGCCTTCGTGAACCAATTGCGTGCGGCAATCCACGAGGCGGGCTTTCTCGGCGCCGAACTCCATCGCCTTGCGTGGAATCTCGTCGTAGTCGGCTTCGTCGGGCTGGCCCAGATTGGCGGTATAGGCAAAGACGCGGGCGCCCTTCTGCTTCATCCAGAGCAGCGCCGCGCTGGTATCGAGCCCGCCCGAGAAAGCGATGCCGACATTTTCTCCTTTGGGAAGGCTCTTCAGAATCGTACTCATCGAACGTCCATTCAATAGGCCGCGGCCGGGATCGGCTTTCTATAGAAAGATTGAGAGGCGATGGGAAGGCCGGGCGCAGCACCCCTTTGGTCGCCCGGCCTTTGCCAGGACAACGCAGGATACTCTTACTCGGCTGCTCCCGGCCTGATCCGCGGCGAGGGGCCGACATCGTGACCCAGCCGCTTCTGCATCCAGCGATAGCCCGGCCAGGCAAAGCGAGTGAGTGCCGCGTCGATGCCCTCATCGGTCATCCGCGTCGAGGGCCAGCGATAGATCAGCGCGTAGATCAGCCAGATCACCAGAAAGGTGACCAATCCTGAGAAGATCACGTCGGTGGCGAAATGGCCGCCGAAGGTCATGCGCAGGCCGCCGGTGGCAAGGCCGAACGCGGTGGCTCCAATATAAGCTAACGGGCGCCATTGCGGCGGTGCCAGCGCGGCGGGCGCATAGGTCCAGAACGCGGTCGCGCCTTCGCCGGAGAAGAACGAGCAATTCTTCGGGCATTGGCCGCGCGGGTCCCACCACGGCTTGAATTCAAGCCCGCCATTGAACTGCGTGACGCTGACCGGGCGCGGACGGCCCCAATAGGTCTTGAAGGCGATGTTGGAGAGCACGATCGCCGACAGGAAGATCGTCAGCAGCAGGAACGCCATCTTGCGGCCGGACATCATCAGCGGCTTGACCGGCCGCACCAGCTTGACCACCAGCGTGATCAAGGCCGGCAGCGCAAACGCCCACGCGACCCACATCGCCGCCTCGCGCGCGATGACCGCGGGCCAGTTCGCCTTCATCGGGAAGGTCTTTGCCGCGGCATCGTAGAACAGCGATGCGATCTTCAGATCGAGTTCGGGATAGAGGCCGAACAGCAATCCGAAACCGAGCGACAGCGCGAGCGCGATATAAAGTCCGGTCCGGTTCATGGTGGGGCTGTCTAACCGAGGCCGACGACGAAGAAAAGCCGCATGACGCCGCTCACCGTCCGGGCTCGACGGCAGGCGGCGGCCGGGACGGCGGCTCGCCGCGCCAGACGCCGGCATTGCGGCCCGCGATCACCCAATAGATCACGCCGCCGAGAATGCCCGAGCCGACCATGATCTCCAGATGCCGCCGGATGATGCCATCGAACGTCATCGTCGCGGGATCGAACGGAATGAAGGCAAGATAGCTGCACAGCCCGGCCAAGCCGCCGAGAATGGCATAGGCCAGGATGGTGCGGATCGAGAACGCCTCGGTAATGAGGATGAGGAACAGCGCCGGCACCAGCGCGAACCCGCTGACCAGCAGGAAGCCGAAACCGATCACCACGTCGATCACGTCACCGTTCATGTCGCGCAGCGACACGTCGGTCATCTCCGGAAACAGCAGCGTGACCACCGCCACCATGCCGGCGACGAAACACGCGGCGAAGAAGCCGAAGAAGATCGCGAACAATCGTCCGATCAGCGCCATGAAGCCTCTCATTTGTCTGTCGGCGGACAGATAAATCCCGTGCTCGTCATGCCCGGCTTTATGCCGGGCATCCACGCCTTTGCTTCTCTCATCCAAGACGTGGATGGCCGGGACGAGCCCGGCCATGACGCCCAATGATGTCGCCCGCCCAAATCAATCCGTCATCGCCATCGCGCGCAGCGCCTGCCGCTCGCGTGCCGACAGTTTCTCAGTCTCGGATTTGAGCTGACCGCAGGCGGCGAGGATATCGCGGCCGCGCGGCGTGCGCACCGGCGAGGAGTAGCCGGCGTTGAAAACGTATTCCGAGAACTTCTCGATCTGGTCCCAGTCCGAGCACTCGTACTTCGTGCCGGGCCAGGGATTGAACGGAATGAGATTGATCTTGGCCGGAATGCCCTTGAGCAGCTTCACCAGCAACTTCGCATCGTCGAGCGAATCGTTGACGCCCTTCAGCATCACGTATTCGAAGGTGATGCGGCGCGCGTTCGACGAACCGGGATAGTTGCGGCAGGCGTCGAGCAATTCGGCGATCGGATATTTGCGGTTGAGCGGCACCAGTTCGTTACGCAGATCGTCGCGCACCGCGTGCAGCGAGATCGCCAGCATCACGCCGGTCTCCTCGCCGATCCGCCCGATGTTCGGCACCACGCCCGAAGTCGACAGCGTGATGCGGCGGCGCGACAGCGCAATCCCCTCGCCATCCGAGATAATGAGCAGCGCATCGCGCACCGCGTCGAAATTGTAGAGTGGCTCGCCCATGCCCATCAGCACCACATTGGTGACGAGACGGTTGCCGTTCGGCGTCTCGCGATCCACCCAGTCGCCGAGGCGATCGCGCGCCACCATCACCTGCCCGACGATCTCGCCGGCGGTGAGATTGCGCACCAGACGCTGCGTGCCGGTGTGGCAGAACGAGCAGTTCAGCGTGCAGCCGACCTGCGAGGAGACGCAGAGCGTGCCGCGGTCGGTCTCCGGGATGTAGACGCACTCGACTTCGTGCGGGCGCTCGGCGGCGTGACCGGACGGCAGCCGCAGCAGCCATTTGCGGGTGCCGTCATTGGAAATCTGCTCGGCCACCACTTCGGGGCGCGCCAAGGTGAAATTCGCGGCGAGCGCCGTGCGCATATCCTTGGAGACGTTGGTCATCTCCGAAAAATCCTGCACCCCTCGCACATACATCCAGTGCCAAAGCTGCTGCACGCGCATCTTGCGCTGGCTCGCAGGCACGCCGATCTCGCCGAGGCGATCGGCGATCTCCTCGCGCGACAGGCCGATCAGCGAGGGCTGCGCCGGCGGCACATAGCTTTCGAGAGCTGTCTTTTCCAGAACGCTCGTCGCGGTGGTTACGTCGGTCATGTCGCTACAATCGGCTCGGGATATCTCGCCGTCCGCCATGGCCGGACATGACGAGGCTTCAGTATGCGCCCGCTATATAGGACGAATATCCGCCGATGGCGACCGTTAATGCTTGCAATCCTGCGCCAGACGGTCGAGCGCCTGGGACAGCCCCTTGAGGGAAAACACGTCCGTGGTCTGGGTTCCCTTGGAGGAGACGCCCTTCACCGTGGCATCGGCGCCCTTGCGCATGGCATCGACCATGCGGTCTTCCTCCGCGGCGTTCTTGATCCAGAGCCCGTCGCCCTGGGAATACATTGCATAGTGCGCATTGCCGATTTCCAGCGAGGAATCGGCGCCCGGCTTGAGCTGATAGCCGATCATGATCGAGACCTCGTTGACCACCTTCTCGGCAGGCCGGGTCGAGATGAAGGCATAGGCCGGATCGCGCGGTCGGTTCGGCGGATTGGTCTTGGACGATGTCGGCTTGGCGAGCGCGAAGCAGACCTTCTTGCCGCCCGGAGAGGCGACATAGGCGCCCCAGTGTCCGAACTGGCCGACCAGCGTCGGCTCGGCGCTGCCGGCTGCGGCCGGCTTCGGCGTCGGATGAGCTTTCGGCGCGGCCTTCGGGGCCGCCTTCGCGCCTTTGGCCGGTGCGGTCTGTGCAGAGGCAGGATCTGTGAAGCCGCATGCCAGCATCATCATCGCAAGCATCGTCCACAGTCGCCGCATCACCATGAGAACCTCATTGCAGATCGAATCGGACGCCGCGCCGGAGTGATTGCCGCGACTCTGATGGAATAACCAAGAAACGCCGGATTGAAAAGGCTGTCAGCCACTTAAGCGTTGGATGAGACCCATCGAACAAGCGCATGAACCGCGAAGGAACCGCGACAGCGGTTCACGCGGCGTCATCCGGCTCGAGGCCACGGCGAAGCGCCGCGCGCGCCGCCTCGCGATGATCGGAGCGGATGTGGCTCGCCACCATGCGAATGGTCGCCGCGAGCACGGCGGCATCGTCGGTGAAGCCGAGCACCGGCAACATGTCGGGCGTGAAATCGAACGGCAGGATGAAATAAGCGAGCGCGCCGAGCAGCGCGACCTGAACATGCCGCGGCGTCTGGCGATCGAACGCGCAATAATACGCGGCGAGCAGATCCTCGGCGAACGGCAATTGCGCAGCCACGCGCCGCATCTTCGCCCAGAAGCTCTTGCGGACCCGCTCGGGGTCCTTCACCAGCCTGTCGGCGGGATCGAAATGGAAAATATGGTCGGTCGCCATCGCGGCACTCACCCTGCCAGATCGGTTTCATGTCGCGCCGGAATCCCAATTCCGCGCTTCATGCCGCTTGATCTGGTGTCGGCGGCGGCCCCGCGCAAGCCGGCGCGCCGATGCGCCGCAATCAGGCTAGCGGCTGCGCCCGTCCGCGATCGCGTTCATCGCCCGCGCCAGCGCGATGTCGCGCCGGGTGACGCCGCCGGCATCGTGGGTCGCGAGCACGACCTCCACGGTCTTGTAGACGTTGCGCCATTCGGGGTGATGATCGCTCTTCTCGGCCACCAGCGCGACGCGCGCCATGAAGCCGAACGCCTCGTTGAAATCCGCGAATACGAAGGTCCGCGCGATCGCATCGCGCCCCGCTACCTCCGACCAGCCGGGCAGATCGGCCAGAGCCATCCGCCGCGCCTCCGCCGTTAACCGCTCCGTCATCGCCTTCTCCTTGCCTGAAATGAACCAAACCCCGATCACGAGGTTCTTATTTTGGATTGGCCTCAATCCCGGACAGAAATGCACCCCGCCATTTTTCGGGCCCGAATTCATGAATACCAGCCGCTCACCACGTTCCCTTTCAGGCGAGCGCCGGGGGCTGGCATCTGGTAAGATTAGCGCCAGGGCGCAGCCGAACTCCAGCATACGGTGAGCAATGGCGCCGACGTACCAGGACCCGAGACCCGCCGCGATGATGTCCCCCCACGGGCAATATTCCTCGTCCAAGTCGCGCGCCCGTGTCCGGATGTGGCTCCTGCTGCTCGCCTGCGTGCTCGGGCTCGGCGCCGCTATCGGCGGCCTTGTGTATTACATCAACCGGTCAGTGACGCTGCGCATCGCGGTCGGCCCGCCCAGCAGCGACGACGTCAAGGTAGTGCAGGCGCTGAGCCAGGCCTTCGCGCGCGACCACGCCAAAATCCGCCTGCGGCCCGTGATCACCGAAGGCGCTGCCGAGAGCGCCGCGAGCTTCAGCGCGGGAAAAGTCGATCTCGCCGTCGTGCGCGCAGATGTCGATTTCCCGAAGAATGCCGGCGCGGTCGCGTTCCTGCGCAAGAATTTCGTCACGCTCTGGGTGCCGGGCGGTGGCCCGAAGAAATCCAGGATCACCAGCATCAAGCAGCTTGCGGGCAAGACCATCGGTGTGGTCGGCCGCACCAAGGCCAACGTCAATCTGCTCAACGTCATTCTCGATCAGTCGGGTGTTGCGCCCGACAGCGTCCATGTCATGCAGTTTCCGACCACCGGCATTTCCGAGGCACTGCGTGGCCAGAAGCTCGACGCCTATATGGCGGTCGGCCCGCTCAACAGCCGGATCACCGCCGAGGCGATCGCGGCGACCGCGCGCCGGGGCGAGCCGACTTTCCTGTCGCTCGACACTGCGGAGGCGATCGCGCAGAAATTCGCCGCCTATGACTCCGGCGAAATTCCCGCCGGCTCCTTCAACGCCGCGCCGCCGCGCCCGGACGATACCGTCACCACCATCAGCTTCGGCCATCATTTCGTGGCGCATCGCTCGCTTTCCGACACCACGGTGGCTGCTTTCGCCCGCCAGTTGTTCGCCGCGCGGCAGGCAGTGATCAACGAGTTTCCGCAGGCTGCCAAGATCGAGACCCCGGATACCGACAAGGATGCCGCGATCCCGGCGCATCCGGGCGCGGCCGCTTTCGTCGATGGTGAGGAAAAGAGCTTCCTCGACAAGTACAGCGATTACATCTGGGGCGTCATCATGATCCTGTCGGTGATGGGCTCGGCAGGCGCCTGGTTCGCCGGATTCATGCGCCGGGATGAGCGCACCACCAACACCACGCTGCGCGAACGGCTGCTTGAAATGCTGCCGGAGGCCCGCAAATCAAGCTCGATCGAGGAGCTCGATGCGATGCAGGCCGAGGCCGACGTGATCATGAGCGAGACGCTGCACTGCTTCGAGGATGGCGCCATTGAGGAAGGCTCGCTCACCGCCTTCAGCATCGCGCTGGAGCAGTTCCACAACGCGGTCGCCGACCGCAAAGCATTCCTGATCAGCCTGCCGGAACCGCAGCGCCCGCAACGGCCGCATGTCGCCTAGATCCTGGTCGGATGACACCCGCCGGGCGCTTGGCATTCCGCAAAAATGCCCGATTCCGGGACCGATTGCAGATTGTGTTCGGACCGGTTCTGACTATATTCCGCCGCAACGCGCCGGACGCCCGGATTTGATCCCGGATTTGATTTTGGCGAAGTGAGGCGCGCGTGCCCGGCATCCTGATGGACCGGGCCAGTTTTTTTGGCGTCCCCGTGACCGCCCGCGACGCCCAACCGGTGAAACATATGGATTTGCGAAATATCGCCATCATCGCCCATGTCGACCATGGCAAGACCACCCTTGTCGACAAACTGCTGCAACAGTCCGGCACCTACCGCGAGAACCAGCGCACCGTCGAGCGCGCGATGGACTCCAACGATCTCGAGCGCGAGCGCGGCATCACCATTCTGGCCAAGTGCACCTCGGTGCAGTGGGGCGATACCCAGATCAACATCGTCGATACGCCGGGCCACGCCGATTTCGGCGGCGAGGTCGAGCGCATCCTGTCGATGGTCGATGGCGTGATCGTGCTGGTCGATGCCGCAGAAGGCCCGATGCCGCAGACCAAGTTCGTGGTCGGCAAGGCGCTCAAGCTCGGCCTGCGTCCCATCGTTGCAATCAACAAGGTGGACCGGCCCGACGCGCGCATCAACGAAGTGCTGAACGAGGTGTTCGACCTGTTCGCCGCGCTCGACGCCACCGACGAGCAGCTCGACTTCCCGATCCTCTACGGCTCCGGCAAGAACGGCTGGATGGGCACCAGCCCCGAGGACAATGCGGGCGGCATGAAGCCGCTGTTCGAGCTTGTGCTCAAGCACGTCGCGCCGCCGAAGGTCGAGGAAGGTCCGTTCCGCCTGCTCGGCACCATCATCGAAGCCAATCCCTATCTCGGCCGCATCATCACCGGCCGCATCGCATCGGGCAGCGTGAAGCCGAACCAGGCGGTGAAGGTGCTGTCGCGCGACGGCAAGCTGATCGAGAACGGCCGCATCAGCAAGATCCTCGCCTTCCGCGGCCTTGAGCGCCAGCCGCTCGACATCGCCGAGGCCGGCGACATCGTCGCCATCGCGGGCCTGACCAAGGGCACCGTCGCCGACACCTTCTGCGATCCGTCGGTCGAGACCCCGCTGCAGGCGCAACCGATCGACCCGCCTACCGTGTCGATGACCTTCATGGTCAACAACTCGCCGCTCGCCGGCACCGAAGGCGACAAGGTGACCAGCCGTCTGATCCGCGACCGACTGCTGCGCGAGGCCGAAGGCAACGTCGCGCTGCGCGTGGTCGAGGCCGCCGACAAGGATTCGATGGAAGTGTCGGGCCGCGGCGAATTGCAGCTCGCGATCTTGATCGAGACCATGCGCCGCGAAGGCTTCGAGCTCGCGGTGTCGCGTCCGCGCGTCGTTCTTGAAAAGGACGAGAGCGGCCAGTTGCAGGAGCCGATCGAGGAAGTCGTGATCGACGTCGACGAGGAGTTCTCCGGCGTGGTCGTGCAGAAGATGAGCGAGCGCAAGGCCGAGATGATCGAGATGCGCCCATCCGGCGGCAACCGCCTGCGCCTTGTGTTCTACGCGCCGACCCGCGGCCTGATCGGCTATCAGAGCGAACTGCTCACCGACACCCGCGGCACCGCGATCATGAACCGCCTGTTCCACGGCTATGCCGCCTACAAGGGCGACATCGCCGGCCGCCGTAACGGCGTGCTGATCTCCAACGATCAGGGCGAAGCCGTCGCCTACGCCATGTGGAAGCTGGAAGACCGCGGCCCGATGATGATCGAGCCGGGCTGGAAGGTCTATCGCGGCATGATCGTCGGCGAGCACACCCGCGACAACGATCTCGAGATCAACGTGCTCAAGGGCAAGCAGCTCACCAACATCCGCACCACCGCGAAGGACGAAGCGGTGCGCCTCACCCCGCCGATCAAGATGACGCTGGAAAAGGCGCTGTCCTATATCGAGGACGACGAGCTGGTCGAGATCACGCCGAAGTCGATCCGCCTGCGCAAGAAGCACCTCGATCCGAACGATCGCAAGCGCGCCGAGAAGAGCAAGGAAGCGCTGGCGAGCTGAGAAGCCTAAGTGATGTTGTCATGGCCGGGCCTGTCCCGGCCATGTAACCGCGAGATGCGCGACAGCGGGGATCTATGCTGAATCCTCTCCGTCATTGCGAGCGAAGCGAAGCAATCCAGCCTTTGCGCACCGCAAGCAAGACCTGGATTGCTTCGTCGCTTCGCTCCTCGCAATGACGGTTGTCTCCATGTCCCTTCCCTCCGAGATCGATGTCGCCATCATCGGCGCCGGCGCAGCGGGGCTGGCGGCGGCGCGGACGCTGCAACAGGCCGGCATTGCCGTGATCGTGCTGGAAGGCCGCAATCGCGTCGGCGGCCGCAGCCACACCATCCATTACGCCAGCGACAACGTGCTGTTCGATCTCGGCTGCGAGTGGCTGCACTCCGCCGACAAGAATTCGTTCGTGCCGATCGCGCGCGATCTTGGCTTTGCCATCGACGAGACGCGGCCGAAATGGCGCGAGCAAAGTCTCGACCTCGGCTTTCCCCGCGCCGAGCGCGAGGCCTATCTGCAGGCGATGGACGCTTTCGAGGTGCGCCTCGAGGCCGCATCCGACCTGCCGGAGGATTCCGCCGCCAGCAAATGGCTTGAGCCCGGCAACCGCTGGAATGCGCGGATCGATTCCATCAGTACTTACGTCAACGGCTGCGAGCTCGACGCGGTGTCGGTCTATGACGTCGATGCCTATGAGGACACCGGCGTGAACTGGCGAGTACAGCGCGGCTATGGCGCGCTGATCGCCGCCTACGGCAAGTCCTGTCCCGTGGCGCTCGACACCCGCGTCACGCGGATCGATCACTCCGGTGCGGATGTGCGGATCGAAACTTCACGCGGCACCGTGCGCGCGCAGAAGGTGATCGTCACGGTGCCGACCGATCTGATTGCGAACGAGACCATCCGCTTTCATCCCGCGCTGCCGGCGAAAGTCGCAGCGGCGGCGGGCCTGCCGCTCGGCCTCGCCGACAAGGTGATGCTGGCGCTCGACGAGACGGACGTTTTGCCGGTCGACGGTCATCTCTATGGCGCTTTCGACCGCGTCGGCACCGGCAGCTATCATCTGCGCCCGATGGGTCAGAACTGCATCGAGGGATTCTTCGGCGGCAGCTTCGCCCGCAGCCTCGGCGATCAGGGCGAAGGCGCGCTGGCGGCGCAGGCGATCAACGAACTGGTGGCGCTGCTCGGCGCGGACTTCCGCAGGAAAGTGCGGGTGCTCGGCGCATCGCGCTGGGCGCATGACGAATTCGCGCAAGGCTCCTATTCGCACGCGCTGCCAGGCCATGCCGACGACCGCGCCGCACTCGCGACACCGGTCGATGGACGGCTGTTCTTCGCGGGAGAAGCGACCTCGCCGAACTTCTTCTCCACCGCCCATGGCGCGCAGGAAAGCGGTGTGCGCGCCGCCGGCGAAGTGCTGGCGAGCCTGACGACGCTGGCGTGATCAGCGCCGTTTTGTCTTCGGTGCAGCTTTCGATTCCACATCGAGCAGACGACTGAGCTCACCCACGCTCGCGGCTTCTGCAAAACCATGACCATCCACGCCGAACGGCGGCAGCACCGCAAAGCTTACGCGATCCTTGCCCGCTGCACGAAACGCATCGGCCATCTGTCGTGACAACGCCGGTGCAAAGTAGCTGTCGTTCTCCGCAACAAGCCAGCGCACCGGCACGCGCGCCTGTTTGCCGAAGCTCGCGGCGGCAGCAATCAGCCGATCCGGCGCGCAGACCTGCCCGGCACGATCATCGGCGCGGCCGCCTCGGCCCGGTGCGAAAGCGATGATCGCGGCGATCTCGCGCGGACTGCGATCCGCCAGCGCCAGCGCGCCCCAGCCGCCTGCCGAATGTCCGATGATGACGGCACCTTCCTTCTTCACGAAGGGCTGCGTGCGGATGAAAGTGAGCGCGCGCCAGATCGCGTCGGCGGTCGCCAGTCCGGCGCGACGATAGTCGGGATCGGCGCAGTCGCCCTGATCCTCGACATAGGCGCCACCTGTCGCGCCATGACCCGGGCGCTGCGGTATCAACACGGCAAACCCTCGCGTCACCAACGCCGCGACCAGCGCGGGATAGTCCGGTTGCGGCATCTGCACGCGGCGGATTTCGTTCTGTGTCGAGGCATGCGCGATCAGCGCGATGCGAAACGGCCCCGCACCCGGCGGACGAAACAACAAGGCATGTGCAGGCGTGCGTTCATCCTGTGTCGGCACCAGCCATGACTGCCGCCGATACGGCGTACCCTCGACATCCTGCGCACCCGGATGGATTTGCACCGCGTCGCGCGGCGGCATCTGCGCCCAACCCTCGCCACAAAGGCCGGATGCAATCAACAGAATACAGGCTGCCGGAAACACATGCCGTCTCATGGTTCCGGATCATTGCCTGTTGGCATTCTCAAGCCAAGCGCCCGCGCGACCTGTCCTTTTTCGGCACAGTCTGAAAGCTGCTGGTGCAAAAAACCCACACGTTAACCGATAATTAACGATGACGCTTGAACAGCGGGCGGCGACTTGCTTTGATTGAGCCCATGAGCACGATCCTGATCGAGGTCCGGCCGGCCAAAGCCCCCGACGCCTCCGCGGTGGCGGAGACGCATGACGAGGCATGGCGCGCGGCCTATCAGGGCATCATCCCCGGCGCGGAGCTGGAGAAGCTGATCAACCGGCGCGGCCCACAATGGTGGGACAGCGCCATCCGCAAGGGCAGCCGGGTCAGCGTCCTGTGTTTCGGCGACAAGATCGCGGGCTATGCCAATTACGGCCGCAATCGCGCCCGTAGCCTGCAATTCGAGGGCGAAATCTACGAACTTTATCTGCGTCCGGAGTTCCAGGGTCTCGGCTTCGGCCGCCGCCTGTTCAATGCCGCCAGGCGCGATCTCGCCCAGAGCGGCCTCAAGAGCATGGTGATCTGGGCGCTGTCGGACAACGACCCGGCCGTAGGCTTCTACCGCAGCCTCGGCGGCCGCATGGTGGCGCGCTCATCCGAGCAGTTCGGCGCCAAGTCGCTCGACAAGGTCGCCTTCGCCTGGGGCGCATAAGGCCTTAATCCCCGCACCGGTCGCCTTGCCTCCTCTGCCAGCCACTGGATGCCGGCCGCCCGTACTTTTATTGCCGCAACGCACGCGGTTCTGTTTCCATCGCACAGCAAAAGCCGGTAAACCGGGCGCAACGACATGCCGGCTGGTCGGACCGACCGCCGGGCGGTCCATCCCGTCTCAAACCAAGGCCCATCATGAATATCGACGCCATTTCGCTCGGCCCCAATCCGCCGCATGAGGTCAATGTCATCATCGAGGTCCCGGTCGGCGGCGAGCCGATCAAATACGAACTCGACAAGGCGGCGGGAACGCTGGTGGTGGACCGTTTCCTCTACACCGCGATGCGCTACCCCGGAAATTACGGCTTCATCCCGCACACCCTCTCCGAGGATGGCGATCCTTGCGACGTGCTGGTGGCGAGCACCCGCGCCATCGTGCCCGGCGCTGTGATGGCGGTGCGCCCTGTCGGCGTCTTGCTGATGGAAGACGAAGCCGGCGGCGACGAGAAGATCGTTGCGGTGCCGACCTCCAAGCTGACCAAGCGCTACGACCGCATCCAGAACTACAGCGACCTGCCGGAGATCACGCTGGAGCAGATCCAGCACTTCTTCGAGCACTACAAGGATCTCGAGCCTAACAAGTGGGTCAAGGTGCTGCGCTGGGAAGGCGCGGAAGCCGCGCACAGGCTGATCCTCGACGGCATCGCGCGCGCCAAGGCCAAGAAATAAGTCAGGCTCTCGATGAGAATCCCGATCGCGCCGCACACCGGCGCGATCGCAAAGTCCGCCCGCTTTACACTGCGGGCGCGGGCAGCCCCTTGATCGCGCAGGCGGCACGCAGCGTATTGACCAAGAGGCACGCCACCGTCATCTGCCCGACGCCGCCCGGCACCGGCGTTACCGCGCCGGCCACCAGCATCGCTTCGTCATAGGCGACATCGCCGACCAGACGATTCTTGCCGTCCGCGCCGGGAATCCGGTTGATGCCGACATCGATCACCGTCGCGCCCGGCTGAAGCCATCGGCCGCGGACCATTTCCGGACGGCCGACCGCCGCGAACACCAGATCCGCCTGCCGGCACAGCGCGGGAAGGTCGCGGGTGCGCGAATGCGCGATGGTGACCGTGGCGTTTTCGTTGAGCAGCAATTGCACCAGCGGCCGGCCGACCAGATTGGAGCGGCCGATCACGATGGCGTTCATGCCCTCGAGCGAGTCATGCACGCTCTTTGCCAGGATGATGGAGCCGAGCGGCGTGCACGGCGTCAGCGCCGGCAGTCCGCTGGCGAGCCGTCCGGCATTGACCGGATGCAGGCCGTCGACATCCTTGGCTGGATCGATCGCGTTGACGATGGTGTTGGCGTCGAGCCCCTTGGGCAATGGCAGTTGCACCAGAATGCCGTGCACCAAAGGATCGCGGTTGAGCCTGGCGATCAGCGCCAGCACCTCGGCCTGTGAAATCTCTGCCGGCAGCTTGTGCTCGAACGACGCCATGCCGGCGGCTTCAGTCTGCTTCGCCTTGTTGCGGACATAGACCTCGGAGGCGGGATCGTTGCCGATCAGAACCACCGCAAGGCCGGGCAACAGGTCATGCTCGCGTTTGACCCGCGCAACCTCGTCGGCCACTTTGGCGCGCAGCCCGGCCGCGATGATTTTCCCGTCTATGATCTGCGCCGGCATCAGGCTTCCTTTCACAATTCCGTTTCGTCATCGCCGCGGCTCGCGGCAGCCACAGCTTTCAGAGAGTCCGCAAGGCGTCTGGGATCGCCCTCGACCGTAATCTGCTTGAGACGCGAGGTTGTGCCGGAGGCGACGCGCACGCTGCCTTTCGGCACCTTGAGCGCTTTGGCCAGAAGCTCGGTCACGGCGCGATTGGCCTCGCCGCCCTCGGCGATCACGCGCACCCGTACCTTCAGCACGGCGCGGCCGTTGGCCAGCGTCTCGATGCCGTCGATGGCGTCGCGACCGCCGCGCGGCGTCACCCGCACCGAAAGCAAAGCGCCTTGTGCGGAGAAGCGCCACGGTTCCATCGCCGCCGGACCGGCGCGATCAGATCACGTTGGGATAGATGTAATAGGTGATGACCCGCTGCAGGAACATGATGATCAGGATGACGATCACCGGCGAGATATCGAGGCCGCCGAAATTCGGCATCAGATTGCGGATCGGACGTAGCGCGGGTTCGGTGATCTTGTAGAGAAACTCGGCGACCGAGGCGACGAACTGGTTGCGCGTGTTGACCACGTTGAAGGCAATCAGCCAGGACAGGATCGCCGAGGCAATCAGCAGCCAGACATAGAGATCGAGAATGATCAAAATGATATCGAGAATGGCGCGCATGGCTGCTCTGGCTCTGGTTGATCCCCAGCCCTCAATATCGATTCATCCGCATCCAAACAAGGGATGTTCCCCGTCGAACGGATGCCACAATCTTTCCGATACGGCATTTCCGGCGTTCTTGACTTGGCGCAGGCGGGGACTGTAAATGACGCCGTTCGCCGGGATCGCTTGCCGATCCGGCCGACGGGGCCATAGCTCAGCTGGGAGAGCGCGTCGTTCGCAATGACGAGGTCGGCGGTTCGATCCCGCCTGGCTCCACCAATTCCCTCCGAACCTTTCCGTCTTTCTCGCGGCCGACCCGGCCGGATGGCGTCGCAACGCCCCTCAGCGCGACCGCTGCACCTTTGCCACGGTGGACAGCACGAAGGCCCGCGGCGCGAACCGCAGCAGGAAGGGAATGACCCGGATGCCGAGGCCCGGCAGCACCACGCGCTTGTTGGCCATCAGCCCGCGATAGCCCGCCATCGCCACGTCCCGTGCCGAGACGTTGAGCAGGGCGGAATCCAGCCCCGGCGCGAAGCCGGCCCGTTCCTGGAATTCGGTCGGCACCGGCCCCGGGCACAACGCCGTCACCCGCACGCCCTGCGGTCCAAGCTCGGCGCGCATCGCCTCGGTGAACGACAGCACGAACGCCTTGCTCGCATAGTAGACCGCCATGCCGGGCCCCGGCAGGAAGGCGGCGATCGAGGCGACATTGAGCAGGCCACCTTTGTTGCGCACCAGAGAATCGGCAAAGCGCAACGACAGATCGGTCAGCGCCCGGATATTGAGATCGACCATCGCAAGCTGGCTCTCGCGATCCATCTGCATCGCGCGGCCGAACAGGCCGAAGCCGGCATTGTTGACCAGAATCCCGATGTCGAGATCGAGCGCGGCCAGCTCCGCCGCAAGAATATCGCAAGCGCCATTCGCCTGCAGATCGCACGCCAGCGTGACCGGTCGCTCGCCGCCGGCGGCCACAATCTCGTCCGCCAGTGCCGTGAGCCGGTCGAGGCGCCGCGCCACCAGCACGGTGCGGTGACCGCGCGCCGCGAACAGCCGGGCGAGCTCCGCACCGATGCCGGACGAAGCGCCAGTGATCAAAGCCACAGCCTGTGTCATCGCAATGCTTCCGGGATGGCCGCGGCCGCACGCGCGACGCGCTTAAACTGTCGGGTTGGTGTCGAGGCCGCCGGAGACGCGCCGCTTGAGATTGATGCGGTCGCGCTGCGAGATGCCCAGCAGATCGGCTGCGCGCCAGACCACATTGTCCTCGAACTCGGTGACATTGCCGTCAACATACACCAGCTCCCACATCATTTCGACGATCCGCAGGCGGCCTTCTTCATTGACCGAGCGCATGATCACGCTGGTGAAATGATAGAGATCGACCGCTTCGCCTTCGACCAGCATGGCGTCCCTGATCAGGGCGTCAGCAGTACCGGGATCGAGGTCGAAGCGATATTCGAGCAGGGTATGCAGCTTGCGCTTTTCCAGCGTCGAGGGCTCGCCGTCGAGCGAGATCAGATGGATCAGGAGCGCCGCGGCCGCCAGCCGATAGTCGTTGTCGTCGAACACGCGCCGGGGCTGCGCGCCCGGGGCCACGACGTCAGAAATGAAGGTCCGCAATTTCTCGAGCATGAACGACCGTACTCAAAATCTTGAACAAGCCTGTGACTGAAATAGTCCATCACCCTGTCCGCTCCATGGCCGGAAGATGAAACTCCGGCAATGCAGCCCGGTTCCGCGATCAGGAAGATGTCGGCCGCAGCCGTCAGATCCCTGCGTGAGTAACCGGTCGTCGATGATGGAAGATGGTGGTGCCGCAAACAGGACTCGAACCTGTGACCCCGTCATTACGAATGACGTGCTCTACCAACTGAGCTATTGCGGCAGCCGCGATGAAGCTCTGACGCTCCATTCTGTTCTGCGCACGTGATACCGGCGATGGCCCGGCTTGGCAAGGTTGCCGCACCCGGACCGGCGGCCTTACCCCACCAGCCGGGCAAGAAAGCCGCGCCAGCCGCCGGGCTGGCCGGTCTCCGGCCGGTCCGGATCGTCGAACCCGTTCTCGGCGGCAACGTCCGTCACGCCCGGATCGTCCGGCGCGCGCACCAGCGGGATCACCGCTGGCGCGGCTGCAGCCTTTTCGTTCGCCGGACGGGGCCGGAAGATCGGTGGTGGCACAGTCTCAGTGACGGCGGAGGGCTTTGGTGCAGGTGCCGGCGCAGCCGATACCTCGGATGGCGTATCCTCCGGCTCCTCGGGGTCCGGCTTGACCTCATCATCCTTCGCGGCGGGCACGGGTTCGGTCGCAAGTTCGATCGGCGGCGGCGTGATCTCCTCCGGCGCGGAGGGCGCGGCCGGCGTGGGTTCGGGCAGCGCCGCAGGGGGAGGCGGCAACGCCTCGTCCGCCGCCACATCCTCGATCGCGTTCTCGATGGACGGGTGGGTGTCCGATGGCAGCGCCGCGACCGGCGTCACCCACTGGAAGGCATCGAGACGCCCGGTGACCGGAGAGACCGGCCGCCAACGATCCGACACGTAGCCGTCCGCCGTCCATGCCGGATCATGCGCAGCACGCACCGCGCGCAGCATCCAGCTTCGCGCCCGGCCGTCATCGCCATGTTCGGCGCGCTCGAGCTCAGCCATCAACAGTGCGACACGCTGGGTCGGCGCGGCAATGAACGGCGCCAATGCCTCGCGCGCACGGGAAAACTCGCTGGCATCGATCGCGGCCCGCGCCAATGCGAGACCGCTTTCGAGATGATCCGGTGCCTTCTTCGCCAGCACCTCGATCCGCGCCAGCCGCTCGCGCGCCGCATCGCCCAGCCGGACATGCGCATAGGCATCGGCGAGATCGGGATGCGGCTGTGCGACCCACGCAGCCTCGATGATGCGCATGGCGCGCCTGATCTGATTGTCCTCGCTGAGAAACCGTGCGGCCAGCGCCGCCGCCGGCTCCAGCGTCGGCGCGAGCTTGACCGCTTCCATCACGCTCGTGCGCGACAATTCGCGGTCGCTCTGCTCGGTCTCCAGCGCGCGCGCCGTCAGCAGCACGCCGCGCTGCCGGCGATAGGGTTCGGGATCGATCAGGCCGGCCGCGAAATTGTTCTCCAGAATCGCAAGCGCGCCGTCCCAGTCGCCCTTGGCGCAGCGAAATCCGAGCACCGCATGCGACGCCCAGGGCGAGGCCGGCGCAATCTTCAGCGCCTCTTCCGCCATCGCGACAGCCGTATAGGGATCGTCGTTGCGTTGCGCCTCGACGAACAGACCACGCAGGCCGAGCAGCCGCGTATCGTCACGCTCCGCCATCGCGCGGAAAGCGCGTTGCGCGCCCTGGCGATCGCCATCGAGCTGCGCGGTCTGCGCATTGAGCAGCAGCGTCAGCGGATCGTGATGCGCCAGCCGCCGCGCCACCCCGGCATGACGGCGCGCGGCGAAATAATCGCCGGTGCCGACCGCGATCAGGCCGCTGGTGATGGCGTCGCGCCCACGCGCCTCGCGGCGACGCTGCCGAAACTGCGAAAGCCGCGCCGGCGTGCGCCAGATTCCGCGCAGGATCGACCACGCCAGCATCGCCACGGCCAGCACGATCACGAACACCAGAATGAAAACCGGGAGCGAGGTTTCGACCCGCCACACGCCCCACGATAGCGCGATGCCGCCGCCCTGCTCCGCGATCCAGGTGGCACCGAGCGCCACCGCCGCAATCAAGGCCAGAAAGAATACGATCCGAAGCATGATCCGACCTGTTCTGATGGCTATTGCGAGGATCGCGGGGACGTCGTCTGCGCGAGCGACGCCATGGCCGCTTGCGCGAAACGATGCGCGGCGGCGAGCGCGGCATCGCGCGCATCCAGTTTCGCGAACCAGTCGCGCAGACCGGCCCGCTCGCCTTCCGGCAAGGTCATCAGCACACGCCGCGCCTCGACGATATCGTCGCGCTGCGCCAGCGCGGAGACTCGCGCGATCAGCGCGGTGCGCTCCGACGCGGCATCGTCAACACGGTGAACGCGGACGAGACTTGCCGCACTGTGCTGCAGACGATCGAGGATGTTGCCGGCCGTTGAGGCTGGCGCGGGCGCATCCTTCGGTTTCGCCTCAGGCTTGGGCGCAAGCGTTGGCAGCAGCGCGAGCAGATCGCGACTGAGCATCTTCGCGGTCGGCACGCCCTGCGCGGCAAACGGCTCGAGCGGTGCCAATGCCATCGGATCGTCAGCGAGCGACTTCGCCGCGGTCAGGGCCTCGGCAAACGGCGCGCCCTGGCGCGCGGCCTGATCGAGCCAGGTTGCGGCGGCGACACGCGACCATGCCTTCTCGCCGGCCTGCGATGCGGCGCGCGAGGGGATTTCCGATTTCAACGCGGCGGTGGCGCGATCGAGTTGCGCGAGACGCTGCTCGATGCCCGACAGATCCGGCGCGGGCGCCGGCGGTGTCACAACCTCGCGCGGCGCGGCGGCGACGGCTTCAAGACGCGTGCGCGTCTCATCATTTTGCGCGCGGGTTTTATCGAGATCGCCGCGCAACTTGCCAAGTGCGGATTCCAGCGCGGCCAGGCGCGCGGTGAGTGCGGGATCAGGCGCGGCGGCAGCAGGAGCCTTGGCCGCATTCGCCGCGTTCGATTCAAGACGATCGAGACGCGAAGCCAAAGCCTGCGTCGCGCTCGTGTCCGGCACAGGAACCTGTACCGTGCGCTCCGGCCCATCAAGCCAGCCGCCAACATAGGCGCCACCGACCAGCAGCGCCGCGGTCGCGGCGCCGGTCAACGCCGACAGCAGCAGCGATGCGCCGCGCGAGCCCGAACGCGGCTGCTCAGCAACCGGCGGCGTCTCGCTCTCGGGCGGCGCTGCCGTGTTCTCTTCCGGCGCGGGAGTGGGCTCGTTCACTTCGGAAATGGTCGCTTCGGAAATATCAGTGGCCTCAAGATCGATGGTCGGCCCGAGCCGCTTGCGGCGGCCGGACGACGAGCCCGGTGGCATATCGTTGCTGCTGTCACCGGGTTTGTCATCGTCCATGGTCCTACTCCTGCCGACCTGTTCCGATCTGCGCTGGATCAACCCTTAGCAGATTCTCTGCCTGCTTCACCGCGACGATGGTTTCAACGTATGGTCCAGCGCATCGAACATAGCATCTTCATCCGGCGTCTGCGCCACTACCACGCGGCTCGCGCCCGCCTCGTGCAGCGTTGCACCGACCGCCGAGGAAATACAGCAATGCGGCAGGGCCAGCGCCAGAATCTCCACGCCCGAGGATTGCGCCGCCCCCAGAAACGCCCGCGCACTGCGCCGGGAGTAATGCAGCACCGCCTCGACCTCCTGAGCATTGATGCTGGCGACGGCCTCGTCCGGCAACCGGTCCACCGGCGTCATGCGATAGGTCACATGCTTGACCACGGTGAAGCCTCGCTCGCGGAGCTCCCCGACGAGATCACGGGACAGATCGGCGCCGGCGAGATAGCACAGCGTGCCTTTTTTCTTCATCGTCTTGACGATGAGATCGCGCAGCGAGGCGCCGTCGCCCTCGGCGCTGGCAATCTTGGTAAAGCCGTGCTGCCGCGCCGCTTCAGCCGAGGCGCCACCGACCGCGAACAGTTTCAGCTTGCGCAATCGCGCCAGCGCCGGCTCATCGGCGATCGCGCGCAGCGCATTGGCGCTGGTGACGATCACCGCGTCGTAGTCCGTCTCGTCATCATGATAAGGCTGCGGCTCGAAGCACAGCGCCGGCGACACCAGCGTCTCGTAACCCTTGGCGCGAAGCGCCGCCGCTGTTCTGGCACCGTCCGGACCGGGCCGCGTCACGAAAACTGCCATTCACTTCCCTCCGGCCGCGACATCGGCGCGGTTGTGACACAGAACGGCGCGGCATGCGAGACGGAATGGCCCGGTCAACCTGATTTCGGAACCCACTTTTGCCCCGCGCGTGCTCATGCTACGCCATCACAGACGCTGCAAACGGGACAACAGAGCTTCGATTTGGCGCAAGATATTTCCACTCTGGTGCTGGGCATCGAGACCACCTGCGACGAGACCGCTGCCGCAGTGGTCGAGCGCCTGCCCGATGGCAGCGGCCGGATTCTTTCCAACATCGTACGCTCGCAGATCGACGAGCACGCGCCATTCGGCGGCGTGGTGCCGGAGATCGCCGCGCGCGCCCATGTCGATATGCTGGACGGCATTATCGCGACCGCGATGAAAGAAGCCGGCGTCGATTTCTCGCAGCTCTCCGGGGTGGCGGCCGCCGCCGGCCCCGGGCTGATCGGCGGCGTCATCGTCGGGCTGACCACCGCCAAGGCGATCGCGATGGTGCATGCGACGCCGTTGATCGCGGTCAACCACCTCGAGGCTCACGCTTTGACGCCGCGCCTCACCACGGCGCTGGCATTCCCCTATTGCCTGTTCCTCGCCTCCGGCGGCCACACCCAGATCGTCGCCGTGCTCGGCGTCGGCAACTATGTCCGTCTCGGCACCACTGTCGATGACGCCGTGGGCGAGGCCTTCGACAAGGTGGCGAAGATGCTTGACCTGCCCTATCCCGGCGGGCCGCAGGTCGAGCGCGCCGCGCAGAACGGCGATCCAACCCGTTTCGCTTTTCCGCGCCCGATGCTCGGCCGGCCTGACGCGAATTTCTCGCTGTCGGGATTGAAGACCGCGGTGCGCAGCGAGGCGCAGCGGCTGATACCGCTGGAGCCACAGGATCTCGATGATCTGTGCGCGAGCTTCCAGGCCGCGGTGCTGGAATCGGTTGCCGACCGGATCGCGGTCGGGCTGAAGCTGTTTCGCGAGCAGTTCGGCGCGCCACACGCGCTGGTCGCCGCCGGCGGCGTCGCCGCCAATCTTGCAATCCGCAACGCGCTGCAGGATGTCGCGGCCAAGGCGCAAACCACGCTGATCGTGCCGCCACCGCGCCTGTGCACCGACAATGGCGCGATGATCGCATGGGCCGGCGCCGAGCGCCTCGCGCTCGGCCTCATCGATCAGATGGATGCCCCGCCCCGCGCGCGCTGGAAACTCGATCAGGACGCGGCGACACCGGCTGAACTCCTCAATACCCGCGCGCGGCACTAGCAAGGGGACAGAATGGCGTTGCACAACATCACGGTGATCGGCGCGGGCGCATGGGGCACGGCTCTCGCCAATGCGGCGGCCCGCGCCGGACGCAAGGTGACGCTTTACGCCCGCGATCCGCGCGTCGCCGAAACCATCGCCGCGACACGCGAAGCGCCGCGCCTTGCCGGCTTGCGTGTCGAACCATCCATTGCCGTCACCGCCGATCTTGCCGCCAGCGCCAAAGCCGATGTCGTTCTACTGGTGACGCCGGCACAGAGCCTGCGCGGCGCAGCGCAGGCTCTGGCACCGCATCTGGCGAAGGACACGCCGGTGGTGGTGTGCGCCAAAGGCATCGAGCGCGGCACGCACAGCTTCATGACCGAGATTATCGGCGAGGTGATGCCGAGCGCACGGCCCGCGATCCTGTCGGGACCGAGCTTCGCCAGCGATGTCGCGCGCGGCCTGCCGACCGCCGTCACGCTGGCGGCGCGCGACGCCGAGCTTGCGACTGCGCTGGTGCATGCGCTGGGCTCAGCGACCTTCCGCCCCTATCACTCGACCGATGTGCGCGGCGTCGAGATCGGCGGCGCGGCCAAGAACGTGCTGGCGATCGCCGCCGGCATCGTGGTCGGCAAGGAGCTTGGCGCGTCCGCACTGGCGGCGCTGACGACGCGCGGCTTTGCCGAGCTGATGCGGTTCGGACTCGCCTGCGGCGCGCGCAGCGAAACTATCGCCGGGCTGTCGGGCCTCGGCGATCTGATCCTGACCTGCTCCAGCACGCAGTCGCGCAATTTTTCCTATGGGCTTGCGCTCGGGCGCGGCGACAAACCCTCGCGCGAGATTCTCAGCGAAGGCGAGTTTACCGCGCCGGTGCTGGTGGAAATGGCCGAACAGAAGAATATCGACATGCCGGTGGCGCGGGCGGTGGCCGCGGTGCTCGGCGGCGCACTGACCGTCAACGAGGCGATCGAGACGCTGTTGACGCGGCCGTTCAAGGCGGAAGGATAGACCTGATCATGCAATACTGGCTGGTGAAATCGGAGCCCTCGGTCTGGTCGTGGGAGCAGCAGGTCGCCAAGGGCGCGAAGGGTGAAGCCTGGACCGGCGTGCGCAACCACACCGCCAAGCTCAACATGATGAAGATGAAGAAAGGCGACCTTGCGTTCTACTACCACTCCAACGAAGGCAAGGAGATCGTCGGCATCGCTGAAATCATCCGCGAGCATTATCCCGATCCGAACGACAAGACCGGCAAGTTCGTCTGCGTCGATATCAAGGCGTTGAAGCCGCTGAAAACGCCGGTGACGTTGGCGACGGTGAAAACGGAAGACAAGCTTGCCGACATGGAGCTGCTGAAATATTCGCGCCTGTCGGTGCAGAGCGTGACGCCCGCGCAGTGGAAGCTGGTCTGCAAGATGGGTGGTATCTAGGACCAAGTTTACCGTCCTAGCCAGCGTCGGGACGACATCGAGGGTTGGACGAATGAACTCCGAACAACCTTCCATCTCCGACAAGGCGGCCTTCATCCGCGCCAACACCCGGCTCGGTCCGGTTCCGCTGATTCCCGAAATCACGATGTTTCTTGCCGACGAGGCGGTGCCGCTCTGGCACAAGACCGAGCAGGAGATGGGCGAGAGCGGCCTGCCACCACCATTCTGGGCTTTCGCCTGGGCGGGCGGCCAGGCACTCGGCCGCCATTTGCTCGATCATCCACACCTGGTGCGCGGCAAAAGCGTGCTCGATCTCGCCAGCGGCTCCGGCCTTGTTGCTATCGCCGCAATGAAGGCCGGCGCGGCCGAGGTCGCGGTCGCCGACATCGACGCCTTCGCTCGGGCCGCCGCCGAGCTCAACGCCCGGCAGAACAATGTGAGCGTGTCGTTGATCGATACGGATCTTCTCACTGTGCCGACCGGCCAGCGCTGGGACGTGGTCCTTGCCGGCGACATTTTCTACGAGCGCGACACCGCCGCGCGCGCTTTCGACTTTCTGCAGCGGCAGTCCGCGGCGGGTGCGACAATTTTGATCGGCGATCCGGGCCGCAGTTATTTGCCCCAGAACAAATTACGCAGGATCGCGGAATACGATGTGCCAGTGCTGCGCGACATCGAGGATGCGGCGATCAAGCGGACCTCGATCTGGATGCTGGAGCCCGCCGAGACCGCCGCAAACCCTGCCTGATGCAGGCGATCACGATCCAAGGATCGATTTTTCAAATCGGTCCGACAAAAGTCCTAAGGAATGCGCCTTGTCGGGGCGCCCCGCGCAAGCGCATAATCCGTCCCAATAAATATAAAGCGTCGGAAAGCCTTCCCGACGCGACGGTTGTGTGTGGAGGAAAATATGTCCGACAAGACTTACCAGGTCACGCCCGAGTGGGCCAAGCGCGCTTATGTCGACGCCGCGAAATACCGCGAGATGTACGACCGCTCGATCAAGGACCCAACTGCTTTCTGGACCGAGCAGGCCAAGCGCGTCGACTGGATCAAGCCTTTCACCAAGGTCGAGAACTCTTCATTCGAGCTCGGCAAGGTCTCGATCAAATGGTTCGAGGACGGCGTTCTCAACGCGGCCTACAACTGCATCGACCGACATCTCGCAACGCGCGGCGATCAGACCGCGATCATCTGGGAAGGCGACGATCCGTCGGAGTCGCGCCACATCACCTATCGCGAGTTGCATGACGAAGTCTGCAAGATGGCCAACATCCTGCGGCTGCGCAACGTCAAGAAGGGTGACCGCGTCACCATCTATCTGCCGATGATCCCGGAAGCAGCCTACGCCATTCTGGCCTGCGCGCGCATCGGCGCGATCCACTCGGTGGTGTTCGGCGGCTTCTCGCCCGACTCGATCGCCGGCCGTCTGCGCGACTGCGATTCACGCGTCATCATCACCTCCGACGAGGGCCTGCGCGGCGGCCGCACCATCGCGATGAAGGCCAATGTCGATGCCGCGATCGAGAAAGTGGGCGGCGAGGTTGACTGGGTGATCGTGGTCAAGCGCACCGGCGGCAAGGTCAACATGGATCCCAAGCGCGACGTCTGGTACCACGAAGCCGCCGCCGTGGTTGACAACAATTGCCCGTGCGAGCCGATGAACGCGGAAGATCCGCTGTTCATCCTCTACACCTCGGGCTCGACCGGCAAGCCGAAGGGCGTGCTGCACACCACCGCCGGCTATCTCGTCTTCGTGTCGATGACGCATCAATACGTCTTCGACTATCACGACGGCGACATCTACTGGTGCACCGCCGACGTCGGCTGGGTCACCGGCCACAGCTACATTCTCTATGGACCGCTGTGCAACGGCGCCACCACGCTGATGTTCGAGGGCGTGCCGAACTATCCGGACAATTCGCGCTTCTGGAACGTGATCGACAAGCACAAGGTCAACATCTTCTACACCGCGCCGACCGCGATCCGCGCGCTGATGCAGGCCGGCGACGAGCCGGTCAAGAAGACCTCGCGCAAATCGCTGCGTCTGCTCGGCTCGGTCGGCGAGCCGATCAATCCGGAAGCCTGGGAGTGGTATCACCGCGTGGTCGGCGACAGCCGCTGCCCGGTGGTCGACACCTGGTGGCAGACCGAGACCGGCGGCATCATGATCTCGCCGCTGCCGGGCGCCATCGCGCAGAAGCCGGGCTCAGCCACGCTGCCGTTCTTCGGCGTGGTGCCGCAGATCGTCGATGCCGACGGCAAGGAAATCGTCGGCGAGGGCGGCGGCAACCTGTGCATCGTCCGCTCCTGGCCCGCGCAGATCCGCACCGTCTATGGTGATCACGAGCGCTTCGAGCAGACCTACTTCTCCACCTACAAGGGCAAGTATTTTTCGGGCGACGGCTGCCGGCGCGATGCCGACGGCTATTACTGGATCACCGGCCGCGTCGACGACGTCATCAACGTCTCCGGTCACCGCATGGGCACCGCCGAAGTCGAAAGCTCGCTGGTCGCGCATGAGAAGGTCTCGGAAGCCGCCGTGGTCGGCTACCCGCACGACATCAAGGGCCAGGGCATCTACGCCTATGTCACCTTGATGGCCGGTATCGAGCCGACCGAAGAACTGCGCAAGGAGCTGGTCGCCTGGGTCCGCAAGGACATTGGCCCGATCGCCTCACCGGATCTGATCCAGTTCGCCCCGGGCCTGCCGAAGACCCGTTCCGGCAAGATCATGCGCCGCATCCTGCGCAAGATCGCCGAGGACGAGCCCTCAAGCCTCGGCGACACTACGACGCTGGCCGATCCGGGCGTAGTCACCGACCTCGTCAACAACCGGCAAAACCGCAAGACCGTGCAGGCCTGAGCGGCCCGATTCCCAGGGTCTCGCCAATGGCGGGACCCCTTGAAAATACCGGTGCGGCGACAATCACACGATTGTTAGCCGCATCTTTCATTTGCGGGCCAGTTTCATCCCGACTGTTGTTTTCCGGTCCTTTACTTGGTCGCTGTAATTTTCTTTTTAGGGACCGCTGCTGCGCCGCTTCAAACGGCTGACGAGGACCGCAACGGCGGCACGGAAAATCGCTGGAGACCAAGGATGTCGGGGAAATGGATGGCCGCACTCGGCGCGGCGCTGCTGATGGGATTGACGTGTAATGCCCCGGCACAGGCCAGACCCGATCTCGTCGCCTCTCCGGCCGGCTACGCGCCCGGCACCATCGTGGTGAAGACCAAGGAGCGCCGCCTCTATCTGATCCTCGATGACCGGCATGCGGTGCGTTATCCGGTTGGCGTCGGCAAGCCCGGCAAGCAGTGGGCTGGCGCCACCCGCATCAGCGGCAAATACCGCAATCCGGCCTGGGCGCCGCCCGCGGAAGTCAAACGCGACAAGCCCTCGATTCCCGATCTGATCGAAGGCGGCTCGCCGCGCAATCCGATGGGCGTGGCGGCGATGACGCTGGCCGGCGGCGAATACGCCATTCACGGCACCAACGTGCCGAATTCGGTCGGCGGCTATGTCTCCTATGGCTGCGTGCGGATGTATAATCAGGACATCACTGATCTCTACGAGCGCGTCTCGGTCGGCACGCCGGTGGTGGTCACGCCGCGCTGATTACACGCATCGCCGACATGACAAGCCCCGCATGCGCGGGGCTTTTGTTTTGGGTTGGTCTTGCTGCTTCTAGCGACTTGCGATCGCGCACCAGCCGCCACGACGCCCGCCCTGATAGGGCCGCGCGTGGCCCGCCGCGAGTAGCGCCGCCGACACATCCGGCGTCCGCGGCGTCTGCGCATCGGCAACCACCCGGCCGTGATATTTGTCGGGACCGATATTGAAGATCGCGACGGGACCTTCGGCCAGCAAGGCCTCCAGCGCCTCGCGTGCCATCCGGGCACGACTGAATTCATCCGCACAGGCCGATTTCAGTTCGGGCGCATCGATGCCGCGCAGCCGCACCCGTGTCGTCATCTCCAGTCCCGGCCAGAGCCGCACCCGCGCCTCGAAAGTGTCGCCGTCAATGACGCGCAGCACTTCGGCCGGTTGGCGCAGAATGGCATCCGGCCCGCGCCGCGTCCCGGGACGCCGCGTCTCTTCCACCATCTCGGAAACGGACGGCGGGAGGCTCTGACGCCCTCCCGCATTGGGCCAGAACGGGGGCGAAGAGGCGTGCCACGGCAGCAGCGAGCCGAGCGCAAGGCCGGCGACAAACACAAAGCCGAGCAGCCATGGTTCGCGCATGGCGCTGCGCTGACCTCTGTGCAAGACACCGACATGGCTATAACGGGCTAGGAACATATACCTAGATAAGCCGAGTCCTGCCGCCCCCGCAAGCACAATCTAGGGTTGTTTTATCAAAAACCTCAGCCGAAGCTAGAAATCAGAGGCAATGCCTTTCTTCTCCCAGTCGCCATAGCGAGTCGGCTCCGGGCCTTCCGGCCCGGCGATCTCCTTCGCCGACGGCTGGCTTGCGCTTTCGCGGGCGGCCACCCGGCGTGCCTCGGCTTCCGCGAGCGCGCGCTGGGCCGCCGGCGACAGCGGCTTGCGCGCCGCAGCCGCACTCGGAGAATCGGCCGGTCCGGGTTTCAGAGGCGGCGAATTGTCTGTCATCGCAAAACACTCCTTGAAGCCGGATCATCGTACCGAATGCGATCGCGATCCACAGGCCGGTTGTGAATTGGCGCAGAAAAACATCGACGCCGACTGGCTCATTTCATCACGTCATGCAAGGAGGACGGATTCTTACATTTGGCATATTCGCGTGTCACGAGTCGGAATCTCGCCGCGACGCCGTCGCTTTTTTTGATGTCTACTCCGGGATGTTTGCTCCTGATGAAGCCCTCACGTTTCGTCCCGCCGCCCGAGGTGCCCGGCCTCGCCGCGCGTCGGATAGCCGCCGATATTCTCGACGGCGTTCTGCACAAGCGCCGTACGCTCGATGACCAGCTTGAAGGCGCGGCCGCGCATCCCGGTCTGAAGACCCTGTCGGATCGCGACCGCGCGCTGATGCGCCGCCTTGTCGCGACCATCCTGCGCCGTCTCGGCATGCTCGGGCATCTGCTGTCGCGTTTGCTCGACCGCGGCATTCCGACCGACGCACCGCGGGCGCAAAGCGCGCTCCTGATCGGCGCTGCGCAGATTCTCTGGATGGACGTGCCCGATCATGCCGCTGTCGATCTGTCGGTGCGTCTGGTGCAGGCGGACCGGCGCGCGGCGAAATATGCCGGACTCGTCAACGCAGTGCTGCGGCGCTGCGCCCGCGAGGGCCAGCCGCTGATCGCCGAAGCCGCGAACGAAATGCTCGATCTGCCGCCCTGGCTGGTGACGCGCTGGGTGGCTCATTACGGCGAGGAGAATGCGCGGGCGATGGCTGCCGCCATCGCGCATGAACCGCCGCTCGATCTCACGGTGAAATCCGATCCGCAAAGCTGGGCGACACGCCTGCACGGCGAAGCCCTGGTGCTCGGCACGGTCCGCACACCGCTGCAGGGATCGGTTGCGATGCTGCCCGGCTTCAATGAAGGCCAGTGGTGGGTGCAGGATGCCGCCGCCGCGCTGCCGGCGCGTCTGCTGGGCGATATCGCCGGCAAGGATGTTGCCGATCTGTGCGCCGCGCCGGGCGGCAAGACCGCGCAGCTCGCGCTCGCCGGCGCACGCGTGACCGCGCTCGATCGTTCGCCGGCGCGTATTGCCCGCCTCAAGGACAATTTCACACGCCTTGCACTCGAGGCGACCACCGTGGTCGCGGACGCTACCGAATGGGAAGGCGGGCCGTTCGACGCCATCCTGCTCGATGCGCCGTGCACCGCCACCGGCACCATCCGCCGTCATCCCGACGTGGCCTGGCTGAAAGGCGAGAGCGACATCGGCGCGCTCTCCGCCTTGCAGCACCGGTTGCTGCAAAAGAGCGTGTCCCTGCTCAAGCCCGGCGGCACGCTGGTGTACTGCACCTGTTCGCTCGAGCCCGAGGAAGGCGAGCAGGCCATTGCCGCGCTGCTCGACGCCGATTCGAGCGTGAGACGCCATCCGATCGAAGCCGGCGAGGTCGCCGGGCTGTCGGAACTGATCACGCCCGCTGGCGATCTGCGCACCTTGCCGAGTTTCCTGCCCCATGCAGACCCGAAACTCGGCGGCCTCGACGGCTTCTATGCCGCCCGGCTGATCCGGGCGTGAGGTTTCCACGGCGAATATAGAACCATCAACAGGCCGGTCCCTATCCGGCCCAAGATAGTGCCTTGCCGGCTTTTCCAGACTAAAAGGGTGAGAAGGATTCCCTTTTCACCTCAAGGCACGCGTGTCGGTCGCTGGACAAAGACGCATCTCCGGACTTCTGCTGGGCCGCGCCGCGCGCAGCGTGATGGCGCGCGCCAGCAGCAATTCGGTGGCGCTGTCGCGGTTCTGGCCCGGCCGCACCGACCGCCTGCTGATCGCGCCGCACGACCTGCGCACCACGGATGCGACCCGCGCCGCCGAGATCTATTCCGGCCGCTTCGTCTTCGCCGGCAAGATCGTCACCTGCCATGGCCGCTCGGTGTTCGATCTCGCGCCACCCTCGGAGGACTGGGAAGCCACCCTGCTCGGCTTCGGCTGGCTGCGCCATCTGCGCGCCGCCGATTCGGCGATCACACGCGCCAACGCCCGCGCGCTGCTCGACGACTGGCTGTCGGGCACACGCCGCCGCAATCCGCTCGGCCGCCGTCCCGACGTGCTGGCGCGGCGGGTGATCTCGTTCCTGTCGCAGGCGCCGCTGGTGCTCAACGATGCCGACAGCCGGTTCTACCGCCGCTTCCTGCGCCACATGACGCGCGAGATCCGCTACCTGCGCTACACCATGCTCGACATTCCCGACGGCGTGGCGCGGCTGCAGGTGCTGATCGCGCTGTGCTATGCCTCGCTCTGCCTCGCCAATCAGGCCAAGCACATCCGCGGGGCCACGCGGCGCCTGTCCGAGGAATTGCAGCGCCAGATCCTGCCCGATGGCGGGCACATCTCGCGCAATCCCGGCGCGCTGATCGAATTGCTGCTCGATCTGCTGCCGCTGCGCCAGACCTTCGCGGCGCGTAACATCGCGCCGCCGCCGGCGCTGCTCAACGCGATCGACCGCATCATGCCGATGATGCGCTTCTTCCGACACGGCGACGGCAGCTTCGCATTGTTCAACGGCATGAGCGCGACGCCGTCCGGCGTGGTGGCGACGCTGCTTGCCTATGACGACGCGCTCGGCACGCCGATGCCACACATGCCGCACACCGGCTATCAGCGGCTCGACGCCGGCCCGAGCACCGTGATCGTCGATACCGGCCCGCCGCCGCCGCCGCATGTCAGCCACGAGGCCCATGCCGGCTGCCTCGCTTTCGAATTGTCGTCCGGCACTAACCGCATTGTGGTCAATTGCGGAATTCCCGCGACCGGCCGCGATAGCTGGCGCGGCTTCGCGCGCAGCACTGCGGCGCATTCGACCATCACCTATGATGAAACATCCTCATGCCAGTTCGTCGAACTGTCGGCGGTGAAGAAGCTGCTGCAGGGCGCGCCGATCGTCGGCGGGCCGAGGCACGTCGAGTCCTACCGCGAGGCGACGGCGGACGGCATGATCCTGACCGCGTCGCATGACGGCTATCTCAAGCCGTTCAACGTGACCCACCAGCGGGTCCTGACCCTCTCGAACGACGGCACGCGGCTCGATGGCGAGGACACCCTGGCCAAGGCCCACGGCGCGGCGTTTCGCGGCGCCGACGACTACGCGCTGCGTTTCCACCTGCATCCCGCGATCAAGGCGAGCCGGCTCAGCGACGGACATGGCGTGATGCTGGTGCTGCCGAACCGCGAGGTCTGGACCTTCGAGGCGCCGGACCAGAAGGTCGAGCTTGAGGACAGCGTCTTTCTCGCCGGTTTCGACGGCCCGCGCCGCACCTCGCAGATCGTGATCCGCCAGCAGGCCCGGCAGGTCGCCACCATCCGCTGGAGCTTTGCCCGCTCCACCGCCTCGCCCTCGGTCACCGCCGCCCGGCGCGAGGCACGGCGCGAGCCGGAATTGCCGCTTTAGCTTTCCGATCGGGCATGATCTTTCCCGAAAGCCGCTTCACGCCTTTCGGGATCGTGTTCTTAAGTCATCTGTCTGGTTTTGCGCGGCGGCAATTCGTGCTAGCGCGTAGGCCTCTCACAACCGGACTGCCTTCATGACCCTTGCTCCGCGCCGCGTGACCCGCGCACTGCTTTCCGTTTCCGACAAGACCGGCCTGATCGACTTTGCCCGCGCCCTCGCCGGCCACGGCATCGATCTCGTCTCCACCGGCGGCACCGCCAAGGCGATCGCCGAAGCCGGGCTCAAGGTGAAAGACGTCTCCGAACTCACCGGCTTTCCGGAGATGATGGACGGACGGGTCAAGACCCTGCACCCCAAGGTGCATGGCGGCCTGCTGGCGATCCGCGACAACGCCGAACACGCAAAGTCGATGAAGGATCACGACATCGCGCCGATCGACCTGCTTGTGGTCAACCTCTATCCGTTCGAGGCGACCGTGAACAAGGGCGCCAGAGAAGAGGACTGCATCGAGAACATCGACATCGGCGGGCCGGCGATGATCCGTGCTGCGGCGAAGAACCATGACGACGTCGCCGTGGTGGTCGAGCCTGCCGACTATCAGGCCGTGCTCGATGAACTCAGCGCAAATGACGGCGCCACCACGCTGACGCTGCGCAAGCGTCTTGCAGCGAAAGCCTATGCCCGCACCGCCGCCTATGATGCGGCGATCTCCAACTGGTTTGCGGATCAGCTCAAGATCGCGACACCGGATTTCCGCGCTATCGGGGGCCGCCTCAGCGAAGCGCTGCGCTATGGCGAGAACCCGCATCAGAGCGCGGCGTTCTATGTCACCGCTGAGCAGCGGCCGGGCGTTGCCACCGCACGGCAGGTGCAGGGCAAGCAGCTCTCCTACAACAACATCAACGACACCGATGCCGCTTACGAGTGCATCGGCGAGTTCGATGCCGCGCGCACCGCGGCCTGCGTCATCGTCAAGCATGCCAATCCCTGCGGCGTGGCCGAAGGGCCCGATCTGGTCTCGGCCTATCGCAAGGCGCTGGCTTGCGATTCAACCTCGGCGTTCGGCGGCATCGTCGCGCTGAACCGCACGCTCGATGCGGACGCGGCGCGCGCCATCACCGAAATCTTCACCGAAGTGATCATCGCACCCGACGCCACTGACGAGGCCATTGCGATCGTTGCGGCGAAGAAGAACCTTCGCCTGCTGCTCGCCGGCGGACTGCCGGACCCCCGCGCGCGCGGCCTGACGGCCAAGACCGTAGCCGGCGGCTTTCTGGTGCAGAGCCGCGACAATGCCATGGTCGATGACATGGCGCTGAAGACGGTGACGCAGCGCGCCCCGAGCGAGAAAGAGCTTGCGGACCTGCGCTTCGCTTTCCGTGTCGCCAAGCACGTCAAGTCGAACACCATCGTCTATGCCAAGGATCTCGCCACCGTCGGCATCGGCGCCGGGCAGATGAGCCGGGTCGATTCGGCGCGCATCGCCGCGCGCAAGGCGCAGGACGCGGCAGCCGAACTCAATCTCGCCGCGCCGATGACCAAGGGCTCGGTGGTCGCCTCAGATGCATTCTTTCCGTTCGCCGATGGTCTGCTGGTCGCAATCGAGGCCGGCGCCACCGCGGTGATCCAGCCCGGCGGCTCAGTACGCGATGAAGAAGTGATCGCGGCGGCGAACCAGCACGGCATCGCCATGGTGTTCACCGGCACGCGGCACTTCAAGCATTGAAGGCTGCATAAAACTCAGCATCCGTCATGCCCGGCCTTGTGCCGGGCATCCACGTCTTTTTCTTAAATGCACCTTGTTAAAGCGTGGATGGCCGGGCAAAAGGGCGTCCACACCCGTCTCGACGGGCTATGCCCGGCCATGACGGAAAATTACGCGGAGCGCTTGCGTGTCGCGTCCTGCACCCGCGACAGCAAAGCGAGGCCGGCGAGAAAAAATAGCACCAGCATCGCCATGCCGGCTTTCTGGCTTGATGTGATCGCGGTGACGATGCCGACCACCAGCGGCGCAAGGAACGACGTCACCTTGCCCGACAGCGCGAACAGCCCGAAATATTGCGTGATGCGCTCGCGCGGCGCGAGCCGCACTAAGAGCGTGCGCGACGCGGCCTGCAACGGGCCCGCGGCAAGGCCGATGAAGAATCCAAGCGCCAAGTAGGCCTGCTCGGCCGGCGCGGCGAACAGCGCCTCGCCCGGCTCCGGCGGCGCGACCTTGATGACGAACAGCAGGGTCTCGCGATCGATCGACAGAATGAGAATGATCGCGGTGAGCAGGATCAGCATGCTGACGGTGATCACCGTCTTCGGGCCGAAGCGATCGTCGAGCTTGCCGCCAAGCCATGCGCCGATGGTGCCGGAGCAGGCGAGCAGGATACCAAAACTGCCGATCTGGATGGTCTGCCAGCCGAAGGTGCCGGCGGCATAGATGCCGCCAAATGCGAACAGCGCGATCAGCGCATCAGTATAGACCATGTTGGCGATCAGGAATGTCGCCATCACCGGCCGGCGCGGCAGCGATGTCAGGGTCTCGCGCAATTCGCGCAGACCCTCGCGCACCGCACCGAGCGCAGGCGCCTTGGCGGCATGATCCGGCGTCAGCAGGAACATCGGCAGCACGAAAATCACGAACCACAAACCGGTCAGCGGTCCGGTAATGCGGTCGCCCTGATGCGTCGCCGGATCGAGACCGAACAAGGGCGAGAAGCCCAGCAAGGTCTTGTCGGTCTCGACATTGGCGGCGAGAAAACCCAGCACCAGAATCAGACTGACGATGCCGCCGATATAGCCGGTGGCCCAGCCGGTGCCCGAGAGGCGGCCGAGCTTTTCCGGCGGCACCAGTGTCGGCATCATCGCATTGTTGAACACCGTGGCGAATTCGGCGCCGATGGTGGCGACACCGAACGCCAGCAGCACTGGCAGAATGATATTGGGATCGCCGGGCCGGCCGATCCACAGCAGCGCGGAGCCGATCACCAGCAGCGCGCCGAACGCCGCGATCCACGGCTTGCGCCGCCCGCCGGCATCGGCGATGGCGCCCAGCACCGGCGAGAGCAGTGCGATGATCAGCCCGGCCGCCGCCGTGGCGAACCCCCAGAGCGACTGTCCGGTCGCCGGATCAGGCGCGACATGGGTGGCGAAATACGGCGCGAACACGAAGGTCGTGATCAGCGTGAAATAAGGCTGCGCCGCCCAGTCGAACAGCACCCAGCCGATCACCGCCGAGCGTGGCGGATAGGCGCTGTGCACCGCTCCGGCCGGCTCGTTCACGACAAGGTCATGTGCCAGGTTCGACGTCATTCTCATTCTCGCCCAATCGCGGGAGCAGATAGCCTGATGCTTGGTATCCGCTTATAGAACAATCCCACAAGAGCGAACGAATTTGGGCGAACGGAATTTGACACGCCATTTGATGGGCCGGAGCAACCGATGAGACGATCGGGCATGATGCGCGCGCTTTTGATCATGGCTGCCGGCCTGATCAGCCTTCATGGCGCTGTGGCGCAAGACTTCCGCGCGACGCCCTACGCGCCGCCCAGGCTCGAAACCGTCGCGCCGGTCGCCGCCCGGTACGGCATGGTGGTGGCGCAGGAGAAGCTTGCGGCGGACATCGGCGCGGACATTCTCAAGCGCGGCGGCAACGCCATCGACGCGGCAGTCGCCACCGGCTTTGCCATGGCGGTGACCTATCCGCGCGCCGGCAATATCGGCGGCGGCGGCTTCATGGTGATCCATCTCGCCAAGACCGGACGCGACATCGCGCTGGACTACCGCGAGACCGCGCCGGCTGCGGCGACGCGCGAGATGTTCCTTGGCGCTGACGGCAAGCCGGACGCTGCGAAGTCGCGCGATCAGGCGCTCGGCATCGGCGTGCCGGGCACCGTAGCGGGTCTTGCGCTGGCGCTGGAGAAATACGGTTCGGGAAAATTCACACTGCGCGAACTGCTCGCGCCCGCCATCAAGCTGGCGCGCGATGGCTTCATCGTCACCAACGATATCGCCGACACGCTGCCGGGCTGGCACAAGCGGCTGGCGCGATGGGAGGGGAGCCGCAAGATCTTCTCCCGTCCTGACGGCAGCGCGTTGCGCGAAGGCGACCGGCTGATCCAGAGCGATCTGGCCGCCACGCTGGAGGCCATCGCAGCAAAAGGTCCGCGCGGTTTCTATGAAGGCGAGATCGCCGAACGGCTGTCCGCGGGAATTCGTGCCGCCGGCGGCCTGATCACGCCGGACGATCTGAAAGCCTACAAGGCGATCGAACGCACGCCGGTGCGCGGGCGCTATCACGGCTATGACATCGTCTCGATGCCGCTGCCGTCTTCCGGCGGCGTGGTGCTGCTGGAGACGCTGAACATCCTCGAAGGATTCAAGCTGCGCGAGATGCCGGCGCGCTCCGTCGATACGCTGCATCTTCTGATCGAGGCGATGAAGCGCGGCTATGCCGATCGTGCGCGCTATCTCGGCGATCCGGCCTTCGTCAACGCGCCGGTGACGAAACTGCTCTCGAAAGATTATGCCGCGAAACAGCGCGCCAGCATCGACCCTGCCACCGCGACGCCGTGGGCCGCGCTGTTTTCGGGCGCGCCGCAACGCGAGGGCACCAATACCACGCACTATTCGGTGATCGATCGCGACGGCAACGCTGTCAGCAACACCTACACGCTCAATTTCAGCTACGGCGTCGGCCTTGTCGCCGAAGGCACCGGCGTGCTGCTCAACAATGAGCTCGACGATTTCACCGCTGCACCGGGCACATCGAACGCCTATGGCCTGGTCGGATTCGAAGCCAACCTGCCCGGCCCCGGCAAGCGGCCGCTGTCGTCGATGACACCGACCATCGTTTTGAAGAATGGCAAGGTGGTGCTGGTCACCGGCTCGCCCGGCGGCAGCCGCATCATCTCCACCGTGCTGCAGGTGATCGTCAACGTGCTCGATCACCGGATGGACGTGGCGAAGGCGGTGGCCGCGCCACGGCTGCATCATCAATGGCAGCCGGATGAAGTGCGTGTCGAAGCCGGATTTTCCAGCGAGATCCTCGACGCCCTCGGCACCCGTGGCCATCACGTCACGACCCCACTCGGCCAGACCTCAGCCAACTCGATCGCCGCAAGCGCGCGCGGCTGGCTCGGCGCGCCCGATCCGCGCACGCGCGGCGCAACTGCCTCCGGCTACTGAACGACAATCCGGCACAGGATGCCCATTCAACGAACGGAACGGGCTCGTAATTTTCGGCTCCATTCCCCGATGCACGCAGGACAAAACCTGCGCGCGCATGCGGCTTTCTGGCAAAACTATCTTATTTGCCGGACGCGGCAAAAAGCACGCATTTACCCGCTATATCAATGACTTCTTTCCTGCAAACCAACGCCGCGGACGGCCGTTGATGCAGATGGTGGCCGCGCCTTTCACGGCCTTTGCGGAACCTGCATGACCTGACGGGCACGAGGTTTCGCAGCACGGATACGAAGACGATGAGCAAGCTCGAATTTGCGGGTCCCGGCCTGACCATCGAACAATGGGAGCAGATCAGCACGCTCGCCACGTCGCTGAAGCCGGGGCAGGCCTTGTGGCTGAGCGGCTATTTCGCCGGCCTCAATCATTCGACGCAGACCGGCGATGTGGTCCGCTCCTCGCCGGTTTCCGATGTCGCCACTACGACACCCGCCGCGCTGCCGGCCGCAACCCGCACGCTGACGATTCTCTACGCCAGCGAAACCGGCAACAGCGCCGGGCTTGCCAAGACGCTGGCCGAAGCGGCCCGCGAGAAGGGCCTCGATCCGGTCGTCTCGGACGTCGCCACCTACAAGACCCGCAAGCTTAAGGACGAGCAGGACGTGCTGCTGATCGCCAGCACCCATGGCGAGGGCGATCCGCCGCAATCGGCCAAGTCGTTCTTCGAATTCCTGGAAGGCCGCAAGGCGCCGAAACTGCCGAACCTGCGTTTCGCGGTGCTCGCGCTCGGCGATTCCACCTACGAGCAATATTGCGGCGCCGGCAAGCGACTCGATCAGCGCTTCGAGGAGCTCGGCGCGCAGCGCATCGAGCCGCGGGTCGATTGCGACGTCGATTATGAAGAGGTCGCGCCGAGCTGGATCGCCGCAATCGTCAACAAGCTCGCGCCTGAACCGACCCTGCAGCCAGAGCTCGCCGCCTCCACGCCTGCGCAAGTGGCGGCCACGGCGGCTCCGGTCGGGATCACGTACGACAAGAAGAATCCCTTCACCGCCACGGTGATCGACAACATCGTGCTGACCGGACGCGGCTCCACCAAGGAAACCCGCCATATCGAATTGTCACTCGCCGAGTCCGGCCTCGTTTATGAACCAGGCGATGCGCTCGGCGTGGTGGCGCAGAACGATCCCGCCGTGGTCGATGGGCTGCTCGAGCGGCTGGCGCTGCCGGCCGATGCACAGGTCACCGTGAAGCAGCAGACCACCGGCCTGCGCGAGGCGTTGACGTCCGCCTTCGAGGTCACCGCCGCGACACCGCGCTTCATCGAGCATTGGGCCGACATCACCGACGCCAAGGAATTGCAGGGCCTGCGCGGCGCCGATCAGGCGGAGGCGCGCACCGCGTTCCTGCGCAACAACCACGTACTCGACATTGTCAGCCGCTTCAGCGCGCCCGGCATCGACGCCCAGACTTTCGTCGCCGGCCTGCGGCCGCTGCAGCCCCGGCTCTATTCGATCGCCTCCAGCCTCGCCGCGTCTCCCGACGAAGCGCATCTCACCGTCAGCACGGTACGCTACAATCTCAACGGCTTGCCGCGCATGGGCGTCGCCTCCGGTCATCTGGCGCAGCGCGCCGAACCCGACACCACGCTGCCGGTCTACATCCAGACCAACTCGCATTTCCGTCTGCCCGAGGACGACACGCCGATCATCATGATCGGCGCCGGCACCGGCGTTGCGCCCTATCGCGCCTTTTTGCAGGAGCGCGAGGCGCGGGGCGCGCAAGGCCGTTCGTGGCTGGTGTTCGGCGAGCGCAATTTCCGCAGCGACTTCCTCTACCAGATCGAATGGCAGAGTTATCTCAAGGATGGCGTGCTGAGCCGCATGGATGTCGCGTTCTCGCGCGACGGCGCGCAGAAGGTCTATGTGCAGGATCGCCTGCGCGAACAGGGCCGCGACATCTACGCCTGGCTCGAGGATGGCGCGCACCTTTATGTCTGCGGTGATGCCGCCCATCTCGCGCCCGACGTGCATGCCGCGCTGACGGAGATCGTCGAGCGTCACGGCGGCCTCGATCGCGAAGCCGCCCACGAATATCTCAGCGGCTTGCAGCGCGACCATCGCTATCAACTGGACGTTTATTGAGGCCGACCATGCTGGATGTCACCAAACAACCCGATCGCAGCCGCGACCGCTCGCAGCCGCTCGACAAGCTCGGCCCCGACGAGACGCTGAAAGCCAACAGCGATCAGCTGCGCGGCACCATCGCCGCGAGCCTTGCCGATCCGCTCACCGGCAGCGTCCTGCCGAGCGACAACAAGCTGATGAAGTTTCACGGCATCTATCAGCAGGATGACCGCGACATCCGCGATGAGCGCCGCCATCAGAAGCTGGAGCCGGCCTACGGCTTCATGGCGCGCGTGCGCCTGCCCGGCGGCGTCTGCAGCCCCTCGCAATGGCTCAAGCTCGACGAGCTCGGCCGCGCCTATGGCGGCGAGACGCTGCGCCTGACCACGCGCCAGACCTTCCAGCTGCACCGCGTGCCGAAGCAGAGCCTGCGCGCCGTGATCAAGGGCCTGCGCGAGGTGCTGCTCGACACCAAGGCGGCGTGCGGCGACGACGCGCGCGGCGTGATGGCGACCGTCAATCCGCAGCTCTCCCGCGCTCATGGCGAAGTCTATGCCCTGGCAAAACAGGCCAGCGATCACGCCATCCATCATACCGGAGCGTATCGCGAGATCTGGTACGAGGAAGAGCGCGACCCCAACGCGACCAATGAGGAACCGTTTTACGGGCGGACCTACATGCCGCGCAAATTCAAGATCGGCTTCGCAATTCCACCGAGCAACGACATCGACGTCTACTCGCAGGATCTCGGCTTCATCGCCATTGTCGAGAACGGCGAACTGAAAGGCTTCAACGTTGCGATCGGCGGCGGCATGGGCCGCACCGACAGCGCGCCGGAAACCTATCCGCGCCTCGCCGATGTGATCGGCTTTATCGACAAAACCAAGGTGATCGAAACAGTCGATGCGGTGATGACCGTGCAGCGCGACTATGGCGATCGCGTCGAGCGCGCGCATGCCCGTTTCAAATACACCATCGACGACAAGGGTCTTGAGTGGATCAAGGCGGAGATCGAGCGCCATCTTGGCTTCCCGCTGGCGCCAGCCAAGCCTTACACCTTCACGACCAATGGCGATCCGACGGGCTGGACCCGCGGCGAGGACGGCCGCGAGCACTGCACGTTGTTCATTCAGAACGGCCGCGTCATCAACGAGCCGGATCGTCCGATGATGGACGGCCTGCGCGAGATCGCGCGCATCCACAAAGGCGCGTTCCGGATCACACCGAATCAGAACCTGATCATCGCCGATGTCGAGCCGAAGGCGCGGCCCGCAATCGACAAGTTGCTGAAGCAATACGGTCTCGACGGCTTCGACACCCTCAGCGGGTTGCGGCTCAACTCGATGGCCTGCGTCGCGCTACCGACCTGCGGCCTCGCAATGGCTGAGAGCGAGCGTTATCTGCCGACGCTGGTCGGCAAGATCGAGGACATCCTGGCGCAGCACGGCCTGCGCGAGGAGCCGATCACCATTCGCATGACCGGCTGCCCCAATGGCTGCGCCCGGCCCTATATCGCCGAGATCGCGCTGACCGGCCGCGCGCCGGGAAAATACAACCTCTATCTCGGCGGCGGCTTCCACGGCCAGCGGCTCAACAAGATGCTGCTGGAGAATGTCGGCGAGAGCAAAATCCTCGCCACGCTGGAGAAGGTGATCGCCCATTACGCCCGCGAGCGGCAGCCTGGCGAGCGCTTCGGCGATTTCGCGATCCGTGCCGGCTACGTTCCCGAGGTGAAGGAAGGCCGCCATTTCAACGATGTGCTGGTCGGCGCCAATATTTAAAGCGGAAAGGCGGATTTCAGTCCGGCGGAAAATGATCTACAGATCGGCATCTGCCAGGAACTGATCCCCATGTCGAAAACCATCAAGCCGGAGACGGTCGCGGCCGCCAACGGCATCGCCTCCGACAACAATTTCGGCGCGGTCACGCCGCCGATCTATCTGTCCAGCACCTTTGCGTTCGCCGGCTTCGAGCGCGGCGGGCCGCATGAATACACCCGCACCAGCAACCCGACCCGGGACATGCTGGCGCAGACGCTCGCCAAGCTGGAAGGCGGCTCCGGCGCGGTGATCGTGTCTTCCGGCATGGCGGCGGTCGATCTGGTGCTGGCCCAGGTCGGACGTGATGAATTGATCGTCGCGCCGCACGACTGCTATGGCGGCACCCAGCGCCTGCTCGCGTCAAGGCACGAGCGCGGGCATTTCAAACTTCTCTTCATCGACCAGAGCGATCCGGCCGCGCTCGCTAGCGCGCTGAAGCAATCGCCGCGCCTCGTGCTGCTGGAGACGCCGAGCAATCCGTTGATGCGCATTGTCGATATCAAGGCGATCGCCGCGCAGGCCAAGGCCGCCGGCGCGCAGACCACGGTCGATAACACCTTCCTGTCACCGGCGTTGCAGCGACCGATCGAGCTCGGCGCCGATTACGTGATCCACTCCACCACCAAATATCTCAACGGCCATTCCGACGTGGTCGGCGGCGCGGTGATTGCGGCTTCGCAGGCCGATGCCGACGCACTCGCGCATTGGGCCAACGTCACCGGCACCATCGGCGCAACATTCGATTCCTACCTGACGCTACGCGGCTTGCGCACGCTGTTTCCACGCATCGAGCGTCAGCAGGCCAACGCGCAGGCCGTGGCGAATTTCCTGGCGCAGCATCCGCATGTGAGCGTCGTGCACTATCCCGGCCTGCTGTCGCATCCGGGTCACGCTCTCGCCAAGGCTCAGCAGACCGGCTTCGGCGCCATGCTCAGCTTCGAGCTGGCCGGCGGCGTCGATGCGGTCCGCATTTTCGTCGAAGCGGTGAAGGTCTTCACGCTCGCCGAATCGCTCGGCGGCGTCGAAAGCCTGATCGCGCATCCCGCCACCATGACGCATGCCAGCATGACGCCGGAAGCACGACGCGCTGCCGGCATCACCGACGGACTGCTGCGGCTGTCGATCGGCCTCGAAGCCGAAGCCGATCTGATCGAGGGTCTGCAGGCCGGCTTCGCGGCGTTGCCGCCCACCCATGGCTGACGCGTCGGAAGGACAGGCTCCGGTCTGTCCGGGGCCGCCAGCCGCGCAACGCGGCGCCTCACGCTTTCGCGTGCCGCGCGGCGCGGTCGATACCCATGCCCATGTGATCGGCGCGCCGCCGCAATATCCATTGGTGACGCCCCGAAGCTACACGCCGCCACCCGCGAACGCGGAGGCTTATCTTGCCATGCTCGACGCCACCGGCATGGACTACGGCGTGCTGACCCAGATCAGCGTTCACGGCACCGACAATCGCCTGCTCGTTGAAACTCTACGCGCGCATCGCCAGCGTTTGCGCGGCATTGCGGTGATCGCGCCCGACTGCCCCGACCACGAGCGCGCCGCGTTGAAGGACGCCGGCGTGGTCGGCCTTCGCATCAACATGATGTATCGCGGCGGCGGCATCGGCTTCGACCAGATCGAGACCTTTGGCGAAATCTGTCGCGAGATGGGATGGCATCTGCAATTCCTGATCGATGCCGGCGACCTTCCGGCACTCGCAACACGGCTTGCAAAGTTGCCGGTGCCGTTTCTGGTCGATCACATGGGTCATTTCCCGACCTCGCGCGGCGTCGATCATGACGGTTTCAAAACCTTGCTCGCTGTGGTGCGCGACGGCGCCTGGGTGCGGCTGTCGGGCGCCTATCGCAACAGCACGGAGAGCCCGCGCTATCCCGACACCATTGCGTTTGCGCAGCGGCTGATCGAAGCCGCGCCGCAACGTTGCGTGTGGGGCTCGGACTGGCCGCATGTCGCCAACTGGCATGCGATGCCGCTGGTTGCCGATCTGCTCGACCTGCTCGCCGACTGGGCGCCGGACGAGGCGACACGCAACCGCATCCTCACCGACAATCCGCAGCGCCTGTTCGGTTTTCCGCCGACGGCATAGTCAAGACGAGGCCGCCGCATGACCACGCTCAAAAACAAAACCGTGTTCATTTCCGGCGGCAGTCGCGGCATCGGCCTTGCCATCGCGCTGCGCGCCGCGCGCGACGGCGCCAATATCGTGATCGCAGCCAAGACCACGACGCCGCAGCCGAAGCTCGAAGGCACGATCTACACCGCCGCCGACCAGATCCGCGCCGCGGGAGGCAAGGCGCTGGCCGTGGCCTGCGATATCCGCGACGAGGTGCAGGTCGCTGCCGCGGTCGAGAGCGCGGTAGCGGAGTTCGGCGGCATCGACATCTGCATCAACAATGCCAGCGCGATCAGCCTGTCGCCGGTGCAGACGACCGAGATGAAGCGGTTCGACCTGATGATGGCGATCAACACCCGCGGCACGTTTCTGGTGTCGAAGACCTGCATCCCGCATCTGAAGAAAGCCGCGAACCCGCACATCCTCATGCTGTCGCCGCCGCTTGACATGAAGACCAAATGGTTCGCGCCATCAACCGCCTACACCATCGCCAAATACGGCATGAGCATGTGCGTGCTCGGCCTTGCCGGCGAACTCAAGAGCGACGGCATCGCGGTGAATGCGCTGTGGCCGCGCACCACCATCGCCACCGCCGCGGTCGGCAACCTGCTTGGCGGCGATGCCATGATGCGCGCGAGCCGCAAACCCGACATCGTCGCCGATGCCGCGCATGTCATCCTCACCCAGCCCGCGCGCGACTTCACCGGTCGGTTCTGCATCGACGACACGCTGCTGCATGCGCACGGCGTCACCGATTTCGAGCGTTATCGCGTCGATCCGTCGGTGGAGTTGATGCCGGATTTCTTCGTGCCGGAGGACGATACCCCGCCGCCGGGCGTGACGGTCGGACCGTGGCCGGATAAATTACCCGGGTAATATTGACATATCTAATTTCACCCGGGTATATTGTACGCCTCATGAACTGAGGTATGTCCATGTCTGCCCTGCCTGCCATTGTCGCCTTCGAAGGCGACCGCTGTATCGCTTCCGGCGAACTCATCGACGTCGCGGCAAAGGTGAAGGATCGCCTCACCGCGCATGCTGAAGCGACCATCCTGCTATTCGATCGTGAGACGAGCCGACCGGTCGAGATCGATTTCCGCGGATCGCGGGACGAGATCGTGGCGCGGCTGAAAGCGCAATTCTCGTCCGATACTTCTCCTGTCACCGAGGAAGCCGCCCGTGGACCGGGCCGACCCAAGCTCGGTGTCGTGGCGCGCGAAATCACCTTGTTGCCGCGCCATTGGGAATGGCTCGCGAGCCAACCCGGCGGCGCATCGGTAACAATCCGCAAGCTGGTCGATGACGCCCGGCGTGGCAGCCTCGAGAAGGATCAGCTGCGCGCGCGGCAGGAGTCCGCACACCGCTTCCTGTCGGCGCTGGCCGGCGACAAGCCGTCCTATGAAGAGGCGCTACGTGCGCTCTATGCGAATGAAGGCGTACGGTTTCGTTCTCTCATCGCGAACTGGCCGGCAGATGTACGCCGCCATGCCGAGTATCTCACGTCTGCTCTGTTCGACGTTGCAGCAGCCTGAACATGATGATTAGGACGCAACACCACCGATGTACTGCAGCACGATCTCGCGCCGGTGCGGTCGGGCGCGATGCTCAATCAGATAGATGCCCTGCCAGGTGCCCAGCACCGGCGAGCCGTCGATCACCGGAATCTGCAGGCTGCACGCCGTCAGCATGCTCTTGATGTGGGCCGGCATGTCGTCGGGGCCTTCGCTGTGGTGCCGCCAGCCGCCATCTTCCGGCGCGAGGCGATCCAGTACCGTCATGAGATCCGTCAGCACATCGGGATCGGCGTTCTCCTGAATGGTCAGCGACGCGGAAGTATGGCGTACGAACAGCGTCAGCGCACCGGTGCCGGCCCGCGCCTCACGCAGGAAAGCGCGCGCTTCACGGGTGATGTCAAAGAAGCCGGCATGCGGCGTCTCGATCCGCAGGGTCGAGGTCGCGATCGCATCGATCCCCGTCATGACCACCGGCGTCTTTGTCATCGGATCAGCCCCACGTTGAATGTCATGCGCTGCATGCGCGATCCGTCACAGCCGGGTCAAGGTCGCATCGTCGCGCGCGCCGCCAAAGTATTTTTCCAGGGCAGGCATGAACGGATCCGCGTCGCCGCTGGCCTCGGCGAACAGGCTCATCGAGGAATGGAATTTCATGTCGTCGGGATGGCCGAAAATGTCATGCACCGACCGTCCCTCGACAGCGTTGACCAGCACCGTGCATTCACGCAAGCGCGCACCAAGGACAGGATGGGCGAGATAGGCCACGGCCTCATCGCGCGAGGCGATGGCGTAGCGCTGCGCCATCGCGCTGTAACCCAGCCCCTCGATCTGCGGGAAGATGAACCAGATCCAGTGGGTCTGTTTGCGCCCGGCGCGCAATTCATCCAGCACCCGTGCATAGACCGGCGCCTGGGCTTCGACAAAACGCTGCAGATTGTAGTTATCCGTCACCCGCTCCTCCTGCCGGGAGCCAACGCGCAAGGCACGAAATGGTTGGGTGGTTCCCATCTGGCGGCGGTGTCCGCCGAAACGACAAAGCCGCCTTGCGGCGGCTTGTCAGAGTGCCAATTCTGGAGCGGGCGAAGGGATTCGAACCCTCGACCCCGACCTTGGCAAGGTCGTGCTCTACCCCTGAGCTACACCCGCATCGCAGAGAATTGGGGGCGCGTCCCCGCACCGCCGGGCAAACCTATGCCAAAAGCGGCGCGGCAATGCAACAGCCGGACGACAGCGAACGTGGTCTATTTTGGGCCCCGACCTGCCCCGATCGGGTGTTCCCCCGGGGCAGTCTCGAAGCCTGGCCCCTGAGCGGCGATTGAAAATCGAGCACCGGACCGCCATTTATGATCTTGCCGTGCTAGAAACCGGCATCCCCACAGCCTGCAGGCGAGGATCCATTGACGATTATCGATGAAGCCAGCGGAGCGGCCGGCGGAACGCCGTCCGATCTGATCAAGGACACCACGACCCAGACTTTCGTGAAGGACGTGATCGAGGAATCGAAGCGCCAGCCGGTGCTGATCGATTTCTGGGCGCCCTGGTGCGGTCCCTGCAAGCAATTAACCCCGATCATCGAAAAAGCGGTCCGTGCCGCCAAGGGCCGGGTCAAGCTGGTCAAGATGAACATCGACGAGCATCCGGCGATTCCGGGCCAGATGGGCATCCAGTCGATTCCGGCGGTGATCGCCTTCGTCAACGGCCAGCCGGCCGACGGCTTCATGGGCGCGGTGCCGGAGAGCCAGATCAACGCCTTTATCGACAAGATCACCAAGGGCATGCCCGCCGCCGGCGAGACCGCCGATCTGATCGCGGAGGCCGAGGCTCTGCTGGCGGAAGGCGATGCCGCCAGCGCCGCCTCGATCTATGCCCAGGCGCTCAGCAACGACAGCGCCAGCATTCCGGCGATCGCCGGCCTCGCCCGCTGCTACGTAATGGCCGGTGCGCTGGAGCAGGCCAAACAGACCCTTGCGATGGTCCCCGAATCCAAGCGCAGCGAAGCTGCTGTCTCCGCGGTACAGAGCATGCTCGATCTTGCCGAGCAGGCAAGCGCGGTCGGACCGATCGAGGAACTGGAGAAGAAGGTTGCGGCCGACCCGGGCGACCATCAGGCCCGCTTCGATCTCGCCACTGCGCTCAACGCCAAGAACCGGCGCGAAGAAGCCGCAAGCCATCTGCTGGACATCGTCAAGCGCGACCGCAAATGGAATGACGACGGCGCGCGCAAGCAGCTTGTGCAGTTCTTCGAGGCGTGGGGGCCGAACGACGACGCCACCATCGAAGGCCGCAAGCGCCTGTCGACCATCCTGTTTTCCTGACGGCGTTCAGCCCGGAGCGCGAAGGAGCAGCGGATGCCGATCAACACCGAATATCGCGGTCCCGCCGATCTTCCGGAGGTGATCCCGGTATTTCCGCTCGCCGGCGCGTTGCTGCTGCCGCGCGGCCAGATGCCGCTCAACATCTTTGAGCCGCGCTATCTTGAAATGGTGGACGACGCCCTGCGCGACGGCCACCGCATGATCGGCATGATCCAGCCCGACACCACGCATTCCCAGAGCGAGAATCATCCGGCCCTGTTTCGTGTCGGCTGCGTCGGGCGCATCACCCAGTTCTCCGAAACAGGCGACGGCCGCTACATTCTGGAATTGACGGGCATTGCCCGCTTCAAGGTGATCGAGGAATTGTCGGTGTTGACGCCGTACCGCCAATGCAAGGTCGACTTCTTTGCCTTCGTCGACGACTTTGTCGCGCGCAAGGGCGAAGAAGACGTGGATCGCAAGGCGCTGCTCGATACCCTCACCGATTTCCTCAAGGCCAACGAGCTGAAGGTGGACTGGGAAGGCATCGACGCTGCGCCGAACGAGGCGCTGGTCAACGCACTGGCGATGATGTCGCCCTACGGCTCCGCCGAGAAGCAGGCCATGCTGGAAGCGCCCGACCTCAAGACCCGCGCCGAAATCCTGATCGCCATCACCCAGATGGACCTCGCCAGGAAGCAGACCTCGGGCGATCCGCCGGTGCAGTAGAATCCGGTTGCTCCCTCCGCGCCCGCCGCTCTATTTTCTTTCGTCCGACCTTCACGGGAACCGTCATGACCGACCTGCCTTCGCCCGCGAGCGAACGCTCCGACGCTGTCGATCCGAAGCTGCTCGAAATTCTGGTCTGCCCGCTGACCAAGAGCCGGCTTGAATATGACGCGGCGACGCAGGAATTGATTTCACGCGCGGCCAAGCTCGCTTATCCGATCCGCGACGGCATTCCGATCATGCTGCCGGAAGAGGCGCGCAAGCTCGGCTGACGTCCGCGCCCGCCGCCCTATCGTATGACACGCTATGACCTTGCGATCTTCGATCTCGACGGCACGCTGTCCGACAGTTTTCCGTGGTTCCTGCGCGTCATCAACACGATGGCCGACCGCCACGGCTTCAAACGCATCACCGAAGATGAAATCGCGACCTTTCGCGACAAGACCTCGCGCGAGATCGTGACCGCGCTCGAGGTGCCGACATGGCGGCTGCCGCTGATCGCACGCGACATGCGCCGGATGAAGACCGCGCACCTTGCCGACATCCCGCTGTTTCCCGGCATCATCGCGATGCTCGATGCGCTCCGCACTGGCGGCATCCAGCTCGCGATGGTCAGTTCGGATTCGGAAAGCAATGTCCGCCGCGCGCTCGGACCGGCGGCGGCGCTGATCTGCTGCTACGCCTGCGGCGCATCGCTGTTCGGCAAGACCGGAAAGTTCCGACAGGTGCAGCGACGGCTCGGCATCGATCCGCACCGTGTCCTCTGCATCGGCGACGAGGTACGCGACGTCGAGGCCGCGCGCAAGGCGGGATTCGACTTCGGCGCTGTCGGCTGGGGTTATGCGAGCATGACGGCGCTGGCACGACTCGCGCCTGCGCTGACCTTCACCGATCCGGATGATCTTGTGCGCAAGCTGCTACGCGATGCGTCCGAACCGCGTGAAGAAAGCTAGAGCACCTCGCCGCGCAGCAGACGCGGCACGTCGCCGGTGAGGCCGGCGGCCTGCCGGATGAAAGCCTTCTTCAGCGGCGGCACCCGATCGACCAGACCAAGGCCGATATCGCGCACGCTGCGCAGCAGCGTCGATTCGTTGGAGAACAATCCGTTCAGCGCATTGGTGGCGACGCCCATCGCCATGGTGTCGAACCGCCGCCAGCGCTGATAGCGCTCCAGCACATCGGCCTGCCCGACATCGATACCGAGCCGTGCCGCATCGACCACCGCCTCGGCCAGCGCCGCGATGTCCTTGAGACCGAGATTGAGGCCCTGCCCGGCGATCGGATGAATCACATGCGCCGCGTCGCCGACCAGCGCGAGACGTTCAGCGATAAACGAGCGCGCCACGAAATAGCCGAGCGGAAACGCGCGCGGCTTGTCGAGCGGCTTCACCTCGCCGAGATGCAGGCCGAACCGCTTCTCCAGTTCGGCTTTGAAGTCCTCGTCAGGCAGCGCAATGATCCGTGCCGCCTCGTCGCGTTTCTCCGTCCACACCAGCGACGAGCGCTGGCCCTTCAGAGGTAAGATCGCGAACGGCCCGGCAGGCAGGAAATGCTCTTCCGCACGGCCGCCATGGTCGCGCTCGTGACCGACCGTGACCACAATGCCCGACTGGTCGTAGTCCCAGCCATGGGTGGCGATGCCGGCACGCTGGCGCAATTGCGAGCGCGCGCCATCTGCCGCCACCAGCAGGCTGGCATCGACATGGCCGCCATCGCTGAATTCGACGCGGATGCCACCCTCGTTTGTCTCGAAACCGGAAACGCCCAGCGGCCGCAACTCGACGCCTGCGGCTTCGGCGCGGCGCACCAGCGCATCGATCAGATGACGGTTCTCCACCATATGCGCGAACGGCTCGCCCGGATCGACCTCGCCGCTGAACGTCAGAAACACCGGACGCGTCGCGTCCTCGACCTCGCTGTCGGTGATCACCATGTCGAGGATCGGCTGCGCGGTCTCGGCAACGTCATCCCAGACGCCGAGCGCTTCGAACAGCCGGCGGCAGGCGGCAACAATGGCGGAGGCGCGCGGATCGCGGCTCGGCCGCATGGCCAGCGCCGGATCGGCCACGATCACGGGCAGATCGCGACCGAGACCCTGACGCAGCGCCAGCGCCAGCGCCAGCCCGGCGAACGCGCCGCCACCGATCACGATTCCGCGTTGTGCCGTCATGGCGATCGACCTGCTCCTCACTCTTGCCTCGGACCGCCCGTTGTATCAGGGTTTGACGAGCAGCGAAAACCCGCATCGATCCATCCTTGCTGCATGTCTGAGAACACATTGCGCTGGAATGGTGGCATGTCGAGCAGCCTGATCGATCTGATTTCCGTCCTCGACCTTGAACCGCTCGAAGTGAACCTGTTTCGCGGCAGCAGTCCGAAAACCGAATGGCAGCGTGTGTTCGGAGGGCAGGTGATCGGTCAGGCCCTGGTGGCCGCCTGCCGCACCGTTGCGGGACGCATGCCCCATTCGCTGCATTGCTATTTCATCCTGCCCGGCGATCCGCGCGTGCCGATCATCTATCAGGTCGAGCGGCTGCGTGATGGCAAAAGCTATTCGACCCGCCGCGTCACCGCGCTCCAGCATGGCAATGCGATCTTCTCCATGATGGTGTCGTTTCATGCCGAGGAAGAAAGCATCTTCGATCATCAGGAGCGGATGCCGGAGGTGCCGCCGCCGGAACGCCTCGCGTCCGACGACAGCGAGTTACTGCTCGAGCACATGCCGGATTTTATCCGCCGTTATTACGAGTCCGAACGTCCAATCGAGCTGCGTCCGGTCGAATTCAAGCGCTATCTCGGCCAGAAGCTTCCGGATGGCCGCATGCATATCTGGATCAGGACAGCGGCGCGGCTGCCAGACGATCCGGCGCTGCATCTGTGCGCACTGGCCTACGCTTCGGATTTTTCACTGCTCGATGCCACCATGGCGCGCTATGGCCGCACGGTGTTCGACAAGTCGATCTCCGCCGCCAGCCTCGACCATGCGATGTGGTTTCATCGCCCGTTCCGTGCCGACGAATGGCTGCTCTACAGCCAGGACAGCCCGAGCGCGCGGGCCGGGCGCGGACTGTCACGCGGGCTGATCTTCAAGCCGGACGGCACGCTGGTCGCTACCGTCACCCAGGAAGGCTCGATTCGCGAGCGGCGGGAATAGGCCGGAGGGCCGCGGCCGCGCTGGTTCGCCAAGTGATGCGGTACCATTGGCAGGCCGGCTGCAATCAACCCTACTGCCTTAATATTAAGCAGAATTATGTCGATTGCCTGTCTGTGATTACTTTGCAGGCAGTACTGTCGCCTGTTTGGGCGTGGCCTCCTGGCTACGTCTGGCCTGTGGCTTCGCCAACGCCAAAAGCTAAGAATTCATAAGCGCTTAGCGTTTGTGGCGGTTTTGGCACGGCATTTGATTCCCTGAGTGCGGCTGGTGCCTCGCGAAGTGTCCGTCTTCGCGCGGCGACCTTGAGTCGAAAGCGCCCGGCGTATCGGGCCGAAGCGGGGAACAACCCATGAAAATCGTTATGGCCATCATCAAGCCATTCAAGCTGGAAGAGGTCCGCGATGCCCTGACCGCCATCGGCGTTCACGGTCTCACGGTGACGGAGGTGAAGGGCTACGGCCGGCAGAAAGGCCACACCGAAATTTATCGCGGCGCCGAATACGCGGTGAGCTTCCTGCCCAAGATCAAGCTCGAGGTTGCCGTCGCCTCAAGCCAGCTCGACAAAACCATCGAAGCCATCGTCGGCGCGGCCAAAACCGGCCAGATCGGCGACGGCAAGATTTTCGTCATCAGCCTCGACCACGCCGTGCGCATCCGCACCGGCGAGGCCGACGACGCCGCGCTGTGATTTCGCGCTCACCCTCATTCCATCAGGAGTACAACAAATGACGTTCGCACGTCCTCTCGGCGCGGGATTGACAGCCTTCGCGTTCGGCCTGTTCACCGCAACCGCGGCCTTCGCCGCGCCCACCATCAACAAGGGCGACAACGCCTGGATGATGACATCGACGGTCCTCGTGCTGTTGATGACGATTCCCGGCCTCGCCTTGTTTTATGGCGGCCTCGTCCGTTCCAAGAACATGCTCTCGGTGCTGGCGCAGGTGTTCTACACCGTCTGCATCGTCTGCATCATCTGGGCGCTGTACGGCTACAGCCTCACCTTCACCGGAGGCTCGGCCTATCTCGGCGGCTTCGCGAAAGCCTTCATGGCCGGCATCACGCCCGACTCGGCGGCCGGCACCTTCTCGGTCGACGTCAACATCTCGGAGCTGGTCTACTTCTGCTTCCAGATGACTTTCGCCGCGATCACGCCGGCGCTGATCGTCGGCGCCTTCGCCGAACGCATGCGCTTTGCCGCCGTCGCTTTGTTCGTGCCGCTATGGGTGACGCTGATCTATTTCCCGATCGCGCACATGGTCTGGTACTGGGCCGGCCCCGACGCGATCAGCGATGCGGTGAAAGCGCTCGCGGCAGCAAGCGACGGCGCAGCCAAGACCGCAGCGCAGGCCAAGCTCGATGAAGTGATGGCCGATGGCGGCCAGATCTTCCTGTGGGGTGCGCTCGACTTCGCCGGCGGCACGGTGGTGCACATCAACGCAGGCATCGCCGGTCTGGTCGGCGCGATCCTCGTTGGCCGCCGCACCGGCTATGGCCGCGAATTGATGGCGCCGCATTCGCTGACCATGAGCATGATCGGCGCATCGCTGCTCTGGGTCGGCTGGTTCGGCTTCAACGCCGGCTCGGCGCTGGAAGCCTCGGGCGGCGCGGCGCTGGCGATGGCCAACACCTTCCTTGCCACCGCCGCGGCGGCGCTGTCGTGGATGTTCGCCGAATGGATCGTGCGCGGCCATCCCTCGCTGCTCGGCGCGCTGTCGGGCGCGGTCGCCGGCCTCGTCGCGGTGACGCCGGCGGCGGGCTTCTCCGGACCGATGGGTGCGATCGTGCTCGGCCTTCTTGCCGGCGTGGTCTGCCTGTTCGCCTGCACCGTGCTCAAGAACGCGCTCGGCTATGACGACAGCCTCGACGTGTTCGGCGTGCATTGTGTCGGTGGCATCATCGGCGCGCTGGCCACCGGCATTCTGGTCAACCCGGCGCTCGGCGGCAGCGGCGTGATGGACTACGTCACCGGCAAAATCGCCGATTACGACATGGCGACGCAGATGCTGGCGCAGTGCAAGGCGGTGGCCACCACGCTGCTCTATTCGGGCATCGGCTCGGCGGTTCTCTACAAGCTGGTCGATGTCGTCGTCGGCCTGCGGGCCAGCGTCGAGGTCGAGCGCGAGGGTCTCGATCTCACCGAACACACCGAGCGCGCCTACAACATGTGAGGGATGGCGACCGGGCGGAACACCCGGCTCTGGTCCGGTCGTCCGAAAGGCCCCAGCGCAAGCTGCGGGCCTTTCTCTTTGGCGGCAATCCTTCCTCATGCCCGAAGGCCAAAAATGGCTTGGTTAATCAGGTCTTAACCTCGCCGTACCTATGGTGAACTGATCCATTTGTCGCGCGATCTGCGATCGCACCCTTTTGTTCCAAAGTGCCGACGCCACGCATGGTCACGACCGCTTCCCTCCGCCCGGCATCGTCCGCATCCTCGCGCGGCGAGCGGTCGCCTTTTGCCCGCGTGGCCGATCTGCTGAAGCCCTATCAGCCCGGCAAGCCCTTGATAAACCTGTCACTTGGCGAGCCGCAGCATCCGATTCCGGGATTTGTCGGCGAGGTGCTGGCCAGGCACACCGCCGATTTCGGCCGCTATCCGATGTCGCGCGGCATCGCGCCGTTCCGCGAGGCGACCGCCGGCTGGATGGCGCGGCGCTACGCGCTGCCCCGCGCACTCGATCCGGAGACCGAAATCCTCGCACTGAACGGCAGCCGCGAGGGTCTGTTCTACGCTGCCGTCGCCGCCTCGCGTTATGTCGCGCCACGCGCCGGCATGCCGGCGATCCTGCTGCCGAATCCGTTCTATCCGGCCTATGCCGCCGGCGCCCGCGCCGCGGGCTGCGAGCCGGTGTTCCTGCCGACCGTGCGCGAGCACGGCTTCCTGCCCGATCTTGATTCGCTCGACGATGCGTTGCTGGCGCGCACGGTCGCGTTCTATCTCGCCTCCCCCGCCAATCCGCAGGGCGCGGTCGCCACGCCGGACTATTTCAAACGCGTCAAAGCGCTCGCCGATCGTCACGGCTTCATCGTGTTCAGCGACGAATGTTATTCGGAGATCTACACGCGTAGCGCGCCCGGCAGCATGCTGGAGAATGCCGGCGCCGATTTCGGCAATGTCGTCGCCTTCCAGTCGCTGTCGAAACGCTCAAACTTGCCGGGCCTGCGCGTCGGCTTCGTCGCCGGTGACAAGGATTTCCTCGCGCATTTTCACGAGCTGCGCAACGTCGCGGCGCCGCAGGTGCCGGTGCCGCTGCAGCATGTCGCGATTGCCGCCTATCACGACGAGGCGCATGTCGACGAGAACCGCCGTCTCTACAAGATCAAGTTCGATCTTGCCGATCAATTCATCGGCGAGCGCTTCGGCTACAAGCGTCCTGCCGGCGGCTTCTGCATGTGGCTCGATGTCTCCGAACATGGCGGCGATGAAGCCGCGACCGTGAGGCTGTTCAAGGAAGGCGGCGTGCGCGTGCTGCCCGGCAGCTATCTGGCGCGGCCGCAGGCGGACGGCAGCAATCCGGGCGCGGGCTATATCCGCGTCGCGCTGGTGCAGGACGAGGAAACAACGGCGGAAGCCCTGCAGCGTATGGTGCAGGTGCTTGACGGGCAGAGCTTGAACGAGCCGCGGGGCTAGGCGGGACATGGCATCGATCGAACGCGTCATTCCATTGGTCGGACAGATGTCCGATCCCATTCGCGAGATGTTGATGCGGCGGCTGCGTGAGCTCGCCGGCCTCGGCGTGCTGGCGCTGTCCTGTCTCGCCGCCGCGGCGCTGATGACATGGTCGGTGCAGGACCCAAGCCTCAGCCATGCCACATCGGGGCGGATCAGAAACATCATGGGCTGGCCCGGCGCGATCGGCTCCGATCTGCTGATGCAGATTCTCGGCCTCGGCGCGATCATGGTGATCCTGCCGATCGCGGTGTGGGGCTGGCGCCTTCTGACTCATCGGCATTTTGATCGCGAGGCGTTGCGCATCGGCTGCTGGATTCTGTGCGCGTCGATTGCCGCAGGCTTTGCCAGTTGCTGGCCGCACGGCGCGGCCTGGCCGCTGCCGACCGGTCTCGGCGGCGTCGTCGGCGATGCCATCGTGCGCGTACCCGCCGTGGTGTTCGGCCCGCCCGGTTTTCTTTATCGTCTGGTGCTGGGCCTCACGCTTGGCGCGGCGATGATCGCAACCTTCATCGTCGCCACAGGCGCGGGCTCGAAGGAAAAAATCGACGAACGCGTGCCGGCGTCGCTCGATGACGAAGACGATGACGCGCGCGACGAGGACGAAAGCGACCGCCGCTCGATTTCGCTGGGCTGGCTGGTGCATGCGGCGCTGAGCCTGAAGGCGCGGCTCGGCCGGATGCTGGTGGCACTGTTTGCGCTCGCCGTCGGCCGCAGCGACTCCGCGCGCGCCCGCCCCTTCGACCGCCTCGAACCCAATCTCGGCACGCGCTCAAGCCCCTCGCTGGTCCCCGAGACCGACGAGGAGGAAGAGGATTACGAGGACGAGGAAGAAGAGGACGACGAGGAGGAAGAGGAAGAAGTTCGCCCGGCGCCGCGCAAGCGCGCCGCCGCCAAGCCGGCCGTGCGCAAGGGCGCTTTCGTGTTGCCGCCGCTGTCGGTGCTTGCCGCGCCGAAAGCCTCGGATCGCATGACCCTGAGCAAGGACGAGCTGGAGGAAAATTCGCGCGCGCTGGAAGGCGTGCTGCAGGATTTCGGCGTGCGCGGCGAGATCACCAACGCACATCCCGGCCCGGTCGTCACGCTGTATGAACTGGAGCCCGCGCCCGGCATCAAGTCCTCGCGCGTCATCGGCCTTGCCGACGACATCGCCCGCTCGATGAGCGCGATCTCCGCGCGCGTCGCCGTGGTGCCCGGCCGCAATGCCATCGGCATCGAACTGCCGAACCATCATCGCGAGAAGGTCTATCTGCGCGAACTGCTGGCGTCGAAGGACGCCGCCGAGTCGAATGCGAAACTGCCGCTGTGTCTCGGCAAGACCATCGGCGGTGTCGCCACCATCGTCGATCTCGCCCGCATGCCGCATCTGTTGATCGCGGGCACCACCGGCTCCGGCAAATCGGTCGCCATCAACACCATGATCCTGTCGCTGGTCTACCGGCTGCGTCCCGACCAGTGCCGCCTCATCATGGTCGATCCGAAGATGCTCGAACTCTCGGTCTATGACGGCATTCCGCATCTGCTGACGCCGGTCGTTACCGATCCGAAGAAGGCGGTGGTCGCGCTGAAGTGGGCGGTGCGCGAGATGGAGCAGCGCTACAAGAACATGGCCAAGCTCGGCGTCCGCAACATCGACGGCTACAACGCGCGCGTCGCCGAAGCCAAGGCCAAGGGCGAGGAACTGACCCGCACGGTGCATACCGGCTTCGACAAGGACACCGGCAAGGCGATCTACGAGGAAGAGAAGCTCGAGCTCGAGCCGCTGCCCTACATCGTCATCATCGTGGACGAGATGGCGGACCTGATGATGGTCGCCGGCAAGGACATCGAAGGCGCGGTGCAGCGTCTGGCGCAGATGGCGCGTGCCGCCGGCCTGCATGTCATTCTCGCCACGCAGCGCCCGTCGGTGGACGTCATCACCGGCACCATCAAGGCGAACTTCCCGACCCGCATCTCCTTTCAGGTCACCTCGAAGATCGACAGCCGCACCATTCTCGGCGAGATGGGCGCCGAGCAACTGCTCGGCCAGGGCGACATGCTCTACATGGCGGGCGGCGGCCGCATCAGCCGCGTCCACGGCCCATTCGTGTCCGACGAGGAGGTGGAGAAGATCGTCCGCCACCTCAAGGCGCAGGGCCAGCCGGAATATCTCGAAGCAGTTACCGCCGAAGAGGAGACCGACGAGGACGGCGCGGTGTTCGACGCCACCGGCATGGCCGGCCAGGGCGCGGAGGCCGACCTGTTCGCGCAGGCGGTCGCCATCGTCAAACGCGACCGCAAGGCCTCGACCAGCTATATCCAGCGCCGCCTGCAGATCGGCTACAACCGCGCCGCGACGCTGATGGAACGAATGGAAGAAGAAGGCATTGTCGGCCAGCCCAATCACGCCGGAAAACGCGAAATTCTCGTGCCCGAAGAGGAAGATCGCTTCTGATCCACCGCACGATCGCGTGGCCGGCCAAGCCGCGAAATCGCCATAGCTTGCGGCTAACCGAAGCAGCATAATGCAGCCACCGCGCCGGCCCGCAGCCGGCCTCTTGAGATCGACGCAGCAGGACGGATCGTTGAGCACAGACCTTCAGATTCAAGCTTCCGGCTCGCGGTCCCTGCCCTTGCCTGATCCGCTGTCGCGCCGCAGCCGCACCAAGCGTTCCGCGCTCCGCTTCGCAGCGGCAGCCGGCCTCGTCGCGTTGATGACATCCGCCGCGCTGGCGGAAACCGTGCCATTGCCGAAGGCCGCGCCCAAGGCACGCGGCGACATCGCCCGATCCGAGGCCCCGCCACCGATGCCGCCCGCGCCGGTCGCGAGCGCGCCGCGCCGCGCCGAGCCCGCGCCGAATCCGCTGATTCCCGATCTGCGCAATCTGTTCGGCGGCAGCAACTCTTCGGCGTCCGCCCCGACATTCGACGCCAACCAGCGCATGCTTGCCGGCAAGGTCAGCGCCTATCTGTCGTCGCTGCAGAATGTCTCCGGCAATTTCGTTCAGGTCGGGCCGGACGGCAGCCGCACCACCGGCGATCTGTATTTGCAGAAACCCGGCAAGATCCGTTTCGAATACGACGCGCCGAGCCCGATCGCGATCGTTGCCGACGGCAGCAGCGTGATCGTGCGCGACCGCAAGCTCGCCACCCAAGACGTCTACCCGCTGTCGCAGACACCGCTGCGCTTCCTGCTGTCGGACCGGATCGATCTGCTCAGGGACACCAACGTGATCGGGATTTCGGCCGACGATCTCTATGTCAGCGTCACCATCGAGGAGAAGCAGCCGCTGGTCGGCACCAGCCGCCTGATGCTGATGGTCGGCGCCAAGGACAACAAGCTCAAGCAATGGACCGTGACCGATCCGCAGGGCTATGACACCACCGTCGCGGTCTACAATCTCGACACTTCGAAGAGACTGGATCCCGGCCTGTTCAAGATCGATTACACCAATTATCAGGGCGGCTCCAACTAGCCGCGGGCGCCGATCTTCAAACTCGACTTCGCCGTCGTCTTCGCGCTACAACGCGCCCGATATCACGTACAGGCGACCAACTTCGCCTGTCCCGCCTTCGGATCGCGATGCGTTTTTCCGTTACTACCTGGAACATCAATTCGGTGCGCCTGCGCATCGAGCTTGTCGCCAAATTCCTGAAAAGCGCGCGGCCGGACGTGCTGTGCCTGCAGGAAACCAAGTGCCCCGATGATGCCTTTCCGCTGAAGAGATTAAAACGCCTCGGCTACGAGCACATCGCGATCAACGGCCAGAAGGGCTATCACGGCGTCGCCATCGCCTCGAAGCTGCCGTTCGAATCGAGCGACGTCCGCACCTTCTGCGGCAAGGTGGATTCGCGCCACATCTCGGTGGCGTTCGGCGAGAAGGCGGGGCTCGCCGCGCCGCTGGTGCTGCATAATTTCTACGTGCCGGCGGGCGGCGACATTCCCGATCCGGTGGCCAATCCGAAATTCGAGCACAAGCTGTCCTTCCTCGACGAGATGCGGGACTGCGATCCGTTGCATCCGCGGAATGGAGAGCGTCACATCCTGGTCGGCGATCTCAACGTCGCGCCATTCGAACATGACGTGTGGTCGCACAAGCAGCTTCTCAACGTGGTGTCGCACACGCCGATCGAATGCGAGAAGCTGTTGGCGGTGAGGAATTCAGGCGACTGGATCGACATCGCGCGCCAGCGCATCCCTGAATCCGAGAAGGTCTATACGTGGTGGAGCTACCGCGCCGCCGACTGGACCGTCGGCAATCGCGGCCGCAGGCTCGATCACATCTGGGCGTCGCAGGCACTCGGCGGCAAGATCACCGACTTCAAGATCCTGCGTGACGCCCGGAGCTGGGAGCGTCCTTCGGACCATGTCCCGGTGACGGCGACGTTCGATCTGTAAGAATCGGGAATTTTAAGTCAGCTTCGCAGCAAGGCGCGCAATCGCCGCGGTCGCGGCGTTGGTGCGGGCCTCGAGATCATCGCGCACACGCCGCGCCGCCTCGGGATGGCTTTCCAGCACGCGCTGATACAGTGTCCGCGACACCCGCACCACGGTTGACGGCTCCAGCGCGACCGCGGTTGCGGGCCGGCGCATTTCGACGATCAGGGCGAGCTCGCCGATCAGCTCGCCCGGGCCGGCGATGACTTCGCGCTCGCCCTCGCCGGAGGTGACGCGAAACGAGCCGCGCCGCACCACATAGCCGGCATCGGCGATATCGCCATAGTGAAACAGCTTGTCGCCATAGCCGAGGTCGCGCTGCTCGGCGCCGATGGCGAGCACCTGCAGCGCCGCCATCCCAAGCAGATTCAGCGCCGGGACGCGCGCAAGCAACGCGATATCGTCGTCAATCGACATGATCGGGCGAGACTAGCATGCCGCGCTTAATTTTTCGCGCGCATGGGTCATGGGACGAGCTTGTAGCCGCCCGATTCGGTCACCAGGATTTCCGGGCCGGCGGCGTCCTTCTCGATCTTCTGGCGCAGCCGGTAGATATGGGTCTCCAGCGTGTGGGTGGTGACGCCGGAATTATAGCCCCACACTTCCTGCAGCAGCGTTTCCCGCGTCACCGGCTGCTGGCCGGCGCGATAGAGAAAGCGCAGGATGGCCGTCTCCTTCTCGGTGAGGCGGACCTTCTTGGAGTTCGCCCCGGTCAACATCTTCGAGCCGGGCCGGAAGCTGTAGGGACCGACCGAGAACACCGCATCCTCGCTCGCCTCGTGCTGGCGAAGCTGGGCGCGGATTCGCGCCAGCAGCACTGCGAAGCGGAACGGCTTGGCGACGTAGTCGTTGGCGCCGGATTCCAGACCGAGGATGGTGTCCGATTCGGTGTCATGGCCGGTCAGCATGATGATCGGCGCCTTGAAGCCGCCCTTGCGCAGGCTGCGCACCGCTTCGCGGCCGTCGGTATCCGGCAGCCCGACATCCATCAGTACGAGGTCCGGCGAATGGGTCTTCGCAGCCAGCATCCCCTTGGCGCCGTTTTCGGCAGCCAGCGGCTCAAACTCCTCGTGAAGCGACAATTGCTCCATCAGAGCGTCGCGCAGATCGTTGTCGTCGTCCACGATCAGGATCTTGCGAGCGTTGGCCATTACGTCCAATCCTTAACTTCTGCATGAAAATCGAAAGTGTTGCGAAACACTTGTCGAACCGTTGGTGCAGCAAGACAATGGCGAAATAGAGCATTTGGACGAAAAAGCGCAAGCAAGAGTTCCCGCAGCCGATGGCCCCCGCTTCCTATCCCGGTCCTGACCGGACAACACCTCGTGATCGGCCCCTGTCCGCCATCCTGATCCGCGCCGCCGCCGGCCGGCCGCAGCAGGGCTGGCTGCTGGCCGGGCAGCAGGTCATTCCGGTGGCTCTGGGGCGAGGCGGAATCCGGACCGACAAGCGCGAGGGCGACGGCGGCACCCCACGGGGGATTTTCCATCCCGTGCGGCTGTGGTGGCGGGCGGACCGTCATCCGCGGCCGCGCACCTTCCTGCCGGTACAGCCGATCCGGCCGGACGACGCCTGGTCGGAGGACCCGGCGCAGCGTCATTACAACCAGCCGATCAAGCTCGGCGCGGATGCCGCCGGCGACCGGCTGACCCGCGAGGATCATCTCTACGACTTCATCATCGAGATCGATCACAACACCCGACCGCGAATTCCGGGACGCGGCAGCGCGGTCTTTCTTCATCTGGCGCGCGAGGCGTTCGCGCCGACCGCCGGCTGCGTCGGCATGACCAAGACCGCGATGCTGCGTTTGCTCGAGCGCATCGGTCCGGAGACCCGCATCTCGATCGGCTGACCCTCGCGCAACAGCGCAGACGCGCGCCGCTCTAGCGCTCTCCGAAAATCGCTGAGCCGACCCGGATATGTGTCGCGCCGAACTGGATGGCGGTGGCGAAGTCCGCGCTCATTCCCATCGATAACAATTTGAGACCGTTGCGCGCGGCGATCTTCGCGGTCAGCGCGAAATGCGGCCCCGGCGCTTCGTCGACCGGCGGAATGCACATCAGTCCGGAAATCGTCAGACCGTAGTCGTCGCGACATTGCGCCAGAAACGCATCGACGTCCTGCGGCGCGACGCCGGCCTTCTGCGGCTCCTCGCCGGTGTTCACCTGCACGAACAACAGCGGCTCGCGCTGCTGTGCCTTGATCTCCTTGGCGAGCGCGGCACACAGGCTCGGTCGATCGACGGAATGAATCGCATCGAACAGCGCCACCGCCTCTTTCGCCTTGTTGGATTGCAGCGGCCCGATCAGATGCAGCTTGAGGTCGGGAAACGCCGCGCGCAGCGGCGGCCACTTCGCCTTGGCCTCCTGCACCCGGTTCTCGCCAAACTGGCGCTGGCCCGCGGCGATCACCGGCGCGAGGGTGGACGCATGAAACGTCTTCGAGACCGTGATCAGCGTGACCGAACTGCGCTCGCGGCCCGCCTGTTTGCAGGCGCGCGCAATCTCCTGCTCAACGGCAGCCAGGCCGCTTGGTAAACCGGAGGTTACCGGAGAGGGCGTTTGGGTCGTCATTGGCGTGCTCACTGCGGAATACTTTCAAGAAAAATCCAATTTTAGCGAATTGAAGAAAAGGTTCTTGAGTCCTTTTTTCTAGCGTCGGCACGGGGCCAAGGGGACCTTCCATGCCGGGCATCACTTTCGGCCGCAAAACTTCCAAACTCAAGTCGCTTGTCGGAATACGGGCGCGTCTCATCCTGCTCGCGCTGATTCTCGTCTCGCCGCTGATGTTCGATCGCGTGCGCGGACTCGAGGAAACACGTACCAAACAGATCGAACTCGCGGGCACCGAACTTTCCAGGGTTGCGCGGCATGCCGCAGGTGTCCAGCGCGATATCGTATTGACGGTGCAGGCCATTCTCAGGTCGTCCGCCTATATCTACGGCGCCGCTCAGGACCCTGTGCAGGGCTGCGCCATCCTGCGCGCCGCCGCACGGGTGGATCTGCTCTGGATTCGCAGCCTGTCGGTGATCGACGCCGACGGCGTCGTGCGCTGCTCGACAAACACCAATGTCATCGAACTCAACCTCGGCGACCGCGACTACTTCCAGCGTGCGCTCCACACCTCCACCTTCGTAATCAGCGACTATATTTTCAGCCGGGCGACAAACCAGCCGACCATCATGGCCGCGTATCCGGCGGCGAACTTCACCACCGGCAAAAAAGCCGTGGTGATTGCCGCAATCGACCTGAAGTGGATGTCGGAGCTGCTCAACCGGGCGCTCAAGCGTCCCGGCACGTCGGCGGTTTTTGTCGACGGCGAAGGCACCGTCCTCGCGGCGAGTTCGGAAACGCCGACATGATCGGCAAACCCCTGAAAGACACGGCCCTGCTCGACGCGGTGGCCACGCGCGAAATCAAACTTTCCGGCACATCGGGGACAATGACCTTCACCACCGCCGAAGGCGAGAGGGAGATCGTCACCTTCGCCAGCGTCGAGGGCACCTCCGGGCGGATGATCGCGCGCATCAACGAAGCCAAGATGCTCGGCGATATCGACCACAGCCTCCGCACCGCCTACGGCAAGTTTGCGCTGATCATCCTTGGTGCGCTGCTCGGCGCATGGGTGGTCGCCGAGCGGCTGATCATTCATCCGATCAACGTCATCATCAACATGGCCGAGCGCGTCGGCGCGGGAGACTTGTCGTCGCACCCCCTTGCCACGCCGCTGCCGCACGAATTCAAACCGCTCGCCCGTGCCTTCAACCGCATGGCGGCCCAGCTTGCCGAGCGCGAGCGCGATATGGTGGCGACCAACAATCGCCTCACCGTGATGGCTTCGGTCGACGTGATTTCAGGTCTTGCCAACCGCCGCGGTTTCCAGAGCCGGCTCGATTTCGAGTGGATGAAAGCGGTGCAGGCCGGCTCCGCGATTTCGATCATCATGATCGACGTGGATTATTTCAAGCTGTTCAACGACACTTACGGCCATCCGGAAGGCGATGCCTGTCTCGGCAAGATCGGTGAGGTCCTGTCCGCCATCGCGATGAAGACGTCGGGTTTTGCCGCCCGCTACGGCGGCGAGGAGTTCTGCCTGCTGCTGCCGAATGTCGAGGGCAAAAAGGCGCTCGAGATCGGCGAAATGGTCCGCTCGGAAGTGGTCATGCTGGCGGTCCCGCACAGCATGAGCGACTTCCGCCATGTCACCATCAGCGCCGGCATCGCATCGCTCACGCCGAGCGAGGGCTCTGCTTCGGAAGCGCTGGTCGAAGCCGCCGATGCCGCGCTTTACGCCGCCAAGCACCGCGGCCGCAATACCGTGGTGGCGCACGCCTTGATCCGGACCGATTCCGCAGCGCTGTCGCTGGCGAGCTGAGCCCGGCCGCGGCCGTATCACCGCAACCCTGAGGCCGGTTCGAGGCGCCGCGCGCACCATCGCGGCTTTTCCCGTTCCGAGCGGCGCGCCCGGTCCTTTCCGGCCCGGCGCGCTGCCCGGCCGGGCCCTTTCGCATGGTTTCCTCCCGCGCCGAAACCACGTATGAGTTGGCCAACCTTCCAACCGAGCAGACCCCGATTCCATGAGCACCGAACGTTACAACGCCCGCGAATCCGAACCGCGATGGCAACAGAAATGGGATGAGCAGGGCATCTTCACGACCCGCAACGACGATCCCCGGCCGAAATACTACGTGCTCGAAATGTTCCCCTATCCGTCGGGGCGCATCCACATGGGTCACGTCCGCAACTACACCATGGGCGACGTGATCGCGCGCTACATGCGGGCGAAGGGCTACAACGTGCTGCACCCGATGGGCTGGGACGCCTTCGGCATGCCGGCGGAAAACGCCGCGATGCAGAACAAGACCCACCCGGCGAAATGGACCTACGCCAACATCGCCGCCATGAAGGCGCAGCTCAAATCGATGGGTCTGTCGCTGGACTGGTCGCGCGAGATCGCGACCTGCGATCCGTCCTACTACAAGCATCAGCAACGCATGTTTCTCGACTTCCTCAAAGCGGGCCTCGTCGAGCGCAAGCAGTCCAAGGTGAACTGGGACCCGGTCGATCAGACCGTGCTCGCCAACGAGCAGGTGATCGATGGCCGCGGCTGGCGCTCCGGCGCACTGGTCGAGCAGCGCGAGCTGACGCAGTGGTTCTTCAAGATCAGCGACTACGCCGACGATCTTCTGTCGGCCATCGATAGGCTCGAGCGCTGGCCCGACAAGGTGCGGCTGATGCAGCGTAACTGGATCGGCCGCTCCGAGGGCCTGCTGGTCCGCTTCGCGCTCGATGCCGGCACCACGCCGGCCGGCGAAAGCGAGGTCGAGATCTTCACCACGCGGCCCGACACGCTGTTCGGTGCCAAATTCGTCGCGCTGTCGGCGGATCATCCGCTGGCCGCCGCCGCCGCGAAAAACAATCCGGCGCTCGCAGCTTTCATCGAAGAATGCCGCCGCAGCGGCACTGCGCAGGCCGATATCGAGACCGCCGAGAAGATGGGCTTCGACACCGGCATCAAGGCGGTGCATCCGCTCGATCCGTCCTGGCAGTTGCCGGTCTATGTCGCCAATTTCGTGCTGATGGATTACGGCACCGGCGCGATCTTCGGCTGCCCGGCACACGACCAGCGCGACCTCGACTTCGTCAACAAATACGGCCTCGGCAACATTCCTGTGGTTTGCCCCAAGGGACAGGACCCTGCGAGCTTCGTCATCACCGACACCGCCTATGACGGCGATGGCCGCATGATCAATTCGCGCTTCCTCGACGGCATGACCATCGCGGAAGCCAAGGAGGACGTTGCGAAACGGCTGGAGGCCGCGACGCTCGGCAACCGCCCTGTCGCCAAACGCCAGGTCAATTTCCGCCTGCGAGACTGGGGCGTCTCGCGGCAGCGCTATTGGGGCTGCCCGATTCCGATCATCCATTGCGAGAGCTGCGGCGTCGTGCCGGTGCCGATCAAGGATCTGCCGGTGAAGCTGCCGGACGATGTCGAATTCGATCGTCCCGGCAATCCGCTCGACCGTCATCCGACATGGAAGCATGTCGCCTGTCCGCAATGCGGCGGCAAGGCGCGGCGCGAGACCGATACCATGGACACCTTCGTGGATTCGTCGTGGTACTTCGTGCGCTTTACCGATCCGTGGAACGAGAACGCGCCGACCACGCGCAAGGTGGTGGATGCGATGATGCCGGTCGATCAGTATATCGGCGGCATCGAACACGCGATCCTGCATCTTCTGTATTCGCGCTTCTTCACCCGCGCGATGAAGGCCACCGGCCATGTCGGTCTCGACGAGCCGTTCGCCGGCCTGTTCACGCAGGGCATGGTGGTGCACGAGACTTACAAGAAGCCCGACGGAAGCTGGGCCGCGCCGAACGAAATCAGGATCGACGGCATGGGCGAGCAACGCCGGGCGACGCTGCTTGCGACAGGCGAAGCGATCGAGATCGGCTCGATCGAGAAGATGTCGAAGTCCAAGCGCAACACCGTCGATCCCGATGACATCATCGGCAGCTACGGCGCCGACACCGCGCGCTGGTTCATGCTCTCCGACTCCCCACCCGATCGCGACGTGATCTGGAGCGAGGAAGGCGTGCAGGGTGCCAACCGCTTCGTCCAGCGCATCTGGCGTCTGGTCAATGTCGCGGCGCCGCTGCTGCCGGTGCGCGCCGACATGGTGCTGGACAACAACCATGCCGCGGCGAAGGCGCTGCGCTCGGCGACGCATCGTGCATTGGCCGATGTGTCGGCGGCGATCGAGCGCCTGCGCTTCAACACCGCGATCGCCAAGCTCTACGCCTTTGTCGGCACGCTGGCCGAGACTGTCGATGATCCCGCCAGAACCTTCACCAAGGAACCAGCGCTGGCCGGCGCGGTGCGCGAGGCATTCGACATCCTTGTGCGGCTGGTCTCGCCGATGATGCCGCATCTGGCCGAAGAATGCTGGAGCGTGCTCGGCGGCGAGGGGCTGGTGTCGGAGGCAAGCTGGCCGCAGGTCGAGCCGGCCTTGCTGGTCGAGGACACCATGACCCTGCCGGTCCAGATCAACGGCAAGAAGCGCGGCGATGTCACGGTCGCCCGAAATGCCACGAATCCGGAAATTGAGGCTGCCGTTTTGGCGCTCGATGCGGTAAAAACCGCCCTGGCCGGGGCCTCGCCCCGCAAGATCATCGTGGTTCCGCAAAGGATCGTGAATGTCGTGGTTTAACACCCGCATCGTCGCGCGGCTGGCAGCCGTGGCCGTTCTGGCCGCGCTTACCGCCGGCTGTTTCCAGCCGATGTATGCCGAACGCGGGCTCGATGGCGGACCGGGACTGCGCGACAAGCTCGCAGCGATCGAATTCCCGCCGGTCGTGGTGCCGAACGGCTCGCGCGAGGCGCGGCTCGGCGTGGCCATCCGCAACGAACTGATGTTCCGCGCCTATGGCAGCGCCACCGGTGCGCCGCCGACCCACAGGCTGATCATGCGGCTGCAGACCTCGCGCTTGTCGGTGATCGTCGATCCCACCACCTCGCTCCCTAACATCGAGAACTACGGCATCGACGCGACCTATCAGTTGCGTGAGATCGCAACCGACAAGGTGGTGATGACCGGCTCCTCGACTGCGCGGGTGTCCTACGACATCCCGGGTCAGGAACAGCGCTTCGCACGCCAGCGCGGCCTGCGTGACGCCGAGGATCGCGCCGCCAAGGTGATCGCCGAGGCGATCTCGACCCGGCTCGCCTCCTTCATGTACGCCGGCACCTGACCGGCGCGCGCGGGACGCCCGCCATGACAGCGCTGCGCGGCAAGGAGATCGACAGCTTTCTCGCGCGTCCCGATCCGGCATGCCCGATCATTCTTCTGTATGGACCGGACGCAGGCCTCGTGCGCGAACGCGCCGACGCGCTGCTCGCCTCCGCGGTCGACGATCCGAACGATCCGTTCTCGATGGTGAAGATGGACGGCGACGATCTCGCCGCCGAGCCTTCACGCCTGGTCGATGAAGCGATGACGGTGCCGCTGTTCGGCGGCCGCCGCGCCATCCGCATTCGCGCCGGCACACGCAATTTCGCCAGCGGCATCGATACGCTCGCCGAGATGCCGCCGAAGGATTGCCGCATCGTGATCGAGGCCGGCGAGCTGCGTCCCGACGCGCCGCTGCGCAAGGCGTGCGAGCGCGCCAAGAATGCCGTGGCGATCGCCTGCTATGCCGATACCGAGCGCGATCTGGCAAAGCTGATCGACGACGAATTGCGGACCTCGAACCTGCGCATCGCGCCGGATGCGCGCGCCGCCCTCTCCGCTTTGCTCGGCGGCGACCGGCAGGCTTCGCGCAACGAGATCCGCAAGCTTGCGCTCTACGCCCACGGCGCGCGCGAGATCACGCTCGCCGACGTCGCCGCAATCGTCACCGACGCCTCGGGCCTCGCGCTCGATCCGATCATCGATGGTGCGTTCGCCGGCCGCGTCGCCGAGATGGAAACCGCTTTCGCCAAGGCGATGGCCGCCGGCACCTATCCCGGCATGATCATCGCCTCGGCGCAGCGCCAGGCCGCGCAACTGCACAAGGCACGACTGTTGATGGATGAGGGACGCAGCGCGATGGAAGCGCTCGACAGCGGCTTTCCGCGCCTGCATTTCTCGCGCAAGACATTGGTGGAAGCGGCGCTACGTCAGGCCAGCACGGAAAGATTGCTGAAAACCATCGCGCAGCTTGCCGAAGCGGCCTTCGACATGCGCAAGCAACCGGACCTCGCGGTGACCATCGCGCAGCGTGCGCTGCTGTCGATTGCCGTCAATGCGAGGCGGCGAGGGTAGTCGCTGATTATTTTCGTCATGGCCGGATTTATTCCGGCCATCCGCGTCTTGTTGCATCTCAGCGCAGAAAGTCGTGGATGCCCGGGTCAAGCCCGGGCATGACGGAATACCAAGCCGCTATATGCCGGACGAAACCTACCGTCCGCCTTCCAGCCGCCGCAAAATCTCGTCGAGCTGTTCGAGATCGCGGTACTTGATCTGCACGGTGCCGCCGGGATCGCGGTGATCGACGCTGACCTTGAGGCCGAGCACGTCGCTAATGCGCTTTTCCAGCGCAATGGTGTCGGCATCCTTCGGCGCGCGCCCCTCTTTCGCACGCGTGGTCTGAGCGCGTTGCGGCACGCCCTCCTCATGCGCCAGCGCCTCGACCTGACGCACGGTGAGACCCTCAGTGATGATCCGCTTCGCCGCCGCGAGCGGATCGGGCACGTTGATCAGCGCGCGCGCATGGCCCGCGGTTAGTTTGCCTTCGGAGATCAGCGCCTGCACCTCGTCCGGCAACTTCGTCAGTCGCATCATGTTGGCGACATGGCTGCGACTCTTGCCGACGATCTTGGCGATGTCCTCGGGGCTGCGTTTGTAGTCGCTGGCGAGCGCGTGATAGCCCTGCGCCTCCTCCATCGCATTGAGATCGGAACGCTGCACGTTCTCGATGATCGCGATCTCCAAGGCATCGGAATCGCTGACATCGACGGTGACGATCGGCACGTCATGCAGACCGGCGCGCTGCGAGGCACGCCAGCGCCGTTCGCCGGCGATGATCTCGTAGCGATCCTGCGCGCCCTTCACCGCGCGCACCACGATCGGCTGGATCACGCCATGCTGCTTGATCGACGCGGACAACTCATCGAGCTCGGCGTCGGAAAACGCGCGGCGCGGGTTGCGCGGATTGGCTTTGAGAAATTCAATCGGCACCTTGCGCGGCGTGCGCGCGGGACGCTCGACATGCGCGGCTTCGCCGCCGACATCGCCGATCAGACTCGCAAGACCTCGTCCCAATCGCGAACGCGCTTCGTCGGCCATCGCCGTCTCCCTTGCACTCAACTTCACGCACTCCACACCTTCGAGCGCACCTCATCTTCGGAAGAAATTCGCGGCGTTTTGCGAAGATGAACTGCGTATTAAATCAACGTTACCTGTAATGTTCGGGACCGGTCGCGCCGGTTTTTCGGTTGAGCATGATCTTGTCCGAAAACCGGTACCCACCTTTTCGGGATCATGCTCAGTGCGTTCGCAACTCGCGCTCGCGCTGGATCACTTCGGTCGCGAGCTTGAGGTAGGCCTCGCTGCCGACGCACTTCAAATCGTAGACCAGCACCGGCTTGCCGTAGGACGGCGCCTCCGACACCCGCACGTTGCGCGGGATCATGGTCTCGTAGACCTTGTTGCCCATGAACTCGCGCACATCGGCGACGACCTGGTTCGACAGGTTGTTGCGCGAGTCGAACATGGTCAGCACGATGCCGTGGATGGTCAGCGCCGGATTGAGCGTGGTGCGCACCTGCTCCACGGTCTGCAGCAATTGCGACAGACCTTCGAGCGCGAAGAATTCGCATTGCAGCGGCACCAGAATCGCGTGCGCCGCGGCCATCGCGTTCACCGTGATCAGATTGAGCGAGGGCGGACAATCGATCAGTACATAGGTGTAGTCGGTGTCGGGTGCGACGTTGGTGTTGAGATCGGCGATGGCGTCGCGCAGCCGGAAGGCGCGGTCGCGCGTGGTGCCCAATTCCAGTTCAAGTCCGGACAGATCCATGGTGGAGGCGGCGATGTGCAGGCGCGGCACCGCGGTCGGCACGATCGCCTCGCGCAATTTGGCCTCGCCGATCAGCACGTCATAGGTCGAGCAGCTCCGGTTGCGGCGGTCGATGCCGAGGCCGGTGGAGGCGTTGCCCTGCGGGTCGAGATCGACGATCAGCACCCGCTCGCCGATCGCGGCCAGCGCGGTGCCGAGATTGATCGCGGTGGTGGTCTTGCCGACGCCGCCCTTCTGGTTGGCGAGCGCCAGAATCCGCGGCTGGCCGGGCTGCTGCGCCGCCCCGCTGTCGCCGTTGAAAACCCCGTCAATTCCGTCCATGCGCCTGACCATGCCTGTTGGCGGCGGATGCCGGATCACGCCGCTCGATCCGCCCGACCTCGACCAGCCACCCGTCGCCGGTGCGGCTGGGATGAAGCCGAGGTTCAATTTTCCAGTATTTAGTGGCTTCCGTCAATTCCAACTCTACATCTTGACCCTTGAGGAAGATCGCTTTTGCGCCGCCTTGCACCAAGGGTTCCGCGAAGCCGAGCAGCATCTGTAGCGGAGCCAGCGCCCGTGCGGTGACGCAATCCACCGGGCCGGAAAAACTGTCCACGTAATCCCCGATATCCGACAGGTGCACGGCACCGCGGCCGCCGGTGACCCGCAGCGCCTCGCGCAGGAAGGCCGCCTTCTTGGCGTTGCGCTCGACCAGATGGACCATGGCGCCCTCCGTCTCCGCCAACGCGCAGGCCAGCACGACGCCTGGGAAACCGCCGCCGCTGCCGAAATCGACCCAGATCTTGGCCTGCGGCGCGAGATCGAGAAGCTGCAGGGAATCGGCGACATGCCGCGTCCACAGATGCGGCAGGGTCGCCGGCGACACCAGATTGGTTTTGGCCTGCCACTGCAGCAGCAGCGCGACGTAGGCGTCGAGCCGCTGCGCCGTTTCACGTGAAACGGGAGTGAGGGCCAGAGCCCGTGCCCGGTCGGCCGCCAGATCGAGGATGTAGGATTGCGCCAAGCGCCCCTCCGAGGGCTGCGATTCGACTTGTTTATTCTACCACGCCGGGATGGCGGGTTGTTTCACGTGAAACGGTAAGGCTTACCTACTCGTCATGGCCGGGCTCGTCCCGGCCATCCACGTCTCGCGGCACTTTAAAGAAAGGCGTGGATCACCGGGTCAAGCCCGGTGATGACGACCGAATGTGTCGCCCGCTTGCCTCCGAACCCGCCTTCCCCCGCGCCTGCCGGCGCAGATAGGCCGCCAGGATCGCCAAAGCCGCCGGGGTCATGGCCTCGATCCGCGCCGCCTGCCCGATCGTGCGCGGCCGCGCGTTCTCCAGCTTGTGCCGGGCCTCGTTCGACAGCCCCGGCACCTGCGCATAGTCCACATCGGTCAGGATCAGGCTCTCGTCGCGGCGGAAGGCGCCGACATCGGCCGCCTGCCGGGTGAGATAGACGTCATATTTGGCGTCGATCTCCAGATGCGTCGCGATCACCGGGTCAATGGCCGCCAGTTCCGGCCAGATCGCCGCGACCTGCGGCCATTCGATCTCCGGATAGGCCAGCAGTTCAAAGGCGGACCGGCGCTGGCCGTCGCGGTTCAGTGACAACCCATGTTTGACGCCCTCATTCGGGGTGATCGCGAGGGATTTCGCTAGTTCCTTAGCGCTTTGCAGCGCCACCATCTTGGCCTGATGATGCGCGGCGCGCTCCGGCCCGACGCAACCCAGCGCGATGCCCCGCGCGGTCAGCCGCTGATCGGCGTTATCCGCCCGCAATGTCAGGCGATATTCGGCCCGCGAGGTGAACATCCGGTACGGTTCGGTGATCCCGCGGCTCACCAGATCGTCGATCATGACGCCGAGATAGCCGTCGGCGCGGTCGAACACGACGCTCTCCCCGCCCCCGGCCTTCAAAGCGGCATTGAGCCCGGCGATTAGACCCTGCGCGCCCGCCTCCTCGTAACCCGTGGTACCGTTGATCTGGCCGGCCAGAAACAGCCCCGGAACCCGCTTGGTCTCCAATGTCGGCTCCAGTTCACGTGGATCGACATGGTCGTATTCGATGGCGTAGCCCGGCCGGATGATATGGGCGCGCTCCAGACCCGGAATCGTGGTCAGGATCGCCTGCTGCACCTCTTCCGGCAGCGAGGTCGAGATGCCGTTGGGATAGACCGTGGTGTCGTCGAGCCCTTCCGGCTCCAGAAAGATCTGGTGACCGTCGCGATCGCCGAACCGGACGATCTTGTCCTCGATCGAGGGGCAATAACGCGGCCCGATGCTGGTGATCTGGCCGGAATACATCGGCGAGCGATGCACATTGGCTCGAATGATGTCGTGGGTCGCCGGCGTGGTGCGGGTGATGCCACATTCGATCTGCGGCGTGGTAATTTCGGGGGTCAGTACCGAGAACGGCTCGGCCGGATCGTCGCCGGGCTGCATTTCCACCACCGCCCAGTCGATGGTCGAGCCGTCGAGCCGCGCCGGAGTGCCGGTTTTCAGCCGGCCGAGGGTAAAGCCGGCCCGCTCGAAGGCTTTCGACAGGCCGAGCGCCGGGGCCTCGCCGATCCGCCCGGCCGGCCAGTTCTTTTCGCCGAGGTGGATCAGGCCGCGCAGAAAGGTGCCGGTGGTGATGACCACGGCGGGGGTCGAGAAGGCGCGGCCGTCGGCCAGCCGGATTCCGGCGATTTTGCCGTCCTGAAGCACCAGATCGTCGGCCTCGCCCTCGATCACGGTCAGCTTGGCGGTGTCGCGGATCGCGGCCTGCATGGCGCGGGCATAGAGCTTGCGGTCGATCTGGGCCCGGGGGCCGCGCACCGCCGGGCCCTTGCGGCGGTTGAGCACCCGGAACTGGATGCCGCCGGCATCGGCCATCCGGCCCATCAGGCCGTCCAGCGCGTCGATCTCGCGGACCAGATGGCCCTTGCCGAGCCCGCCGATCGCCGGATTGCACGACATCGCGCCGATGGTGGCGAAGCGGTGGGTGACCAGCGCCGTTGCGGCACCCATCCGCGCCGCCGCCGCCGCGGCTTCGCAGCCGGCGTGGCCTCCGCCAATGACAATGACATCGAACGATGCGCGCATCGCGGCCTTTTATCGCGCGGCGATGAAAGCGGAAAGACGGATTCGCGTGGGGTGCCGTTCGGACTTTCCAAGCGTCCAGAGAGAAAGGGGCCCAACCACCGGCGGGCCATCCTCATCCTGAGGAGCGGTCTTGGCCGCGTCTCGAAGGATGAGGCCATCATCACTGGGACGGCTACTTGTGGCCTCATGGTTCGAGACGGCGCCATAGCGCGTCGGAAGACGCGCGTAAACGCGCTGGAGGCGCCTCCTCACCATGAGGAAAAGGTGCGGCGACAATCTCAGTCGTCATCACCGGGCTTGTCCCGGTGATCCACGTCTTTGTCTTGCCGAAACCGCAGGGAAGGCGTGGATGGCCGGGTCAAGCCCGGCCATGACGAAGGAAAGAATTATGCAGCCACGGATGCAACGTCATTGCGAGGAGCGCCAGCGACGAAGCAATCCAGTCCTTTGATGCGGCACAACGAGACTGGATTGCTTCGCTTCGCTCGCAACAACGGCTGGACCTGTTTCACGTGAAACAACCCTGCTGGCGCAGCATCAAAACCCCGTGTCGTTTCACGTGAAACAACTGGCGGTCTCTAAATACCTCTATTCTATTTTCCGATACAGAACTCACGGAAAATAACGTCAAGAATATCCTCGACATCCACCCGCCCGGTCAATCGACCTAAGGAATGAATTGCAATTCGGAGTTCCTCAGCCAGCAGCTCCTCACCCCGCCCGGCCGCCGCCTCAGCCCGGCCCAGCGCGTCGGCCGTGGCGCGCAACAGATCGCGGTGGCGGGCGCGGCTGACCAGCGCCGCCTCGCCCGCGCCGAAATAATCATGCACGAACGCGACCAGCGCCGCGATCAGGTCCGGCAGGCCCTCGCCCTGCGCGGCAGAAATCCGGAATCGCGCCGCGTCCTGATTCGCCGTCGTGTGCGCCAGATCAACCTTGTTGCGCACGATCCAGACCGGCGCATCGGTGGTGGTGAGATCGGCCGGTGGCTGATCGCCGCCCTGCTCCACCGCCTCGCTCAGCCAGAGAACCAGATCGGCATGACGCGCGCGGTCGCGCGCACGCCGCACACCCTCCTGCTCCACCGGATCGTCGGTGTCGCGCATGCCGGCAGTGTCGAGCACCGTCACCGGATAACCGTCGAGATCGAGATGCACTTCGATCACGTCGCGCGTGGTGCCGGCATGCGGCGAGACGATCGCGACCTCACGCCGCGCCAGACGATTGAGCAAGGTCGATTTGCCGACGTTCGGCGGACCGGCGATCGCAACAACCAGGCCATCGCGCAGCCGTTCGCCGCGCCCCGCAAATTGAAGGGTTTCCGTGATTTCCGTTTTCAGCGCGGCGATCCTGCGCAGTGCTGGCGCGAGCAATTCCTGCTGCACGTCGCCTTCGTCGGAAAAATCGATGCCCGCTTCGATCAGCGCCGACGCCTCGATGATCTGGTGGCGCCAGTCTTCTGCTTTGGCGCCAAGCAGTCCCTTGAGATGACGCAGCGCCTGACGACGCTGGCGATCGGTGTCGGCATGAATGAGATCGTCGAGGCCTTCGGCTTCGGTGAGATCGAGCTTGCCGTTCTCGAAGGCGCGGCGGGTGAACTCGCCAGGCTCGGCCGGACGCAGGCCGTCGATCGCAGCGAGTGCGTCGAACAAGGCGGCGACCACGGCGCGGCCGCCATGGAGCTGGAACTCTGCGACGTCCTCGCCGGTTGCCGAATGCGGACCTGGAAACCACAGCACCACGCTCTCGTCGATCGGCTCGCCATCGGCGGCGCGCAGGGTCGCCAGCGTGGCAAGGCGCGGCTTCGGCAGCCGCCCGCACAATCTCTCGAGCACGACGCCGGCCTGCGGCCCGGACAGCCGGACCACGGCGATCGCCGAGGGCGGCCGGCCGGAGGCCAGGGCGTAGATGGTTTGCGCGTGCGACAGCATGGTCTATTTGTTCAACAGCATTTGCGCGGGCAATGAAAATCGTGCCAGTGGACGGGTTCCAGACCCCGAAAGGGCGCTGAACGTGATTGTGCAGCGCAGTATATTGCAACAGGACCGCAACATGACCGATGCTGCATCGCACAAAAACCGGCTGGCGGACGAAACCAGCCCCTATCTCCTGCAGCATCAGCACAATCCGGTGGACTGGTGGCCGTGGGGACCGGAGGCTCTGGCCGAAGCCCAGCGCACCGGTAAGCCGATCCTGCTGTCGGTCGGCTACGCCGCCTGCCACTGGTGCCATGTCATGGCCCATGAAAGCTTCGAGGACGAGGCCACCGCGGCGGTGATGAACGAGCTGTTCGTCAACATCAAGGTCGACCGCGAGGAGCGGCCGGACATCGACCAGATCTACATGCACGCGCTGCATGCGCTGGGCCAGCAGGGCGGCTGGCCTTTGACCATGTTCCTGACGCCGGAGGGCGGACCGGTGTGGGGCGGTACCTATTTTCCCAAGGAGGCGCAATACGGCCGCGCCGCCTTCACCGACGTGCTGCGCAATGTCGCGCAGGTGTTCCGCGAGCAGCCGGACAAGATCGCGCAGAATCACACCGCGATCGTCGAGCGACTGTCGGAGCGCAACAACGGCAGCCTGACCACGCTCGGCTATACCGAGCTCAACACCGCGGCGCAGTCGATCCTGCGCGCCAGCGATCCGGTGAATGGCGGCCTGCAGGGTGCGCCGAAATTCCCGCAATGCACGATGCTCGAATTCCTCTGGCGCGCCGGCGCGCGCACCGGCGACGAGCGCTTCTTCGATGGCACGGCGCTGGCGCTGACGCGGATGAGCCAGGGCGGCATCTACGATCATCTCGGCGGCGGCTACGCGCGCTATTCGGTCGATGACAAATGGCTGGTGCCGCATTTCGAGAAGATGCTGTACGACAACGCGCAGATCCTCGACATGCTGGCGCTGGACTACGCACGCAAGCCCGATCCGCTCTATCGCCAGCGCGCCACCGAGACGGTCGGCTGGCTGCGCCGCGAGATGCGCACCGCGGACGGCGGCTTTGCCTCATCGCTCGATGCGGATTCCGAAGGCGAGGAGGGCAAGTTCTACGTCTGGTCGCAGAGCGAGATCGAACGTCTACTCGGCACCGACGACGCGACGTTTTTCGCCGCGAAATACGACATCACCGCCGACGGCAATTTCGAGGGCCACAACATCCTCAATCGCCTCAACAGCAGCGACGACACGCCGCTCGAGGCCGAACAACTCGCGGCGATGCGTGCCGTGCTGATGCAGACGCGCGACAAGCGCGTGCGTCCCGGCCTCGACGACAAGGTGCTGGCCGACTGGAACGGGCTTGCAATCACCGCGCTGGCCCATGCCGCGAATGCCTTCGACGAGCCGGACTGGCTGACGCTGGCCTGCACCACGTTCGGCTTTGTCACCACCAAGATGACGCGCAACGGCCGGCTCGGCCATTCCTGGCGCGCCGGCAAGCTGCTGCTGCCGGGGCTTGCCTCCGATTACGCGGCGATGATCCGCGCCGCGCTCGCGCTTTACGAGGCAACCGGCGATACGCCGTTCCTGACCCAGGCGCTGGCCTGGCAGGACGCGCTCGACACGCATTACGCCGACAGCGAGCATGGCGGCTATTATCTCACCGCTGACGATGCCGAGGCCCTGATCATCCGGCCGCATTCCACCACCGACGACGCGATTCCCAACCATACCGGCCTGATCGCGCAGAATCTGGTGCGGCTCGCGGCGCTGACCGGTGAGGAGCGCTGGCGGCGCAAGATCACCATGCTGTTCGCCTCCACGCTGGCGGTGGCGGCGCAGAACATGTTCGGCCATCTGTCGCTGCTCAACGCGCTCGATCTGTATCTGGTCGGCGCCGAGGTCGTGGTGGTCGGGAAGGGGGAGGCGGCCGATGCGCTGCTCGCCGCCGCCCGCCGGCTGCCGCATGCCAACATGACCGTGCTGCACGCACCGGACGCGGACGCCGTGCCGGAAAGTCATCCGGCGCAGGCGCAACTCGACGCCGCCGGCGGCCGCGCCGCAGCTTTCGTCTGCCGCGGACAGACCTGCTCGCTGCCGGTCACGACGCCGCAGGCGCTGGTGGACCTGGTGAACAACGCACAGGCCGAGGGCAACGCCTGAGCGCCGTCATCCCTCGCGAGCCGCTGCGATCAGGTCGGACAGAGCCACGCGCTGACGTGCGTCCCGAAAATTGCCGGGCGACAGCCATTGCTCATAGGCCTGCTTCAGCCGCGGCCAGTCGCTGTCGACAATGGCGAACCACGCGGTGTCGCGGCTGTGTTCCTTGATCACCATGTGCTGACGAAAGATGCCCTCGAACACAAAGCCGAGCCGCTGCGCGGCCCGCCGCGACGGCGCGTTGAAGCTGTCGCACTTCCACTCGTAGCGGCGATAGCCCAGATCGTCGAACGCATGACGCATCATCAGGAACATCGCCTCGGTGGCAGCGCGGGTTCGTTTCAATCCGTCTGAATAGTGGATGTTGCCGACCTCGATGACGCCATGGCCCGGTTCGATCCGCATGTAGGACGCCATGCCGGTAGTCCGTCCGGTGGCCAGATCGATCAGCGCATAGGGGACTTCGTGAGTCCGCGCCGCCACCCCGGCAAGCCAGTGCCGGCAATCGGCGTCATTCGCAAACGGTCCGGCCAACAGGTAGCGCCAGGACTCCGGATCGGTATCGCGGAAAGCCGCCACCAGATCATCGCCATGCAGGTCGACATCGAGAGGCTCAAGCCGGCAGGCTTCGCCTTCGAGAATCCGGCGCGGCGGCAACGAACGCGGCGACCAGTCCGGCAATGCCGGACCGAGCGGGCGTCCGGACGAAGACCGTGGATCCGAAGTCATCAGGTGCACTCACGCAATGTTGCGATCGCGGTGACATACAAAAATGCCCGGCGCAAGGCCGGGCACTTTATTGAGAACCTTTAGCGCCGTGCGTCAGGTGTTCATCGATTCGAAGAACTCGGCGTTGTTCTTGGTGTTGCGCAGCTTGTCGAGCAGGAAGTCGATCGCATCCATCGTGCCCATCGGGTTGAGGATACGGCGCAGCACATACATCTTCTTGAGAACCTGCGGATCGGTGATCAGCTCTTCCTTGCGGGTGCCGGAGCGGGCGATGTCGATCGCCGGGAAGGTGCGCTTGTCGGCGACCTTGCGATCGAGGATCAACTCGGAGTTGCCGGTGCCCTTGAACTCTTCGAAAATCACTTCGTCCATGCGGCTGCCGGTATCGACCAGCGCCGTGGCGATGATGGTCAGCGAGCCGCCTTCCTCGATGTTGCGCGCCGCGCCGAAGAAGCGCTTGGGCCGCTGCAGCGCGTTGGCGTCGACACCGCCGGTCAGCACCTTGCCGGAGGAGGGGACCACGGTGTTGTAGGCGCGGCCGAGACGCGTGATCGAATCGAGCAGGATCACCACGTCGCGGCCATGCTCGACCAGGCGCTTGGCCTTCTCGATCACCATTTCGGCGACCTGGACGTGACGCACCGCCGGCTCGTCGAAGGTGGACGACACCACCTCGCCCTTCACCGAGCGCTGCATGTCGGTGACTTCTTCCGGACGCTCGTCGATCAGCAGAACGATCAGATAGCATTCCGGATGATTGGCGGTGATCGAATGCGCGATGTTCTGCATCAGCACGGTCTTGCCGGTGCGCGGCGGCGCGACGATCAGCGCGCGCTGGCCCTTGCCGATCGGCGCGACGATGTCGATGACGCGCGGGGACAGGTCCTTGCGGGTCGGATCGTCGATCTCGAGCCGGAAACGCTCGTCCGGAAACAGCGGGGTCAGGTTGTCGAAATTGACCTTGTGCTTGGACTTCTCAGGGTCCTCGAAGTTCAGCGTGTTGACCTTGAGCAGCGCGAAATAGCGTTCGCCTTCCTTCGGCGAGCGGATATGGCCCTCGATGGTGTCGCCGGTACGCAGGCCGAAACGGCGGATCTGCGAGGGCGAGACGTAGATGTCATCCGGTCCGGGAAGGTAGTTCGCATCGGACGAGCGCAGGAAGCCGAAGCCGTCAGGCAGGATCTCGACCACGCCTTCGCCAATGATGTCGGTTTCCTGAATCGCCAGCATTTTGAGAATGGCGAACATCAGCTCCTGCTTACGCATGGTGCTGGCGTTTTCGACCCCGAGCTCCTCGGCGAACGAGACGAGCTCGGCCGGAGTCTTGGCCTTGAGATCCTGAAGTTTCATTTCCCGCATGGGAGTGTCCTGTAACGAAGTCGGAAAAAGAGGGAGTAAGAGGGGTGCGGTCTGCAAAAAACGCGCGGACAAGTAGCTCGTGGTGTGTGCAGGTCTTGAGTGAGGAAGGTGCCGGGAGGCTTTGAACCTGACGTGACGGCCGGTCCGATGGAACCGGAGCTCAACCACATCTGCCTGCGTTCGAGAGGATGGCCGAACTATAGAAAATCACCGGTGGCCGCGCAACAAAATCATTGATGAATTTGCCCGCCTAGAACGGCTTGACGATCACCAGAATAACGATGCCGACCATCAGGATCGCTGGTACCTCATTGATAATACGGTATAATTTCTTCGAACGGGTGTTCCGGTCGAGCCGGAAATCGCGCGTCCGGCTGGTCAGCCAGCCGTGCAGGCCCGACAGGATCAGCACCAGAACGAATTTGGCGTGAAACCAGCCCGAAAGGTACCAGCCGCCCTGCCAGACCAGCCAGCCGCCGGCCAGCCAGGCGACGATCATGGCCGGGTTGATGATGAATTTCAGCAGCCGATATTCCATCACCTTGAAAGTCTCGGACTGCACCGAGCCGCGCTCGGCGTCGCAGTGATAGATAAACAGCCGCGGCAGATAGAGCATGCCCGCCATCCATGAGATGACGGAAATCACATGCAGCGCCTTGATCCATTCATACATCGGCACGATCACGCGGATGGGAGAGCGAAAAGCGATCCCGATATCGCCGAAACCGGACGACGCTGCAAGGCGATTCGCTCACGCTTGAAGACCATCACACGATCTCAAAGAAAAGACGGCGTGATGTGGATCAATCACAGTCCCTAACATGTGGAACGTCATGCCAGGATGAAAGTTCATCCCTGCAAGCCTGTCCGGACGTGCCTGATGGCACGATGGTCCGGCTCCATAGCCCTTCTTATAACCTTATAGATTCTTAGGTTAGAGTTTGCGTAACCGTGAATAGCGCCAGCACAATGTCGTCCTGCTTTCATCCGGTGCTTGTCCACATCGCACCAATTTATTCATGACATCCACGCCCCATTGGCGCGCGCCGGAATCGACGACGACATCAATGGTTTGCGCAGCGCGGCCGCCGGATTATCCCAAGACAAATCCACATAACCCCGATAGACTTTCGCAAGCCGTTTGAACGATCTCCCGCTGATGGAGATGTGAACAACCCGGCGGGTTATACAATCGGCGCGTCTGCTTCCTGCCGGCGGGCGGTTCTGCCCACAGGGATTCACATCCATGCACAGCGGGTCCATGTATCACGGCACGGCGAACAAGCAGCGGAGCGAGCGGAGGCAAGGTGCCTGGGAGCGGTAGCGGCAGCTATTTCCATCTTCACATGATCTCGGACTCCACCGGCGAGACCCTGATCACGGTCGCGCGCGCGGTCGCCGCGCAATATGCCAATGTCACCCCGGTCGAACATGTCTATCCGCTGGTGCGCAGCCAGAAGCAGCTCGACCGCGTGCTGGCCGAGATCGAGGAAGCGCCCGGCATCGTGCTGTTCACACTGCTGGAGAAAGATCTGGTCGAGCGGCTCGAGACCAAGTGCCGGGACATCAACATTCCCAGCCTGTCGATCATCGGACCGGTGATGCAATTGTTTCGTGCCTATCTCGGCCGCGAGACCACCCAGCGGGTCGGCGCCCAGCACACGCTGAACGCGGACTATTTCAAGCGGATCGACGCGCTGAACTACACCATGATGCATGACGACGGCCAGCATGTCGAAGGGCTGGAGGATGCCGACGTGGTGCTGGTCGGCGTGTCGCGCACCTCCAAGACGCCGACCTCGATCTATCTCGCCAATCGCGGCGTGCGCACCGCCAATGTGCCGCTGGTGCCGGGGATTCCGATTCCGCCGCAGCTCGAAACGCTGAAAAATCCGCTGGTGGTCAGCCTGCATGCCTCGCCCGAACGGTTGGTGCAGGTGCGGCAGAACCGTCTGCTCGGCATCGGCGCGAAGTCAGTGGAGGAGGATCCCTACACCGACCGGCAGGCGGTGGCGGAGGAAGTGCTGTTCTCCCGCAAGCTCAGCGCCAAATATGACTGGCCGCTGCTCGACGTCACCCGCCGGTCGATCGAGGAGACCGCGGCAGCGGTGATGAAGCTTTATGCCGACCGGCAGCGGCAGCGGAATTGATGCGCGCATGGACGCCATGAACCATCCGTCCGCCGTCATTCTCGCCTCGCAAAGCAGCGCGCGGCAGGCCTTGCTGCGCAACGCCGGCATCGATTTCGTCGCGCTGGCCGCCGAGATCGACGAGCGTGCGATCGAGGCGGCGTCCGGCCTGTCGGCGCCGGAACAGGTCGCCGAACTGCTGGCGCGGGAGAAGGCGCTGCACATCGCGCGGCAGCAGCCGGGCCGCATCGTGATCGGCGCCGACCAGACTTTGGCACTCGGCGCGCGGCGGTTCTCCAAACCGGCCAACCGCTCTGCCGCCGCCCGGCAGTTGCGGGCTCTGTCCGGCAACACCCATCATCTCAATTCCGCAGTGGTGGTGGCGCAGGGCGACGAGGTGTTGTTCGCCCATGTCGCGGTGGCGCGGATGACCATGCGACCGCTGAGTGACGACGATATCGCGCGCTATCTCGACCGCGCCGGCGCGAAGGTCACCGCCAGCGTCGGCGCCTATCAGCTCGAGAGCGTCGGCGTGCATCTGTTCGACGCCATCGAAGGCGATTATTTCACCATCCTCGGCCTGCCGCTGCTGCCGCTGCTCGGCTTTCTGCGCACCATCGGCCGCACCCCGCTCTAGAACATGACCTCACGCGATCACCACAAGAAACCGATGTTCGTGCTCGGCCTCACCGGCTCGATCGGCATGGGCAAATCGACCACCGCGAAGCTGTTCATGGAGGCCGGCGTGCCGGTCTACGATGCCGACGCCACCGTGCACGCGATCTATGAGAGCGAGGCGGGGCCGGCGATCGAGGCGGCGTTTCCCGACAGCACCGTCGATGGCCGGGTTGACCGGCAGAAACTGTCCGGCCATGTGGTCGGCAACGCGGCGGCAATGAAGCGTCTCGAGGGCATCGTGCATCCGATGCTGCGGGCGCATGAACAGGCGTTCCTGCGCGAGGCCGAGCAAAGCGGCGCGCCGGTCGCGGTGCTCGACATCCCTTTATTGTACGAGACCGGCGCCGACAGCCGCGTCGATGCCGTGGTGGTGGTGACAACCACGCCTGACATTCAGCGCGAACGTATTCTGGCGCGGCAGACCATGACGCCCGACAAGCTGGAGGCGATCCTGGCGCGGCAATTGCCCGACGCGGAGAAGCGCCGCCGCGCCGATTTCGTGGTGGATACCGGGGACGGGCTGGAACCGGTGCGGCAACGGATTGACGAGATCCTCCGTAAAGTCGCTACCATGGAAAAGCGCCGCGCCTGATTCGGCGGCCCGTTCCATCTGCAAGATTCTAGATCGCCATGCGTGAAATCGTTCTCGATACTGAAACCACCGGCCTCGATCCCTTGCGCGGCGATCGCCTGGTCGAGATCGGCTGTGTTGAGATGTTCAACCACATGCCGACCGGGCAGAGCTATCACGTCTATCTCAATCCCGAGCGCGACATGCCGGAAGAGGCGTTCGCGGTCCACGGCCTCTCCACCGAATTTCTGGCCGACAAGCCGCTGTTCGCCGCGGTGGTGGACGAATTCCTCGGCTTTCTCGGCGATGCACCGCTGATCATCCACAACGCCTCGTTCGATATCGGCTTCATCAATGCCGAGCTCGACAAGATCAAGCGCAAGGCGATCCCGAAGGAGCGGCTGGTCGATACGCTGCTGCTGGCGCGGCGCAAGCATCCCGGCGTGTCCAACCGGCTCGACGATCTGTGCTCGCGCTATGCGATCGACAATTCAAAGCGCACCAAGCACGGCGCGCTGCTCGACGCCGAGTTGCTCGCCGAGGTCTATATCGATCTGATCGGGGCGCGGCAGTCCTCGCTGATTCTGGCGGAAACCAGCCGCAGCGTCCGGGGCGGCGCCATCGAGGTGGTGCGGCGGGTGCGCGAGCAGCCGCTGGCACCGCGCGGCAGCGATGCGGAGCGCGAGGCGCATCGCGCTTTCATCGCCACGCTGGGCGAGAAGGCGATCTGGCGCGATTATCTGGAAAATTAGGCGGGTTGGATTGCTGCGCTGAAGCCGACCCTCATCCTGAGGAGCGATCCGCAGGATCGCGTCTCGAAGGATGAGGCCGCGATGGGCCGCCTGGGCCTCATGGTTCGAGACGCGAGGCTTCGCCTCGCTCCTCACCATGAGGAGCAGTTGCAGCGCTTGAGGCTGGAGCTGCGCGAATCTTTTCAGGTCGTCCCCGCGCAGGCCGGGACCCATACCCACCAGCTTCTCGAAATCGCTTGAGATGAAGGCGTCGCGTCTGTCTTTTTCCAATCATCGATAGGGATGATGGGTCCCGGCCTGCGCGGGGACGACGCGCTAATAAGTAAAGCTCAGCTCGGTTTGATCTGCTCGGCCTGCCGCGCCATGTTCTGGCGGTACAGCCCGACGAAATCGACCGGATCGAGCATCAGGGGCGGGAAGCCGCCATTGCGGGTCGCGGTCGAGATGATCTCGCGCGCGAATGGGAACAACAGGCGCGGGCATTCGATCATCACCAGCGGATGCATGTTCTCCTGCGCCACGTTCTGGACGCGGAAGACGCCGGCATAGACCAGCTCGAAGGCGAACATCACCGAGCCTGCGCCTTCGGCCTTGCCCTCGATGGTCAGCGACACCTCATAATCCTGTTCGCCGACATTGCTGGCGCCGACATTGATCTGGATGCCGATCGAGGGCTGGCTCTGCTGCGGCGCCAGCGAGGTCGGCGCGTTCGGATTCTCGAACGAGAAGTCCTTGATATATTGCGCGAGGACGCTGAGCTGCGGAGGGGCGTCCTGGTCGGTCGGCGCGCCATTGCCATTGGTCATCGGTCTCTCCTGCAGGTGTTTCGCGTCAACGGGGTCGTGTCGGGGCGAGTGGCTAACATAGCCCTGCCGCATTCGACAAGGACGATGGCCTTGCGCGGCGTCAAAAGTCGGCCCGTCCGGTTGGATCGCCCGCGCAGATGGGGTAGAATCACTGTAATTGACTGCAATCGAACGATTTTAACCCTGTTTGGTCGGCAGTCCCGTTCCCGGCGGGCGCGTCAAAAGGTAGTGTTGGCCTTGCCGGATTTCGTGCCTACATGAGTATCGCGCCCGTTGCGCGCGCGAGGGAAGCCGTCGCTGAAACCCGATCTGTCGTCAGTCATTGATCTGCCGGCGCTTCGAGATGCCGCAAGGGACGGGCAGCATGGACCGGTGACGGCACCGACCAGAAAGTGAATCGACGTGGACATTTACACCATAATTTTCCTGGCGCTGGCCGTTTTCATTTTCCTGCGGCTGCGCAATGTGCTGGGCCAGCGCACCGGCGCCGAGCGCCCGCCTTTCGACCGCGCAGCCCGTGATCTGGCGCGCGGCGGCAACGACAATGTGGTGCCGCTGCCCGGCCCCGCCACCATCGACCAGACCGCGCGTGCGCCCGCCGCCGAGCCGGAGGCTGCGCCCGACCGCTGGAAAGGCATTGCCGAGCCGGACAGCGCATTGGCCACCGGCCTCGATCAGGTCGCCGCGAGCGATCCCTCCTTTAATGCGCAGCACTTCATCTCCGGCGCCAAGAGCGCCTACGAGATGATCGTGCTGGCCTTCGCCAATGGCGACCGCCGTGCGCTGAAGGATCTGTTGTCGTCCGAGGTCTATGACGGCTTCGAGGCCGCGATTCGCGGTCGCGAGCAGCGCGGCGAGAAGGTGGAAACCCGCTTTGCCTCGATCGACAAGGCCGACATCGTCAGCGCCGGCGTGCGCGACCGTGCGGCCCATATTACTGTCCGATTTGTGTCGCAGATGATTTCGGTCACGCGCGACAAGGACGGCGCGGTGATCGACGGCAACTCGGAAAAGCTGACCGATGTCACAGACGTCTGGACGTTCTCGCGCGACGTCACTTCCCGTGACCCGAACTGGAAGCTGGTTGGCACGGAAAGCGGGCAGTAGCGCGCGGCGCGTCTGGCTCTGGGCCGGCGGCGCCGGCCTCCTCGCGGCGGCCTTGCTGGCCGTCGCGGTTTCGGTCGATGCGCGCTCCCGCCACAAGGCGCCGCCCGAGCCTGCTCCGGTTCGCCATCGCCCATCGCCGCACAGCATCCACTGGCCGCTGGAAATTCCCGGCGTGCAATATCTGCCGCGCGCCTGGAGCGACATCGCCGGCTGGGCCGAGGACGACCAGCTCGCCGCCTTCAAGACCTTCCGCATCAGTTGCGCGCCGATCCTCGCCCGGCGCGCGCCGCCGCCGGACGACAAGTTCCTGGGGACCGCGCTGCGCGAGCCGTGCCGCGCCGCCAGGGGCGCGAAGATTCACGACATCGCGGCGGCGCGGGAGTTCTTCGAACATCATTTCGTGCCGGTGGAGATTTCGCGGCTCGGCGAGGAGCAGGGCTTCGTCACCGGCTATTATGAGCCCGTGGTGGAGGGCTCGCGCACCCGCACCGACGTCTACACCGTGCCGGTGTATCGGCGGCCTTCGAACCTGTTTGTGCGCGGCTTCAATCAGGCCTCGCCAAGCATGCCGAACAAGGGCGAGGTGTTTCGCAAGATCGGCCGCCGCAAGCTGGTGCCGTATTACGACCGCGCCGCCATTGAAGATGGCGCGATCGCCGGACGCGGCCTCGAAGTGGTGTGGCTGAAGAGCCAGACCGACCTCTTGTTCATCCAGATTCAGGGTTCGGCGCGGATCAAGCTTGCCGACGGCTCCGTTGTGCGGATCAATTATGATGCGCATAACGGCTATCCCTATACGCCGGTGGGGCGCATCCTGATCGAACGCAACATCATCCCGCGAGAGCAGATGTCGATGCAGCGCATCCGCGAATACATGGAGCAGAATCCGGGCGCGGCCGACGAATTGCGCCGCCAGAACAAGTCCTATGTGTTCTTCCGCGAGGTCTCGCTCGGCGAGAAGGACGAGCCGCTCGGCGCGCAGGGCGTGCCGCTGACGCCATGGCGTTCGATCGCGGTGGACAAGGGGCTGCATCTTTACGGCACGCCGTTCTTCATCGACGCGACGCTGCCGATCGAGGGCGATACGTCCAACACGTCGTTCCGCCGCCTGATGGTGGCGCAGGACACCGGCTCGGCCATCATCGGCCCGGCGCGCGCCGATCTTTATTTCGGTGCGGGGACGGAGGCGGGCCGCATCGCCGGCCGCATCAAGAATGCCGCGCGCTTTGCGTTGCTGCTGCCGAAATCGCTCGATCCTCTGGCGCATGGCCGCACCGTGCCGCTGCCCGATCCGCGGCCGCAAGAAAAGGCGCCGGCCCCGCGTAAACGCGGACGCGAGTCGAAATGAAACGCGTGCCGCCCGCCGCTGATGCTCCGCCGCCACGCCGCCGTCGCGGGCTGAGCGAGGAGGAGCGGGCGTTGTGGGAAAGCGTCGCCAAAAGCATCAAGCCGCTGCGCAGGACGCCGCGTGCGCCGAAGGCATCGGTCGAGGCTGAGGCCGCGCCGGTTATCGAAAAGACTCGCGCCAAGGTGAAGCCGGAAAAACATCCGCTGGCACTGGTCGCGCCGAAAGTGGCGAAAGCGCCGCCATCACCACCGCCTTTGGCGCCGCTGGGTCGCCGCGAGCGCGCCAAGCTCTCGCGCGGCCGCAGTGATATTGAAGCACGACTCGATCTGCACGGCCTGACCCAGGCGCGGGCGCATCGCGCGCTGATGAATTTCCTGCGCGGCGCCAGCGAAGATGGCCTGACCTTCGTGCTGGTGATCACCGGCAAGGGCCGCAGCGGCGCTGCGGACACCGAGCGCGGCGTGCTGCGCCGTCAGGTGCCGGAATGGCTGGCGCTGCCGGAATTCCGCAGTCTCGTGGTCGGCTTTGAGGAAGCGCATATCGGCCATGGCGGTGCCGGCGCGCTCTATGTGCGGGTGCGTCGGGGGAGATAGCGCCTTTCCCCTCTCCCCTTGTGGGAGAGGGTGCTGAGCGGCGAAGCCGCGAAGCGGGTGAGGGGGCTTCTTGGGTAATGGGACGTTTCCCCTCACCCGGCTCGAATTCGCTGCGCTCATTCTCGCCACCCTCTCCCACAAGGGGAGAGGGGAAAGAGAAAAGCGGTTACAAAATAAACCGGCTGAGATCCGCGTTCCGGGCGAGATCGCCGATGTGCTTCTGCACATAGGCCGCATCGATGGTGACGGTCTGTCCGCTCAAATCCGGCGCGTGGAACGAGGTCTCGTCCAGCACGCGCTCCATCACCGTCTGCAGCCGCCGCGCGCCGATGTTCTCGACCGATGCATTCACCGCCACCGCGATATCGGCCAGCGCGTCGATGGCATCGTCGGTGATGTCGAGCGTGACGCCCTCGGTCTGCAGCAGCGCGACATACTGCTTGATCAGCGAGGCTTCCGGCTCGGTGAGGATGCGGCGGAAATCGTCGCGGGTCAGTGCCTGCAATTCGACGCGGATCGGCAGGCGGCCCTGCAATTCCGGCAACAGGTCGGACGGCTTTGCGATGTGGAAGGCGCCGGAGGCGATGAACAGAATGTGGTCGGTCTTGACCTGCCCGTGCTTGGTGGACACCGTGGTGCCTTCGATCAGCGGCAGCAGATCGCGCTGCACGCCCTCGCGCGAGACGTCGCCGGTACGCGCGCCGTCTCGCACGCAAATCTTGTCGATCTCGTCGAGGAATACGATGCCGTTGTTCTCGACAAGCTGAATCGCTTCCAGCGTGAGCTGATCGTCGTCGAGCAGCTTGTCGGATTCCTCGTTGACCAGCACCTCATGCGAATCGGCGACCGAGAGCCGCCGCGTCTTGGTGCGCCCGCCCATCTTGCCGAAGATGTCGCCGATCGAAATCGCGCCGACCTGCGCCCCCGGCATGCCGGGAATCTCGAACATCGGCGCGCCGCCGGCGCTCTGGGTCTCGATCTCGATTTCCTTGTCGTTGAGTTCGCCCGCGCGCAGCTTGCGGCGGAAGGAATCCCGCGTCGCCGCGCTGGCATTGGCGCCGACCAGGGCGTCGAGTACGCGCTCCTCGGCGGCGAGCTGCGCCCGCGCCTTGACGTCCTTGCGCTTCTTCTCGCGCATCTGGGTGATGCCGACTTCGACGAGGTCGCGCACGATCTGCTCGACGTCGCGGCCGACATAGCCGACCTCCGTGAACTTGGTCGCCTCGACCTTGATGAACGGCGCGGCCGCGAGCCTGGCGAGGCGGCGCGCGATCTCGGTTTTGCCGACGCCGGTCGGCCCGATCATCAGGATATTTTTGGGCAGCACCTCCTCGCGCAGGCTGCCTTCGAGTTGCAGCCGCCGCCAGCGGTTGCGCAGCGCGATGGCGACCGCGCGCTTGGCGTCGTTCTGTCCGACGATGAAGCGGTCGAGTTCGGAGACGATTTCGCGGGGAGAAAAGTCGGTCATGGCTCTTAGCTATTGTTGAATTGGTCGAACGGCAAGCGGTCTAGATGATCGGCGGGCCGCCCTGCCATTGCCGTATCGCATCGAATGGATGGATCAGCATGATGATGTTCAGCGTCAGGTTGTCGCGGATGTGCAGGCCGACAGCGATTTCGAGTACGATCGCGATCAGCACCGTTGCGATTACCGGTAGTTTACGCGCGGCAATAAAGCCAGCGATCATTGCCAGCGTATCCGAAATGGAATTGACGATGCTGTCGCCATAGTAATCGAGCGAAATGGTACCGGTGCGATATCGCTCGATGATGAACGGAGAATTTTCCAACAGCTCCCAGCCGCCTTCGATCAGCATCGCAATCAGAAGGCGAGCGATCCATGGCATCCGCGGCAGCAACAGCCATGTCAGGCCATAGAACAGAAACCCATGGATAACATGGGAAAACGTATACCAGTCCGCGATGTGCTGCGAATTCTCCGAACTCAGCACCACGCCATGCCAGAGCTTGACGTAGCCGCAAGTGCAGATCGGCACGCGGCCCATGGCGTAAAGAATCGCAGCCTGCAGCGCGAGAAGCGTAACGGCGAACACAAAACCCTGACGCAACGACAGCCCTCGCGTCGCCGGCGCCAGAGCGTTGTCCGCCGCGCTCATGCCGTCAGCGTTTCCAGCGTCACATTGCGGTTGGTGTAGACGCAGATGTCGGCGGCGATGTCGAGCGAGCGCCGCACGATGGTCTCGGCGTCGTGCTCGGTATCGGCCAGCGCCCGCGCCGCCGCCAGCGCGTAATTGCCGCCGGAGCCGATCGCCATCACGCCGGCTTCGGGCTCCAGCACGTCGCCGGTCCCGGTCAGCACCAGCGAGACATCCTTGTCGGCGACGATCATCATCGCCTCCAGCCGCCGCAGATAGCGGTCGGTGCGCCAGTCCTTGGCGAGCTCGACGCAGGCGCGGGTGAGCTGCCCCGGATATTGCTCGAGCTTGGCCTCCAGCCGCTCGAACAGCGTGAAGGCGTCGGCGGTGGCGCCGGCGAAACCGCCGATCACGTCGCCCTTGCCGAGCTTGCGGACCTTTTTGGCGTTGGACTTGATGACGGTCTGGCCGATCGAGACCTGGCCGTCGCCGCCGATCACCACCTTGCCGCCCTTGCGGACGGTGAGGATGGTGGTGCCGTGCCAGATGTCTGGCTGTGAACCTTGCATGAGAGACCCCTTGATGCCGCCTGATTTAGGGATGCTGGGGCGGGGATGCAAATGGCGGCGTTTTGGCCGCCGATTTCGGTCACCATAGACGCAGGATCGGTCGAATCGGGCCCCTCCCGCAGTAGCGAAGGCGTCACCGGCCTGTTAAAAGGCGGCCGGACATCCTTTGGCGCGTCTTTCCGGCGGCAAACCGCCGCTGTTTCGGGACGACGCGCGAGCTGCGGAGCGAGTTTTGATGCGCACGGCGACGATCAAGCGCAAGACCAAGGAAACCGACATCGCGGTGTCGGTCAATCTCGACGGCACCGGCGTGTCCGATGTCGCGACCGGGATCGGTTTCTTCGACCACATGCTTGATCTTCTGGCGCGGCATTCGCGCATCGACATCACGGTGAAGGCCGACGGCGACCTGCATGTCGATCATCACCACACCACCGAGGATGTCGGCATCGCGCTCGGCCAGGCGGTGAAGCAGGCGCTCGGCGACATGCGCGGCATCACCCGCTATGCCGGCGTGCACATGCCGATGGACGAGACGCTGTCGCGCGTCGTCATCGACATTTCCGGCCGCCCGGTGCTGGTGTTCAAGGTCGATTTCCCGCGCGACAAGGTCGGCGCGTTCGACACCGAGCTGGTGCGCGAATGGTTCAACGCCTTCGCCATCAATGCCGGCATCACGCTGCATGTCGAGACGCTGTATGGCGAGAACAGCCATCATATCGCCGAATCCTGCTTCAAGGGTCTGGCCCGGGCGCTGCGCGCCGCGGTGGCGATCGATCCGGCCGCGCGGGGCGAGGTGCCCTCGACCAAGGGCCAGCTCGGCGGCTGAAACGGTTCGGCCTTGCGGTGACTCCGCAAAGGCCGCGCCGCATTTTGCGGAGAACACATCATGGCGGTCTACACAGTGCATGCGCCGGCAAGCTATGGCGTCGATGTCCGCACCTCGACGGACAAGATCGTGTTCGTTCGCGACGGATTTCATGTCTGGGCGTTCGTTGCGGGGCTGCTGTGGCTGATCTGGCACCGGCTGTGGCTGGCGCTGATCGGCTATCTCGTGGTCTCGGCGGCGCTGGAAGGCGCGCTGTGGGCGATCGGCGCCGGCGCTTCGACCAAGATGTGGGCGATGGCGGTGGTGGCGCTGTTCATGGGCTTCGAGGCGTCGTCGTTGCGGCGCTGGACGCTGTCGCGCCGCAAATGGCGGCAGATCGGTCTCGTGGTCGCCGACGACGAGGAAGAGGCCGAGCGCAAGTTCTTCGGGCGCTGGGACGGCGCGGTGCATGCGCCGGCGCCCGCACGCAACAATTCGGCGCTGCATCCGCTGCCACATTCCTCGCTGGCGGATGACGCCGCCGGATTCTTCCCCGCGCCGGGAGCCTCGCGGTGAGCGTTGCCATCATCGATTACGGCTCGGGCAATCTGCACTCGGCGGCGAAAGCCTTCGAGCGCGCCGCGCGCGCGCTGGAGCAGCCGCAGGCCATCACAGTGACGCGCGATCCGGAAATCGTCTATCGTGCCGACCGCATCGTGCTGCCCGGCGTCGGCGCGTTTGCCGATTGCCGCAAGGGTCTCGATGCGCTGGACGGCATGGTCGAGGCGATGACGCAGGCGGTGCGGGACAAGGCGCGGCCGTTCTTCGGCATCTGCGTCGGCATGCAACTGATGGCGACGCAGGGCAAGGAATATGTCACCACGCCCGGCCTCGGCTGGATCGCCGGCGATGTCGAGAAGATCGCGCCGCGCGACGAGAGCCTGAAGATCCCGCATATGGGCTGGAACACACTCGACCTCGTGCGCGAGCACGCGGTGCTGAGCGGCCTGCCGCTTGGCGAGAAGGGTCGGCACGCTTATTTCGTGCACTCCTATCATCTCAATGCCGCGAACGAGAACGACGTGGTGGCGCGCGCCGATTACGGCGGGCCGCTGACCGCGATCGTCGCGAAAGACACCGCGATCGGTACCCAGTTTCATCCCGAGAAGAGCCAGCGTTTCGGGCTGGCGCTGATCGCCAATTTTCTCAAGTGGAAACCGTGATCCTCTTTCCCGCCATCGATCTGAAGAACGGCCAGTGCGTCCGCCTCGAGCAGGGCGACATGGCGCGCGCCACCGTGTTCAATCTCGATCCTGCCGCGCAGGCCCGCAGCTTCCAGGATCAGGGCTTCGAATATCTGCATGTCGTCGATCTCGACGGCGCGTTCGCCGGCAAGCCGATCAACGCGCAGGCGGTGGAGGCGATGCTGAAAACCGTCACCATGCCGGTGCAGCTCGGCGGCGGCATCCGCGATATGGCGACGCTGGAAGCGTGGCTCGGCAAGGGCGTCACCCGCGTCATCATCGGCACCGCAGCTGTGCGCGATCCGGCTTTCGTGAAGGAAGCGGCAAAAAAATATCCCGGCCGCGTCGCGGTTGGCCTCGACGCGCGCGACGGCAAGGTCGCGGTGGAAGGCTGGGCCGAGACCTCGACCGTGACCGCGCTCGATATCGCCAAACGTTTCGAGGATGCCGGCGTTGCTGCGATCATCTTCACCGATATCGCCCGCGACGGCCTGCTCAAGGGTCTCAATCTCGACGCCACCATCGCGTTGGCCGACGTCATCTCGATTCCGGTGATCGCCTCGGGCGGTCTGGCCTCGATCGACGATGTGAAGGCGATGCTTGCGCCACGTGCTGCGCGGCTTGAAGGCGCGATCTCCGGCCGCGCGCTCTATGACGGCCGGATCGATCCGGCTGAGGCGCTGGCGCTGATCAAAGCGGCGAAGGCAGCCTGATGTTCAAGGTTCGCGTCATTCCCTGTCTCGACGTCAAGGACGGCCGCGTGGTCAAGGGCGTCAACTTCGTCGATCTGCGCGACGCCGGCGATCCGGTGGAGGCCGCGATTGCCTATGACGCCGCGGGCGCGGACGAGCTGTGCTTCCTCGACATCACTGCGACCTATGAGAATCGCGGCACCATTCTCGACGTGGTGCGGCGCACGGCGGAAGCCTGCTTCATGCCGCTCACCGTCGGTGGCGGTGTGCGCGAGGTCTCCGATATCCGTACGCTGCTGAACTACGGCGCCGACAAGGTGTCGATCAATTCGGCGGCGGTGAACCGGCGCGAATTCGTACGCGAGGCGGCGGAGAAATTCGGCAACCAGTGCATCGTGGTCGCGATCGACGCCAAGCGGGTGAAGCGCGCCGGCGGCGAGCGCTGGGAGATCTTCACCCATGGCGGGCGCAAGGAAACCGGCATCGACGCCATCGAATACGCGCAGGAAGTGGTGTCGCTCGGCGCCGGCGAAATCCTGCTGACCTCGATGGACCGCGACGGCACAAGGCAGGGCTTCGACATTCCGCTGACCCGCGCCATTGCCGACAGCATCAACGTGCCGGTGATCGCTTCGGGCGGCGTCGGCAATCTCGACCATCTGGTCGCCGGTATCAGGGAAGGGCACGCCACCGCGGTGCTGGCGGCCTCGATATTCCATTTTGGGGAATTTTCCGTACGTCAGGCCAAGGAGCACATGCTCCGCGCCGGCCTGCCGATGCGTCTCGATCCGTGATCGTGACGATTTTGTAACCGCCCTCTCACCCCCGATGCTAGATTGCCTGCCATGAGCCGTTTCACCATCCATGACCTGGTGTCGATTATCGAAGCCCGTGCCGCGTCCGGCGGCGAGGCCTCCTACACGCGCAAGCTGCTCGACAAGGGCACCGAACATTGTGCCAAGAAGTTCGGGGAAGAGGCGGTCGAGACCGTGATCGCGGCGGTCGAGAACGATCGCGATCATCTGATCGCCGAAAGCGCCGACCTGCTGTTTCACCTGCTGGTGCTGCTGAAGTCGCGTGGTGTTGCATTGGCCGATGTCGAGGAGGCGCTGGAGCGTCGCACTGCGATGTCGGGACTGGAGGAGAAAGCCGCGCGCAAGCGCGACTGAGTTTGTGAAGCGTATGGCGCCGTTCGGGGCGGGCGTCGGCAGGCGGGAGTTTCCGCATGCTGTTCCGGACGGGCCAAAGGAAGGATGCGGGCTCATGGAAATGAGAACCGACCAGAACCAATACGATCCGTACCGGACGTTCTCGCGTGCCGACTGGGCGAAGCTGCGCGACGACACGCCGATGACGCTGACGCCGGACGAAGTGTCCCGCATGCGCTCGATGCACGACCGTCTCGACATGACGGAAGTGGAGGAGATCTACCTGCCGCTGTCGCGCCTGTTGTCGGACTATGTCACGGCGGCGCAGCGCCTGTTCGTGCTGCAGCGGCGCTTTCTCGGCATCCGCGATCGCAAGATGCCCTACATCATCGGCGTGGCCGGCTCGGTCGCGGTCGGCAAGTCCACTACCGCGCGCGTGCTGCAGGCGCTGCTGGCGCGCTGGTCGCCGCGGCCGCGGGTCGATCTCGTCACCACCGACGGCTTTCTCTATCCCAACGCGGTGCTCGAGCGCGAAGGCCTGATGCAGAAGAAGGGCTTTCCCGAAAGCTACGATCTGCGGGCGGTGCTGCAGTTCCTGAGCGAGGTCAAGGCCGGCCGCGAGCATGTGCGCGCGCCGGTCTATTCGCATCTGACCTACGACATCGTACCCGACCAGTGGATCGAGGTGCACCAGCCCGACATCCTGATCGTGGAAGGGCTGAACGTGCTGCAGACCGGGCGGCTGCCGGGCGACGGCAAGGCGGTGCCGTTCGTCTCCGACTTCTTCGACTTCTCGATCTATATCGATGCCGATGAGACGGTGCTGCAGGACTGGTACGTGCAGCGCTTCCTGACCTTGCGCGGCACCGCGTTCGCCGATCCGCGGTCTTATTTCCACCGCTACGCCACGCTGTCGGACGAAGACGCGGTGAAGAAGGCGCTGTCGATCTGGAACACCACCAACGTGGTCAACCTGCGCGAGAACATCCTGCCGACGCGGCCGCGCGCCACGCTGATCCTCAAGAAGAGCGGCGATCACGTGGTCGAGACGGTGTCGCTGCGGCGGCTGTAAGTTTCACTAGCCACGCATTGTCATGCGCGGGCCTGACCCGCGCATCCATCAACAAATTCTGGGTTAGGTGCCCCGGATGCATTGCAACGCGAAGCGGTGCACTGCTGATCCGGGGCCGTCAAGTATCGGATGTGGAGCGGTCCCGGCTCTGCGAAGCGACGTTGCACGTCGCATCGCGTCCGGGACAACAGAACTACGCCGCGTGGCGGCTGGCATCGACGCCGAAATGCCCGATGTAGCGTTCGGAAATCGCCGTCACCGGCATTACCACGAGCACGTCGGTGGTGCCGAACTGGTGGTCGATCACCGCGCCGTCGCCGATGAAGGCGCCGACCCGCAGATAGCCCTTGATCAGCGGCGGCAGCTCACGCAGCGCCGCCTTGGCGTCGATCGCTTCTTTCGCCATGCGGTTCATCTCGACATAGCGTGAGGCATGCGCTCTGGCGCGCCACGCGTCCGGCGCGCGGGCGAAGTGATGCAGGAACGACAGTTGCAGCGCGAGCCGGTCCGGATCGGTGCCCTGCAGGCTGGCGCAGCCGATCATCACATCCATGCGGTGCCGCCGTACATAGCGCCAGATGCCATGCCAGAGCAGCTCCATGGTGCGTTTGGTGCGATAGGGCGGCAGCACGCAGGAACGGCCGAGTTCGAGAAAGCGCAGACCCGTGTGCCGCTCGATCAGTGCCGCGATGTCGAATTCATTCTCGCTGTAGAAGCCGCCATGCATCTCGGCGATGTCCTGCCGCAGCAGCCGATAGGTGCCGACCACCGGCTGCCTGCCGCGCATCGAGGGCTTTGCCGCATGATCGACCACCAGAAGATGATCGCAGATCCTGTCGAACGCATCCTTGTCGCGGCGCGCCAGCAGCGTCGCGGCATCGGCGATCGCATGGCCGTCGCGGTAGAACACCTTGTAGCGCAGCTTCTGCGCGCGCTTGATGTCGGAGGATTTGCCGGCAAGCCGCACTTCGAGCGGGCCGATCCGGCCGAGCGAAAGCTCCGGCGCGATGATCCGGTGCAGCGGATTGAACGGCAAACCCGCGCCTGGCGCCAGCCGCAGTGCCTGCGGCGTCAGCCATTGCTGCATCAGTCCCGGCTTGAAGCCGGATGGTCCTTCGCCACGCATGACACCCTTGCGGCCGCTGTCTTCGAGTCGAATCGAAGCGGCTTTCGGGTCTCACTAAGCACGGGCGTCATACGGTTTTATGACACCCGGCGCGAGGTTGCGTGATGTGTCAGGCGGCGACGCCGGAGGCGGGGACCAGGCCGTCGAGCGCTTCGATCAGCTTGTCGCGATCGAGCGGCTTGATCAGGAAGCCGTCCATGCCCGCCGCGAAGCAGGCGTAGCGGTCTTCCACCAGCGTGTTGGCGGTGAGCGCGAGAATTTTCGTATGCGGCAGACCGCGATCGGTTTCGCGGGCGCGGATCAGTCGCGTCGCCTCGATCCCGTCGAGCTCGGGCATCTGCACGTCCATCAGCACGACGTCGTAAGGCGCGCCGGCGGTTTCCGCCGCAAGCCACGACTCGAACGCCTCGCGGCCATTGACCGAGATCACCGGGCGGTGGCCGAGCCGCGTCAGCAGCGAGCGCATCAGCAGCGCGTTGATCTCGTTGTCCTCGGCCACCAGAATCGACAGGCCCTTCGCGGCCTTGGCTGGCGCGGACATGGCGTTGCCGTCGTCCTCCACATCCGGCACCAGCGGCGCGGTCTCGGCGGTGAGCCGCGCGGCGAGCGAAGCAGCGCGTAGCGGCTTGACCAGATAACCGTTGAAGGCGCTCATCGCGGCGGGCTGAAGATCGTGCCGCTCGGCCGGGGTGAACATCGCGATCCGATGCACGGCATGATGCTGCGCGGCTTCGCCGAGCACCTGCACATCTGCGGTGCCGAACGCATGATCGACGATCACCGCGTGCCAGCTACGCTCCGGCAGCAGCGCACACGCCACGGATGCGTCGGCGACCGTGCAGGTCGGCGCGCCCCAGCGCTCCAGCCGCCGCGCCACCAGCGAGGCTTCGATGGTCTGCGGCGCCACCAGCATCACCGCCTTGCCGGTCATGTCCGGTGCGGCCAGCACCGGCATGGCGGTGTCGGAAGATTTCAGCGGGATCGAGACCTCGAAAGTCGCGCCTTCGCCCGGCGCGCTCTGCAGCGCGATGCGGCCGCCCATCCGGCGCACCAGACGCTCGCTGATCGACAGGCCAAGACCCGTGCCGCCGTAATTCTTCGCGGTGCGCTCGTCGGCCTGCTCGAATTCGCGGAAGATGCGCTCCTGCGCCTCGGGCGCGATGCCAATGCCGGTGTCGCGCACCAGAAAGCTGATCTCGCCCGGCCAGATGCCCGGCTCGACGATCAGCGCGACGCCGCCGACCGAGGTAAACTTGATGGCGTTGCCGGCGAGGTTGAGCAGCACCTGGCGCAGCCGTGCGGCATCGCCCACCACCTCGCGCGGCAGCCGCTCATCGATATAGCAGGCGATCTCGATCTGGCGGGCCTGCGCGCGAGGCGCCAGCAGCTCGGTAATCTCCTCGATCAGCGGCGCGAGCTCGAAGGCGCGCTGTTCGAGATCGATCTTGCCCGCTTCGATCTTGGAAAAGTCGAGCAGCTCCTCGATCAGCGACAGCAGCGATTCGCCGGAGGTCTTCACCGCCTTGGCGTAGGTCGCCTGCTCGGGCGTCAGCGGCGTGTCGAGCAGAAGTCCGCTCATGCCGATGATGCCGTTCAGCGGCGTGCGAATCTCGTGCGAGGCCATCGCCAGGAAACGCGACTTGGCGCGGTTGGCGGCATTGGCGTGATCGCGGGCATCGCCGAGCGCGCGCTCGGTCTCGGTGCGGTCGGTGACATCGCGGCCGACGCATTGCAGTTCGGCGGGACGATCCGCGTCGGGACGCACCAGGCTTTCGCGCCAGGCGATCCAGCGCGGACCCGTCGCGCTCTCGACGCGCTGGTCGTGGACGCGCGTGCCGTTCGCTTCGGTTGCGGCCTCGCCCTGTTCGATCACCGGCAGCGTAAAAGCGGAGCCGAGCAGTTCGGCGCGCGACTTGTGGGTGAAAGTGCAGAACGCCTCGTTGACATAGGTGATGCGGCCCTGCGCATCGCGCAGAACGATCAGGTCGCTCTGCGATTCGAACAGGCTGCGGGCGCGCTCCTCAGCTTCCTTCAATTCCCAGTTGCGGTCGATCAGCGCTTCATTGTGCGCGGCGATCTTGCGCATTTTCTTGCGCAGCCAGCGCATGCGCATGCTCAGCATCGCCAGCGCGACGCAGGCCAGCGCGAACAGGAAGCTGGCGCCGATCGCGAACGCATGCGGATTGTAGGACGCGGCGCTGGAGCGGCTGCCGGCGAAAAAGCCGTAGGCGCCGCCGAATGTCGCCGAAAAGATCAGAAACGAGCGGATCGCGAAATTGATGCGCGGATAACGACGCGCCAGCCGGCGGATTCGGGTCTTGAGGCGAAGGTGAGCCATGGGTCACTCCGGTCGGCAATCGCGCAAGATCAACGTGGCCCGCAGAGTGCTGCGCCGATCGTTGCGAAGTGCTTGAAGCGGCGGCGTTTCGTGGCCGGCGATGCGGATATGATTAACCGGTTGTAAAGCAGTGCGTCACAGCGCGGCGGTGAGGCGCGGAGGCGAGGCGGGCGCCAGCGCGGCGCCGACGATGAGGGCCGCGGCATCCTGCACGGTGGCGCTCTTCGACTGCACGAAAATGCGGTAGTCCGCGCCCGGTTCGGTGGAGAGGTAGATCACCGGCTCGGCGGCGGAAACATGCGGCGCGACGCTGACATAGCGCGGCGTGGTGCCTTCGCCGCAGCTTGCCGCGTCCGGCGTGTTGATGTCATCGACGATGGCGAAATCGGCAAGCTCGGGACTGTCGACGATCTGCACCCGCACCGTCGCTGCCTTGGGATCGGCGGTGAAGGAGACGTGGTGCTGGTTCTGCCAGGGCGTGGTGCCGAGCCACACCGAGACGCCGTCGAGCGGGATGCAGGGCCGCGGGCTTGCGACGATATGTCCGCCGGCGAACGCACTCGCGATCAACACCGGGGCGGCCGACGCCCAAATCCTCATCCGCAACATGGAACGCTACTCGACACTGACGCAGGTCCGCACCGTGCGGACTATGGTTCTCAAAGCGTAAAGAGGATGCGTTACCGTCCGGTTTACGGCGCGCGATTTGTGATGCGAAACGGCACAGGTGGCTTTGCGTCGCGGGAAATTCAGGCGGCGCGCTTCTGCTCTTCGGCGAGCACGCGGTAGGACAGCGCCTCGGCAAGGTGGCGGCGGCCGATCTTCACAGAGTTGTCGAGATCGGCCAGCGTGCGCGCCACCCGCAGCACGCGGTGATAGCCGCGCGCCGACAGCCGCATGGTTTCGGCGGCGTCGCGCAACAAGGTCAGGCTCTGCGAATCCGGTTGCGCGATGTCATCGAGCACGGCGGCGGGGGCTTCCGCATTGGTGCGGATCTGCGGCAGGCCGATCGCGGCGTAGCGATCCGCCTGGATCTTCCGCGCGGCCGCGACGCGTGCCGCGACTTCCGCCGAGCCCTCGGCCGGCGGCGGCAGGATCAGGTCGGCGGCGGTCACCGCCGGCACTTCGATGCGCAAATCGATGCGGTCGAGCAGCGGCCCGGAGATACGGCTCTGGTAATCGGCGCTGCAGCGTTCGACGCGATTGCGCTTGCAGGCATAGCCCGGCTCGTAAGCCCGCCCGCAGCGGCAGGGATTCATCGCCGCAACCAGCATGAAGCGCGCCGGATAAGTGACGCGGTGATTGGCGCGCGACACCGCGACCTCGCCGTTCTCCAGAGGCTGACGCAGCGAATCGAGCACCCGCGGATCGAATTCCGGCAGTTCGTCGAGAAACAGCACGCCGTGATGCGCCAGCGAGATTTCGCCGGGCCTTGCGCGCAGGCCGCCGCCGGTCAGCGCCGCCATGCTGGCGGAATGATGCGGGGCGCGGAACGGACGGCGCGAGGTCAGCGCGCCGCCTTCGATCTCGCCGGCGACCGATGCGATCATCGACACGTCCAGCAGTTCGGACGGCGACAAAGGCGGCAGGATCGAGGGCAGCCGCGCTGCCAGCATCGATTTGCCGGCGCCCGGCGAGCCGATCATCAGGAGATGATGACCTCCGGCTGCGGCGATCTCGAGCGCACGCTTGGCGCTTTCCTGGCCCTTGATGTCGCGCAGGTCGAGCGTGCTTGCGGCAGCTTCCGCCATTTTCGGCTCTGGCCGCGAGAGCACCTGCGTGCCCTTGAAGTGATTGGCGATCTGGATCAGCGAGGCGGCGGCGACAATCTGGCTGTCGGGACTGGCCCACGCAGCTTCCGCGCCGCAAGCGGCCGGACAGATCAGGCCTTCGTCGCGAGCGTTGGCGCCGATTGCCGCCGGCAGCACGCCGGCCACCGGTGCGATCGAGCCGTCGAGGCCGAGTTCGCCAAGCACGGTGAAGCCACTCAATGCATCGGGCGGAATCGCCCCGATCGCCGCCATCAAGCCGAGCGCGATCGGCAAATCGTAATGGCTGCCCTCCTTGGGCAGGTCGGCGGGGGCGAGATTGACGGTGATGCGGCGTGCCGGCAGCGCCAGACCCGAGGCGATGAGCGCGGCGCGGACCCGCTCGCGGGCTTCGGACACCGCCTTGTCGGGAAGGCCGACGATGGTGAACGCCGGCAGGCCGGGCGCGACCTGAACCTGGACATCGACCGCGCGGGCCTCGATGCCTTCGAACGCCACTGTCGAGACGTGCTGAACCATGGCCCCACCCCGGCGTCTGTCCGTCCCTGAAAACCGGTGCCGGTGCGTGTGCCGGCCGGCTGATACCCTCTTGGACGGGAAAACGCCTGCCGGAACTCTAGCAGCTCCGTAGGTCAGCGCAAGAACATTTGATGAACATCCGGGCCAGGTGACACACGATGACAACAAAACCGGCCGCCACCCTGGGTAGGGCAGCGGCCGAGTCTCATATCAAGCCGGCTTCGCGATGGCTCAGGCGGCGCGGACGGTGGCGAGGAACTTGTCGACCTCGATCTTCAGCCGTGCGCTGTCCTTCGAGAGCATTTGCGCCGAGGTTAGCACCTGGCTCGACGCCGCGCCGGTTTCGCTCGCTCCGTCTTTCACGCTGACGATGTTGGTCGCCACCTGATGGGTGCCTTCAGCCGACTGCATGATGTTGCGGGAAATCTCCTGCGTCGCCGCGCCCTGCTCTTCGACCGCGGAGGCGATGGTGGAGGAGATTTCCGAAATCCGGCTGATCGTGCCGCTGATCTCCTTGATGGCGATCACCGACTCTTCGGTCGCGGCCTGAATATCGGCGATCTGGTGGATGATCTCGCCGGTCGCATTGGCGGTTTGCTGGGCAAGCGCCTTGACCTCGGAGGCGACAACCGCAAAGCCGCGCCCGGCATCGCCGGCGCGCGCCGCCTCGATGGTCGCGTTCAGTGCGAGCAGGTTGGTCTGCCCGGCGATGGTGTTGATCAGTTCGACCACGTCGCCGATGCGGCCGGCCGCCTGCGACAGCTTGTTGACGCGATCGTTGGTGGTGTCGGCCTGGCTGACCGCGGCGCCCGCGATTCTGGCGGCTTCCTGAACTTGCCGTCCGATCTCGCTCACCGACGACGTCAGTTCTTCGGTGGCGGAGGCGACCGACTGAACATTGGCCGAGGTTTCCTCCGACGCGGCGGAGACGATGGTGGAAAGCTGCTGGGTGTTCTCGGCGGTTCGGGTCAATGTCTGCGCCGCCGCTTCGAGCTCGGTCGAGGATGACGACAGCGTATCGACGATCTCGCCCACCGCGCCTTCGAACTGGCTGGCGAAGCGATCCATCTCGGCCTTGCGCAGGGCCGCCGCGCGGGCATCCGCTTCCGCCTGTTCCGCGCGCAGACGGTCGGCCTCGATCATATTGTCCTTGAAGATCCGGACGGCGTCGGCCATCTCGCCGATTTCGTCGCTTCGTCCAACTCCCGGAATGGCGAGAGACGTATCGCCGCTCGCGAGCCGGCCCATCGCCGTGGTCATGCCCTGCACCGGGCCTGCGATCGCGCGTGCGGTGATCAGCGCAATGGCGAGGCCGAGGCCAAGACCGGCCGCAAGCAGAATCCACAACACCAGATTCAACGAGACAATGCTCGCTTCGGTCTCCTGCGCTTCTGCGGTGAGCATGCGCTGCTGATCGGTCTTGATGCCGCCGGAACGCGCGCCGTCGGAGGTCTTGGTGCCTTCAAGCAGATTGAGAATCTTCTCTGCGCGCGGCGCCGCCTCGGTGACCAGAATGTGAACCGGCGCATTCCAGTTTGCGGACTCGCGCAACGCAAAGATGCTGGCGTAGAGCGGCGCAAACTCATCGCGCGCCTTCTTGATTTTCTCAAATGAAGCGGCCTGCGACGCCGTCAGCAGACTTTTCTTGGTGGTAACCGCAGCATAGCCCTTTTCAAACAGCTCCCATGGCTTGAAGAACCTCTCCTTGTCGGCCTTGTCGCCCGAGAGCAGGTAGGCGCGAAGCTGTGCCGATGCCGCTGCGAAATTGCCTCTGGTGTCGGCCATGGCCTTGAGCAGTCTCTTGCGCTCCTCGCTCGCCTCCAGGCTTTCCTCCTCGTTGATCATCGCGGTGATCTGCGACAGCACAGTCTCGATGCGCGGGGTTGCCTCGGTGACCAGGAGTTTCGTCGCCGGATACGCATCGGGCGTAAACGCGACCGCTTCCGCCTTCTCCTGAGCCGCGCGGAATTCGCCGAGCAGCGACTTGACCTCGGTCCACTTCCGCACGTTTTCCGGATTGGTGAATTCCGCCGCCTTGGCGTCGAACGCAGCGACCGTGGCGTCCATCTCCTTCCACTTCGCCGCGCGATCGAGCTTGCCTTGCGGGTTGCCGGTCAGCAGATAGCCGCGCAGGGTCGCCAGCGTGGAATACAGGTTGCCGACAAGTTCGGTGCTGGTGAGCGCGACGGGCGTGCGCAATTCCACCATTCTCTGCACGGTCGCGGAAATTCCGCCCACTGCCGACACGGTGTAGCCGACCGACAGCGCGATGATCGCGCAGACGGCGAGAAAACCCAAAATCAACCGGCCACGAAGACGAACTTTGAAGTTGAACGGCATAGCAAGATTTTCCTGTCGGTCATTGGACCCGTAGCCGTTCGTAGAAATAATTCGTTAAATTAAAATGATGAGTGCGATTGCATAGATACATTGCGCAAAACGCACACGCTGCACGCGCCGAAAAATCGAGCATGAATGACGAGGCCCGATGATTGCCGAGCGGCGTCGTTGATCCAGATCAGATACAGCGAAAAATAAAAATGCCGGCTTCACCCGATTCAGCCGCACGAATTGCGCGGCCGGATATCGCGCATGCGTGCCGGCGGTATGCGGTCGCACGCGGTGATCTGACAAAAATCAGCGGCGGCGGGCTTCGATCCGGTCCCAGATCAGCGTGGCGACATCGGGACCGCCGACCTTGGCGATGGCGCGGATGCCGGTCGGCGAGGTGACGTTGATCTCGGTAAGATAGTTGTCGATCACATCGATGCCGACGAACAAGAGACCGCGCTCGCGCAGCGCCGGGCCGAGCCGCTCGCAGATCTCGCGCTCGCGCGGCGTGAGATCGGTGGCCTGCGCAGCGCCGCCGCGCACCATGTTGGAGCGCAGATCATCCGGCGCGGGCACGCGGTTGATGGCGCCGGCGAACACGCCGTCGACCAGCAGGATGCGCTTGTCGCCGTGTTTCACGCCGGGGATGAATTTCTGGATCACCCATGGCTCGCGGAAAGTGGTCGAGAACAGATCGTAAAGTGAGCCGAAGTTCATGTCCTTCGGTCCGATATGGAAGACGGCGGCGCCGCCATGGCCGTAGAGCGGCTTGAACACCACCTCGCCATGCGCGGCGCGGAACAGATTGATCTCGTCCTTGTCGCGCGAGATCAGCGTCGGCGGCATCAGGTCGGCGAAGTCCATCACAAAGACTTTTTCCGGCGCGTCGCGCACGCCGGCTGGATCGTTCACCACCAGCGTGTTCGGATGAATGCGCTCGAGCAGATGCGTGGTTGTGATGTAGGCAAGGTCGAATGGCGGGTCCTGCCGCAGCAGCACCACATCGTAATTCGCAAGATGCTCGCGCCGCGCCTCGCCAAGCGTGAAGTGATCGCCTTCCTGATCGCGTACCGTCAGCGGCTGCACGCTTGCGACCACGTCATTGCCGGACAAAGACAGTTTCTCCGGCGTGTAATAGGCCAGCGCATGGCCGCGCTTCTGCGCTTCCAGGAGCAGCGCGAAGGTCGAATCGCCGCGAACGTTGATCCTTGCGATCGGATCCATCTGGACGGCGACTTTGAGTTTCATGACAGGTCCACGGCAGGTTGGCGGGCGGGATGAAGAATCTCGGAAGCGGCCGCCGGTCAGCTTCCGCTGTCGAAGGCCGCCTTCAGATGGCGCGGAAAGCGTTTCGGCGCAATCAGAATTACGTCGAACCGGCAGTCCAGATTTGCATGATCGGGATGCGTCATCAACCAGGCCTGCGCCGCGGCGTCGATACGCGCGCGCTGGCGCGGCGTCACCGCATAGGCGGCATCGTCGATGGTGGCGCGTGCTTTCACTTCGACGAAGATCAGCGTGGCGCCACGCCGAGCCACCACGTCGATCTCGCCCTGCGGCGTGCGATGGCGCCGCGCCAGAATGCGGTAACCCTTGGCAAGCAGATAGACGCAGGCGCGGGTCTCGGCGGACAGGCCGGTGCGGAACGCGGCGAGACGCGCCGGATCGGCATTGGGCGATGACGGATCACGCCTCGCCATCATCGTGTTTCGACAGTTCGAGCGCGCGCGCATAGATCTCGCGCCGCGGCCGGCCTGATAGCTCGACCGCATGCGCTACCGCGTCCTTGACACTGCCCTGCGCCAGCGCCGCGCGCAGCAGGGCGTCGAGCGCGTCATCATCAAGTTTGCCCTCGTCGGCTGACGGCGGGCCGATCACCAGCACGAATTCGCCGCGCGTCTCCAGCGTCTCCGCCTGTGCCGCAAGCTCATGAAGCGGCGCGCGGCGGATGTCCTCGTGCAGTTTGGTCAGCTCGCGGCAGATCGCGGCATCGCGCGTGCCGAGGATGTCGGAAAGGTCGTGCAGCGAATCGGCGAGCCGCGCACCGGTCTCGAACATCACCAGCGTGGCGTCGATCCGCGCCAGCTCGGTGAGGCGCGCGCGCCGCGCGGCCTGCTTCGGCGGCAGGAATCCCTCGAAGAAAAAGCGATCGGTCGGCAGCGCGGCAAGACTGAGCGCGGCCAGCACCGAGGACGGCCCTGGCAATGCGGTGACCGGATGACCGGCGGCGCAGACTTCGCGCACCAGCTTGAAGCCGGGATCGGAAATCAGCGGCGTGCCGGCATCCGACACCAGCGCGATCGATGCGCCCTGCGCGAGCTCGGCGAGCAGTCGAGGCCGCGCCACGGCGGCGTTGTGTTCATGATAGGGCGTGAGCGAGGCCTTGATGCCGTAGCGCTCGAGCAATCGATGTGTCATCCGCGTGTCCTCGCAGGCGACGATGTCGGCTCCGGCGAGGGTTTCCAGCGCGCGCAGCGTGATGTCGCCGAGATTGCCGATCGGCGTTGCGACGAGATAGAGCCCGCCGGCGAGTTTCGGCGCACTCACTTGCTGTCCGGCGACGATGAACGAGGCCTCGTGCGCGGCGGGTGCGTGCTTGGTGCGTGGTATATGAACGGACATCGGCTTGATCAGGCGGCGGAAACCGTGGCGCAATGGCGACAGCCCGCAGTATTGCACACAAGCGCGTCATAAATCTTTTGTTTGACGCCGTCTTGGCCGACAATATGCCGGAAATTCCGTCCGCGATCGTCTCGCCGGTCCGGACGCTCGCAGATACGATATCGCAGGATACATTCGACCGCACCATGACCGATTCCTCCCGACACAATCCTGGCCGATCCGGACCCAGCCGCCGCAGCGCGGTCGGCCTGATCCTGACCGCGCCGTGGGTAGCGGGCTGCGCCGGCCTCGGCTCCAATCCGTTCTCCAGCAGCAGCGAGCAGCCGCCGGGCCCGTCCGGTCCGGAGCAGCAGGGCACCGCTCTGGGCAGCGGTCAGGTCAAGGTCGGAATGATCCTGCCGCTGTCGGGCGCGGGCAATGCCGGGGTTGCCGGTAATGCGATGAAGAACGCCGCCGAGATGGCGCTCGCCGAATTTCACAATCCCGACATCCAGCTTCTGGTGAAGGACGATGCCGGCACGCCGCAACGCGCCCAGCAGATGGCGCAGCAGGCGGTGGACGAGGGCGCGCAGATCATTCTCGGGCCGCTGTTCGGCCTTTCGGTCCCCGGCGTGGCGCAGGTCGCGCGTGGCCGCAACATTCCGGTGGTGGCGTATTCGACCGATTCGAGCGTTACCGGACGCGGCGTCTATCTGCTCAGCTTCCTGCCGGAATCCGATGTGACACGGATCGTCGATTACGCCGCCGGCACCGGCAAGCGTTCGTTCGCCGCGCTGTTGCCGGAGAACGCCTACGGCAATGTGGTCGAGGTCGCGTTCAAGCAGGCGGTGGCGCGCAAGGGCGGCCGCGTGGTGGCGTTCGAGAAATACAGCACCGATGCCACGCAGATGCAAAGCGCGGCGCGTAATGTGGCGCAGGCGCTGCCGTCCGCCGATGCGCTGCTGCTCGCCGATGACGGCGATGCGCTCGCCCGCGTCTCCGGCACGCTGCGCGCGAGCGGCGCGGATCTGAAGCGCGTGCAACTGCTCGGCACCGGTTTGTGGGACAGTCCGCGCGTGTTCGGCGACGCGGCGTTGCAGGGCGGCGTCTATGCCGCTCCCGATCCGGCCGGCTATCGCGCCTTCGCCAAGCGCTATCGCGCCAAATACGGACAGGACCCGGTGCGCACTGCGACGCTGGCGTACGATTCGGTGGCGCTGGTCGCGGCGCTGGCGAAGCAGGGCGGCCAGCAGTTTTCGCCCGAGGTGCTGACCAATCCGTCGGGCTTCACTGGCATCGATGGGCTGTTTCGTTTCAAGGCCGACGGCACCAACGAGCGCGGTCTCGCCGTGCTGCGCGCCACCGCAGGCGGCGGCCAGATCGTGTCGGGTTCGCCGAAGAGTTTTGGGGCGTAGAGCTATCGAAGCCCTCGTGAAGCGTCATGCCCGGGCTTGACCCGGGCATCCATCAAGCAAGTGAATTTTTTAGATGATGGATTGCCGGGTCGAGCCCGGCAATGACAGGCTCGTTGCGACGTTGCGCAAACGTACTCTCGTCAACTTTCCGAATTTACGCCGCCAGATCGGCGACCACCGCGTCGAGCAGCGGAAAGCCATCCTGGGTCACGCGCAGCCGTCCGTCGCGACCGACGCTGATCGCGCCGTCCTCGCGCAGCATCGCGATACGATGCGGATCGAGCGTGCGGCCGGCGAGCAGAGTATAGCGCTGCGGGTCGATACCCTCGCTCAGCCGCAGCCCCATCAGCAGATATTCGTCGGCGCGCTCTTCGCTGGAGAGGATGTCGTCGCTGGTGACGCCGTGGCCGAGTGTTTCGACATGCAGCAGCCAGCTTTCCGGGCGCTTCTCGGTGGCGGTGGCGTGGCGCAGGCCGCCGATGTCGAGCCGGCCATGCGCGCCGGGGCCGATGCCGGCATATTCCTGGCCGCGCCAGTAGACGAGATTGTGTCGGCACTCCGCGCCCGGCCGCGCATGATTGGAGATTTCGTAAGCCGGCAGGCCGTGCTTCGCACAGACCTCCTGCGTCACGTCATAGAGCGTGCGCGCCAGCGCTTCGTCCGGCGTCTTCAGCTTGCCCGCCGCATGCAGGCCGTAGAACGGCGTGTCCGGCTCGATGGTGAGCTGATAGAGCGACAGATGCTCGGCGGCTTCCGAGATCGCGTAGGACAATTCCCCGGTCCAGGCCTGCGGCGTCTGGTCGGGCCGCGCATAGATCAGGTCGAACGAGTAACGGTCGAACGCGGCGCGTGCGATCGCCACTGCATCGAGCGCTTCGCGGGCGCTGTGCAGGCGGCCGAGTGATTTCAGCGACGCATCGTCGAGCGCCTGCACGCCGAGCGAGACACGATTGACGCCGGCGGCGCGATAGCCGCGAAAGCGCGTGGCCTCCACGCTGGTCGGGTTGGCTTCGAGCGACACCTCGACATCGGACGCGACGTGCCAGTGTCTGGCGATGGCGTCGAGAATGGCGCCGACCGTCTGCGGCTGCATCAGCGAGGGCGTGCCGCCGCCGAGGAAGATCGAGGTGACGGTGCGGCCCGGTGCGCGCGCGGCGGTGGTCTCGATCTCGCGGGCGAAAGCGCGCGCGAAGCGGTCTTCGTCGATTGCGGCATGCCGCACATGGCTGTTGAAGTCGCAATACGGACACTTCGACAGGCAGAACGGCCAGTGCACATAGACACCGAAGGCGTCTTTTCCTGCGGGAAATGTTTGCGAAGAGATCGTCATGGCCGGGCTCGTCCCGGCCATCCACGTCTTGGCTTGGTTTTGTAAAAGAAAGACGTGGATGCCCGGCACAAGGCCGGGCATGACGGAGTATGAGCGTTGGGGAGAGGCTCACCGTTCAAGACAGATCTCCGCGAGCTTCACGAAGGCTTTCGCGCGATGCGACAGGCCAAGTCCATGCGGTGGCAGGCCATGTTTCTCGACGCTGGTCATCTCGCCGAAGGTACGCTCATGGCCGTGCGGCAGGAAGGCCGGATCGTAGCCGAAGCCGGCCGTTCCGCGCGGCGGCCACACCAGCGTGCCCTCGACCTTGGCTTCAACTTCCTCGACATGATCGTCCGGCCAGGCCACGCACAGCGCGGAGACGAAATGCGCGCCGCGCTGCGCGGGCTCGGTGGCGCCGCGCTCCTGCAACAGGCGCTCGATCCGCGTCATCGCCGCGTTGAAATCCTTCGATGGCCCGGCCCAGCGTGCCGAGAGGATTCCCGGCTGGCCGGCCAAGGCATCGACCGCAAGACCGGAATCGTCAGCGAAGGCCGGCAGCTTCGCGGCCTTTGCCGCGGCAAGCGCCTTGATCCGCGCATTGGCGGCAAACGTCGTGCCGGTCTCCTCCGGCTCGGGCAGGTCGAGATCGCCCGCGGACACCGCGTCGATACCATAAGGCGCCAGGAGTTCGCGCATCTCGGCGAGCTTGCCGGGATTGTGGGTCGCGATCACGAGGCGGCCGGTGATTTTGCGGTGCATGTCAAATTCTATCGTGGTTCGTGCGTTTGGGAACAGACGTCATTGCGAGCGAAGCGAAGCAATCCAGTTCTTACGCAACCAGTTCTTCTGTACGCAAAAGAACTGAATTGCTTCGTCGCTGACGCTCCTCGCAATGACGTCGCTTATGTTGCTAAGCCATCGCGATCTTCTGCAATTCCACCAGCCGTCCGACGCCCTTGCCGGCCAGTGCCATCATCTTGAGGAACTCGTCCTGCGAGAACGGCGTGCGCTCGGCGGTGCCCTGCACCTCGACCAGCCGGCCGTCACCGGTCATGACGAAATTGGCGTCGGTCTCTGCTTCCGAATCCTCGGCATAATCGAGATCGAGCACCGGCGTGCCATTGTAGATGCCGCAGGAGACGGCGGCGACGTTGTCGCGCAGCACGTTGTCGGTCTTGAGCATGTTGCGCGCCTTCATCCATTGCAGGCAGTCGGCGAGCGCAACCCACGCGCCGGTGATCGAGGCGGTGCGGGTGCCGCCATCGGCCTGGATCACGTCGCAGTCCACCGTGATCTGGCGCTCGCCCAATGCCACGAGATCGACGGTGGTGCGCAGCGCGCGGCCGATCAGACGCTGGATCTCGACGGTGCGTCCGCTCTGCTTGCCGGCGGAGGCCTCGCGGCGGGTGCGATCGTGGGTGGCGCGGGGCAGCATGCCGTATTCGGCGGTGACCCAGCCGCGGCCCTGGCCCTTGAGCCACGGCGGCAGCCGTTCTTCCAGCGTTGCGGTGACCAGCACATGGGTGTCGCCGAACTTCACCATGCAGGAGCCTTCGGCATATTTGACCACGCCGCGCTCCAGCGAGACGGAACGCAATTCATCGGGCGCGCGACGGCTGGGCCGCATGGGTATCCTCCGGGGACAAGGGGTGTGACGATCTTGCGGTGCTTTTAGGGGGGTGGACCTGCCGCGGCAAGGCCCGCGCCCGGAGGCTCCGCAGCGGATTTGCAGGGTTCAGGAAACCCTTTGGAAAGGCTCCGGAAAAACGGCTTGTCATCGGCCCGCGTGATAGACACATTGAGGGTGTCGCCACAGCCAGCAGGAAAGGTCGCCGCACAAGGCCGCACGGAGCATCCCTTGTCCCATCACGATCCGATCAGCCCTCTCATCACGCCGAAAGCCGGCGCCGGTCTCGCGCAGCTCAACGAGCGCTCGCGCGATATCTTCCGGCAGATCGTCGAAAACTATCTCGCCACCGGCGAGCCGGTCGGCTCGCGCAATATCTCGCGCCTGATCTCGATGCCGCTGTCGCCGGCCTCGGTGCGCAATGTGATGTCGGATCTGGAACAGCTCGGCTTGATCTATGCGCCGCACACCTCGGCGGGGCGGCTGCCGACCGAACTCGGCCTGCGTTTTTTTGTCGATGCCCTGATGCAGGTCGGCGATCTCACCGAGGCGGAACGGCAGTCGATCCAGACTCAGCTCGCCGCGATCGGACGCGGGCAGTCGGTCGAGGCCGCGCTGAGCGAGGCGCTGACGCGATTGTCGGGCCTGACGCGCACCGCAACGGTGGTGCTGACCGCGAAATCCAACGCGCGGCTCAAGCATATCGAATTCGTCCGGCTCGAGCCGGAGCAGGCTTTGGTGGTGCTGGTGGCCGAAGACGGCCAGGTCGAGAACCGCGTGCTGAAACTGCCGCCGGGTGTGCCGACCTCGGCGCTGACCGAAGCCGGCAATTTTCTCAATGCGCGGATTCGCGGCCGCACGCTGGCGGAAGCGCGCGCCGAGCTCGAGGTCGCCTTGCAGCAGAGCCGCACCGAGCTTGATCAGTTGACTCAGAAGGTAATCGCCGCCGGCATCGCGAGCTGGTCGGGCGGTGGCGGCGAGGAGCGGCAGCTGATCGTGCGCGGCCACGCCAATCTGCTCGACGACCTGCACGCGATGGAGGATCTGGAGCGGGTGCGGCTGCTGTTCGACGATCTCGAAACCAAGAAGGGCGTGATCGATCTGCTCGGCCTTGCGGAACAGGCCGAGGGCGTGCGGATTTTCATCGGATCGGAAAACAAGCTGTTTTCGCTGTCCGGTTCCTCGACCATCATCTCGCCCTATCGCGACAGCGCGGGCCAGATCGTCGGTGTGCTCGGGGTGATCGGGCCGACCCGGCTGAATTATGCGCGCGTCATTCCGATGGTGGATTATGCCGCCCGTATCGTCAGCCAGATGCTCGGCAAATGAGGTCCGGCAAAGAGGTATCCGGCGCGACGGCGCTTGATTTTTCGCGCCCGAACGCCGATATGCCAGCCAGCAGCTTCAATCCGCAAATTCAATCAGCAATATCAATCAGACAGTGGATGCGTGATGACCGAGAGCGACGGGCAGAAGGATTTTTCCGAGAAGGCGGCGGAGGATGCGGGCAGCACCCCTGCCGAGCCGCGCGTCTCCAAGCCCTACATCATGCCGGATGATCCGGAAGAGACGCCGTCCGAGGCGCTGGTCAAGGAAGCCGCCGAGGCCAAGGACAAGATGCTGCGCACGCTCGCGGAGATGGAGAACCTGCGCAAGCGGACCCAGCGCGAGGTCGCGGACGCACGCAGCTACGGCATCGCCGGATTCGCGCGCGACATTCTGGAGATCGCCGACAACCTGCAGCGCGCCATCGATGCGGTGCCGGCCGAGGCGAAGGAGACCGCCGATGCCGGCTTCAAGGGGCTGATCGAGGGCGTCGAGATCACCGAGCGTTCGCTGCACCGGACGCTGGAAAAGAACGGCGTGCAGAAGTTCGATCCGATCGGCGAGAAGTTCGATCCGAACGTGCAGCAGGCGATGTACGAGGTGCCGGACGCTTCGGTGCCGTCGGGTACCGTGGTGCAGGTGATCCAGGCCGGTTACATGATCGGCGAGCGGGTGCTGCGCCCGGCGCTGGTCGCGGTCTCCAAGGCGCCGCCGAAGGCGGGTTAGAGAGAGCGGGTCCCGTCGTCCCGGCGCAGGCCGGGACTTAATACCGCAGGCGTCTCGAGAAAGACGCTGACTTTGCAATTTCAAAATCATCGACAGGGATGATGGGTCCCGGCCTGCGCCGGGACGACCAGGACAACGATCTGTCGATAGACGATTTCTTTCGCGCTACCGCGAGCCGATGCCGTCGCGGACCGCGCGGAAGCGCGGAAACAGCTTCGACCATTCATCCTTCGGCGTGCTGCCGACAATCCGCATCACCGCGTTGTTGCCGCCGAAGCGCAGCCACTGCACGATCGTCACCGGCGTATCGTTCTTGCCGCTGACCGCTTCGATCCGCGTTTCATAGCCGGGCGTGCCTTCGATCCGGATCGGCTCGTTCGAGGTGATGCGCGCGTTGCGCAGACCGGGAATGGTGGTTGCCACCTGCTCGGCGAAACGGCCGCGATCCTCTGTCTGCGCCGGGCTGCCCTGCAGCAGGCCGATCATCATGTAGGGCGTGCTGTCGAGCGTGGCGTCGGCATCGCCATCGACCAGCAGCACCGCCGAGCGCGGCGCGATGGTGCGCACGGTCTTGAAGCCGGCAAGGTCGCCCACCTTGAAGCTGAGCAGGCGGAGTTGCTCCTCGACCGGAACCTCGCTGCGCAGCACCGCGGTGGCGAACATCTTGCGGATCGCCTCTTCCGAAAAACCCGGGTCGGCACCCTCGCGGACCTGCGCGATCACATAGCCGGCGAATTTGTTGCCGGGCAGGATCAGCGAATAGGTCGTGACCGCGGTCATGCCTTCCTTGCCGTTCTCGATGGCGAAATAGCCCTTGCGGGTCGGGGTCTCGAACGGCTCGGCCTTCGGTCCCTGCGGCGGTGTCTTGCCTTCCTTGATCGCGGTTTCGATCGCGGTGTAGGCGGCCTCCGGCAATTCGGTGACCCCGACCTTCACTTTCTGGTCGGTGGAGACGAAGCCGACGAAATCCGTGGCAGGGTTAAGGCCCGTCATCGGCACGAGGCCGACACGGGCGCCGTTCGGATAGACTGCGTCGGCGGCCTGCGCCGGAAATGCGAGGGTCGATCCGGCCGCGGCAAGCACCAGCGCGGCGGTAAGGATGCGGATGATGTGTTTCATGAAACCTGACTGCTGTCTCAATAAGGCCGTTCGATGGTCGGAGCGGATCGCATCCTGCGTCGCATTCACCGGGCCACATGCAAACCGGAAGGCCGGCAGCTTAGTGGAGGCGAAGGGCCGGTTCTAGCCCCGTCACCGCGCCCGGTCGGGAAGACCGCCGCAGGGCAGGGTGGCCGTTCGCGCCGCGCCAGACATGGCGGCCACGCCCTGTCTGTAAAAGAATCCCGTTTTCGTGAGGTGGAGCGAGGCGCGGTCCTTGCGGCCCCGACCCCCGGTCCTATATGAGGCGGAGCGTCGCAGATCGCGCGTTTCAGCTATTGGGGGCTGGGATTTGGTGTGCCGTCAGGGCCCGGCCAGCCTGCCGCAAAAAGAAGGATAGACAGACCATGGGAAAGGTCATCGGAATCGATCTTGGCACCACCAACTCGTGTGTTGCCGTCATGGATGGCAAATCGCCTAAAGTTATCGAAAATGCCGAAGGTATGCGCACCACCCCGTCGATCGTCGCACTGACCGACGACGATGAGCGTCTCGTCGGCCAGCCGGCCAAGCGCCAGGCCGTCACCAATCCGGAAAACACCATTTTCGCCGTCAAGCGCCTGATCGGCCGCCGCTACGACGATCCGACGGTCGAGAAGGACAAGAAGCTTGTCCCCTACAAGATCGTCAAGGCATCGAACGGCGACGCCTGGGTCGAGGCCGACGGCAAGACCTATTCGCCCTCGCAGATCTCCGCCTTCATCCTGCAGAAGATGAAGGAGACCGCGGAAGCCCATCTCGGCCAGAAGGTCGATCAGGCGGTCATCACCGTTCCCGCTTATTTCAACGACGCCCAGCGTCAGGCCACCAAGGACGCCGGCAAGATCGCCGGCCTTGAAGTGCTGCGCATCATCAACGAGCCGACCGCTGCGGCGCTGGCCTACGGCCTCGACAAGTCGAAGCAGGGCACCATCGCGGTCTACGACCTCGGCGGCGGCACCTTCGACGTGTCGATTCTGGAAATCGGCGACGGCGTGTTCGAGGTGAAGTCGACCAACGGCGACACCTTCCTCGGCGGCGAGGACTTCGACATGCGTCTCGTCGGCTATCTCGCCGATGAATTCCAGAAGGAGCAGGGCATCAACCTGCGCAACGACAAGCTTGCGTTGCAGCGCCTGAAGGAAGCGGCGGAAAAGGCCAAGATCGAGCTGTCCTCGACCACGCAGACCGAAATCAACCTGCCGTTCATCACCGCGGATGCGACCGGTCCGAAGCATCTGACCATGAAGCTCACCCGCGCAAAGTTCGAGGCGCTGGTCGAGGACCTCGTGGAGAAGACCATCGAGCCGTGCCGCAAGGCGCTGAAGGATGCCGGCCTCACTGCCGGTGAAGTCGGCGAGGTGGTTCTGGTCGGCGGCATGACCCGCATGCCGAAGATCCAGGAAGTCGTGAAGCAGTTCTTCGGCAAGGACCCGCACAAGGGCGTCAACCCCGACGAGGTGGTGGCGATCGGCGCGGCGATTCAGGCCGGCGTGCTGCAGGGCGACGTCAAGGACGTGCTGCTGCTCGACGTGACCCCGCTGTCGCTGGGCATCGAGACGCTGGGCGGCGTGTTCACCCGCATCATCGAGCGTAACACCACGATCCCGACCAAGAAGAGCCAGGTGTTCTCGACCGCCGAGGACAACCAGAATGCCGTGACCATCCGTGTGTTCCAGGGCGAACGCGAGATGGCGGCGGACAACAAGGCGCTTGGTCAGTTCGACCTGATGGGCATTCCGCCTGCCCCGCGCGGCATGCCGCAGATCGAGGTCACCTTCGACATCGACGCCAACGGCATCGTCAACGTCTCGGCCAAGGACAAGGCCACCGGCAAGGAGCAGCAGATCCGCATCCAGGCCTCCGGCGGTCTGTCGGAAGCCGACATCGAGAAGATGGTCAAGGACGCCGAGGCCAACGCGGCCGAGGACAAGAAGCGCCGCGAGGCGGTCGATGCCAAGAACCATGCCGACGCGCTGGTGCATTCCACCGAGAAGGCGCTGGCCGAGCATGGCTCCAAGGTCGGCGAAAGCGAGCGCAAGGCCATCGAGGATGCGCTGGCCGATCTCAAGGAAGCCTTGAAGGACGACGACGCCGAGGCCATCAAGTCCAAGACCAACACGCTGGCGCAGGCTTCGATGAAGCTCGGCGAGGCGATGTATCAGCAGCAGGCCGAAAGCGATGCGGCCCGTGACGCGGCGAAGGATGCCGCCAAGGATGACGTTGTCGACGCGGAGTTCACCGAAGTCGACGACGACAAGAACAGCAAGAAGTCGGCCTGACGGCCATGCGCCGGCCTGTCGTCTTGCGATCTGCTCCGGCAGGGGAGGGCGTCCTGTGACGCCCGCCCAGCCGGGGCGACGCTGGGGCGAGGCCGCCCGCAGCTTGTTTCGCCGCTTTGGCCGCAAGGCCGAAGTCGCCGGCGACATCGAGTCGGTCTTCACCGACGTCTATACCCGCAACCGCTGGAAGAGTTCGGAATCCCGCTCCGGCACCGGATCGGCGCTGGGCCAGACCGAGACCGTCCGCGCAGGCGTGACGGACGTCATCCGCGATCTCGGCATCCGCTCCATTCTCGATGCGCCGTGCGGTGACTTCAACTGGATGCAGCATGTCGATCTGTCCGGGCTGGATTACACCGGCGCCGACATCGTCGAGGCCGTGGTCGCGCGCAATCAGGCGCAGCATCAGCGCGCCAATATCCGTTTCGCCAAACTCGACATCACCACTGACGCCCTGCCGGCCGCCGACCTCGTGCTGTGCCGCGACTGTCTGGTGCACCTGTCCTATGCCGATGCGTTCGCCGCGCTGCGCAACGTCGTCGCCAGCGGCTCGACCTATCTGATGACCACGACATTTGCGGATCGCGCCGCCAATACCGATATCAAGACCGGCGGCTGGCGCGTCCTCAATCTGGCGCGGCCGCCGTTCTCGCTGCCGCCGCCACTAAGGTTGCTCAACGAGAACTGCACCGAGAAAAAAGGCATCTACAAGGACAAGTCGCTTGGCCTCTGGAAGCTGGATGATATCCGCGACCGGCTTGCCGGCGATGGCGCGATGACGGACGCGACGCTATGACCAAGACTTGCTACTACGAGACGCTGGAAGTCGAACGCACAGTTGACGAGGCCGGTCTCAAATCCGCCTTTCGCAAGCTCGCGATGAAATGGCACCCGGACAAGAATCCGGGCGATCCGTCCTGCGAGCACAAGTTCAAGGAAATCTCCGAGGCCTACGAGATCCTCAAGGACAGCAACAAGCGCGCCGCCTACGATCGCTACGGCCATGCCGCATTCGAGCAGGGCAATGGCGGCGGCCACGGCTTCGGCGCGGGCTTCGCCTCGTCCTTCTCCGACATCTTCGAGGATCTGTTCGGCATGTCCGGCCGCTCGCGCGGCGGACGCGAGCGCGGCGCGGACCTGCGCTACAACATGGAGATCACGCTCGAGGAAGCCTTCACCGGCAAGACTGCGCAGATCAACATCCCGGTCGCGGTCACTTGCGAGGCCTGCTCGGGCACTGGCGCCAAGGCCGGCACCCGGCCGAAAGTCTGCGCCACCTGTGGCGGCGCCGGCCGTATCCGCCAGGCCCAGGGCTTCTTCACGCTGGAGCGGACCTGCCCGACCTGTCAGGGCCGCGGCCAGAGCATCGACACGCCGTGTCCGGTCTGCGCGGGGCAGGGCCGCGTCCAGAAGGATCGCTCGCTGTCGGTCAACATTCCGCCGGGCGTCGAGGACGGAACCCGCATTCGCCTTGGCGGCGAGGGCGAGGCCGGGGTGCAGGGCGGCCCGGCAGGCGATCTCTATATTTTCCTCTCGCTGGCCTCGCACCAGTTCTTCCAGCGCGACGGCGCCGATCTGCATTGCCGGGTGCCGGTCTCGATGGTGACGGCGGCGATGGGCGGCGAATTCGAGGTGCCGACCATCGACAAGGGCAAGACGCGGGTGAAGGTGCCGGGCGGCACCCAGTCCGGCCGCCGCTTCCGCATCGCCGGCAAGGGTATGCCGGTGCTCCGCTCGCGCCAGACCGGCGACATGTATGTCCAGGTGGTGGTGGAAACCCCGCAGAACCTGACCAAGCGGCAGAAGGAACTTTTGGCCGAGTTTGAAAAGCTGTCGTCCGGTGAAACCCAGCCGGAAGCTTCGGGTTTCTTCAAGATGGTCAAGGACTTCTTTGGATCACGCAGCACCGCATCCTGAGACGGAACTTGACCGTGCGCGCTCGCGCGCTGTATCCATTTATGAAGAAATTTAAAAGGCCCGCTCTCACGTCGGGCCCCGGTTGGTAACGCCATGGCTTTGCAATCCGCGCGCGCGCTCAAGAAGCCGCTTCGTCTCGATGATGAGGTCCGTTTTCTTCGCTCGTGGATCGAAAAGCCGCTGCACATGGGCGCGGTGATGCCGTCGGGCAAGATTCTCGCCCGCACCATCGCGCAATATGTCGATCTCGAATCCAAAGGGCCGGTCGTCGAACTTGGGCCGGGCACCGGCGCGATCACCGATGCCCTGATTGCGCATGGCGTCGATCAGTCGCGTCTTGTGCTGGTCGAATACGATCCGGGCTTCTGTGCGCTGCTGCGCGAGCGCTATCCGCAGGCCAGTGTCATCCAGGGCGACGCCTATCATCTCGACACCACGCTGGCCGCGCTGAAAGACTCCGTCGCGGCCGTGGTCTCTGGCCTGCCGCTGGTGACCAAGCCGATGCTGACCCGCCTCAAGCTGCTGCGCGATTCCTTCGGCCGGCTCACGCCGGGCGCACCCTTCATTCAGTTCACTTATTCCGTCGCGCCGCCGATTCCGAAATCGCTGCCGGGCGTCAAGACCCAGGCCTCCGAGCGGATCTGGATGAACCTGCCGCCGGCGCGGGTGTGGGTCTATCGCAAGGGCTGATTTCTCGCGAAAGCGGGCCGCCTTCCTCTCCCTACGACTTGCAGCGGTCCATCAGCATCCGCCATTGCGAGGAGCGCAAGCGGCGAAGCAATCCAGTCCTATTGCACGTCCGGGTTTCGCTGGATTGCTTCGCGGAGCTTGTCATCGGGCCGCACTTCGTGCGGATCCGTTGGCTCGCCATGACGGTGGTTTTGCAAAGTGCAAAGGCGTGGATGGCCGGGTCAAAGCCCGGCCATGACGACAATAACAATTCAACCGTCCTCCATCATGCGCTAATGCTGCCGCATGGCTGCGGTGAAGATCCTCGTCATTCCCGGCTCGATCCGGAGCGGCTCGCTCAACGTGCGGCTGGCCGCCGCCGTGACCAAGGAGCTCGCGCTCGCAGATATCGAGGTGACGCGCATCTCGCTCGAGGATTTTCCGCTGCCGATCTACGACGCTGATCTCGAAGCCAGGAGCGGCGTGCCAGACGCGGCGCGCGATCTCAGGCGCATGATCGGAGTACATCACGGCCTCTTCATCGCAACGCCGGAATACAACGCGTCGGTGCCGCCGCTTCTGAAGAACACGATCGACTGGATTAGCCGCGTGCGCGAGCGCAACGAGGCGGCAGGTTCCGGCTTGCGCGATCGCGTGGTGGCGATCGGCGCGGCGTCGGAACGGCCTTGCGGCGGGCTCGCCGCATTGCAGGCGCTGCGGCAGATTCTCGCGCAAGGCTGCGGCGCGCATGTGATCCCGCAACAGATCGCGCTGCCGTTCGCCGATCGCGCCTTTGACGAGATGGACCGCCTGAAGGAGGCGCGCGACGCCGAGATGCTGCGCGCCATGTTGCGGCAATTGATCGATGTAACCCAACGCATGATGTGAGGTTGAGAGTGTCGAGACAGACTATCACGCCGCGCGATCGCATGATCGTCGCCCTCGATGTGCCGGACATGGCGACCGCGCGCAATGTCGTGAACACGCTCGGCGACAGCGCGACGTTCTACAAGATCGGCTATCAACTCGCTTATGCCGGCGGTCTTGCGCTGGTCGGCGATCTCGTGCGCGACGGCAAGAAGGTGTTCGTCGATCTCAAGCTGCACGACATCGGCAACACGGTGGCGAGCGGCGTGACCAGCCTCGCCAAACTTGGCGCGACCTTTCTCACCGTCCATGCCTACCCGCAGACCATGAAGGCGGCGGTCGAAGCCGCAAAAGGTTCGGACCTGCAGATTCTCGCCGTCACGGTGCTGACCTCCTACGACAATGCCGATCTGGAAGAGGCCGGCTACCGGCTCGGCGTCACCGAACTGGTGGAGAAGCGGGCCCGTCAGGCGCAGGCGATCGGCGTCGACGGCCTCGTCTGCTCGGCGGAGGAGGCGGCGCATCTGCGCAGCATCGTCGATCCGGCGATGCGGCTGGTGACGCCGGGCATCCGTCCCGCCGGCAGCGAAGCCGGTGACCAGAAGCGGATCATGACCCCGGCACGGGCGATCGCCGCCGGCGCGGACTATCTCGTGGTCGGCCGGCCAATCATCGCCGCCGCCGATCCCAAGGCCGCCGCCGACGCCATCGTCGCCGAGATCGCCGCCAGCGCCGCCTGACGGCGTGCGCAATACCGGGCTTGCATGCGCCCATGCGAGGGCATGAGCGCGGCGAAAGTGGACGCCGCTTCCCCGCACCGCTATACCCGCAAGATTATTCTCAAGAGGCGCACCATGTCCGATATGCGATTGATCGTGGCGGGAGCCGGCGGCCGGATGGGCCGCACGCTCATTCGCGCGCTGGCGGAGACGAACGGCGCGGTGCTGACCGGGGCGCTGGAAGCGCCGGGCTCCGAGCTGCTCGGCCAGGACGCCGGCGTGCTCGCCGGCCTGCCCGCCAACGGCATCGAACTGTCGGCCGACCTGTGGTCGCTGTCGAAGAACGCCGACGGCATCATCGATTTCACCGTGCCGGCGGCGACCATCGCCAATGTCGCGATCGCGGCGGAGCGCGGCCTTGTCCATGTCATCGGCACCACCGGCCTGTCGGCCTCCGACAACGCCGTGATCAAGAGCGTGACCACGCGCGCGATCGTGGTGCAGTCCGGCAATATGAGTCTCGGCGTCAACCTGCTCGCCGCTCTGGTCAAGCAGGTGGCGAAGTCGCTCGATCAGGATTTCGACATCGAGGTGCTGGAAATGCACCATCGCGCCAAGGTCGATGCGCCCTCCGGCACCGCCTACATGCTGGGCCAGGCGGCGGCGGAAGGCCGCAACATCGATCTCACCAAGAATTCGGTGCGCGCCCGCGACGGCTATACCGGCGAGCGCCGTGCCGGCGAGATCGGTTTCGCCACGCTGCGCGGCGGCACCGTGACCGGCGATCACACCGTGATCTTCGCCGGTCCCTATGAGCGGATCGAACTCGCGCACAAGTCCGAGGATCGCAAGATCTTTGCCCACGGCGCGATCAAGGCCGCGATATGGGCGCATGGCCGCAAGCCCGGCCTTTACTCGATGGCCGATGTGCTGGGGCTCGGAGCCTGAGAGCTCTCCAAAAGTAGGATGTCATTGCCGGGCGTGATCCGGCAATTCATCTGCTCAAAAGAAGGGATGCCCGGATCGAGCCGGGCATGACGGGAGGCAGATGTTGCGGCGAGTGAATAGGATCGAGGTTGGAATCTGAAATGACCGATCGTCTTCTCGTGCTGGTGCGTCATGGCCAGAGCGAATGGAATTTGAAGAATCTCTTCACCGGCTGGCGTGATCCGGACATCACGGAACTGGGCGTCACCGAGGCGCGCGACGCCGGTCGCCGTCTCAAGGCCAAGGGCCTGTCTTTCGATGCGGCTTTCACCTCGCAGCTTCTCCGCGCGCGGCACACGATGGATCTCGCGCTTGCCGAACTCGGCCAGCCGCAGCTTGCGGTGACCTGCCATCAGGCATTGAACGAGCGGGACTATGGCGATCTGTCCGGCCTCAACAAGGACGAGGCGAGCAAGAAGTGGGGCAAGGAGCAGGTTCATACCTGGCGCCGCTCGTATGACATCGCTCCCCCCGGCGGCGAAAGCCTCAGGGACACGCTGGCGCGCACGCTGCCTTATTACGTGCAGGAGATTCTGCCTGGCGTGCTGCGCGGCCAGCGCACGCTGGTGGTGGCGCACGGCAATTCGCTGCGCGCACTGATCATGGTGCTGGAGAAGCTCACGCCCGAGGGCATTCTCAAGCGCGAGGTCGGCACCGGCCTGCCGATCATCTATCGCCTCAACGCCGATTCCACTGTGGCGTCGAAGGAAGATCTGGCGGGGTAGCTTTCCGGTTCAACGCGGGATTTTGCTTATGACCCCGTTGCCCGGCCGCTCTCCCAGCCGAGCATCGCGCGCTTGCGCGTCAGGCCCCAGTGATAGCCGGTGAGCGCGCCGCTCTTGCCGAGCACGCGATGGCACGGCACCACGAAGGAGATTGGATTGCGGCCGACCGCGGCGCCGACCGCGCGCGAGGCTTTCGGCGCGTTGATCTTGCGCGCGACGTCCGAATAGGTGGTGGCGCCGCCCATCGGGATTTTCAGCAGCGTCTCCCACACCCGCACCTCGAAATCGGTGCCAATCAGCACCACGCGCAGCGGCTGCTCCGCGCACCAATGTGCCGGATCGAAAATCCTTTGCGCCAGCGCGCCCGTCATCGCGGGATCCTCGATATAGGTCGCCAGCGGCCAGCGCTGTTGCATGTCGATCAGCGCCGCCTGCTCCTCGCCCTCGTCGGAGAAGGCAAGACCAGCGAGACCGCGCTCGCTGGCGATGATCGCGGCAATGCCGAACGGCGAGGGATGAAAGCCGTAATGCAGCGTCATGCCCGCGCCGCCCTTCTTCCATTCGCCGGGCGACATCGCTTCATGGGTGACGAACAGGTCGTGCAGCCGTGCCGGGCTCGACAGGCCGGAGTCATAGGTGACGTCGAGCACGCTGGCGGAATCGCGCAGCAGCCGTTTGGCGTTGTCGAGCGTCAGCGCCTGCACGAAGGCTTTCGGCGTCAGCCCGGCCCAGCGCCGGAACAGATGATGCAGTTCGTCCGGCGTGACGCTGACCGCTTCCGCCATTTCCTCGGTGGTGGGCTGGCCGCGCCAGTGCTCGGAGATGAAGGCGATGGCGCGGCGGACGGTGTCGTAATCGCGCAGTGCATCGGCCGGCAGCGCGCTGTGCGCGATGCGCTCGGAGACGGTGGCGAACGAGGCCGGTTCAGAACTCATGGGCATGGTCATCATGATCCTGATCTAGGCCGGACCGGCGTGCATCTCCACCCGATTTCCGACAAGGGAAGAGGGCGTACCATCAGGTGACCGGGTTGTAGGTCGGGCCGCGTTTGGCGGCCTGTAAGGCGACCATTAACGCCTTGGCAAAACTGGCTTTTTCCTCGGGGCCGAGGAAGTTGCCGATCGACACCCGGCGGCCGCGCGCGGCGAGATAGATTTTCTCGACGCCGAATTCGTCGTCGATCTGCTGGTCGAGCCGGACCCACAGCGGATTGAAGCTCCATTCCATGACATGGCCGCGATGGCTGACGCGCCGTACATGCAGTTCCGATGGCGTGATGCTGATCTCCTCGCGGGCGGCGGCGCGGGCGAAGTTGATCCGGAACGCCCAGTAGATGATCAGCACGTCGAGGCCGAAGAAGCCGAACACCGGCCAGGCGCCCATCAGCCAAAACACGATGCCGGCGGCGAAGCTGATGGCCGCAACCACGATCATGAGGACGGTGAAGCCGCGCCTGCTCAGCGAGCGATGCGGCGTCAGCTCGGCGGAAAACAGGATCGGCTGCGGATCGAGACCGCTGTCAAAATCATTGCCGCTGGTCATGAGGCTTCAGTATACCGGGATCATGGCAAAAAACACGGGTGCGAGGACCACGACAACCGCCGCCGCGAAGGCGCGCAAATCCCGCAGCGCCATTCCGAAAGGCAAAGGGCGCAAAGTCAAGACCGGATCCAGTCGAACAGCCATGCCGCGCGGCAAGGCCGGCTCTGCCGCGAAGGCGAAATCGAAGACGGCCCCCAAGCCGTGGAGCGCGGCGGAAGTCTACGAGGCGTTCTCGCGCTTTCGCGCCGCCAATCCCGAGCCGAAGGGCGAGCTGGAACATCTCAACGCCTACACGCTGCTGGTCGCGGTGGTGCTGTCGGCGCAGGCGACCGATGTCGGAGTCAACAAGGCGACGCGCCACCTGTTCCCGGTCGCAGATACGCCGCAGAAGATGATCGCGCTCGGCGAGGAGAAGGTGCGCGAGTACATCAAGACGATCGGGCTCTATCGCAACAAGGCGAAGAACGTCATCGCGCTGTCGGAGCAATTGATCGCTTTGCATGGCGGCCAGGTGCCGCGCGACCGCGCCGCGCTGGAAGCGTTGCCGGGCGTCGGCCGCAAGACGGCGAACGTGGTGCTGAACATCGCCTTCGGCGAGCCGACCATTGCGGTGGACACGCATCTGTTTCGGGTCGGCAACCGCACCGGCCTTGCGCCGGGCAAGACGCCGCTCGAGGTCGAGCTGAACCTGCTCGAAGTGGTGCCGGATGAATTCATGCGGCACGCCCATCACTGGCTGATCCTGCACGGTCGCTACACCTGCGTGGCGCGGCGGCCCTTGTGCGAGAAATGCATCATCAACGATATGTGCCGCTGGCCGGAAAAGACGGTGTTTCTCGCCGCCTCATGATCGCGCGGCGAGAGGTGAGCACGCGTCAGCCGAAGGTGAAGGCATAGGCCTGCGCGCCGGGATCGAGGAATTCGATCTTGAAAGTACGCTCGGCGATCCCGCCTTTCTGCCGGATCAACTGATAAAGCCGTTGACCAGTGATGGTGCCATAACCATCCGCATCGGTATCGGTGCCGTGATTGTCGCCGGGCGCCGCGCCGTCGAGGGTGACGCGGAAGCGCACCGGTTTGCCGTCCATCGCGGGCCCGAGCACCAGATGCAGGTCGCGGGCATGGAAGCGATAGACAATACTGCCGTCTTTCGTATTGAGGGCGGCGTGCTCCTCGCCTACCGTCCAGTCGCCGGCGAGGCCCCATTCGTTGAGCTTCGGCGTATCATTGACGCGATAGAGATGCGGTGCGTCCTGCACCGCGCCGCCGACGGAGATGAAATTCTCGGCGCGGTCATAACCGACATAGGTTTCCGGCGAGCGCACATCGCCATTGCTCGGGGCTGCTTCCGTGCCCGAACCGCTGACGCTGACCAACGGCATCGACGGCGTGCCGCCTTTGCCGGCTTCCGCGAGCAGTTGCTGGATCACGCGTTCGGATTGATCGTAGTTGCCCTCGCCGGCGTGCATGTGGCGGATGAAGCCCTTGGCATCGATGAAGTAATGCGCCGGCCAGTACTGATTATGGAAGGCGCGCCAGATCGCGTAGTCGTTGTCGATGGCGACGGGATAGTTCACCTTCAGATCGACGGTGGCCTGCTTCACGTTGTCGAGCTTCTTCTCGAAAGCGAATTCGGGTGTGTGCACGCCGATCACCACGAGGCCCTGATCCTTGTATTTCTCAGCCCAGGCGCGGACGTAAGGTAGTGTGCGCAGGCAGTTGATGCAGGAATAGGTCCAGAAATCGACCAGCACCACCTTGCCCTTGAGATCGGCATTGGTCAGCGGCGGTGAGTTCAGCCACGCGGTGGCATTGGGCAGCGTCGGCATCTCGCCTTCGATCGGCAGCGTGCCCTGGCCCGCGCCGCCTGCATCGGGCTTGGCCTGCATCATCGCGGTGTTGTCGCGCGGCGCGGTGTGGAAGCGGTCGAGCAGGCTCTGTTCGAGCGAGGCAGTGCTGGCCAGCGACAGCCGCGTCAGGAGACCGGTATCAAGACCAAGCGCGATCGCGGCCACCGCCGCTAGCACCGCGACACCGAGGCCGCGCTTGATCCATTCGCCGGCGCCGATCGAGCGTTTCATCGCCGCGAACAGACGCCCGCCGATCAACAGCGCCAGCGCGAGCGAAGTCGCCGCACCCGCAGCATAGGCGGCAAGCAACAGCGAGGTTTGCAGATTGGCACCTTGCAGTGCCGCGCCGGTGAGGATGAGGCCGAGCACCGGGCCCGCGCATGGCGCCCACAGCAATCCCGTTGCGATGCCGAGCAGCAGCGAAGGCACGATCGAAGTATTGTTTGCGTCCTGCGCGGATTGCGACAGCCGCGCGCCGAGCGCGACCAGCGGCCGCGTCATCCAGTCCGACAGCGCCGGAAACAGCAGCATCAGGCCGAACAGCGCGAGCAGGGCGATAGCGGCGATGCGGCCGTATTGGTTGGCTTCCACTGCCCAGCCGCCGCCGACCGCGGCGAGCGTTGCGATCAGCGCAAAGGTCAGCGCCATGCCGGCCAGCATCGGCAGGCCGCTGCGCAGGAACGGGCGATCAGCGCGTGCGAACACAAAAGGCAGCACTGGCAGGATGCAGGGACTGATGATGGTCAGCACGCCGCCGAGATAGGCCAGCACGAACAACGTCATTTCCGGATCTTTCCGTTCATCCGCCGCACAGCGCGGCGTCATCCGGTGTTACGGACGCAAACGCCGTTTCGTTACGGGCCGCTGACCGCTTTAACCCACCGGAACACCGGATTTGCGCGCCGGCTCGATCAACTCCGCGCGAGGTCCACCGGACAGCCGCTTGTGCATGTGGACCATGAAGGCCATGCCGAACAGCGGCGTCGCGAGATTCACGATCGGAATAGAGACGAAGGCGGCGATGATGAGGCCGGCGGTGAACACCTGCGCGGCGTTCTGCCGGCGCATCGCTTTCGCCTCGGCGGGCGAGCGGAAGCGCATCGCCGCGAGTTCGAAATATTCGCGCCCGAGCAGCCATGCGGTGGCGAGGAAAAACACGATGACGCCGACGCCGGCGAAGAACACGAAAGGCAGCGCCAACAGATAGACCAGAATGGTCAGCGCCGCGGTCTTGGTGCCTTCGATCAGCGCGCGGCCGATCGGAAGCGCCTGCCCGGGACGCTCCGCCGGATAGTGCTCGCGTTCGACAATGTCGGCGACGTCATCGACGAACACGCTGGCGACCAGCGAGGTGATGGCGGGCATCAGGAACACCGCGCCGAGCACGATGCCGAGTCCGGCAGCGATCGAGACGAACCACGACAGCACGAGGAGCGGCGTATGGAAGTCCGGCCCGAGCGCGGATTCCGCCCATACTTCGCCGGAGCCGGCGAACCAGCTCAGCGCCCGTTGCAGCGAGACGGCGACCACCACGATCAGGATCAAAGCAAGGCCGACCGATTTCCACAGGATCGCGCGCATCGGCGGCGACAGGATCTGGGACAGCGCCTTGACGGCCGCGTCGAGCATGGGCGTTCCTCCGTTATGCCAACGCAGATTTAGATATCGGAGCAAAGCCGGACAAGAGCGGCACAGCGGATTGTCAGATCGCGCGCGCGCAAATCCGTTCCGGCTCTGCCGCCTGCAGCGCGGCGACGGGCAGTTCGCCGTCGGTATCTGCAGGTTCGGCATCGGCGAATTCGGGCACTAGCCCCGGTGCTTCGAAGACTCCCTCTGGAAAGGGATCATCTGCCTCCGCCACCTCCCGGGGCGGCTTGGGCGTGTCGGCCCAGTGCAGTTTCGTGTAGTCGAAGCCACGTTCGATGGTCGGTTTGACGATCTCGAAATAGGGTGAGATGTCGAAGTCGCGCGGCATGTAGAGCGAGGAATCGCGGATGTGCAGAATCTCGCGCCGTGCCTGCCGGCTGCCGGCGAGGGTGACGCGCGGCAGGATCGGATAGCGCACCGCGCCGAACGCCTGCGCGATCAGCGCCGAGCAGATGATCTTGGTGGGGTCGCCAGAGCCCAGCGCGATCATGCGCCGCCGCCAGCGCTGCGGCAGCGGCAGCGGAATGAGATAGCGCATCAGGTCGATGATGTTCTTGGTGTCGTAGCCGAAGCCAACGCGGTTGATGGCATAGCGGCACACCGTGTTGCGGTCCTCGAAGGACAGACCGACCGGGCGGCAGACGCGGGTGTGATAGGCAAGATATTTCGACAGCGGTGCGGTCTCGACGCCTTCGCCGACATTGGCCTCGATCAGGACATGCGGCTCGCCATTCGGCTCGCTCGCGCCGTCGATCGGTCCGACATAGAGCGCCGAATGCGACCAGGTCGATTGCGTCAGATATTTGATGATGCCGGAAACGCGATTGTTGCCCTCGACCAGCAACACATCGCCCTGCTGGAGCAGGCTGCGCAGCCGTTCCGGATCGCTGGGCGTGAAAGGTTCATAGCCCGGCACCTCCTTCTGGAGGTAGCGCGCAATCAGTTTGCCGACCGTATCGAGCACAAAGCCCATGATGGTCTTCCCCGGCGCAGGCGCATTCAGGCCGCCATTTGTTCTTGCCTTAAATTTTCGTCGAAAGCGATTGCAACTTCGTTCACAGCTCTGTCAGCGTCATTACCGGATATTCACCATGACCGTTGCGAAGGGCCGGTCATTCCGGCAAGTTCGCAAAGTGTTCTGGTCTGCGGTTGAAGCTTCGGAAACCATGAAATGACAATCACGCGCCGCGATTTCCTCGCCGGCTCGGCGGCGATGGCGCTGCCGGCCTTCACGCCGGCATGGGCCGCACCGCTGCCGCGCGAGGCCGAGGTGGCGGTGATCGGGGCCGGTGCGGCCGGAATCGCGGCGGCGCGACGTTTGGTCGCCGCCGGCCGCAAGGTGGTCGTGATCGAGGCATCCGGCGTGATCGGTGGCCGCTGTGCCACCGACAATGCGATGTTCGAGACGCCGTTCGAGCGCGGCGCGCGCTGGCTTTATAATTTCGACATCAGCCCGCTGCCGGCATTGGCGCGGCAGGCCGGCCTGCGCGTCGCTCCGGCGCAGCGCGGTCAGAAAATCCGCATCGGCCGGCGCAATGCCCGCGCCGGCGAGGCTGAGGATTTTCTTGCGCTGCTGGTGCGCGCCAATCGCGCCATTGGCGAGGCGGCACGCGGCCGTGCCGATGTCGCCGCCGCATCGGTGCTGCCGAAGGATTTGCGCGAATGGGCCGGTTCCACCGATTTCGTGCTGGGGCCGCTTGCCACTGGTTGCGATCTTGCCGATCTGTCGGCGATCGATCTTGCCGCGATGATGCCGCGCGATCCGATCGCGGCCTGCGATCAGGGCCTCGGCACGCTGATCACGAAACTCGGCGAGAGCTTGCCGCTCGCTCTGTCGACGCCGGTGACGAAGATTTCTTGGAGCAATCGCGATGCGAAGATCGAGACCGGCGCCGGCACGCTGACCGCCCGCGCCGTGATCGTCACGGTCTCCACCGGCGTGCTCGCCGCCGGCCGGATCAAGTTCGCGCCGGATCTGCCGAAGCGCCAGCAGGATGCGGTGATGAAGCTGCCGCTCGGCAGTTTCGATCACATCGCGCTGGAGCTGCCGGGCAATCCGCTGGGTCTCGGCCATGACGATGTGTTCATCGAACAGAGCAGCGACAATCGCACCGGCTGCCTGATCGCCAATGTCGGTGGCTCCGCGCTGTGTCAGGTCGATGTTGCCGGCGCGTTCGGCCGCGATCTGGCGGCGCGGGGCGAAGCGGCGATGGTGGGGTTCGCGAGCGAATGGCTGAAGAAATTGTTCGGCGGCGATATCGAGAAGGTGATGAAGCGCACCACCGCGACGCGCTGGAATGACATGCCGCATGTGCTGGGCGCGATGTCGGCGGCGCAGCCGGGCGGCGCACCGGCGCGCCGGATTCTCGCCGAGCCGCTGGGCGCAGTGTTCTTCGCCGGCGAGGCAACGCACGAGACACAATGGGGCACGGTGGGCGGCGCCTGGACGTCCGGCGAGCGCGCCGCGGATGCGGTGCTGAAGAAACTCAGCGGCAAGGGCGAAGCGGCGGCGAAGCCGGCGAAGCGCAAGGCTCCGGCACAGCGTCATTCCGCGCCACCGCCGCGCGGGTTTTCCTGGCCGGGCTGGCGTTAGGGCGTGATGATAGAAGACGATGATTGTTATCGTCATGGCCGGGCTTGTTCCGGCCATCCACGCCTTTGAATCCGCAGCCTTTGCAGACGTGGATGCCCGGCATAAAGCCGGGCATGATGGCTCAGCTTCAGCGTATTCCGCTATGGAGTTCCTTGGCTTCTATATGCCAACTCACACCCGCAGCACGCCGCCGGTGCGCTTGGTGACTTCGCCGACGATCTTCGCCGCCACCGCCTCGATCTCCTGATCGGTCAGCGTCTTGTCGCGCGGCTGCAGCGTCACGGCGATGGCGACCGACTTCTTGGTCTCGTCGATGCCCTTGCCGGCATAGACGTCGAACACCGTGACATTGGTGATCAGCTTGCGGTCTGCGCTCTGCGCGGCACGTACGATGTCGGCGGCCTTCACGGTGCGATCCACCACGAAAGCGAAATCGCGCGACACCGGCTGGAACGGCGAGAGCTCGAGCAGCGGCTTGGCGCGGGTGGCTTTTGCCTTCGCTTCCGGAATGCGGTCGAGGATCACCTCGAACGCGACCACCGGGCCGTCGGCCTTCAGCGCCGCGAGCGCACGCGGATGCAGTTCGCCGAAATGGCCGAGCACGTTCTGCGGCCCGATCTGGATCACGCCGGAGCGGCCGGGATGCAGCCACGCCGGCGCATCCTTGGCTTCCGAACACGGCACGATCTGCAAGCCTTGCGTCGGCGCGCCGGCCGCCGCCAGTACCGCGAGCGCGTCGGCCTTGGCGTCGAACGCATCGAGCGCGGCATTGCCGGCCCATGAACGTCCCATGCCTTGCGCGGAGGCGAGACCACGGCGCACGCCGCTGGCCGCGATGAACTGATCCTCGGGACGGTCGCCGCGGAAAACCTGTCCGACTTCGAACAGCGCGATATCCGAATAGCCGCGATCGACATTGGCCTGTGCGGCGGCGATCAGGCCCGCGACCAGCGAGGGCCGCATGTCGGACAGATCGGACGCAATCGGATTGGCGAGCGCGAGTGCCGCGCTGCCGCCGCCGAACAGTTCGGCCTGCGTCTTGGAGACGAACGACCAGGTCACCGCCTCCATCATGCCACGCGCCGCCAGCGCGCGCTTGGCGCGGCGGGTGCGAAGCTGCAGCGGCGTCAGCACCGGCTTGCGCGGCGCCTCGCCGCGATCGAACGGCGTCAGCGGCACGCGATCGACGCCGATCATGCGTACGATCTCCTCGACGATGTCGGCCTTGCCGTGCACGTCGGCGCGCCATGACGGCACTGCGATCTTCACCACCGGTCCCTGGCCTGCGATCATGAAGCCGAGATGGCTGAGGATGCGGCGGATATCGGGCAGCGGCACCTCGATGCCGGCGAGTCGTTTCACCTCGTCGATCGGAAAATCGATGATGCGATCCTCGCCATGGGCATTGCCAGTGACCGTGATCTGCGACGGCGTGCCGCCGCACAGGTCGATCACAAGTTTCGTCGCGAGTTCGAGGCCCGGCACCATGAAGGCCGGATCCACGCCGCGCTCGAAGCGGTAGCGCGCGTCGGAATTGATGCCGAGCTTGCGGCCGGTCTGGGCGATGTTGATCTCGTTCCACAGCGCCGATTCGATCAGCACGTCGGTGGTGCTCTCGTCGCAGCCGGTGGTCTCGCCGCCCATGATGCCGGCCAGCGATTCCGCTCCGGCCTCGTCGGCGATCACGCACATCGCGGGATCGAGCGTGTAGGTCTTGCCGTCGAGCGCGACTAACTGTTCGCCGTCCTTGGCGTGGCGGATGACGAGGTTGCCTTTCACCTTCTTCGCGTCGAACACGTGCAGCGGACGGCCGCGGTCGAAGGTCATGAAGTTGGTGATGTCGACCAGCGCATTGATCGGGCGTAGACCGATCGAGGTCAGGCGTCGCTGCAGCCACTCGGGTGAGGGACCGTTTTTGACGCCGCGCACGAGGCGCAGCGCGAAGCCGGGACATAGCGCAGGGTCTTCGATTGTCACTGCGACCGGGCAGGGGAATTCACCCTTGATCTGTTTCGGCGCGGGGTCCTTGAACTTGCCGATGTCGGCGGCGGCGAGATCGCGCGCGATGCCATGTACGCCGGTGCAGTCGGCGCGGTTCGGCGTGAGATTGATCTCGATGACCGGATCGCCGAGGCCGGCCCAGTCCGCATAAGCCTTGCCGAGCGGCGCGTCCGTCGGCAGCTCGATGATGCCGTCATGGTCTTCGGAGATTTCAAGCTCGGCGGCTGAGCACAGCATGCCGCGACTCTCGACGCCGCGAATGGTGCCCACTCCCAACGTAATGTTTTTGCCGGGAATATAGGTACCCGGCGGCGAGAACACGCTGACCAGGCCCTCGCGCGCGTTGGGCGCGCCGCACACGACTTGAACAGGCGTGCCGCCATCGCCGGTGTCGACCATGCACACCCGCAGGCGATCCGCGTTCGGGTGCTGCTGCGCCGAGATCACCTTGGCGATGGTGAAAGGCGCAAGCGCCTTCGCCTTGTCCTCGAGGTGCTCGACCTCAAGCCCGATCATGGTGAGGGTGTCGGCGATCTTCTCGAGCGGCTCGTCGGTGTCGAGATGTTCTTTCAGCCAGGAGAGAGTGAATTTCATGATTTGTCTCCGCCCTCTTCTCCTCCCCCGCTTGCGGGGGAGGCCGGGAGGGGGTTCTTTCTTCTTGCAAGAAACAGGATTGCTTCAAGAACGCCGGGCAGGTTGGTCAGCACATCGATGTTGCTGAAACGCAAAATGTCGAAGCCTTTTGCTTTCAGATAAGCATCGCGTGTGGCATCGGCGGCGAGGCCAGGAGCATCGTAGTGCTGGCCGCCATCGATCTCGATGACGAGACCTGCAGCATGGCAGACGAAGTCAACGATGAAGGGGCCGACAGGAGTTTGACGGCGGAAGCTTATGCCATCGAGACGATGTGCGCGCAGTTCTTTCCAGAGCAATCGCTCGGCATCGGTCGAGTCGCGGCGAAGGCGGCGCGCGTTGTCGCGTGTCGTGGCACGGACATGCCAGACCGGTCGCTTCGGCTCGTCGCCCATTGCCCCCTCCCTAACCCTCCCCCGCAAGCGGGGGAGGGGATATCCCGCGATGACGGCGGTCATCACGACGACAACCCTCCCGCCAGCGTCGGCACATCGAGCGGCTTGAATCCGTAGTGGTTGATCCAGCGCACGTCGCTCTCGAACATCTGGCGCAGGTCGTTGATGCCGTATTTCAGCATCGCGATGCGGTCGATGCCCATGCCCCAGGCGAAGCCCTGATAGACGTCGGGATCGATGCCGCAGGCGCGCAGCACGTTGGGATGCACCATGCCGCAGCCGAGAATTTCCAGCCAGTCATTGCCTTCGCCGAAACGAATCTCGCCCTTTTCGCGGCGGCACTGGATATCGACCTCCAGCGACGGCTCGGTGAAGGGGAAAAAGGACGGGCGGAATTTCATGTTGACGTTGTCGACCTCGAAGAACGCCTTGCAGAATTCGGCGAGGATCCATTTCAGGTGGCCAAGATGCGAGCCCTTGTCGATCACAAGACCCTCGACCTGATGGAATTGCGGCGTGTGGGTCGCGTCACTGTCGATGCGATAGGTGCGGCCGGGACAGATCACCCGGATCGGCGGCTTCTGACTCAGCATGGTGCGCACCTGCACCGGCGAGGTGTGGGTGCGCAGCAGCGCGCGTTCGCCGTCCGCCTTGCGGTTGAAGAAGAAGGTGTCGTGCATCTCCCGCGCCGGATGGCCTTCGGGGAAATTCAGCTTGGTGAAGTTGTAGTCGTCGGTCTCGATGTCCGGACCTTCTGCGATCGAGAAGCCCATGTCGGCGAAGATCGCGGTGAGCTCGTCCATCACCTGAGAGAGCGGATGGATGCGGCCGGTTTCGGCGGGCGTTTCGCGGGTCGGCAGCGTGACGTCGATGGTCTCGGAGGCGAGGCGGGCATCAAGTGCGGCGTTCTTGAGAATGTCGCGCCGTGCGGTGAGCGCCTGGGTGATGGCGTCCTTGGCGGCGTTGATTGCGGCGCCTTCGGTCTTGCGCTGTTCCGGCGACATCTTGCCGAGAGTGGCAAGCAGCGCGGAGACCGATCCCTTCTTGCCGAGCGCGGAAACGCGCACCGCTTCCAGCGCGGCTTCATCGGGCGCCGCATCGATCGCAGCAAGAATTTCGGATTCGAGTTTGGCGAGGTCAGACATTACAAGCCCCAGCGGAACGGTTTCATCGGAACCGTCCGGCGGGGATTTGATGAGCCCAGCCGAACGGAGCGGGGCGGTTTACGCCCCGGTCGTCTCGGCCTCGTTCAAGAGGGGCAAGCTTAAGCCGCGAGCGCGGCCTTGGCCTTTTCAGCGATCGCCTGGAAAGCCGCCGGCTCGTGGATCGCGAGATCGGACAGCACCTTGCGGTCGACCACCACGCCCGACTTGGCGAGGCCGTCGATAAATCGGCTGTAGGTCAGGCCGAACGGACGCACGGCGGCGTTGAGGCGCTGGATCCACAGAGCGCGGAAGGTGCGCTTCTTCAGCTTGCGGCCGACGAAGGCATACTGCCCGGCCTTGTCCACGGCCGCCTTAGCGGCGCGGATGGTGTTCTTGCGGCGGCCACGGAAACCCTTGGCGTCCTTGTAGACTTTCTTGTGCTTGGCATGAGCCGTCACACCGCGTTTGACGCGAGCCATGACTGATCTCCTTCATCTGAAAATTGTAGTGGTGACAGAGCGCCGCGTCTCCGCGGCTGGCGATCAGTCGTTCGGCAAGAAGTACTGCTTGATGTTGTCGCCGTCGGTCTTGAACAGGATCCGCGTGCCGCGAAGCTGACGAATCTGCTTCTTGGTGCGCTTGATCATGCCGTGACGCTTGCCGGCATGGGCGGACACCACTTTGCCGGTTCCGGTGATTTTGAAGCGCTTTTTGGCGCCCGACTTGGTCTTCAACTTGGGCATTTGGCTCTCCTGTGGCCGTGTCGAAGTCGCCCCGAAAGGCGCATCGCCGGCAAATTGCTCGCTAGAGCGTTGATAATGCTCGACTAATTTCCATACGGAGACAGTCGGCATGAGACATCGCCACGGCAGCCCTTAATCAGCCGGGCGATGAAGGTCCGGCTTATGGCAGAGCAGCGGCAAAATGGCAACGATGAAAGGCGCTTCCGCCTGCTGAAACACGGCGGAAGCGCCTCCGCCCGACGCAGGGGCAAGGCAGCAAGAGCCGAGGGCTGCAGGATTGCCGGGGCCTCATGCTGCGCTGCACTAGCCGAATCGCTCGCTCTGGCTCATATCTGGCGCATCATTTTCATGGTGAGGATGTCCATGGCCCGCTCCGCCAAAGCCCACGCTGTTGCCGTTTCCGTCCGTTCCGTGGGCATCGCCCTGTCGCTCGCCGGTTCACTGCTGGCGGCCTCGGCCCTGCTGGCGACCGGCTTCGACGGCGGTGCCAAGGCCGGCGCCGCGTTCGACGGAACCTGGAAGGTCGTGATCATCACCCAGTCCGGCGCCTGCGATCCGGCCTACACCTATCCGGTGCGGGTCAGCGGTGGCCGCGTCAGCTATGCCGGCGAGGGCGGTTTCGAGATTTCCGGCCACGTCGCCGACGGCGGCGGGGTCAATGTCGCGATCGCACATGGCGAGCAGCGCGCCAGCGCCAGCGGCAAGCTGACCGCGAGCTCCGGTTCGGGCCAGTGGAGCGGCAAGTCGTCCGCCACCGCCTGCTCGGGTCGCTGGGAAGCCAGCCGGATGTCGTAAGGCGCGCTCGCGCAAGATCACCGAAAAACAAAACGGCCCGCTGTGACGGGCCGTTTTCGTATGATGGAATGTGATGGCAGCAGCGGCGCTCAGCGCGGCGCGAGCACCATCACCACCTGACGGCCTTCGAACCTGGCGTCCTGTTCGACCTTGGCGACATCGGCGACGGCGGCCTTCACCTTGTCGAGCAGCTTGGTGCCGATCTCCTGATGCGCCATCTCACGGCCGCGATAGCGCAGCGTGATCTTGACCTTGTCGCCTTCCTCGAAGAACCGCAGCATCGCGCGCATCTTCACGTCGTAGTCGTGATCGTCGATCATCGGGCGGAGCTTGATCTCCTTGATCTCGACCACCTTCTGCTTCTTGCGGGCCTCGGCGGCCTTCTTCTGCGCCGAATACTTGTACTTCCCGTAGTCCATGATCTTGCAGACGGGAGGATTGTTGTTCGGCGAAATCTCGACGAGATCCATGCCGGCCTCCATCGCCATCTTCACGGCAGCGGCGGTCTCGACGGTGCCATGATTGACGCCGGTCTGATCGATCAACTGAATGGTGAGGTTGCGGATTTCATCGTTGGTGCGCGGCCCGTCTTTGGCGACTGTGGGCGGGGCTCTGTTGGGACGGCGAATGGGACGGTCTCCGATGTTGTGAAGGAAGAGCCTATTTTGAAGGATAAAGGGCTGCCCGGCAAGGATGTTGCATGCCTCCGGGCAGAAACCTCGCCGGACGCGGTATTTCAGTCACGGCGCGCCTGTTTCATGGCGTTCCTGCCCCGGGCGGGGACATTGACGCGACATTGCCGGTGCACCCATAAACAGCGTTCCACCTGCCGTTCCCCGCCTTTTGTGATGTGCCGATGACCGACGATCAAACCTCCCCGCCCGCCTTTATCGATGTCGGAACCGGCGCGGCCGGACGGCACATCGCCGTGCGCCGGCGCCCCGGCGCCTCTCCCGGCCTGTTCTGGCTCGGCGGGTTCAAGTCCGACATGAAAGGCACCAAAGCCGTCGCGCTCGATGCATTCGCGGCGGAGGACAAGCGGGCCTGCGTGCGCTTCGATTATTCCGGTCATGGTGAATCGAGCGGCGATTTCGCCGATGGCACGATCGGGCAATGGCACGAGGAAAGCCTCGCGGTGTTCGATGCCTTCTGCGAGGGACCGCAGATCCTGATCGGCTCCTCGATGGGCGGCTGGATGGCGCTGCTGCTGGCGCGCGCGCTGGCGAAGCGCCGCGGCACCGCGCAGCGCGCGACGCTTGCGGGTCTGGTGCTGATCGCGCCGGCGCCGGACTTCACCGAAGAGTTGATGTGGAAGGCGTTCACGCCGGAAATCCGCGCGGAGATCGAGAGCAAGGGCGCCTGGTATCGCCCCTCGGACTATGGCGATCCCTATCCGATCACGCGCGCGCTGATCGAAGAAGGCCGCAATCACCTTCTGCTCGGCGATACCATCGAGGTCGGCTGTCCGGTGCGCATCCTGCAAGGCGCGAAAGATGAGGACGTGCCATGGCAGCACGCTTTCACGCTGACGCATTGTCTGCCAAGCGATGATGTTGTGCTGACTCTGGTGCAGGACGGTGATCATCGCCTGTCGCGGCCGCAGGACATCGCGCGCATGCTCGCAGCAGTGAAGGAATTGTGCTGAGGCGTCGCGCGCGTCTTAAAAATCGAGATCGATGTAATGCGCCGGCGCCGGCAGGCCGGCGAGCCATTCGTTCAGCAGCGGCCGGAAGGCCGGGCGTGACTTGATGCGCACATACCAGGCCTTGGCGGCATCGTCCTCGCCCCATGGCACATCGCCGAGATAATCGATCGCCGACAGATGCGCGGCGGCGGCGAGATCGGCGTAGGTCAGCCGGTCGCCGGCGAGGAAATTGCGGGTGCGGGCGAGCCAGCCGATATAAGCGAGGTGATAGCGGGTGTTCGACTGCGCCGCGCGCAGCACTTCGGTGGATGGCGCGCCGCCGCCCTGCTCGGGACTCATGTGGCGCTTGTAGATCCGCTCGGTGACCAGCGGCCCGGTCGCCTCCTCGTAGAATTTCTCGTTGAACCACGACATCAGACGCCGCACCTCGATGCGCTCGCCCGCCTGCTGCGGCAGCAGGCGGTGCTCGCCCAGCGACGCGCCATGGGTCTCGTCGAGATATTCGGCGATGATGCTGGCGCCGGGAATCGGCGGCATGCCTTCGGCGACCATCACCGGCGTGGTGGCGGCCGGGTTCATCACCAGGAACGCTTCGCGCCGGTCCCAGACCTTCTCCTCGACCAGACGCGAATCAAGGCCGTGCTCGCTGAGGGCGAGACGGACAAAGCGCGAGCGGGGACAGAAGGGGTGATGGAACAGGGTGAACATACTGACCGTAGATAGACCGGCGAAACTTAAGAAGAAGCTTAAGAAAAGCTCTCCGGCGAAAATGAGAACAAGATCGGACTGGGTTTCGCAGGGTCGATCCTCGCACCCAACCTACCCAAGCCTCCGTCGCTGGCAACCGTCATTTCCGCTCTTTTCACATTGCGGGGGGAGAACGAATAGGCGACAAGAGCGGCCGCTCGCACCCCACCCAGACCCCGCGGATTTCTTTCATGCTGACCGATCTTTTCAAGGCCGTCGTCCTCGGGATTGTCGAGGGGGTGACCGAGTTCCTGCCTGTCTCATCGACCGGACATCTGCTGCTGGTCGAACGCTTCATGGATCTCGACCAGCAGAATTTCTGGAAGACCTTCGCGGTACTGATCCAGCTCGGCGCGATCCTCGCGATCCTGGCGATCTATTTCGCGCGATTGTGGCGCATCGCGCGCGGCATGTTCTCGGATCCCGCGGCACAGCGCTTCGTGATCGGCGTGCTGCTGGCGTTCTTTCCCGCGGTGGTGCTCGGCCTGCTGTTCGGCGGCTTCATCAAGAGCGTGCTGTTCAACCCGTGGGTGGTGTGCTTCTCGCTGATCGCGGGCGGCGCGGTGCTGCTGTGGGTCGATCAGCAGGATTTCAACCCGCGGCACCATGACGCCACGGCGTTCCCGCTATCGATGTATCTGGGCATCGGTATCGCACAATGCACCGCGATGATTCCCGGCGTGTCGCGCTCCGGCGCCTCGATCGTGGCGGCGATGCTGTTCGGCGCCGACAAGCGCGCGGCCGCCGAGTTCTCGTTTTTCCTCGCGATCCCGACCATGCTCGGCGCGTTCGTCTACGACGTCTACAAGAGCCGTGCCGACATGACGATGGATCATTCGCTGATCATCGCGGTGGGCTTCGTGGTGTCGTTCATCACCGCGATCATCGTGGTGAAGACGTTCCTGAGCTACGTGACACGCCACGGCTTCGGGCTGTTCGCATGGTGGCGCGTGATCGTCGGCACGCTCGGCCTGATCGCGCTGGCGCTGGGGAAATAAAGCGAGATTTTCAGTGGGTCGTCCCGGCGAAGGCCGGGACCTATAATTTCCGGCTTCCCAGCCTTGGTGCGATGGTTGCGCCATCGCTCCTTCGTCATCGCGATGTTCAGTGATGATGGGTCCCGGCCTTCGCCGGGACGACGCAGTTTATATTTACACGCCGTTCTGCGCGAACTGGCCGGTCTTGCGGAAGCGCCACAGGTAGGACGGCAGCACCGCCTCCATCGATTCCGGCTGCACACCGAGGCCTTCCAGCGTATGCCCCGCGGCCTTTGCGGCTTCCGACACCACGTTGTCGCTGCGCAAGAGTTCGACCTGATCCGGCGTCAGCTTGAAGTCGCCGGGGGCGAACTGCAGGAAATACGACTGGAGCTTGGCGAGCGGGAATGGCAGCGGCAGCAGCATCGGATCGCGGGCCGCCGTGGCGAGCACGAATTCGACGATCTGGCGCATCGTCATCACTTCCGGTCCGCCGAGTTCGTAAGTCGCGCCGGCCTGCGTCTTGCCGTCGACTGCATCCGCGACCGCGGTGGCGACATCGCCGACATAGACCGGCTGCATGCGCGTCTCCGCGCCGACCAGCGGCATCACCGGTAGCATCCGCGCCAGCGCGGCGAAACGGTTGGTGAACTGATCCTCCGGCCCGAACACCACCGAGGGACGGATGATGGTGGCCGAGGGCACGGCCGCGAGCACCGCCTGTTCGCCGGCCGCCTTGGAGCGGGCATAGTGCGACGCCGATTCCGCATCGGCGCCGAGCGCCGAGACATGGACCACGCGGGCGCCGATCCGGCTTGCCGCCTCGGCGATCACCCGCGCGCCCTCGGCCTGCACCGCGTCGAAGGTCTGCGCGCCGCCCTCGGTCAGGATGCCGACCAGATTGACGACGATGCTGGCGCCGCGCATGGCGGCCTCGATCGAGGCCGGATAGCGGATATTGGCCTGCACCGGATTGATCTGGCTGACCTTGCCGAGCGGCTGCAGGTGGCCGGCCAGTTCCGGCCGCCGCACCCCGACCCGGAGGCGGTAGTCGCGCTTGCACAGCGCCCGGACCACATGGCGGCCGAGAAAGCCTGATCCGCCGAAAACCGTGACAAGGGTGTCGAGGGGCGCTGTCATGGGGGATTCCTGCAAATTGAACGGTCTAGAATAGCCGACCGGCGCGCTGTGACCTTGATTTACGTCGCGATACGACATCGCTTCCGCACTGTACAGACCCTTGTCAGCCCGGTCCGGCGGCAGGCAATTTGAAATTTGACAAGCGGGCGGCCGATCCGTACTAACCGCCCTCAAGCCCAGGTGGTGGAATTGGTAGACACGCAGGTTTCAGGTACCTGTGCTGCAAGGCGTGAAGGTTCGAGTCCTTTCCTGGGCACCATCCATTCAGGACGATTCGTCAGCCGGCATGACCGGCCCCGCGGGCCGTCCTCATCACTTCCGTCGTAACGCAGAGGGATGGTTGGTGAGATATGCTGCCGTAATCCTGATCGCCTGCGGGGGCCTTTGGGGCGCGCCGGCCCTCGCCGGAGACGAGCGGTTTCTGGCCAGTCTGAAGCGTCTCGACCCCGCGACCCGTCTTGAACAGGTCTGCGATCTTGAAGCGATGCGCCAGATCGCGCGCGATTCCAACCCCTACCGTCCCGATCGCGCCAAGAGCGATGTGATCTCCCATCCCCGGCATCTCGGCGACACCCTGAAGGGCAGCGGCGGCGCCTTCCGCAGCAAGGGGAAGTGGTACGCGTTCTCCTTCACCTGCAAGGGCACGCCCGACCATCTCAAGGTGCTGTCGTTCAGCTACAAGATCGGCCCGCTGATCCCCGAGACGAAATGGGCCTCCTACGGGCTGTGGCGCTAGGACTTTGGATCGGCAAGCGATCTGATCAATGTTGCTCGCGAGGTCTAACGGCTTATTCTCCCGTCCTAGAAAGCGGGAGGGGGAGCGATGGGGGGCGAGAAAGTAATATGGGGTATCCATATGCCACGCAGCTTGGGTGGCAGTCCCATTGAAGCAGATTATGTGGCTGTGGGATGGCCGTCTTTAGGCGATCTTTCAAAGATCGCTCAGTCGCGAGAGGCGTTTAAAGCTGTAGTAGGCTCTAAATACCCGAATTTTAAAGCCGGTGCCGTGCCTGTACATGCGGGGACGCTCTATAAATTCGTCCACGAGATGAAGGTCGGTGATTTTGTTGTCTATCCATCCAAGCCGGATCGTATGGTAAATTTGGGCCGAGTATTTGGCGAATATTTTTTTGATGCATCGGATGATGCACAATACCCGAATCGACGGCGAGTCGAATGGATGCGCTCGATGCCTCGAGCAGAATTTTCGCAAAGCGCTCTTCATGAAATTGGGTCTGCCGTCACGCTCTTTCAGGTGAAAAACAATGCTGATGAGTTTTTATCGGCTTTTGAAGGCAAACCGTTTGAGGCTGATGTAGTCGATGATGAAACAGCAGAAGCGACATCAGCAGCGACAGAAGATGTGACCGAAGATTTCGTAATTAAAAGGCTAAAATCAAAATTGGATCCGTACCAGTTCGAAGCATTTGTTGCGCATCTTTTGGAGCGGATGGGATATCATGCGCGGGTTACCCAAAAGGCTGGAGATGGTGGAGTTGATATTATTGCTCACAAAGATGAGCTTGGCTTTGAGCCACCCATAATAAAGGTTCAGTGTAAGCAGACACTGAGTACTATCGGCCAGCCCGATGTAGCTCAGCTGTATGGCCATGTTGAAGTTTCGCGTGAGCACGGTTTATTTATAACGTTAGGTGAATATTCTGCTCAGGCGCGACAATTTGAGAGAAGTAAACCCAATCTTCGTTTGCTTAGTGGCGAAGACCTCGTGGCATTAATATTTGATCACTATGATCAATTTGAGCCGCGGTATCAGATGTTGCTTCCTTTGAAGAAAGCTTTCGTTCCTGGTACTGTTGCGGAACCTTCTTAGGAAACAGAATGACCATCCGCCTGCATCGCGGCGATCTGCCGGACATTTCCCGCTACACCGATTCGGTGGCGATCGATACCGAGACGCTCGGTCTCAATCCGCATCGCGACCGGCTATGCGTGGTGCAGCTCTCGAATGGCGACGGCAGCGCGGATGTGGTGCAGATTCCCGCGGGGCATACCGATGCGCCGAATCTGAAGAAGCTGTTGGGAGCTCCCAACATCACCAAGATCTTCCACTACGCGCGCTTCGATCTTGCGGTGCTCTATCACACTCTCGGCGTGATGCCGCAGCCGGTCTATTGCACCAAGATCGTCTCGCGTCTGGTGCGCACCTACACCGATCGTCATGGTCTCAAGGATCTCGCGCGCGAGGTGCTCGGCGTCGAACTGTCGAAGCAGCAGCAGTCGAGCGACTGGGGCGCGGCATCGCTGAGCGAAGCGCAACTGACCTATGCCGCCTCCGACGTGCTGCATCTGCATGCGTTGCGCGAGAAGCTCGATGCCATGTTGCTGCGCGAGGGGCGCACCGAACTGGCCGAGGCATGCTTCAAGTTCCTGCCGACTCGGGCGAAGCTCGATCTGCAGGGCTGGGAGAACGACGACATCTTCGCGCATTCGTAATGTGGCCGTGCCGCCGGATCTGCCCACGCCGGCGCCCTGTTTCGGTCACACTCGTTAGGTCTTTGCGGGGGCCTGGACCGGCGAAAGCGGCTGCAAATCAAGCCGATCCGGCGTAGAGTGAGATTTCCCGATCCGGCGCGGCCGGAGCAGATTCACGGCCTTGAAGGTTTCGGAGCGGCTGGTGCATTCGGTGGCAAGTCAAAGCTATCAGGCCGGAGCGGACGCGCGCTATCTCGTCGCCGTGCGTCACAGCCGCCGTGTGCGCTTTCTGCGCAAGGCGGTGCCGGTCGCGGTGGCGGGCGCGCTGCTGCTCGTCGTCGCGGTGTCGCTGTTCAATCCGTTCCGCATCCTCGCCAAGCTGCCGCTCAATATCGGCAACCTTGCGGTGTCGGGCACCAAGATCACGATGGATTCGCCGCATCTGGCTGGCTTCACGCCGGACCAGCGGCCTTATGAATTGTGGGCCAAGAGTGCGACGCAGGACGTCACCAACCCCACCAATGTCGAACTCAGCGAGTTGCGCGCCAAGGTACAGATGCAGGACAAGTCCGGCCTCACCATGGATGCGCGGCGCGGTCTGTTCGATACCAAGAGCCAGCTTCTGACCTTGCGGGAAGACATCTTCCTGCAATCGACCACCGGCTATGAGGCGCGGCTCACGCAGGCCGTGGTCGATATCGCGCGCGGCGCGGTGACGTCGGACGAGCCGGTGGCGGTCAAACTTCTGAACGGCACGCTCGATGGGCAGCGGCTGGAGATCACCGAGAACGGCGCGCTGGTGCGCTTTGACGGCGGCGTTTCGATGATCCTGATCCGCGACGATGCGGCGAAGAAAAATGATGCAGCGGCGGCCGGGCCCGCCGTGCAGGATGCGGCAGCGCAATGACGATCCCGATGCGGCTGAACATGTTTCGATATGGCGCCTGTGTCGGCGCGCTCGCCGCCGTGCTACTGGCGTCTGGCGCGGCGCAGGCGCAGAGCACGGTGCAGGGCGTGCCGAACGCGATGCAGGGCTTCTCGCAGAATCGCGACAAGCCGATCCAGATCGATGCCCAGTCGCTGGAGATGCGCGACAAGGACAAGGCCGCGACCTTTTCCGGCAACGTCAAGGTCGTGCAGGGCGACACCACGATGCGCTCCAAGACGCTGGTGGTGTTCTACGACAACGAGGACAAAAGCAGCGGCAAGGGCGCGGTGAAATCGGCGATGCCGGGGCCGGGCGGCTCCACATCGATCCGGCGGCTCGAAGCGCGCGGCGGCGTGATCGTGACGCAGAAGGATCAGACCGTCACCGGGCAGACCGGCGTGTTCGACATGAAGGCCAACACGGTGACGATGTTCGGCGGCGTGGTGCTGACCAAGGACAAGAACGTACTGCGCGGCGATCGGCTGGTAGTCGACATGACCACCGGGGTCTCGCGGGTCGAATCCGATGGCGGGCGCGGCGTGTCGGGCATGTTCCAGTCGTCCGGCTCCAGCGGCGGCTCCGGGTTGGGCGGCCTCACCGGCATGGAGAAAGAGAAAGAGAGAAAGTCCGGCGGCTCCCAAGCCCCCGGAAAGCCCTTGAAACTCAACAGCATGCCGCATGAATCGCGGCCCCGAGGTTGAATCGGGGCTGGCTAGTCTGTATCAGGCGGCAGCAATGTCCCTCCGGCGCTCTCAAGTGCCGGTGATCCGGCAAGTCATCCCGAAAGGCTGATCGAAGCGAGCATGGTGGATTTTCTGCGCATTTTCCGCCGCCGAACCCCGGTCCGGGGACGGCAGGGCTTTGCGCGGTCGCCCGCCGACATCACGTCGCTGGGCGAACGAATGGGCGACATCTTCAACACCATCCGCGGCGTGCCGACGGCACGCGAGCCGATGCGCGATGCGCCGGTGCGGCGCGAGGCGGCCCCGGTGCGCGCCACTGAGCCTGACTATCCCGAATATGAAGGCGCTGCCTACGATCCGGCGTACGATCCCGCATCTTACGGATCGGCACCCTACGATCCGGCATCGTTCGAGCGTCATGCGCCGCCGATCCCGCGCGATATTTCCGCCGAACCGCCGCGCGCGGAGCAGCGGCCGCAGCCGCGGCGTGAGGGAAATGGCGCTGCGCAGCCACGCGTCCGCACCGGCTATCTTGCGATCCACGGCATCGAAAAGAGTTTCGGCTCGCGCAAGGTGGTGCGTGGCGTCAGCATCTATGTCCGCCGCGGCGAGGCGGTCGGCCTGCTCGGTCCGAACGGCGCAGGCAAGACCACGGTGTTCTACATGATCACCGGCCTGATCAAGGCCGATCGCGGCCGTGTCGAACTCGATGGCCACGACGTCACCGCGATGCCGATGTATCAGCGCGCGCGGCTTGGCATCGGTTATCTGCCGCAGGAAGCATCGATCTTCCGCGGACTCACCGTGGAAGACAACATCCGCGCCGTGCTCGAAGTGGTCGAGCCGGATCGCCGCAAGCGCGAGCAGGAATTGACCTCGCTGCTCGAGGAATTCCACATCACGCGGCTACGCAAGTCGCCGGCGATTGCACTGTCCGGCGGTGAGCGGAGGCGCGTCGAGATTGCGCGCGCGCTGGCCTCGCGGCCGAACTACATGTTGCTCGACGAGCCGTTCGCCGGCATCGATCCGATCGCGGTGGGCGACATCCAGCAACTGGTGCGCCATCTCACCAATCGCGGCATCGGCGTGCTGATTACCGACCACAATGTCCGCGAAACGCTCGGCCTGACCGACCGCGCCTATATCGTCTACGCCGGCGAGGTGCTGACCGAAGGTCACCCCGAGGAGATCGTCAACGATCCGGACGTCCGCCGCCTCTATCTCGGCGACGAGTTCCGTCTCTAGCGTTTGATCCGGACGCTCCGGCCGGCTTCCCAAACGGCCGCGCCCATGCGGCGGCGACTCGCCGCACGGCTGATGCCCCTTCCGACTGAATTTCCGATCCGTCAAGCCGTGTACATTCTTGCGTAAATAAGCAAGAATCGGACCAGTTACGATCGGGTCCTGGCCTATGGCGATCACGCAACGTTTGGAGTTTCGCCAGTCGCAGTCGCTGGTGATGACGCCGCAGCTCATGCAGGCGATCAAGCTGCTGCAACTGTCGAACCTCGATCTGGCCGCCTTTGTCGAGGAGGAACTCGAACGCAATCCGCTGCTGGAACGCGCCAGCGACGACGAGCCACCGGTGCGCGGCGAGGGCGCCATCGAGACAGCCGCCGACCGCACCGCGTTGTCGAAATCGGCGGATGGCGGCGAGGAGGATTTCGGCGACGACCTCGGCGGATCGTCGGCGTCCGACGGCGATGGTCCGGCGTCGCGTGAAAGCTTCGATGCTCCGGCGGAAGACTGGATCAACCGCGATCTCGGCACCCGAGCCGACATGGAACAGACCTTCGACAGCGGTCTCGACAACGTGTTTTCCGAGGAGCCTTCGGAAGCCGCCGCGCGTAACGCGCAGGACGCGGCGCCGACCGCCTACACCGAATGGGGTGGGGGCGCATCGAACGACGACGATTACAATCTGGAGGCGTTCGTCGCGGCCGAGCTGTCGTTGCACGATCACCTTGCCGAGCAGCTCGCGGTGTCGGTGACCGATCCCTCTCAGCGCATGATCGGTCAGTACCTGATCGATCTGGTGGATGATGCCGGCTATCTGCCGGTTGATCTAGGACAAGCCGCGGAACGGCTCGGCGCGACGCAGGATGCCGTCGATGCCATGCTCGCGGTGCTGCAGACGTTTGACCCGCCCGGCATATGCGCGCGGTCGCTCAGCGAATGTCTTGCCATTCAACTGCGCGAACGCGATCGCTTCGATCCGGCGATGCAGGCGCTGGTCGAACACCTCGATCTACTTGCCAAACGCGACATTGCCGGCCTGCGCAAGATCTGCGGCGTCGATGACGAGGACATCGCCGAGATGATCGGCGAGATCCGCCATCTCGATCCCAAGCCTGGTCTGAAATTCGGATCGACCCGGGCGCAGACCGTGGTGCCCGACGTTTATGTGCGGCCCGGCCCCGATGGCGGCTGGCTGGTCGAACTCAACAGCGACACCTTGCCGAAGGTGCTCGTCAACCAGAGCTATTATGCGGAATTGTCGAAGACCCTGCGTAAGGATGGCGACAAATCCTATTTCACCGACTGTCTGCAGAATGCAACCTGGCTGGTGCGCGCGCTGGATCAGCGCGCCCGCACCATCCTGAAAGTGGCGTCGGAGATCGTGCGTCAGCAGGACGGTTTTTTCACGCAGGGCGTGGCATATTTGCGTCCGCTCAACCTGAAGGCGGTCGCCGATGCTATCCAGATGCATGAATCGACCGTTTCGCGGGTGACCGCCAACAAGTACATGGCGACCAGCCGCGGTATTTTTGAATTGAAATACTTCTTCACGGCGTCGATCGCATCGGCGGATGGCGGGGAAGCGCATTCCGCCGAATCGGTGCGGCACCGCATCAAACAGTTGATCGACGCCGAAGAGCCAGGTGCTATACTGTCGGATGATACGCTGGTGGAACGTTTGCGCGGTGACGGAATTGATATCGCCCGAAGAACGGTCGCGAAGTATCGTGAGGCCATGCGAATTCCGTCATCGGTACAGCGTCGCCGCGACAAGCAGGGCATGCTCGGCCATGCTCTCAACACAACGACGCCATCGTCATTATCATCATCGTCCACTGACCGATCCCGCGACACCGCCCCGGCTTGACCTTCGCGCGGCGTTTGGCGATCCTTGTGGCCGGTCTGACCAAGGAGCGAGGAAGACATGACCCTCCGAGTTTCTGGAAAAAGCATCAGTGTTGGTGAAGCTCTGCGTGAACGCATCATCGCCCGCACCGAGGAAGTTCTCAGAAAATATTTTGACGGAAATTATTCAGGCCACATCACACTCAGTAAGGACGGTTTTGGATTCCGCACCGATTGTGCGCTTCACCTTGATTCGGGAATCACGCTCGAAGCCGACGCGATGGCGGCGGATGCGTATGCCAGCGCCGATCAGGCGTTGATCCAGATCGAGAAGCGGCTGCGCCGCTACAAGAGCCGTCTGAAGGATCGCTCTGCGCGCAAGGCCCATGCGGCGTCCGCCGCGCTTGCCGCGCTCGACGGCGCGGCGATCTCCGCCTCGAGCTATGTCATCGAAGGCATGGACAGCGAGGCGGAGGGAGAAGTCACCGCGTTCAATCCGGTGATCATCGCCGAATCGACCGAATCGCTGCGGCGTTTTTCGGTCAGCGAGGCGGTGATGGAACTCGATCTCACCGGCGCGTCCGCCATGGTGTTCCAGCATGGCAGCAGCGGCCGCGTTAACGTCATTTACCGACGTTCGGACGGCAATCTGGGCTGGGTTGATCCACCGGCAAGCAGCTAAAGGTGGATGATCGGCGGCTTGACGCCCTCCCGGACCGACAATATGGTCCCGCCGCCTTGAAAGAGTATAACCCCGGATGGGCTCCGGGGTTGCCGGCTTGAATATGGCTTGACGCAACTCCACCTCCATAGTGGTCATCTCTTTTAGCCGTCAAAACGGTTCAACTTCATCGGAACGATCCATGACGATTACCGACCTCGTCGCGCCGGGGGCGATTCTCCCGGCGCTGAAAGTCAACAACAAGAAGCAGGCGCTGATGGAGTTGGCGGCGCATGCGGCTGGGCTGACCGGACAGAACGAGCGCGCGATCTTCGAGGTACTGCTGCAGCGCGAGAAGCTCGGCACCACGGCGGTCGGTTACGGCATTGCGATTCCGCACGGCAAGCTGCCGAAGCTTGACAAACTGTTCGGCATGTTCGCGCGGCTGGAGCGCCCGATCGATTTCGAGGCGATGGATGGCGAGCCGGTCGATCTGTTGTTTCTGCTGCTGGCGCCGGAAGGCGCGGGCGCCGATCATCTGAAGGCACTGGCGCGGATCGCCCGCCTGCTGCGCGATCAGGATGTTGCCAAGAAACTGCGCGCCTCGCGTGATGCGCAGGCGCTCTATTCGGTGTTGGCGATGCCGCCGGCGACCGCCGCGTAATCTGATTTCAGCGAACTCACGTCAATAAAAAAGCCGCAGCGCGAGAACGCTGCGGCTTTGTCGTTTCAGGAATCCAGGATCAGTCGCGCACGACGCGCACCGCGCCCTGTGCGGCGCTGGTGGCGAACGCCGCATAGGCCTTCAGCGCCATCGATACCTTGCGCGTGCGCGGCTTGGTGGGCTTCCACGCCGTCTCGCCACGCGCCTCCATCGCCGCGCGCCGCGCCGCGAGCTGTTCGTCGCTGACGGCCAGATGCACCGAGCGGTTCGGAATGTCGAACTCGATGATGTCGCCTTCCTCGACCAGGCCGATCGCACCGCCTTCCGCCGCCTCGGGTGAGACATGGCCGATCGACAGGCCCGATGAGCCGCCCGAGAAGCGGCCGTCGGTGATCAGCGCGCATTGCTTGCCGAGGCCCTTCGACTTCAGATAGCTGGTCGGATACAGCATTTCCTGCATGCCCGGTCCGCCGCGCGGTCCCTCGTAGCGAATGAGGACGACGTCGCCGGCCTTGATCCTGTTGCCGAGAATGGCCTCGACCGCCGCATCCTGGCTTTCGAAGATGCGGGCGGTGCCCTTGAACTTCAGAATGCTGTCATCGACGCCCGCGGTCTTCACGATGCAGCCGTCGCGCGCGATGTTGCCGTACAGGACGGCGAGGCCGCCATCCTTCGAGAAGGCGTGTTCGGCATCGCGGATGCAGCCCTTGGCACGGTCGGCATCGAGCTCGGCGTAGCGTTTGTCCTGGCTGAACGCGACCTGGGTCGGCACGCCGCCCGGCGCCGCGCGGTAGAAGGTCCGCACGCTTTCGCTCTTGCTGCGCTTGATGTCCCAGCGCTCCAGCGCGTCCTTGAGCGAAGCGCTGTGCACCGACGGCAGGCTGGCGTCGATCAGGCCGGCGCGATCGAGCTCGCCGAGGATGCCCATGATGCCGCCGGCGCGGTGCACGTCTTCCAGATGCACGTCCGCGACCGAAGGCGCGACCTTGCACAGCACCGGCACGCGGCGCGACAGGCGGTCGATGTCCTTCATGGTGAACGGCACCTCGCCTTCATAGGCGGCCGCCAGCAGATGCAGCACGGTGTTGGTCGAGCCGCCCATCGAGATATCGAGGGTCATCGCATTCTCGAACGCCTTGAAGCTCGCGATGCTGCGCGGCAGGACGCTGGCGTCGTCCTGCTCGTAATAGCGGCGGGCGAGGTCGACGATCAGATGTCCGGCCTCGACGAACAGACCCTTGCGGTCGGCGTGGGTGGCGAGCACCGAACCGTTGCCGGGCAGAGAGAGGCCGAGCGCCTCGGTCAGACAGTTCATCGAATTCGCCGTGAACATGCCCGAGCACGATCCGCAGGTCGGACAGGCAGAGCGTTCGATCACCTCGACATCCGCGTCGCTCACCGTGTCGTCGGCCGCGGCGACCATGGCGTCGATCAGATCGACCGAATGCACCTTGCCGTTGAGCGTGACCTTGCCCGACTCCATCGGGCCGCCCGAGACGAACACCGTCGGAATGTTGAGCCGCAGCGAGGCCATCAGCATGCCGGGAGTGATCTTGTCGCAATTGGAGATGCACACCATGGCGTCGGCGCAATGCGCGTTGACCATGTATTCGACGCTGTCGGCGATGATCTCGCGCGACGGCAGGCTGTAGAGCATGCCGTCATGGCCCATCGCGATGCCGTCATCGACCGCGA
>CAYLLZ010000005.1:0-192812 GCA_964384815.1 uncultured Afipia sp. | reverse complement strand
GAAACCGGTAACGACAGCTGGCGATTCAAAAGCCGCGACGACGATCACGCCACCCGCGCTCGTCTCGTCTCCGCAATCCCGGCCAGCTCCGACGAGACGAGCGCTACCCTCAAACCACGCCGCGCGAAGGGGTCAAAATTGGACGCCGATACGGGGTCAAAGTTCAACGCCGATTGACAATCTACGGCGAAAAGATTCCGAGCGTGAAGACGCAGGTGCAGGCCACCAAGGCGTCGGTCGAGAACCTCAATCTGATCGAGCAGGGCCGCGGCGAACTCGCCTTCACGCTTGGCGATTCCCTCAAGGCGGCGGTCGAAGGTGACGAGGAGGCCGGCTTCAAGAAGAAGCTGACCAAGCTGCGCACGCTGGCCGCGATCTATCCGAACTACATCCAGATCGTCGCCACCGCCGATAGCGGCATCAAGACCCTGGCCGACCTCAAGGGCAAGACGCTGTCGGTCGGTGCACCGAAATCGGGCACCGAGCTCAATTCGCGCGCGATCCTCAAGGCCGCCGGCATGAGCTACAGCGATCTCGGCAAGGTCGAGTATCTGCCATTCGCCGAATCCGTGGACCTGATGAAGAACCGTCAGCTCAATGCCACGCTGCAGTCGGCGGGTCTCGGCGTCGCGTCGTTGAAGGATCTGTCAAGCTCCTCGCCGATTAACGTCGTGGCGGTGCCGAAGGCCACCGTGGAGAAGATCGGACCTCCGTTCGTGTCGGTGGTCATTCCGGCCAACACCTACACCGGTCAGACGGCTGACGTGGAAACAGCGGCGGTGATCAACTATCTCGTCACCAGCTCGGCGGTGTCGGACGATCTCGCCTATCAGATGACCAAGCAGATCTTCGAGAATCTGCCCGAACTCGTGAATGCCCATGTTGCCGGCAAGAGCATCAAGCTGGAGACCGCCGCGGCGGGAAGTCCGGCGCCGCTGCATCCGGGCGCGATCCGCTACTTCAAGGAAAAGGGGGTCCTGAAGTAAGCGTTTTGCGACACTTCATTTGACGGATGGCCGGGCTTGTCCCGGCCATCCCCATCTTGGCCCAGCAAAAACAGGCGGGTTCACGTCGCGGGCCGGAGAGACCGCGCCACAGTTTGAGTGGCGCTGCATCGACAGGAGCGGGGAGAGCGATGCTGCAGGAATACGGAACGCAGGAGCACATCAACGTCGAGCTCGATAATTTCGAGCATGGCTTTCCGGAGGGTTTCGGGCCGGGCTGGTGGGGCCGGCTCGCTTATGCCATCGGTATCGCGTTCGCGACTTTCCAGATCATCATCGCGGCATGGAACTTCCTTCCGAGCCAGGCGGTGCGCGGCATCCATGTCGGTTTCATCATCCTGTTGTCCTATGGCCTCGTCACCAACTTCACCGCCAAGACCGACTGGCAACGCGCGATCGGCTGGGCGATCGGCGGTGTCGGATTTTATTGCGGCCTGTATCAGTGGCTGTATTACGCCGACCTCGTCGCCCGTGACGGCGATCCCACCCATCTCGACCTTGTCGTCGGTACCGTCCTTGCGGTGCTGATCTTCGATGGCACGCGGCGCCTGATGGGAGCCGCGCTGCCGATCATGTGCGGCGCCTGTCTGGTCTACTGGTTCTTCGGCCAGTATCTGCCGTCGCCGTTCAACCATCGCGGTTATGATTTCGATCAGATCATCACCCATCTGTCCTACGGCACTGAGGGCTTCTACGGCGTGCCGATCTATGTGTCGGCGACCTACATTTTCCTCTTCATTCTGTTCGGCGCCTTCCTTGAGCGCGCCGGCATGATCAAGCTGTTCACCGACGTCTCGCTCGGTGCGTTCGGCCGCACGCGCGGTGGTCCCGCCAAGGTCGCCGTGGTCGCCTCGGGCATGATGGGCACCATCTCGGGCTCGGGCGTCGCCAACGTTGTCACCGTCGGCCAGTTCACCATTCCGTTGATGATCAAGTTCGGCTATCGCCGCGCCTTCGCGGCCGGCGTCGAGGCTACCGCCTCGATGGGCGGGCAGATCATGCCGCCGGTGATGGGCGCGGTCGCCTTCATCATGGCCGAGACGCTCGGTGTCGATTACGCCGTGATCGTCAAGGCGGCGGTGATCCCGGCGGTCCTCTATTTCGCCTCGGCGTTCTGGATGGTGCATCTGGAGGCCGGCAAGCACGGTCTCGTCGGCATGAAGAAGGAGGAGATTCCGAGCGCGCTGAAGGCTCTGGTGAATGGCTGGTTCCTGGTGTTGCCGTTGATCGCGCTGATCTTCATGTTGTTCGAGGGTTTCACGCCGCTCTACGCCGGCAGCATGGGCCTTGCGCTGACGGTGGCGTTGATTCTCGGGGCTAGCATTGTCGCCGGCTTCCCGCACACGGTGCTTCGCTACATCTTCTGGATCGGGCTTGCGCTCATTGTCGGATCACTGTTCCGCAACGGCAGCAATGTCGATATCCGCTATGTCGCGGCGGTTGTCGGAGTGCTTGTTGCAATCTGTGCCATCACCCGCGGCGGCCGCGCGACGCTGGTTGCCTGTCGTGACTCGCTTGCCGACAGCGCCAAGTCTTCGTTAACGGTGGGCATGGCCTGCGCCATCGTCGGCGTCATCATTGGCATGATGACGCAAACCGGCGTCGGCACGGTGTTCGGAAGCTGGGTGATCGGCCTTGGCGAGCACAGCCTGTTCCTCGCGCTGATCCTTACCATGATCCTGTCGATCCTGCTCGGCACCGGCATCCCGACGATCCCGACCTACATCATCGTCGCCGCGCTGGCCGCGCCTGCGCTGTCGAAGCTCGACGTGCCGCTGATCGTCAGCCACATGTTCGCATTCTACTACGGCATCATGGCCGACCTGTCGCCGCCGGTGGCGCTTGCAGCGTTCGCGGCTGCGCCGATCGCCAAGGAGAACCCGGACAAGATCGGCTGGGAAGCGATGCGCATTGCCCTTGCCGGTTATGTCATTCCGTTCATCGCGGTGTATTCGCCGGCCCTGATGTTGCAGACGGGCGATCCGATGGAAGCCAAGCTCGGCTTCTATGGCGCGGTGATCTATGCCTCGATCAAGGCGCTGATCGCGATCGGCTTGTTCGGCATGGTGGCAATCGGCTTCCTGTTCACGCGGATGTCGGTGATCGAGCGCATCATGGCTTTCATCGCAGCGCTGTTCCTGCTCGGGGAATTCCCCTACAGCGACGAGGTCGGCTTGGTGCTCGGGATCGTCTCCGTGCTCTGGCAGTGGCGCAAGCGGCCGGCACCGGTCGCAGCCGCGGTGTGAACAAGGCCAAGGAGTGATGCGTGAGCCTGTGTCTCGCATCCGCCGGTGTAGTCAAGTCGCTCTCGGTGGCGGCCTTCATGCTGGCCTGGACCCACTCGATCGAGAAGATTGAGTGGCAGGAGGACTGGCGCGTCACGCCGCAGGGGCTTGAGATCGTCGAAGCCCGTGTCAAGGGATCGGGCGCGGGGATGGAGCCGCCGCCCGAAGCGCATCTCAGGGATGGCTGGTTTCACTGGCAACCGAAACTGGCGGCATTGCCGGAGGTTGCGCTTGGCAATTCCGGACTGGCGGGCGAATGGCGGATTTGCGCGGCCGGCACATGCCGGACATTGTCCGATATTCTGGGTCGTCCTGCAGGGACCGATGTCACGGTGATGCGGGCGTGCGATCTGCCCGCGACCGAGCGGTTTGGAACCGGCGATGCCACGAACGAATTGGCCGTGCTCGATGCCGCTTCTTATGATCGCCGCGGGCAGCAGCATGCTCTCGCCAAGGCTTATGACGAAGCGATCGCAGACTATAGTGAGGCGATCCGACTGCAGCCTCTCGCCGCGCCGTTCTATCTCCATCGCGGCATAGCGTACCAAGCCAAGGGCGATCGGCCACGCGCACTGGCCGATTTCACGCGTGCCGGGCGCCTCGATCCCACGCTCGAGATTGCGCTGGCGCATCGTAAAGCGCTGGCCCTTGAGATAGAGCAACTCGGGGCGCGGATGCCGCTGTCGCAAAAGAGTGCGACGAAATAACTATTTACGCAGATATCGTATCCGGCCACCTGTTGTAGATCAGGTCTCTTGCATCGGTTTGTCCGAAGCCAAACATCGGGCTTTGGAATAGGGCCATCTGCAAGCCCCTGAATTTGCGGGCAAGCGGTGGTAAGATGTGCCGTGCTGTCGCAACAATAAGAAACGCCGAGGAAATCCGCCTTCAGGAGATCAAGCGATGACCGACAATGCCGCCAGCCGTTATGCCGAACTGCATGCGCGTTCGTTGCGCGATCCGGAAGGGTTTTGGGGGGAGGCGGCGCGGGAGATCGACTGGATCGAGCCGGCGAAGAAGGTGTTCGATCCCTCCATGGGACTTTATGGCCGCTGGTTCGCGGGCGGCGTGGTCAACACCTGCTACAACGCGCTCGATCGTCATGTGCTCGGCGGCCGTGCCAACCAGACGGCGCTGATTCACGATTCGCCGCTGACCAACACCGTCACAAAGTTCACCTACGCCGAACTGCTGAACGAAGTGAAGGCCTTCGCCGCGGTGATGCAGGATTTCGGTGTCGCCAAGGGCGACCGCGTTGTCATCTATATGCCGCTGGTGCCGGAAGCGATGATCGCGATGCTGGCCTGTGCCCGCATTGGTGCGATCCACTCTGTCGTGTTCGGCGGCTTCGCCGCCAAGGAGCTTGCGACCCGCATCGACGATGCGCAGCCCAAGCTGGTGCTATCGGCAAGCTGCGGCCTCGAGCCGGGCCGCATCGTGCAATACAAGCCGCTGCTCGACGATGCGATCAAGATCGCGAACTTCAAACCGCAATCCTGCATCATTCTGCAGCGGCCGCAGCAGGGTTGCGATCTGGTCAAGGGCCGCGATCACGACTGGAGTGAATTGCGCGCCAAGGCGATGGCCGCGAAGAAATCCGCCGACTGCGTGCCGGTGCTCGCGACCGATCCGCTCTACATCCTCTATACCTCCGGCACCACCGGTGTGCCGAAAGGTGTGGTGCGCGACAATGGCGGGCATTTGGTCGCGATCAAATGGTCGATGTTCAGCCTCTATGGCGTGAAGCCGGGCGAGGTGTGGTGGTGCGGCTCCGACATCGGCTGGGTGGTTGGCCACAGCTACATCATCTACGGCCCGCTGTTCCATGGCGCGACCTCGATCATGTACGAGGGCAAACCGATCGGCACGCCGGATGCAGGCGCGTTCTGGCGCGTGATTTCGCAGCATAAGGCGGTGGCGTTCTTCACAGCGCCGACCGCGTTCCGTGCGATCAAGAAGGAGGATCCGGACGGCAGCTTCATCCGCAAATACGATCTGTCGAGTTTCCGTACCTTGTTCCTGGCGGGCGAGCGCGCCGATCCGCCGACCGTGGAATGGGCGGAGAAGCATCTGCAGCGTCCGGTGATCGATCACTGGTGGCAGACCGAGACCGGCTGGTGCATTGCCGGCAATCCGGTCGGCCTCGGCGCGCTTCCGGTCAAGCACGGCTCGCCCACGGTGGCGATGCCGGGCTATCAGGTCGATATCGTCGATGAGGCGTCGAAGCCGGTCCCCGCCGACAAGATGGGTTCGATCGTGATCAAGCTGCCCTTGCCGCCCGGCTGCCTACCGACGCTGTGGCAGCAGGACGAGCGCTGCAAGGAGGCGTATTTCACCGAATTCCCCGGTTACTACAAAACCTCAGATGCCGGTTATAAGGACGAGGACGGCTACATTTTCGTGATGGGCCGCACCGATGACATCATCAATGTCGCGGGTCACCGTCTCTCCACCGGCGGCATGGAGGAAATTCTCGCCTCGCATCCCGACGTCGCCGAATGCGCCGTGCTCGGCATCAAGGATGCGGTCAAGGGCGAGATTCCCTGCGGTCTCATCGTGCTCAAGGCGGGGGTCAGCAAATCCCCAAGCGAGATCGAGCGCGACGTGGTGGCGCTGGTGCGCGAAAAACTCGGCCCGGTGGCGGCGTTCAAACTGGCGGTCACGGTCGGGCGGCTGCCCAAGACCCGTTCGGGCAAGATCTTGCGTGGTACCATCAAGAAGATTGCCGATGGCGATTCGTGGACGATGCCTGCTACCATCGAGGACCCCAAGGCGCTCGACGAGATCAAGAGCGCATTGGAAGGCCGCTTGTGACAGAGGAGAATCGTCATGGATGAAGAGACCTTCAACATCAGCATGAGGAAATTCCTCAAAAAAGTCGGAGTTACCAGTCAGCAGGAGATCGAAAAGGCCATCCGCGCCGGCGTTGCGAATGGCCGCCTGAAAGGCGACGAGAAACTCCCGGCCAAGATGGTTCTGACCATCGGCGGCGTGGATTTGACGTTTGCGGTGGATGGCAGCATCGAGCTTAGCTAGGAGAGCGGCGTGCGTTCGATCCGGTTTACATTGATGATGGGCGTGCTTGCGCTCGCCCCGCCTCTGGCCGGGTGCGCGCAGATCAATCAGGAGACATCGGCGAGCGCGCAGCCGGCCCCTACGGTCGATGACGATGCCTATTGCCGTGCCAATGCTGGCCCGTCCGGCTCGTCCGCTTATGTTGCGTGCCGCAAGAATCGTGATGTCGCGGCGGTGCGCGGCAGTTCGGATGCAAGGCTTGAACGCGCGCACAGGAATCTCGCCGAGGATATGCTCAACCGGCGCTGAGCCTGTGGCCGGACGCGGACGACTTGCCGCGATGATCACGCCTCTTCTGCAAAACGTGATGTAACAAACCGGCTATTTTTGCGTATAGGCAATGACTGCACGGACCCTGCGGAATGGCCGCAAGACGGCGTGCCGCAGCGGAAGCAGGAGATCATGATTTTTAGCGGGAATCGTATGGGCCGGATCGGTGCGGCCATGGTGATCAGTGCAACCATGGTGCTGCCGGTCTCGCTGGCTTCGGCGCAGGCCGTCGATCCAACCTCCCGCGAGAGCGTGTTGCGCGATCCGGATATGCCGGTGCTGGGTAATCCGAATGGCGATATCACCATCGTCGAGTATTACGACTACCAATGCCCTTACTGCAAAAAGGTCTCGCCCGATCTCGACAAGGTGGTGAAAGAAGACGGCCGTATTCGCCTGATCCTCAAGGACTGGCCGATTCTCGGCAGTCCGTCGCCCTATGCGGCACGGCTGGTGCTTGCAACCAAGTATCAGGGAAAATACGCGGCGGCGCATTATGCGCTGATCGGAAAGATCGGCCGTCTCACCGAGGGCGTGATCGAGGAGACGCTGGCAAGCGCCGGTATCGATGTCGCCAAGGCCAAGAGCGATCTTGAAAGCCACAAGACGGAGATTGAGGCGCTGCTCCGGCGCAACAATGCGCAGGCCGAGGCCTTCGGCTTTCAAGGCACGCCGTCATTCATTGTCGGAACGTTCCGGATTCCCACCACGCTGACGGCCGAGCAGTTCAAGCTCGCGATTGCCGATGCGCGCGCCAGAGCCAAGGCGGACAAGGCAAAGGATAAAGCCGGCGGCAAGGCCGGCAAATAATCGCGTGGTGACGTTTCAGATTTAGAAAATCAGGCGCGCGCCGCGAGCGCGCGTCCTGTCGCTTATAAGCGATTAATCCTCGTCGTCGGCTTTCTTGCCACCACCGATATTTTTCAGCTTGGCGAACACCGCATCGACATCCATGTCGTCGCGATCGCGGTCGGTCGTGCCGGTCTGCTGCTCAGCCTCGCGGCGGGCGGTGGTCTCGGACGCCGGCAGCAGCGTTGCGCCGCCATATTGCTGCGCGGCAGGCTTTTCCTTGGCCGCGCGCTGCACCTCGAAGTCGAGCTCGATCTGCGAGCATAGGCCGAGGGTCACCGGATCCATCGGCGTCAGCGTCGAAGCGTTCCAGTGAGTGCGCTCGCGCACGCTCGCGATCGTCGTCTTGGTGGTGCCGACGAGACGCATGATCTGGCTGTCCTTGAGCTCGGGATGGTTGCGCACCAGCCAGAGGATCGCGCTCGGGCGCTCGTGGCGGCGCGACACCGGGGTATAGCGCGGACCCTTCTTCTTGGCCGCAGTCGGCAGCACCACCTTGGATTCGGCGAGCTTGAGACGGTAGTTGGGGTCGTTCTCGCCGCGCTCGATCTCCTCGCGGGTGAGCTGGCCGGTGGAGATCGGGTCCATGCCCTTGATGCCCTGGGCGGCGTCGCCGTCGGCGATGGCCCGGATTTCCAGCGGGTGCATCTTGGTGAATTCAGCAACCTGGTCGAAGGACAGAGCGGTATTATCGACCAGCCAGACGGCCGTCGCTTTCGGCATCAGCGGTGCGTTGCTCATGGGCAAATCTCCTTTGTGCTTCGCCCGCCTTTTGAGGGGCGAAGCCGTCTGGTCATCAGCGATGACGGGAATTGGTCCTATATAATCTGGCGGGGGCCGGCCGTGCAATGGGTTCGCCCTTGACAGGACGGGGAGGGCAGTCCCAAGTCCTTTCCAGCTTCGATCCTGTCAATTCGCTGCCAGATCGCCCTGATTCGTCCTATCCGGCGGGATTCCGGTTCAAAATGACCCAAGAAACGCAAAAACCCTCGCTTTCCATCGTGCTTTGTTCCCCCCGTGGCTTCTGCGCCGGCGTGGTGCGGGCCATCGATACCGTTGAACGCGCCCTCAAGCTGTATGGCGCGCCGGTCTATGTCCGTCACGAAATCGTGCATAACCGCTATGTCGTGGAAAGCCTGCGAGAAAAAGGCGCGATTTTCGTCTCGGAACTCGACGAGATCCCGCAGACCGATGCGCCGGTGGTGTTTTCCGCCCATGGCGTGCCGAAGGCGATCCCGAGCGAAGCCGACAAGCGCAATTTCTTCACGCTGGATGCCACCTGCCCGCTGGTCACCAAGGTCCACCGCGAGGCGGCGATTCACTTCAAGCGTGGGCGCGAGATCATCCTGATCGGCCATGCCGGCCATCCGGAGGTGGTGGGAACCCTCGGCCAGTTGCCCAAGGGCGCCGTGGTGCTGATCGAGACCATGGAAGCCGCGCGCACCTTCCAGCCGAAGGATGCCTCCAAGCTCGCTTTCGTCACGCAGACCACGCTGTCGATCGATGACACCAAGGAAATCGTCGCGGTGCTCAAGGAGCGCTTCCCCGATATCGACGGGCCGCACAAGGAAGACATCTGCTACGCCACCACCAACCGTCAGCTTGCGGTGAAGAAGGTGGCGCCGAACGTCGATGCCATGATCGTGGTCGGCTCGCCGAACTCGTCCAACTCGCAGCGCCTGCGCGAGGTCGCCGAGCGCGAGGGCTGCAACGTATCGGTGCTGGTGCAACGCGCGTCCGAACTCGACTGGTCGAAATTCGAGGGTGTCCGACGGCTTGGCATCACCGCGGGCGCATCCGCGCCGGAAGTGATCGTCGAGGAGATCATGGATGCCTTCGCCGCGCACTATAAGCTGAGCGTGGAGACGGTGTCCGCCGCGGAAGAAAACGAATTCTTCCCGCTGCCCCGGCCGTTGCGGCACGAAACCGCAGCGGAGTAAGCCGCGATGGCGGTTTACACCGACGTCGCCGCCGAAGAGCTTGCGGAGTTTCTGTCACGTTACGACATCGGCGAATTGCTCTCCTACAAGGGCATCGCCGAAGGTGTCGAGAACTCCAATTTCCTGCTGCATACCGGCAAGGGCCACTTCTTCCTCACGCTGTATGAAAAGCGGGTGGCGAAAGACGACCTGCCGTTCTTTCTCGGCCTGATGGCGCATCTCGCCGCGCACGGCATCCGCTGTCCGCAGCCGGTTGCGACCAGAGCGGGCGAAGTGCTTGGCATGCTTGCCGGCCGCCCGGCAGCGATTATCGATTTTCTCGAAGGCATGTGGCCGCGGCGGCCGACCGTTGCGCATTGCGCCGCGATCGGCGAGGCGTTGGCGCGACTACATCTGGCTGGCGGCGACTTTGCGATGACGCGCGCCAATGCGCTGTCGGTGGCAGGCTGGCGGCCGTTGTTCGATATGGCGGCGGCGCGGGCCGATCAGGTGCAGCCGGGGCTGCGCGATTTCCTTGGCGCAGAGCTCGACCATCTGGAAGCCGGCTGGCCGCAGGATTTGCCGCGCGGCATCATTCATGCCGATCTGTTCCCGGATAACGCGCTTTTCCTCGGCGAGAAACTGTCCGGGCTGATCGACTTCTATTTCGCCTGCAACGATCTGCTGTCCTATGACGTCGCAATTTGCCTCAACGCCTGGTGCTTCGAGATCGATCATTCCTTCAACGTTACCAAGGCGCGCGCTTTCCTCGGCGCCTATGAGAAGGTGCGCAAGCTGTCGGAGGGCGAGCGACAGGCCTTGCCGCTGCTGGCACGCGGCGCGGCGATGCGCTTTCTGCTGACGCGCTTGGTCGACTGGCTGAACGTCCCGCCCGGCGCGCTGGTCAAGCCGAAGGACCCACTCGAATATGTCCGCAAGCTGCGGTTTCATCAGAGCGTCAAGGGCGTCGGCGATTACGGTCTCGAGATGTCGGGACATCCGGCGTGAGCGAAGCGGCGCGGCCTCATGTCACGATCTTCACCGATGGCGCCTGTTCGGGAAATCCGGGGCCCGGCGGGTGGGGCGCGATCCTGCGCTTCGGTGAGATCGAGAAAGAACTCAAGGGCGGGGAGAACCCCACCACCAACAACCGCATGGAACTGCTTGCGGCGATTTCCGCGCTGGAGGCGCTGAAGCGGCCTGCCGTCGTCGATCTCACCACCGACAGCCAGTATGTGCGTCAGGGCATCACCGGCTGGATTCACAACTGGAAAAGAAACGGCTGGCGAACTTCCGACAAGAAGCCGGTGAAGAACGCCGATCTGTGGCAGCGGCTCGATGCCGCGCTCAAGCCACATGAGGTGCGCTGGCACTGGATCAAGGGCCATGCCGGTCATGCCGAGAATGAGCGCGCCGATCAACTGGCGCGAGACGGGCTTGCAGAACACCGCGGACGCTAAGTTCGCGACAGCAATGCAAACAAAATGCCCGGCACGAAGCCGGGCATGATCTGTCATGATAGAGTGAGCTGACGATCAGAGCTGCGACAGCAAAGTGTCGCCGCCGGAAACCTTGACCTCGCCGGGATTGTCTTCGAGGTTGAGCTTCTTTACCACGCCGTCCTCGACCAGCATCGAATAACGCTTCGAGCGGATGCCGAGACCCTTCGCGGAGCCGTCGAATTCGACACCGAGCGCCTTGGCGAACTCGGCATTGCCGTCGGCGAGATAGATCGCTTCGTCCTTCATGTCGGTGTCGCGTTTCCAGGCCTTCATCACGAACACGTCGTTCACGGCGACGACAGCGATGGTATCGATGCCCTTGGCCTTAATGGCCGCCGCGTTCTGGAAAACGCTCGGCATATGCATCTTGTGGCAGGTGCCGGTGTAGGCGCCGGGGACGGCAAACAGAGCGACCTTCTTGCCTTTGAAGATCTCGTCGGTGGTGCGGGTCTTCGGACCCTCGTCGGTCATCACCGTGAATTTGGCTTCAGGCAGGCGGTCGCCAACTTTGATGGTCATTTCTATCTCCTTGGATCAATGAAGGTGTTCTAAAGGCTTTTGGGGCGCGATGGAACGGCAGCCTTTCTCATCGCTCTCCGCATCGGCCGGCCTAGATGGCGCTTCGCGTGTCGTCAGTCCAGATTAACGTTGAATTCGTAGGCGCGGCCGTTGCTGCCCACCAGCGTGAATTTCAGCGCTGCTCCGGCCGGATCGGTGCCTGATGGCACGCCGTCGAGATCAAAGGCGAAGCGCTGCACGTTGTGCGGCTCGCGCTTGAGCAATTTGGGCACGGGGAGCGCCCAGTCCGGCGTCGGACCCTCGACGAACAGGCCGACGTCCTTGGCATCGGGCGCAGCAACGTCGATATGCACGGTCTTGGCTCCACTGCGCTTGACGTCGCGGATGGTGAGCGGGTTGGGATCGCCGATATTGGCCGGTTTTGGCACGGTGTCGAGCGCGGCTGCGAGCGCGCTGTCCTCGGTGCTGGCGACACTGACGAACGGCAGTTCGAGATCGGCCTCCATCGGCACGCACAGCTTCTCGCAGATGGCGTAGCTGACATGCGCGCGCAGCGTCATCGGCTTGTCGGGATTTTTCACCACGATGCGCAGCGGCACCACCACCTGTTCATGATAGCCGAGCGAGGAACCGCCGGAGCCGTCAGGAAATTTCTTCGGCGCGGGCCACAGCACGTTCACCGCTTCGACATTTTCGGATTTGGAGAAATCGAAACGCGGCGGCACGCCGGAATCTCCCGGCGTGCGCCAATAAGTCTTCCAGCCCGGATCGAGCTTAAAGCCGATGCCGCCCAACAGCACGGCGCCGTTGCGCGAACCGGCGAGCAGGCGCACGGAGGCGTGCCCATCCGTCACCCAGGGTGAGGCATCCTGCGCCTGCGATGTCGCGGGAGCGAAAGACGTCAGCGCTGCAACCGCCAAAAGATGAAGAAAAGAACGGGGAACAATGTGATCCATGTCAGCGTCTTTACAGTCTGGGATGGTGCCAGGCCATTGAATTGGCTGTGATTGCGGGCGGGACAGATCGAAGCAGCTTGATTGACAGAGTTGGCACCCAATATCAGTCTGGGGCAAGATAAGAGACTCAATTGATGGTCAAAAATCGGGCGCCGAAGATGAAATCACCTCACGGCGACATGCACCCACCGGCGGATGCCGAGCCGGCTCCGACTTATCTCGACGGCCAGCTTCTGGTTGCGATGCCGGTCATGGATGATGAACGCTTCGCGCGTTCGGTCATCTACGTCTGTGCACATTCCGCGGACGGCGCGATGGGCATCATCGTCAATCGTCCCGCGGGCACTATCGACTTCCCGCAACTCCTGGTCCAGCTCGAGATCATCGACAGGGAAGGGGAGATCAAGCTGCCCGAGCATGCTGAGCACATGAAGGTGCTGCGGGGTGGACCGGTCGATACCGGGCGCGGTTTTGTGCTGCATTCGAGCGATTTCTCGATCGAGGATGCGACGCTGCCGATCGACGAAAAGATTAGCCTCACGGCGACGCTCGACATTCTCAAGGCGATCGCCACCGGCACCGGACCCAAGCATGCCATCCTGGCGCTGGGCTATGCCGGATGGGCGCCTGGACAGCTCGAGAACGAGATTCAGCACAATGGCTGGCTGCACTGTCCTGCCGATGCGGATCTGGTTTTCGGAAGCGATACCGAAGACAAGTACCATCGGGCGCTGAGCAAGATCGGCATCGATATCGGAATGCTGTCGGGCGCCGCAGGCCACGCCTGATCGCGGCGCAAAAACCAGCCTGCTCGCGCGGGCCGGCGTTGAGCTTTGTTTGCAGCGTTTATTCCTGGGTGGCGACCGCGCCGGGTTTCTTCAGCCCGAGGGTGCGGCGGATTTTGGTAGGCTCCGGCCGCTCGCCGGTCAGCAGCCGGGTTGCGGCTTCGGCGTCCATCGGCTCGCCGAAAGCAAAGCCCTGCGCGAACTCGCATCCCAATTGATAGAGCTCGACCGCATCGGAATCGGTCTCGGCGCCCTCTGCCACGACTTCCATGCCGAGATCATGCGCCATCGCCACGATCGATTTCAGCAGCACCGGCCGGCCGCCATTGCGCGTCGCGCGGACGAACGACTGGTCGATCTTGATGGTGTCGAACGGGAAACGCTGCAGATAGGCCAGCGAGGAATGCCCGGTGCCGAAATCGTCCAGCGACAGGCCAACGCCGAGTTCGCGAACCCGCTGCAGCATCTGCGCGGCGTGTTCGGGGTTCTCCATCACCAGGGATTCGGTCAGTTCCAGCTTGAGCGATCCGCGCATCACCGCCGAGCGCGACAGCACGCCGCGGATATCGTGGATCAGATCGTGCCGCAGCAACTGGCGCGAGGAGACGTTGACGCTGGCGAACACCGGGGCGCGGGCGCGCGCCGCGCGCTGCCACTGGCTGAGCTGCTTGGCCGTGGTGTCCATGACGAACAGGCCAAGATCGACAATCAGGCCGATTTCCTCGGCGATGGAGATGAACTCGCTCGGCGACATGCGCCCGAGCTTGGGATGATCCCAGCGCGCCAGAGCCTCGAAACCGGCGACCGAACGGTCTTCCAGCCGCACGATCGGCTGATACAGGATGGTGATCTCCTGACGCTCGATGGCGCGGCGCAATTCCGATTCCAGCGTCAGGCGATCGGTCTTGCGCGCGCGCATCGCCGGCTTGTAGACATCGATGCGGTCGCCGCCGATGCGCTTGGAATAGTACATCGCAAGCTCGGCATCCTTGATGAGTTCATCGGTCAGCGGCGCCTGCGGGTCGCTGAGCGCCAGACCGATCGAAGCAGTGAGGAAAATCTCCCGCTCGTTGAAGGCAATCGGCGCGCGGATGGCCTTGCGGATGGTTTCGGCCAGAGCGGTGATCTTGGCCGGCTCGTGCTCGGAGGTCAGCAGCAGGCCGAACTGATCGCCTGCGATGCGCGCTAGCGTGTCCTGCGGCTTGAGGATGCGGCTGAGCCGCCGCGCCAGCGTCAGCAGAATGGAATCGCCGACCACGATGCCGACCGAGTCGTTGACCTGCTTGAAGCGGTCGAGGTCGATCACCATCACGGTCGGACGCAGTGCCGGCGTTGATTTGACGAAGGCCGCGACCGCGTTGAGACGGTCGATGAAGAGCTGGCGGTTCGGCAGGCCGGTGAGGTTGTCGTGCACCGAATCGTGCAGCAGGCGCTCCTCGGAGTTTTTCAGCTCGGTGACATCGGAAAGGGTGCCGACCACGCGTGCGACTTCGCCATCGGAGCCGACCACGGGACGTGCCTTCAGTGCGAACCAGACGAAATGTCCGTCCGGCGTGCGCAGCCGGAAATCCTGCATCAGGCGGCCGCGGCGCTGGTCGAGTACACTGTCGAGGGCGGCGCGGAAGCGGTCCTGATCGAGCGGATGCAATACCTCCAGCCACTTCGCCGCCGGGCCTTCCAGCGCGCCGCGCTTGAGGCCGAGCAGGCTCTCGGTTTCCGGGCTGGTGAACACCTTGTCGGCTGAGACGTCCCAATCCCAGATCAGATCGCCCGAGCCGGTCAGCGCCAGCGCGCGGCGCTCGACATCGGAGACGACACCGTTGGTGGCGCCGCCGCCGGCGAAGGCATGCTGCATCACCGTGAAGCCGATCAGCATCACGATCAGCACGAGGCCGCCGAGCAGCGCTGGGCCGACGATGTCGTTGGTGACGGCGCCGGTCACGGTCATGCCGGCGGCGATCACCCAGACCAGGAACAGGAACCAGGTCGGGATCAGCAACACCGCGCGGTCGAAGCCTTGCGTCGACAGATAGACGATCAGGGCAAAGCCGAAACCAGCGATCAGGAACAGCGAGATGCGCGCGATGCCGGAGGCGACAGCGGGATCGAACAGAGCGAGCGCCACCAGCGCGCCGAGGAAGGCGAGCCAGCCGATGGTGATGTGCGAATAGCGCACGTGCCAGCGCGACAGATTGAGATAGGCGAAGACGAACACCAGCAGCGTCGCCGCCAGCATGGCCTCGCCCGAGGCGCGCCAGACCCGCTCGGCGTCGATCGACATGTCGAACACCTTGCCCCAGAAGCCGAAATCGACGCCGATATAGACCAGCACCGCCCAGGCGAGCGCAGCGGCCGCAGGGAACATGATGCTGCCCTTGACCACGAACAGGATGGTCAGCACCAGCGCCAGCAGGCCGGAGATGCCGATCACGATGCCCTGATACAGGGTGAAGGAGTTGACCTTGTCCTTATAGGCCTCCGGCTCCCACAGATAGAATTGCGGCACCTTGTCGGTGCGCAGTTCGACGACGTAGGTCACCACGGCGCCAGGATCGAGCGTGAGGCGGAAGATATCGGCGGTGGCGCTGTCCTGTCGCTCCGGCCGGTCGCCGGTGGACGGCGTAATGGTGGCGATGCGCGACAGGCCGAGATCGGGCCACAGCAACCCGGAGGAGACAATGCGATAATGCGGAACCACGATCAGGCGGTCGAGCTGATCGTCGGTATTGTTGGTGAGCGCGAACACCACCCAGTTGTGGCCACCCTCGCGGGCGCGCACTTCGATGCGGCGGACGATGCCGTCGGTGCCGGGCGCGGTCGAGACCTGGATGCGGTCGGTGTCGCTGCGTTGGAATTCGAGGATGCCAGTGAGGTCGATCGCAGGCGCGTCGGTGCGCACGCTCACCGCGTCGAGCGCACGCGCCGGCGTTGCGGCAAGCGCCAGGAAGCTCAACGCCATCAGCGCGAAGCATCTGATCGATCGCAATGTCAGTCTCCGCGTTCGCTAGGCGAGGATCACCTCGGCGGGAACGCGATAAATGCCACGAATGGCAGATGAATCAAAGAGTTTAAGCCTGTCCGGGAGGGTTAAACCTTGGCGGCGGAGCCGACCGTGAGCACAATTTTGCCAATATGTTGGCTGGTCTCCATCCGGGCATGGGCCTTGCCGGCATCCTGCAGTGCAAAGGAGCTGTCGATCAGCGGCTTGACCTTGCCCGCCGCGATCCACGGCAGGACGGTCGCCTCGATGGCCTTTACCATCGCCGCCTTGTCGGCGACCGAGCGGGGCCGCAGCGTCGACCCGGTGTGGGTGAGGCGCTTCATCATCAGCTTGCCGAAATTGGCCGTGGCCTTGGGACCGCCGAGGAATGCGATCTGCACGATGCGGCCTTCGGTGGCCGCCGCATCGTAGTTGCGGTCGACATAGTCGCCGCCAACCATGTCGAGGATCACGTTGACGCCTTCGCCGCCCGTCGCGGCTTTTGCCTCGGCGACAAAATCCTGCGTTTTGTAATTGATCGCGACATCGGCGCCGAGCTTGAGGCAGGCATCGCATTTGTCCTGCGAGCCGACGGTCACGATCACCTTGGCGCCAAACGCCTTCGCCATCTGGATCGCGGTGGTGCCGATGCCGGAGGAGCCGCCATGAACCAGCAGCGTCTCGCCGGGCTTGAGGGCGCAGCGCTCGAACACGTTGTGCCAGACCGTCATCACTGTTTCGGGCAGCGTCGCCGCCTCGCTCATCGACAGGTTCGGCGGAATGGTCATGGCGTGAAGATCAGGGGCCACGCAATATTCGGCATAGCCGCCGCCGGAGGTCAGCGACATCACCTTGTCGCCGATCTTGTGCTTGGTGGCCTTGGCGCCAAGCGCCACCACTTCGCCCGCGATCTCGAGACCCGGCAGATCGCTCGCGCCCGGAGGCACCGGATATTTTCCCATGCGCTGCAGGACGTCCGGGCGGTTAACGCCGGCGGCCTCGACCTTGACCAGAACTTCATCGGGAGCAGGGACGGGTACTGCGCGCTGCTCGGGCACCAACATTTCGGGACCGCCGGGCTTGCTGATGGCGATGACAGTCATGTGGGATGGCAGCTTGGTCATGATGGGGTCCCTGCAGTGATTGAGCGGAGGCCGGACGCGGCGGACTGTTGCGATTTGGCTTAATCAGACCGGCCGGCGCTGGCAACCGCTTGTTTGTTGACGCTGTTCCGAATTTGCTACGCTGATCCTGTTGCAAACGGTTCGGAGGATGGAATGGCGATCGACGATGAGGACAAGCCGCGGCGTAAGGTCGGTCATGAAATCGGGCAGGACCTGTCGTTGCTCTCGGTCGAGGATCTGAACGAGCGGATCGTGCTGCTTACCGCAGAGGTCGAGCGTTTGAAAACCGAGATGGCGAAGAAGCGCGCCTCGCGTGAGGCCGCCAACAATGTGTTCAAAACGTGACGCACATGCGAGGCGTGGTTTGGCAAACAAACGTTAAAGGAAATGCTTCATTTACACGGTATTAAGCTTTCGCGTTTATGACTCGACTGTCCTCGTTTTGGACACCGAGTGGCTCCTGTCCACTCTGTTTGACGCCTCCCTGTTATCAACTTTCAAAAGCCGCCGTTTTCGGCGGCTCTTTTTTTGTTGTCATGGTGCAGAGTGCGGAAACCATATCGTCACATCCGTGCCGAGACGGCTGGACTCTGCGGCGCGCCCGCGCAATGATTTGTTCATCATAAGAAATCCAGCGTAACAGTGGGCGTGAGGCGTTAACCATGTCGGATCAGTCATTGGCAGAAAAAGGTCTTGTTCTGCTGGGTGAACGCCTGACGAACTCTCCGGCTTTCAGCGCCCTGTTCCGTGAAGGCATGGATATGGTCGAGGAGACGGCCGCCTATCTCGATGGCGACGGCCGTGCCGAGGCCAAGGCGCTCGATCGTCCGGCCAGCCTCACCTACGCCACCGAAAGCATGCGCCTGACCACGCGCCTGATGCAGCTTGCGTCATGGCTGCTGCTGCATCGCGCGGTGAAAGAGGGCGAGATGACTCTCAGTCAGGCCAATCGCGAGAAGACCAAGGTCAAGCTCACGGCGGCTGAGCCCGGTGCGCCGGATCTGCTCGAGAAGCTGCCGCCGACCTTGCAGGATCTGATCGCGCGCTCGGTGGCGCTGCAGGACAAGGTGCGGCGGCTCGATGCCACGATTCATACGGCACCGGGCGAGGGGATGCCGGTGGGCAATCCGCTGATGCCGCAGCTCGATATGCTCAAGGCCGCATTCGAGCGTTGATCGCGCAGTTAGCGGTTGAAGGATGCCGACGGCATCGCCGTGCGCGGGACCGGATACAACAGGTCCAAACAACCAGACGCCGTTCAAACAAAAAGCCCCGGCATGGCCGGGGCTTTTTCATAAGCGGATGGTTCGGACGATTACTTCTTGAGGAAGCCCGAGAACTTCTTCTGGAAGCGCGAGACACGGCCGCCACGGTCCAGAATCTGCTGCTGGCCTCCGGTCCAGGCCGGGTGCGACTTCGAGTCGATGTCGAGGTTCAGCGTGTCGCCGTCCTTGCCATAGGTCGAGCGGGTCATGTACTCGGTCCCGTCCGTCATAACGACCTTAATCGTATGATAATCCGGGTGAATTTCGGGTTTCATGGCAAATCCTTTGGCGCGGGGCGCCCTGATGGTCGATGATGTCGGGACGAATTTGGCCGGTCTATATCGCACGGCGGCATCAGAGACAAGCGCTGCCGCCAGATTTGCCAGCCGAGCTGCCGGGGCCTATCTGGGAGGCACAATCAAGGATCGGATTTCATGAGCGTGGTGGAACGGGTCAGGAACCAGGGGGGCGAGGCTGCCCCGGCGCCCGGGGCTTTGCCAGACGCGGGCCATGCGTCCGCGTCCGGGCCTTCGCCATCCGAGACCCCCGATGGCACCAAGCGGCGCGGTCTGCGGCTGAAGCCGCTGCTCGCGCTCGCGCCCTATGTCGCGCGCTATCGCGCTCAGGCATTCGGCGCGCTGATCGCGCTGATCGTGGCGTCGCTGGCGACACTCGCGGTGCCGCTCGCCGTGCGGCGGATGATCGATTTCGGCTTCAGCCCCGAAGGTGTGGCGCTGATCAACAGCTACTTCGGTGTGATGATCGGCGTGGTGGCCGTGCTCGCGCTGGCCAGCGCCTCGCGCTACTACCTCGTGATCACACTCGGCGAGCGCATCGTCGCCGATCTGCGGCGCGATGTGTTCAATCATCTGATCTCGCTGTCGCCGTCCTTCTTCGACACCGCACATAGCGGCGAACTGGTCTCGCGCCTCACAGCCGACACCACGCAGATCAAGTCGGCGGTCGGCGCGTCAGTCTCGGTCGCGTTGCGCAATCTGGTGCTGTTTCTCGGCGCCTCGGCGATGATGGTGGTGACCAGCCCGAAACTGTCGGGCTTCGTGCTGGCGGTCATTCCGCTGATCGTGTTGCCGCTCGTTGCGTTCGGCCGCCGTGTGCGGGTGCTGTCGCGCGGCGCGCAGGACACGCTGGCCGATGCCTCGTCTTACGCCTCTGAGTTGATCGGCGCGATCCGCACGCTTCAGGCCTTCACCAATGAACCGCTGGCGCGGTCGCGGTTCGGCGTCGAGGTGGTGCGCGCTTTCGATGCCGCCAAGGCTTCGACGCGGGCGCGCGCCTATCTCACCGCTGTCGTCATCTTCCTTGTGTTCGCCAGCGTGGTTGCGATCCTCTGGGTCGGCTCGCACGACGTGCTGATCGGCGAGATCAGCGCGGGGCGTCTCAGCCAGTTCGTGCTGTATGCCGCTTTCGCCGCTGGCGGGCTTGGTGAACTCAGTCAGGTGTGGGGCGAGATCTCGCAGGCCTCGGGCGCGGCGGAACGGCTGTTCGAGATCCTGAATGTGAAGTCCGACATTGCAGCGCCGGCGCATCCGCGCGCATTGCCTTCTCCGGCGCGCGGCGACGTCAGCTTCGAGAATATCCGTTTTGCCTATCCGACCCGGCCCAATGCGCTGGTGCTTGATGATATCTCGCTCTCGGTTCGGGCCGGCGAGAAGATTGCGATCGTCGGCCCTTCGGGCGCCGGCAAGAGCACGCTATTCCATCTGCTGCTGCGCTTCTACGATCCGGCGAGTGGATCGATCACTTTCGACGGCATTCCGATCAGGGATGCCGATCCGCGCGACGTGCGCAGCCGTATCGCGCTGGTGCCGCAGGACGCCACGGTGTTCGCGGCCAGCGCGCGTGACAACATTCGGTTTGGCCGGCCGGATGCGTCCGATGCCGAGGTCGAGCGCGCGGCGGAGCAGGCTCACGCCACCGAATTCATTACGCGCATGCCGGCCGGTTTCGAGACCCAGCTCGGCGAACGCGGCGTCACGCTGTCCGGTGGCCAGCGCCAGCGTATCGCCATCGCGCGTGCGATCCTGCGCGATGCGCCGCTGCTGCTGCTGGACGAGGCGACCTCCGCGCTCGATGCCGAAAGCGAAACGCTGGTGCAGACCGCGCTGGAAGATCTGATGCAGCATCGCACCACGCTGGTGATCGCCCATCGGCTGGCGACGGTGCTGTCCTGTGATCGCATCCTGGTGATGGATCATGGCCGGATCGTCGAGCAGGGTACGCATGCATCGCTGGTCGCTGAAAACGGACTCTATGCGCGCCTTGCGCGCTTGCAGTTCGAGGGCATCTAGCCAGCTCTCATGACGCGTCGTTTTCCGGCGCGTCCGCATATCTCTCATGCCACGCACGAGAAGCTGCAAAACCCGCTGAACCCCTCGCCAGATTGATATTGATTGCGATCAACGTGCCGTGCGCCGAGCGCTCTAAAAGATATATTGACAATGAATGTTTTAGGGCCGAGAGTTCAAATCATGGCAGGGCATGGAGGCGCTGCCGGCAATCGGCATGAGGCGCGGATCTGGTCGCGACCGCCCCGCCGATCAGGCAAATCCGCGACCAAGGGAATAACTCCATGGCACAGGCCCAAGACGCGCCAACCGTGAACCAGATCGACGTTCGCAGTCTCGTTCCGGCCCAGCGGCACCAGAAGATTTTCCAGCTTGTCGATGAACTTGCGCCGGGTGCGTCGTTCGTCCTCGTCAACGATCACGATCCGAAGCCGCTCTACTACCAGCTCGAGGCCGAGTATCCGAACGCGTTTTCCTGGACCTATCTCGAGAAAGGCCCGTCGGTATGGCGGGTGGAAATCGGGCGTCTGCAAAAGGCGGCCTGAGCGACGAAAGCTGGCGTGGGCCATTCGTTGCCCACGCCAGATTTGGAAGAAGGAGCAAGAGAGTGCCCGGCGTTACGCTGACCCGCTGGACCATGGCCTATTTCGGGCTTGCGCTTGTCGCTCTGGTTCTTGCCGAACTGCTGATGGCGTTCGGCTTCGGTTATCCGGCGGCGCCTGTCGAAGCGGTCGAAACCCTGGTTCTTGTTCATGTCGTTGCGATCGGCTGGCTCAGCTTGCTGATGTGCGGCGCGCTTTTTCAATTCGTACCAGTGCTGGTCACCCAGCGACTCTACAGCGACATGCTGCCGTTGCCGGTGCTGGTGTGTCTGGTGAGCGGTCTTGCCGCGCTTATTGTCGGCTTCCTGCAAATGGGCGGCCGGCTTGCGAGTGCGTGGCCTGCATTTCCGACCGCGGCCGCGTTGCTGAGTCTCGGATTCGGCCTCGCACTATGGAATCTCGGTCGCACCCTGTGGGCGGCGCGCCCGTTGTCGCTGGCTGCGCGCTTCGTCGTGGTCGGATTGTGCAGCGTCGGTGCGACGGTGGCGCTCGGTGTGATCTTCGCCCTCGTGCTGGGCGGCGTGACCAACCATACGCACCTGACCGAACTGACGGCGAGCGGTCTGCCGCTGCATGTCATCGCAGGTCTTGGCGGCTGGCTGACCTTCACCGCGATGGGCGTGAGTTATCGCCTGCTGGCGATGTTCATGCTGGCGCCCGAACTCAATGGACCGCGGACTCGCGCGGCGCTCTATAGCGGCGCGGCAGCGCTGGCGGTCGCGATCGTGGGCGGCGTTGCCGCGATCTGCCTAGGAGGAAGTCTGACGCTGATCCTGAGCGTTGCGGGATTGCTCGGGCTGGGATGCTGCGTGCTTTACGGAGCTGACATCGTCCATCTCTATCGCGCAAGGATGCGGCGTGCGATCGAGCTCAACAGTCGAATGGCGACGTCCGCGCTCGCCAGTCTTGCCGTTGCACTGGCGGCCATCATTGTGTTGTTGGGTGCCGGTGCGTTGACCCGGTATGTTCCGGCCATCGTTTTCCTGGTCAGCTTCGGATGGCTGTCGGGGCTCGGTCTCGCCAAGCTCTACAAGATCGTCGCGTTCCTGACCTGGCTGGAATGCTACGGGCCGGTGCTGGGCAAGACACCGACACCGCGTGTGCAGGACCTCGCCGTCCAGACCCGCGCCATCAAATGGTTCGCGCTCTATTTTCTCGCAGTGTGGTGCGCGACCGGCGCGCTCTTTGTCGGTGCGCCGCTGGCGTTTCGCATCTGCGCCGGTGTGATGGCGATCGCGACCATTGGCATCATCTCGGAGCTGGTACGGATCCGGCGACTTGTCGACGTCAAGGCCGCCCTGCGGTTGCCGCCCGGCGTACGTCTGCCGCGTCTATTTCATTGTTCGGTTCAACATGCCTGAAGGGAGATTGTGATGACGACGACATTTGTGGAGGTGGACGTTCGCCCGATCCTGCGGGCTGGTGGTGAGCCTTTTGAGAAGATCATGCAGGCGGTGGACGCCCTGGGACCGGGAGAGGGACTGCGCCTGCTCGCGACCTTCAAGCCGACGCCGCTGTTCCGGGTACTGGGCTCTCGTGGATTTGATCATCAGGCAAAAGAGGTTGATGGCGGCGATTGGGAGGTTCTGTTCTCGCCGGTCGGCGCGCCGGCCGACAAAGCAGAGCCGACGAAACCGGCAGCAACCGATGATCAGCCCTGGCCGGAGGCGAGCCAGCATCTCGATAATCGCGATCTCGATCCGCCCGAGCCGATGGTGAGAATCCTGACGGCGACTGAAACGATGGCGCCGGGCGAGGTGCTTTCGGCATTGCTTTGCCGTGAACCGATGTTCCTGTTTCCTGAACTCGCCAAGCGCGGCCATGCCTGGCGCGGCGGGTTCGAGGCCGACGGCACGACCTACAAGGTTCTGATCCGGATTGGAACTGCAGCGGAGGCAGGAAAGTGAACGTTGCGACGTCGCCTGTTCGCGACGAGCAGATCAAGGATGCCCTGCGGCTCGTGATCGATCCCGAGCTTGGTCACAACATTGTCGATCTGGGGCTGATCTATGCCGTCGCGGTCGAGGAGGGCGGAGTGGTCAACATTGTCATGACCACGACCACGCGGGGGTGTCCGGCAACCAGTTACCTGCAGGACGGCGCGCGTGACGCGGCCCTGTCGGTGCCGGGCGTCGCATCGGTGGATGTCATGCTGACCTACGACCCGGCCTGGGGGCCGCATTTGATGAGTGCCGAGGCCAAGAGACATCTCGGCGTGTCCGATGGAGGCTAATAATGAAGATGATCGTCGATCATTCCGGCTTTGACGTGGAATGCCTGCCGCCCGCGCCGGTGCTGGACGCCCTGCTGATTGAAAGTCTGCAGGCGCTGGCCGCTGCGGGACAGCCCGAGGCGGCCTGCCGGCTTGCCGGCCGGGCCTGCGCAGCCTTGCGCGAGGGCGATTCGAGGCAATGGCGGAAGTTCAATGCCCTACTGCATCGGCTGAGTCCCATGGTTGCCGATGACAAATTTGATCTAGATCATGGACAGCAGGCCTTTTGATATAAATCAAACGGAGGTAATGACGAACGAACAGATCCTGCGTGGTGACGATGATACCCAGGGAGCTTCCAGCGGGCTTCGAGGCCTATGCCCGGTCGCCGGACTTTACGCCGGAGACGCTGCCGGCCCGCTTGCAGTCCGCCCACACCACCAAGGCTGGAACCTGGGCTTTGCTTCACGTCCTGGAGGGCGAGGTGCTCTATCAGCTCGAGCCGCCGCATCAGGGGGAACGCGTAGCGTCAGCGGGAGAAACCGTTGTGATCGAGGCCGGTGTCGCCCATCACGTCAGCTTCACTGCTCCCGGCCGAATCTTCATCGAATTTTATCGAAAAAAGGACGCCGCGGCATCGGCGTGACCACAACGGTCACGCTCACTTGCTGTTCGCGTGCGGATACCGGTCGATCGCTTCGCACGCCGATGTGTCGGTTGTCCGACTGGAGATTGTCGCGCGCTTTCGGTAATATGCGCGTGCCTTACGATTCCGGACCGAGCTTGAAGGAATTGCGCTTGTGAAAGCCTTAAGGTATGTCCCCGGTATATTTTTTCAGAGCACATCGACAATCGATCAGCGGGCCGGTCTTTCCGTGCATGCGGTCGTGCGTCCTTGTGATCGCAACAGAGTGAACGACAGATGATCGGACAGTTGACTGGTAACGAACGACAATCCGCGCTGCTCATTCTGCTTGTGCTTACCGTGGTCGGATTGATCATGGCAGTCGCCGGCCGCCATGATCCGCTCGGCGTGCATGGCGCACTGGTGATGGTGGTGGCCATTGCCGGCATCTTCGGCGTCATCTCGGGCTACTATGCGCCGGAGCCTTCTGCAGATCGGCTCGACAGCTATTACGATACCCCGACCAAGTTCGGCATCATCGCCGCCATGATCTGGGCGGTGATCGGCATGGCGGTCGGCGACTGGGTGGCCTGGCTTCTGGCCTATCCGGAATGGACCTTCGATGCGGCATGGGCAAGCTTCGGCCGGCTGCGGCCGGTCCACACCTCCGGCGTGATCTTCGGCTTTGGTGGCAACGCGCTGATCGCGACTTCGTTCTATGTGATGCAGCGGACCTCGCGGGCGCGGCTGCCGGACCAGCTCAGCCCGTGGTTCGTGCTGCTCGGCTACAACCTGTTCTGCGTCATCGCCGCCACCGGCTACCTGATGGGCGTCACCCAATCGAAGGAATACGCGGAGCCGGAATGGTACGCCGATGTCTGGCTGGTGATTGTCTGGGTTGTTTATTTCATTCTTTATCTTCGCACGCTGTCGCGGCGCAAGGAGCCGCACATCTACGTCTCCAACTGGTATTACCTGGCGTTCATTCTGGTGGTGGCGATGCTGCACATCGTCAACAACCTCGCCGTACCGATCGCCTGGGGCAGTGCCAAAAGCTACTCGCTGTTCTCCGGCGTGCAGGATGCAATGACGGAATGGTGGTACGGGCACAATGCGGTGGCGTTCTTCCTGACCTCCGGCTTTCTCGGCATGATGTACTACTACATGCCCAAGCGCGCCGGTCGTCCGATCTATTCCTACCGGATGTCGATCATCAGCTTCTGGGGCATCACTTTCTTCTATATGTGGGCCGGCTCGCACCATCTGCATTACACGGCGCTGCCACAGTGGGTGCAGACGCTCGGCATGACGTTCTCGGTGATGCTGCTGATCCCGTCATGGGTGTCGGCGGGCAACGCGCTGATGACGCTGAACGGTGCGTGGCACAAGGTGCGCGATGATGCCGTGTTGCGCTTCATGATGGTGGCGGCGGTGTTCTACGGCCTGTCCACTTTCGAGGGATCGTTCATGGCGATCCGCTCGGTCAACTCGCTGTCGCACTATACCGACTGGACCGTCGGCCACGTTCACGCCGGCGCGCTCGGCTGGGTTGCCATGATCACGTTCGGTGCGATCTATGCGTCCGTGCCGTGGCTCTGGAAGCGCGAGGCAATGTATTCGGCGCGGCTGGTCGAGGTCCATTTCTGGCTCGCGCTGTCCGGAACCATCATCTACGTCTTCGCGATGTGGAATTCCGGCATCATCCAGGGGCTGATGTGGCGGACCTACAATGAGAGCGGCACGCTGGCGTACTCGTTTGTCGACTCTCTGGTGGCGATGCATCCCTATTATATCGCGCGCGCGGTGGGCGGTCTGTTCTTCCTGATCGGCGCCGTGGTGGGCTGCTACAACATCTGGATGACGATCCGCACCGCGCCGCAGACCGCGCCTGATACCGCGACCGATCGTCCGGCGGTGGCCGGTGCGCCTGTTCTTCAGTCGGGAGAGTGAGCACGATGTTTGGATTTCACTACCGGCTCGAACGCAAGGCGATCGGTCTCGTTCTCGGCATTATCGGCGTCGCCAGCATCGGTGGCATTGTCGAGATCGCGCCGCTGTTCACCATTCACCAGACGGTCGAGGATGCGCCGGACATGCGCGTCTACACTCCGCTCGAGCTTGCGGGGCGCAACATCTACATCCGCGAGGGTTGCTATGCCTGCCACTCGCAGATGATCCGCACGCTGCGCGACGAGGTGGAGCGCTATGGGCCGTATTCGCTGGCGGTTGAATCGAAATACGATCATCCGATGCTGTGGGGCTCCAAGCGCACCGGTCCGGATCTTGCCCGTCTCGGCAACAAGTACTCCGACCAGTGGCACGTGGCGCATCTGATCAATCCGCGTGACGTGGTGCCGGAATCGGTGATGCCGGCCTATGCGTGGCTGGCGCGAAACGAACTGCGGACCGACGATCTCACGCAGCATCTGAAGGCGCAACGCACGGTCGGCGTGCCCTACACCGCTGAGATGATCGCCAATGCGGCGGCCGATGCCTACGGTCAGGCTGCGCCGGACTCGCCGCAGGCCGAGGGCGTCACCAAGCGCTACGGCAAGGAAACCGCGGTGCGGTCGTTTGATGGCCAGGCCGGCGTGCTGACGGAGATGGATGCGATGGTTGCCTATCTTCAGATCCTCGGGCGCCTGACCGACGCCGCGCATAAACCCATCGCATCGGCGGAGAAGTAATCATGACTTTCGAGCACGATGTTCTGGTCTGGTTCTCGAAATCCTTCGGCCTGTTTTATCTGCTTGGGCTGTCGCTGATCGTTGTCGTCTATGCCTATTGGCCGTCGAACAAGAAGGTGTTCGACGAGGCCGCGCAGGCGATCATTCATGACGAAGACAAGCCGTACGGAGACCGGCCATGGAGATAAAAGACCGCGATCCGCATACCGGATATCTGACCACCGGTCACGAATGGAACGGCATTACCGAGCTCAACACGCCGGTGCCGCGCATTATCTTCTTCTTTCTGATCGCAACCGTGCTGTTTGCCGTCGGCTACTGGATCCTGATGCCGGCGTGGCCGATCGGCACGACCTACACCAAGGGACTGCTCGGAATCGATCAGCGCAGCCTCGTCACCGAGTCGGTGAAGCAGGCTGCTCTGGATCGTGCGACCTGGAGCAACAGAATCGAGAAGGAAAGCATTGCCGATATCCAGAAGGATGCGGCGCTGATGAAGGTCGTGCGTGAGACCGGGCGGACGCTGTTTGGCGACAATTGCGCGGCCTGCCACGGCACCCATGCGACCGGCGGGCCCGGCTATCCCAATCTGACCACGCAGTCATGGCTGTGGGGCGGCACGCCCGAGGCGCTGGCTGAAACCATCCGCGTCGGCATCAATTCGACCCATCCCGACACCCGCACCTCGCAGATGCCTGCTTTCGGCCGTGACGGTATGCTGCCGCGCGCGGACATCGAAAAAGCTGTCGCCTATGTGCGCAGCCTTTCGCATCCGGACGCCAAGGATCTGCCGGCTGACAAGGTTGCGGCCGGCAAGGCGATCTTCGAGGCCAATTGCAGTTCGTGTCACAATGAGAATGCAAAGGGCAATCCCGAAATGGGGGCGCCGGATCTGACGGACTCGTCGTGGATTTATGGCGGCGACGCCGCGGCGATCATGACCACGGTGTGGGGCGGCCGGCAGGGACACATGCCGACATGGGAAAACCGGCTGTCGAATCTCGATCGCCGGATTCTGGTTCTTTATCTGCTCGACCGGCGAGGCAAGTCGTGAGCGCTGCGATGACAAAGCGTGGCCGTCTGTCGGTCTGGGTGCTGGTGGCCGCTGGCCTGCTTCTGGTCGTCGTCGCCAATTGGCATCTGGTCTATGTCGCGGTGATGTCGCAGCCCGAATGCATCGCGCATTTGCGGCCCGGTGAAAGCAGCCCTGCCAATCCGGGCGCGTTCAGCGCGGCCAAATCATCTTGTACGCCGCGCTGAGAAATACGGTGAGGTCCGCATGAGCCACCAAGACGATATTATCATTCCGACAGTGATGCCGCCGCTCGCGCCGGAATTGCGCTGGAAGCGCAATCTGCCTTCCTCCGCGGCCATGCAGTGGCTCGGCGCGGGCTGGAAGGATTTCTGGACAGTGCCGGGGCCGAGCATCGCCTATGGCGTGCTGATCTTCGCCTTGTCGGCGATCATCATCGGCTGCCTGTTCCGGTTTGGCTGGGACTATATCCTGTTTCCTGCGCTGGCCGGCTTCATGGTGGTCGGTCCGATTCTGGCGGTGGGACTCTATGAGAAGAGTCGGCGTCTCGCAGCAGGTGAGCCTGTCAGTCTGATGCGGATGATTTTCGTACACCCTGCATCGGGCCCGCAGATTCTTTTCACCGGCGTGCTGCTGTGCCTGCTGATGCTGGTGTGGATGCGGGCGGCGGTGATCGTCTACGCGCTGTTTTTCGGGCTGACGCCGTTCCCCGGTCTCGATCATGTCGGCCAGATGCTGTTCACCACGCCGACCGGCTGGGCGATGTTGATCGTCGGCAGCGCGATCGGAGCGCTGTTTGCGTCGTTCTCGTTCGCGATCAGCATGTTCTCGATCCCGATGCTGCTCGACAAGCGCGTCGATGCCCTGACGGCGATGGGGACCAGCACCGCGCTGGTCTGGCACAACCTGCGCGCTCTGCTGCCGTGGGGCGTGATCGTGCTGGCGCTGTTTCTGGCCAGTCTCGCCACCGGTCTGCTGGGCCTGATCATCGTGTTCCCGCTGATCGGCCACGGCACGTGGCATGCCTATCAGGCGGCCAAGCTGGATTGATCCGGACTGGTTTGATCCATGTCATGAGGATCGGCCAAGCCGCTGCTTAAACAGGCTGCTCGCGCCGGATTGATCCGTCGCGGGCGCTGGTTTGGAGAGTCCGATGAGTTGCTGCGCTGCTCCCGCCGGAAATCTCGCGTTGGTCATGGCGGACCCGCAGAGCGATGCCAATGAGGTGCTGCTGGCAAGCCGCGTGCTCGGCGACGGAATCCGGCAGACTGACCTGTCGGTGCCGGGCGTGCACTGCGGCGGCTGCATTCAGGCCGTCGAGGCCGCGTTGGCAGCGCTCCCGGGTGTCGAAGCGGCGCGGGTGAATTTATCGACCAAGCGGGTGACGATCCGCTGGCGCGCGGCTGCGCCGCCGCCATTCGTCCAAACGCTACGCGGCATCGGATATGAGGCCCATCTTTACGATGCCGCCGCCGACATCAAGGACAATACGCTGTCCGAACTGGTTCGGGCTCTCGCGGTCGCCGGTTTTGCCGCAAGCAACATCATGTTGCTGTCGGTGTCGGTGTGGTCCGGCGCCGATGCCGCGACCCGCGATCTGTTTCATGCTCTCTCGGGGCTGATTGCGCTGCCGGCGCTGGCTTATTCGGGAAGGGTGTTCTTCCGCTCGGCCTGGGGCGTGTTGCGGCATGGCCGCACCAACATGGACGTGCCGATCTCGATCGGCGTGTTGCTCGCCTTCGGCATGAGCCTGTACGAGACCATTCATCGCGGCGAGCATGCCTACTTCGATGCATCCATCACGCTGCTGTTTTTCCTTCTGATCGGCCGCACGCTCGATTACATGATGCGCGAGCGGGCGCGCACCGCGGTGAAGGGCCTCGCGCGCCTTGCCGCACGCGGGGCGCTGGTGGTGCGGCCCGATGGCGCACGCGTCTATCTTCCGGTCAACGAGATCGAGCCGGGCATGTCGATTCTGCTTGCGGCGGGGGAGCGCGTTCCTGTCGATGCGCGCGTTGTCAGCGGCAGATCGGAAATCGATCGCGCGCTGCTGACGGGCGAAAGCGAGCCGGTGCCGGCGATGGAAGGCACGACCCTGCTGGCCGGCACGCTCAATCTTACCGGACCGCTGACCATCGTGGCGACGGCCGTCGCCCGCGATTCGTTCCTGGCCGAAATGATGCGGCTGATGGAGACCGCGGAGGCCGGGCGCTCGGCCTATCGGCGGATCGCCGACCGCGCCTCGCAGCTTTATGCACCCGCGGTGCATAGCGCGGCGCTCCTGACGTTCGTCGGATGGATGATCGCGACCGGCGATCTGCATCGCGCCATCACGATTGCCATCGCGGTCCTGATCGTCACCTGTCCGTGTGCGCTTGGCCTTGCCGTTCCGATGGTGCAGGTCATGGCCGCCCGACGCCTGTTTGAAAACGGCATTCTTCTCAAGGATGGCGGCGCCCTTGAACGGCTCGCCGGAATATCCGCGATCGTGTTCGACAAAACGGGCACTCTGACACTCGGCACGCCGCGCCTGATCGAGATCGCCAACGCCGATCCGGCCGCGTTGCAGATCGCGGCGGCGATAGCGGTGCATTCCCGTCACCCTTATTCGCGCGCGCTGGTTGCGGCTGCCCCGTCAAGCACCATCGCCATCGGTGCGAACGATGTATCCGAGCATCCGGGTGCCGGTCTGGAGGCGCAGTATGGATCTCATATTTATCGTTTGGGCCGTCCCGGCTGGGCGCTGAATGCGGACGACGCCGCGCCGGACGAGGAGGGCGTTGTGCTCGCGCGGGACAGACAATTGCTGGCGCGTTTCCTGTTCGAGGATGGCTTGCGTGAAGATGCGGAGGCCGCAATTGCCGATTTGAACCGCGATGGCTACGCGGTCGAAATCCTGTCCGGCGATCATGACAAGGCCGTCCGCCGGATCGCCGATGCGGTCGGCGTGCGTTATGGCGCGGGAGCCTCGCCGGCGGACAAAGTGAACCGCGTCTCTGCCATCGAGCAATCCGGCCGCAAGGTGCTGATGGTCGGCGACGGCCTGAACGATGCGCCGGCCCTTGCGTCCGCGACGGCTTCGATGGCGCCGGCCACCGCGGCGGATATCGGGCGTAACGCTGCGGATCTGGTGTTCCTGCATGAAAGCCTGCGCGCGGTTCCGCAGGCAATTCGGATCGCGCAGGACGCCGCGCGTCTGGTGAAACAAAATCTCGTTCTTGCGATTGTCTACAATATTATCGCCGTGCCGATCGCCATCATGGGCTATCTGACGCCGCTGCTTGCGGCAATCGCGATGTCGTCGTCGTCAATCGTCGTGATTGCCAACGCATTGCGGCTGCGTGGTCCGGCCGGCGCCGCTCCTGCTCTAACGGACCGTCATTCGTGATCGATGACTTTCTTTATCTTGTCCCTATTGCGCTCGGGCTCGGTCTGGTCGGCCTGATCGCGTTTCTGTGGGCGCTCAACAACGGCCAGTACGAGGATCTCGACGGCGCCGCCGAGCGCATTCTGTTCGACGAAGACGATGTGCCGCTAAATCAGAAACCCCGCGGCAACGATCGGGATGCCTCCACAAGCCGCCGGCACTGAAAGGCCTTTTCTCACAACGCCATACAAAGGCAGCACGGTTCGCGAGACGCTAACCGTGAACGGATTGATCAGGAAGCCTTTGGCGCTGCTGACGAGGGAGCGGTGTCCTGCAGATAGGCCATGAGCGTATCCTCGACACAGGTCCGGCGTTGCTTGAGCCAGACAGGATCGGTGAGGTCCTTGTCGAACACGATCGACAGCGTGAAACGATTGAGGATGTGCAACTGGCTCAGCGCCACCAGCGAGACATAGAACTGCAACGGATCGACGCCGCTGCGGAAGCTGCCGTCGCGATGACCGCGCTTGAGGATGCTGGTGATCGCGTTGATCAGCGGCAGGGTGATGTTCTTCACGTTGGGCAGTTGCTTGAGAAAGCGCCCCTTCATGGTGTTCTCATTATTAATGAGTGTGAGAACGTCCTTGTTTGACGAGAAGAAGTCATAAGTGAACCGGATGAGCTGGCGCATGGCCTCGGGCGGCGTCACCAGGGACAGGTCGAGCTTGGATTCCTGACTGCGCAGCCGCAGATAGGCAGCTTCGAGCACGGCGAGGTAGAGACCCTCCTTGTCGCCGAAATAGTGATAGATCATCCGCATGTTGGATTTGCTGTTCTTGGCGATACTCTCCACCCGCCCGCCGCTGAAGCCGTGCTGATAAAACTCTTCGTTGGCCGCTTCCAGAATGGCCTGCTTGGAGCGCACCGGGTCCCGGGTCTGCTTTGGCTTGGCGGTCGTCACGGCTTTTTTGGAGGCTCGCTGGACGGCTTGTTTCATGCGGCTACGCTCGGCTCTGGTTGGTCTGGCAAGGATGCAGCGGAAGTCGCTGCCGGGGCTGAACAAGTAATAATATTATTACATAATTTTGGAGCGGAGGGAAACGGCTTTGCCGGCGGGTGAGAGTTCGCAAAGAAGCCGTGTTCCATTGTCGGCCCGTGGCGCTCTATTCTCCAAAAACAGCGCTTCGCAATAGATGCGATGAAAATCGCGCGGTCAATGCCGCCAGAAGCTTATCCTCATCCAACGGATCGTGTCGACGCTCGTCCCCCGATAAGATCGGAATCAACCCATTGTCGTTGGCCGCGACAGGATACCTGAGTCGAGCGGTATTCGTGGATAGGAAAACGGTCGCGCCCAGACCGACCTGGGATGTCTTGGAGCATCGCCGATGCGCGATGCCCCTCATGCTGAAATGCATGGCGATATTTGATTTGACCAAGGGGGCTGCGCCACAACTCAGAAAACGTCCACTTACAACTTCCGGCCAACCAAATGCGGCGGTGCAGCATGCGTGGTGTCACTGCGATGTGCAATTGACAAGTAATAAATTTATTACTACTGCAAGAGTGAGAGAGATATGATCTCAGGATTGAGAGGTGCGTATGTCCGGCCAAGAGAACTCGCCCATCCAGAAACTGCTCAGCTCCGAAGTCAAAGTCGTGAATGTGGGGCTGGAGGGCTTCGTCAAGGATCTTCAAGACTGCAACGTCAAGGTTGTCCACGTCGAGTGGTCGCCGCCGGCCGGTGGTGATCCCGAGATGGCGGCATTGCTGGCGAAACTCGGCGTGTAAGGGAAGGGTGCGATGAAGCTGATCGAAGACGCAAACAAGGAAGCGCTGAGCCGTATCCTCGAAGCAGAGCCAATGCTTCTCGACGTGGTGCCGGCCCATCAGGCGATCAAGGGTCTCAAGGAGCGGATGATTTTGCACGCTGGCCCGCCGATCAAGTGGGACAAGATGTGCGGTCCGATGCGGGGTGCGGTCGCGGGTGCGATTGTGTTCGAGGGCTGGGCAAAGGACCTTGCGACTGCCGAGAAGATGGCGGCAGGGGGCGAGATCGAGTTTCACCCCAACCATCACTTCGACGCTGTCGGTCCGATGACGGGCATGACCACGGTGTCGATGCCGGTGTTCGTTGTCGAGAACAAGCGCTTCAAGAACCGCGCCTACTGCGCGATGAACGAAGGCCTCGGCAAGGTGATGCGCTTCGGCGGCAACGATGAGAGCGTGCTCAACCGCCTGCGCTGGCTGCGTGACGTGTTCGGTCCTGAAATGGCGAAGGCACTCAAGCACACCGGCCCTCTCGAGCTGAAGTCGATTGTGGCGCGCGGCCTGGCGATGGGCGACGAATTGCACCAGCGCAACGTGGCATGCTCCAGCGTCTTCCTGCGCGAGATCGTTGCCGCCGTGGCAAACGTCTCCACCGACAAGAAGGTGACAGCGGACGTTCTCGACTTCATTGCGCGGAACGATCAGTTCTTCCTGAACATCGCGATGCCGATGGCCAAGACCATGACCGATCCTGCCAAGGGCATCCGCGGCTCGACGGTCGTCACCGCGATGTGCCGCAATGGTACGGAGTTCGGTATCCGCGTCAGCGGCACCGGCGACCAGTGGTTCACCGCTCCGGTGGAGATGCCGGAAGGCCTCTACTTCCCGGGTTACTCGGAGAAGGATGCCAACCCGGACATGGGCGACTCGGCGATCGTCGAGACCGTGGGTCTCGGCGGCTTTGCGATGGCGGCCTCACCGGCGGTCGCGGGCTTCGTCGGCGCCGGTTCGCCGTCCTCGGCCGCGAACTTCACGCGGGCGATGGGTGAGATCACCGTCGGCCAGAATTCGGAATGGACGATTGCGGCGATGGATTTCGCCGGCGTTCCGACCGGCATCGATGTCCGTCTCGTGGTCGAGACCGGCATGGCGCCGACCATCAATACCGGTATCGCCCACCGCGAGCCTGGCGTCGGCCAGGTTGGCGCCGGCGTCGTCAAGGCGCCGATGGCCTGCTTCACGCAGGCGGTGCGGGCAATTGCTAAGGATCTGGGGGTGTCATGAGCGAGTTTACTCTCAACGAAGTTCGCAAGGGCTTTTATCTCGATTCCGTCGCCTTGATGCGGATCTCGCGCGAGATCGCGGGTGCGCCGGGCATTCTCGAGGCGGCCCTGATGATGGGCACGCCCTCCAACGTCGCGATCATGCGCAATGCCGGCCTGCTCAACGAGCAGTCCGCCAACGCGCAGGGCAACGACCTCATTCTCGCCGTCCGCGCGCAGAACGAGGATGCGGCGCGTGCGGCGCTGGCCGACGCGGCCAAGGCGCTCGACAAGCCGAAGAGCAAGGGTGATGGCGCCGAGGCCTACCGGCCGAAGAGCATCTCTGCCGCGGTGAAGGAGGTCGATGGCCTCAATGTGGCGCTGATTTCAGTGCCGGGCGACTTCGCCGCCGCCGAAGCTCACAAGGCACTGCGTCGCGACCTTCACGTCATGATGTTCAGCGACAACGTCTCGATCGAGGACGAGCGTTCGCTGAAAGAGGTAGCGCGCGAGCGCGGCCTGCTGATGATGGGCCCGGATTGCGGCACCGCGATCCTTGGCGGCGTGCCGCTGGCTTTCGCCAACAAGCTCAAGCAGGGCAATATCGGCATCGTCGGCGCATCGGGCACCGGCACGCAGGAAGTCTCCTGCCTGATTTCCGAAGCCGGCCAGGGCATCAGCCACGCCATCGGCGTCGGCGGCCGTGATCTCAAGAAGGAAATCGGCGGCATCACCACGTTGATGGCGATCGATGCGCTGGATCAGGATCCCGCCACCGAGCGCGTGGTGCTGATCTCCAAGCCGCCGCATCCGGATGTGGCCAAGGCGGTGATCGCACGGATTGCCAAGAGCAAGAAGCCGTACACGGTGTGCTTCATCGGCGCCGACTCCGCCGATCTGCCGGCCAACGCCAAGTTTGCGCCGACGCTCAAGGGCGCAGCGGAAACCGCGCTGCAGGGCAAGATCGCCGGTGGCGCGTTCGACGCCAAGGCGGAGGCCGCCAAGCACAAGGCGCCGAAGGGTGCGACCCGCATCGAGGGTCTGTATGCCGGCGGCACGCTCTGTGCGGAAGCTCAGGTCATCCTCAAGCGCGGCGGCCGCAGCGTCGCTTCGAACGCCGCCATTCCGGGTGTGCCGTATCTTGACTCCGCCGAGGCCAAGGGCCGCGAGCGCGTGATCGACCTCGGTGCCGACGAATACACCAAGGGCCGTCCGCATCCGATGATCGATCCGTCGGTGCGTGACGATGCTCTGCGTGCCGCTCTGAAGGACCCGAGCCTTGCCGTGATCCTGGTCGATCTCGTGATCGGCTATGGCGCGCATGCCGACCCCGCCGGCCACTTCGTCGAAGTGGTGTCCAAGCGTGGTCCGAATGCGCCGCTGATCATCGGTTCGGTCTGCGGCACCGAGCAGGATCCGCAGGTCCGGTCGGCTCAGGCTGCCAAGCTGCGTGAGGCGGGCATCATCGTTGCTCCGTCGAACGCGGACGCCTGCGAGCTCGCTCTCGCGATCGTTGGCGGCTAAGGCGGCGCCATGAGATCGGCAAGCGCGCTTCCCCGCCGTCTTGTCATTGCGATCGGCGGCAACGCTGTTCATCCCGAGGACATCAGTGGGACCTCGGAAGAGCAGCGTGCCGTCGCGCGACAAACGGCCGAAGCGTTGCTGCCGCTGACTGAGGGCGACAACGAACTGATCATCACGCACGGGAACGGTCCTGTGGTGGGCAAGATCATGATGCGTCAGATGCTGACGATGAACCGCATCCCGCCGATGGACATGGACATCTGCGTGGCCCACAGCCAGGGCGGCATCGGCTATCTTCTGATGCAGGCGATCGAGAACGCGCTGCGCGAGAAGGGCAACCAGCGCCATGTCGCCAGCCTCCTGACCCAGGTCGAGGTCGACAAGGACGACCCGGCGTTCCAGAACCCGACCAAGTTCGTCGGCCCGTTCTTCACCGAGGACGAAGCTAAGAAGATCTCGACCGAGCTGAACTGGAAGATGCGCGAGGATTCCGGCCGCGGCTGGCGTCACGTGGTGCCCTCGCCCAAGCCCAAGCATGTCTGCGACATCTCGCTGGTGGAGGCGCTGGTCAAGCGCGGCACCATCGTGATCGCGGGCGGCGGCGGCGGGGTGCCGGTGGTCCGCGATGCGCGCGGGGTGCGCACCGGCGTGCCGGCGGTGATCGACAAGGATCTGACCTCGGCGCACATCGCCAATGTGCTGGGTATCGAGGAGCTGCTGATCCTGACCGCGGTGCCGCGGGTGGCGGTGAATTTCGGCAAGCCGACCCAGAAGAACCTCGACGAGGTGTCGCTGGAGGAGATCAAGGCCTATCACAAGGAAGGGCATTTCCCGCCGGGCAGCATGGGTCCGAAGGTGGATGCGGCGATCCGCTTCCTCGAGGGCGGCGGCAAGCGCGCCATCATCAGCCACCTCGACCACGCCATGCCCGCTTTGCGCGGCGAAACCGGAACACATATCGTCGTGAAATAAACTGTGCGGCGTCCAGGCCGCTGATTTTGAGGTGTCTAATGAGTGATGCTCTCGATGTTGTCCTGCGCAATGGGCGGGTGCATGGCATTGACGATGAGCGTGTGCTCGACATCGGCATCAGGGCTGGACAGATCGCGGAGATTGCCCCGCGCATCGCATCGGATGCGCGCGCCATCGATCTGAAGGGCAGGCTGGTTTGCGGCGGGTTCATCGAAACTCACATACATCTCGACAAGGCCTGCATCCTCGATCGTTGCGGTCATTCCGAAACGCTTTCGCAGGCGATCGCGAAGGTGGCGCAGCTCAAGCGCGAATTCACCACGCAGGATGTCTATGAGCGGGGCCGCAGGGTTCTGGAAAAGGCCATCGTCCAAGGCACCACGCGGATGCGCACCCATGTCGAGGTCGATGCGCGCATCGGTCTGCGCAGCTTCGAGGCCATCCTTCAGCTCAAGAAGGATTATGCCTGGGCGATCGACCTTGAAATCTGCGTGTTTCCGCAGGAAGGCTTGCTGAACGATCCGGGCGCGGACGAATTGCTGGTGGAAACGCTGGAGCGCGGAGCGGACGTGGTCGGCGGCTGTCCCTACACCGACACCAACCCGAACGGCCAGATCGCGCGCATTTTCGAACTCGCCCAACGCTACGACGTCGATATCGATTTCCACCTCGATTTCGACCTCGATCCTACCGCCATGAGTCTGCTGGAAGTCTGCCGGCAGGCAGAGGCGACCCGCTACGGCGGTCGTGTGGCAATTGGTCACGTCTCGAAAATCTCGGCGCTGCCGCCGGATGAGTTTAACCGCGTCGCAGCACGGATGAGGGACGCCGGCGTGGCGTTGACCGTTCTGCCGTCGACCGACCTGTTCCTGATGGGGCAGGGGCATACTCACAACGTGCCGCGCGGTGTAGCGCCGGCGCACAAGCTGCTGCATCAGGGCGTCACCTGCAGCATTTCCACCAACAACGTGCTCAATCCCTTCACGCCGTTCGGCGATTGTTCGCTGCTGCGCATGGCCAATCTCTATGCCAATATCGCGCAGGCAGGAAAGGCCGATGACATGAATGCGTGTTTCGACATGATCACGCTCCAGTCGGCGCGGCTGCTCAATAACGCAGCCTACGGAATCGGAGTCGGCAAAGCCGCTGACCTTGTTGTGCTGGATGCAGAGACCCCATCAGGTGCGGTCGCCGAGATTGCTCAACCACTGTTCGGTTTCAAAAGCGGCCGCCTGACCTTTGAACGAGAGTTGCCGAAACTGTTCCGCCCGGGTTGATCCGCGGGCGGAAGAACATCGAGACTGCTGCGGCGTCGATTGCGGCGCGGGAACGCGTTGTACGATGCACAATGAACTGGTGTTTGCCGCCAAATGAGGCGGTGATGCCGTCCTTTTGGGCGGTTGCGAAAGAGTCTGTACCGTAGACGCCCATTCTCACGGATAACGCGGAGCCTTTGCGCATGATTCACTATCGGACGCTTGACATTTCCGATCAATTCAGAAACTTTTTACTTCAGCCAATCCGCGCAAACGACGGGCGGGCGATATAATCGGCAAATGTCTCGGACCATTTTCCGGACGTTGCTTTTCAGGGGAGGACGCAAATGAAGAATACTTTGACCTCGTCGCATCATTCCTTTCAGCGCCGCACGTTTCTGAAGGCGCTCACGGGTGTGGCCAGTGCTGCGTTGCTGCTGGTTGCCAGCGGCGCACAGGCCGCCGATCCAATCAAGCTTGGTCTGGTCGCGGCGCTGTCCGGCCAGTCGGCGCGCTCCGGCGAAGCGCTCACGCGCGGCGCCACCATCGCGATCGAAGAGATCAACGCCAAGGGCGGTGTTCTCGGTCGCAAGCTCGAACTCGTGCGTCGCGATGACGAAAGCAATCCGGCCAAGGGCCTGATCGCCGCGCGCGAACTGATCCAGCGTGAAAAGGTCGCAGCCCTGATCGGCGGTCTCGATACGCCGGTCGCGCTCGCGATCGTTCCGTTCGTCAACGGCGCCAAGGTGCCGTATGTCGTGCCGTGGGCGGCTGGCACCAAGATCACCCAGAATGGCGCGCCGGAAAACTACGTGTTCCGCGTCTCGGCGATGGATGACGAAGTCGACAAGGCGATTGTGCAATATGCGCGCAAGAATTTCGACACCAAGAAGCCGGGCCTCATCCTCGTCAACAATCCGTGGGGCGAGTCCAACGAGCATGGCTTCAAGGCTGCCTTGAAGGCCGCCGGTATCGAGCCGGCCGGAATCGAGAAGTTCGAGGGCAACGATGTCGACGTTGTGCCTCAGCTCACCCGCCTGAAGGCGGCCGGCGCGGACACGCTGTTCCTGGTCGGTAACGTCGGTCCCGGCTCGCAGGTCGTGAAGTCGCTCGATCGCATGGGCTGGATGCCGCCGATCGTCTCGCACTGGGGTGTTGCCGGTGGTCGTTTCACCGAGCTTGCGGGCCCGAGCGCCAAGAACGTGATCTTCGTGCAGACCTACAGCTTTTTCGGCGATCTTCCTCCGGTCGGCAAGAAGGTGCTCTCCGCGCTGGGAAAGAAGTATTCTGACATCAAGGGTCCTGCCGACATCACCCCGGCGGTCGGTGTCGCCAACGCCTATGACACCGTGATGGTGATCGCGGCGGCGCTTACCAAGGCAGGCAAGACTGATGGCACTGCGCTGCGCGATGCATTCTACAACATCGAGAACGTTGAAGGTCTGATCAAGACCTACAACAAGCCGTTCACCAAGGCGAACCACGATGCCCTGTCCCATGAGGACTACATCTGGACCCACTTTGACGGTGACCACATCCTTCCGGTGGCCAACAAGAAGTAACACGACGGACTCGTCGATAACCAAGGCAAGCAACTCATGTCATTACTTCCTGCAATCCTGACAGGACTGGCGCTTGGCAGCATGTATGGGCTGCTTGCGCTTGGTTTTCACGTCACTTACGCGGTATCCGGCACGGTGAACTTTTCCCAGGGCAGCTCGATGACCCTGGGTGCCGTCGCCGGCTACTATTTCCTCGTGTTGTGGGGCTGGCCGTCTGCGCTCGGTATTCCGGCAGTGCTGCTGGTCTGCGCGCTGTATGGTCTGATCATCGAGCGCTATGCAGTGCGGCCGTTCGTGGCGCGGGGATCGGAGAACTGGCTGATGGCGACCGTTGCGGTCGGCATCATCGTCGACAACCTGATGCTGTTCGTATTCGGCAAGGAGCCGCGCGGTTTTCCGTCGGCGCTGGCGGTTAAGCCTATCCAGATTGTCGAGGGCGCCGGCGTTTATCCGCTGCAACTCGTGATCCCGGTGGTCGGCCTGCTGCTTGCCACCGCGCTGCATATCTTCACCCGCCGCACCCGTCATGGTGTTGCGATGCTGGCCGTGGTGCAGAATCCGGGCGCAGCGAAGCTCATGGGTATCGATGTCGGCCGCACCATTGCGATCAGCTATGCGGCCTCGGCCGTGCTTGCCGGTATCGCGGCTCTTCTGATTGCCCCGCTGTTCAACGTCGCATCCGACATGGGCACGCTGTTCGGCATCAAGGCTTTCGCTGCTGCCATTATCGGCGGTCTGGGAAGCGCATGGGGTGTGATGCTGGCCGGCCTGTGTCTTGGCCTGATCGAGGTGTTCGCGACGACCTATCTCGGATCGGTCTACACCCAGATCATCACTTTCGCTTCCGTCATCGTGATCCTTGTTGTGATGCCTCATGGCCTGCTCGGCCGCGCCGGAGTGAAAAAGGTATGACCCGCACAGCACTTCTTGCCGGGGTTGTCGCGCTCGCCGCCGCTCTCGGCTACACCATGGTCGCGGACAGCTATGCTGTCTTCCTGATCGCAACGATCGCACTGACCACGCTTGCCTGTATCGGCCTCAACGTTCTGCTCGGCCTTGCCGGACAGATCTCGCTCGGCCATGTCGGCTTTATGGCGATCGGCGCCTATACCACGGTGCTGCTGATGGAAAAGGCCGGCTGGCCTTATCTTGCCGCGACCGCCGCAGGTATCGTTCTGGTCAGCATCATCGGCGGTCTGCTTGCGATGCCGGCCCTGCGGGTGCGTGGTCCGTATCTCGCCATGGTCACCATCGCGTTCGGCTTTATCGTCGAGCACGGCACGGTGGAGTGGAAGGATCTCACCGGTGGTGGCAACGGCCTCGTGATCACCGCCCAGCCTTCGATCGCCGGCATGGCATTGTCCGAGCGCAGCCTTGCGATGATCAGCGTGGTGCTGGTTTTCGTCGCCATCGTTCTGTTTGTCCGGCTCAAGAACAGCGGCTGGGGCTATGCGATGCGGGCCGCCCGTGACTCCGAAGTTGCGACGCGCTCGGTCGGTATCGATCTCGTGATCGTGCGCACCATGGCGTTCGTCATCTCGGCGGCGATGATGGCGCTGGCGGGCGCCCTGTTCGCGCCGCTGCAGGGTTATATCAGCCCGAGCTCGTTCCCGTTCCTGCAGTCGATCCTGCTGCTGTTCGCGGTGATGATCGGCGGCGCCGGTTCGGCCATCGGTCCGATCATCGGCGCGTTGCTGGTCGTGCTGTTGCCCGAGCTTCTGTCCGATCTTGCCGAGTATCGCCTGCTCGCCTTCGGTCTGCTGCTGTTCGCGGTGCTGCGCTTGGCGCCGAACGGCGTTGCTGGTTTGATCGGCCAGTTTATCAGCCGTTTCCTGCCGCGCTTGGCAGCGACCCCGCAGGTCGCAGCCTCCGCTGTGCCGGATCCGGACGCCAAGCTGCGCGTGACCGGCAGCAGCCCGCTCGATGTCGAGGGTCTGTCGATTGCGTTCGGCGGCGTCAAGGCGGTGCAGCAGGTCACGTTCACCGCGCAGCCCGGCCAAGTCACCAGCGTGATCGGGCCGAACGGCGCCGGCAAGACCAGCGCGCTCAACCTGCTCTGCGGGTTCTACAAGCCGAATGCCGGCACGGTGAAGCTCGGTGACAAGGACCTGACCGGCATGCCCTCGCATGCGCTGGCGCGGGTCGGCGTGGCCCGTACCTTCCAGACCACGCAATTGTTCGGCACGCTGACCATCGTCGAGAACACGCTGCTCGCCGAGACGGCCGGCAAGCTCGGCGGCATCGTCTCGCCGCTGCGTAATGCCGAGAGCGAGCAGTTCGCGCGGTCGCTGCTGCGGTTTGCCGGCGTCGAAGGCAATCTCGACCGGCTTGCGGATTCGCTGCCGCATGGCGAGAAGCGGCTGGTGGAGATCGCCCGCTCGCTGGCGCTGCGGCCAAAGGTGCTGCTGCTCGACGAGCCGGCCGCAGGTCTGTCGAAGGGCGACAAGCAGCGCCTGACGACGCTGCTGCGCCGGATCGCCGATCTCGGTATCGCGGTGATCATTGTCGAGCACGACATGCCGATGATCATGTCGCTGAGCGATCACATCGTGGTGCTGGACGGCGGTAAGCGGATCGCCATCGGCGATCCCGCGACAGTCCGCAACGATCCTCTGGTGCGCAAGGCGTATCTCGGCGATGCGCCAGCGGGCGAGAAGACCCGTGCAGCGCGTCCGGCCAAGCAGGGCAAGATGCTCGAGATCAAGAAGCTCGATGCGTTCTATGGACAATCGCAGGCTCTCACCAATATCGACGTCCTGGTCGGCGACGGCGAAGCGATCGCGGTGCTGGGCGCCAACGGTGCAGGCAAGACCACGCTGATGCGTTCGATCGCGGGTCTCACCCCGCCGCGGGCGCAAGGCGAGATCACTCTGCAAGGCAACCGTATTGACACCTTGCCGGCGCATCAGCGCGCGCGGATCGGTGTCGTGCTGGTGCCGGAAGGCCGCCAAGTGTTTCCGGAGCTCACGGTGCGTCAGAACCTGGAGATCGGTGCCTACGCCCGTCCCGGCATTGATCTCGATGCCGCAATCGAGACCATGTTCAACCGCTTCCCGCGTCTGCGTGAGCGCAATCAGCAGCGCGCGGGGCTCCTGTCCGGCGGCGAACAGCAGATGCTCGCGGTGGCGCGCGGTCTGTTGACGGGACCGAAAGTCCTGATGCTGGACGAGCCCTCGCTTGGCCTTGCGCCGCTGGTGGTCGATGAGTTGTTCGCTTCGTTCGAGGAACTGCGTCAGGAAGGCATGACCCTAATGGTCGTCGATCAGATGGCCGGACAGGCGCTGGCGCTAGCGGATCGGGCCTATCTGCTCGAAACCGGAGCGATCGTGAAGAGCGGGGAGGCGAACATCATCGCCGAAGATCCGTCGCTTGAAGCGGCTTATCTCGGCGGCGAAGCATCCGAGAGCGCGGCCTAGCTGGTTTGTTTTTTCAGACTGATAATCGACATGACATAGAACGGACCGGCGAAAGCCGGCCCGTTCTTTTTGGGCTGAAACGGAACCTGGATTCGACGCTCGCCAATATTTCGCCACGCCGTGTTCGGCATTGAATCCGACATTGTTCCGCTTCTGTATTAGTGGTTACGACGCTGCTTCAGGGTAAACCTTTCCAATTCTTAATCATACGGACTCACGATGCCGTGAGTCCGCAAAGATCAATGTTATTTCAAGCACTTGTGCTCCTGTGGCATTGCGCCGCCGCCGGTTTTTGTTGCAATGCAATCTCGCTGCTTTAAGTTTCTGCACATCAAAAGCTGAGATTCGTATTTGCGTAGCCTGCGCTGAAATGCTCGCGCAGCGCGTCGTTGCTTGTGTGGAGATTGAGGGAATATGGAACCGACGATGCGATCGGGATTGCGACTTGTCATGCTATCGGCGCTGCTTCTTGCCACGGGCGCTGTTCTGACAGGGTGCGACGATCCGGCGTCGGCCGTCGCAGGCAAGCCGACCGCCACTCCTGAAGTCAGCATTGTGACGGTGAAGCCCGCGCCTTTCGCAATCGTGCGCGAGTTGCCGGGTCGCATTGCGCCGACCCGCGTCGCTGACGTGCGGCCGCAGGTCTCCGGTATCATTGTCGAGCGTCTGTTTCATCAGGGCAGCGACGTCGAGGCCGGCGATCCGCTCTACAACATTGACTCGAAGCCGTTTGAAGTCGACCTGATGGCTCAGGAGGCGGCTTACGCGAAAGCGCAGGCGGTGCTCGACCAGGCCGTGCGTCATGCCGATCGCATCGCGACGCTCGCGCGCCAGCATGTCGTATCCGATGCAGAAAACGAAAAGGCGATTGCGGCGCGGCGCCAGGCCGAGGCTGACCTTGCCGCACGCAAGGCCGATGTGGCACGCGCGCGTCTCAATCTCGACTATGCGACCATCCGCGCGCCGATCAAGGGCCGCATCGGCGCGGCGCTGGTCAGTGAAGGCGCGCTGGTTGTGCCCAACGACACCACGAGCCTTGCATCGATCCAGCAGCTCGATCCGATCTATGCCGACTTCACCCAGTCGGTCAGCGATCTGAACAAAATGCGTCGGGCTCTCGAGCGCGGCGATCTCGAGGAGATCGATCGCGGCGCGGCGAAAGTCCGCTTGATTGTCGATGACGGCAACTATCCGCTCACCGGCAAGCTGCTGTTCTCGGAAGCCAAGGTGAATGTGGATACCGGGCAGGTCACCCTGCGCGGTGAATTCCCGAACCCGAAGGGTGAATTGTTGCCTGGCATGTATGTGCGGGTGCTGATCGAGCAGGGCATCGATACCGATGCCATCGCGGTGCCGCAGCAGGCGGTGCAGCGCACCGCCGATGGCGGCAGCGAGGTGTTCGTGGTGCGACCGGACAACCGTATCGTGGCGCAGCCGGTTCGCACCGGCGCGGTGCAGAACGGCAAATGGCTGATCAACGAAGGTCTGAAGGCCGGCGATCGTGTCGTGGTCGAGGGCTTCCAGAAGTTCGTGGCCGGCGATCTGGTTTCGCCGCAGCCGATCGATGAAATCAAGACTGGATCGGTCGAGCCTGACACGCACACCTCGCGCAACTGAGCCCGCGCGATGCCGAGTTTCTTTATCGATCGCCCCATCTTCGCGTGGGTGGTGGCGCTTTTCATCTGTCTGATCGGTGCAATTTCCATCCCGCTTCTGGCGGTGGCGCAGTATCCGATCATCGCGCCGCCGTCGATTTCGGTCAGCACGAGCTATCCCGGCGCGTCGCCGGAAAATCTCTACAACAGCGTGACACGGCTGATCGAGGAGGAGCTCAACGGCGCCTCCGGCATCCTGAACTTCGAATCCACCAGCGATTCGCTCGGACAGGTTGAAATCACCGCGAATTTCGTTCCCGGCACCGACACCAGCATGGCGTCGGTCGAGGTGCAGAACCGCATCAAGCGCGTCGAGGCGCGTTTGCCGCGCGCGGTGATCCAGCAGGGCATTCTGGTTGAAGAAGCCTCCAGCGCGGTGCTTCAGATCATCACCCTGCGCTCGACCGACGGCAGCCTCGATGAGGTTGGCCTCGGCGATTTCATGGTGCGCAATATCGTCGGCGAGATCCGGCGCATCCCCGGCGTGGGCCGCGCGACGCTGTATTCGACCGAGCAGTCGCTGCGTATCTGGATCGATCCCGAAAAGCTTGTCGGCTTCAAGCTGACCGCAGACGATGTCATCAAGGCAATCAACGCGCAGAACGCCCAGGTTGCCTCCGGCAGCGTGGGCGCCGAGCCGAGCTCCAACGGCCAGAAGGTTTCTGCGCTGGTGCTGGTGAAGGGGCAGCTCGGCTCGCCCGAAGAGTTCGGCGCCATCGTGCTACGTGCCAATGCTGATGGTTCGACGGTACGGCTGCGCGATGTCGCGCGCATCGAGATTGGCGGCATGGGCTATCAGTTCACCACGCGGCTGAACGGCAAGCCGACCGCCGGCCTTTCCGTGCTGCTCGCGCCGACCGGAAATGCGCTGGCTACCGCGAGCGCGGTCGAAGCCAAGATGAAAGAACTCTCGAAGTTCTTTCCGGCCAACATCGCCTACGACATCCCCTACAACATCACGCCTGTGGTCGAAGCTTCGATCCACAAGGTGCTGATGACGCTGGTCGAGGCGGTGATCCTGGTGTTCGTCGTCATGTTCCTGTTCCTGCAGAACATCCGCTACACCATCATCCCGACGATTGTTGTCCCGGTTGCGTTGCTGGGCGCGTGCTCGGCGCTTCTGCTGTTTGGCTACTCGATCAATATGCTGACGTTGTTTGCCATGGTGCTGGCGATCGGCATTCTGGTCGATGATGCCATCGTCGTGGTGGAGAATGTCGAACGCATCATGGCGGAGGAGGGCTTGCCGCCGAAGGAGGCGACACGCAAGGCGATGTCGCAGATCACCAGTGCGATCGTCGGCATCACCCTGGTGTTGGTCGCGGTGTTCGTGCCGATGGCGTTCTTCCCCGGCTCAGTCGGCATCATCTACCGGCAGTTCTCGGTCACCATGGTTGCCGCCATTGCCTGTTCGGCGCTGATGGCGCTGTCGCTCACGCCGGCGCTGTGCGCCACGCTGCTCAAGCCGATCGATCCAGCGCATCATGAGGCGAAGAAGGGTGTGTTCGGCTGGTTCAACCGCACGCTCGATCGGACCCGCGACCGCTACACCACCACGGTCGGCTGGTCGCTCAAGCGCGCCGGCCGTCTCATGCTGATTTATGTCGCACTGGTTGCCGGCCTCGGCTGGGCATTCGTACGAATGCCAGCGGGCTTTCTGCCGATCGACGATCAGGGCTTCATCACCACCGACGTGCAGACGCCGTCGGATTCGTCCTTTTCCCGCACCGAAGCCGTGGTGAAGAGCGTCGAGAAGTATCTGTCCGAGCGCTCCGGCGTGGGCGATGTCACATTCCTCACCGGCTTCAGCTTCCTCGGTCAGGGCACCAATACGGCGCAAGCGTTCATCACGCTGAAGGACTGGTCGGAGCGCGGCAAGGGCGACAGCGCCGGGGCCATCGTGGACGACATCAACAAGAGCCTGTCGAGCATTCGCGACGCCCGGGTCACGGCCCAACAGCCGCCGCCGATTGATAATCTCGGCAATTCCAGCGGCTTCTCCTTCCGTCTGCAGGACCGCGGCCAGAAAGGCTATCACGCTTTGATGCAGGCGGCGCAGCGTCTGGTGACCGACGCCAATGCCAGCCCGGTGCTGAAGAAGGTCTTTATCGAAGGCCTGCCCGAGGCGCCGCAGGTCAATCTCGTGATCGATCGTGAGAAGGCGAGCGCGTTCGGCATCACCTTCGAGGAGATCAACAACACCATCTCGACCAATCTTGGGTCGAACTACGTCAATGACTTTCCGAACCGGGGCCGCATGCAGCGCGTGATCGTGCAGGCGGATTCCCACGACCGCATGAATGCCGAGGATATCCTCAACTACAACGTCAGGAACGCACGCGGCGGGCTGGTACCGTTCTCGTCATTCGCGACCGTGGAATGGATCAAGGGGCCGACCCAGATCGTTGGATTCAACTATTATCCGACGGTGCGCATCAGCGGTGAGGCGCAGACCGGCTACACCAGTGGCGATGCCATCGCTGAAATGGAGCGGCTGACAAAACTGCTGCCGCGTGGGTTCGGTTACGAATGGACCGGCCAGTCGCTGCAGGAGAAGCTGTCCGGCTCGCAGGCGCCGTTCCTGCTGGCGCTGTCGGCGCTGGTGGTGTTTCTGTGCCTCGCGGCGCTCTATGAGAGCTGGACCATTCCGCTTGCGGTGCTGCTGACGATTCCGTTGGGCATTTTCGGCGCGGTGCTGGCCTCGACGCTGCGCGGCTTGCCGAATGGCGTTTATTTCACGGTCGGCCTCATCACCATCATCGGACTTGCGGCCAAGGACGCGATTCTCATCATCGAATTCGCCAAGGATCTGCGCGCGGAGGGCAAATCGCTGGTAGCGGCAACGCTGGAGGCCTGTCATCTGCGCTTCCGGCCGATTCTCATGACCGGTCTGGCCTTCGTTTGCGGTGTGTTGCCGATGGTGGTGGCCACCGGCGCCGGTGGCCAGAGTCAGCAGGCGCTCGGCACCGGCGTGATGGGCGGCATGATCGCGGTGGTCGTTCTGGCGCTGCTGATGGTGCCGGTGTTCTTCGTCTTCATTCAGCGGCTGTTTTCGCGAGCCAATGAAGACGAGGGTGAGACTGCGCACGCGGAAAATCCCGAGACGTCCAGGTCTGTGCCGTAATAGTTCGTCGTAGAGCGAATCGGCTAGGCAGCAACGCGCCGCCAGGCGTCCGTCAGGGCCGTTGCCGCGAGTTTCACGTCATCGGCGGTGGTGTGAAATCCAAGTGAGAGCCGCACCGCGCCCAGCGCCTTGTCCTCAGGAATGCCGCACGCGCGCAAAACGGCGGATGCCGATTCATGATCGGCATGGCACGCCGATCCCGTTGACGCGACCACGTCCGGGCAAGCTTCCAGCACCTTGCGTCCCGATGCGCGGGGAAACAGCACGTTCAATGTGTTTGGCAGTCGCTCCGACGAATGACCGACCAGTTCGACTCCGGGAATTTCGCTGTGCAGACGTGCGAACAGATCGCTGGCCAGAGCTGCGATGGTCTGTGTGCCTCGTTCGCGTAGCCGGAGCGTGGCAAGGCGACAGGCTTCGCCAAGGCCGACGATATACGGCACGTTCTCGGTGCCGGGCCGGCGGCCGGATTCCTGCCCGGCGCCGCGCAGCACGGGCTCCAGTGTGCGGCCCTGCCGGACATAGAGCGCGCCGACGCCTTTCGGCGCGTAAAGCTTGTGCCCCGCGATCGAGAGCAAATCGACGCTCAGTGCCTCGACATCGATCGTGATCTTGCCGGCTGACTGTGCAGCGTCGATATGCAGCGGCGCGCCATGCTCGTGTGCCATCGCGGCAACCTCGGAAACAGGTTGCAGCACGCCGGTCTCGTTCTGGGCGTGGATCAGGGTGACAAGGCCAACATCTTTCCCGATCAGGCGCCGTGCTTCGTCGAGGTCGATGCGCCCATCGGGCCGCGCGCTGATCCGGTGAACCGTGAAACCCTGCCGCGCCAGCCAGCTGCAGGGCTCGTCCGTCGCCGGATGCTCGATCGTGCTGGTGACGAGTGTGCGCTTGTCGGCATTTGCCAGCATCGTGCCGCGGATCGCCATGTTGCTGGCCTCGGAGCCGCCACTGGTGAAGACGATCTCGTCGGGATGAGCGCCGATCAGCGCCGCAACCTTCGCACGCGCGTTCTCGATCGCATCCTTGGCACGCCGTCCCAAGGCATGACTGGAGGATGGATTGCCGAATTCCTCGCGCAGGAACGGCAGCATGGCGTCGAGCACGTTGGAATCGATTGGCGTCGTGGCATTGTGGTCGAGATAGATGGTCATCGCATGATCACTGGATAAAAGACGACGGACGCCGCGCTGGGCGGCGTCCGTAGCAATAGCCGAAACAGGCATCAGGTGGCAGTCGCTTCCTTTGCGGTGATAGTGTAGCGGAAGCGATCCGGATCGAGGCAGTCGAGCAGCAGCGAGGCCCGCTCGGCTTGAGGATACATCAGAAAGCCGAGCGCCGGATGCTTGCTACCGGGCAGGGCGACATCGTGGGCGGTGTTGTAGGCCACCCAGTTGCCTTCCCATGCGCCGAACAGGGTTTTGCGCGCGGCAGCAACTTTCGGATCGGTGATCGGCAGATTGGCCGGCGGCTCCTCCAGCATCACCTTGCGCACGTCGGCAGGATCGACCGGCACCCAGCCGAAGCCCGTGAGATAGACCTCCGCGCGGCAATGCTGGGCTTTGGTCACGTTGCTCGTCCCGGCGCCGAGGCTCTTGTAGCCGAACTGCGAGGGCAGCACCCGCAGGCCGTAGACATCGCGGGCCGGAAGGCCGGCGGCGCGGGCAAGGCCGACATAAAGCGCGTTGAGATCGGCGCATTTGCCGCCGAGATTGCCGCTCTTGAGCATCGCGGCGACATCTCCGATGCCGCATCCGCGCGTGGCGGCGGTCCGCGCCGTATTCTCGACCACCCATTCGTAGATCGCGCGCGCCTTCTCGATGTCGGTGCCTGCCTTGGCATCGGCGACGATCTTGTCGGCCGTCTGCTTGACGATGCCGTCGACCGGGATGAGGTCGGTGCCGGCAAGATTGAGCTTGCGCTCGGCGTCGCTGAGTGCGGCAACATTGCCGGGCTTGGTCAAATCGATCGCGCGATCGCGGGTCTGGATGCGGCTGGTGACTTCGATCACGGGGGAGATGTCATCGTCCTGCCAGATCACGTGCAGCATTTCGGCGCCGTATTTCGGATCGCGGACGCGAGCGACGGTCGCGGCATTACCGGTCCATTTGGTTTCGCCGGATCTGAACCAGTCGGCTTCGTTGACGGATGACACCGGCACCCAGGCCTGCATCTTCCCTTTGGGATCATCGATTTCGATCCGGGTAACGAGATCAACCGTACGCCATGCGCCGGGTTTCGGCGCAAAGGCAGGTGCCTGTGCGAAAGCCTTGTAGGGAAGGCCGGCGGACACCGTGAGTGCCGCCGTGCCCTGGATGAATGTGCGCCGATCCATTTTGTTTCTCCGTGGATATGGGTTGAGGTTTATTTGCCGCTCGCGCTCGCGCCGGCCGGATAAAGAGTTTTGAGCGTGGTGACGATGTCGGGGCGCGACCAGTCGAGATCGCCTTCGACGAACAGCCGTGGCGACAGTTCCGGATCGAGGACGACGGTCGATGGCAGCGCGCTGATTTTCCAGCTTCTTGCGATGGCGCGATCGCGATCGAGCAGCACCGCGAAGTCGGCGGGATTCTTCTCAAAGAATGCGCGGACCTTCAGATCGATCTCCGCAACGTCGATCGCGACCACGGCGAGCGGTTGGCCGCGCATGATCGAGGTCAGCCGTTGCAACGAGGTGATCTCGGCCACGCAGGGTTCGCACCAAGTGGCGAAGAAATGCAGCAGAACGACTTTGCCTTTGAAGGCCTGAAGGTCACGTGGTTGGCCGTGCAGATCGTCCAGCCTGAAAGAGGCAGGGGCGCTGGACTGCCAGCTTTGTAAACCGGCCGGTGCCGTTGCGGCGTTTTCCGCGGTTGCGTTTGACGCAAGTGCGAACAGAAGCGCTGCCGCAAGGCTGGCTTTTAGACAAAAGTATAAATGTCGAATTTGATGGCGGGCGAGCCGACCAAGGCTGACACTATGTATGCTAAAAATAGATACATGTGTTCGACGATTCCGATTTGTAATCGCCGACGACGCTGCATGAAGAAAAGACGACGAGAATGATCGGTCAGACGGACCGTTGTCGTGCTTGATTCGAGAGCCCCGCAACGCGGGAGCGATGTGTGTCGCCACGCTGGTATATTGAGATGCGCATTGATCATCGTCAACATCACTCGGGACAACCAATTGGTTGTGATGTCGCAGGCTGTCGCAGCCTTGCTGCTCGAAATATGCATCGGAAATGAATTAAACAACGGATGCAACGAGATGACAGGTCTGGGAACAGCCACCAAAATGGTTGCGGAAAAACATGTGACGATTTTGTGGCATTGACAGTCGATTGATATCGCCCTACTTTTTCTTTTGACAAACTCTAAAGTTTGGGCGTCCCCCGGCGGGGGCCTTATTTGGAGGAAATGTTCCATGAACATGGAACTCTCGCGGCGCTCGTTTATGCTCGGGGCCGGCGCGGGTTTGGCAGGAACGACGCTCGGGGCTCTTGGATTTGGTGAAATCGAAGCCGCCCACGCTCTCTCGATCCGGCCTTTCAAACTCGCGCAGACCAAGGAAGTTCGCAGCCAGTGCCCGTACTGTGCTGTGTGTTGCGGAATGATGATTTTCGCAGCCGAGAGCAAGGAAGAAAAAGGCAAGATGGAAGTCACCCATATCGAGGGTGACGTGGACCATCCGGTCAATCGCGGTACCCTCTGCCCGAAGGGTGCAGGCGCGATCGACTACATCAAGTCGAAATCCCGCGTGAAATACCCGATGTATCGCAAGCCGGGCTCGAACAGCTTCGAGCGCGTGAGCTGGGATTTCGCGATGGATCGTATCGCGAAGCTGATGAAGGAAGATCGCGACGCGAACTTCATCGAGAAGAACAAGGACGGCGTCACCGTCAACCGCTGGCTGACGACGGCTTTCCTTGCCGGCAGCTCGGTTGCCAATGAAGGCGGATGGGCAACGTTCAAGGTCTCGCGTGGCCTTGGCATGTTGCAGATCGAAAATCAGGCAAGGATTTGACACGGACCGACGGTGGCCAGTTTGGGCCCCACATTTGGTCGCGGTGCAATGACGAATTCCTGGACGGACATCAAGAACGCTGATCTCGTCTGGATTATGGGTGGTAACGCAGCGGAAGCACATCCCTGCGGATTCAAGTGGGTCACGGAGGCGAAAGCCGAGCGTGGCGCCAAGCTTATGGTGGTCGATCCGCGGTTCAACCGCTCGGCGGCCATGGCCGACCATTATGCGCCGATCCGCTCGGGATCGGACATCACGTTCCTGTCCGCCGTGATCAACTACCTGCTCACGAACGACAAGATCCATAAGGAGTATGTGCGCAACTACACCAACGCGGCCTTTATCGTGAAGGACGAGTACGAGTTCAGCGAAGGACTCTTCTCGGGCTATGACGAGGCCAAGCGCACCTACGATCGCAGCACCTGGGAATACAAGTTCGGACCTGACGGCTTCGCCATCCGCGATATGACGTTGCAGGATCCACGCTGCGTGTTCCAGTTGATGAAGAAGCACTTCGCTCAGTACACGCCTGAGCTGGTCGAGCGCGTCTGCGGTACCCCGAAGGACAAGTTCCAGAAGGTGGCCGATTGGGTGTCGTCGACGGCGAATGGCGAGCGCGCCATGACCATCATGTACGCGCTGGGCTGGACGCAGCATTCTCACGGCGCCCAGAACATCCGCTGTGCGGCGATGATCCAGCTTCTGTGCGGCAATATCGGCATCCCCGGCGGCGGCGTGAACGCATTGCGCGGTCACTCCAACGTGCAGGGTATCACCGACGTCGGCACGCTGACGGCAGCCATTCCCGGCTACCTGGCGCTGCCGCTTGAAAGTGAACCGACGCTGGAATCGCATTTGGCCAAGCGCGCCTTCAAGCCGCTGACGCCGAACCAGACCAGCTACTGGCAGAATTACAGGAAGTTCTACGTGTCCTTCCTGAAGAGCCAGTTCGGTGCCAGCGCCACCAAGGAGAACGAGTTCGGCTATCACTATCTGCCGAAGCTCGACGGCATCTACGACTGCATCAAGATGTTTGACTTGATGCACCAGGGCAAGACCAACGGACTCCTCTGTCAGGGCTTCAACCCCCTGATGGCTATTCCGAACTCGAACAAGAGCCGCGAGGGTCTGTCGAAGCTCAAGTTCCTGGTCAGCATGGACCCGATCGAAACCGATACGGCTCGGTTCTGGGAGAATCACGGCGAGTTCAACAATGTTGACCCCGCCAAGATCCAGACCGAAGTGTTCATGCTGCCGGTCTCGATGTGGTGCGAGGAAGACGGAAGCGTCACCAACTCCAGCCGCTGTATTCAGTGGAAATGGAAGGCGGCGGATCCTCACTACGAGTCCAAGACCGACATCGAATTGCTGGCCGACCTCTTCACGCGCATTCGCAAGATGTATGAAAAGGACGGCGGCAAGGGCAAGGAAGCCCTCCTTGCGGTTGACTGGAGCTATAAGGATCCGCTCCATCCGACCCCTGAGGAACTCCTGACCGAGCTCAACGGCAAGGCTCTCGCGGACCTCAAGGATGCGGACGGCAAGGTGGTGCGTGCTGCCGGTCAGCGGCTCGCCAGCTTTGGCGAAATGCGTGACGACGGTTCGACCGACGGGTGTATGTGGATTTACACCGGCGTGTACGGTCCGGCGGGCAACTTCGCCCAGCGTCGCGACAACTCCGATCCGTCGGGTCTCGGCGTTTATGGCAACTGGGGCTTCTCGTGGCCAGCCAACCGCCGCATCCAGTACAACCGTGCGTCTGCCGACCCCTCGGGCAAACCGTGGAGCGAAGCGAAGAAGTACATGTACTGGAACGGCGAGCGCTGGACCGGACCGGATGTGCCGGACTACGTGCCGACCATCCCGCCGGAGCGGGCAACCGGTCCGTTCATCATGAATGCGGAGGGCGTCTCGCGCCTCTGGGTTCGTGGCTTGATGGCCGATGGTCCGTTCCCGGTCCACATGGAGCCGTTCGAGTCGCCGACGGGCAACCTGGTTTTCCCGAAACTCAAGGGCAATCCGGTCGCTCGCGTGTTCAAGAACGATATGGAGGCCTTTGGCTCGTCCAAGGATTTCCCGATCGTCGCGACCACCTATCGGTTGACCGAGCACTTCCACTGCTGGACCAAGACCGTCCATGCGAACGCCGTCTTGCAGCCGGAGTTCTTCGTGGAGATGTCGGAAGCCCTCGCCAAGGAAAAAGGCATCAGAAACGGACAGATGGTCCGCGTCTGGTCCAACCGCGGCGAAGCGAAGGGCAAGGCTGTCGTGACCAAGCGCATGGTCCCGTTCAAGATCGACGGAAAAACCGTGCACCAGGTCGGATTGCCGCTGAACTTCGGCTTCATCGGTGAAACCAAGAAGGCCTCGCCGATCAACTCGCTGACCTCCGCGGTCGGCGATTCGAACTCGCAGACGCCTGAGTTCAAGGCGTTTCTGGTCAATGTCGAACCCATTTCGGGTCCGGCGGTTTAAGGGGAGGGCATCAGCATGTTTACGCCAATTGCAAACCCCACGACCAAGCCGACTGCTGCGAAGTTCGGCGAGCAGGATCTGATCCGTCGCTCCGCGTCGTCCGTCACGCCGCCCGCAAAGCGGCTGACGGAGGTCGCCAAGCTGATCGACGTGTCAAAATGCATCGGCTGCAAGGCATGCCAGACGGCGTGCCTTGAGTGGAACAACCTGACCGAGGAAGTCGGCGTCAACGTGGGCAGTTACACCAACCCCCACGATCTGACACCGAACACCTGGACGCTGATGCGTTTCTCGGAATACGAGAATCCGGAAACCGGAAATCTCGAATGGCTGATCCGCAAGGACGGTTGCATGCACTGTGAGGATCCGGGCTGCCTCAAGGCCTGTCCGGCTCCGGGCGCGATCGTGCAGTACTCGAATGGTATTGTCGATTTCGTTCACGATAAGTGCATCGGCTGCGGCTACTGCGTGAAGGGATGCCCGTTCAACATCCCGCGTCTCACCAAGAACGATCCGAAGGCCTACAAGTGTACGCTTTGCGTCGACCGCGTTGCGGTCGGCCAGGGCCCGGCCTGCCAGAAGGCATGTCCGACACAGGCCATCGTGTTCGGTACCAAGGACGAGATGAAACAGTGGGCCGACAGGCGCATCAAGGATCTCAAGTCGCGCGGCTTCAAGAACGCCGGCCTCTACGATCCTCCGGGCGTCAGTGGCACCCACGTCATGTATGTGCTGCAGCACGCGGACAAACCGCAGATCTACGCCAACCTCGCCAACAATCCGTCGATCAGCCCGGTCGTCGAGATCTGGAAGGGTGTGACGAAGTATGCGGGTCTGGCCGCGATCGGCGCGTTTGCCGCGATCGGGTTCCTCCATCACGCGATCTCCGGACCTAACCGGGTGTCGGCCGAGGATGAGAAGAACGCTGAGCGGCTTACGGAGGGTCGGTAATCATGAGCACTGAAGTCGAAAAAGGCGACGGCGTTCACCGGGGCAGCCCCGGAGGTCCCGTCGTTGTCGATCGGTACACGGCAGGTGCGCGGATCAACCACTGGATCACGGCGGTCAGCCTTGTGCTGCTCGCTTTGTCCGGGCTGGCGCTTTTCTCGCCTATTCTGTATCCGCTCACCGGTCTGTTCGGCGGAGGCAGTACCACCCGCATGCTCCATCCTTGGATTGGTGTGGTGCTGTTCGTCAGCTTCCTTGGTCTGTTCTTCCGGTTCTTCCGCCTTAATCTGTGGGAGCATACCGATAGTGTCTGGCTAAGCCGTCTCCGCGATGTCCTCGCGGGCGACGAGAATAAGCTGCCGGAAGTCGGCAAGTACAATGCCGGTCAGAAGATGGTGTTCTGGTCGATGTCGCTGTTGATCCTGGTTTTGATCACCAGCGGTGTGGTGATCTGGGATCAGTACTTCTCCAGCTATTTCACCATCGAGCAGAAGCGGATCGCGGTCCTTATTCACTCGATCACGGCGATTGTGGCGATCTGTGTCTGGATCGTCCACGTCTATGCCGCGATCTGGGTCCGCGGTACGATCAGCGCTATGACTCGCGGCCAGGTAACTGGCGGCTGGGCCTGGCGTCACCATCGCAAGTGGCTGAAAGAACTGGTGGCAGGAAAGTAATATCCGCCCTATATACGAGTGTCGGCGCGATGCGCCGGCACTCACTCAATCCGGCAGAACAAAAATAAACGGGTTTGATGAGGCACGTAGCCCGTGAGGTTCGTGAGGTATAGAGATGTCGCGCGTTGATACGACTGAACCAGATCCGTCCGTTATCGGTAATATCCCCACACCGCCCTTTGCGCGCCTGCCTGATCCGAAACGATTGTTTGCAGACCGCGCCGCGAGATTCCGCAATCTGGCCGAGGGCCATGATCTTGCCGCCTATCTGAAGTTTCTCGCAGGGCTTTGCGAGACCCAATCCGCCATCCAGGACGGTCTGCCTGAACCGTCTCCGATCGATCCGGAAGTGTTGGCACGGGCGCACGATCACAAGATGCCGCCGATCGATCGGGGAAAGTTTGCCGCCGACCCGGCTTTCGAGACGACATTCGACCGCCTGCTCGGTGCGGCCCAAACCCTCGAGATGCCGCTACCGGCGAAGGATGCCTTGAACCGTGTCGTGGCCGCCGACCAGAGCGCCCGCGAGACGATGATCCAGAACGTTCTCGCCGAAGCCATTCCGGTTGAAGCCATCGCCGAGCATGTGTTCGTCGCTGCCGCCCTGCAGGTTCACTTTGCCCGCCTTGCGGCGACCCTCAATGCGAAGAATCTGGTGTCCGTCGGGGAAGGGGTCTGTCCGTCCTGCGGCGGCGCGCCGTCCTCGACCGTGATCGTGAACTGGCCGCGTGCGCCGGGAACGCGGTTCTGTTCGTGCTCGCTGTGCGGCGTGCTGTGGAATCACATCCGCAGCAAGTGCACGCTGTGTGGCTCGACGCGCAAAATTCTCTTCCAGGAGATCGAGGGGTACAGCAACGTCAAGGCCGAGACCTGTGACGATTGCCACGGCTATATGAAGGTCCTCAACCAGCAGAAGGACGCCGCGCTCGATCCGGTCGCGGACGATGTGGCGACGCTGGGCCTCGATCTACTGGTGCGCGAGCTGGGCTTCCGCCGTGGCGGGGTCAATCCCTTCCTGATCGGCTATTAAGGAGGCCGAGATGGGCGACGGGAGAACAAACCCCGGCCGTATTCCGTCCGTCGACGAAGTTCTCAAGACTGCGGCGGCGATCGATGCGATTGACCGTTTCGGCCGCCCGTCGGTCGTGGATGCCATTCGCCGCAGCGCGGATGAGGTGCGTGCCGCTCTTGCGAAGGCCAACGGCCACGCGGCGTCGGTGAAAAGCAGCGCCGAATCGATCGTGACGTCCGCGGTGGCGCGTCTCGAGCTTGAAGCCGAGCCGAACGCCAAGCCGGTATTCAATCTGACCGGCACCATCTTGCACACCAATCTTGGACGAGCCATCCTCGCGGAGGCCGCGATCGAGGCCGCGACCCGCGCCATGCGCGAGGCGCTGGCTCTCGAATTTGATCTTGCCGAAGGCAAGCGCGGCGAACGCGACAGCCTGGTCCGCGACCTGCTCTGCGAGCTCACCGGCGCCGAAGACGCCACTGTCGTCAACAACAACGCCGCGGCGGTCTTGCTGGCGCTCAATACTTTCGGCCGGGCTAAGGAAGCGATCATTTCGCGGGGCGAACTGATCGAGATCGGTGGCTCGTTCCGGATGCCGGAGATCATGGCGCGCGCGGGTGCGAAGCTGGTCGAGGTCGGCACCACCAACCGCACGCACGAGAAGGATTACGCCGCTGCGATCGGTCCGAAGACCGGGCTGATCCTCAAGGTCCATACCTCGAACTATCGGATCGAGGGTTTCTCCAAATCGGTGCCCGGCAAGGCGCTCGCCGAACTTGCTCACGCAAGGCAAGTGCCGCTGATCAACGATCTCGGCTCCGGTACGCTGGTCGATCTCGCTCGCTACGGCTTGGTCCATGAGCAGACGGTGACCGAAGCGGTGGCCGAGGGCGCCGATCTTGTCACCTTCTCCGGCGACAAGCTGCTCGGCGGGCCGCAGGCCGGCTTCATCGTCGGCCGCAAGGAACTGATCGCGAAGCTGAACAAGAACCCGATGAAGCGCGCTTTGCGGATGGACAAGATTCGTCTTGCCGCCGTCGAGGCGACACTGCGTCTTTATCGCGATCCGGATCGTCTGGCCGAGCGGCTGCCGACCCTGCGGATGATGGCGCGTCCCCGGCAGGATATCGAAGCTCAGGCCGGCCGTGTGTTGCCGGCGATCACGGCTGCCGTCGCGCCGCGCTACAATGCGAGCGTGGCGCCATGTGCGAGCCAGATCGGCTCCGGCGCGCTGCCGCTGGAAACGATTCCAGGCGCCGGCATTGTCATCGGCTTTGCAGGTCCACGCGGCCGCGGCCGCGCGCTTGCCGAACTGGTCGCGGCATTCCGGAAGCTTCCAGTGCCAGTCATCGGCCGGATCGAGAACGATGCGTTCGTGCTGGATTTGCGGTGCCTTGAGGATGAAGCGGCGTTCGTTCGCAATCTCGCGCAGTTGAGGTGTGGAGGGGACTCGCAATGAGCTGGCGCGACGCCCTTTCGGTCTTTGGAGGCAAGCCCAAAGAGCGCTCGGCCACGGAGCTGATGGCCGATGCGCTCGATGCCGCGGAAAACAACGATTATGAAACGGCGCTTGCGATCTGGGGGCCGCTCGCACATCAGGGCGTGGCACGGGCGCAGAACAATATCGGCATGTGCTTTGCCGATGGTCTTGGCGTCGAACGCGACACAGCGCTGGCGCTGAAATGGCTGACGCTTGCGGCCGAAGGCGGTGATCCGATCGGTCAGCGCAATCTGGCCGAGGTCTACTTCAAGGGTGAAGGCGTCGAGGCCAATGCCGTGCGGGCTGCGGAGCTTTACCGCGCTGCGGCCGAGCAGGGCGACGGGCCGGCGCAGGACATGCTGTCGTGGATGTTGTTCGAGAACCAGATGATCCCCGGCGAGATTGCCGAGGCGAGGCAGTGGGCGGAAGCCGCCGCCGCTCAGGGCGTGGTGGCTTCGATGACCCGGCTCGGCATGATCTATCACAATGCGATCGGCGTTGAGCGCGATCCGGCGGAAGCCGCGCGCTGGTGGGACAAAGCGGCTGCGCGGGGCGATGTCGATGCGCAGGCCATGCTCGGCGCCGCCTATCAGCTCGGAGCGGGCGTGCCGCGCGATCCCATCGCAGCGTTGATGTGGCTTTTGCGGGCGCAGGCCGGCGGCAGCAAGCTTGCGGATTCCTTTATTCCACCGACTTCGGCGTCGATGTCCGCTGCGGATATCGAGCGGGCGCAGAAGCTGTCGCAACTGCCGCTCGTGGAGCCGGCATCATGATTGTCGGAACCGCCGGGCATATCGATCACGGCAAGACCTCGCTGGTGCGGGCGCTGACCGGCGTCGATACTGATCGTCTCAAGGAAGAGAAGACGCGCGGTATCTCGGTCGATCTCGGCTTTGCCTATCTGCCGACGCCCGATGGCGGCATTCTCGGTTTCATCGACGTGCCCGGTCACGAGCGTTTTGTGCACAACATGCTGGCCGGCGCGACCGGTATCGATTTCGTGCTGCTGGTGGTGGCCGCCGACGATGGCGTGATGCCTCAGACTATCGAGCATCTGGCGATCATCAATCTGCTTGGTATCGGCCATGGCGTGGTGGCGATCACCAAGGCCGATCTGGTCGATGCGGGTCGTCTTGCCGAGGTGCGCAACGAAATCGCCAACGTGCTGGCGCCGACGGGTCTTGCCGACGCCGAGATGTTCGCCGTCTCCAGCCAGACCGGGCAGGGCATTTCCGAACTGCGCGACAGGTTGTTTTCCGAAGCCAAGACGCAGCAGAGCCACTCGGCTAAGGGACGTTTCCGCCTGGCGGTGGATCGCTCCTTTACTCTTCCGGGCGCGGGCACGGTGGTGACCGGAACGGTGTTGTCGGGCAGCGTCGATGTCGGCGATCAGGTGACGATCAGCCCATCGGGAAAATCGGCGCGCGTGCGCGCGATCCATGCGCAGAACCAGCCTGCGCAGACCGGCCGCGCGGGCGACCGCTGCGCGCTCAACCTGGTCGGCGATTCCATCAGCAAGGATGCGATCGCGCGCGGCGATGTCGTGCTCGATCCCGAATTGCATGCACCGGCCGATCGCATCGATGCGATCGTGCGTGTTCTTCCATCGGAAACAAAGCCGCTGACACAGTGGATGCCGGTTCGTCTGCATCATGCCGCGACGGAGGTTGGTGCGCGCGTGGTGTTGCTCGGCGATGAGCCTGTTCTGCCGGGCGGTGAGGCTTTTGTCCAACTCGTGCTGGAACGGCCGGTGGCGACCGCGGCCGGCGACCGTTTCGTGCTGCGCGACACCACGGCGCAGCGGACCATCGGCGGCGGATCATTCCTCGATCTGCGGGCGCCGACCCGCAAGCGGCGCACGCCGGAGCGCGTGGCGCAGCTTGAGGCGCTGGCGATTCCCGATTCGGAGAAAGCGCTCTCCGCGCTGCTCGATCGTGCGCCGGGCTATCTCGATTTTTCCGCCTTTGTCCGCGATCATGCGATCTCGGCCGCGGAGCGCGATGCGATGATCGCGCGGATGAGCCTGCTGAGGCTGCCGACCGCGAAGACGGAGTATGTGATCTCACCGGTTGGCTGGCTGCGGCTCAAGAATGACATTCTGGCCGTGCTGAAGAAATTCCACGCCGACAATCCCAACCTTGCCGGCATCGGCCTTGAGCGGCTGCGCCTGCAGCTTGAGCCGCGTCTGCCGGCGCCGGCCTTTGCCGCGTTGCTGCAGGGGCTGGTGCGGACCAAGGACATCACGCTCGACGGCTCCTGGATCCGTCTGCCGGGACACGAGGTCCATCTCACCCCGCAAGACGAGGCGATGTGGACCAAGATCAAGCCTTACATCATGGATGCCGCGCGCTTTCGGCCGCCGCGGGTGCGGGACATCGCCGGCTATATCTGCGTGCCGGAGCAGGAGGTGCGCCGGCTGCTCAAATTGCTCGGCCGCATGGGGCGGGTCGATGAGGTCGCGCACGACCATTTCTTCCTGCGCGAGACCGTCGCCGAGATGGTTGAGATCATGACCAATCTGTCCGCGAAGATTCCCGACGGCCAGTTCACGGCTGCGCAATTCCGCGACTGCCTCGACAATGGTCGTAAGGTCGCGATCCAGATTCTTGAGTTCTTCGACCGTCACGGTGTTACAATTCGCCGCGGTGATCTGCGGCGGATCAACAAACATAGGCTTGACCTGTTTCGCAGGCCGGCCGATGTATTGAAGGCGCCAAGCACGGTTCCGATATTAGAGACCAAAGGAAGAGCATCGTTCCCGGTGGAGCGTCCGGACTTCAAATCCGGGAAGGACCGCGAGTCGGTTCTTGGTGGGTTCGACTCCCATTCTCTTCCGCCAAGGTAATCACCAGAGGAGCGTGCCATGACAGCGCAGACGCTGACGGCTTTTCTTGACGGGCTTGAACAGGCGGCCCATGCCGCGAGCACTGTCGAGGAGACCTACCGCCGCGAGGCAGCAGAACGTTTCGAGGTGCTGGCGAAGGAGCGGGCCTATGGCTTTCGCCGCCTCAACCTGATGCGCAGCGTGATCAATGCGATCACGGGCAGCAAGGACGAGGATGAGGCGATCGTGAAAGGCTCGGCGGCCTTTTTGCAGGAGGTCGGCTGGAGCTCGATCACCGAGGCGCAGCAGGAAGCGCTGGAGCATTTTCATCCGGTGATCCGCGCGGCATGGCAGGTCGTGCAATCGGAAGACCCCGAGCAGTCATTCGCGAAGATCGGCGAGGAGCTCAAGGACTTCGAGGACTGGTTCGGCGGTGCGCGGCAAAGCGCGTTCCTGAGCGTGCTCGATCGCGAAGTGGTGGAGCTGCCGCTTGTCGAAGTCTGCTAAGAAATCCGCCAGGCACAAGAAACTTGAGGACTTCCTGTTCGACGACTGGATCGTCAACGAATTCGAGCGCTCCGACGGGTTCACCGCCCTGGTCGTGCTGGTCTCGACATCCAATCTTGGTGTCGTGCCGCTGTCGTCCACCTTTATGCATGTGATCGGCGACGAACTCGATTGGCACCATTTCAGTCTGCTGGTGCGTGGCGCCGGTGTCCCTTGGGATGGGGTGCTGCTGATGCCGGTGGTCGATGAAGATGGCGGCCCGATCGAGGATGCCAAGGCGAAGGAAGAATTGCGGGCGCTGGAAGAGCGCATCAACGAGAATCGCCTCGTCATCAACGAGGGGCATTTCTTCGACAAATGGGGTCGGCGGATGAAGGTCGAGCCGGCCGAGGCCAATTAGCTGCTGCTGTTCCGGATCGCTCAGGCTGTCACGCGCACGACGGGCGGCCCGGCTTCGGCTCGTCCGACAATGCTTGCGGCGGGATAGCCGGCCGCCCTGATCTTTTCCAGAAGGGCCGGGGCTTGTCCGGCGGCGCACGAAATCAGAAGCCCGCCCGAGGTCTGCGGATCGACCAGAAGGTCGCGCTGCCATTGCGGCATACCATCAGCCAGCACGATGGCATCGCCATAGCTGGCCCAGTTGCGACCCGAGGCGCCGGTGATGTGCCCGCTCTGCGCGAGCTTCGTGGCTTGCTTGAACAGCGGTACCTTGGACGCTTCGATCACCAGCGACAGGTTCGAGCCGCGTGCCATTTCAAGGCCGTGGCCGAGCAGTCCGAAGCCGGTGACATCGGTCACGGCGTGCACGGCAGGATCGCCTGACAGTTCGCCGCCCACGCGGTTGAGCAATGTCGTGGAGGCCACCATTTCCGCATAACCGTCGCCGTCGAGATCGCCCTTCTTGATCGCGGCCGAATAGACGCCGACCCCGACCGCCTTGGTCAGGATCAGGGCGTCGCCCGGCTTGGCCTCGGCGTTGCGGCGGACCTGATCGGGGCGGCAGATGCCGATCACCGCAAGGCCGTAGATCGGCTCGGGTGCGTCGATGGAGTGGCCTCCGGCAACCGGGATGCCGGCCGTGGCGCACACCGCGTTGCCGCCCGCGATGATCTTGCGGACGTCGTCGACCGAGATCTTGCTCAGCGGCATGCCGAGGATCGCCAGCGCCATGATCGGCTTTCCACCCATGGCGTAGATATCCGAGATCGCATTGGTGGCAGCGATCCGGCCGAAATCGAACGGGTCATCCACCACGGGCATGAAAAAGTCGGTGGTCGCAATGATGCAGGTGTTGTCGTCGACCTGCCAGACGGCTGCGTCGTCGCCGGTTTCGACGCCGACCAGGAGCTGCTTGTAAGGCGCGGTCGCAGGCTGGTTGGCCAGCAATTCCTGCAGCACGGACGGCGCAAGCTTGCAGCCGCAACCACCGCCATGGGCGAGGCTGGTGAGACGGAAAACGGGTGCGTTCATGTCACTCTCCCTGCGTATCCCGGCAAAAGCGATTTGATTGGCGCCGGACACGCGCGTTGTCGGTCAGCATTCGTCCCGCCTTTGTGAGGCCCGGAAAAATGCTTTGGTCGTGCCGCGCCGCGGCAGACTCGCCGGCAATTCGCGCCCTGCGCGAAGCGGAGAGATCGTCAGGCGCAGAATACGGCGGATCGGCCCTGCGATGCAAATGCCCCTTGGGCTGCGGGTGCTGGCACAGGTCACATTGTCTCGATGACTTCGATCGCCTCTGTCGCCTCCAGGCGGTCGCCGGCCTCGTCGATCCAAGTCATCTTCAGGTCACCTGCCTGTGAAGCGCGGAATCGAAACTCAAGATAGGGGTTGACGGAAACGGCGGTATCAAGCCGCCACGACAGCACAGGTGTGCCGTTGAAGCTGCAGTCGAACCGGTCGATGATCCGGCGCGGGATGAGCTCTCCGCTGGAGCGTTTGCGCAATCCGGTCTCCATGGCGTGCATCACCTGCGCCCGGACCACGACAATCTCGTTCTTCTTCGGCTTGCGGGTGCTGAGCCAGAGGTGGGGTTTGACGGGTCCGGTGGTCAACATGGGAATTTCTCCGAACTACTCGCCGCAGCCGCCAATGGTGACGATGATGTCCTGCTCGGCCATGAACACCGACCCATCGCTCATCCGGGCGAAGACTCTGATGGCCTGCGATTCGGCGACGCGGATGCGCGTGGCAAGGTGCGGTACGGAAATCTCCGGCGAGAATGCAAAGGTGCAGGCGGCCGGGCGCGGGTTGCGCTCGGCGACGATCAGCACCTCCTCGCAATAGGAGGCCTTCGTCATCGGACTGTCGACGCGAATGCTGATCGGCACCGCATTGGCATTGTCGGCCGCGACCGGAACGTCGAGGTCGATGCGGCCTGCAACCGGTTTTCGGTCGCGCGTGAAAGCCCGGATCGCCTCGGCCGCATCGGTGTGCGACAGGACGGCAGTAGAGGCCAGCGCCCGAACGAGACTGGCTGGAATGGCAAGGAGGCCGGCGGCATAAGCCGCCAGCCGCAATGTTGCTCTGCGGGTGAGAAACATCACCCGAGCCTCAGGCGACGAGGAAGTCGTCGAACATCCGCTTCGCCCACTTCAGGTCCTCTTCCACGAGGTCGGGCGAGCGTACGTCGATGTCGATCTGGGTCTGCTTGATGGTGCCGTCCGACATGATCTCATAGTCGAACTGCACTGAGATGGCTTCGCGCGGCTCGCCGCTGACCATCATGTAGCAGAGGTTGTCGGGCAGCAGGGTCTTGACCTCCTGCCCCTTGATCCGCTGCCCCACATAGGTCGCGACGATCTTGCCGACGTAGTTCGCAACGTGCGCGCTCTTGGGATAGTAGCCAAACTGCTTTGACACCGCGCCCATGACGTCGCCCACCAGATAGACATCCGGATCGCTTTTGGCATGCAGCATGGTCGGATGGATGTCGGCCCAGGTCGTCGGAGCGCCCTCCGGCGTCTTGCCGATCAGATCGGCGCTCCAGACCATGTCGGCGGCCTGATGCGGCGGCATCAGGATGGCGTCGTCGAAATTGACGTCGCCGGCCGTCGTCATGATCTTCTTGTTGAAGGGGTCGACCTCCTTCACCTTGGCGTTCGGCACGTGCTGGATGATATCGGGATACAGTTCCTCAAAGGCGGCCTTGAAGCCGCCGCCGATCGGCATGATCTTCGGCTTCGGATCGAGGATGATGATCTTGGCCGGAATCTTGTTCTTCTTGAAATGCCACGCCATGACGCAGGCACGCTCGTAAGGCGAAGGCGGACAGCGATGGGGCGGTGGCGGCAGGGTCATGACCATCGTGCCGCCTTTGAAGTTATGGATCTTGTTCTTGATCGCAACGTGCTCCGCGTCGGCGGTGTAGCCGGACGGGTAGGCGCGGCGCGTGAACTCGATGGCCTTCTGATCGTTCCCGAACCAGACATCGTAGCCGTTGCGGATGCCGCCGGCGATGATGAGGTAATCGTAGTCGATCTGGCCGTGCGCGGTGCGCACGATCTTCTTGTCGCGCTCGATGCCGGTGACATTGGTTTGCACCAGATCGTAGCCGTACTTCTTCGAGGGCGCGATCATGTCATGCAGCAGGTAGTCGGTGCTGAGCACGTTGATCAGCCATTTGTTGCTCATCGGCAGCGACCAGAAGATCGGATTGCGCTCGAGCACGACAACTTCGGCGTCGACCTTCTGCTCGTGCAGATGCCGTGCGGCCGACAGGCCTCCCCAGCCGCCGCCGGCGATGACGACACGCGGTTTCTTGCCCCGCGGCTTGAGTTGGGTGGTCGACGTAACAAGTGTTGGTGCAGCCAGAGTGGGCGCGGCGGCCAGTGCCGTCGCGATGCCAGCCGACGCACCGAGAAATCCGCGACGATTGATCATCGCAATCACCTCCGTGATGGATTTTTCGGAATTGGTCGACCGACCGTGTGCGCCCCATCGATTGAATCAGATGAGCGAACCGTTACAGGGTAGAAACTGGGTCAGAGGCTTGTCAATGCGACAAAGCTGTTGCTGCGGGCAAGCATCATTGGCTTTGTCGATTATAGACTTTGTTTTGATAGGGCTTCGCTATTGATCTTGCGCAAGAGGCGCGGGGCCTTATCCCGGTCCCGTTGCATTCCGCGGGACCGGGCAATTCAGATTGAAGCTTAGACGATGCCGAGCGCGCGCATGGCTTCGGCTACGCGGATGAAGCCGGCGACGTTGGCGCCAAGCACGTAATTGCCGGGCGAGCCGTAGGTATCCGCCATCTCGGCGCAGCGGTCGTGAATGCCGTGCATGATCGTGGCAAGACGCGCTTCGGTGGCCTCGAAGGACCAGGAGTCGCGCGATGCGTTCTGCTGCATTTCGAGGGCGCTGGTGGCGACACCACCGGCATTGGTCGCCTTGCCCGGACCGAACATGACTCCCGCATCGAGGAAAGCCTTCACCGCGTCGGGCGTGCACGGCATGTTGGCGCCTTCGCCGACTGCGACCACGCGGTTCTTCACCAGCGTGCGTGCATCCTGACCGTTCAGTTCGTTCTGGGTCGCGGACGGCATCGCCACATCGGCCGGCACATCCCAGATTCGGCCGTTCGAGACGTAGGTCGCACCGGAGCGCCGGGCTTTGGCGTAGTCGGAAACGCGTCCGCGCTTCTTCTCCTTGATCTCCTTGAGCAGATCGAGATTGATACCGGCTTCTTCCACGACATAACCGTTGGAGTCCGAGCAAGCGATGACCTTGCCGCCGAGCTCCATGATCTTTTCCATGGTGTAGATTGCGACGTTACCGGAGCCGGACACGATCACCTTCTTGCCGTCGAAGTTGTGATTGCGCGTACGGAGCATGCGCTCGACGAAATACACCGCGCCGTAGCCGGTCGCCTCGGTGCGGACCTGCGATCCGCCCCATGTCAGGCCCTTGCCGGTGAGTACGCCGGATTCGTAGCGATTGGCGATGCGCTTGTACTGGCCAAACATGTAGCCGATCTCACGCTGGCCGACGCCGATGTCGCCTGCCGGCACGTCGGTATATTCGCCGAGATGGCGGCACAGCTCCGTCATGAAGGACTGACAGAACCGCATGATCTCACCGCTCGAGCGGCCCTTCGGATCGAAATCGGCGCCGCCTTTGCCGCCGCCGATTGGCATGCCGGTGAGGGCATTCTTGAAGGTTTGCTCGAAGCCGAGAAACTTGATGGTGCCGAGATAGACGGTCGGATGGAAACGCAGGCCGCCCTTGAACGGGCCAAGCGCGGAATTAAACTGAACGCGGAAGCCCCGGTTGATCTGCACCTGACCTTTGTCGTCGACCCACGGCACGCGGAAAATGATCTGCCGCTCCGGCTCGCAAATCCGTTCGATCAGCGCGTCTTCGGCATAGTGCGGATGTTTGGCCACAACGGCGCCGAGGCTGTCGAGCACCTCGCGGACTGCCTGGTGAAATTCGTCCTCGCCCGGATTGCGGCGCAGGACGTCATCGAAGATCGGTTGGAGCTTTTCGTCGAGCATTTTTGTCCCGGATTTCAACGGCATGAACGTCAGCTTGTGGCGCTAAAAGCGCGGAAAACTAATGACATGGCTGATGGTAAGTGGTTAAGGGTGGCGGCGCTGTTTGCGTGCCGCATGTGTGGAGCAAAAAGTGGTAAGGGCGGCGAGAGCGAGCGTCAAATCAGTCTTCGCAGATGCGTCAATTTCGCGCAGGCAGGCTATCGCGAGCGTCACAAATAGGAAACAAACATCCGAAACTCACCAGCGGATCCGCCGGTTTGCGATTCGAACACGCAACTTCCGAACAGTCGCGCAGAACAGGCGGCATCATGCGCAGGTGCACATGATGCCGATCTAACGCGGTGAGACGTTTGCGCCGCCTTGCGCAAGGGCATGCGTTACTTCGTCCGGTTATCGTGGGAATGGGCTTCCTTCGCTTGGGGCAGGTCGTCATATCCATGGCGGCTGCTGTAGAATGTGAGCGCCATCAGTCCCGATCCAATGATGATCGAGAAGAAGATGCCGAGGGCCATGGCGATGTAGCCGTGCTTGTTCATCACCACATCGGCCGAGCCATTCCAGGCAGCAATCACCCACCATAGCGTGGCCAGAAGAATGAGAACGAGGGTACCGATAACGGCCCACGACCCGACTTTTCTGTTCATGGGAACTCTCCTTGCCGCTGGTTGATATGCGTTGGCTAAGGGAAACTCGCCTCGATCGGCTTTTGTTCAATGCTGCCCGTGCAGCGCCGCGGCATATCTATCTGACTGCAATCTAGGTGATCTAGATCAAAAAGCAATATAATAGATATATCTTAATAAGGCCAAATCGACGAAATTGCGGATCGATCAGAGATCAGACCAGATCCGACAGGATAAGGTGGCACCAGCCCCAGAACAGGGCGCCCTGCGAGATTGCCCGGAATGATTTCAGGATCTTGGCGATAGTCGGGCTCGCGGAACGCAACTCGTCAAGATGAACCTTGGACAGCCGCTGCAGTCGCTGTTCGCCTTTCCGCGTCAGCTTGAGCAGAACGCGCCGGCCATCGTCCGCATCGACCTCCCGGCTGAGCAGGCCGAGCTTGGTCATCCGGTCAGTCAGTTCCACCGCGGTGTGGTGCTTGATCAGCAGGAATTCCGCCAGTTCGCCTACGGAAATGGCGTTCTCTTTGGAGAAACCCTTGATCGCGAGCATCGCCTGATGCTGCTGGGTCGTCAGCCCGGACTGATGTGCCGCTTCTTCACTGAACGTCAGAAACTTGCGGATCTGGTAACGAAACCGGGCGAGGGCTTCGTAATCGACCGCGCCCATCGACGCGGATGCGACGGGAGGACTTTTTTTGGCAGGCCGTGTCGTTTTGACGGAGCGTCGCTTCGACTGAAGCATGGATATCTCGCAGGCATCCGGACCCGGCGTCGGCAGATCGCCGATGCAACCAACCGGTGTTGCGTCACGTTACAAAGGCGATAACGAGATTCAAGATTTATCTGCGCGCGAATGGTGGCAATGCAATATCGCCATGATGTTCACGGTGTAGTGATATTTTTGGCTGGCTTGAACGAAATCATTGACAGGCCTAGTTGTGCCGGAACGGTCTCGTCGTCAGCCTCTGACGCGAGGCGCGGGATCCCGGGCTACTCGCAGGTCGAACGCAGGATTTGCAAAACGATGAGCTGCAGCGCGATCGGAATCTGAGTGTTACGGCGCCGGGTCGATCTCTCCAGGGCCTGGATGATCTCGGTCTTGGTGAATTCGCCGGACGAGAACTTCGTCACCGCATCCTGCCACATCGTCGACAGCGACTTGCCCGAGTAAAACAGCGGACGAATCGCCGTACCCTGAGCTTCCGCCCATCTGATGATTTCCGCCGTGGTCTGCCGTCCGCAATTGCGCGCGGTTGCAAGGCGTTGATGGGTCAGTTGCCGCACCAGTTCGAGCGGCGGCGTCCAGGGCCCCTTGGGCGGTGTTTTCCCTGTCAGTTCGAACGTCAGTTCTTTCAGGACATTTTGGGCTCGAACGCTGAGGCTCGCGATCGAAGGGGGCTTGCCGGATACCGGGACATGGACGGGTGTGAGGTCGGCCACCGGTCCTGCAAACGGCGCAACATGATCGGGTGTGGCAGGAGAAGCTTCAGGAGCGGAAGAGGTCTTGGAAAGAGCGGAACGGACCGTTCCGTGACTTTTTGACGCGACGCCAGATGCATCGAGCCATGCACGTGACCTTCTCGCATGTGCGGTGCGCGCCATTCGTGCTCCCGTGAACGATCTGCTGCATATCACGATAGATTTTCACGACATCACTTCTTTCGCGGAAGTTTATTCGTCAAAATATATCGCACTGCGATATATGAATATCGTAAGACGATGTGTTTAGTTATGCAAGAATTTTGGCGTGCTTCGACGAAAGGCACATTGACAGGGTTGGTACGAAAGGAATTCAAATTCACGGGAACGACGGCGCTATTTTTTGACGTGTTTTTAAAGCGCTTACCGGTTGATCCGTTTTCGTCTGCAACCGGCTCATCGTGAACGAGAACAAAATTTATCCGGGAGGATAATCGATGACAAAGAACGAAAAGTTTGAACAGTCCCTTCGCATGGACGTTTCGCGCCGGACTCTGTTGCAAGGCAGCGCGGGCCTTCTGGGTGGCGCGATGCTTCCCGGCGGGATGATCATGCCGGCATTCGCCGCCGATCGTCCGCCGATCGGGACCTGGCCGGCGGGCTCGGAGGGCAATTCCATCACCATCGGCGCTGCGGTGCCGCGCACCGGCACCTATGCGGTGCAGGGCGAGGACGAACTCAAGGGCATGCAGCTTGCCGTCGAGCACCTCAACAGCGCGCATGAATTGGTCAAGAAGATCTCGCCCAAGACCAAAAAGGGCGTGCTGGGCAAGGAAGTGAAGCTGGTGGTCGCCGACTCCGGCGCCAAGCCGAACATCGCGGTGCAGGCGCAGCAACGCTTCATCACTGAAAACAAGATCGTGCTGATGACCGGTTCGACGTCGTCTGCGGTGGCGGTCGCTCTCAACAAGCTCGCCCAGCGCGAGAAGGTGATGTACGTCGCCGCCATTTCCGGCTCCAACGACACCACCGGCAAGGACTGCGTTCGTTACGGTTTCCGCCAGTGCTTCTTCGGCCAGACCGCTGCCGCCGCGATCGGCCCGCAGCTCGTCAAGACCTTCGGCAAAGGCAAGAAGGCGGCGTATATGACGCCGGACTACACCTACGGCCACACCGTGACCAAGTCGATGCAGGATTATCTTGCCACGGCCGGCTGGACGACGGTGACCAACCAGGTTTCGCCGCTGGGCGCGCCTGACTATTCGTCCTATTTGCTCAACGTCGCCAACTCCGGCGCTGACGTGCTTATCAACGTCAACTGGGGTCACGACGCCGTGCTGTCGATCCAGCAGGCCAAGCAATTCGGCATCTTCGACAAGATGAAGCTGGCGGTGCCGTATCAGATTCCGTTCCTCGCTCCCGAGGTCGGCGGGAATCTGCTTGCCGGCGTCTATGCGGCGACTGACTACTGGTGGACGATCGAGGACAAATTCCCGCTCGCCAAGATGTTCAACGAGGCCTTCCGCGCGAAGTTTGGTTACAACCCCGAATGGGGCGCCGAGAACGGCTACATCAGCTTCGTGCACTGGGCGCGCATGGTCGAGGAAGCCGGCACACTTTACCCGCCGGAGGTCATCAAGGCCTACGAGAAGCAGGACAAGATCCCCTCGCTGGTGGGCGAAGTGTACTACCGCAAGGAAGACCACCAGTGCATCCGTCCAGTCATCATCGTTCGCGGCAAGGACGCCAAGGACATGAAGAGCAAGGATGACTTCTGGGATGTTGTCGAGATCGTTCCCGGTGAAGGTCTGATGCAGAAGCCTGATGCCTTCGGCTGCAATCTCGGCGACTACACCTGATCTTCACTAAACATCTGCGCCGGCGCCGGGTCTCGTTCGGACTCGCGCCGGCAAAGGTCGCCAGCAGGCCCGCGGCGGGACCAGTCTTCGGTCCCGGCGCTGGGTGTCTGTCGGCGGGGCGGCATTTGCTGCGGTTCATCGTGCGCGCGCAGGAACGGGCGAGGATAAATTGATTAACTGGGCTAACTTCGTTTCGCAGCTGTTCAACGGGCTGGTGCTTGGCGCCTTGCTCGCTCTCATCAGCTCCGGGCTGACCATCATCTACGGAACGCTGGGCGTTCTCAATCTCGCCCATGGCGCCATGTTCATGCTCGGCGGCTACGCCGGGTATGTCGCTTTCAGCTACACCAACTCCTTCATCCTCGCGATCGTCGCCGGATCATTGTTCGTCATGATCGTCGGCGTGGTGATGGAGCGGGTCATCATCCGGCATTTCTACGGCAGGCCCGACGAAGACCAGTTGCTGGTCACCTTTGGCATCAGCATCTGCATGGTCGAGGTCGTCCGATTTTTCTTCGGGAGCTTGTCTTACGTGGTGCCGGCGCCCGCGGCGCTATCGGGCATTACCTCGCTCGGCTTCATGTTCTATCCAACCTATCGCCTGGCGCTGGTCGGCATCGTCGCTGTGGCATTGCTGGTCCTGTTCGTGATTCTCTACCGAACCCGCCTCGGCATGATCGTGCGTGCCGGCATTGAAGATTCGGTGATGGTCGGATCGCTCGGCATCAACGTCTACCGGATCTTCATGGTGGTGTTTGGCATCGGCGCCATGGCGGCGGGCTTCGCTGGCATCGTCAACGCGCCGGTAGTGTCGCTGACGCCGGACATGGGCGAGGCGATCCTGGTGCAGACCTTCGTTGTCGTCGTGATCGGCGGTGTCGGTTCGTTCCCTGGCGCCATTCTCGGCGGCCTGATCGCCGGCGAGATCATCAGCCTCACCTCGATGGTGAACCCTGGCTATGCCTACGTCATGCTGTTCGCAGCGATGACGCTGGTTCTGCTGCTGCGGCCCCACGGCCTGCTTGGTTCTCAGAGCCGCGGATAAATCGGTCAAAAAAATGCTGAAACAACGTCCCTTCCTGATCGAAACCCTGACGGCAGTCGGCCTCATCGTGGCGCCGTTCATTCTTCCTCATCTCGGCTTTGCGCCAAACACGGTGAACCGCATTCTGGTGTGGGGCCTGTTCGGGATCGGTTTCGACATCCTGTTCGGCTTCACCGGACTGCTGTCGTTCGGCCAGTCGGCGCTCTACGGCACCGGCGGCTTTGTGGCCGCGTATCTGCTGACGCGCACCGGTTTTCCGCATGTGGTCACGGCGCTGTTCATCGGCATGATAGCCTCGGCGGTGGTCGGCTATCTGGTCGGCCTGATCGCGCTGCGCCGTACCGGCATTTACTTTGCGATGATTACGGTAGCCATCGCCGAAGTGTTCTTCTTCGTCGAGTTCAATCCGCTGGCCGACTGGACCGGCGGCGAGAACGGCTTGCCGGGTGTGCCGAGCCCGTCTTTTGATCTTGGCTTCGCCCACTTCCACTTCGCCAGCGGCTGGCCGCTCTATGGCTTCCTCGCTTTCTGGTACTTCATTGGCATCGTGATCGGCTTGCGCATCATTCGCTCGCCGGTCGGTGCGGTGCTGCGCGCGATCCGCGATAATCCGCTGCGCGCATCGGCCGTGGGCCACAACATCCACGGCTACAAGCTGACTGCGTTCGTCGTTGCCGCGGCTTATGCGGGTTTTGCCGGCGGCCTTCTCGGTGTCATGCAGGCATTCATGCCGCCGGACGCCTTCATGTTCGACACTTCGGCGCAACTCATCATGCAGACCGCGATCGGCGGCGCGGGCACGCTGTTCGGGCCTCTGCTCGGTGCGGCTGTGTGGTTGTTCCTGCAAGACTTCCTGCAGAGCGCACTCGGTCTCGGCGCCGCCTGGAAGCTGGTGCTCGGCCTGATCTTCGTGTTGCTGGTCTGTTTCTTCCGTCGCGGCCTGATCGGCGGCATTGTCGATCTCTTCAACTACGTCACCGGCCGGAACGTTCATCCTGAGCCGGCGGAAGAGGCAGCATCGGTGACCGCCGGCGGCAAGTCGGAGGCGGAAGCCGAAATCGCCCGCGAGGTCGCGGCCGCCCATATGTCGGCGAGCCTGAGCGCTGCCAGCCACCAGAGCGGTCCGATCCTGGAAGCCCGCGGCTTGACCAAGCGCTACGGCGGCCTGCTCGCCAACAGCGATATCGACTTTACCGTCAATCACGGCGAACGGCGTGGCATCATCGGTCCCAACGGCGCCGGCAAGTCGACCTTCTTCAAGATGTTGACCTGCGAGGTTCCGCCGACATCGGGCACGATCGTGTTCGAGGGCAATAACATCACCGGCATGAACGTCACCGATGTCTGCCAGCTCGGCCTGACCAAGAGCTATCAGGTCAATCAGTTGTTCACGCGCCTCACCGTGCGGGAGAACCTGATCATCGCGGTGCTCGCCGAACTGCGCGGCAAGTTCCGGCTCGATCTGTTCAGCAGCATCGACAACGTGCCCGGCCTTAACGAACGCGTTGCCGATACGCTGACCATGGTGAATCTCACCGCGCGCGCCGATACGCCGGTCTCCGCGCTGGCCTATGGCGAGAAGCGGCGGCTGGAAATCGGCCTTGCGCTGGCGAATTCGCCGAGCCTGTTGCTGCTCGACGAGCCGCTGGCCGGCATGAGCCCGCAGGAGCGCGTCGAGACCGTCAAGCTGCTGAAGTCGATCAGCCATGGCCGCACCATGATCATCATCGACCATGACATGGACTCTCTGTTCGAGCTGGTCGAGAAGGTGACGGTGCTGCAGGAAGGTCGCGTGCTGGTTGAAGGCACGCCGGAAGAGATCAAAGGCAATCCCGTCGTGCAGGAGGCCTATCTGGGCGGAGTGATCGAAGCATGAGTTTGCTCGAGGTTAGCAACCTGAACAGCTACTACGGGGATTCCCACATTCTGTTCGATGTTGCGATGCGCGTCGAGCAGAACGAGGTGGTCGCTCTGCTCGGCCGCAACGGTGCCGGCAAGAGCACCACGTTGAAAAGTCTGATGGGCGTAGTCACGCCGCAATCGGGCAGCATCGTGCTCAATGGCAGCGAGCTCGCCGGCAAGAAGAGCCACACCATCGCGATGGCCGGCATGCAGCTCGTCCATGAGGATCGCCGTATCTTCGGCAGCCTCAATGTTGAGGAGAACATCATTCTCGCCGGTATCACTGCACCCAAGCGCTGGCCGCTCGACCGGATCTATGAGATGTTTCCGCGCCTCAGGGAACGGCGGGGCAGCCGCGGCACCGATCTGTCGGGCGGCGAGCAGCAGATGCTGGCGATTGCCCGCGCGCTCGTCCGCGATCCGCAGATCATTCTGCTGGACGAGCCTTTCGAAGGCCTCGCGCCGGTGATCGTTCGCGATCTGGTCAATGCCTGCCGCGATCTTGCCGCCGCGGGCCAGACCATCGTGCTGGTGGAGCAGAACCTTGCCGCCACGCTGGCGCTGGCGCAGCGGGTTTACATCATCAACAACGGCCACATCGTTCATGAGGGGCCGGCGCTTGAGATCAAAAAGCAGCCGGAAGTGCTGCAGCGTTATCTCGGCGTCTGACGAGACAACGCTGCGCGCTGCGCTCAGCCCTTGAGCGCGGCGATCAGCCTGGCGGCGTGGTCTTCCAGAACCTTGGGGTCTTCCTTGCGGCTTTGCGGGGGCAGCAGCGCGACACCTTCTTTGCACGGCATCACATGCATGTGCAGGTGGAACACGACCTGACCGCTGGCCGGCTCGCTGAACTGCTGGACGATGATTCCATCGGCGGCAAAGGCCTTCATCGCGGCGATCGCGATGGTCTTCGCGGTGCGGGCGACCGCCGCGAAATCATCCGGCGCGATGTCGAGCAGGTTGCGCGCCGGAGCCTTGGGAATGACCAGCGTATGCCCGGCCGAACGGGGCATGATGTCCATGAAGGCGAAGGTCTTGTCGTCCTCGTAGACCTTGTAGGCCGGCAGCTCGCCGCGCAGGATTTTCGCAAAGATGTTCTGGTTGTCATAATTGGCCATATCGTGCCCCGTGCCGCCTGTCCCGATAATTGCCGCGGTCTTTTCGCAGCATTGAAATACACTGCGCATTCAAACACATAATCAGGCGCTTTGGCTACTCCGGCACGGCATCAGTCTCCTCGTTCCGGGATGCCGCCTATTCACCGAATGCAACATGGGCAGCGCTATCCGACTGATATATGCTCGCCGGTCCGAAGGCAGCCCATTGTGTGATAGCTGCGGATTGACGGGAGACTCTGATGCGCAAGTTATGGACGGTTCTCGCGGCTCTGGCGACGCTCAGCCTGACCAATTGCGGCTACAACGTCATCCAGCAGAACGACGAGGCGGTGAAATCGAGCTGGTCGGAAGTCGTGAACCAGTATCAGCGCCGCGCCGATCTGGTGCCGAATCTCGTCAACTCGGTGAAAGGCTTTGCCCAGCAGGAGAAGGACGTGCTGCTCGGCGTCACCAACGCCCGCGCCAAGGTCGGCAGCACGCAGATCTCGCCCGATGTGATCAACGATCCCGCCGCCTTGCAGAAATTCCAGGCCGCGCAGAGCGAACTCACCAGCGCGCTGTCGCGGCTCCTGGTGGTGACCGAAAACTATCCGCAGCTCAAATCCGATCAGCTCTTCCGCGATCTCGTCGCGCAGCTTGAAGGCACGGAGAACCGCATCGCGGTGGCGCGCAACCGCTATATCAAGGCGGTTCAGGACTACAACGTCGACATCCGCACCTTCCCGAACAACCTGACCGCGATGGTGTTCGGCTACAAGGAAAAGGCCAATTTCACGGTGGAGAACGAGAAGTCGATCTCGACCGCGCCCAAGGTGGATTTCAACGTTCCGGCGACGCCTGCTCCCGCACCTGCACCGGCCCCTGCCGCGCCTGCGCCGGCTCCAGAGCCCGCCAAGTAGCGTATCGCCACGAGGCATCTGATGGCCGCCCTCCGATGTGCCGTCATCGCATTGGTCCTGTCGCTGTGCGGAATGCTGGCGGCTGCGGCCGATGTCGCAGTGCCGCCGCTCACCGGCCGCGTGGTCGATCAGACCGCGACCCTGAGCGCGGCGGATGTCTCGGATCTTGAGCAGAAGCTGAAGTCATTCGAGGATCGCAAGGGCAGTCAGATCGCGGTGTTGATGGTTCCGACCACGGCGCCGGAGGCCATCGAGCAATTTGCCATTCGCGTGGTCGAGCAATGGAAGCTCGGTCGCAAGCAGGTCGATGACGGTGCGTTGCTGCTCATTGCCAAGGATGATCGCAAGCTGCGGATCGAGGTCGGCTACGGCCTTGAAGGCGCGCTGAACGATGCCACGGCCAAACGCATCATCGACGAGATCATCACGCCGCGCTTCAAGGCGGGGGATTTTGTTGGCGGCATCAATGCCGGCGTCGATCGTATGATCAGCGTGATTGATGGTGAGCCGCTGCCGGCGCCGAAACCTCTGGAGCGGATGTCGCCTGGCGCGCTCGATGCGCTTGGCGAATTCTTTCCTGTCATCATCATCGGCGCCTTGGTGGCCGGCGGCGTATTACGTGCGATGTTTGGCCGGCTGTTCGGCGCGCTGTTGACCGGCGGCGGGCTTGCCTTTCTGGCGTGGCTGTTCGTTGGATTGTGGAGTGTTGCGCTGATTGTCGGCCTGATCGGATTTGTTTTCACTCTGGTGGGCGACGCGGTCACATCCGGTGGGCCGGGCGGGTTTTCCAGTGGCGGTTCTCGTGGCGGATCGAGCTGGGGTGGTTCGAGCGGCGGCGGATTCAGCGGCGGAGGCGGCAGCTTCGGCGGCGGCGGGGCTTCGGGCAGTTGGTGATCATGGGCATCAAACGCATCGGAACACATCTTCTTCTCGGGCGCCGGCAGGTGCGCAAGGCATTTCCGCGCGAGTCGCTCGCGAAGATCGAGAAGGCGATCGCAACAAGCGAAAAGCTGCACACCGGCCAGATTCGCTTTGTGGTGGAAGGCGCGCTGGAGGGCCGGCCGTTGCTCGGGGATCAGCCCGCGCGGGCGCGTGCCATTGATGTGTTCTCTCATCTGCGGATATGGGACACCGCACACAACAATGGTGTGCTGATCTATCTGCTGCTGGCCGATCGCGATGTCGAGATCGTCGCCGACCGCGGTATCGATGCCAAAGTCGGCAAGGCCGGCTGGCAGGATATCTGCACCGCCATGGAAAGCGAGTTCCGGCGCGCGAATTTCGAGGCTGGTGTGCTTGCCGGTATGGCGGCGGTGACGACGCATCTGGCGAAGCATTTTCCAGCGACGGGCAAGCATGTGAACGAACTGCCGGACGATCCGGTGGTGCTGTAGGGATCGTGCCGCGAATGCATCACATCGCGCGATTGTGCCGGGTGATGAGGAAAACCACAGCTACGGCTCTTGGCAGGATGGAGAGTGCGGGCTAGCTTTTTGATCGGTGTTGTCTTGCGCGGGATCGCCCGCGAATGGTCCGCAATCAGGCGTTTGTCATGACACGGTTGTCCGGTTCGCTCTCTGTCAGGCCGCGTGTGCTGGGTGTGAGCGCATTGGCGGGTCTTGCGATGATCGGCATGGGATCTGCTCTTGCCGTCGAGTTGAGCGGGCCCGTCGCCTATCTTTATTCATCGGTCTCGATCAATCCGCCGTCTGCGCGCGAGATGACGGTCTGTTACGGTTTCGGCTGCCGCCGCCGCGCGTCGCTGGATTTCTCGGCTGCTGACCGCAGAACGGTGACGCAAATTCTCGCTGCGGGCAAAGCCAGTCCCGCCGCCGAGCGCGCCGCAATCCAGAAGGCGGTGATCTGGTTCGACCGCCGTGTCGGTCCGATGATCGGCACGGACAAGCGCGTGGCCAATGCCGATATTCGTGCGGGCTCTGCTGCGACCAACTTCGATTGCTGGGACACCACGCGCAATGCCGCCAGCCTGCTGCTGGTGCTGCGGGAGTGGGGGCTTCTGAAGCATCACACCATCGGCGATCCGAAATATCGCGGCAATTTCCTCGCCGGCCAGTTGCCGCACAACACCGCGGTGCTGGTCGATAAATCGACTGGCATCGAATGGGTGGTCGATATGTGGCCGAAGAAATATGCCGAGGCGCCGGATGTGATGCCGGTCTCGCGCTGGCTCAAGGAAAACTGAGCGCTTGAGAAGCGCGTTTTGCGGAAGGTCCTCCGATGCAGCTCAACGGTCTTTCGGTTCTGGTGACGGGCGGAGCTTCCGGTCTCGGCGCGGCGACCGCGCGTGCGATGGCGGCGAAGGGCGCGAAAGTAGCCGTCCTCGACATGAACAAGGCTGCGGCCGAGCAGGTCGCAGCGGAGATCGGCGGAGTTGCGCTGATCGCCGATGTCGCCGAGGAAGCGCCGGTCAAGGCCGCGCTCGCAGCTGCAGAGGCCGCGCACGGCATTGTGCGTATTCTGGTGAATTGCGCGGGCGTCGCCAGCGCGGTCAAGACCGTCAACAAGAACGGCGCCTATCCGCTCGATGAGTTCAAGCGCCACATCAATATCAATCTGGTCGGCACCTTTAATGTGATCCGTCTGGTTGCGGAGCGGATGCAGAGTGCGCCGCCGATCGGCGAGGAGCGCGGCGTCATCATCAACACCGCCAGTGTCGCGGCCTATGACGGACAGGTCGGGCAGGCGGGCTATTCCGCCTCCAAGGCCGGCGTGGTCGGCATGACGCTGCCGATCGCGCGCGACCTCGCCTCGCTGCTGATCCGGGTGAACAGCATCGCGCCGGGGCTGTTCCTGACGCCGCTGTTGCTCGGCCTGCCTGAGGAGGCGCAGCGCAGCCTCGCCACCCAGGTTCCCCATCCCGCGCGTCTCGGCGATCCCAAGGAATATGCCGCGCTTGCCGTCCACATCGTGGAGAATCCGATGCTCAATGGCGAGACCATCCGCCTCGACGGGGCCATCCGCATGGCGCCGCGCTAGGCTGCCGCGAGGCTTTCGGTCCCGGGGCGGTTTCGCGCCGGCGATCCATCATGGTTAACCGATCGTTAGCAGATTGCATTGCATCCTTTTTGCAAGGAGATCTGCCATGTGGTCGAACCGCACCAACATCGAGAGCGATAACTGCCCCGTCGACGAGGATCTGCTAGGGCATCTGTACCGTTCCAGCGAACATGGCCTGCCGGTTCTGGTTGAATCGGTCTCTGCGGATGTTCGTGCCATGCTTGCGCTGTTCTGCTATCGCCGCAGTCATCTTCATTCGATGAGCCTTGCGATCGCGGCGACCTGCAGCGAGCGTGATCTGATCGAGCAGGGGGGTGCCGTCGGTGCGACGCTGTTTGCGATGTCGCGTGAAGCCCCGGCTCCGGTGCCTGCCGCCGCCAGTGGTCGCCGCTCCATCACGCTCTCGACCAGGCCGCTGAGCAATGTGATGCCGCTCGACGATCTGCCCGACGATGAGCCTGAGGCCGCGATCGCCTGAGCGGGCGCCCCTTCAGCAATTCACCGGCTCTGCATCGCAATTGCGGCGAGACCGAAGCCGCGTCGCGCGATGGTGCATTCGGCATCGCCGGGCTGGCAGGTGCGGCACACTTCGGGTCTGACCTCGTAGATGCCGCAAGCCGTGGAGACACCGATCTTTCCGGTCAGCGCCGAGCAGCGCTCGCCCTCGCAGCGCATGCCGGACAGCGCATCATTGACGAATTTTTCCGGAATCAGCTCCAGCGCCGCATCCTCCTCGGTGGAGAATCGCGGCCAGTTGCGCGAATAGGCGCAACACGCGCCGCAGCTCTGGCAGATGCTGACGGGCGCGTCCATGCGAGGCCTCGAATGAGGGTCAGTCGACCAGAATGACTCTGATGTCGTTGACGTTGGTCAGTGTCGGTCCCACCACCACCAGATCGCCGGTCGCCTCGAAGAAGGTCGTGGCGTCGTTATTGTCGAGATAGGCTTCGGGATCGAGTTTGAGTTCGCGCATCTTCGCGAAGGTGCGCTCGTCCGCCATCGCGCCCGCGGGATCGGTGGGCGAACCCGCGCCGCCGTCGGCACCGTCGGTGTCGGCCGCGAGCATCGAGATATTCTTGCTGTTGGCGAGATGCTCGACCAGCGCCAGCACGTATTCCTGATTGGGACCGCCGCGGCCGTTGCCGCGCACCGTCACCGTCAATTCACCGCCTGACATGACGGCAACGCGCTTGCCCTGGGCCTGCGCGTTCAGCGCGAGCTTGGCGTGCTCGGCGGCGGTGGCGCGGGCGTCGCCCTCGAGGTCGGCGCCGAGGTCGATCACCTCATAGCCGGCTTCGGTCGCGACCCTGATCGCGGCATCGAGCGAATCGCGCGGCCGGCCGACGATCTCGAACCGCGCGCGGACGAAAGCCGGCTCGGTCTGCTTGGCGCTCTCGTTGCGCGGGTCGCTCAGGGCCTGGCGCACGGCGTCGTCGATCTGCAGATTGTATTTGGCGATGATCGCGGCCGCATCCTTCAGCGTGGTCGGATCCGGCACCGTGGGGCCGGAGGCGATCGTCGCCGGATCGTCATGCGGCACGTCGGAGACCGCCAGCGTGACGAGCTGCGCGGGATAGGCCGCGCGGGCCAGCCGGCCGCCCTTGATGCGCGACAGGTGCTTGCGCACGGTGTTGATCTCGGAGATCGGCGCGCCCGAACGCAGCAGGCTTTTGTTGATCTGCTGCTTCTGCGCGAAGGTGATGCCCTCCGCCGGCGCGATCCAGTTGGCCGAGCCGCCGCCGGACATCAGCACCAGCACGAGGTCATCCTCGCCCGCGCTTTCCGCCAGCTTGAGCGTCTTGTCGGCGGCCTTGAGGCCGGCTTCGTCCGGCACTGGGTGTCCGGCCTCGATCACCTCGATCCGCCGGGTCGGCACGCCATGGCCGTGCCGCGTGGTGGCGATGCCCGCGATCTGGTTTTCGCTGAGACCGACATCGTCCATGTAGTGCCGCTCGGCGACGGCAGCCATCGCGGCGGCACCCTTGCCCGCGGCCAGACAGATCACACGGCCACGCGGCGGTGGCGGCAAATGACGCCGCAGGATCTTGTCGGGATGAGCCGCCGCAACGGCGGCATCGAAAATCGCGCGAAGGAGAGGGCGTTTATCGGTCATTAGGTACCTTATGCACGGTTTGCGAGCTTCGCAAAATGTGTCGGACGCTTATCGAAAGAAAAATCCCTCGCAAATAAGCAAGGGACTGCCAGCCTGCGACTTTTTATAGACGGTGGCCGACCATTTCAATGAGCGGGAAACATATTCGGGCTGCTCGATGTGACCGCCGGACCGGGCTGTGGTGGCCGGGGAGGTGGTAGCCACGACCCGCCAAAGATGCGCAAATACGGTCTCATCCTCCAAGGATCGCCTGCCATGACTGACGCCGTGATTGTCTCTACCGCCCGAACCCCGATCGGCAAGGCCTATCGCGGTGCGCTCAACAACACCGAGGGTGCCACCCTGCTGGGCCATGCCATCGATGCCGCCGTGAGCCGGGCCGGGATCGCCCTGGACGAGGTCGAGGATGTCGTGATGGGCGCAGCCCTGCAGCAGGGGGCGACCTTCGGCAATATCGCCCGCAAGGCGGCGCTACGCGCCGGTCTGCCGGCCGCAACCGCAGGCGTTACGGTGGATCGTCAATGCGCATCCGGACTGCAGGCCATCGCGCTGGCGGCGCGGTCGGTGCTGTTCGATGGCGTCGGCATCGCGGTGGGCGGCGGCGGCGAGTCGATCAGCCTGGTGCAGAACGACAAGATGAACATGTTTCATGCTGTCGATCCGGCGCTGCAAAAGATCAAGCCCGACATCTATATGTCGATGCTCGACACCGCCGAGGTGGTGGCGAAGCGCTACAATATCTCGCGCGAGCGGCAGGACGAATACAGCCTGGAAAGCCAGCGTCGTACCGCCGCTGCACAACAAGACGGCAGGTTCAACGACGAGATCGCGCCGATCGCGACCAGCATGGCGGTTGCCGACAAGGCGAGCGGTGCAGTGTCGTTCAAGGACATCACGCTCTCGCAGGATGAAGGGCCGCGACCCGACACCACGGCCGCAGGGCTTGCCGCGCTCAAGGCGGTGAAGGGCGAGGGCTTCAGCATCACCGCCGGCAATGCCAGCCAGTTGTCGGACGGCGCCAGCGCCTGCGTGATCATGAGCGACAAGCTTGCCGTGCAAAAGGGTTTGACGCCGCTCGGCATCTTTCGCGGCTTTGTCGCGGCGGGCTGCGAGCCGGACGAGATGGGCATCGGTCCGGTGTTCGCGGTGCCGCGTCTGCTCGCGCGTCACGGCCTCACTATCGACGACATCGACCTGTGGGAGTTGAACGAGGCGTTCGCGGTGCAGGTGATCTACTGCCGCGACCGGCTCGGCATCGATCCTGAGAAACTCAACGTCAATGGCGGGGCGATTGCGGTCGGCCATCCTTACGGCATGACAGGTTCGCGGCTGGCCGGCCATGTGCTGATCGAAGGCCGCCGCCGCAAGGCGAAACGTGCGGTGGTGACGATGTGTGTCGGCGGCGGCATGGGCGCGGCCGGGCTGTTCGAGATCATTCCTTAAGCGGAGACCTGTCGGCGATGCCGCACGTTCTCGCCATCGATCAGGGCACGACGTCATCGCGCGCGATCCTGTTTCGCGACGACATGTCGGTCGTGGCGCAGGCGCAGCAGGAATTCCCGCAGCATTTTCCGGCCTCCGGCTGGGTCGAACACGAGCCCGACGACATCTGGTTCTCGACGCTCGCGACCTGCCGCGATGCGATGCGGATCGCCGGTCTTGCCGCGCGCGACATCGCCGCGATCGGCATCACCAACCAGCGTGAGACCACGGTGGTGTGGGATCGCGTCACCGGCCGCGCGGTGCATCGCGCCATCATCTGGCAGGACCGCCGCACCGCCGAGATGTGCGTGCGGCTTGCGGCGGACGGTCATGAGCCGATGGTTGCCGCGAAAACCGGGCTGATTATCGATCCTTATTTTTCCGGCACCAAGATTGCATGGATTCTCGATTCCGTTCCCGGCGCCCGCGCGCGGGCCGAGCGCGGCGAACTCTTGTTCGGCACGGTCGATTGTTATCTGTTGTGGCGGCTGACCGGTGGCGCGGTGCATGCCACCGACGCCACCAATGCCTCGCGCACGCTGCTGTTCGACATCCATCGCGGCGAATGGAGCGATGACCTCTTGAAGTTGCTACACGTGCCGCGCGCGATGCTGCCGCAGGTACGCGACTCCTCGGGCGATTTCGGTGTTACTGCATCGGATCTGTTCGGCGGCCCGATTGCGATCCGCGGTATTGCCGGCGATCAGCAGGCCGCGACCATCGGGCAGGCGTGCTTCGCGCCCGGCATGATCAAGTCGACCTATGGCACCGGTTGCTTCGCGCTGCTCAACACCGGGGCCACGGCGGTGACCTCGCGCAACAAGCTGCTGACCACGATCGCCTATCAGTTGAACGGTCAGCGCACCTATGCGCTGGAAGGCTCGATCTTCGTCGCCGGCTCAGCGGTGCAATGGCTGCGCGACGGCCTCAAGGTGATCAAGCATGCGCACGATGCGGACGTGCTGGTGGAGCAGGCGGATGGCGCGCAGTCGGTCTATCTGGTGCCGGCGTTCGTCGGGCTCGGCGCGCCCTATTGGAATCCGCGCGTGCGCGGCGCGTTGTTCGGTCTCACACGCAATACCGGTCCTGCGGAGCTGGCGCATGCGGCGCTGGAGAGCGTGTGCTACCAGACTCACGATCTGTGGGCCGCGATGCGCGCCGACTGGCCTGACGCCGCGCATTCGCATGCGGTGCTGCGCGTCGATGGCGGCATGACGGTGTCGGACTGGACCATGCAGCGTCTTTCGGACTTGCTCAACGTGCCGGTCGATCGTCCGGTGATTCAGGAAACCACGGCGGTGGGTGCGGCGTATCTCGCGGGTCTTGCCGCCGGTGTTTATCCCGAACCGCAACGTTTCGCCGACCTGTGGCGGCTGGAGCGGCGCTTCAAACCGGCCATGAGTGAGGCGACGCGAACCCGCAAGCTGCACGGCTGGGCGCAGGCGGTGAAGGGCGTGCTCGCCACCGAGCCGTGAGGCCATGTGAAATCAATATGAACTCAGTATTAAATCCACATTACATGTAACGTTGATTGCGACGGCTCGCGTCCGGCGTCGCCAATGTAGCGCCGGACGACCGAGAAGGATGAGCAGACCTCGATGGATAAGCGGCGGGTGACCGCCGCGACCCTTAGTTCAAGGTCGCGTCGCCGCGCGGCTTCATGTTGAGCCGCATATGCATCGCGCAGCCGCAGCCCGGCGGGTGCTGCGCCAGCGGCAGCGACGCCACATCGTCAGCGTCGTCGGCGGCTTCCGGCTTGGGATCGCCGCTTGGGATGTAGTTGAGGATCGAGGCGAGCGCGCGTTCGATTTCGGCAACGCTCGCGCCCTTGCGCTCGGCATAGTCCTCGACCTGATCGCGCTCGACCTTGCCGACGCCGAAATACTCGCTCTGCGGATGGCTGTAGTAGACGCCGGACACCGACGAGCCCGGCCACATCGCCAGACTCTCCGTGAGAGTGACGCCCGCGTTGCGCTCGGCATCGAGCAATTTGAAGATCGTGATCTTCTCGGAGTGATCGGGCTGCGCCGGATAGCCGGGCGCCGGGCGGATGCCCTGATACTTTTCCAGAATGAGATCGTCGTTCGACAGCGTTTCGTCGGCGGCGTAGCCCCAGAACTCCTTGCGCACGCGCTGGTGCATGCGCTCGGCGAAGGATTCGGCAAGACGATCCGCCAGCGCCTTCACCAGAATCGATGAGTAATCGTCGTTGGATTTCTTGAAGCGCATGGTGATGGCGTCCTCGCCGATGCCGGCGGTGACGACGAACGCGCCGATATAATCCGGCACGCCGCTCGACTGCGGCGCGATGAAATCGGACAGCGCGAGGTTGTAACGACCCTCGCGTTTTTCGAGCTGCTGGCGCAGCGTGTGCAGTGTCGTCAGCGGCCTGGTGCGCGCCTCGTCACTGTAGAGCACGACGTCGTCGCCCTCGGCATTGGCCGGCCAGAAGCCGATGGTGGCGTTGGCGGTAAACCAGTTTTCCTTGACGATGGTCTCCAGCATCTTGCGCGCGTCGTTATAGAGCGAGCGTGCGACATCGCCGACCTTGGGATCGTCGAGGATCGCCGGGAAACGTCCGGCCAATTCCCACGCCTGGAAGAACGGTGTCCAGTCGATGGTCTCGACCAGTTCAGCAAGCGGATAATTATGGAAGGTACGTACGCCGAGGAAGGACGGCTTCTTCGGCTTGGCCTGCGTCCAGTCGATCTTGAGACGGTTGGCGCGCGCGGCCTCCAGCGTCAGGCGCTTCTTGTTCTGCTGGGCGCGGTAATGCGCGTCGGTGATGCGGTCGTATTCGGTGCGGATGTCGCGCAGGAAATCGTCGCGCTTCTCCGGCGACAGCAGCGAGGAGGCGACACCGACCGCGCGGCTGGCGTCGTTGACATGCACCACCGGGCCGCGGCGATAGCGCGGATCGATCTTCACCGCGGTGTGGACGCGGCTGGTGGTGGCACCGCCGATCAAGAGCGGCATCTTGAAATCCAGCCGCTCCATTTCGGACGCGACGAACGCCATCTCGTCGAGCGATGGCGTGATCAAGCCGGACAGGCCGATCATGTCGGCGTTCTCGTTCTTCGCGGTTTCGAGAATCTTGGCGGCGTGCACCATGACGCCGAGGTCGATCACTTCGAAATTATTGCACTGGAGCACGATGCCGACGATGTTCTTGCCGATGTCGTGCACGTCGCCCTTCACTGTCGCCATCACGATCTTGCCGGCGGAGGAGCGCACGCCCTCGGCAAGGCCGGCGGCCTTGTTGCGCTCCTTCTCTTCTTCCATGAACGGCATCAGATAGGCGACCGCCTGCTTCATCACGCGCGCGGACTTCACCACCTGCGGCAGGAACATCTTGCCGGAGCCGAACAGGTCGCCGACCACGTTCATGCCGGCCATCAGCGGGCCTTCGATCACGTTGAGCGGCCGCTCCACGGTGAGGCGAGCCGCTTCGGTGTCGACCTCGATATAGTCGGTGATGCCATTGACCAACGCATGCGACAGCCGCTGCTCCACCGGCCATTCACGCCAGGCAAGATCCTGCTCCTTGGCCTGCTTGCCCTGGCCGCGGAATTTCTCGGCGAGTTGCAGCAGTCGTTCCGGCGCGGCCGGATCGCGGTTGAGAATGACGTCCTCGCAGACCTCGCGCAGTTCGGGGTCGATGTCGTCATAGATCGCCATCTGCCCGGCATTGACGATGCCCATGTCCATGCCCGCCTTGATGGCGTGATACAGGAACACCGAATGCATCGCCTCGCGCACCGGCTCGTTGCCGCGGAACGAGAACGACAGGTTCGAGACGCCGCCCGAGATATGGACATGCGGCAGGTTCTGGCGAATCCAGCGCGTCGCCTCGATGAAATCGACGCCGTAATTGTTGTGTTCTTCGAGACCGGTCGCGATGGCGAAGATGTTCGGATCGAAGATGATATCCTGCGGCGGGAAATTCAGCTTGGTCGTCAAGAGATCATAGGCGCGCTTGCAGATCTCGGTCTTGCGTTCGAAGGTGTCGGCCTGTCCGACCTCGTCGAACGCCATCACCACCACGGCGGCGCCATGGCGGCGTGCGATCGCGGCCTCGGTGAGGAATTTCTCCTCGCCTTCCTTCATCGAGATCGAGTTGACGATCGGCTTGCCCTGCACACATTTCAGGCCGGCCTCGATCACCTCGAATTTCGAGGAGTCGATCATCACCGGCACCCTGGCGATGTCGGGCTCGGAGGCGACGAGATTGAGGAATTCGATCATCGCCTGCTTTGAATCGAGCAGGCCCTCGTCCATGTTGACGTCGATCACCTGCGCGCCGTTCTCGACCTGATCGCGTGCGACCGCGAGCGCCGCGGTGTAGTCGCCGGCGGTGATCAGCTTGCGGAAACGCGCCGAGCCGGTGACGTTGGTGCGCTCGCCGACATTGACGAACGGAATGTCATTGGTCAGCACGAACGGCTCAAGGCCGGACAGCCGCAGCCGCGGCTCGATGGCCGGCACGATGCGCGGCTGGAACGGCGCGACCGCGTCGGCAATCGCCTTGATGTGCGCCGGCGTGGTGCCGCAGCAGCCGCCGACCACGTTGACGAGGCCGTCGCGCGCGAATTCGCCGACCAGCTTCGCCATGTATTCCGGCGTCTCGTCATACTGGCCGAATTCGTTGGGCAGGCCGGCGTTCGGATAAGCGCAGACCAGCGTGTCGGCGACGCGGCCGATGTCGGCGACATGCGCGCGCAGGTCTTCGGCGCCGAGCGCGCAGTTGAAGCCGATGGTGATCGGATTGGCGTGTTGCACCGAGTACCAGAACGCTTCGGGCATCTGGCCGGAGAGCAGGCGGCCTGACTTGTCGGTGATGGTGCCGGAGATCATCACCGGCACGTCGATGCCGCGCTGCTCGCAGATTTCGGAAATGGCGTAGAGCGCGGCCTTGGCGTTCAGCGTGTCGAAGATGGTCTCGACCAGCAACAGATCGGCGCCGCCGTCGAGCAGGCCATTGATCTGCTCGCTATAGGTGATGCGCAGATCGTCGAAGGTCACCGCGCGATAGCCGGGATTGGCGACATCCGGCGAGATCGAGGCGGTGCGGTTGGTCGGGCCGAGCGCGCCGGCAACAAAACGCGGCTTGCCGTCGTCGGCTTCGGCGCGGTTCGCGGCGTTGCGCGCGAGGCGCGCGCCCTCGCGGTTGAGTTCATAAGCGAGATCCGACATGTCGTAGTCGGCCTGCGCGATCGAGGTGGAGGAGAAGGTGTTGGTCTCGACGATGTCGGCGCCGGCCTTCAGGTATTCGTAGTGGATGTCCTCGATCGCCTGCGGCTGGGTCAGGATCAACAGGTCGTTGTTGCCGCGCACATCGCGGTGAAAGTCCTTGAAGCGCTCGCCGCGAAACGCGGCTTCGTCGAACTCCAGCCGCTGGATCATGGTGCCCATCGCGCCGTCGAGCACCAGGATGCGCTCGCGGGCAAGGCTGCGGAATTTGTCGGCGGTGGGGCTCGAACTCTTGGTCACAACGTATCTCCCAACGTCATGCCCGCCTTGTGCCGGGCATCCACGTCTTTCTTTCTGTCCACGCTGCGATAAGGCGTGGATGGCCGGGTCAAGCCCGGCCATGACGGTCAACAGACTACGCCGCCTTCTGCGCGCCAGTCGGGCGGATGCCGAGAATGTGGCTGATGGCGAAGACGAGATCGGCGCGGTTCATGGTGTAGAAGTGAAAATGCTGCACGCCGTGCTTGGAAAGCTTCTGCACCTGCCCGGCGGCGACGGTGGCGGCGACCAGACGGCGGGTGTCGGCGTCGTCATCAAGGCCGTCGAACTTGGCAGCGAGCCAGTCCGGCACGGTGGCGCCGGCGCGGGTGGCGAAATTCTTCGCCAGCTTGAAATTCTGCACCGGCAGGATGCCCGGCACGATCGGGATTTCGATGCCTGCCGCGCGAACGCGGTCGAGGTAGCGGAAGTAGAGATCGTTGTCGAAGAAGAACTGGGTGATGGCGCGCGTCGCGCCGGCATCGACCTTGGCTTTCAGCACGTCGATATCGGCATCGAGGCTGGCGCTCTCCGGATGCTTTTCCGGATAGGCCGACACCGAGACCTCCATGTCGGGATGGCGGCGCTTGATCGACGCGACCAGATCGGCGGAGGTCTGATAGCCCTGCGGATGGGCCTGATAGGCGGTGCCGATGCCGCCGGACGGATCGCCGCGCAGCGCCACGATGTGGCGCACGCCGACCTCGTGATAGCGGTCCACCACCTCGTCGATGTCGCTGCGCGCGGCATCGACGCAGGTCAGATGCGCGGCCGGGGTCAGGCTGGTCTCATTGAGGATGCGGGCGATGGTGGAATGGGTCCGCTCGCGGGTTGAGCCGCCGGCGCCGTAGGTCACCGAAACGAAATCCGGCGCCAGCGGGGCAAGGCGCTCGATCACGCTCCACAGGTTCTGCTCCATCTCCGCGGTTTTGGGCGGAAAGAACTCGAACGAGATCGCAGGCCGTCTGGCCTCGCCGGCTGGAACGATGGATGCGGTTTCACTCATGACGCCTCGAGCGGTGTCTACAATCAAAGGGTTTGGGAAATCGGCCCCGCTGGTGGTGAAAACGCCGGGAGGGCCGCCGGGTTATCGATCTGCGCCTAAAATAAGCGAAACGGCGTCCGTCCAACAGCCCATTGAGGGCGTATCTCCCATGGGAATTTGCCCACTGATACTGTAGGAGCGACTAAAATAGTCGCATCTTGCACCCAAGTGGGCGGATAAAATCATTTAATATCAATATTATATCTAGGATTTAAAGTGGGTATTCCTGCAATGTTTGCAAATAAAATCATTCCTGCCCACTCTCGGCTTTGAATCGGGGTGGAAAAGCACTAGCTGAGAGCGATGCCTCCGCTCTCCATTCTCGATCTTTCCGTCGTCACCACCGGCACCAAGCCCGCCCAGGCGCTGCGCAACAGCATCGATCTGGCGCGCCATGCCGACCGGCTCGGTTATACCCGCTACTGGCTGGCCGAGCATCACGGGCTGCCCTCGGTGGCGAGCCCGGCGCCCGACATCATGATCGGCCAGATTGCGGCGGCGACGCAGCGCATCCGCGTCGGCTCCGGCGGGGTGATGCTGCCCAACCATGCGCCGCTGGTGGTGGCCGAGCGCTTCAGGATGCTGGAGGCGCTGTTTCCCGGCCGGATCGATCTCGGGCTCGGCCGCGCCCCGGGCACCGACGGGGTCACCGCGCATGCGCTGCGCCGCCGGCTCGATGTGCGCGAGGGCGACGATTTCCTCGAACGGCTGCAGGAACTGATGCTGTGGCAGACCGGATTTCCGCCGGACCATCCTTACAGCAAGGTCACGGTGATGCCGAACGACGTGGAGTTGCCGCCGATCTGGCTGCTCGGCTCCAGCGATTACAGCGCGCAGTTGTCCGCGCAGGTCGGCATGGGTTTCGCGTTCGCGCATCATTTCGCCTCGTTCGACGCGGTGACCGCGCTGACGCATTACCGCGCGCATTTTACGCCCTCGCGCTGGCGCGCCACGCCGCATGCGATCCTTGCGGTCGCGGTGATCGCCGCGCCGACCGACGCGGAGGCCGAGGATCTGGCGTCGTCGATGGATCTCAACCGCCTGCTGCGCGACCGCGGCCAGTTCCTGCCGCTGCCGAGCGTGGAAGAGGCGAAGGCCTATCCGTATTCGGAATCGGATCGCGCCATCATCGCGCGCAATCGCGCCAAGCTGTTCGTCGGCAGCCCGGCGACGTTGATGCGGACGCTGACGCCGCTGATCGAGGCCAGCGAGGCCGACGAGGTGATGGTGATCACCGCGACCTACGATCACGAGGCGCGCAAGCGGTCGTATTCGCTGCTCGCCGAGGCGTTCGGGATGACGCAAAAGGCGGGGTGATCAGAACTGTCATTGCCGGGCTTGACCCGGCAATCCATCCCTTAAATTCCAAAAGATGGATGCGCGGGTCAGGCCCGCGCATGACGCCTTATATCTGACGCCTCAGCGCCCGTTCTTCTCGGTGAAGGCGACGCGGAAGGGATGCGCCGGGTAGACGCCGACGATGCGCAGTTCCTTGGAGAAGAAGCCGAGTTCCTCCAGCGCGAATTTCAGGCCCTTGTCGTCGGGATGGCCGTCGACATCGGCGTAGAACTGGGTGGCGAAGAAATTGCCCTCCACCATGTAGCTTTCCAGCTTGGTCATGTTGACGCCGTTGGTGGCGAAACCGCCGAGCGCCTTGTAGAGCGCGGCCGGCAGGTTGCGCACCCGGAACACGAAGCTGGTCACCACCGGGCCGGAATCCTGCGCGGCCCATTGCGGTTCGCGCGCCAGCACCACGAAGCGCGTGGTGTTGTGATCCTCGTCCTCGATGTCCTCGGAGAGGATGTCGAGGCCGTAGATCTCGGCGGCGAGGCGCGGGGCGATCGCCGCGCGGGTTGTGTCGCCGGCGGCGGCGACGGCGCGGGCCGAGCCCGCGGTGTCGGCGGCGACGATCGATTTCACGCCGAGGCTGCGGATGATGCGGCGGCACTGGCCGAGCGCGTGGACATGGCTCTCGACGGTCTTGATGCCGTCCAGCGTCGCGCCGCGCGGCGCCATCAGTTGATGCCGGATCGGCAGGAACCATTCGGCGATGATGTAGAGGCCCGACTGCGGCAGCAGATGATGGATATCGGCGACGCGGCCGGCCACCGAATTCTCGATCGGGATCATGCCGAGATCGGCCTCGCCGATGGTGATCGCCGCCAGCGCGTCCTCGAAGGTGGCGCAGGGCAGGGCCTCCGCGGCGGGATAGGCCTCGGTGATGGCGATGTGCGAATTGGCGCCCGGCTCGCCCTGGAAGGCGATCTTCAGAATCTTGGTCATCAGGACTGTCCTGCCAGCGCCTTGCGCGCGGCTTCAAGATCATGCGGCGTATCGACCCCCAGCGGCACCGAGTCAACCACGGCAATGTCGATCCGCATGCCGGCCTCCAGCGCGCGGAGCTGCTCCAGCCGCTCGCGCTGCTCCAGCGGCGAGGGCGGCAGCGCGACGAACCGCGCCAGCGCGGCGCGGCGGTAGGCATAGATGCCGATGTGGTGGTAGCGCGGGCCCTCGCCGGTCGGCGCGGTGGCGCGGGTGAAATACAGCGCGCGCAGCCGGCCGGGCGCGATCTCGCTGCCCACCGCCTTCACCACGTTGGGGTCGGTGTGCTCGGCCTCCTTGCGGATCACGGCGGCGAGGGTGGCGATGTCCACCGCGGGGTCATCGAGTGGGGTGAGCACGGCGCGGATGTCGCCGGGGGCGATGGTGGGCAGGTCGCCCTGCAGGTTGATGATGGTCCTGACCTTGCCGTCCGGGTCGAGCGTCTGCAGCGCCTCGAAAATGCGGTCGGAGCCGGAGGGGTGGTCGGCGCGGGTCATCACCACCTCGCCGCCCTGCGCGGTGACGGCGGCGGCGATTTCCGGCGCGTCGGTCGCCACCACGGCGCGGCCGACCCCGGCCGCCTGCGCCCGCCGCAGTACCTGGACGATCATCGGCAGCCCGGCGATGTCGGCGAGCGGCTTCCCGAGCAGGCGGGTCGACGCCATCCGGGCCGGAATCAGGATCAGGGTGGAATGGTCAGCCATCGGGCGGGGATCGGGGCAAGGATCGGGGAAGGCGCGAAAGCGCGGATTCGGTGAGGAAATGCGGGGCGTTTCCCGCGCGTGAGGCATTTATACGGGTTGCCTTCAGGCGGGCAAACCGTTATTCCCCAATCGCTGCCTTGCGGCGGCGCTTCCACGGTTTTCATGCCTGTTTTGGCCGTTTTCGGCGGCCCGGCATGCCCTAAAGACAACATTTCCAGGCCGGAGCCTGATCGCGATGGATTCCTTCGAACTCAACAAAATCATGGGCGCGGTGCTCGCCACCTGTCTTCTTATGCTGGTCACCAGCATCGCCGCCGGTGCGATCTTCGCGCCGTCGCCGCTCGAGAAGCCGGGATTCGAGATTGCGGTGAAGGAAGACGCCAGCGGCGGCGCCGGCGCGGCCAAGGCCGCCGCTGCGGTGCCGATCGAGACCCTGCTCGCCAACGCCTCGATCGAGAAGGGCCAGGCGGCCTCGAAGAAGTGCGCGGCCTGCCACACCTTCGAGAAGGGCGGCGCCAACAAGGTCGGCCCGAATCTCTACGGCATCGTCGGCGAGGAACGCGGCGTCGGCCACAACTTCAACTTCTCGGCGGCCATGAAGGCCAAGACCGGCAAGTGGACCATCGACGACCTCAACAAGTTCATCGAAAGCCCGAAGGGCTTCATCCCCGGCACCGCGATGGGCTTTGCCGGCATCAGCAAGGACACCGAGCGCGCCGATCTGCTCGCCTACCTGAACTCGCTGTCGGACAGCCCCGCGCCGCTGCCGGGCAAGAAGTAACATCGCGCCACGCGCGTATCATCAGCGGCCGGGCCGACCTTGGGGTCGCCCGGCCGTTTTGCTGTTGGGGTGCGGTGCGTGTGGATTGGTGAAAGTCTGGCTTGAAATGAGGAAGACGGATCAGCGCGTTTGTTAAAGTCCGTCATGGCCGGGCTTGGCCCGGCCATCCACGCCTTTTTGCAGGCATCGCTAAGACGTGGATGCCCGGCACAAGGCCGGGCATGACGATCGAGAAGCGTGCGGAGCATTAAGAAAAATTCACGGCGCGTCCGGTTGACGTTTCAGGCAGCGGACACCTCAATCGGCGGGACCATTGGCCGCAAAGAAGCCATCGCGGTGGGGTGGCATCCGATCCAAAAAGCGACATAATCGCTGACGAGTTTGGCCCTGCATCGGGGCAGGTTTGACGGCAGTGGTTACGGCAGTCAGAGGACTTTGACGTTTGAGCATTTCCCGACGGCATCTTCTGCAAAGCGGCGTCGCCGCGGCAACCCTTCCCCTGATCGAGACCACGGCCGGACTGCCCTTGATCGGCGCGGCGCGGGCGCAGACGCCCAATGAGGCCGCGGCGGAGTGGAAACACGGCCTGTCGCTGTTCGGCGACATCAAATATCCCGCCGGCTTCAAGCGGTTCGACTACGTCAATCCCGACGCGCCGAAGGGCGGCAGCGTGCGGCAGATCGCGGTCGGCACCTTCGACAATTTCAACATCACGGTTGCCGGCGTGAAGGGCTCGATCGCGCCGATCAACTGGCTGTACGAGACGCTGACCACCGGCTCGCTCGACGAGGTCTCGACCGAATACGGCCTGCTCGCCGAAGCGGTGAGCCATCCGGCGGATTTCTCCTTCGTGATCTATCGCCTGCGCGCCAATGCAAAATGGCATGACGGCAAGCCGGTGACGCCAGAGGACGTGATTTTCTCGCTCAATGCGTTCAAGACCTATCATCCGATGTACTCGGCCTATTATCGTCATGTGGTGAAGGCGGAGAAGGTCGGCGAGCGCGACGTCAAGTTCACCTTCGACGCGCCGGGCAACCGCGAACTGCCGCAGATCGTCGGCCAGCTCACCGTGCTGCCGAAGCACTGGTGGGAAGGCACCAACGCGTCGGGCGCCAAGCGCGACATCTCCGCCACCACGCTGGAGCCGCCGCTCGGCAGCGGTCCTTACAAGATCAAGGAATTCGTGCCCGGCCGCAGCTTCGTGCTGGAGCGCGTCAAGGACTATTGGGGCCGCGACACCAACGTGAATGTCGGCCGCTATAATTTCGACGAGCTGCGCTACGAATATTTCCGCGATTCCACGGTGGCGCTGGAAGCCTTCAAGGGCGATCAGGTAGACTGGCGCTCCGAGAACAGCGCCAAGAACTGGGCGACCGCCTATGATTTCCCGGCGGTGTCCGACAAGCGCGTGATCCTTGAGGAATTCCCCAACCGCTCCTCCGGCATCATGCAGGCGTTCGCCTTCAACATCCGCCGCGACAAATTCAAGGATGCGCGGGTGCGCCGCGCGATGAACTATGCGTTCGATTTCGAGGAGATGAACAAGCAGATCTTCTTCGGTCAGTACAAGCGCATCACCTCCTATTTCGATGGCACCGAGCTTGCCTCCTCCGGCCTGCCCGAGGGCCGCGAGCTCGAAATCCTGCAGAGCGTGAAAGATGCGGTGCCGCCGGAGGTGTTCACCACCGCCTACACCAATCCGGTCGGCGGCAATCCGGAGAACGTGCGAAACAATCTGCGCGAGGGGCTGCGGCTGCTGAAGGAGGCGGGCTACGAGGTGCGCGAGCGCAGACTGGTCAACGCCAAAACCGGCGCGCCGTTCGAGGTCGAGCTGTTGACGCAGGATCCGAGCTTCGAGCGCGTGATGCTGTTCTACAAGCCCTCGCTGGAGCGGCTCGGCATCACGGTCAATGTCCGCACCATCGATCCGATCCAGTATGAGAACCGGCAGCGCAACTGGGACTTCGACATCGTCACCGCCTCGTGGCCGGAATCGCTGTCGCCCGGCAACGAGCAGCGCGAGTTCTGGGGCTCGCAGGCCGCCGACATGGCGGGCTCGCGCAATCTGATCGGCATCAAGGATGCGGCGATCGACAAATTGATCGAGCGGGTGATCTTCGCGAAGGATCGCGCCGATCTCGTCGCCGCCACCAAGGCGCTCGACCGCGTGTTGCTGTGGCACCATTTCGTCGTGCCGCAGTGGAATTACCCGAAAGTGCGCACCGCGCGCTGGGACCGTTTCGGTCGCCCGGCGGAGATGCCGAAATACGGTCTCTCCGCATTCCCGTCGATCTGGTGGTTCGACAAGGACAAGGCCAACAAGATCGGACGGCGTTCTTGACCGCGTTGACGCGCCGCCACCTTCTCGTGCTCGGCGGCAGCGCCGCGGTGGCGGGCTGCCTTGTGCCCGCGTGCGCCGCCGAGGGCGCGGACGCGCACGGCATGTCGGCGTTCGGCGACCTGAAATATCCGGCGGACTTTGCGCATTTCGACTACGTCAATGTGAATGCGCCGAAGGGCGGTGTGCTCTCCACCGTGCCCTCGACCCGCGCCTACAACCAGTCGTTCCAGACCTTCAATTCGCTGAACGCCTTCATCCTCAAGGGCGATGGCGCGATCGGCATGGAGCAGACCTTCACCACGCTGATGACCCGCGCCGGCGACGAGCCTGACGCGATGTACGGCCTTGCCGCGCGCAGCGTGCGGATTTCGCCGGATGGCCTGACCTATCGCTTCACGTTGCGGCCCGAGGCGCGCTTTCACGACGGCAGCCGGCTGACCGCGCACGATGCGGCGTTCTCGCTGACGCTGCTCAAGGCGAAGGGCCATCCCATCATCCATCAGCAGATGCGCGATTTTGTCTCCGCCGAGGCGGTGGACGATGCGACGCTGGTGGTGACGTTCGCGGAGAAGCGTGGCCGCGACGTGCCGCTTTATGTCGCCGGGCTGCCGATCTTCTCCAAGGCCTATTACACCAAGCGCAATTTCGAGGAATCGACTCTTGAAGTGCCGCTCGGCTCGGGTCCTTACAAGGTCGGGCGTTTCGAGGCCGGGCGCTATATCGAATACGAGCGCGTCAAGGACTGGTGGGGCCGCGATCTGCCGGCCTGCCGCGGGGCGTTCAATTTCGACATCGTGCGTTATGAATTCTATCGCGACCGCGATGTCGCCTTCGAGGGCTTCACCGGGCGCAACTATCTCTACCGCGAGGAGTTCACTGCGCGGATCTGGAACACGCGTTACGATTTCCCGGCGATCAAGGATGGCCGCGTCAAGCAGGAGAAGCTGCCGGACGAAACGCCGTCCGGCGCGCAGGGCTGGTTCATCAACACGCGCCGCGCGCAGTTCAAGGACCCGCGCGTGCGCGAGGCGCTGATCTGCGCGTTCGATTTCGAGTGGACCAACAAGACCATCATGTACGGCGCCTATGCGCGCACCGTCTCGCCGTTCCAGAACTCCGACCTGATGGCGGAGGGCCCGCCCTCGCCGGAGGAATTGAAACTGCTGGAGCCGTTCCGCGGCCAGGTGCCTGATGAGGTGTTCGGCGCGCCGTTCACCCCGCCGGTCTCCGACGGCTCGGGGCAGGACCGCGCGCTGCTGCGCCGTGCCTCGCAACTGTTGCAGGAGGCGGGCTGCGTGGTGAAGGGCGGCAAGCGGCAATTGCCGGACGGCAAGCCGTTCCGCATCGAATTCCTGCTCGACGAGCCGGCGTTTCAGGCGCACCACGCACCCTATGTGAAGAATCTCGCCACGCTCGGCATCGAGGCCAGCGTGCGGCTGGTCGATCCGGTGCAGCACCGCGCGCGAGTGGACGATTTCGATTTCGATCTGGCGATCCAGCGCTTCTCGATGTCGTCCACGCCGGGCGACGGCATGCGCACCTTCTTCTCCTCGCAGGCCGCCCGCATCAAGGGCTCGCAGAATCTCGCGGGCGTCGCCGATCCTGCGATCGACGCGTTGATCGAGCGCATCATCGCGGCACCGGACCGCGACACGCTGCGCACCGCCTGCCGCGCCTTCGATCGCGTGTTCCGCGCCGGGCGCTACTGGGTGCCGCAATGGTATTCGGCCACGCACCGCGTCGCCTATTGGGACGTGTTCGGCCATCCGCCTAGGCTGCCGAAATATGCCGGCGTCGGCGTGCCTGACCTGTGGTGGTCGGAACCGGCGAAGGCATCGAGCCCGGCGCTGACCACCGATCCGAAAGCGCCGCAGAAATGACCGCCTATATCGCGCGCCGCATCCTTCTGATGATCCCGACGCTGCTCGGAATCCTGTTCGTGTCGTTCGTGGTGGTGCAGTTCGCGCCCGGCGGTCCGGTCGAGCGCGTCATCGCGCAGCTCTCTGGTGCGGACACCGGCGGCACCTCGCGCATCTCCGGCTCCTCCGGCGGCGACATGGGCGCACGCGCCCAGCCCGGCGCTTCGGCGGACGCGATGAATTCGAAATATCGCGGCGCGCAGGGGCTCGATCCCGATTTCATCAAGAGTCTCGAGAAGCAGTTCGGCTTCGACAAGCCGGCACCGGAACGCTTCGCGCTGATGGTGTGGAATTTCGCCCGCTTCGATTTCGGCAAGAGCTATTTCCGCGACGTCAGCGTGATCCAGCTCATCAAGGAGAAGCTGCCGGTGTCGATGTCGCTCGGCATCTGGATGACGCTCCTGACCTACCTGATCTCGATCCCGCTCGGCATCCGCAAGGCGATCGCCGACGGCTCGCGCTTCGACATCTGGACCTCGGGCGTCATCGTCATCGGCTTCGCCATTCCGGGCTTCCTGTTCGCGATCCTGCTGATCATCCTGTTCGCGGGCGGCTCGTTCTACGACATCTTCCCGCTGCGCGGCCTCACCTCGGACGGCTGGTCGGATTTTCCGTGGTACCAGAAGATCGCGGACTACTTCTGGCATCTGACGCTGCCGCTGATCTCGATGGCGCTCGGCGCCTTCGCCACCATGACGCTGCTGACCAAGAACTCGTTCCTCGATGAAATCCGCAAGCAGTATGTCGTCACCGCGCGCGCCAAGGGCTGCAACGAGCGGCAAGTGCTGTACGGCCATATCTTCCGCAACGCCATGCTGATCGTGATCGCCGGATTCCCCAGCGCCTTCATCCACGCCTTCTTCTCCGGCTCGCTGCTGATCGAGACCATCTTCTCGCTCGACGGGCTCGGCCTGCTCGGCTTCGAGAGCGTGCTCAACCGCGACTATCCGGTGGTGTTCGGCACGCTCTACATCTTCTCGCTGGTCGGCCTGGTGGTGAACCTGATCTCGGACCTCACGTATATGTGGGTCGATCCGCGGATCGATTTCGAGGCGCGCGAGGCATGAGCGTGCCGGTGGAAACCACGGCGCAGGCGCCGCTCGGCGAGGCGGTGCCGCCGACGCGGCATCGCTTTTCGCCGTCGCCGCTCAATTTGCGGCGCTGGCAGAACTTCAAGGCCAACCGGCGCGGCTACTGGTCGTTCTGGATTTTCATGATCCTGTTCGTGGTCTCGCTGTTCGCCGAACTGATCGCCAACGACAAGCCGTTCCTCATCAAGTATGACGGCCATCTCTATTTCCCGGCCTTCGTCAGCTATTCGGAGACCACCTTCGGCGGCGACTTCGAGACCGAGGCCGATTATCGCGATCCGTTTTTGCAGAAGCTGATCGCGGAGAAGGGCGGCACCATGGTCTGGCCGCTGATCCGCTATTCCTACGACACCCACAATCTCGATCTGCCGACGCCTGCGCCGTCGAAACCAACCTGGATGCTGACCGAGCAGGACTGCAAGGCCGTGGTGGAGAAGAAGGGGCTGAAGGGCTGCCGCGATCTCGAATACAATTGGCTCGGCACCGACGATCAGGGCCGCGACGTGGTGGCGCGGCTGATCTACGGCTTCCGTATCTCGGTGCTGTTCGGTCTTGCACTCACCATCGTGTCGTCGATCATCGGCGTCGCGGCGGGCGGCATTCAAGGCTATTTCGGCGGCTGGATCGATCTCACCTTCCAGCGCCTGATCGAGGTGTGGACCGCGATTCCCTCGCTTTATCTTCTCTTGATCCTGTCGTCGGTGCTGGTGCCGGGCTTCTTCGTGCTGCTCGGCATTCTCTTGTTGTTCTCATGGGTGTCGCTGGTGGGCCTGGTGCGCGCCGAATTCCTGCGTGGGCGCAATTTCGAATACATCATGGCGGCGCGTGCGCTCGGCGTCTCCGACGCGGTGATCATGTTCCGGCATCTGCTCCCGAACGCCATGGTCGCGACCATGACGTTCCTGCCGTTCATCGTCTCGTCCTCGGTGATGACGCTGACCGCGCTCGACTTCCTCGGCTTCGGCCTGCCGCCGGGCTCGCCCTCGCTCGGCGAGATGCTGGCGCAGGCGAAGGCCAACATCCAGGCGCCGTGGCTCGGCTTCACCGGCTTCTTCTCGGTGGCGATCATGCTCTCGCTCTTGATCTTCGTTGGCGAGGCAGTGCGCGACGCCTTCGACCCGCGCAAGACATTCGAGTGACGCCGATGGATGTGCTCAACCAGCCTCTGCTCGATGTGCGCGATCTGTCGGTGGCGTTCCGCCACGGCAAAAGCCAGACGCTCGCGGTCGATCATGTCTCGTTCGCGATCAATCGCGGCGAGTGCGTCGCGCTGGTCGGCGAATCCGGTTCGGGCAAATCGGTCAGCGCGCTGTCGGTGCTCAAGCTGCTGCCGTATCCGAACGCCTCGCACCCCTCGGGCGCGATCCGCTTCAAGGGCCGCGATTTGCTCGCGCTCAGCGAAGGCGAGATCCGCGAGGTGCGCGGCAACGACATCTCGATCATCTTCCAGGAGCCGATGACCTCGCTCAACCCGCTGCACACCATCGAGGCGCAGATCGGCGAGGTGATCTTCCTGCACAGCGGCCTGCGCGGCGCCAAGGCCCGCGCCCGCATCGTCGAACTGCTGACGCAGGTCGGCATTCCCGAGCCGGAGACGCGGCTCGGCTCCTATCCGCACCAATTGTCAGGCGGCCAGCGCCAGCGCGTGATGATCGCGATGGCGCTCGCCAACGAGCCCGATCTTCTGATCGCCGACGAGCCGACCACCGCGCTCGACGTCACGGTGCAGGCGCAGATTCTCGCGCTGCTCGCCGACATCCGCACCCGGCTCGGCATGAGCATGCTGTTCATCACCCATGATCTCGGCATCGTGCGCCGCATCGCCGACACCGTGTGTGTGATGAACCACGGCAAGATCGTCGAGCAGGGGCCGGTCGAGCAGGTGTTCACCGCGCCCCGGCATCCCTACACCAAGGCCTTGCTTGCGGCCGAGCCGAAGCCCGATCCCGCGCCGCCGTGTCCCGACGCGCCGGTGGTAATGCAGGCGGACGATCTCAAGGTGTGGTTTCCGATCAAGCGCGGGCTCTTGCGCAAGACGGTCGGTCACATCAAGGCGGTCGATGGCGTGTCGCTCGCGGTGCGCAAGGGCGAGACGCTCGGCGTGGTCGGCGAATCCGGCTCCGGCAAGACCACGCTCGGCCTCGCGCTGCTGCGGCTGATTTCGTCCGACGGGCCGATCGTGTTTCTCGGCCACAACATCCAGGGTCTGCGTTTCAAGGAGATGCAACCGCATCGCCGCGACATGCAGATCGTATTTCAGGATCCCTATGGCGCGCTCTCGCCGCGCATGGCCGTGGGCGACATCATCGCCGAAGGACTGTCGGTGCATCAGCCGCAGCTTGCGGAGGAGGAGCGCGAGGCGCGCGTCATCAAGGCGCTGAATGATGTCGGTCTCGATCCGGCGAGCCGCTTCCGCTATCCGCACGAATTCTCCGGCGGCCAGCGCCAGCGCATCAGCATCGCGCGCGCCGTGGTGCTGGAGCCGAACTTCGTGGTGCTGGACGAGCCGACAAGCGCGCTCGACATGCTGTTTCAGGCGCAGATGGTCGATCTGTTGCGCGACCTGCAGCGCAAACGCGAGCTCACTTACATGTTCATCTCGCACGATCTGCGTGTAGTCGCCTCGCTGGCGAGCCACCTCATCGTGATGCGTCACGGCAAGATCGTGGAAGAAGGCCCGGCATCGGAGTTGTTCCAGCATCCGAAGACCGACTACACCCGCGCGCTGTTCGCCGCCGCGTTCAATATCGAGGCCGCGGGCTCGATCGCGCCGGAAGCATAACGATCGCAAGTTTGATTGATCTCTCGATCGTCATGGCCGGACTTGTTCCGGCCATCCACGCCCTTTCTTCCCATCGCCAAGACGTGGATGCCCGGGTCAAGCCCGGGCATGACGAGAAATTTACGTCGACACCATCCGCCTCACGCTGGTGATCTCGCTACCCGCTGCCGCGATGCGTGTGATCGCCGCCGCCAGCGGTTCGATCGCGGTCGCCATATGGTGCGCGTTGGCGTGCACGAGGCTGTCCGCATCGCGCACGATGGCGACATGGCCCTTCCAGAATATCAGATCGCCGCGGCGTAGCGCCTGCCATTGCGATGGCGGGACTACGTTACCCAGCGCGCGTTCCTGCATGTCGCTGTCGCGCGGCGCCTGGATGCCGGCCGCATCGAGCGCGACCTGCACCAGTCCCGAACAATCGATCCCGAAACTCGACTTGCCGCCCCACAGATACGGCGTGCCGACGAAGCGCTCGGCCACTGCGACGAAATCCGGCTCGTGCGTCTCGAGTGGCGCGACGTGCCGCAACGGCAGATAATGCTGCTGGCCGGTGATCGCGAAGGTCTCGTCCTGCTCGACGATCTCGATCCGCGCGCCGAGCGGCAGTTGCTCGGCGGGCGGCAGTTTGATCGAGGGGCCGGGAAAGGCGAAGGTGCGCAGCGCGGTGACGCGATGGCTCGGCGTGATCAGGGTTCGCGTCAGCGCGGCCTCGGGCAGCCAGCCGACATAGTCGTCGCGCGCGAGCTGGCCCCAGGCCCAGCCATTGTCGTCACGGTCGTAGATCGTGACGCGCTCGCCCTTCAGCACCTGCGTCTCCAGCGGCGCATCGGGCGATGGCGCGCGGCGCACGGGTGCCAGTGCATCGCTCACGGCATAAAGTTCGCCCTCGACGAAACGCGCCGCCTTCACCTTGCCTTCGAGGTGTTTGGCCGCGATGTCGGATCGCGCCGGCGTCAGTCTCGGGTCGAACGACTCAGCCATAGCGCCGGCTCAACACGCTGTAGATCGCGCGCGCCGCCTGGCATTCGCCGCCTTCGGGGCGCGCCGGTTTGGCCGAGGGCGTCCAGCCATAGATGTCGACATGCAGCCAGCTTGTCGCCGCCTGCACGAAACGCTGCAGGAACAGCGCGCAGGTGATCGAGCCGGCAAAGCCGCCGGACGGTGCGTTGTTGATGTCGGCGGTTTTGGAATCGAGCCACGAATCGTAAGGCGGCCATAGCGGCAGCCGCCACAGCGGATCGTTCTCCTCCTGCGCCGCGCGCGCGACATCGGCGGCGAGCGCCTCGTCGTTGGTGTAGAACGGTGGCAGATCGGGGCCGAGCGCGACCCGCGCCGCGCCGGTCAAGGTGCCGAGATCGATCAGCAGATCGGGCTTCTCCTCGTCGGCCAGCGCCAGCGCGTCGGCGAGCACGAGACGACCCTCGGCGTCGGTATTGCCGATCTCGACCGTGATGCCCTTGCGCGAGCGGAAGATGTCCATCGGGCGGAAGGCGTTGCCGGCGACGGAATTCTCCACCGCCGGGATCAGCACGCGCAGCCGCATTTTCAATTTCGCGTCCATGATCATCTGCGCCAGCGCCAGCACGTTGGCGGCGCCGCCCATGTCCTTCTTCATGATCAGCATGGCGCTGGAGGGTTTCAGATCGAGCCCGCCGGTGTCGAAGCAGACGCCCTTGCCGACCAACGTCACTTTCGGATGCGCGGCATCGCCCCAGGTGAAATCGATCAGGCGCGGCGCGCGCGGCGAGGCCATGCCGACGGTGTGGATCAGCGGGAAGTTCTGCGCGAGCAGATCGTCGCCGATGATGCAGCGATACTCCGCGCCGTAGCGCTTCGCCAGATCCTGCGCGGCGGCGGCCAGTTCCTCCGGCCCCATGTCGTTGGAGGGCGTGTTGATCAGGTCGCGCGCCAGCGTCGCGGCCTCCGCCATACGCGCGACATCGGCGATGTCGACGCCCTGCGGCGGCACCAGCTTGACATCGTAGGGCTCGGCCTTGCGGTAGCGATTGAAGCGATAGCTGCCGAGCGCGAAGGCCAGCGCGGCAAGCCGCGCGTCCTGCGGCGCGTTGTCGAAGCGATAGGTGCCGGCCGGCAGCAGCGCCGGCAATTGCCCGGCGCGGAAGCGGTCGGGGGCCGGGCGGCCGGCATCGTCGAGACCGAACAGGATTTGCACGATGCGGCCCTCGGCATCCGGCAGCGCCAGCAGCTTGCCCGCCTTGCCGGTGAAGCCGGAGGCCTCCGCGAACTGCCGCGCGGCGGGCGAAAGCCCGGCCTTCACGCTCTCCCAGGTCGAGGTGGTGGCGAAGGTGATCGGCGTGGCGGCGGCGGAGGCAGGCGTAAAGGCGGAGGTCATGGAGGGTCCCGGGATGGTAGAGGCGGCAGTGTAGCAGGTTGGAGGGCGTGCTATGCCGTCCGTTCCAGGCAGGGCGATTTCCGCTCAATGGAATCAGACGATGACCGCCATCCGTCATGCGCGGGCTTGACCCGCGCATCCATCCTTCAAAAAGATGGATTGCCGGGTCAAGCCCGGCAATGACGACCTGTTTCCATCGGAACAGGAAACCCCGATTAACCAGTCATTAAGGTTAACACTTTATTGCTGGGACGCCGGGCGCCATCCGCCGGTTCTCGCGAGCGAATTGCCATGCGTCATTCGTCCAGTTCTGTCTTCCCTCTGGCCCGTCTGCTCGGCTCCGCGGCCGTGGTCGCGCTGCTGGCGAGCGGGCTCGGCGGCTGCAAGACCACAGGATCGCCGGAGGTCACCGGCGCGCTGGGGGCGCGGGCGGAACTGCCGCCGGAGCCGGAGAGCCATCGCGCGATCGAGGCGATGGGCGAGCGCTATCGCGCCAACCCGCGCGATGCCGAGGCGGCGCTGCGCTATGGCAACGCGCTGCGCCACAACGGCCAGCGCCAGCAGGCGGTGGCGGTGCTGGAGCAGGCGACCATCGCCAATCCGGGCAACCGCATGCTGCTCGGCGCCTATGGCCGCGCGCTCGCCGACAACGGCAATTATCAGCAGGCGTTCGACACGCTGACGCGCGCGCATACGCCTTCGAATCCCGACTGGCGCATCCTCTCCACTCAGGGCACCGTGCTCGACCAGATGGGCAAGCACGACGATGCCCGCCGCTATTATGCCAGCGCGCTCAAGATCGCGCCGGAAGAGCCCTCGGTGCTGTCCAATCTCGGCCTGTCCTACGTGCTGACCAAGGAATTGCCGAAGGCGGAGGCGACGCTGCGCCGCGCCTATCAGCGCAATGCCAGCGATCCGCGGGTGCGGCAGAATCTCGGCCTTGCCATCGGCCTGCAGGGCCGCTTCGCCGAAGCCGAGGCGCTGGTGAAGTCCGACCTGCCGCCGGATCAGGCGGAAGCCAACGTCGCCTATCTGCGCCAGATGCTGCAGGGCGGCGGTGCCGGCGGCACGCAGATGAGTGCCGTGAACGCGCAGCGGTCCTGACGTTAAGCCGGAGCATTCTCAGACGTCATCACCGGGCTTGTCCCGGTGATCCACGTCTTTATGAAAGATCGTCCGGAAAAACTGGATGGCCGGGACAGGCCCGGCCATGACGAAAAGCGGGATGTCTCTAAAGAATCCTCATCCTGAGGAGCGCGCAACGTAGCCAAGTTTTGCGCAGGCTACGCCTGCTCGCGCGTCTCGAAGGATGAGGATTCTTTGTCCCGGGCGCGATGCAGCGTGCAACGCTGCTTCGCAGAACCGGGATCGTCCCAAACTCCGAATGTGGAACGGCCCCGGCTCGGCGGAGCGGCATTCCATGCCGCACCGCATCCGGGGCACAATGACATTGCGCCTCATGGTTCGAGACGCGAGGCGGTGCCTCGCTCCTCACCATGAGGACTTAGCGGCAACCGGAAGACGTGGATGGCCGGGACAGGCCCGGCCATGACGAACGGTAAGTAGAGTGGACTCCCCGCGCGCGAGGCGCGGCTCACTGCATATAGGCGGAGACCTTGATGCCGGTCGGGCCGAGGATCACCACGAACAGCACCGGCAGGAAGAACACGATCATCGGCACCGTCAGCTTCGGCGGCAGGCCGGCGGCCTTCTTCTCGGCCTCGTTCATGCGCATGTCGCGGTTTTCCTGCGCCATCACGCGCAGGGTCTGGCCGAGCGGCGTGCCGTAGCGTTCCGACTGCTGCAGCGCGAGGCAGACCGACTTGACGCCGTCGAGGCCGGTGCGTTTCTGCAGGTTCTCGTAGGCCTGCTTGCGGTCCTGCAGATAGGATAGTTCGGCCGTGGTCAGCGTGAATTCCTCGGCCAGCGGCACCGACTGCGAGCCGATCTCTTGGCTGACCTTGCGGAACGCCGCCTCGATCGACATGCCGGATTCGATGCAGATCAGCAGCAGGTCGAGGGCGTCCGGGAACGCGCGCTTGATCGAGAGCTGCCGCTTCTTGATGGCGTTCTTCAGGAACAGCATCGGCGCCTGCATGCCGAGCCAGGCCGCGCCGAGGCAGATCGCGATCTTCATCACCAGCGGCCGGTCCATCTGGACGATGACGAAGATGTAGAGCGCCGAGACGGCGAGAAACACGATCGGCGTCACCAGGCGGAAGAACAGGAAGGTGACGTAGGGCGCCTGACCGCGATAGCCGGCCATCACCAGCTTGTCGCGCGCTTCTTCCTGCGCCAGCCATTTGCTGAGGTTGAAGTCGTCGACGATGCGGCCGACGAGCTGTTTCGGCGTCTGCCGCAGCGTGACCTTCTCGGTGCGGGCCATGCGCTCGCGTTCGCGCAGGCGCAGGCGCTCGCGCTCGCTCGCCACCGCCTTCATGCGCTTCGCCAGCGGATCGCCGACCAGCAGCGGCGTCACCAGGGCATAGACGGTGGCGGCCGCGGCGATGGCGGCGAGCATCATCGTCATGAACTTGATGTCGTGGAATTTCTCGATCAGAAGGTCCAGCATGGCGTCCGCTCAGAAATCGAAGTTGATCATCTTCTTCATGACGAGGACGCCCATGGTCATCCACACCACGCAGCCTGCCAGCATCAGGCGGCCGGTGGGATGGGTCCAGAGCAGCGAAATGTAGTCGGGCGACATGATGTAGACCATCACCATCACCGCCGGCGGCAGCGCGCCGATGATGCCGGCGGAGGCTTTCGCTTCCATCGACATCGCCTGGATCTTGGCCTTCATCTTCTTGCGGTCGCGCAGCACCTTGGAGAGGTTGGCCAAGGCTTCGGAGAGGTTGCCGCCGGACTTGGTCTGGATCGCGATCACGATGCCGAAGAAGTTGGCCTCGGGCAGCGGCATGCGTTCGTAGAGCCGCTGGCACGCCTCGCCGAGCGGCATGCCGATGCTCTGGGTCTCAACGATGGCGCGGAATTCCGATTTGACCGGCTCCGGCGCGTCGGCGACCACGACTTTCAGCGAATCGAACAGCGGCAGGCCGGCCTTGATACCGCGGACGATGATATCGACCGCGTCCGGCAGACCCTCGAGAAACTTCTTCTCGCGGCGCTTCTTGAGATAGTTCAGCACCCAGCGCGGCAGGCCGAAGCCGGCCGACAGGCCGAGCAGGGCGGCCGGAAGAAGGCCGACGCCGAACAGGACCGGAACGACGAAGAAGAGGATGCCGAGCACGGCCGAGCCGATGATGAACTGCTGCTTGGTCCAGGAGAGGCCCGCCTGCGTGATGCGGGTGGTGATCTGTTGCTTCTGCGCCTTCTTGGCGCGCTCCTCGATCTCGCGCAGCGAGCTCTCGACCTGCTCGCGGCGCGAACGCTGCTGGGTGCGGTCGATCCGGCGCGCGGCCGGCTCGGTGCGCGCGAAGGAGGCGCGGCGCTTCTCGGCCTGCTTCTCGCCGGACAGCAGCGGATAAAGGAACACCCAGGCAAGGCCGCCCAGCGTGACCGCGCTCATGAAGGCGATGGCAAATGTCTGCATCTTCATTTGCATGCCCTATCGTTCCGGATCGGGGGCCTCGGCGGCGTCCAGCGCCGCGGCGAGCCGCTTTTCCTCTCCGTAGTAACGCGCGCGATCCCAGAATTTCGGCCGGCCGATGCCGGTGGAGCGGTGGCGGCCGATGATGTTGCCGTTGATGTCCTCGCCAAGCAGGTCGTAGAGGAAAATATCCTGGGTGATGATGGTGTCACCCTCCATCCCCATCAGCTCGGTGATGTGGGTGATGCGGCGCGAGCCATCGCGCAGGCGCGCGGCCTGGATGATGACGTCGATCGAGGCGCAGATCATCTCGCGGATGGTGCGCGAGGGCAGCGAATAGCCGCCCATGGTGATCATGGATTCGCAGCGCGACAGCGCCTCGCGCGGGTTGTTGGCGTGCAGCGTGCCCATCGAGCCGTCATGGCCGGTGTTCATCGCCTGCAACAGGTCGAACGCCTCAGGTCCGCGGACTTCGCCAACGATGATGCGTTCGGGACGCATGCGCAGGCAGTTCTTGACCAGATCGCGCATCGTCACCTGGCCCTCGCCCTCGATGTTCGGCGGACGGGTTTCCAGGCGCACCACATGCGGCTGCTGCAGTTGAAGCTCGGCGGCGTCCTCGCAGGTGATGATGCGCTCGTCGTCATCGATGTAGTTGGTCATGCAGTTCAGCAGCGTGGTCTTGCCGGAGCCGGTACCGCCGGAGATCAGCACGTTGCAGCGGACGCGGCCGATGATCTGCAGGATCTGCGCGCCCTCGGGCGAGATCGCGCCGAACTTGACGAGCTGATCGAGCGTCAGCTTGTCCTTCTTGAACTTGCGGATGGTGAGCGCCGGACCGTCGATGGCAAGCGGCGGCACGATGGCGTTGACGCGCGAGCCGTCGGCAAGGCGCGCGTCGCAGATCGGCGAGGATTCGTCGACGCGCCGGCCGACCTGGCTGACGATGCGCTGGCAGATGTTGAGAAGCTGCTGGTTGTCGCGGAAGCGGATGCCGGTCTTCTGGATCTTGCCGGCGACTTCGATGAACACGGTGCCGGCGCCGTTGACCATGATGTCGGCAATGTCGTCGCGCGCCAGCAAGGGCTCGAGCGGGCCGTAACCCAGCACGTCGTTGCAGATGTCGTCGAGCAGCTCTTCCTGCTCGGCGATCGACATCACGATGTTCTTGATCGCGATGATCTCGTTGACGATGTCGCGGATTTCCTCGCGCGCCGATTCGGCGTCGAGCTTGGCGAGTTGGGCGAGATCGATGGCCTCGATCAGCGCGCCGAAGATGGCGCCCTTGACCTGGTAGTAATTTTCGGAACGGCGGATTTCAGGCGCGGCCGGGGCCGGCGTTGCCGGGCGTGCGGGCGCGAGCGGCGGCGAGGACACGGCGGGCGCATCGGGCGCGACCGGGCGCGCGGCGGCAGCCGGCGGCTCCTCCGGCCGGATCGCGGGCTTGGGAGCCCGTGCGATGTCTTCTCCGCTACGCTTGCCGAACACTACAACACCTCACGCCAGAGCTATTTTCCCCGCAGTTTCCCGAGCAGCGGAGCGAGGAACGAGCCGCGGGATTTCTTGGCCTCGGCGCGCCCGGTGAGGCGCTGCGCGAGCTGCAGGAAGATTTCCGTGGTGCGATGGCTGGCGGCGATCTCGGCGATCATCTGGCCGTTGTTCGCGGCCGCGCCGAAGATCTGCGGCTCGAACGGGATCGAGACGATCGGTTCGCTCTCGATGGCCTTGGCGAATTCGCTCGTCGAGATTTCGGGCCGCTTGGGCACGCCGACCTGATTGAGGCAGTAGAGCGGCGCGCGGTCATTGGGCCGCGCCGCCTTCAGCATGTCGTAGATGTTCTTGGTGTTACGCAGGTTGGCCAGATCGGGCGAGGCCACGATCAGGATATCGTCGGCACCGACCAGCGCGCGGCGGGTCCAGCCCGACCATTGATGCGGCACGTCGAGCACGATGCAGGGCATGGTGGTGCGCAGCGTATCGAACACCGCGTCGAAGGCCTCGGTGCCGAAATCATAGACGCGGTCGAGCGTCGCCGGCGCGGCCAGCAGATTGAGATGGTCGGTGCACTTCGACAGCAGGCGATCGAGGAACGCGGTATCGATCCGGTCCGGCGAGAACACCGCGTCGGCGATGCCCTGCGGCGGGTCCTGATTGTAGTCGAGCCCGGCGGTGCCGAAGGCGAGATCGAGATCGGCGACCACGGAATCGAGCGCGAGGTCGCGGGCGATCGCCCAGGCGACGTTGTGCGCGATGGTGGAGGCGCCGACGCCGCCTTTGGCGCCGACCACCGCGATGATGCGGCCCACCGCCGCCGCTTCTGGCGTCGAGAACAGGTTGCAGATCGAGCGCACGACATCAATCGGCGTCACCGGGGCGATAGCGTAATCGGACACGCCGCGCCGCACCAGCTCGCGGTAGAGCATGACGTCGTTGATCCGTCCGATCACCACGACTCGGGTGCCGGCGTCGCACACGGTGGCGAGTTGGTCGAGCTGGGCGAGCAGGTCGCCGCGGCCTTCGGTCTCGAGCACGATCACGTTCGGCGTCGGCGCGGTGCGATAGGCCTCGATCGCGGCGGCCATGCCGCCCATCTGCACCTTGAGGTGAGCCTTGGCGAGACGGCGATCCTCGCCGGCGGCCTGCACGGCCGCGGCGGTCTCGACGGTCTCGCAGAACGCCTGCACCGACACCCGCGGCGCCGGCGCAATATGCTCGTCGGCCGCAATCGGTGCGCCCTGCTCATTATCCTCGTTCTGACGCGCGTAACTGATCATTTGCCTACGTCGCTGAGTTTGGCCTTCTCGCCGTCCGGATAGACGGTCGCGGTCGGCGTGCCCTTGCGGTATTTGTCGAAGCCGATGTCGCGGCGCGCGGCATAAGGCGGCGTCTCGGCGCGCGGCTGCACGAGATCGGCCGGGTTATCGACCATCGCGGCGAGGTTGCGCTGGCTGGCGCAGCCGAAATTGTGATACGGCCGGTTCTCCAGATAGCTCTTATCCTTGATCGAGGGGCCGAGATCCTCCGGCCACAGGCCACACGGCCCGGCGTCGGCCATGATGCGCGGATAGCTGACGCGCACGGTGGCGAACAGGCGCGGATCGGTCGGGCGATAGTCGCGCAGCACGATGCCGCGCGGCGGAATGCCGGCGCTCATCAGGATGGAACGGACTTCGCGCGCCGAGTCGGCGGCGGCCCGCGCATTGGGCGTCTGGTGCGGGACATCGATATTGATCACGCCGGTACCCTCGCGCAGCCAGTCGCGGGCGAGCCCGGCGATATCGCCGCGCTGGGTGGCGGTGAGACCGCCGCGGGTGCGGCCGACGAAGATTTCCGTGGTCTTGCTGGCCTCCTGCACCACGATCGGATGACGCAGGCGATAATCCGTCGGCAGGCTGCCGGTGATGGTCTCGGCTTCCTGGCTGCGATGGGTGCAGGCGCCGAGCGCGGCCGCCGCGCCGATCACCACGAGCGCGAGGGGAAGGCGGGAGGTGAGACGGGATACGCGTTTGCTCATGGAACTGTCCTTGCCCGGTCTCAATCCGTGATGAAGCCGTATTTGCCGCGATAGCTCTGGTCCGGTTTGACGCGGCCGGGCACGCCGTAGATGCGATTGATGCTGCCGAGCAGAATGGATTGCGGATCGGAGGCGTCGGCGAAGCCGTCATCCGGCCGCGACAGGTCCTTCTGCGCCACCGCGCGCACGATATAGGGCGTCACCAGCACCATCAGCTCGGTCTGGCGGTTGACGTAGTCGCGGCTGCGGAACAGCGTGCCGAGCACCGGAATCTGTGACGCGCCGGGCATGCCGTTGATCGCCTGCTTGGTCTGCTCCTGGATCAGGCCGGCCATCGCCATCGAGCCGCCGGAGGGAATTTCCAGCGTGGTCTCGGCGCGGCGGGCCTTGATGGAGGGGATCGTCAGGCCGCTGATGAACACCGAATTGTCGTTGGATACTTCGGAGACTTCGGTCATGACCCGCAGGCTGATCCGGCCCTCGGTCAGGACGACCGGGGTGAAATTCAGCGAGATGCCGAATTTCTTGAAGGCGATCGAGGGCTGGCACTGACCGGTGCCGCCGGTCGATGTTGTCTGGCAGGTGATGCCGGTCGGAATCGGAAACTCGCCGCCGGCGATGAAGGTCGCGGATTCGCCGGAGATCGCGGTGAGATTGGGTTCTGCGAGCGTGCGCACCACGCCGGCGCTCTCCATCGCGCGCAACGTCGCCTCCACCGATTTGAATTTGCCGGTGAGACCGTTGTCCGGCATGAGCCGTTTGCCCAGGGCCGTGTACGGGTTGGTGTTGCTGAAGTTGACCACGGCGGTGCCGTAATTGAGGCTGGCGTTGAGATCGACGCCGAGCTGCTTGATGATGTCGCGCTGCACTTCGGCCACGGTCACCTTGAGCATCACCTGGTCGCGGCCGCGTACGGTAATGCTGTTGACGACGTGGTCGAGGCCACCGGCAAGGCGCGCCGCGAGTTCTACTGCCTGCTGCGCTTCAACCGGGCTGGCGGCCGAGCCCGACAGCACGACGCCGTCGCCGAGGCCCTCGATCTGGATCTGGGAGTTCGGCAGGGTCTGCCGGATCGCGGAGCGGATGCCGTTGAGGTCTCGCGTGACCGCGATGTCGTAAGCGGCGATCTGCTGGCCCGAGGCGTCGAAGAACACGATGTTGGTCTGGCCTACCGCCGCGCCAATGATGTAGGCGCGCTGCGCCGAGCGAACCACCGCATTGGCGATCTTGGGGTCGGCGACCAGTACGTCCTTGATGTCGCGCGGCAGGTCGATGACGATCGATTTGCCGATGCCGAGCGCGAGGGTGCGGGCATTGAGGCCGCTGCCATCGGCGCGGACCGGAATCGGGCGGGCATCGCCCGCCGCCACCGGGGAGATGGCCGGATTGAGCACCAGCGCAGACACCGCCGCAGCGCAGAGGGCGCGGACCAGGGATGTTCGCACGACGCGGGAGGCGGTTGTCATGTACGCTTCACTTTCCAACTTCACGCTTGCGACGGCTCCGTCGCAGTGAAGGGATTTGACCAGCTATTCGTCAAAGCATGGTTAATGAGGCGTATCTAAATGACGTTAACGGGACCTTATCGTCCCTCGTCAACGTCTCCCGTCAGTGCAAGGTGAAGCGGGCAAGATCGACTGCCTGCACCCACACGGTCTGCGGGTAGACCATCAGCGCGCCGAGCGCGAGCGCGATGCCGTAGGGGATGCCGCTGTCACGGCCGTGCAAACGGCTGAGCCAGGGCTGCGCCGCCAGCGCGTAGGGCAGCGGCCATTGCCGGAACTGCAGCATCAGCAGCGTCAGCGCGCCGCCGAACACCGAGGCGAAGAGAAGATAGGGCATCAGGTGATCGAAGCCGAACCAGAGCGCCGCGGCCGCGGCGACCTTGGCGTCGCCGCCGCCGATCCAGCCCAGCGCGAAACAGGCGAAGGCGACCACAAGCACGGTCATGCCGGCGGCGACGTGCATGCCGATGGCGGCGATCGGCATGCCGGTGAACGGGGCGAGGATCAGAAAGCCCGCGATCAGCAGCAGCGAAACCCGGTTCGAGATCGTCATGGTCAGAAGATCGCTCGAGGCCGCAAAGGCCATCAAGGCGGGGAACACGAACAGGCGGGCGAGATCGAGGATCATGGAACTGCCGATTGCTGGTCTTGAGGCCCCAATCTAAGGCGCAGGAGTGAACAATCGAAAAACGCCGGTCACCAAATGCTGGCGATCCGGCAGACGAGGGCGACCCATGCCAGCGCCAGCGCGGCGCAGACGAGACCGAGCGGCTCGCGACCGAACACACTGACCTGCAGGGGAACGGCGCGCCCGGCGGCCATGCGCCGGCGTTGCATGGAGGGATCGGAAGGATGTTCGCTTGATGTCATGTCGATACGCCACAGCACAAGGTCATCGGGACAGAAACAAGAAAGGGCCTCGGTTGCCCGAAGCCCTTTTGGCTCTTGCAAGCGGCTCGGCTTACATCGTGCCGACCTTGCTGGAGATGGACTTGAACTTGGTGTCGAGCGCGGTGCCGACGCCCTGAACGGCCGCGATGATCGCGAGCGCGATGCCGGCGGCGATCAGCGCGTACTCAATCGCGGTGGCGCCGGATTCGTCCTTGATGAAACGGGAAAACAGATTGGTCATTGGTAACTCCATGGTACACGTGGCTGTCGAACTAATTGGTCCGTCGGTGTTGATGTGCACCGTGGCCATGGGCGCAACTTACGAGGCAGGAATTTCGGCGCGGTTAATCCGATCGCAGAAACTCGGCTATATCGGGCAGTTCTTACTCACAGTAAATGCAGGCTTAAATCAAATGCAGAATGTTGGCGGTCTGCCATCCGCTACTTTGCGTAAGGCCTTTTGCGACATCGCGCGGCTGTTGGATACTTGAGGCGGTGCGCTGTTGCCGCCATGCGCGGCCCCCGCCATTTGCACTTCATTCATCAATTAACGTCAGATTTGCCATATCGGGCCGCCTCGGCGGCGGCCGATGCGTTGTGTAGAGAGTCAAGCGTATGAACAGAGCGCGTATCGTCGTTCTCGGCATTGCCCTGGTTGCCGGCGCATTTGCCGCCTATCTGGCCAGCGGCTCGGACCCGGCCCCGGTGCAGACCGCCGCCCCGGTCCCTCCGATGGAAACCACCGACGTGCTCGTCGCCAAGTCCGACATCGGGCTCGGCCAGACCATCACCGCCGACGATCTGAAATGGCAGACCTGGCCGGCAGCCGCCACCAGCGCGAACTTCATCAAGCGCAACGACCGCGCCGACGCCATCAAGGACATGACCGGCTCGATCGCCCGTTCGCCGCTGATGGCCGGCGAGCCGGTGCGCGAGACCAAGCTGGTGAAGGGCAACGGCTCCGGCTTCATGGCCGCGATCCTGCCGAGCGGCATGCGCGCGATCTCGACCGAGATTTCGCCGGAGACCGGCGCCGGCGGCTTCATCCTGCCGAACGACCGTGTCGATGTTCTGCTGTCGCGGCGTCAGAAGGCGATCGATGCCAACGGCAACGTATCGAGCGTGGAGATCGTTTCCTCGGACATCATCCTGACCGATGTGCGGGTGCTGGCGATCGACCAGACCATCGAGGAAAAGAACGGCCAGAAGGTCGTGGTCGGCAAGACCGCGACGCTGGAATTGCGGCCGCGCCAGGCCGAAACGCTGGCGCGCGCGCGGCAGAGCGGCACGCTGTCGCTGGCGCTGCGCAGCCTAGTCGATGCGCATCGCCAGATGAAGGCGGAGGCCAATGACGGTGACGGCACGTCGATCACCATTTATCGGGGCGCCGACCGCAATATCTATAACTGCTCTCCCGACTGCAAGAAGCAATCGACCGACGGCGGCTAGCGCGGTTCGAACCGAAATGACGTGAACTAAGTTTTCAGCCCGACTGCTGGTTGTAGCCGTCATGCCCGGCTTTATGCCGGGCATCCACGTCTTCACCGTGCTTCCATCGAAGAAAGACGTGGATGGCCGGGACAAGCCCGGCCATGACGAAGCTTCAAGGGAGCGTTTTTCCAGCTGGTTCTGCACCGCCTTCCGGCGCCGCATCATGGTTTACGGCCGGTTAGCGCCGTCCCGCGGTTTGTCCGGATCGGCCGCAAGCTTTCGACAATCTCTCTCGGGTAGGTTCGACGGTAGCCTTCTAACGCCGCCGTTGAGGATAATACGATGTCTGCGCCGTCCCGATCCTTCGCGCGTCTGCGCGCCGCGCTCCGAAGTTTTCCGCGCCAGCGGCGCGGTTCGGCAGCGGTCGAATTCGCGATGGTCGCGCCGATGTTCTTCGCGCTGATCTTCGCGATCATGGAAACATCGCTGGTGTTTTTTGCCGGACAGGTACTGGAAACCGGGACCCAGGACAGCGCGCGTCTGCTGCTGACGCAGCAGGCGCAGAGCAAGGGCTGGAGCCAGGCCCGTTTCAAGCAGGACCTGTGCGACCGCGTCGCGCTGCTGTTCGAGTGCAACGGCATCTATATCGACGTGCAGTCCTACGCGCCGAACGCGCCGATCGTGATTTCCAATCCGATCGACGGGGCCGGCAATTTCACCAACAATTTCGTCTATCAGCCGCCGCCGCAGAACAGCGCGAATACTGTCGTGGTGCGTGCGTTCTATCAGTGGCCGCTATACGTCACCCGCCTCGGCTACAACATCGCCAATATTGGTAGCAGTGGCAGCAACCCTAGGAAGCTGCTCGCGGCGACCACCGCGTTTCGCGTCCAGTAAGGATCGCTGTCATGATGGCGTCTGAACTTCTCAAACGGCTGCGTTTGACATCCTTCGCGCGCGATGCGCGCGGCATCGCCGCGATCGAGTTTGCCCTGATCGTGCCGGTCATGCTGATGATTTTCTTCGGAGCGATCCAGGTCTCGACCGGCTTTGCGGTCGACCGCAAGGTGACGATGGTCACGCGCACGGTGTCGGATCTGATCTCGCAGGCCTCTCAGATCAGCGATGTCGATATCTCCAACGCCTTCGTGATGGCGGGCGCGGTCATGACGCCGTATCCGGCAACGCCGATCCAGGCGATCGTGTCGCAGATCTATATCGACAAGAACAAGGTGGCCAAGGTGAAATGGAGCAAGGCGAGCAACGCGACCGCGCGCGGCTGCAATGACGTCATCACGCTCCCGACGGGGCTTCAGGTGCCGGACACCTATCTGATCATGAGCGAGGTCACCTACAATTTCCGGCCGGTGGTCGGCTACGATTCCGGGCTCAATTATATTTCGCCGGTCTTCCCGCTCCACGACCGCACTTTCACGCGCCCGCGTCAGTCTTCCAGCGTTCAGTATCCGAGCGCGCCGAAGTGCACTTGAGCGTTCTCTGAAGTGAAATCGATCCTGATGTGATGCAGCTTATCGTCATTGCGAGCGAAGCAATCCAGACAGGTATCTGATCAGAACAGAACTGGATTGCTTCGTCGCTTCGCTCCTCGCAATGACGACGCTTTACGCACACGGCACAATAATCCACGACACAAATAAAAAGGCCGCATCATCTGCGGCCTTTTCATCATTTCGATTTTCGCTTCCGGTGATCGCGGCGGCCGCCGTGATCGTCCGGCCAGCCCTCAATCAGCCCGCGGCGCGGAGATTGTCGGCCGACGACTTGCCCGAGCGGCGATCGGCGACGATCTCGTAGCTGATCTTCTGGCCTTCGCGCAGCGTTCCGAGACCAGCGCGCTCGACGGCGCTGATGTGCACGAACACGTCATTGCCGCCGTCATCCGGCTGAATAAACCCGTAACCCTTGGTCGCGTTGAACCACTTCACTGTTCCCATGCTCACGTGGGGTAGTCCTCTCAAGTAGATAATCGAAGCCCATTGTTCAGATGGGCTGGTGAGATCGAAATTTGGAAGAGGTCGTCAGCGTCTGTCCCGGCTGTACCGGTGATAGCTAATGTCGTCCGGCCGAAATTCGATGGCGGGCATCCTATGGGAAACATGCTGCCAAAACAATCCTGCCATGCGCAGATTTTTTGACGCGGTTTCCGTGGCATACAGACAGCAAAACGCGCCCGGCACGGGTCCGGGCGCGTCTGCACAGCAAATGATCAGCGGCGGCGGAACTGGCCGCGGGGTGGCGCGCCGCGCGGCGCGGTGCCGCTCGGACGCTCATCCTTGTGACGGAAAATCAGGCGGCCCTTTTCCAGATCGTACGGCGACATTTCGATCGTCACCCGATCGCCCGCCAGCGTCTTGATACGATTCTTCTTCATCTTGCCGGCTGTGTAGGCCACGATTTCATGCCCGGCATCGAGTTGCACTCGATAGCGGGCATCGGGAAGAATTTCAGTCACCAGTCCTTCGAACTGGATCAGCTCTTCTTTAGCCATCTGTCTCTCCAGGACGTCTTGCGGTTAGCGTTGCGGACGCTGATTGCGCTTGGGTTGCGATACGGGGTGGGAAGGGCGGCTTTCGCGATGAAGGAAAGCGACGCCGGAAATGCCGTCGGCCTTGCCCTGCGAAGTCCGGGCCTGTTCGTGTCGGCCGTGGCTGGCTTTCTGGCCGGCGGCGTGATTGCCGCCATGGCCGGCGGTCTCGTGCCGGTGCGCATTCGGCGCGCCTCCGGGGCGACGCCGGCGGCGCGGTCCCTTGGCGGAAGGAGCGTTGTCCTGTCCACGCGCCGGATGGCCGTGCGGTCCACGCGCGCTGCGATGCTGCTGCGCCGGTGCGGGCGCGGCGGCGCGGGCATGCCCCGGCGTGCGGCGATCCTCACGCGGCAGCGAGATGCGGATCAGCTTCTCGATGTCGCGCAGATAGGTATTTTCCTCGCCGGCCACCAGCGAGATCGCTGTGCCGTCGGCGCCGGCGCGCGCGGTGCGGCCGATGCGATGCACGTAGGTCTCGGGCACGTTGGTGAGATCGAAATTGATGACATGGGTAATGCCGTCGACGTCGATGCCGCGCGCGGCGATGTCGGTCGCGATCAGCGTGCGGATGTCACCGTTGCGGAACGCGGCGAGCACGCGCTCGCGATGGTTCTGCGACTTGTTGCCGTGGATCGCCTCGGCGGCGATGCCGGCCTTGACGAGACCCTTCACCACCTTGTCGGCGCCGTGCTTGGTGCGGGTAAACACCAGCGCGCGGTTGACCGGCTCGTTGCGCAACAGTTCGGCGAGCACCGCGGGCTTGGCGGTGTGGTCGACCTGGATCACGCGCTGGGTGATGCGCTCCACCGTCGAGGACACCGGCGTCACTGCGACCCGCGCCGGATCGCGCAGCATGTGCTCGGCGAGATCGGCGATGTCCTTCGGCATGGTGGCCGAGAAAAACAGGGTCTGACGCTTCACGGGCAGCTTGGCGACGATTTTGCGGATGTCGTTGATGAAGCCCATGTCCAGCATGCGGTCGGCTTCGTCAAGCACCAGATATTCAACCTGGTTGAGTTTGAGGGCATTGCCCTGCACGAGATCGAGCAGGCGGCCCGGGGTCGCGACCAGCACCTCGACGCCCGGCATCACCGCGCGGACCTGACGGCCCATCGGCACGCCGCCGATCGCGAGCGCCGAGGACAGGCGGATGTGGCGGCCATAGGCGTTGAAGCTGTCGAGAATCTGCCCCGACAATTCGCGGGTCGGGCTCAGCACCAGTACGCGGCAGGTCTTGGACTGCGGCTTGATGCGGTTCTCGAGCAGGCGATGGAGAATGGGGAGCGCGAACGAGGCGGTCTTGCCGGTTCCGGTCTGGGCGATGCCGACGAGATCACGGCCGGTGATGACGATCGGAATCGCCTGGGCCTGGATCGGGGTGGGTGTGTGGTAGTTTTCTTCCTTGAGGGCACGCGAAATGGGATCGGCGAGGCCGAAATCCTGAAAAGAGGTCAAAAGACAGTCTTCCTATGAGTCATGGTCCGCGCCCGTCCGTATCGGAGTTCGGGTGCGACCGGGGTGTCGGAGACACCCGCGTGTTTGGGGCGTCGAATTCGGTTAGCTGAAAAGGCAAGCCAGAAACCGTTTAGATCGGCATCAGAACACGCGGCTCGCAGGGACCTGACGATTCTCAAGGTCGCGGCGAAGCTATGAAGCAAGAAGGCGGCGCTTTCAAGATGAAATGCGCTGGCCTGCCCATCCTCGGGGGCCGGGAATGATGGCGGCGGGGCGGAACGGTTCGCCGCGCTGGCGCGTTGGGCTGCGTCCGCCCTTGGAAAACCGATATATTCCAGATGGTTAATGCGGGCAGACGGGAACGGGCGGAGCACGCCCGCGAGGGAATTTGCAGTGTCGGTGTTGTGGGATGTGTCACAGGACCGCCGGAGATGGCGCGGCATCGGTGCCGGGCCGGCCGGCCGAAAAGCCTTCGCACGCGGCGGCGGCATTTACCGCGTGGAACAAATTCGGGGCCAGGCGTCTTGGTCTTACTTCACCATTGGAGGTAGGTTCGCCGATGCACACGCTATTTGTCCGCTTATGACGGGTCTTGCGGCCGATCCCCCCGGTACGCCCCGTGGCGGACCCATCCGTTTGATGAGACGCCATTCCTTTTTCCCTCCCCCTGTGATTTTCGAGTAAACGCGTGCTTCGGGTTGGTCTTTTCATTGCCGTTATGGGTCTGGTCGGAGCCCTCATCTCGGGCCTCGCGGCGATGCGGGTCTACGATCAGGAGTCGATGCTCGATCGCAGCGCGCTCACCCGCGAAATCGACATCCATGCCAATCTTGTGCAGGAGCGGCTCGGCGAGCGCGAACTGCTTGCCCGCGTCGCGGTCGGCATCTTCCGCCCCTCGACGGTGGCGTCCGCCAATGCGCTGCAGCCGCTGCGCACCTCGATCTATGCGTTCAAGACCGACTTCGTGGTCGCAAGCTGGATCGCCCGCGTGCCGCCGCAGGACTTCGCTGCGCTGCAGGCCGAACTGAAACGGGCCGGGTTTCCGCGTCCGACGATCCGCACCTTTGATGATTCTCCCGTCGATCTCGCCGCGGTCCAGGAGCCCGCCGACATCCTGATGGATGTCGAACCGCAGAACCAGAACACTCTCGTCTTTCCCGGCCGTATCCTCGACCAGCATCCGGTGGTCGGGCCGATGCTGCGCGAGGCGCTGGAGCGCGGCACGCCGGTCTCCTCCAATCCAATCGCGCTGTTCGGCGATCCGCACCAGCTCGGCGTCATCCTCGCCGCCCCGGTGATGAAGGAGAACAGCCAGACCGTGGTCGGCTTCATCACCATTTCCTACCGTCTTGCCTCACTGATGCTCGGCAATGACGAGATGTCGCTGTTCAACGTCACGCTGGCCGATCCGCGCCCCGGTGGCGGCGAACTCAGCGTCAACGGCAATGGCGCGACCGTGACGGCGAAGCCGGAATCGGGCTGGGTGCCGTTCCTGCGCAAGGTGTCGTTCGGCGGCCGCGACTGGACCTTGAAATACTACGCCAAGCCGAACTCGACCTCGCGCGCCGGCGATCTCGGGCTTGTGGTGCTGGCGATCGGCCTCGGCCTGACCGCGGCGCTGTGCAGCCTGTTCGGCTATGTGGCCTACAACAACGTCCGCCTCAGCCGCGAAATCCAGGCACGGATCGGCTTCGAGCGCCGGCTCACTGCGGTGATCGACGAACTCAATCACCGGGTGAAGAACATTCTTGCGGTGATCCAGTCGATCGTGACGCGCACGCTGCGCCACGGCTCCGATCTCGACAGTGCGCGAGATCTTTTGATCGGCCGTATCCATGCGATGTCGAACGTGGTGACGCTGCTCAGCGACAGCCAGTGGCAGGGCGTCAAGCTCAAGGGCCTGTTCGAGGCGCGCTCGATTCCGCATGCCGATCGCATTGCCGTCGATGGTCCCGACATTACGGTGAGCGCGCGCGCGGCGCAGAGCCTGTCGCTGTTGTTTTTCGAGCTCGCTTCGCATTCCGACGAGGGCCTGTCGCTGGTCGGCAAGCATCCGCACATCGTGGCGAACTGGACCGTGACCGGCGAGGGGCAGGACAAGATCTTTCATTTCCGCTGGGAGGAGTTCAACACCAGCATGGCGACGCGGCGGCCGGACAGCGAATTCGGCATCGTGCTGCTCGATCGCGTTGCGCCCGAAGCCCTCGGCGGCACCTCGAAGCGCTACTTCACCGATGTGAGCTATGTCTACGAGCTGACGGCGCCGATGGCCACCGTGGTGGACGAGCACGAACTGACCCGCACCACGAAGATCACGCGCCGCGCCTGATAACGTGGCAGCAGTTGAGCTCAATCAAGCGGGTCGTCCCGGCGCAGGCCGGGACTCATCATCGCCGACCTCGAGAGAGCCGCCGAACTTGCCGTTTCAAAGCTTCGATAAGGGGTTATAGGTCCCGGCTTGCGCCGGGACGACCAAAGAGTTGTGGACGCTCCCGTAGAACGCCAGCGTGCTGCGCGTCAGTTGCCGCTGCCGCCGATCACGGCACGGACGGTGGAGTCCGGTCCGAAATCCTCGGCGCCCTCGACATAGAGCATCGCGCTCAGTTTCGAGCGGGCGCGGTTGACGCGGCTCTTGATGGTGCCGACCGCGCAGCCACAGATCGCCGCCGCATCCTCGTAGGAGAAGCCCGAGGCGCCGACCAGGATCAACGCTTCGCGCTGGTCCTGCGGAAGTTTTTCGAGCGCCGCGCGGAATTCCTCGAACTCCAGATGCGAGCTCTGCGCCGGCTGCGACTTGAGGGTCTTCGAATAGCTGCCCTCGGCGTCCTCGACCTCGCGCCGCCGTTTACGGTAATCGGACCGAAACAGGTTGCGCAGGATCGTGAACAGCCACGCCGACAGATTGGAGCCCGGCTGGAACGAGTCGATGTTGGCGAGCGCGCGCAGCAGCGTTTCCTGCACGAGGTCGTCGGCGCGATCGCTCTTGCCGCTCAGCGAAATCGCGAACGCGCGCAAGCTCGGCACGGCCGCCAGAATGTCATCCCGAAGGGAGTCTGTGAGAGGCATCAGTCCCTCCCGCTGCTTTTCTGAGCTGTCCCCTGACTGGCCACCTCGGCGGCTGCAGCCTCCGGCGTATCGAGCCGGCGCAGCAGGTCCGCAAAACGGTCCGGAATGCCCTGTTTGACGACGTCGTCATACATGGCGCGCAACTGATGGCCGATCCTGGCCTGAATTTCCGCATTCAGACCGCCCGGCTTGCCCGATCCGGGACCGGGCCTCATGGCGGGAGGTTTCGTCTCATTCATGGTCTTATCCACTTCCCACGGAGCAAACCGCTTAGATTGCTCATCTTTTTCTGGTTACGCGCTGTACGTTGTGGCCAGCATCCGCAACCTAATGCGCGGGAGCCCGGAAAAGTTCCAGAAGTTGAGGGAACTTTTCGTCGGTCCGGGAGTAGATTATCGCGTGCTTTCGGGGAGATACTGCCCCGGGCCGAGATGCCGGGCTCGTGTCGGCCCAGAGCACCGAACCATCGATTGGAGGGGGAATGTCCCGATCTCAGCTCGTTGCTGAACACCTGCCGCTGCTTCGCCGTTATGCCCGCGCCCTGACCGGAAACCAGACCTCTGGCGATGCCTATGTCGCCGCGATGCTGGAGGCGCTGCTGCAGGATCAAACCTTGCTCGACGAGCGCCACGGCGCCCGGGTCGGGCTGTTCCGGCTTTTCACCAAAATCTGGAATTCGGTGTCGATCAATGAGGATGGCGAGCCGGCGGTGCCCGCCGCCGAACGCCGGCTGACCAACATTACGCCGCTGGCGCGGCAGGCCTTCCTGCTGCTCTCGCTCGAAGGATTCTCCGAGGAGGAGGTCGCCTTCATTCTCGACACCACCGTGACCGAAGTGCGCGCGCTGACCGATGCCGCGGGCCGCGAGCTCGCCGCCGAGATCGCGACCGACGTTCTGATCATCGAGGATGAGACCTTCATCGCCATGGACCTCGAAAGCCTGGTGAAGAATCTCGGCCATCACGTCATCGGCGTCGCGCGAACCCATACCGACGCGCTGGCGCTGGCCAAGACCAAGCAGCCCGGCCTGATCCTCGCCGACATCCAGTTGGCGGATGGCTCGTCCGGTCTCGACGCGGTGAATGAACTGCTGCGCACTTTCGAGGTGCCGGTGGTGTTCATCACCGCCTATCCGGAGCGTTTCCTGACTGGCGAGCGCCCGGAGCCGGCGTTCCTGATCTCGAAACCCTTCCAGCCGGCGATGGTGTCGGCGGTGGCGAGCCAGGCGCTGTTCTTCCAGCGCAATTCGCGCAACCGCAATCAGAAGAAAGCCTCCTGATCCTGCGCAAGCCCTTCAAACAAGGCCCGGATCCGCAAGGATTCGGGCCTTGTCGTTTGCGGTCGGCGCATCCCCCATCTGGCTGATCCGGCAGCCTCACCTTTGAGTGATGCGGCTGCGCCGGAACGAAGGGGCGGCAGATCCGTTATCTGCGCGGTGCTCTTTGCGTGAGGCCGTGGACAATGATTCAGATTGCTTCAGGACTGTTGGGCGCACTCGCCGCGACGCTGGCGCTGGGCGCGGCCCATCTGGAAAACGTCGCCGGCAACGATCTGCTCGGCCCGAAACATCTTGTGTCGGCGACACCGTCGGCGGCAATTCAGGACAGCGCTGTTAACGTCAACCGGACCGCCAAGGCCGATCGTGCCGGCGCGCCGGGACAGGCTGATTTCGTGACGCTGTCGTTCCGTCTCAACGGCCTGCCGGACACTTCGGTGATGATGCGGATGCCGGCCGCGCAGATGTCGACGCCGCCTTCGCCGCCCGCTGCGTCCGCTCCGAACAATGTCACCACGCGCCGGACCGTGGCCTGCGAGCCGGCGGTCAGCGTGCTGACGACGGTGGCCAAGCAGTTGCAGCCGGTGCGCTGTATCACCTGACGAACCAACAGTTGAATTGAACGAAAATCGCGCCGGGACAGCTTCCTGGCGCGATTTTTTTGAATCTCTGGCAGATCAGCGCAACGCGCTTTCTTTCACGCGCCACACGTATCTTCTGGCGCAAACGAAAATCCTGAGTGTCCGACCAGAAATGTGGGCTGCGTTTTCAGGGTGTTTTTGTCATCGACGGAAATTTTTCCTCCCGTCGTCCCGGCGCAGGCCGGGACCCATCACCACAGATCTTTCTGGAAGGATGCCGGGCTTGCCATGTCGAAATCATCGACCGGGGATTATGGGTCCCGGCCTGCGCCGGGACGACCCTTTTTCGGTCAGACTCTTAGAACACCGCGAGGTACTTCAGCAGCGACAGGATGCCGATGATGATGACGACGATGCGGATGATCTGCTTGGCGCGGCCTTCGATCGGCAGGATGTTAACGAGATAAAGAACCAGAATGATCACGACGAACGTGATCAGAATGCTGATCAGCAAAGACATGTCTAACCTCGAAATGGTCTGACGGCATATGCCGCCGGTATCGGACCAACGCCGCGGCGGGGCGCGGGTTCCATTTGAGGAACGCGGGCCTTACTCCGCCGCCATCACCGGCACGCGGCTGAAGCGCGAATGCGGCGCGCGGGCATGCACCGGAGCCGAGGAGGCGCTGCGCTGCGCGGTGCCGGCCTTGATCAGCGAGCCGCTGGAGGTGGCGACCAGATCGCCTTTGCGCAGCGTCGGATCGTTCTCGATCTCGATATGCGCGAGGCCGCCCGGGTCCTTGCCGTTGCAGGTGCAGCCGCTGACAAGCTCGGTGCGATAGCGGAAAGCGTTCGGCATCGACGCATAGGACTTGCCGTTGTCCATCGCTGAAGCATTGTCGATGCCGCTACCGACAAACACGCGGGTCTCGCTCGCCGGGCAGAAGCTCTTGCAGGTGGCGGCGCGGCTCTGGCCGCCGGTATTGGCCAGCGGGAAATAGCGGCCATCGCAGGTGCGCACGCAATAGGCCATCGCGGGGCCTGTGGCGCGGGGCGCGGGCGGTCCGTCTTCATGCGGTCCGCCGAAGCCGGGCACGAAGGACGGCAGCGGCGGCGGCGCGGACGGCATCGAGAAGCCGCCGAACAATTCCGAGAGGAAATCGCGCGCCTCTGCTTGCGGGCCGCAGATTCCGGCGAGCAGCGCGAGCGCCGCTGTTGCCGTTACTGTCCGTTTCCACGCCGTACGCATCATGCCGTCCCCGATCTGTCGTCTGTCACGCCCGCACATTCAGCGCCTCAGCCTCGCAGGCCCTGGACGCAAGTCTCAAACCCGATGCGGTGCGGTGGTTGCCGCGCGCTTTCGCGGCGACAGAGAATTATTGTCAACTTGGACCGATCCGACGCCCGGTCCGCTCTTCGGCAGCACGATCACCTTGGCGCCGATCCGCACCCGGCTGAACAGCTCCTTCACGTCTTCATTGGTGAGGCGGATGCAGCCCGAGGAGACGAACTTGCCGATGGTCGAGGGATCGTTGGTGCCGTGAATGCGATAGGCGCTGGCGCCGAGATACATCGCGGCCGCGCCCAGCGGATTGCCCGGTCCGCCGGCGACAAAGCGCGGCAGATAAGGCTGGCGCGCGATCATCTCGGGCGGCGGTGTCCAGTCCGGCCACTCCGCCTTGCGTGCCACGGTCTGCACGCCCGACCAGGTGAAGCCCTCGCGGCCGACGCCGACGCCGTAGCGGATCGCACGGTTGTCGCCGAGCACGTAATAAAGCTGGGTGTTGCGGGTATCGATCACGATGGTGCCGGGCGCCTCGCGCGTCGGGAATGTCACCACGGTGCGCCGCAAGCGGGCCGGCATCACATCCGCACTGTTGCTTTCCGGTGTGGTGACCTGCGGCGTCGGCAATCCCTCGTCGCTCCAGTCGTGCGACACCGACGGATCGGCATAGCCCAGCACCTGTGCCGATGCACTGGTTGCGAATAGCGCTGGTGCGAGGATGACGGCGCTGGCGATCAGAATGGCTTTCAGGCGGGATGCCGGTGCGACGGATGTTGCAGCAGCGGATGTTGCACAAAAGCAGCTTGCACCTGTGGCTTTGCGGATTGTTTTACGCATGACCGTGTCCCGCCCTCTTGCCGCATCGAATGATGCGCGCCGGCAAACAAACACGCCGGGGGCCGAAGCAGTTCCGCCGAAGCACGACAAAATTGCGCGATGTCAAGAGGTGGCGGGGATCACGAAGCCGCGACGGAACCGTTGTGCAAGCATGCGCATTGATCGCTGCGCCGGCCGCATCCGGCAGAGCCACGGGATGCCAGATGCGAACAACAGTGGTCGGGCAGGTCAATGGCGGGCAGGCGGGCGACGAACGCGTGCGCAACGATCAGCGCCGCGCCGAGGAGATGGAAGGCCAGCCGCTGTTCAGCAGCAGCACTGAGCAGCCGCCGCTGATCCGGCGCACCGAAGTCGTCGCCTTCTCGCTGGTCAGCCTGCTGGTGATCGCCGTCGTCGCGGTGCTCTATGTCGGCCGCGCGTTCTTCCTGCCGGTGGTGACCGCGATGATCGTCGGCACCATGCTCTCGCCCGCCGCCAAACTCATGGAAAGCTATCGCATCCCGCGTCCGGTCTCAGCGGTGCTGATCGTCGCCGCCACCTTCGCCGGCGTCGCTTTCATGATCGGCCTGTTCGCAGCGCCGCTGATGGAATGGACCAACCGCCTGCCCGAGCTTGGCGCCATCCTGCGCGACAAGATGCATGTGTTCGACAGGCCGCTCGCGCTCTGGCATCAGTTGCAGGCACTGCTCGGCGAGACGCCGGGCGCGGCGCCCTCCGTCGAGTTGCCGAAGATCTCATGGGTGCAGCCGACGCTGGAATTTCTGTCGCCGACCTTCACCGAGCTATTGCTGTTTCTCGCGGTGCTGGTGCTGTTCATCGCAAGCTGGCCGGACCTGCGCCGCGCCTTGATCATGACCTTCCCGAACCGCGAGTCGCGGCTGCGCACGCTGCGCATGCTCAACGCCATCGAAACCCATCTCGGCGGTTATCTTCTCACCGTGACGATGATCAATCTCGGCGTCGGCATCGCCACCGGCATCGTCTGCGCGGCGGCCGGCACCCCGAGCCCCGCCGGCCTCGGCGCGCTGGCGGCGGCGCTGAACTTCATTCCGATCATCGGCCCGGTGTTCATGTTCGTGGTGCTGCTGGCAGTCGGCATCATTACCTCCAAGACGCTGATCCTCGGCCTTGCCGCACCACTCGGCTTCATGATCATCGCCTTCCTCGAAGGCCATTTCATCACCCCTGCGATCATCGGTCGCCGCCTCGCGCTCAACGCGCTGGCGGTATTCATCGCGCTGGCGTTCTGGACCTGGCTGTGGGGCCCGATGGGCGCCTTCCTGTCCTCGCCTCTGCTGATCGTCGGCCTGATCGTCAGGGAGCATCTGGCCCCGCCCGACGAGCCGCAAATTCCCGACGACTAGCGCGATGGAACTTCATCGGCGCGGCGGCGTTGGCAGGGCACGCAATCCCGCATTTTGGAGCTCTCGATGTCGAGCAGCGATGGCGAAGACGCAATGAAACAGATGACAGACAAAGCCACTTATGAACGCCTTCAGAAGGATGTCGAAGCCGTGAAGAACGATATTTCAGCCCTGACCGAACAGATTTCCGACGCGCTTGAGGAATTCGCCGGCACCGCACGCAAGCGGGCGCGCAAGGGTTACCGGCAGGCGCGCGCCAATGTCGATTCCCTTGTCGAGGACGCCAGCGAACGCGGCACCGCCGCGCTCAACGCGGCGCAGGACGCCGCCGCGACCCTGGAGGATACGCTGGAAGACGCCATCCACGAGCGGCCGCTCGCCGCCATCGGGCTCGCGCTCGGCCTCGGCTTCCTGATCGGCGTCACCTGGCGGCGTTAAGGGCAGGCGACGCTGAAGTCTCGCCGAGGGCCTTTCTTCTTTGACTTGCGCGATCGGTCTCGACCGATCGCGCCTTCCAGCGATCCCCACGCTCGTTTTCTACCTTTGATATCCCACTCTCTCGATTTCACTCTGAGGGCTTTTCCCGATGTTGCAGAAGCTGATCGACGATCTCAGGGGCAGCGCCGACTCGCTCGTGCGTCTGGCGTCTCTGGCGATTGCGATTGCGGTCTGTCTTTTCATCGCCGTCGCATTCCTGTGCGCGGCCGCGTTCGTCTATGTGCTGCAGCACTATGGCCTGCTCGAAGCCTGCCTTGCCGGCGCCGGCGTCTTTCTGCTCGCCGGCATTGTCGGTGCGATCGGCTACGCGGTGAAGAGAAAGCAGGCCAAGCGTGAGGAAGCGGTGCGCCGCGCGCAGGCGGCGAAATCCTCGATGCAGGCGACGCTGACCGATCCGATGGTGCTGGCGGTCGGATTGCAGGCGATCCGCACCATCGGCTTCCGCCGTCTCATTCCGCTGCTCGCGATCGGCGGGGTCGCGATCGGCCTGCTGGCGCGGCGCGGCCATCCCGACCAGACGCCGGATGCCGAATAGCGATCCATCATTTGAATATCCCTGCCTGATCCGCCTCTCGCGGTCAGACCAGACGCAAACAAAAATCCCGGCTGGAGATCTCCAGCCGGGATTTTTCCGTTTGATGATCGCAGCGTTCGCTCAGGACGCCTTGCGCTGCAATTCGCTGTCCTTCACCTCGCGCCGCCGGGCGTGGAGGATGAATTCGGTGTAGCCGTTCGGCTGCTCGCGGCCCTTGAACACGAGGTCGCAGGCAGCCTGGAAAGCGATACCGTCGAAACCGGGCGCCATCGGGCGATACAGCGGATCGCCGGCGTTCTGGCGATCGACCACGGCGGCCATGCGCTTGAGCGACTCCATCACCTGCTCGTGGGTGACGACGCCGTGATGCAGCCAGTTGGCCAGATGCTGGCTGGAAATGCGCAGCGTGGCGCGGTCTTCCATCAGGCCGATATCGTGGATGTCCGGCACCTTGGAGCAGCCGATGCCCTGATCGAGCCAGCGCACGACATAGCCGAGGATACCCTGGCAGTTGTTGTCGATCTCCTGCTTGACGTCATCCGGCGACCAGTTCGAGTTCGACACCGGAATGGTCAGGAGGTCCGACAGCTTGGCGCGCGGGCGGTTGCGCAGTTCGTTCTGGCGCTCGGCGACATCGACCTGATGATAATGCAGCGCGTGCAGCGTCGCCGCGGTCGGTGAGGGGACCCATGCGGTCGCAGCGCCGGCGCGGGGATGGCCGATCTTCTGCGCCAGCATGTCGCCCATCTTGTCGGGCGCGGCCCACATGCCCTTGCCGATCTGGGCATGGCCGGGCAGACCGCAGACAAGACCGTTATCGACGTTCCAGTCCTCATAGGCCTTGATCCAGGCCGCCGACTTCATGTCGGCCTTACGGATCATCGGGCCAGCTTCCATCGAGGTGTGGATCTCGTCGCCGGTGCGGTCGAGGAATCCGGTGTTGATGAAGAACACGCGGTCCAGCACCTGCTGGATGCCGGCCTTGAGGTTGACCGTGGTGCGGCGCTCCTCGTCCATGATGCCGATCTTCAGCGTGTTGCGCGGGAGCGACAGCATCGCCTCGACACGGCCGAACAGGTCGCCCACCAGTGCGATCTCTTCCGGACCGTGCAGCTTCGGCTTGACGATGTAGATCGAGCCCTTGCGGCTGTTGCGCTTGTGCCGCAGGTCATGCATGCCGACCAGCGCGGTGATCGCGGCATCGAGCATGCCTTCGGGAATCTCGCGGCCGGTCGCGTCGAGCACGGCGTCGGTATACATGTGAATGCCGACATTGCGCATCAGCAGCAGGCTGCGGCCGTTCAGCGTCAGCGCCTTGCTGTCCGCGCCGGTGTAGGTGCGGTCCGGGTTGAGCGAGCGGGTCAGCATCTTGCCGCCCTTCTCGAACTGCGCCGACAGCGTGCCCTTCAGCAGGCCGAGCGTGTTGCGATAGAGCAGCACCTTGTCGTCGGCATCGACCGCCGCGACGCTGTCTTCCATGTCGAGAATGGTGGAGAGCGCAGCCTCGATGATGATGTCGGACACGCCGGCCGGATCGTCCTTGCCGATCGCAGTCGTGCGGTCGATCCGGATGTCGATGTGCAGGCCGTGATTGACCAGCAGCACCGCGGACGGCGCCGCCGCATCGCCCTGATGGCCGGCGAACTGCTTCGGATCTTTCAGCGCGGTGGTCGCGCCGTTGGCCAGCTTCACCGACAGCGCTCCGTTCGCGACGCTGTAGGCCGTCACGTCGGCATGGCTGCCGGAGGCGAGCGGCACGGTCTCGTCGAGGAATGCCTTGGCTTTGGCGATGACGCGCTCGCCGCGCGCCTTGTTGTAGCCCGGGCCGCGCTCGTTCGGATCGTACGGAACGGCGTCGGTGCCGTAAAACGCGTCATACAGGCTGCCCCAGCGCGCATTCGCGGCGTTCAGCGCATAGCGCGCGATGCTCAGCGGCACCACGAGCTGCGGACCGTAGAGGCGGGCGATCTCGTCATCGACATTCTGCGTCCGCACCTGCTCGGTCGCGGGCTCCGGCAGCAGATAGCCGATTTCCTTGAGGAAGGCGGTGTAGCGCTCGACGTCGAACGGCTTGCCCTTGCTCGTGCGATGCCACTCGTCGATCTTCGCCTGCAGCGCATCGCGCTTGTCGAGCAGCGCGCGATTGGCCGGCGCGAGATCGCGGATCACTGCGGCGAGGCCGCTCCAGAATGTTTCCGACGAAATGCCGGTGCCCGGCGCCGCTTCACGCTCGACGAAGTCGAACAGGACAGGGGCGATCTTGAGACCGCCGATATCGATACGTTTCATCACTGATGTGTCTCGCAGATTGTTCGGCATGCATTCCAGGAAATGGAACGCATGCAGCTAAAATTTTGAACGCTGAAAAGCGTTTTAACGTCAAAAGTGTCGCGATGAGAAGCCCTTTACTGCATTGCAGGGTTATACCAAAGCCGATTCCACAGCTTGTGACAGGAAAAAAGTTCGCTTTAGTTCCAAGTATTTGAGGTGAAAGTTGTTAGTCACAATTGTCACAACATGACAACTCGTGACAGCGCCCGCACAAGAGTGGGTCTGTGCGTGACAAATCGCACTAAACGGCGGCTTGCACGTAATGCACGGTTTGAAACACGCAGCGCGAAACGCGCGAACGTGCGCGAATGCGATGTGGTCGGGATGTGAGGCGATCAGATGTGCGCGGCGAGATCGGCCGGCTCGTCGAGCAGCACGTGGCTTGCGATCAGCATCTGTTCGATCGCGCCGGTCGCCTCGAGGATCGAGCGCTGCGAGGTGTCGATCGTCAGTTCGGCGTCTGTCGGCGGCTGGTAGTCCTGCCCGATGCCGGTGAAGCCCGGCAGTTGCCCGGCGCGGGCCTTGGCATAGTGGCCCTTGGGATCGCGGCTCTCGCAGACCGAGGCGGGCGTTGCGACATAGATTTCGCGGAAGGTATCGTCGGCGATCTGGCGCGCCTGCGCGCGATCCTCGGCGGCGGGCGACACCGCGGCGACGATGGCGATATGGCCGTTGCGCGCCAGATGCGTCGCGATCTCGGCGAGGCGGCGGATGTTCTCGCGGCGGTCCTGCGGCGAGAAGCCGAGATCGCCGTTGAGGCCGGCGCGCAGCGTATCGCCGTCGAGCAGGATCGGCGAGCCGCCGCGGCTGAACAGCTTGCGCTCCAGCGCGCGGGCCAGCGTCGATTTGCCGGCGCCCGGCAGGCCGGTAAACCACACCACGGCGCCGTGATGATGGAAGCGCTCGGCGCGCTCGGCCGGCTGCAATGCGGATTCCACCGGCACGATATCGACCGGCAGAGCGCGCTCGCCGGCATCGACGCTGAGCACGAGACCGCCGCCGGCGATACGGCCATTCACTTCGATGACGAGACGGCCGGTGCGCGGATTGTCGGTGTGGGCGTCGGCGGCAACGGGCCGCGCCAGCGCGAGGTCGATCTCGCCGACATGGTTGCGCGCGATCGCGGAGGTGGCGACGCTGGCGAGATCGCCGGGATCGACCGCCTTCTCGATGGCGACAACATTGGCGCGGCTTTCCATGGTGCCGAGCCGGATCAGGATCGAGGCGCCGGGTTTCAGCGGCGCCTCGTGCAGCCAGAAGATGCGGGCGCGCAGGCGGCGAGTGTCGCGCGGCGCGGAGGCGCCGCGGCCGATGATGTCGCCGCGCTCGACAAACAACTCGCGGTCGAGCGTGATGCCGACCGAGTGTCCGGCGGTCTGCCGCGTGGTGAGCGGCGTTGCCGGCCAGCTTTCCACCGTCCTGATCTTCGCGACCTTGCCGGCGGGCATGATGACGATCTCGTCACCCGCCGCGAGATGACCGGACTCGATGCGGCCGGCGACGATGCGGCGGTCGTCGAACTTGTAGATCGCCTGCACCGGCAAGCGCAGCGGCAGATCGGTCAGCGCGCGGCTCGGCGTCAGCGCATCGAGCGCGCCGACCACGGTGGGGCCGTTGTACCAGCCGATGCGCGATGTGAGTTCGGCGACGCCATCGCCCTCGCGTGCGGACACCGGAATGACCGCGACCGGCGTGACGCCGACGCTGACGAGGTGCGCGGAAATCTCCGCGCGGATCTCGTTGAAGCGCGCCTCGCTGAAATCGACGCGGTCCATCTTGTTGACCACGACGGCAACCTGCTTCACGCCGAGCAGATGCAACAGATAGCCGTGGCGGCGGGTCTGGTCGCGCACGCCTTCCTTGGCGTCGATGATCAGCACCGCGGCATCGGCCTGCGACGCGCCGGTGATCATGTTGCGCAGGAATTCGGCGTGGCCGGGCGCGTCGATCAGCACGATGTCGCGCGAGGCGGTGCGGAAGCGGATCTGCGTGGTGTCGATGGTGATGCCCTGATCGCGCTCGGTCTGCAGCGCGTCGAGCAGGAACGACCATTCAAACGGCATGCCGCGCCGCTCGCTCACCGCCTTGAGCATTTCAAGCTTGCCGTCGGGCAGGCTGCCGGTCTCGTGCAGCAGGCGGCCGACCAGGGTCGATTTGCCGTGATCGACATGGCCGACGATGACGATGCTGACTTGCGGGCGCGTCTTGCTGTCCGGCGGCGGAAGATCGGTTTGGGAGACAGCCATGTTCATCGGCGCACTCGCGGTTGACGATACTCTTAAAGATACCCGGCGACGCGAAGCCGCTCGAAGGCGTCCTCGGTTTCATGATCGAGCGCGCGGCCGGAGCGCTCCGGCACCTTGGTCTCCTGCAACTCGGTCAGGATCTCGGCGATGGTGGAGGCGTTCGACGCCACCGGGAAGGTGATGTCGGCATCGCCGAGCGAGCGGTAGCGTTTGCCGTCTTTCGCCAGATAAAGCGGGATGATCGGAATGTTCTCGCGCGCCGTGTAGGCCCAGATGTCGGTCTCGGTCCAATGCAGGATCGGATGGATACGCAGATGCGCGCCGGGCGGCACCGAGGCGTTGAAGTGATCCCAGAATTCCGGCGGCTGGTCGCGCACGTCCCATCCGCCTTCGAGACCGCGCGGCGAGAACACGCGCTCCTTGGCGCGGGTGGCTTCCTCGTCGCGGCGGATGCCGGCGATCAGCCCGTCGAAGCCGTATTTGGCGAGCGCCATCTTCAGGCCTTCGGTCTTGCGCGCGGCCGAGCGCGCCGCCGGCGGCAGCGTCGGATCGACCGCATCGATCGGCGGGCAGGGATCGACGCGCAGATCGAGACCCCACTCCTTCGAGTAGTGATCGCGGAAGGCGTACATCTCGGGAAATTTCTTGCCGGTGTCGACGTGCAGGCAGGGGAACGGCACCTTGCCAAAGAACGCCTTGCGCGCGAGCCAGATCATCACATTGGAGTCTTTGCCGAGCGACCAGAGCAGTGCGAGCTTCTTCAGCCGCGCGAAACCCTCGCGCAGGATGTAGATGCTCTGCGCCTCGAGTTCGTCGAGATGACCGTTCGAGTGCTGCGCGCTCATGATCATTCGCCTTCGGGTGCGAGCGTGACGCGCAGGCCATCGGTCTGCGGCGACATCAGGATCTGGCAGGCGAGACGCGAATTGGATTCGACGAAAAACGCGCTGTCGAGCTGGTCGATCTCTTCGTCGGTCGGCGGCGCGAGGCGCGACACCCATTCCGGATCGACATAGACGTGGCAGGTCGCGCAGGCGCAGGCGCCGCCGCATTCGGCCTTGATGGTGAGGCCCCAGTCGCGGATCACCTCCATCACGCGCCAGCCTTCCAGCGCTTCCAGACGATGTTCCTGACCTTGATGATCGACGACGAGAAGATGCATCTCTTGCACTTGGATCCGTGGTGCGAATTTTCTAGGAATGCAGCGCAGAAAGAAGAAATTTATTTCTCTTTGTCGCCGCAGCGAGATACATATATAGAAAATAATTCCCGTCAATCCCAGAATTCGGGAATCTGGAGTCGTTGATGCAGTTTCTGCCCGTGTTTCTCGATTTGCGTGCCGGCCCTGTTCTGTTGATCGGAGCAGGCGAGTTGGTGCGCGCCAAGTTGCGGCTGCTGCTGGCGGCGGGCGCGCGCGTGCGCTGGCTGGCGCTCGATGGCGCACGCGACACCGGCGAGTTCGGCGACGCGGCCGCGCAGCGGATCGAGCATGTCGATGGCGATGTCGAGAGCATCGATCTGGCCGGTGTGATCGCGGTGCTGTGCGCCGGTGCGGGCCAGGCGGGCGAGCGAATGTCGGCGCGGGCGCGCGCGCTCGGTCTTCCGGTCAATGTGATGGACGATCTTGCGCATTCCACTTTCATCTTTCCCGCGATCGTCGATCGCGGCGACGTCGTGGTCGCGATCGGCACCGGCGGCGCATCGCCGGTGGTGGCGCGGCGCGTGCGCGAACGCATCGAGGCGTTGCTGCCGGCGCGGATCGGCGATCTCGCCGGCTTCATCGGGCGCTGGCGCAGGCACATTCATGAGCGGATGCCGGAATTCGCGTTGCGCCGTCGCTTCTGGGAGCGCGTGGTGGATGGCCCGATCGGCGCGCTGGTGCTGGCCGGGCGCAGCGCGGACGCTGACGCCGCGCTGGGCAACATCCATGATCCGGCGCAATTCGCCAGCGCCGATGGCTTGGGCTTCGTCACGCTGGTCGGCGCGGGGCCGGGCGATCCCGATCTGCTCACGGTGAAGGCGCTGCGCGCGCTGCAGGACGCCGATGTGGTGTTCTATGACGACCTGGTCTCGCCGGAGATTCTCGATCGCGCGCGGCGCGACGCGGCGCGGGTCTCGGTCGGCCGCCGCATCGGCAAGCCGGGCATCGGACAGGACGCGACCAACAAGCTGCTGATCGAGGCGGCGCGTGCGGGCAAGCGCGCAGTGCGGCTCAAGGGTGGCGATCCTTTCATCTTCGGGCGCGGCGGCGAGGAAGTCGCGGCGCTGCGCGAGGCGGGCGTCGCCTATGCCGTCATTCCCGGCATCACCGCCGGCGTCGGCGCTGCGGCGGACTCCGAAGTGCCGCTGACGTTTCGTCAGCAGGCGACGCGCATCACCTTTCTCACCGCGCACAAGGCGCGCGATGCCGAGACGGTCGATTGGGGCGCGCTGACCGACACCAAGATGACGGTGGTGGTCTATATGGGCATCACTGCGGCGCCGACCATTCGCGAGGGCCTGCTCGCCGCCGGCCGCTCGCCGCAAACGCCGGTCGGTGTGTTCGCGCGCGCCACACGGCCCGATGCCAAGGCGGTGGTCGGCACGCTCGACCAGCTTCCCGATCTTGTGACGCAGGTGGAGACCGGCCCCGCGATCCTGATCATCGGCGATGTGGTGGCGCATTCGGCGCCATGGCGCGCGGCGGATCTGGCTCGCCTCGCCGCGCCAATGATGGCGGCCGCCGAATGAGTACGCTCGAATCCGGACTTGAGATTCGTCATCTGACGCAGGCGAACGTGGCGCGCGCCGCCTCGCTCGATGCCGCGCTGTCGCAGGGATCGCCCGCCGAGATCATCCGCGCCGCGCTGAACGAAGTCGGCCGCGATCGTCTCGCGCTGGTGTCGTCGTTCGGCACCGAATCGGCTGCGCTGCTGAAATTCGCCGCCGATGTCGATCCTGCCATTCCGGTGGTGTTTCTCGACACCGGTTGGCTGTTCGAGGAGACGCTGGCCTATCGCGATACGCTGACGCGTCTGCTCGGTCTCACCGATGTCCGCACCATCCATCCGCGCGAAGACACTCTCGCGCATGAGGACAAGGAGCGCGACTTGTGGTTCTCGGATCCCGACCGATGCTGCTTCATCCGCAAGGTCGAGCCGCTGGCGCGCGCGCTGACGCCGTTTTCGGCATGGCTCAATGGGCGCAAGCGATTCCAGGGCGGCGGCCGCGCCACGATTCCTGTCGTCGAGGCGGATGGCGAGCGACTGAAGTTCAATCCGCTCGCCAACATCACGCCGCAGGATTTGCGGACGCTCTATGCGACATCGGGCCTGCCGTCGCATCCTTTGGCGGCATCCGGATTCACTTCGGTCGGCTGCATGCCGTGCACCAGCCGAACCGCGCCGGGAGAAGATTCGCGCGCCGGCCGCTGGCGCGGAAAAGGCAAAACGGAATGCGGCATTCACGTGACGAAGATTTCGTAGCACGTTTACTCCGGCAGCACGCAAACAACGAAACCGCGTTTCGTTGACTTAACAGCTCAAATTCCAGAGGGTTGCGCCTCCATCGATAGCGCTCAAGCTGTCACTTGCAATGGAGATTGAGATGATCCGCCGTACTCTCGCAGTTGCTGCCGCCGTTGTGTGGGCGGGCTCTGCGTTCGCTGCCGACGTGTCGTTGCTCAACGTATCGTACGATCCGACGCGCGAACTTTATGTCGATTTCAACAAGGCGTTCATCGCCGCGTATCAGAAGGAAAGCGGCAAGAGCGTCGAGATCAAGCAGTCGCACGGCGGCTCCGGCTCGCAGGCGCGCTCGGTGATCGACGGTCTGCAGGCCGATGTGGTGACGCTCGCGCTCGCCTATGACATCGATGCGATCGCGGACAAGGGTTTCCTCGCCAAGGACTGGCAGAAGCGGCTGCCGCAGAATTCCTCGCCTTACACCTCGACCATCGTGTTCCTGGTGCGCAAGGGCAATCCGAAGGCGATCAAGGACTGGGACGATCTGCTCAAGAGCAACGTGCAGGTCATCACGCCGAATCCGAAGACCTCCGGCGGGGCGCGCTGGAACTATCTCGCGGCGTGGGGCTACGCGCTGAAAAAATTCGGCGCCGAAGACAAGGCCAAAAAATTCGTCGGCGATATTTACAAGAACGTGCCGGTTCTCGACACTGGCGCACGCGGCTCGACGGTGACGTTCGTCGAGCGTGCTGTCGGCGACGTGCTGCTGGCATGGGAGAACGAAGCCTATCTCGCGGTCAAGGAGTTCGGACAGGACAAGTTCGAGATCGTGGTGCCGTCGGTCTCGATCCTCGCGGAGCCGCCGGTCGCCATCGTCGATCGCGTGGCCGACAAGAAGGGCACGCGCGCCGTGGCGGAGGCGTATCTGAAATACTGGTACACCAAGGAAGGGCAGGAGGTCGCGGCGCGCAACTTCTACCGTCCGCGCGATGCGGAGATCGCGAAGAAATACGAGGCCAATTTCGCCAAGGTCGATCTGTTCACGATCGACGAGGTGTTCGGCGGCTGGACCAGGGCGCAGAAGGAACACTTCGCCGAGGGCGGCGTTTTCGACCAGATCTACAAGAACTGATCGACACGACTGATTCAACGGGCTGACGTGGGGGACACCGTGAGCGGAGAATCGGGGCGACGACGGACCTTGCCGGGTTTCGGCCTCACCATGGGGCTGACGCTGACATGGCTGTCGATCATTGTGCTGATCCCGCTTGCGGGCCTCTTCCTGAAAACCTTCGAGCTCAGTCTCGATCAGTTCTGGAGCATCCTGACCAGCCGCCGCACGCTGAGCGCGCTGCGGATTTCCTTCGGCCTCGCTTTCGCCGCGGCGCTGGTCAATCTCGTGATGGGCATGATCATCGTCTGGGTGCTGGTGCGCTATCGCTTCCCCGGCCGACGCATCTTCGACGCTATCGTCGATATTCCGTTCGCGCTGCCGACCGCGGTGGCTGGCGTCGCGCTGACCGCCTTGTTCGCGCAGAAGGGCTGGTTAGGGGCGCCGCTCGCCGAACTCGGCATCAAGGTGGCGTTCACGCCGCTCGGCATTTTCGTCGCGATGATCTTCATCGGCTTTCCGTTCGTCGTGCGCACGGTGCAGCCGGTGCTGCTCGATCTCGAAGTCGAGGTTGAGGAGGCCGCGGCCAGCCTCGGCGCCAGCCGCTGGGACATCATCCGCCGCGTCATCATTCCGAGCCTCGTTCCGGCGATCCTCACCGGCTTCGCGCTTGCTTTCGCCCGCGCGGTCGGCGAATACGGCTCGGTGATCTTCATCGCAGGCAACCTGCCGAACGTCTCGGAGATCGCGCCGTTGCTGATCGTAATCCGACTCTCCGAATTCCGCTATGCCGACGCCACCGCGATCGCGGTGATCATGCTGGTGGTCTCGTTCCTGATCATCTTCGCCATCAACCGCATTCAGTGCTGGTCGCAGAAGCGCGGCGCTGCGGTCGTGCTGTGAGTGGTAGCGATGACGATTGTCTCAAAATCTCACGCCCCTCCTATGTCGCAAGGCCGCACCGAACCGCTTCTCGTGCGGATTGTGCTGATCGCGATCGCGGTGACGTTCCTCACCGTGTTCGTGGTGCTGCCGCTGGTAGTGGTGTTCGCCGGTGCGTTCGCCAAGGGCGTTGACGCCTATCTTGCGGCGCTGGCTGAGCCCGAAGCGCTGTCGGCGATCCGCCTGACACTGCTGGTGGCGGCGATCTCGGTAACGCTCAATCTGGTGTTCGGCGTGATCGCGGCCTGGGCCGTCGCCAAGTTCGACTTCCCCGGCAAAACGCTGCTGGTGACGCTGATCGACCTGCCGTTCTCGGTCAGTCCGGTGATCTCGGGTCTGGTGTTCGTGCTGCTGTTCGGCGCGCAGGGCTATTTCGGCTCGTGGCTCGCGGCGCATGACATCCGCATCCTGTTCGCGGTGCCCGGCATCGTGCTTGCCACCACCTTCGTGACGTTCCCGTTCGTCGCGCGCGAACTCATTCCGCTGATGCAGGAGCAGGGCAATCAGGAAGAAGAGGCGGCAATCTCGCTCGGCGCTTCCGGTCTGCGCACCTTTTTGCGCGTCACCATTCCCAACATCAAATGGGGCGTGCTGTACGGCGTCCTGCTCTGCAACGCGCGCGCGATGGGCGAATTCGGCGCGGTCTCTGTGGTATCGGGTCACATCCGCGGCGAGACAAACACCATGCCGCTGCTGGTGGAAATCCTCTACAATGAATATCAGTTCGTGACCTCGTTCGCGATCGCCTCGCTGCTGGCCATGCTGGCGCTGGTGACGCTGATCGTGAAAACGATCCTCGAAGGTCGCCTCGAAGAAGGACAAGTGGCTCGTGACGATTGAAGTGCGCAATCTCATCAAGCGGTTCGGCACCTTCACCGCGCTCGACAATGTCGATCTGCGGGTGGAGACCGGCGAACTCGTCGCGCTGCTCGGCCCGTCCGGCTCCGGCAAGACCTCGCTGCTGCGCATCATCGCCGGACTCGACTGGCCCGATGCCGGCGAGGTGCACTTCGATGGCGAGAATGCGCTGGCGCGGGGCGCGGGCGAGCGCCATGTCGGCTTCGTGTTTCAGCACTACGCGCTGTTCCGCCACATGAGCGTGTTCGAGAATGTCGCGTTCGGCCTGCGCGTGCAGCCACGCGCGATCCGTCCGAATGAGGAGCGCATTCGCAAGCGCGTGAAGGATTTACTCGAGCTGGTGCAGCTCGACTGGCTGGCGGACCGCTATCCGAGTCAGTTGTCGGGCGGCCAGCGCCAGCGCATTGCGCTTGCCCGCGCGCTCGCCATCGAGCCGCGCATTCTGCTGCTCGACGAGCCGTTCGGCGCGCTGGATGCGAAAGTGCGCAAGGAATTGCGGCGCTGGCTGCGGCAGCTTCACGAGGAAATTCACGTCACCTCGATCTTCGTCACCCACGATCAGGAGGAGGCGCTGGAAGTCGCCAACCGCGTGGTGGTGATGGACAAGGGCAGGATCGAGCAGATCGGCACCCCCGCCGAGGTCTATGACAATCCGGCGACGCCGTTTGTGCACGGTTTCATCGGCGAGTCGATCGTGCTGCCGGTGCAGGTCAGCGGCGGGCAGGTGCTGCTCGGCGACAAGGTGCTTAATCTCGATCTGCGCGATGCGCTGACCGGCCCGTCCCATCTGTTCATCCGCCGCCACGATGTCGCGGTGCTGCCGCCGGGCAGTGGCGTGATCGACGGCGACGTCAAGCGGGTGCGCGCCTTCGGTCCGACCCAGCGCGCCGATATTGCGCTGCATGTCGGCGGCGCCGAGACCCTGATCGAGATCGACGCGCCGCGCGACCGCGATCTCAAGCCCGGCGAGATCGTCAGCCTGCAGCCGCGCCGCTACCGGATTTTCGCCGGGGCGTAAGGATCAGCCCCAGCAGGCTGGATGAAGTCAGCGTGTTCTTTAGAACTCGTCATGGCCGGGCTTGACCCGGCCATCCATGTCTTTCTTGCACTTGGAATGTGAAGACGTGGATGCCCGCGACAAGCGCGGGCATGACGGCAAAGTAAGTCTGGCATTATTTACTGCCAGGCTTTGGACATTTTTCCGCTTCGTTCCGCCGCGTGTTCACCTTTCAGCCACTGTTGGTGTGCAACAACGGCGCGGGATGAACGGGATGGAACGAATGATCGGGCGGGCGGGGCTGTGTCTTGCGGTGGTGTTGCTGGCCGGTTGCTCGGGCGAGCGCGGCCCGGGAACCGAACAACCGTCTTTCTATAACAGCATGGCGAATGCGAACGCCAAGCTCGATGCCGCGGGCGCGGCGTCGATGATCTCGGGCTACCGCCGGAACAACGGCCTCGGGGCCGTCACCATCGATCCGGAGCTGATGAAGGCCGCGGAGGCGCAGTCGCGCGCGATGGCGAGCCGCAACAAGCTCGATCACGATGTCGCCGGTTCTTTCACCAAGCGGCTGCAGGCGTCGGGCTTTGCCGCCTCCAAGGGCGTCGAGAACATCTCGGCGGGCTATCACACCATGGCGGAAGCGTTCTCCGGATGGCGCGATTCGCCCTCGCACCGTGCCAACATGCTGGCGAGCGGCGTCACGAAAATGGGCATCGCCGCGGTCTATGCGCCGAACTCCAAATACAAGGTGTTCTGGACCATGATCCTTGCCGCGCCGGATCACCGCTAGAGCCTTTCGGCTTTGAGGGACTCAAAGCCGGACTCCAGCCTTTGTATTTTAACGCGTTTTCTTCACGCGAACCGGTACCCACCCTCGGGTCAGGCCCGAGGGCATGCTTCGCTCGAAAACGCTATGGGTCCCTCTTGAACCCCGATCAAAGCATTGTCATTGATGCCGTGATGAACTGACGCCATGGTGCGTGGGTTGACGCGTGCGGATCGAGAAGGAGCAAGCGATGGTATCATTGGCGGGAAAGACGGCGGTCATCACCGGATCGACCAGCGGCATCGGCCTTGCGTATGCGCGGGCGATGGCGAAAGCCGGCGCCAATATCGTGCTCAACGGCATGGGCACGCCGGCCGAGATCGAGAAGGAACGCTCCGGCATCGAGAGCGACTTCAAGGTCAAGGCGGTGCATTCGCCGGCCGATATGTCGAAGCCCGCCGAGATTGCACAGATGGTGACGCTCGGCGAGACAAGCTTCGGCTCGGTGGACATTCTGGTCAACAATGCCGGCATCCAGTTCGTCTCTCCGATTGAGGAATTCCCGATCGACAAATGGGACGCGATCATCGCCATCAACCTGTCGTCGGCGTTTCATGCCATCCGCACCGCGGTGCCGGGCATGAAACAGCGCGGCTGGGGCCGCATCATCAACACCGCCTCGGCGCATTCGCTGGTGGCCTCGCCGTTCAAGTCGGCCTATGTCGCGGCCAAGCACGGCATCGCCGGCCTGACCAAGACCGTGGCGCTGGAGCTTGCCACCCACAAGATCACCTGCAACGCGATCAGCCCCGGCTATGTCTGGACGCCGCTGGTCGAGCGCCAGATTCCCGACACCATGAAGGCGCGCAACATGACCAAGGAGCAGGTCATCAGGGACGTGATGCTGGAGGCGCAGCCGACCAAGGAGTTCGTCACCGTGGAGCAGGTGGCGGCGATGGCGCTGTATCTGTGCAGCGACGAGGCCAGCCAGATCACCGGCGCGAACTTCTCGATCGACGGCGGCTGGACGGCGAAGTAGTCATCGTCGTCATTGCGAGGAGCGAAGCGAACGATGATATCCATACGGAATTGAGTATTTCAACGCGTCATTGCCGGGCCTGACCCGGCAATCCATCTTTCAAGGAATGATGGATACGCGGGTCAAGCCCGCGTATGACGGTTATGGTCTGTTACGCCTTCTTCCCGAACGCGAAGACGTGCAGGCCGAGCCGGCGCTTGGTCAGCGCGAACAGCAGCACGCTCTCGAAGGTGAGCGACAGCGAGGTCGCGGCGGCAGCGCCATAGCCGCCATAGCCCGGCACCAGCACGATGCACAGCACCAGGTTCATCACGAAAGCCAGCGCATAGGCCAGCGCGCAACTGTTCTGATTGCCGCTCATGTTGAGCAGGCGCTCGACCGGCCCCACGGCGGAGCGCACGATCAGGCCGATGGCAGCGACGAACATGATGCCGTAGCCGCCGGTGAACTGCGAGCCGAACAGCCAGAGCAGCGGTTTGCCGAAAGCCAGCAGCACCGCGGTGGCGGCAAGCGAAGGCCAGAACGTCCATTTGATCGCATGCGCGACATAGGCCGACAGCCGCTCGGTGTCACCCGACGCGTGATATTCGGTGAAGCGGTGCGCGGTGGTCGCCGACATCGCGTAGTGGATGAACGACACCAGCGCCAGCGTCTTGACCACAGCGAAATAGACGCCGACTTCCTCCGAGGAGCGGAAGTGCTGCAGCACCAGAATGTCGGTGTAGGAGAGCAGCAGGTAGAAACCTTCCACCATCATGATCGGCAGCGAGACTTTCAGCCAGCTTGCGAAATCATAGGCGCGCGGGCCGCGTTCGACATGCGCGCGTAGGCGGCGGTTGAGCACCAGCATCTGCCCGGTCATCGCGATCCATACCGCGGCTGCGCTGGCGAGCATGGCCGCCGTGGCGCCGAGCCTGAGGCCGAGCACCACCGCGCCGGCGGTGAAGCCGATGATCAGCGCCTGACGCACGATGAACTGCGGCATCAGGCCGAGCCGCATCCAGTCATGCGAGCGGGCGATGCCGTCCTGGGTGTTGGCGACGACGAAGGCGGGCAGCGTGAGGCAGCCGAGATAAAGCGGCGTCGTCATCGCCGGATCGAGCGAAGGTTCGAGCAGCTTCACCATGCCGGCAAGCAGCAGTGCGACCACGCTCGAGGCGGCGAGCGTGATCCAGCGGCTGCCGGAGAGAAAGCCGCGCAGCAATGCAACGTCGCCGCTGCCACGATACTCGGGGATGATCTTCTGCGCCGAGACGGCGATGCCGAAATCGAGCACGCTGCCGAGCAGCAGCACCCAGGTCCAGACATAGACATAGATGCCGTAGTCCGAGCCGCCCATCCAGCGCGCCAGCAGGATCTGCGAGAGGTACGCAAGGCCGGCGCTGAGCACGCGGATGATAAACACGGTGCCGGCGAGCCGCTTGGTCAGCGAGGCTTCGCTGCTGCCGCCGAGCAGGCCACGCAGCCGGGCGATCAGACCGGCGGGCCGTGCCTCGCTTGCGCCCTCTGCTTCCGTCATCGCCAACGCAGTGATCCCAAACGCCGGCGGATTTCGGGCCGGCACCCCGCCGGGCCTAGCAAGGATTCGTTAACATTCGGTTGGGTGAGTCAACCCGCGAACCCGCCCTCGGCGAGGAAGGTCGCTTCCTCCGGCGTGGTCGAGCGGCCGAGCACCGCGTTCCGGTGCGGGAAGCGGCCGAACTTGCGGATGATGTCGGCATGCAATTCGGCGAATTTCAGATTGTTGGCGTTGCCGAGCGCGCGATAGAGCGCGACGCAGCGCTCCTGATCGGCCAGACTCTCGGAATGCATCAGCGGCATGTAGGCGAAGGCGCGCAGGCTGCGGTCGATCCGCTGGTCGGCGCCGCATGCGATCGCCTCATGGGTGAGTTGCCGCGCCATCGCATCGGTGGCGAATGCGCGCGCGTCATTGCGGTAGATGTTGCGCGGAAACTGATCGAGCACGATGATCAGCGCGAGCAGGCCCTCGTCGCTGTCCTTCCATGAATCCAGCCTGCCGTGTTTCGCGTCGTCGAGCAGCCGCGCGAAGCGCTCATTCACTTGCGTATCGAACGCGGCATCCTTGGTGAACCAGCGCTCTTCGCCAGCCTCGCGCCAGAAGGCGAGCACGTCCTGCGCGGTGAGGAGGGGATGTCCGGTCATGGCACCTCTTAGCTGGCAGCCGCAGCGCGAGGAGCTTCCTCGCGCAAGGCGCGGCGCAAAATCTTGCCGACATTGCTCTTGGGCAATTCGGTGCGGAATTCGATCTGCTTGGGGATCTTGTAATGCGTCAACTGCTCGTGAGCATAGGCGATCAGATCCTGCGCGGTCAGGTTCGGGTCCTTGCGCACCACGAAGGCCTTCACCGCTTCGGTGGTTCTTTCATCCGGCACGCCGATCACCGCGCATTCCAGCACGCCGGGATGGCTCGCGATCACGCCCTCGACCTCGTTGGGATAGACGTTGAAGCCGGAGACCAGGATCATGTCCTTCTTGCGATCGACGATGCGGATATAACCTTCCGGCGACATCACGCCGATATCGCCGGTGCGCAGGAAGCCGTCGGGAGTCATCACCTTCGCAGTCTCGTCAGGCCTGTTCCAGTAGCCCGCCATCACCTGCGGACCCTTCGCGCAGATCTCGCCGGGCTCGCCGAGCGGAACGTCGCGGTTCTGGTCATCGCGGATGGCGATGTCGGTCGAGGGCACCGGCAGGCCGATAGTGCCGTTGAAAGTGTCGGCATCGGACGGATTGCAGGTCAGAACCGGCGAGGTTTCCGACAGCCCGTAGCCTTCGAGGATCGCGCAGCCCGTCACCTTGCGCCAGCGCTCGGCGACGGAGGTCTGCACCGCCATGCCGCCGCCGACCGAGACCTTGAGCGCGGAGAAATCGATCTCGTCGAACCCCGGCGCATGCAGCAGGCCGTTATAAAGCGTGTTGACGGCGGGGAAGCTGTTGACGCGATATTTGCGTAGTTCCTTGACGAAGCCTTTCATGTCGCGCGGATTGGGAATCAGCAGATTGGCGCCGCCGCTGCGCATCGCCAGCAGGAAACAGGCGGTCAGCGCGAAGATATGATAGAGCGGCAGCGCGCAGACGATCATGAAGCCGGGGGTCTTCGGCGGCTTCTGCAACGCCGGCTGCAGCCAGGCATCGTTTTGCAGCACGTTGGCGAGGATGTTGCGATGAAGCAGCGTCGCGCCCTTGGAGACGCCGGTGGTGCCGCCGGTGTATTGCAGGAAGGCGATGTCGTCGCGGCCGATGGCGGGGCGGGTGAAGGCGCGCATGAGGCCTTGCGCGAGCGCGTCGTTGAACGCCACCGCGCCGGGCAGCGCGAAGTCCGGCACCATCTTCTTGACCCGGCGCACGACGAAATTCACCACCGCGCCCTTGAGGCCGAGCAGATCGCCCATGGTGGCGACGATCACGTGTTTGACATCGGTGTGACTGATCGCCTTCTGCAGCGTGGCGGCGAAATTCTCCAGCACGACGATGGCTTCGGCGCCGGAATCCTTGAGCTGATGCTCGAGTTCCGGCGCGGTGTAGAGCGGATTGACGTTGACCACGGTGAAACCGGCGCGCAACACCGCGGCAAGGGTGACCGGATTCTGTAGCACGTTCGGCAGCATGACCGCGACGCGCGCGCCTCTGGCAAGGCCGAGCGTCTGCAGATAGGCGGCAAGCTGTGCCGACAATTCGTCGAACTGGCGGTAGGTGATCGCCTTGCCCATGCAGATGAAGGCGTCGCGATCGCTGTATTTGCCAAAGCTTTCCTCGAGCAGATCGACGAGGGAGGCGTAGTGGCCAAGGTCGATATCGGCGGGCACTCCGGGCGGATAGTGCTTGAGCCAGATGCGATCCATCATGTCCTCGGTGACCGGAACGGGAATCATTTCGATGAGAGCGGGCTTCGATCCGTGAAGTATCGAGCCAAGCTCCGGTCATGGCAAGCCAGGCGCGACGAAACGCGCATGGTGATTTGAGTGAGAGGAGAGAGAACCGAATCGAAAGATGCGATCCGTCGCACGATCCTCATTCCGAGGAGTGTGTTTTGTCTTCATCTCAGCTTGAAGCGTTCTAACTGCGCGGAGTGCTGGCGCTCTTAGAGTCAGCGGCGGGCTTGCCGGCTGCACCGGACTTCGCGTTGGCTTTCGGCTTGGCGGGAGCGGCATTCGCCGCGGGCTTTGCCGCCGGTTTGGCGGTGTGCTTCGCGGCTGCCGATGCCGCATGTGCCGCCGGTTTCGCCGCAGGCTTGGCATCGGCCACGGGTTTCGCGGCCGGTTTCGTCGCAGGCTTTGCAGCGGCGCTTGCGGCCGGCTTGGCGTCGGGCTTGGCAGAACCAGGCTTGGCGGCGTCAGGTTTCGCCGCGACCTTCGGCTTGGCGCCCTTCTTGCGGTTCTTGACGTTGGCGGCCTGCCGCTCGGTCTCGGCTGCGTCCGCCGCGAGGATATCCGCGCCGGTGCGCGCGGGGCCGGTGTAGACGATCACCGGCGCGGCCGGCGTCGGCGCCGCCGCCAGCAGATCGGAGGCCTTCATGTTCGGCGCCTGCAGTCCGGCGGCGGCGAAGGCGAACGGGCTATTGGTGCCGTTGCTGTCGCCGTCCATCGTGATCTCGACATCGTCGTCTTCGTCGGCGGCGGGCCGTTTGCGGCGCGGACCGCACATTTCCTCGCGCAGGTTCGGCGGCGAGGCGTCGATCGGCGCCAGCATGTCGACGTTGCCGAGCGAGGGTCGCAGCCAGGCGAGGCGGTTGCCGTGGAAGCCTTTCTCAAGCAGTTGCGCGGCCTTGATCGCGCGCTGCGCGGAGGATTGCGCGCCGAGCACCACCGCGATCAGCCGCTTGTTGCCCCGCGTCGCGCTGGCGACGAGATTGAAGCCGGAGGCGCAGATGAATCCGGTCTTCATGCCGTCGGCGCCGGGATAGCGGCCGATCAGCTTGTTGAAGTTTCCGGTGATGCGGCGGCCGAATTTGATCGCGGGAATGTGGACGAAATATTCGTATTCCGGCAGGTCGCGAATGATGGCGCGCGCCAGAATGCCCATGTCGCGCGCCGAGGTGATCTGGCCGTCGGCGGGCAGGCCGTTCGGGTTGACGTAGCTGGTCTGCGTCATGCCGAGGCGTTGCGCGGTCTTGTTCATTTCGGCGGAGAAGCCGTCGATCGAGCCGCCGACGCCTTCGGCGAGCACGACCGCCATGTCGTTCGCCGATTTCACCATCATCATCTTCAGCGCGTTGTCGACGGTGACCTGCGTGCCGGGGCGGAAGCCCATCTTCGAAGGCGCCTGCGCCGCCGCGGTCGGCGACACGGTCAGCAGCGTGTCGAGCGAGACACGTCCGTCCTTCACCGCCTTCAGCGTCACGTAAGCGGTCATCAGCTTGGTGAGCGAGGCGGGATACCATGGATAGGTCGCGTTCTCGGCCTGCAGCACCTTGCCGGTGTCGGCCTCGATCAGCAACAGCGCTTCGGCGTGAGCGGCGCGCTGGCCGGTCAGCGTCGTCAGGATCAGCGCAAGCCCGACAAGAGCCACGCGAGACACAATCGACAGCCGGGATGATGCAACAAAAGCCACGCGTGAATCCGGTTTTGAGCAGCGCCTGATGGCAACGTGAGTGGTGAAGCCGTGAATGCTCCGCAAGTCTCGCGGGACATATCGCCGGGCCGGATGTTGCCGCGTCCGCAAACCTATACCGGCCGGGCGACCGAGAACAGCCGTCCGGCGTTTCCATCCCGCATTAAATGGGCCAAATTTCGACGCACTTTCGCACGCACAGCTAAAGCTTGGGGATTGCAGACATATTGGCCGCCGCAGGCGTGCCGGTCCGGGTCGATTCCTGCACCATGAACTGGGCACGGGCGAGATCGGCGAAATAGCCGCCGCGCGCCACCAGTTCATCAAAGGTTCCGCTTTCGATGATGCGGCCCTTGTCGAACACCAGAATGGTGGTGGCGTTGCGGATGGTCGAAAGGCGATGCGCGATCACGAAACTGGTGCGACCCTTCATCACGGTGTCGAGCGCGGCGTTGACCTTCGCCTCGGTCACTGCGTCGAGCGCGCTGGTCGCTTCATCGAGAATGAGGATCGGTGGATTCTTCAGGAGCGCGCGGGCGATGGAGAGCCGCTGGCGCTCGCCGCCCGAGAGCAGGCGGCCGCGCTCGCCGGCGCTGGTCTCGAATTTCTGTTCGCTGCGTTCGATGAAATCGAGCGCCTGCGCGCCTTCGGCGGCGGCGCGCAGTTCGGCGTCGGTCGCATCCGGCTTGCCGACGCGCAGATTCTCCGCGATCGAGCGGTTGAACAGCAGCGCCTCCTGAAACACCACGCCGATGTTGCGGCGGAGCGCGGCGAGCGTCATGCCGCGCACATCCATGCCGTCGATCTTGATGATGCCGGATTGCGGATCGAACGCGCGATGTAGCAGCGCGATGGCGGTGGATTTGCCGGCGCCGGTCTCGCCGACCAGCGCAATGGTCTGGCCCGGCAGCGCGGTGAAGGAGAGATCGGCCACCGCCGGGCGCTTGCCGTCATAGGAGAACGATACGTCGTTGAATTCGACAAGGCCCTGCAGCCGGCCGGGATCGATCGCGTCCGGCCGGTCGCGCACCGCGGGCACCGCGTCGAGCACGTCGAAGAATTCCTGCAAGCGCGGCGCTTCCATAAACACGCTGTTGATGAAGCCGACCACCTGCTCCAGCTTCTGGATCAGCATGGTGGCGAAGGAGACGAACATCACGATCTCGCCGATCGAGGCGAGGCCCTGTCCGTTGAGAATGATGCCGACCACGAAGATGGCGAGGATCGTGATGGTGGTGGAAGCGCGCGTCATCACCGCGACCAGCGCCCACCACGACAGCACCGGCATCTGCACCGCGAGCAATTTGTCGGCGACGCCGCGCAGGCCCTGCACCTCGGCCTCGATACGCACGAAGCTCTGCACCAGCGCGACATTGCCGAGCGCGTCGGAGGCGCGCGCGGCGAGATCGCCGTAATGCTCCTCGACCTCCATCTGCATGCCGTAGGTCTTGCGCACCACCAGCGTGGTCAGGATCGTGAACACGATGCACAGGCCGAACAACAGGCCGGCGAGCCGCCAGTTGATGTAGATCGACAGCGGCAGCAGCACGAACAGCGAGACGATCGCGGCGAAATGCTCGCGGAAGAACGACAGCCACAGCCGCCACAGCGCGTCGGTGCCTTGCAGCATCACCTTCATCAGGCGGCCGGAATGGGTTCCGGTGTGGAAGGTCAGCGGCAGTTGCAGGATGTGGTCGAAATAGCTGGTCAGCACCGCCTGGCGCTGGCGATGGGCGAGGCGGTCGGCATGCCACGCCACGGCCGCGTTGCAGATGATGGTGAACAGGCCGAACGCGACCCACGCACCGAGCAGCGGCCATGGCGAGGTGGCGGGCAGGACGGCGGCGCTGTTGCTCGGCGTCGAGCTGTGCGAGAGCACGTCGACGATGCGGCCAAACAGCACAGGCTCGGCGAACTGGGCGATCGCCAGCAACAGGTTGGCGACGGCCAGGAACCAGCCGAGCCGCGCCTCCTTGCCGAGCAGGTCGAGCACGCGGATGTAAAGGCGGATCAGGGACATGGGCGGTCTGCGCGGTGGGCCTTCCCGACCGATAGCAGGCCGGCCTGCCAGCGCCAATCGTCCGCTGCGGTCCGTCCCCTGCCGTCTTGCATTTCGCGCCGGGAACCCAATGTGAAAGGAGAGGTTTCCCTTTATGTCGGCCCGCGGCGGCCGAAGGGACCCATGAGGACGGCGACATGACACAAGGCACACAGCACTTTCCCATCGGCGCGCGCGTCGCAGTGGCGGCGGCTGCCATCCTTCTGACCGCGTCCCTGCCCGCAAGCGCAACACAGGCTCCCGCGCCGGCCTCGAAAGCAGCTCTTGCCGGCGTGCCGTCGGCGGCTTCATTTGACCTGACCGACGTCAGCTCCCGCGCGCGGACGCGCAGCCGGGGACGGCACGTCTATCGCAACAACAATGCGGCCGGTCTTGCCTTCATGGGCCTTGCGCTCGGCACCGTCGGCGCGGTGATCGCCGAGCAGCGCCGCCGCGATTATTACAGGGATCAGTATTACTACGGCGGTCCGGCCTATTACGGCCGGCCGTATTATGGCGGTCCGGGCTACTATGGCGGCCCGTATTACCAGCATTATTACGGCTACTGAGTTCGCCCCGAGTCCGATCGCGCCCTCGCCGAATGCCGGCGAGGGCGTCGTCATGTCGCGCCCCGGTGCGAACACGCCTTGTTAATAATCCAGCCACAACCTTTCGTTAAACTTGACTCATGAGTGATTCACTTGACCGGCTTTATACGGCTGTCACCGCGGCACGGGACCTCGATCCGGCGACGTCGCGCACGGCCCGGCTGCTGAAGCGCGGGCCGTCCAAGATGGCCAAGAAACTCGCCGAGGAGGCGATCGAGGTCGCGATCGACGCGGTCAATCGCGATCAGGCGGCGATTGTTCGCGAAAGCGCCGACCTGCTCTACAACCTGACGGTGCTGTGGGCCGGCGCCGGCATCCGCCCGGAAGACGTCTGGGCCGAGATGGACCGGCGCGAGCGGGAATTCGGCATCGCCGAGAAATTGCCGAAAGCGTCCCCCAAGCATCAGGCCAAAGCCAAGGGCAAGATGGCTCCCGCGCTGAGCAAGGCCGCCGCAGCGCTCGGCAGCGCCTGGCGGCCGATGGTCGCCCCGCAGGTCGCCGGCGCGGCCAAAGCGCGCTGAGGCTTTCTCCATTTCCTCCGTCTGCTCTCAGTCCTGCATGGACAAAACCGTCCAAGGGTGGTTCATCGCGGCATGCTGAGACGGATCTATGACTGGTGCATCGCCGCCGCCGACAAACCCTATGCCCTGTGGCTGATGGGTGCGGTGTCGTTCGCCGAAAGCTCGTTCTTTCCGGTGCCGCCGGATGTGATGCTGATCCCGATGTCGCTGGCGCGGCCGCAGCGCGCCTGGCTCTATGCGCTGGTCTGCACCATCACCTCGGTCGCGGGCGGCGTGGTCGGTTACGGGATCGGCTCGCTGCTCTATGAATCGATCGGGCAGTGGCTGATCCAGCTTTACGGCTATGGCGACAAGGTCGAGGCGTTCCGCGCCTCCTATGCGCAATACGGCGCGTGGATCATCCTGCTCAAGGGCCTGACCCCGATCCCCTACAAGATCGTCACGATCACGTCCGGATTCGCCGAATACAATATCTGGCTGTTCATCGTGTTTTCGGTGATCGCGCGCGGCGGCCGCTTTTTCATGGTCGCGATCCTGCTCAACCGCTACGGCGAGTGGATCCGTCACACCATCGAGAAGCGTCTGGGGTTGTGGGTTGCGATCGGCGCGGTGGTGCTGGTGCTCGGCTTCATCATCGCCTTCCGCCTGATGTAGCGAACGGGCCTTGCCGCTGCGCCGCGGAGGACTACTGTGGTGCCATGACCGGCCCGGTACAAAACGATGTGCGCGTGCTTCGGCAGTGGCCGCTGGCTGCGATGATGGCCGCCATCGTGCTGCTCGCCAGCATGCCAGCGTGGCCGCAGGCGATGACGCCGCAACCGGATACAACCCCGCCGCCATCGCAGGGCCCGGCGCTCGCGCCGTCCGATCCGTCCCTCGCGCCGCCGGCGCCTGAGCCGCCGCGCTCCAATCCGGGTCTGGTCGAAGAACTCGGCAAGATCCTGAAGAATTCGGCGTCGGGACTTTCATCGTCGCTGAAAGGCTCGCAGCAGACCATCGAGAACATTCACAGCCGTGCCAAGGACGCCGCCGGCAATCTGCCTCTGACGCCGCAGACGGTGGTCAATGGCCGCGCGGTCTGTCCGGTGGCCGGCAACGGCGCGCCGGACTGCAAGCGCGCCGCCGATCATCTGTGCAAGGGCAAGGGCTACAAGGAAGGCAAGAGCCTCGACGTCGAATCCGCCGAGAAGTGCCCGGCCAAAGTCTATCTGTCCGGCCGCACCGGCGCGCCCGGCGAGTGCAAGACCGAGAATTACGTCACCCGCGCGATCTGTCAGTGACGCCGCGCCGGGTGACGTGTTTGCGATTCACGCTTGTCTTTATGCGGCGCTGTCTCCATGCGCCGATCATTGTTTGATCCTGATCGACTTCATTCGTCGAGGATGAAGGTCAGGTTCATGTTGACCCGGAAGCCGATCACCTTGCCGTCCTTGATCTGAAGTTTCTGCTCCTTGATCCAGGCGCCCTCGATGTTGTCGATCGTCTTCGATGCGCGTTTGACGCCCTGGAGCACGGCGTCCTCGAAACTCTTTTCCGATAGAGACGTAATCTCGATGACCTTGGCTACCGACATCCTGTTCTCCTGTTGTGTAGGTGTGGCGTCGAACACGCGATAACGCTAACGGCCTCGGGACCGGAAAGGTTCCCGCGACATTGAAGGCCGCTGCTGGCGCGTGACGTCAGGAAGGCAGGCACGGCTGTCGTCCGGCACGAACCAACCGGTGCAAAGCCGCCGGAAAGGCGAGCGATCAGGTCGAAAGAATCAGGCAATGAGGGAAGGAATGGTGCCCCTGGCCGGGATCGAACCAGCACTCCTTGCGGAACTCGATTTTGAGTCGAGCGCGTCTACCAATTCCGCCACAGGGGCATCGCGTCGTGGCGGATCGCCAGCGTGCAAAGCGGGCGGACTATAGCGGCCGTCCGCCGCCGGTCAACCGGCTGTGAAGCGGAGCGTCTCGACACCCTGCAAGCGCCGCGCTAGAGCGTTTTCGAGCGAAGTGGGCACCGGTTCGCGTGAAGAAAACGCGTCCAATCAAAGGCCTGGGATTTTTGCCGTGCCCATGAAACGGCGAAAGAGCCCAGCACCGCCGCAGCATGGAGAAGTCCCTTGTCGTCCGACACAGCCCTGCGCTCTCTTGATCCGGCCCGGCCGGGCGACCGCATCGTTCTTGCGGCGTCCGGCGTCGCGCTGATCGCGCTCGCGACGATTGCCGGGGCCTGGTTCTTCCAGCTCGTGCTCGGCTACAAGCCCTGCCAACTCTGCCTCGAGCAGCGCTACGCTTATTATGTCGGCATTCCGCTCGCTGTCGTGCTCGCCTTTGCCGCGAGCCGTGGCGTGGCGCGGGGGGTGTTGCGCGCCGCCCTGGTGGTGCTGGCGCTGGTCGTGCTCGCCAATGCGGGCCTCGGCGCCTATCACGCCGGCGTCGAATGGGGCTGGTGGCAGGGGCCGACCGAATGCTCCGGCCCGATCACCGATTTCGGCAATCCGGGCAATCTGCTGGAAAGCCTCAAGACCGTGAAGGTGGTGCGCTGCGACGAGGTGCAGTGGCGCTTCTTGGGGATTTCGATGGCGGGCTACAACGTGCTGATCTCGCTGCTGATGGCCGCGATCGCGCTCTGGGGCCTCGGCGGCGCGAGGCGGCCGCGCTAATTCTCGCGTGCCGATGAAAAGAGCCGGCGTTGCCGCCGGCTCGATGTTCGGGTTTTCCTGTCAGCTTTGCCTCAGTTTTTCTTGGCGGCGTCGCGCTTGCACGCCGAGCGGAATTTCTTGCGCTCCTTGCCGTGCAGGCCCTTGGCGTCGGCCTGCTTCGAGCAGTCGAGCGACACCGCGCTGCGCTCGGGCTTTGCGGCGGCGGGCTTGGCGGATGTGGCAGGGGCAGATTTGGCCGGCGCGGATTTGGCGGCCGGTGCGGTGGTGGTTGCAGGCGCGGCAGTTTGCGCGAACGCGGAGCCTGCGAGCAGCAACGAGGCGCAGGCGACGATCAGGGTTTTGGACATCAAGGTCATGACGTAATCCTCACGGGATTGGGGGCGGCGAGGGTCGCGCCGCCAAGCTGAACTGCGGGTGAACGGCGACGAACGATGAAATGATTTTGATGGCAGCGGACTCGTTGAAACGCCGCGCCGCTGGGCTAGGATCGTGCCGCGCTTTTTCAGGAGGTAATTGCCATGAGTCTCAAATCGCATTTGATCTGCGCGGCGGCGACCGCGGCCGTGATGTCGTTCGCGGCCATGCTGCCAGCACAGGCTTTGACGATGCAGGAATGCAGCGCCAAGTACAAAGCCGCCAAGGATGCCGGCACGCTCGGCGGCCAGAAGTGGAATGACTTCCGCAAGTCGCAATGCGGCGACGCGGCTGCGGCGACACCAGCGGCCGCGCCAGCCGCCAAGCCCGCGGCTTCGGCCAAGCCTGCCGCCGCGCCGAAAGCTGCTGCCGCGCCGTCAGGTCCCGCGGTCTTCCCGACCGCCGTCGCGCCGAAATATTCCAGCGAGACCCCCGGCAAGGCCCGCATGCACACCTGCGTCGATCAATACAACGCCAACAAGGCCACCGGCGCCAATGGCGGCCTGAAGTGGATCCAGAAGGGCGGCGGCTATTACAGCGAATGCACCAAGCGGCTCAAAGGCTGACGCCGCTGCGCCGGGTTTGGCCGGGCCGTCCGTGCCCGGCTGAAACGGCCTTTGACTGATCGCTGATCGTCGTGGACCCGTCTTCGCCGCCGCCTGCCCGGCAACAACGCCGGTGGCGCGCGCGTCTCCGGCGCGTGCTCGTCATACTTGTGCCGGTGCTGCTGCTCTACGGCGCGCTCGCCTATCTGCTGCTGCCCTCGCTGTGGCGGCATTACGAACATCAGAAGAAGCTCGACGGCCTGCCGATGGTGACCTCCACCGCGCAGGGTATTCCCGGCGATCCGATCAACATCGGTATGGTCGGCAGCGCCAAGGACATCTTGTGCGCGATGCATGCGGCAGGCTGGTACGCGGCCGACAAGGTGACGTGGCGCTCCGGTCTGGAGATTTCCGGCAGCGTGATCTTCGACCGGCCCTATCCGACCGCGCCGGTTAGCCCGCTTTATTATGCCGGACGGGTCGAGGACTTCGCCTTCGAGCGTCCGGTCGGCAAGAGCGCCGACCAGCGCCATCACGTCCGGCTCTGGAAGGTGCTGGAGGAGGGCGAAGAGGGCCGGCCGGTGTGGCTGGGCGCGGCGACTTTCGACCGCAGCGTCGGCTTCAGCCACTACACCGCCGCGATCACCCATCACATCGCGCCCGATGTCGATGCCGAGCGCACGCTGATCGCCGGCGATCTCGAGGCCGCCGGCATGCTGGCGGCGCGCTATCAGGTGATGGGGCTCGGGCCGACGGTGCTCGGCCGCAATGGCGGCGGCGATCCTTACTTCACCGATGGCGAGGTCTGGGTGCTGCGGCTGGTCGAGAATTGCGCGAAGCGCACCGCGCCGCCGGAGATTCTTCCCGATCCGCCGGCGATCGCGTTCAAGGACGCGATCTGGAAGAGCGTCGCCGATCTTTATCGCAGCAACACGCGCTGACGGCGCCAAGTGAATTCAACGGGACGATCACGCGATCCGCGTCTTACGGATCGAGTTCGGTGTCCCAATAGAGATAATCGAGCCAGCTTTCGTGCAGGTAGTTCGGCGGAAACAGCCGGCCGTTGCGATGCAGTTGATGCACCGTCGGCGCATAGGGCGTTTGACGTGGAAACATCTTGGCTTGCTGCATGGTCATGCTGCCCTTGCGCAGATTGCAGGGTGAGCACGCCGTGACCACGTTTTCCCAAGTGGTCTGTCCGCCGCGCGAGCGTGGGACGATGTGATCGAAGGTGAGGTCTTCCTGCGAGGTGCAGTACTGGCAGGTGAAGCGGTCGCGGAGGAAGACGTTGAACCGCGTGAAGGCGGGATGCGTGGTCGGCTTCACGAAGGACTTGAGCGAGACCACGCTCGGCAGTTGCATCTCGAAGGAGGGACTGTGGACCGCGTGGTCGTAATTCGCGACGATGTTGACGCGTTCGAGGAAGACCGCCTTGATCGCATCCTGCCACGACCAAAGCGAGAGAGGGTAATAGCTCAGCGGCCGGAAGTCGGCGTTCAGCACGAGTGCCGGCCAACCGCCTTGCTGGACATGCGCGTTCAAATAACGCTCCTGGCCTCGGAGCGTCTTTGCGACAAAGTGGCAGCCGGTTGCCGCGCGGACGCTCTACATGACGTAGCGCCTATTCCCCATCGCAAAACCGGTATCCACTTTTGCGGAATACGCGCGCCTCGCTGCGAAGCAGCTTGTGCGTAGATAATACAGGGAGCACGACGGAATTGTGAAGGGTGTTTCCGGCCTATCCCCCGCCGCCGCGACGTGGTTTGCCGGGGGATTTGGCGGGTTTCGCAGTTTTTGCGGCCTTCTTCTTCGCCGTCTTTTTGTGGGCCGGTGCCGCTGCGGCCTTGCGTGTGCGGGCTTGCGAATCGGCGGGTTTGATCTTGCGCGGCGAGGAACCCGCCTCGCGCGGCTTGTCGGCGGGCAGCACGCCTTCGCGGCGTTTGACCGCGTGATAATAGCTCCACCACAGATGCGCCGCCGCGCCGCGTAACGGCCGCCACGGTTCCGCCAGCGGCTGCATCTCCTTCGCGCTCGGCCGCGCTTTCAGCCCGAGCCCGATCCGCATCGCCTCCTGCAAGGCAAGATCGCCGGCCGGCCAGGCATCGCCATGGCCAAGGCAGAACAACAGGTAGATGTCGGCGGTCCATGGCCCGATGCCATGCAGCGCGATCAGCGTGTGATGGGCGGCGTCGGCATCTTCCTCGGCCAGCACGTCGAGATTGAGCCGCTCGGCGGCCAGTTCGGCGGCGATCGCCTTCAGCGATTTGATCTTCGCCGCCGACAGGCCGAGCCGGGCGAGACGGTCGCCGCGCGCGCTTTTGATCCGGTCATGATGGAACGGGTCGAACGCGGTGCTGACCCGCTGCCAGATCGCGGCGGCGGCATAGGTGGAGAGCTGCTGGCCGCAGACGATGGCGGCAAGGCCGGCGAATCCCGGCTCGCGCCGCCTCAGCGCCGGCATTCCGGCGACCTCGAGCACCGGCCGCAGCCGCGGGTCGAGATTGACCAGCGCGTGGATCGCGTCTTCAAGATCGGTTTGCGTCTCTAGATGTATTGTCATCGCCGACCCGTTGTTTTCGATCAGGACCGATGCCGCCACCCGTTTTCCGTTTCGCGCCCAGTCCCAATGGCTACCTGCATCTGGGGCACGCTTTTTCGGCGCTGCTGAACCATGACCTTGCGCGGCGAAGCGGCGGCCGCTTCCTGCTGCGGATCGAGGATATCGACTCGGCGCGCTGCCGTCCCGAATTTGAAGCGGCGATCGAGGAGGATCTGCGCTGGCTCGGCCTCGCATGGGAAGAGCCGGTGCGGCGGCAGTCCGACCATCTGCCGCTTTATGCGCAGGCGCTGGACCGACTCACACAGCAGGGCCTGATCTATCCGAGCTTCGAGAGCCGTGCCGAGATCGCGCGTCTGGTCGCCGCCCGCGACAGCATGGGAGGCTGGCCGCGCGATCCCGAGGGCGTGCCGCTTTATCCTGGCACCGCCAAGGTCATTTCGGCGGCCGAACGTGAGGACAGGATCGGCAGCGGCGCGCCTTACGCGCTGCGCCTCGACATGGCGGCGGCGTGCGAGCGCGCCGGCGATCTGTTCTGGCGCGAGCGGGGCGAGGGGCCGGAGGGCGAGACCGGCGCGATCGCTGCTTCGCCGCTGGCCTGGGGCGACGTCATTCTGGCGCGCAAGGAAACGCCGACCAGCTATCACCTCTCGGTGGTGGTGGACGATGCCTTGCAGGGTGTGACCGAGGTGGTGCGGGGGCAGGACCTGTTCCGGGCGACCAGCGTGCACCGGCTGTTGCAGCGGCTGCTCGACCTGCCCGAGCCGGTCTACCGCCATCACCGGTTGCTGCGGGATGCCGAGGGCCGCAAGCTGTCGAAATCCTCAAGCGCGACCGGCCTGCGCGAATTGCGCGCCGCCGGTATCAGCCCACAGGATATCCGCCGAATGGTCGGGCTCTGATCCTGACCATAGGTCGCTGATGACTCTCCATGGGCCGGATGGCAGGATGGAACCACTGGGGGAATCATGGCGAAGACGTCGCGTTCAAAAGCCGGCGGCAGATCCGGCAAGCGCGTGAGCGGCAAGCGGCGCACAGGCGCGGCAGCGGCAAAACCTGCGCGCAAGGCGCCAGGCAGGAAGGCTGCGGCGAAAGCATCGACCGCGAAGAAGGCTGTCGTGCGCGTGCGCAAGGTGTCGCCCGCGAAAGCTGTGCGCGCAAAGGGAGTACGTGCGAAGGCGGTGCGTCCGTCCGAGCCGAGCATTGTCGAGGCGGCGCTGGCGGCGTTCGCCCATGAGGTCCGCACCCCGCTGACCGGCATTCTCGCCATCAGTTCTCTGCTCGCCACTTCCGATCTTGGCGAGCGCGAGCGGCGCTGGGTCGATACCATCCGGGTCGGCGCCGAGCACCTCGCTGCTCTGGCGACGCTGTTCGTCGATGCCGCCAAGGGCCATGCCTCGGGCCTTCTGGTGCGCGAGGAATTCTTCGATCTGCGCGCGCTCGCCCAGACTTGCGGCGATTCGCTGTCCGGACGTGCGGCGTCCAAGGGCCTGCAGGCACGGATCGAGATCGCCGGCGATCTTCCGGCCTTCGTCACCGGCGATCCGGTCCGGCTGCGCGCCGCGCTGGAGAACCTGATCGACAATGCCGTGAAGTTCACGCCAACCGGCGAGGTCGGCCTCAAGGTCAGTGCGAAGCCGGGCGCGAAGGGCAAACTGGTCGCGACCTTCGCCATCTCCGACAGCGGCATCGGCCTGTCGCTGGCCGAGATCAAGCGGCTGTTCCGGCCGTTCTCGCAGGCCAATGTCACTATCGCCTCGCGGTTCGGCGGGGCGGGGCTTGGCCTGTCGTCGGTGCGCCAACTCGCCCGCGCGATGGGTGGCGACGTGGTCGCGGCGCAGAAGGATGGCGGCGGCATGGTGTTCACATTGACCGTGACGCTTGCGCCGGCACAGGTGCCGGCAGCGGCGGGCGGCGATGACCTCGTTGCATCCGCGCGCAGTCTGCACATCCTCAGCATCGAGGACAATCCGTTCGGCCGCGTGGTGCTGAATGCGATCCTCACCGAGCTCGGCCATCGCACCGAATTCATCGGCCGCGGCGAACTGGCGCCCGAGCGGATCGTGGAGGGTCAGTTCGACGCCGTGTTGATGGACATGGTGCTGCCCGGCATCGACGGCATCGAGGCGATCCGGCAGATTCGCGGCCTGCGCAATCCGCACGGCCAGATCGGCATTGTCGGTGTCTCCGGTCGCCATCAGGATGAGGCGCGGGCACGCACCGCGGGGGCCGACGCCTTCGTGGTGAAGCCGGTCAGTCCGCGGGCGCTGGCGACTGCGCTTGCTGCAGCGACACGCCGCGCGGAAGCCGTGACTTGATGATCGCGGCGTTGAGCTCGCCGCCATAGACGAAGATCGCGGCGATGAAATACAGGAACACCAGCGCGATCACGACCGACGCGAGGCCCGCATAGGTCGTGACGTAATTGCCGGCGAACCGCGCAAGATATTGTCCGAAGCCCATGGCCGACGCCAGCGAGGCGACCATGGTGAAGATGATGCCGGGCAGGATGTCGCGGAATCTGCGCCGTCCCGCCGGCAGCCACGCATGCAGCACGATCAAAGCGGCTGTGAGCGAGACGATCGCGATGCCATAGCGCGCGACGGTGAGCAGGTTTTCCTTCGGTTCGACGATCAGCGGAATGTAGCGCCGCGCGGCGGCGAGCAGCAGCGGGCCGAGCACAATCAGGAGTGCAAGCGCCAGCGCGACGAAGGCCGCGATCAGCGTGTAGCCGATCGATTCCAGCCGCAGCCAGTACCAGCTTCGCTGTTCGGTCACGCTGTAGGCGCGGTTGAGCGCGACGCGCAGGCTCTCGATGCCGTTGGAGGCGAAATAGATCGAGAGCACGAGGCCGACGGTGAAGGCGTCGCCGCGCGTCGTCGTCAGCACGTTATGGATTTCGCCCGCCAGCGCGTCGGCGACCTGCGCCGGCCAGGTCTGCAACATCAGGCTCGCGGCCTGGTCGGCAAGGTCCTTGGAGCCGAAGAAGCCGGCGAGCGAGGTCAGCACGATCAGGAACGGAAACAGCGCCATCAGCGCCGAGAGCGCGATATGGCTCGCGATCGCCCAGCCGTCGTCGGCCAGAAAGGTCTCCAGCGCGTCGCGCCCGACATGGAATGCATAGCGAAGCGGCTTCACATCGATTCCCGATTCCAGAATGCGCACGGTAACGCGGGCCGTGCGGGAAGTCGCGCTGTTTCCCGACGGAGCGGACGGCCTGCCCGGCATGACGGAGGTGCCCGGCAGGCATGAAAGAAGGAATAGGGACTTGGGGGCGAAGTTCCGGAGTGTTATGTACGCTCCATGTCCTTTCTCAGCGGTATTGCCCTTCCCATCGCGCTCGGCGCCGTGACGCTCGTGCTCTTCATGGGGCTCGTCAACATGATGCGCGGCGGCTCGCCCAACACCTCGCAGCGCCTGATGCGGCTGCGCGTCCTGTTCCAGTTCATCGCCATCGTCATCGCGATGTGCGCGGTGTGGGCGATGGGACGCTAGCCGGATCGGCGCACGGACAAATCCCATGGTCGTGCTCAACAAGATCTACACCCGGACCGGCGATGACGGCACCACCGCGCTCGGCAGCGGCGAGCGTCGCGCGAAATACGATCTGCGTGTTGCGGCCTGCGGCGCGGCCGACGAGATCAATGCCGCGATCGGCGTCGCGCGGCTGCATCTTGGAGAGTTGCCGCAGATCGATGCGATGCTGGCGCGGGTGCAGAACGACCTGTTCGATCTCGGCGCCGATTTCACGGTGCCGCAGCGTGACGGCAAGGCCGAGCGGCTGCGCATCGTGCCGGCGCAGGTCGAACGGCTGGAACGCGATATCGATACGCTCAATGCCGGCCTTGCGCCGCTCAACTCCTTCATTCTGCCCGGCGGCTCGGCGGCCGCGGCCTATCTGCATCTGGCGCGGACTATCTGCCGGCGCGGCGAGCGGACCGCCGTGGAATTGGCGGCGCGGCCGGACGAGCCGGTCAGCGCGGCGGCCCTGCAATATCTCAACCGGCTTTCGGATTTCCTGTTCGTCGCTGCGCGCGTTGCCAACGGCAATGGCGCGAGCGACGTGCTCTGGGTGCCGGGGCAGAACAGGTAAGCGGCTCTGGTGATGTTTCGATGGCCGGGACCACACGATCGTCCGGGTCCAGCCGCGTTGACCCGGCGATGCGGGACCTTTAGGTTCCGCCGCTCAGTGCTGCGATATTTAAAGGGGAACCGATGAAGGTTCTGGTGCCGGTCAAGCGGGTTATCGACTTCAACGTCAAGGTCCGGGTCAAGAGCGACGGAACGGGCGTCGAATTGACCAACGTCAAGATGTCGATGAACCCGTTCGACGAAATCGCCGTGGAAGAGGCGCTGCGGCTGAAGGAAGCTGGCAAGGCGACCGAAGTGGTGGTGGTCTCGATTGGGCCGGCGCAGGCGGCGGAAACCATCCGCACCGGCCTTGCGATGGGCGCGGATCGCGGCGTGCACGTCAAGGTGGATGGCCATGTCGAGCCGCTTGCCGTCGCCAAGCTGCTCAAGGGCGTCGCGGAAGAAGAAAAGCCTGGCCTGATCATTCTGGGCAAGCAGGCGATCGACGACGATTCCAACCAGACCGGCCAGATGCTCGCCGCGCTGCTCGGCTGGGGTCAGGCGACATTTGCTTCCAAGCTCGAGGTCGAGGGCGCGGACTTCACGGTGACGCGCGAGGTCGATGGCGGTTTGCAGACTGTCAAGGTCAAGGGACCGGCGATCGTTACCACGGACCTGCGCCTCAACGAGCCGCGCTACGCCAGCCTGCCCAACATCATGAAGGCGAAGAAGAAGCCGATCGACGAGAAGAGCGCCGAACAATACGGCGTTGATCTGACGCCGCATCTCGAGATTCTCAAGACATCGGAGCCGCCGGGCCGCAAGGGCGGCGTCAAGGTCGGGTCGGTGCCTGAACTGGTGTCGAAACTCACCGAAGCGGGGGTGCTGTAACATGACCACGCTTCTGATGGCGGATCACGCCGGCGACGCTCTCAAGGATTCGACCGCCAAGGCGCTCACCGCCGCGCTCGCGCTCGGCGGCGACGTGCATATTCTGGTGGCGGGCCAGAACGCCAAGGGCGCGGCGGACGCTGCCGCCAAGCTGAGCGGTGTCGCCAAGGTGCTGCTCGCGGACGATGCCGCCTATGCGCATGATCTCGCCGAACCGCTGGCCGCGCTGATCGTGTCGCTGGCGCCGAACTATGACGCCATCGTCGCGCCGGCGACCTCGCGCTTCAAGAACGCGATGCCGCGCGTCGCGGCGCTGCTCGACGTCATGCAGGTGTCGGAGATCACCAAGGTGGTCGCGACCGATACGTTCGAGCGGCCGATCTATGCCGGCAACGCGATCCAGACCGTGAAGTCGAAGGACGCGAAGAAAGTCATCACCGTGCGCACCTCGACCTTCACCGCGACCGCCGAAGGCGGCGCCGCGCCGGTCGAGACCATTGCCGCGGCGGGCGATCCGGGCCTGTCCAGCTTCGCGGGGGAGGAGGTCGCCAAGAGCGATCGCCCCGAACTTGCGTCGGCCAAGATCATTGTGTCGGGTGGCCGTGCGATGCAGAGCCGCGACAATTTCGCCAAATATATCGAGCCGCTGGCCGATAGGCTGGGGGCCGGGGTCGGCGCGTCGCGGGCGGCGGTCGATGCCGGCTACGCGCCGAACGACTGGCAGGTCGGCCAGACCGGCAAGGTGGTGGCGCCGGACCTTTACATCGCGATCGGCATTTCCGGCGCGATCCAGCACCTCGCCGGCATGAAGGATTCGCGGGTGATCGTGGCGATCAACAAGGACGAGGAAGCGCCGATCTTCCAGGTGGCGGATTACGGTCTGGTGGCCGATCTTTACCAGGCGGTGCCGGAACTGACCGAGGAGCTCGGCAAGCGGGCGCGTTAACGGTGACGGTTGGATGATAAAAATCCGGCCGGGGTTTGCTATAAGGAATACAGGCGCGCTGTGCGCCGGAAATGTGATGGCGGATGTGCCGCCGGCGGATAGATGGCGATAGGGAAATGGCAATAAAGATCAAGACGGTAGGCGTGATCGGGTCGGGCCAGATGGGCAATGGCATCGCGCATGTCGCGGCGCTTGCCGGGTTCGACGTCGTGCTCAACGACATCTCGGCCGACCGTCTGAAATCGGCGATGGCGACGATCAACGGCAATCTGTCACGGCAGGTCGCCAAAAAGGTGATCACCGAGGCCGACCATCAGAAGGCGCTGACCCGGATCAAGTCGGCCGACAGCCTCGACGGCGTCGCGTCCTGCGATCTCGTGATCGAGACCGCAGTCGAGAAGGAAGAGGTCAAGCGCAAGATCTTCCACGACCTCTGCGCCGTGCTGAAGCCGGACGCCATCATTGGCTCCAATACCTCCTCGATCTCGATCACGCGCCTGGCCGCCTCGACCGACCGGCCGGAGAAGTTCATCGGCATTCATTTCATGAATCCGGTACCGCTGATGGAGCTGGTCGAGCTGATCCGCGGCATCGCGACCGACGACACGACCTTCGAGGCGACGCGCGATTTCGTCACCAAGGTCGGCAAGCAGATCGCGGTCTCGGAGGATTTCCCGGCGTTCATCGTCAACCGCATCCTGCTGCCGATGATCAACGAGGCGATCTACACGCTCTATGAAGGCGTCGGCAACGTGCAGGCGATCGACACCGCCATGAAGCTCGGCGCGCACCATCCGATGGGCCCGCTGGAGCTTGCGGACTTCATCGGCCTCGATACCTGCCTGTCGATCATGCAGGTGCTGCACGAGGGGCTGGCCGATTCCAAGTACAGGCCCTGTCCGCTGCTGGTGAAGTATGTCGAGGCAGGCTGGCTCGGCCGCAAGACGCAGCGCGGTTTCTACGACTATCGCGGTGACAAGCCGGTGCCGACGCGCTAAGCGCGACAGCCTTTGGCGAGCATTTATTAACCGTCGGCGATTATGGTCGCCGACGGTTTTTTAGTGCGCGGATTCCTGCCAATGGACATGATGAGCATCGTCACCAGCCTGATGGCCATGCAGGCAGCCAATACCCAGCAGCAGATCGCCACCAGCGTCCTCAAGCAGAACATCGATTCGGACAAATCGGTCCTGCAATTGCTGCAGCCGGCCGCGAACAACGCGCCCGGCGTCGGCGGCAGCCTCGATATCTCGGTCTGATCCTGCCTCCGCGACTACTCGCAGATCACCATCCAGCTCATGCCGAAGCGGTCCTTGACCGTGCCGAAGCGTCTGGCGAAGAAGGTCTTGTCGGGCGGCATTTCCACCGCTCCGCCCTCGGCCAGCGCCGCGATGATGCGGTCCACGTCGGCCTCGGTCTTACCGTTGATCGACAACGAGAAGCCGCTGAAGCTGGGCTTGCCTCGCGCAAAGCCGTCTGAAGCCATCACCGTGGTGCCATCGATCTGGAACGATGCATGCATGATCTTGTCCGCAAGCAGCGCCGGATCGATGCCGCCGCAGTCGCCGGGCTCGGGACCGGCCGGCATGTCCTTGAAGCGGACCATCATGCCGATCTCGGCGCCGAGTGCTTTCTTGTAGAAATCGAGGGCTTCCTCGCAGTGACCATCGAAAAACAGATAGGGGATTACAGGCATCGTCGCTCCCTTTCCGAAGTCGGCATGTGGTCGAGCGCTGATATCGAGGATCAGAGCTTCACGAGCGTCTCGAACCCGCCATAGATCATCCGCTTGCCGTCGAACGGCATCGATTTTGGATCGCCCATCGCCGCGATGCGCGGGTCCTTCATCACCTTGGCGTTGACGCGGTCGCGATGCGCGCGCGATTTATAGACGATCCAGGAGAACACCACGGTCTCGTTCGGCTTGCGTTTGACGCTGCGCGGAAACGAGGTCCACTTGCCCATCTTGACGTCCTCGGCCACGCATTCGCGATAGTCGAGCGCGCCATACTCGCGCCAGATCTTGCCGGCCTTGCGCGCGAGCGCGCGATAGGCGCTCAGATTCTTCTTCGGCACCGGCACGATGAATCCGTCGACATATTGCATGTGAACCTCCCTGTGATGGCGCGTTTGCGCGCCCAGTGTGGGAGGGAAACGTAGCAACCTTGAGGCGAAGAGGAAAAAGCCGGCGCCAGCGACTTATTGTCCGTTGGCGGCCTTGATCAGCTTCACCGCGTCATCGCTGGCCCATTCGGCGGGCCCCGCGATGGTCGCGATCTCGCAGCCTGCGCCATCCACCAGCATCGAGGTCGGCATGCCGAGTGCGCGGCCGATGTTCTTCAGATCCTGAAACACCTTGGCCTTCGGATCTGCGAAATAAGCAAGCTTGGTCAGGCTCGCGTCCTTGAGGAAGTTGCGCGGCTTGTCCAGATCGCGGGTGTCGATGTTGATGGCGACGACCTCGAAATTCGGGCTGCCGAGCCTGGCCTGCAGCTCGTCGAGCGCCGGCATTTCCTTGCGGCAGGGCACGCACCAGGTCGCCCACAGATTGACCAGCACGGTGCGGCCGCGGAAATCGGACAGCTTCTTTGGCTGGCCGTCGGCGTCGGTGAAGGCGAGGTCCGGCACGCGCAGCGGCGTGCTCGCCATGGTTAATGCGGCGACTTCGCCCGTGGCGAGCGGCGCGATCTTTTTGGCAAGATCGACCGCCGGACGGCAGGCCGGATCGCCGGGCGGATTGCGCAGCAGCCCGCCGATCCCGTATACCCCCACGAACCCGATCGCCACGCCGACAAGGACGCCGGCCAGCGTCATGGCGATGCGGGAGCGGCGGCGCGGTTTTTCGGGGGATTGGGTCTGGTCGGGATCAGTCATCGGCGTGTCGTTTAGCGTTGATTTGAGACGAACGGAAGTGGATGGACGGGCGGGTCATGAGCAACAAGATGTGGGGCGGACGCTTCGGTGAAAGTCCCGATGCGATCATGGAGGAGATCAACGTCTCGATTGACGTCGATCAGCATCTTTATGCCCAGGACATCGCCGCGTCCAAGGCTCACGCGTCCATGCTGGCCGCGCAAGGCATCATTACGTCAAACGATGCAAAAAACATCGCTGCGGGTCTAGACACGATTTTGTCAGAGATCGGCAAGGGCGGCTTCACCTTCAAGCGCGCGCTCGAAGACATTCACATGAATGTCGAGAGCCGTCTCGGCGAATTGATCGGCCCGGCTGCGGGGCGTCTGCACACCGCGCGCTCGCGCAATGATCAAGTCGCGACCGATTTCCGTCTCTATGTGCGCGACACCATCGATCAGACCGACAGGGCGCTGGCCTCGTTCCAGCGCGCGCTGGTCGATCGTGCGCTGGAGCATGCCGACACCGTGATGCCGGGCTTCACGCATCTGCAGACTGCGCAGCCGGTGACGTTCGGTCATCATCTGCTCGCTTATGTCGAGATGGCCTCGCGCGATCGCGGCCGCTTCCAGGACGCGCGCAAGCGCCTCAACGAAAGTCCGCTGGGCGCGGCGGCGCTGGCCGGCACCTCGTTTCCGATCAATCGCAACGCGACCGCCACGGCGCTCGGCTTCGATCGGCCGATGGCGAACTCGCTCGATGCGGTGTCGGACCGCGATTTCGTGCTCGAAACCTTGTCGGCGGCGGCGATCACCGCCGTGCATCTGTCGCGCTTCGCCGAGGAGATCGTGATCTGGACCTCGCCGCTGGTGGGCCTCGTCAAATTGTCGGACAAGTTCACCACCGGCTCCTCGATCATGCCGCAGAAGCGCAATCCGGATGCCGCCGAACTGGTGCGCGCCAAGACCGGACGCGTGATCGGCGCGCTGAACGCGCTGCTGATCGTGATGAAGGGCCTGCCGCTCGCCTATCAGAAGGACATGCAGGAAGACAAGGCCGGCGCCATGGAGGCGTTCGCGGCGCTGTCGCTGGCGGTGCGCGCCATGACCGGCATGGTGCTCGATCTCGAGCCGGACGCGGCGCGGATGAAGGTCGCCGCCGGCGAGGGCTATGCCACCGCCACCGATCTTGCCGACTGGCTGGTGCGGACGCTGAAGATGCCGTTCCGCGAGGCGCATCACGTCACCGGACGCATCGTCGCCAAGGCGTCGGAGGGCAATCTGCCGCTGCATAAGGTGCCGCTTGCCACGATGCAGGCGATCGAGCCGCGTATCACCGCCGATGCGCTGGAGGTGCTGTCGGTGCAGGCCTCGGTGGAGAGCCGTACCTCCTATGGCGGCACCGCGCCCGACAATGTGCGCGAACAGGCCAAGGGCTGGTTCAAGCGGCTGGAGAAGGAGGAGGGGGCCGCCTGAGCGGGCGTTCCCTTGGAAAATCCGCCGTTTTCGGGGCGGGCCGCGCCGTCTGCTTGCGAAAAAGCTTGCGATATTGCCAGCTTACGGGTCTCGCCAGAGCGGGACGTTCTTTGTATGGTGGCGCCGCATTCAGGAACTTCGACCGTGAGCCATAATTCCCATTTCCGTCCGTCCCCGAAATTCGTGGCGATCGCGCTGCTGGCTGCGGCCTGCATGCTCGGCGGCTGCGGCCGGAAGGGTCCCCTTGATCTGCCGCCGAATGCGGCGGTGCAGCCCGGTCCGCTGGATGTCGACAGTGGCGAAGTGCCGGCCAATCAGGGTTATGGCACCGGCGATGCCGCAGGGGCCGCGACGGCCCAGGGCAATGTGTTCGGCTCCGGCTCGGGACGCCGCGGCACGGTGATCACCGCGCCGCCGGGACAGAAAAAACGCATCATCCTCGATCCGATCCTGGATTGAGTCGTCATGCATCACTTCCACTATCGCGACGGTGTGCTGCACGCCGAGGACGTGAATCTGGCTGAACTCGCGGCGCGGGTCGGCACGCCGTTCTATTGCTATTCCACCGCGACGCTGGAGCGTCACTACCGCGTCTTCACCGAGGCCTTCGCCGGCGTGCCGACGCTGGTGTGCTACGCCATGAAGGCGAATTCCAACCAGTCGGTGTTGCGCACGCTGGCGCGGCTCGGCGCCGGCGCCGATGTGGTCTCCGGCGGTGAGCTCAAGCGCGCCCGCGCCGTCGGCATCCCACCGGAGCGGATCGTGTTCTCCGGTGTCGGCAAGACCGAAGCCGAACTGCGGCAGGCGGTGGCCGAGGACATCCTGTGCATCAACGTCGAGTCCGAGCCCGAGCTTGAACTGCTCTCGCAGGTCGCATTCGGCATGGGCCGCATTGCCCGCATCTCGCTGCGCGTCAATCCGGACGTCGAGGCCGGCGGCCACGCCAAGATTTCCACCGGCAAGTCCGAGAACAAGTTCGGCATTCCGCTCAGCCATGCGCGCGAGGTCTATGGCCGCGCGGCCAAGCTGCCGGGCATCAAGGTCACCGGCATCGACATGCATATCGGCAGCCAGATCACCGATCTGGCACCGATGGAGGCCGCATTCCGCATGCTGGTCGATTTCGTGCGGACCTTGCGCGCGGACGGTCACGATATCGCGCATGTCGATTTCGGCGGCGGTCTCGGCATTCCCTACGAGACCGATCTGCCCGTGCCGCCCGCACCGGACGCTTATGCCGAGGTGGTCAAGCGCGTGACCAAGGGGCTGGACTGCAAGCTGCTGTTCGAACCCGGCCGCATGATCGTCGGCAACGCCGGAATTCTGGTCAGCCGCGTCACCTATGTGAAGCACGGCGATGTGCGCGATTTCGTCATTATCGATGCGGCGATGAACGATCTGATCCGCCCGACGCTGTACGAGGCGCATCACGAGATCGTGCCGGTGCGCGAGCCAGCGGCCGGCACGCCGAAGATGGTGGCCGATGTCGTCGGCCCGGTGTGCGAGAGCGGCGACTATCTCGCGCTCGACCGCACGCTGGACCGGCCAGAGCAGGGTGATCTGCTCGCCATCATGTCGTCCGGCGCCTATGGCGCGGTGCAGGCGGGAACCTACAACACCCGCGCGCTGGTGCCGGAGGTGCTGGTGAAGGGTGATCAATATGCGCTGGTGCGCCCGCGCGTCGAGGTCGAGCAACTGATCGCGCTGGATCGGGTCGCGCCCTGGCTGTGACCTGATCGCAAGCCGCCGCGAAGAACTGGCGCGCATTCCTGCCCATTTGTCGCATACCGTTCGTGCCGACTCGCCGCCTCACGCCATCGTGACGCCGGAAGAGTGCCGGAAAATGCGCCGTGATGCCGGGGAGAACGTCTGCCTCGGGTGCCTCGCTGCCGCCACCGTGCTAGGTTCAATTCGAGTTTGGAGGACAGCGTGAGCGGAACCGCACCCGATCCGACCAGTGACATGCCCGAATCCGGGCCGGTCCATCGCGATCTCGCGCAGGCGCTGCAGCGGGCACGGGGAGCGATTGCCTGGGAGCGGGCCTGGCCATCTCTGGCGCGGGCGCTGACGCTGATCGGGCTGTTCCTAGCGCTGTCCTGGGTCGGGCTGTGGATCAATCTGCCGGTGGCCGCGCGCGGTTTCGGCGTCGTGCTGTTCGCACTTCTGACGGTCGCGGCGCTGCTGCCGCTGACGCGATTCCGCTGGCCGACCCGCGCCGAAGGTTTGCAACGGCTGGACCGCAATGCCGGCATCGCGCATCGCCCGGCCACCGCGATCACCGATACGCTGGCTTCAAAGGATCCGGTGACGCAGGCGCTGTGGCAGGCGCAGCGCGCCCGCACGCTGGCTTCGCTCAAGCGCATCCGCGCCGGCCTGCCGTCACCCAAATTGTCTCTGCACGATCCGTGGGCGGTGCGGGCGCTGTCCGTGCTGCTGCTGCTGGCGACCTTCGTCGCCGCCGGCGAGGACCGCATGGCGCGGATCGCCGCGGCGTTCGACTGGAACGGCGCGTTTACCGCCACGCCCGTCCGTGTCGATGCCTGGGTCAATCCGCCTGCTTACACCAATCGCGCGCCGATTATCCTGTCGGCGGCGGACGGCAGGGCGGCGCAGGCTGCGGCGGGCGGTGCGATCACGGTGCCGGCCGGCAGCACGCTCGTTACCCGCGCGAGCGGCAGCAAGCTCGATGTCGCTGTCAGCGGCGGCATCGCGGAAGCCGCGGCGGAGCCGGCGCCGCAGGGCGCCACCGAACGTCATTTCACCATCGCGGGCGACGGCACCGCCAAGATCAAGTCGCCGTCCGGCCAGCCGGAATGGACCTTCAAGGTGATGCCGGATCGCGCCCCGACCATCGCGCTCGCCAAGGATCCGGAGCGTCAGGCCAAGGGCGCGCTGCAATTGTCCTATCAGCTTGAGGACGATTACGGCGTCACCCATGCCGAGGCGCATTTCGCGCCGCGCGGCGAGCCGCCAAAGGACGGCGACGGTGCGGCGGCGCAGCCGCTTTATGATGCGCCGCAGATCACGCTCGGCCTGCCGAACGCGCGCACCCGCAATGGTGTCGGACAGACCGTGAAGGATCTCAGCGCGCATCCGTTCGCGGGCACCGACGTGACGCTGACGCTGATTGCCAAGGACGAGGCGGGCAATGAAGGACGCAGCACGCCGTTCGAGATGAAGTTGCCGGAGCGGCTGTTCACCAAGCCTCTGGCGCGGGCGCTAATTGAGCAGCGCCGTGCGCTGGCGCTTGATGCCAACCGCAAGCCGCTGGTGATGATCGCGCTCGAGGCGCTGTTGATCTCGCCGGCCAATTTCACGCCGGAGACGGGACAATATCTCGGCCTGCGCAGCGTGGCGCGGCAGCTTGCCCGTGCCGGTTCGCAGGAGGCGATGCGCGAGACGGTCGACAGCCTGTGGAATCTCGCGGTGTCGATCGAGGACGGTGACATCAGCGATGCGCAGAAGGCGTTGCAGGCGGCGCAGGAGGCGCTCAAGCAGGCGCTGGAGAACGGCGCCAGCGACGAGGAGATCAAGAAGCTCACCGACAATCTGCGCGCGGCGCTGGACAATTTCATGCGCCAGCTTGCCGAGCAGTTGCGCAACAATCCGCAGCAGCTTGCGCGGCCGCTCGATCCCAACACCAGGGTCATGCGCCAGCAGGATCTCAAGAACATGATCGACCGGATGGAGCGGCTGTCGCGGTCCGGCAACAAGGATGCCGCGCGGCAACTGCTCGACCAGATGCAGCAGATGATGGAAGGCCTGCAGATGGCGCAGCCCGGGCAGGGCGGCGAGGATGACAGCGAGCAGGCATTGGCCGAGCTTGGCGACATCATCCGCAAGCAGCAGCAGCTTCGCGACAAGACCTTCCGGCAGGGACAGGAATCGCGGCGCGACCGCAATCGCGGCCAGCCGGGCGACCAGAATGCAATGAACGATCTGCAGCAGGATCAGCAGGGTCTGCGCAACCGTCTGCAGAAGCTGCTCGAGGATCTGAAGAAGAAAGGCATGATGCCGGGCCAGCAGAGCGAGCCCGGCGAGAACGCGCAGCAGGGCGGAGGCAATGGCGATCCGCTGAACGATGCCGAGACCGCGATGGGCGATGCCGATGGCCGGCTCGGGCAGGGCCGTCCCGACAGCGCGGTCGATGCGCAGGGCCGTGCGCTGGAATCGATGCGCAAGGGCGCGCAGAACCTTGCTCAGCAGCAGGGCGACGGCGAGGGCGAGGGGCCGGGCAACCGGGTCGGCCGCCAGCAGAACACCGGCAATGACAGCGATCCGCTCGGCCGTCCGCTGCGCGGCCGCGAATACAGCGACGATCTGTCCGTGAAGATTCCGGGCGAGATCGACGTGCAGCGCGCGCGACGGATTCTGGAAGAGCTGCGCCGCCGGTTTGCCGATCCGCAGCGTCCGCAGATCGAACTGGATTACATCGAACGCCTGCTCAAGGATTACTGAGCGCGCGAGGCCAGCGCATCGGCGACCGCCGTGCGGATGTCCGCGATCGAGAACGGTTTGGTGACGACGTCATGGACGATGGCGTCGAGCCCGGAGGCGCGTTCCCGCTGGTCGGCGAAGCCGGTCATCAACAGGATGGTGAGGCGCGGGTAGTCGCGCGCCACCGCGAGCGCCAGCGCGATGCCGTCCATTACCGGCATCTTGATATCGGTCAGCAGCAGGTCGAATGCGCCGGCCGCTTCAACAATGAGATCAAGCGCCTCGGCGCCGTCCTGCGCGGTGACGATCTCGTGGTCGTCCATGGCGATGGCGCGCGCCACCAGCAGGCGCATCGATTCTTCGTCATCGACGATCAGGACGCGGGCCATCAGGCGCCTCCGGCGGCGATGTCGCGCGGATGGAAGAAGCGCACCGCGATCTCGCGGCCCTCGCCGGGCGGCGAGGCGAGGCGCGACTTGAACCAGATCTTCTCGCCCGGCTGCAGTTTGGTCTGCTCCAGTACCGAGTTCCAGGCGTAGATCTCGTTGCCTTGCGCGTTGCGCACGATGAAGCGCAGGCGCGGCAGGTCCACCGGCTTGCGCGCGACATCGTGGATCGCGCCTTCGATCACCAGCACCGGCTTGCCGTTGACGGTCTCGGAGGAAATCTTCATGTCGGCGAAGGTGAGGCCGCGCAGGTTGACCGGCAGCCCGACCAGTTGGAAGAAGCCCGCGGTCTGCGGCATCAGCCGCACCATCTCGGCGCGCCAGAAGATCAGGGCCATGGCCAGCGCGGCCATCACGCCGCAGACGATGTTCAGATTGATCGCGGGCAGGCGGACCGGCGGATGCGCCTTCACATAGGCGAGGCTCTCCATCAGCCAGGCCGGGCGGGCGATGCTGCGCAGAAGCTGCGGCAGCTTGCGGCTGCCTTCCGGCGGTTCCTCGCTCGGCCAGTCGCTGCCGATCTCGTCATTGGCGTGCGCGGCTTCGCCGGGTTCCGGCCAGTTCGATGCGATCGACGGGCTCTCGACGTGAGGGGCGGCGTCCTCGCGCCAGCCGTCATCGGCGGGCGTCTCGCCCCAGCCGTCATGGCTGGACGATCCGGCATAGGCGGCTGCCATTTCCTCGGGCCGGGCCAGCCAGGTTTCATGGCAGCGGGCGCAGCGAACTGTCCGCCCGGCCACGCCGAATTTGGCCGGATCGACGGCATAGGATGTCGTACAATGGGGACAAATGATCTGCATCGGACGAATCTTCTGGATGTACCGCGGCCAACCCTATCCGGTGTCCGTTAACGAATCGGAAACCATAACGATCGCAAGAGAATTACGGGCATTGGATGGCGGGGCGGACCCTGCCGTGCCGTGCGCGCGTCTGGCCGAACGGAGCTGACCTTGGTCCGATTCGAAAATGTGGGCCTGCGCTATGGGCTTGGTCCGGAGGTCCTGCGCGATCTGACGTTCCAGATTCCGGCGCATTCCTTCCAGTTCCTCACCGGCCCCTCGGGCGCGGGCAAGACCTCGCTGCTGCGCATGCTGTTCCTGTCGCTGCGGCCGACCCGCGGGCTGGTCAATCTGTTCGGGCAGGACGTCTCGCTGCTCGACAAGGATGCCATCGCCGGCCTGCGCTCGCGCATCGGCATTGTGCTGCAGGACTTCCGCCTGCTCGACCACATGACCACCTACGAGAACGTCGCGTTGCCGTTCCGCGTCATGGGCCGCAGCGAGTCGAGCTATCGCAAGGAAGTCATCGATCTTCTGAAATGGGTCGGGCTCGGCGAGCGCATGGAGGCGCTGCCGCCGATCCTGTCCGGCGGCGAGAAGCAGCGCGCCGCCATTGCCCGTGCCGTGATCGCGCGGCCGCAGCTCCTGCTCGCCGACGAGCCGACCGGTAACGTCGATCCGACGCTGGCGCGGCGCCTGCTCAACCTGTTCATCCAGTTGAACAGGTCCGGCACCGCTGTGGTCATCGCCACCCACGACATCGCCTTGATGGATCAATACGACGCCCGCCGCATGGTGCTGCATGAATCGCGTCTGCATATCTATGAATAGGACGCTCGCGATGGACGCCGCATCATGATCGGTTCGCGCGATCAACCTCACCAGCCCGGCCAGCCGCGCAACGTCTCGCCGATCGTGCCGCGCGGTTCGATTTCCGGTCGCGCACTGGTGGCGGTGGTGGCGATCATGACGTTTCTCGCCTCGATCACCACCGGCGTGGTGCTGCTGGTGCGCGCCTCGGCCGGCGAGTGGCAATCGGACATCGCGAGCGAGATCACCATCCAGGTGCGCCCCACGCAGGGCCGCGATCTGGAACGCGATGTCAGAAGTGTGGCTGAGGCTACCCGCACGCAGCCCGGCGTTCTTGATGTGCGGCCGTTCACGAAAGAGGAATCCGCCAAGCTGCTGGAGCCATGGCTCGGCACCGGCCTGTCGTTGGACGATCTGCCGGTGCCGCGTGTCATCGTGGCGCGGGTGACGCCCGGCGCGGCGCTCGACATCACGGAATTGCGCCAGCGATTGAGGCAGATCAATCCGAACGCCAGCGTCGACGATCATCGCGCCTGGATCGAGCGGATGCGTTCGATGACCGGAGCGATCGTGCTGGCCGGCACCGGCATCTTGATCCTGGTGATCATCGCCACCATCATCTCGGTGTCGTTCGCCACCCGCGGCGCGATGGCGGCGAACCGGCCCATCGTCGAGGTGCTGCATTTCGTCGGTGCGCAGGACAGCTACATCGCTAACCGTTTTCTGCGGCATTTCCTGCGTCTCGGCCTCGAAGGCGGATTGATCGGCGTGGTTGCGGCGATGCTGGTATTCGGCTTTTCGGAATCGGTTGCGGGATGGTTTTCCGGCACAGCGGTGGGCGATCAGTTCGCGGCGCTGCTCGGCACCTTCGCCTTGCCGGCCTCGGGCTATCTCGTGCTGCTGGCGCAGGCCGTGCTGATCGCCGCGATCACCGCCTGGGCTTCGCGGCGCACGCTGTTCGCCACGCTCGATGACATCGACTGACGAATGGCGGCCTTGCGGCTTTTTTGAGCCGTGACGGGTTTGCGGAGAATGCGATCTTCGGGCAATTTATCCGCGCTTTGAATTTTACGGCAGGACAAGCGGATCAGCGTGATCGTGAAGTCTGATGTGGACAGGTCGGAAGGGACGAGCCGCGCCTCGCGGCGGCGGTCCGGCTTTGGTTTCGTCAAAGTGTTTGCTGTGGTTGTCGTGGCGGCGGTGGCCGGCTTCGGCTGGTTCGTCTCGCAACTGCACTCCGACGAGCAGAAGCCGACGCGCAAGGCCGACGGCATTGTCGTGCTCACCGGCGGCTCGTCGCGCATCGCCGATGCGATGGACCTGCTCGCGCAAGGTTACGGCAAGCGGCTGCTGATCTCGGGCGTGCATCGCGCCAACGGCACCGCCGATATCGTCCGCTCGCTGCCGGAGAGCCAGGCGCTGCTCAATTGCTGCGTCGATCTCGACCGCTCCGCCGTCAACACCCGCAGCAATGCGACCGAAACCCGGCGCTGGGTCGCCGAGCGCGGCTTCCGCTCGCTGATCGTGGTGACGTCGAACTATCACATGCCGCGTGCGATGGTGGAGCTGTCGCACGCGATGCCTGATATCGACCTGATCTTCTATCCGGTGATCGGCGAAAAATGGCGTGACGAGCCGTGGTGGGAGAGTGGCGCGGCGGCGCGGCTGCTGCTATCGGAATACTTCAAATTTGTTGCCGCCGAGGTGCGGGTCCGGCTCGCGAGCCTCGGTCTCGATCTTTTTCCGGAAAGCGATGATCCTCCGGTGACCGGAGCCTCACCGCCCCGCAGGCCCGCCACGGCGCTGGTGAAGTGATCGGATTGCCGATGGTCGCGCTGTTCCTGCGTTCGCTGCTCTACAATATCCTGTTCTATCTCAATCTGGTGTTCTGGGTGCTGCTCGGCCTGCCGACCTATGTCATGCCGCGCTGGGGCATCATCTGGATCGCGCAGAACTGGGGCAAGACCAGCGTCTGGCTGATGAGCGTTGTGTGCAACACCAGGGTCGAGTATCGCGGCCTTGAGAAGATTCCGCCGGGGCCGCTGTTGGTCGCATCGAAGCATCAGTCGGCGTGGGAGACTTTCGCCCTGCTGCAGTTCTTCGAGCGGCCGCTTTACATTCTCAAGCGCGAATTGACCTGGCTGCCGTTCTTCGGCTGGTACCTGCTCAAGGCCGGCATGATCGGCGTCAATCGCGGTGCGGGTGGGCGCGTCCTGATCGATATGTTCAAGCGGGCGCGCGATGAAGTACGCGGCGGCCGCCAGCTCATCATCTTTCCGGAAGGCACGCGGATGCCGGTCGGCGCGCCGCCGCAATACAAGTCCGGCGTCAGCCAGCTTTATGTCAGTTGCAATGTCGCCTGCGTGCCGGTGGCGCTGAATGCCGGGATGTTCTGGCCGCGCCGCTCGTTCCTGCGTTATCCGGGCACGCTGGTGGTGGAATTCCTCGATCCGATCCCGCCGGGGCTGAAGCGCGATGAATTCACCGCGCGGGTCTCCGCCGCCATCGAGGGCGCGACCGCGCCTCTGGTGAAGGCGGCGCGGGACGAGCAGCTCAGCTTGCTCGGCTTCTCGGCGCCAATCATGAACGCCGCGCAGTAATTCAGACCGACGCATCCGCCTCAGCGATGCAGCACCGTGTCGCCTTGCAGCATCGCCATCAAAGTGTGCAGTTGCGGGTCGCGGCAGCCGCGTGCTTCCAGCGCCTTGACGGTCGAGATGACATAATCGCGGTTGGCGCCCGAGATGCCATGGCTGTGCGCGATGTGATGGAATTGTTCTTCCAGCGTCAGGCGGCCGCTATATTGCGGGTGACTGCGATCGACCACATAGGTCAGCGCCTGCACCCGCTCACGGGCATCGCCCTCGATCCAGACCGGACGCAGCACCTCGCGATAAACTCCGGTGACCTGTTCGCGTTCGCGCAGATAAGCGAGCGTTGCGGTGCGCAGGTCAGCGGCGACGCGGAACACGGTGCCCTGGCAGGCGCCGCCACGGTCGAGCCCGAGCACGAGGCCGGGCTTTTCCGGCGTGCCACGATGATGGAAGGAATAGACGCACAGAGCGCGATGCTCGCCGATCAGCCGCGCCGGGAATTCCGCGATGAATTCGAATCCCGGCCGCCACATCAGCGATCCGTATCCGAACACCCACAAATCGCCTTTGGGGAAATCCGTCTCTGCCAGAGGTCGCGCCGCCATGCCTTACGCCTCGATCGGGCGACGCTCCGCCGCGTCGAATCGCGCCCGCTGCTACTTTAGCTGCTTACGCCAGATATCGTCTGAAAATCGCGTGATCGGAGGGGCTGCCTTGCGACGGCATTGTGATTTGGGACCAAATCGCTGGACTTCGGCGCCATTCGCGGCGATCACTGCACCCTTCAATTGCCAAATTCGGATGGTTGAGCATCGCGATGGATAATTTGGATCTTGCACCCCGCCGCCGGTTCCAGCCGATCTTCATCCCGTCTTTGTTGTTGCTTGGTCTGGCCGTGGCGTGGAGCGCGTTCTGGTTCTATGCCGCCTCGCAGGTCGATGAGAAATTCGACGGCTGGCGCGCACGCGAGGCCAAGTCCGGCCGCACCTATGAGTGCGCCGACCGTTCCGTCGCCGGCTATCCGTTCCGTCTCGAGGTACGCTGTGCCAAGCCGGTGATCTCGCTGAACGCGCAGACCGCGGCGCAGCTTGCCTCGCGCACGCCGCTGGTGGCGCGGCTGGAGGAAATTCTTGCCGTCGCGCAGGTCTATGACCCCACCCGGGTGATTGCCGAATTCAAGGGACCGGCGACACTGGCCGAAAGCGCGCAGCCGCCGTTCGCCACGATGAACTGGCGGATCGGGCGGGCCAGCGCCAGCGGCTTGCCCTCGGTGCCACAGCAGGTCTCATTGGAGTTTGACGACCCGGCGGTCGATCGCCTCGCGGGAGGCGAGCAGACGCCACTGCTGCGCGCCAGACATCTGGAATGGCATGGCCGCCTTGCCGAAGGCTCGACGGCCGACAATCCGGTGCTCGAAAGCGTGCTGCTGCTTCAGGGCGCGAGCATTCAGGGCGTGTATCCGCTGCTGGTCGAGCCGTTCGATGCGGATCTGCGCGGGCAGTTGCGCGGCTTGCGCGATTTCTCGCCCAAGCCCTGGCCGGAGCGGTTTCGTGAGATTCAGGCCGCGGGCGGGCGGATCGACTTCACCCACTCGCGCGTGCAGCAGGGCGATACCATCATCGTTGCGGCCGGCGCGCTCGGCCTGACGCCGAGCGGCCATCTCGACGGTGAGTTGCAGATGACCATCGCCGGGTTCGAGCGCCTGGTGCCGGCACTGGGGCTCGACCGGATTCTGGCCGAACCTCCGCCGTCGCTTGACGGACAGGCGGCCGGCGGCCGCGCGCAGGACGTCAACAAGGTGATCGGCGCGCTCGACCGGATGATTCCGGGTCTCGGCAATGTGGTGCGCAAGAACGCCAATGCCGGCGTCATCGCCGGTCTCAATCTGCTCGGCCAGCCGAGCGTGCTCGAAGGCAAGCCGGCGCGGGCGATGACGCTGAAATTCGTAGACGGCGCGGTGGTGCTCGGCCCGTTCCGCGTCGCGCAGACGCCGCCGCTGTTCTAAGCGCTACTTTCAGATCGTCAGGATGTCTTCTTCGGCAGCGGCGCGAGCGGGCGGCCGAAATCGGGGCTGGCGGTTTCCTGCCCGAGATCGACAATGCCGCGGCGGATGGCACGCGTGCGCTTGAAGTGATCGAACAGTGCTTCCCCGTCGCCGCGCCGGATCGCGCGGGTCAGCTTCGACAGGTCTTCCTGGAACGCGCCGAGCATTTCCAGCACCGCGTCCTTGTTGGCGAGGAAGATGTCGCGCCACATCGTCGGATCGGACGCGGCGATGCGGGTGAAGTCGCGGAAACCGCCGGCGGAGAATTTCAGCACCTCGGCCTGGGTGACGTCTTCCAGTTCGTCGGCGGTGCCGACAATGGTGTAGGCAATCAGATGCGGCAGGTGGCTCGTCACCGCCAGCACCAGATCATGATGCTCGGCCGCCATGATCTCGACATTGGCGCCTATCGCGCGCCAGAAGGTCGCGAGCTTCTCGACGGCGGCGGGGTCGGTGCCGGGCGGCGGCGTCAGGATGCACCAGCGGTTGATGAACAGTTCGGCGAAACCCGAATCGGGACCGGAATGCTCGGTGCCTGCCACCGGATGCGCCGGAATGAAATGGATATTGTCCGGCAGATGCGGACCCATCTCGCGCACCACCATGCTTTTGACCGAGCCGACATCGGACACGATCGCGCCCGCTTTCAGATGCGGCGCGATCTCCGCGGCGACCGGCCCGCAGGCGCCGACCGGAATGCACAGGATAACGAGATCGGCATCTTTCACCGCCTCGGCGTTGCTCTCCACCACGCGATCGACGACGCCAAGCTCCTGCACGCGTGCGCGGGTTGCGGGCGAGCGTGCGGTGACCACGATCTCTCCGGCAAGGCCCTGGGCGCGCGCGGCACGCGCGATCGAGCCGCCGATCAGGCCGAAGCCGATCAGCGCGAGCCGTTTGAACATGGGTGCGGTGCTCACTTGCGCTCCATGAATTCAGCGAGCGCGGCGACCACGAGATGGTTGGCTTCCTCGGTACCGACCGTCAGGCGCAGTGCGTTCGGCAGCTTGTAGCCCTTCACCGCGCGCAGGATCAGGCCGCGCTCGGTCAGGAACGCGTCGGCATCCGTCGCGGTCTTGCCCTGCTGCTCGGGGAAATGGATCAGGATGAAGTTGGCGACGCTCGGCGTCACTTTGAGTCCGAGCTTGCCGATCTCCTCCGTCAGCCAGGCGCGCCATTGCTCAGTATGACGCTGCGCCATCTGATAATGCGCGGTGTCCTCCAGCGAGGCGATCGCCGCCGCCGAGGCCGGCGTGCTGACGTTGAACGGGCCGCGAATCCGGTTGATCGCATCGACGACGTTTGCGGGCGCGTACATCCAGCCGACCCGCGCCGCGGCGAGGCCGTGAATCTTGGAGAAGGTGCGGGTCATCACCGTGTTCTCGGTGGTGGCGACGAGTTCGATGCCCGCTTCATAGTCGTTGCGCGAGACGAAATCGGCATAAGCGGCGTCGAGCACCAGCAGCACGTGTCCGGGCAGGCCGGCGCGCAGCCGCTTGATCTCGTCAAACGGCACGTAGGTGCCGGTCGGATTGTTCGGATTGGCGATCCAGACCAGCTTGGTGCGCGGCGTCACCGCTTTGAGAATGGCGTCGACGTCGGCGGTGAAGTTCTTCTCCGGCGCCACGACACTGGTCGCGCCGTTCGCGGCGGTCACGATCGGGTAGACCAGAAAGCCGTGCGTGGTGTGGATCGCCTCGTCGCCGGGGCCGAGATAGACATTGGCGAGATAGGTCAGCAACTCGTCCGAGCCTGCGCCGCAGATGATGCGCGCGGGATCGAGCCCGTATGCGCGGCCGATCGCCTCGCGCAGCAGACGTGTCGTGCCCTCGGGGTAGTCCTCCAGATGATCGGCCGCGGCCTTGTAGGCGGCGACGGCCTTCGGCGAGGGGCCGAGTGGCGTCTCGTTCGCCGACAGCTTGAACACGCGTCCGCTCAGGCCTGCGCCGCTCTTGCCGGGCGTGTAGGGCGCGATATCGAGGATGCCGGGCTTCGGCACGGGACGTGACATTGGAGGGCGCTCCGGAGGAATGGTTAACGGGCGGCTCAGGACTTGGCGCCGCCGCCGCTCGGCACCGTATAGCGTGTCGCGTGGCCGCCGACGAGGGCCGATGAGCGCACCGAAGCGCCTGCCTGCGTCAATGCAGATATGATTTTCGTCACCCCGCCGGGCTCGGTCACCGACGCCAGCAGCGCCGCGCCGCCGGAGGCGGTGTCCGGCACCGCGATGATCTCGGCGAGCGGCGAGACGGCGCGCGCCGCGCCGGCGCTCCAGCCGCCGACATGGATGCTCCACATCTCGACCTCGGTCACCAGCGCGTCGGGCGCGACGCGGGAAATCACGAACACCGGCAGCGCCGCCGGATGATCGGCGCGCTCGATGAAGGGCAGGCGCGCGATGATTTTCGGCGTGCCGTTCGGCTCGAGCGCGGTCCACCACGGCGTCTGGCTGCTTGCCGCCGACACCAGTGCAAGATCGCCACGCGACTGGGCCACCGCATCGACCGCCGCGGCGGCGCTGAAATGCGCGAGAAACGGCACCGTGAAGCCGAAATGAAACCGCGCCGAATCCCGCATCGCGGATTCGCCCGACGACAGATCGGCATGCACCGAGAACGGTGCCTGCACATAAGTGAACGTCGCGATGATGACGCGCCAGATGCTCTCGACGGTGTCGAGCGGCAGGATGCCGCGATGGCGCGTGGCGAGGCGGCGCATCATGTCGGCCTCGCGTGCCGGACGGAATGCGGAGCCGACTTCCTGCGTCTGCTTCACCGTGATCAGCCGGTCGATGATGTCGCCGCGCTTCAGCAAGAGGCCGTGGATCTCTTCATCAATGGCGTCGATCTCGCGGCGCAGGTCCTGCAAGGAAGGCGGAGCGGACGGCGGGTTGGACATGGACAAAACCTTCAAAAGCGGCGGACGCGACTACGCCGGCACCGCCTGATTAGGCAGGACGGTGCCCGAAAGCAAAGAAAACATCGATCGTTTTGGCAATGCCAGGGGCCTGCCGGGCTGCCCTTGTCTTGACGCATGAGAGAGCCGGGAGTAGGGTTTTTCCATTCCGTGGTCATTTGAGCCGGCCGGCTTGCAGCCACGTTAAACAACTCGCTAAACAGGCCGGGGACACATGGGATCCCGGCCGAACATGCGTTCAGGCCGGTTTTTTTATGGCTTGGCCTGATGGTTTGATGTCGCGATCGTGGTGTCGCCCTGGGAGAGTGTTCTTAAGGATACCGGTCTCAAGATGGTCAATGTTCAACCGGTGAAATCGTCACAGACACGCAGCGAGCGTGCGCGCGAGGCCGATCATCCGACCTCGCAGGTCGCGCAGTTCGGTGCGGACAGGCCGCTGCGTCTCGATTGCGGCGTCGATCTCGCACCGTTCCAGATCGCTTATCAAACTTATGGCAGGCTCAATGCCGATCGCTCCAACGCGATCCTGATCTGCCATGCGCTGACCGGCGACCAGCATGTTGCCAATATCCATCCGGTCACCGGCAAGCCGGGCTGGTGGGAAACGCTGGTCGGCCCCGGCCGCCCGGTTGATACCGACCATTATTTCGTGATCTGTTCGAACGTGGTCGGCGGCTGTCTCGGCAGCACCGGACCGTCATCGACCAATCCCGCCACCGGCAAGCCGTGGGGCCTCGATTTTCCGGTCATCACCATTCCCGACATGGTGCGCGCGCAGGCGATGCTGATCGATCATCTCGGCATCCGCAAATTGTTCGCCGTGGTCGGTGGCTCGATGGGCGGCATGCAGGTGCTGCAATGGGCGGTGGCGTATCCCGAGCGCGTGTTCTCCGCGCTCGCGGTGGCGTGCAGCACGCGCCATTCGGCGCAGAACATCGCTTTCCACGAGCTCGGCCGCCAGGCGGTGATGGCCGATCCGGAATGGCGGGGCGGCCGCTATTTCGAGCACGGCACGCATCCGCGCCGCGGCCTCAGTGTGGCGCGCATGGCTGCGCATATCACCTATCTGTCGAGTGCGGCGCTGCATCGCAAGTTCGGGCGGCGGTTGCAGGATCGTGAGATGCCGACCTTCTCGTTCGACGCCGATTTCGAGGTGGAAAGCTATCTGCGCCATCAGGGCTCGTCCTTCGTCGAGCGCTTCGACGCCAATTCCTATCTCTATCTGACGCGTGCGATGGACTATTTCGACATCGCGGCGGACCACAACGGCGCGCTGGCGCAGGCGTTTCGCGGCAGCCCGACGCGGTTCTGCGTGGTTTCCTTCACCAGCGACTGGCTGTTTCCGACCTCGGAATCGCGCAATATCGTTCACGCGCTCAACGCCAGCGGCGCGCGGGTCTCATTCGCGGAGATCGAGACCGACAAAGGGCATGATGCCTTTCTGCTCGATGTGCCGGAATTCTTCGCGATCTCGCATGCGTTCCTGCAATCGGCGGCCAGCGCGCACGGACTGAATTCGGCGGTGAGCTAGCATGAGCGTGCAGGAGGGGTTTGGCCTGACGGCGCATCCACCGCGGATCGAGGGTGTGCGCGGCGACCATCTTCTGGTGGCGCAGATGGTGGAGCCAGGTTCGCGCGTGCTCGATGTCGGCTGCGGCGAGGGCGATCTGTTGCAGCTTCTGGAATCGCGCGGCGTCGATGGCCGCGGCATCGAGCTGTCGCGCGAGGGCGTCAATGCCTGCGTTGCCAAGGGCCTTGCGGTGGTGCAGGGCGATGCCGACACCGACCTTGTGAATTACCCGGACGATGCGTTCGACTACGTGATCCTGTCGCAGACGCTGCAGGCAACGCGACAACCGCGCGTGGTGCTGGAGAATCTGCTGCGCATCGGTCAGCGCGCGATCGTCTCGTTTCCGAATTTCGGTCACTGGAAGATGCGGCTGCAATTGCTGGTGAAGGGCCAGATGCCGCGCACCGACAATCTGCCGGCGACCTGGTACGACACGCCCAACATTCACTTCTGTACCATCAAGGATTTCGTGCAGCTCTGCGACGAGATCAACGTCAAGATGGAGCGTGCGGTCGCGCTCGATCACGGCGGGCGGCCGCTGCGTCTCAACGCGCCGTGGTGGTTCTGGAATATGTTCGGCGAGCAGGGCGTGTTTCTGCTGTCGCGCCGCGATTAAGATCAGCGGCTGAAATAGGGCGCTTTTCGTCGATTCCTGCCATCGAATGATCGCGATATCTCCGCGAAAAGACTCCACGCGCGCCCGATCGTGCCATGTTCTCGCCACATCAGGACGACGTTTTACGGCGGCGAAGCTGGGCGGTTACGCCAGCTCCAACCAAACGGGGGTCATAGGGACTAATCTGGATGAACCTTTCTAGCCTTGTAAGCGTGCGGCTCCGTCATGTTGCGATTGCGATGTGCTCGGCAGCAATCGTCGCATTGGCGACACCGGCCTCGGCGCGGCCATCTCATCATCACCGCCACCATCATCATCACGTCGAACGTCATGCGCATTCCCACGCGCGGACGCATCACGTGCGGCACTATCGCAGCCATCGCCGCGTTTCGCGCTGGGAGCGCAACGCACGGGCGCTGCGCTCTGCGAATGTCGCCGATGCCAATGCCGCGATGAACCATGCTGGCGACAGCTTTGGCGGTTCAAGCTTCGGCGGATCAAACCTTGTCAGCGAAGCGCGCCGTTACATCGGCGGCAATCCGACCGGTCGTTCGCGCCTGTGGTGCGCGCGCTTCATGAACATGGTGCTGCAGCGGACCGGCCATCGCGGCACCGGCTCGGACATGGCAAGCTCGTTCGCCCGCTACGGCCAGCGCATCTCCGGACCGCAGGTCGGCGCCATCGCCGTGATGTCGCGCGGACGGCGCGGCGGGCATGTCGGGATTGTCAGCGGCATCGACGCTAAGGGCAATCCGATTGTGATCTCCGGCAATCACGGCCGCCGCGTGGCCGAGTCGGTCTATTCGCGCGGACGCATCTACGCCTACGTGATGCCCTCGAGCTGAGCTAGCTTTCCTTCATGATCCGAATGGTGTCGCCGGGGACGATCTCGCCCCCGGTGATCACTTCCGCATAGATCCCGCAATACTGGTGGGCGAAGCTGCGCGTCAGCGTGGCGGGCACGTTGAGATCCCGCTCGGCTGTGACGGGATCGACATTCACCGCGGCGCATCGCACGATATCGCGCACGACGCGCAGCCGCGTTTTCCCAATGCTAAGCTCGCAGCCCGCAGTGCCTAGCTCGTGCCAGGCCGGCCATCCCTGCACATAGAGATTGGCGCGTAGCCGCAGCGGATCGACCGGCGCGCCGGCTGCGTCCTCGATCGCGGCGACGCTGGCAAGGTTCACCAGCGAGACCACCTTCTCGGGCGCATCCGAGAAACTGTGGTTCGGCGCCGACAGGATCTTCGGCGGCCCGCGCAGCTCCTTGGTGAAATTCCCGGCGAAGAAATCCTCGATCGCGGCGCGGCCCTGCGCCGTCTCGAGATTGCCGCGCGCCGCCTCACGGCTGTTGTAGACGATGCTGAGGTCGCCGCTGGCGTCGTCGAACCGCGTGCGCAGCGCGGCGAGGCGCTCATTGCGCATCAGCATCAGGAAATGGATTTTGCGGAAATGCCGGGGCTGCGCCGGATCGAACCCGATCGGCCCATTCTCGATGGCATAGCGGCGGTCACAGGGAATCGTCTGGCCGGGCGCGAGCGTGGCGCCGGCCAGCGCCTCGGCCGACAGCCCTTTCACCGGATAGCGATACAGGCCGGCCAGCGTGCCATGAGATGGGTCAAGCATGCTGCCTTCTAGCGTCTTTACGATCCGGCCGCCAAGGCGCCCGAGATCAATGTCCTTGAAATCATGGCGCCGAAATTGGGCCGGCACCCCCTTCCGCCGGGCGCACACTGTGCCCACATTGTGGTCAAGCCGGTGCAATGCCGGTCCAACCCATTGAAGATGCGGCGGGCGTGCTTTCGGGGCGCCCGCGCAGGCTGAGGGATACATCGTATGAATATTGAAAAATATACCGACCGTGTGAAGGGATTCATTCAGTCGGCACAATCGCTTGCGTCGCGCGAGGGACATCAGCAGTTCTCGCCGCTGCACATTCTGAAGGTCTTGCTCGACGACAGCGAAGGGCTGGCGGGCGGGCTGATCGACCGTTCGGGCGGCAATTCGCGCGCCATTCTCAAAGCAACCGAAGACGCTCTCGCCAAGCTGCCGAAAGTCTCGGGCGGCGGGGCCGGGCAGATCTATCTCGCGCCGGAAACCGCGCGTGCCTTCGCTGCCGCCGAGCAGGCCGGTGAGAAGGCCGGCGACAGTTTCGTCACCGTGGAGCGGCTGTTGCTGGCGCTGGCGCTCGACAAGGACAGCGAGGCGGGCAAGATCCTCGCCAAGGGCGGCGTCAATCCGCAGAATCTCAACGCGGCGATCAACGCGCTGCGCAAGGGGCGTACCGCCGACAGCGCCTCGGCGGAGAATGCCTATGACGCGCTGAAGAAATATGCCCGTGACCTGACCCAGGCTGCGCGTGACGGCAAGCTCGATCCGGTGATCGGCCGCGACGAGGAAATCCGCCGCACGATTCAGGTTCTGTCACGGCGTACCAAGAACAATCCGGTGCTGATCGGCGAGCCCGGCGTCGGCAAGACCGCCATCGTCGAGGGGCTGGCGCTGCGCATCATCAACGGTGACGTACCTGAGAGTTTGAAAGACAAGAAGCTGCTCGCGCTCGATCTCGGCGCGCTGATCGCCGGTGCGAAATATCGCGGCGAGTTCGAGGAGCGGCTGAAGGCCGTGCTGCAGGAGGTGACCGCCGCCGAAGGCGGCATCGTGTTGTTCATCGACGAGATGCACACGCTGATCGGCGCCGGCAAGGCGGACGGCGCGATGGACGCCTCCAATCTGCTCAAGCCGGCGCTGGCGCGGGGCGAACTGCACTGCATCGGCGCGACCACGCTCGATGAGTATCGCAAGCATGTCGAGAAGGATGCGGCGCTGGCGCGGCGCTTCCAGCCGGTGTTCGTCACCGAGCCGACCGTTGAGGACACGGTCTCGATCCTGCGCGGCCTCAAGGAGAAATACGAGCTGCACCACGGCGTGCGGATCGCCGATTCCGCGCTGGTCGCGGCGGCGACGCTGTCGAACCGCTACATCACCGACCGCTTCCTGCCCGACAAGGCCATCGACCTTGTCGACGAGGCGGCGGCGCGGCTGAAGATGCAGGTCGATTCCAAGCCGGAAGAGCTCGACTCGCTGGACCGCGAGATCGTGCGGCTCAAGATCGAACAGGAGGCGCTGAAGAAGGAGACCGATGCCGGCTCCAAGAGTCGCCTGCAGACGCTGGAAGGCGAACTGGCTGATCTTGAGAAGAAATCGGCAGATCTCACTTCGAAATGGCAGGCTGAAAAGAGCAAGCTCTCCGATGCGCAGAAGCTCAAGAGCGAGCTTGAGCAGGCGCGTACTGAATTGGCCAATGCCCAGCGCAAGGGCGAGTACCAGCGCGCGGGCGAGCTCGCTTATGGCCGCATTCCCGACCTCGAGAAGAAGCTCGCGACGGTGGAGGCCAGCGAGAGCGCGTCAACCATCGACGAGGCCGTCACCGCCGACAACATCGCCCAGGTGGTGTCGCGCTGGACCGGCGTGCCGGTCGACAAGATGCTCGAAGGCGAGAAGGACAAGCTGCTGCGTATGGAGGACATGCTCTCCAAGCGCGTCGTCGGTCAGGCGCAGGCGGTGCGTGCGGTCTCGACTGCGGTGCGCCGTGCACGCGCGGGATTGCAGGACCCGAACCGGCCGATCGGCTCGTTCATGTTCTTAGGGCCCACCGGCGTCGGCAAGACCGAGCTGACGAAGGCGCTCGCCGAATATCTGTTCGATGACGAGACCGCGCTGGTCCGCATGGACATGTCCGAATACATGGAGAAGCATTCGGTGGCGCGGCTGATCGGCGCGCCTCCGGGCTATGTCGGCTATGACGAGGGCGGCGCCCTGACCGAGGCGGTGCGGCGGCGGCCTTATCAGGTCGTGCTGTTCGACGAGATCGAAAAGGCGCATCCGGACGTGTTCAACGTCCTGTTGCAGGTGCTCGATGACGGCCGCCTGACCGACGGTCAGGGCCGCACCGTGGACTTCCGCAACACGCTGATCATCATGACCTCGAACATCGGCGCCGAATTCCTCGTCAACCAGCCGGAAGGCGAGGACACCGGCGCGGTGCGCGAGCAGGTGATGGCGATGGTGCGTTCGCACTTCCGCCCCGAATTCCTCAACCGCATCGACGAGATCATCCTGTTCCACCGCTTGCAGAAGAGCGAGATGGGCCGGATCGTGGACATCCAGTTCGGCCGGCTGCGCAAGTTGCTAGAAGATCGCAAGATCGACCTTGTGCTGGACGATCGTGCGCGCGACTGGCTCGCCGACAAGGGCTGGGACCCGGCTTATGGCGCGCGGCCGCTGAAGCGGGTGATCCAGCGCAACGTGCAGGATCCGCTGGCCGAGATGATCCTCGCCGGCGAGGTGCTGGACGGCACCACGGTCAAGATCTCGGCCGGCAAGGGCGGCCTGACCTTCAACGGCAAGACGGCGCGATCCGCCGAGGAGGACGCCGAACTTGAGGTGCCGCCGAAGCGCAAGCTGAACTGACCGGCCCCGAGCGGGTAAAGTGCGACGCGGCTGGCTCACGCCAGCCGTGTTTTTCTTTGCGGCGACGCGTCCTTTGGCTGCAAGCGAAAATTTCGCTTCCAAGATGCCGCCGAATTGGCAACAGATGGCACGGGCTAGTTTGGGTTGGGAGGCTGTCTTGCCGTCATTCGTCCGTCCGGCCGTGCTGGCCGGTTGCCTGCTGATGTCAGTGTCGATCCCGGTTGCGCCCGCGGCGGCGCAAGGCGACGCCATTCTTATTCTCGATGCCTCCGGCTCGATGTGGGGGCAGGTCGATGGCCAGTCGAAGATTTCGGCGGCGCGCCGCGCAGTCGATTCCATTCTCGCCAAATGGCGGCCCGGCGACCGCCTCGGCCTGATGACCTACGGCCACCGCACCAAGGGCGACTGCAAGGATATCGAGCTGCTGGTGCCGGTGTCGAAGTTCGATCCGGCGCGGATTCGCGATGCGGTGAACGGCCTCAATCCCAAGGGCAAGACGCCGATGGCCGACGCCTTGCGCGCGGCGGCGCAGGCCCTGCGCGCGACGGAGAACAAGGCCACCGTGGTGCTGGTCTCGGACGGGATCGAGACCTGCAATCCCGATCCGTGTGCCGTTGCCGCCGAGCTCAAGAAAGCGGGCGTCGGCTTCACTGCGCATGTGATCGGCTTCGATGTCGCCGACCCGGCTGCCAAGACCCAGCTTCAGTGCATCGCGCGTGCCACCGGCGGCGTCTATCTCGACGCAAGCAATGCCGACGGCCTCGAAAAGGCGCTTGGCCGCGCCGTGGAAGCCGCGCAGGGCGGCAAGGTGCAGAGCGAGGCGCCTGCCAAGCCGGTGGCGGATGCCTATCAGGGCAAGAACATTCGCGGTGTGGCGCGTCTTGCGCCCGGCCTCGATCCGATCACCGACAACAACAACGACGTGGTGTGGGGCTTCTTCACCCCGCGCGGCGGCGAAAAGGGCGAGCATGTTACGACTTTCTACGGCGCGCCGTTCGCCGACGTGATCGAACCGGGGCCGTATGTGCTGGAAGTGCAGTATGGTTTTGTCACGCGCCAGCATTCGATCGCGGTGGAGAAGAGCAAGCCGCTCTCGCTCGATATCGTGCTCGACGCCGGCTACGTCACCAGCGAGGGCACGGTGCAGGGCTCGGGCGAGAAGATGCAGGAGCCGACCTGGGAGGTGGTGAACGCCAAGGGCGAGGTCGTCACCACCGAATACAAGCCGGTGCCGCGTTTCGTGTTGCCGTCGGGCAGCTACACACTGCGGCTGACGCGCGGCAGTGCGATGAGCGAGAAGGCGTTCGTCTTGGCGGCGGGCGATTCGATCAACGTGCCGATGACGCTCGATGCCGGCAAGCTCTTGGTCCGCGCGGTCTATGCACCGGGCGGTCCGAAGGCGGAGAAGGGTTTTGCCGTCGAGGTGCGCAAGCCGTCCGTCGAGGAAGGCAAGGACGGCGAATGGATCGCGACGGTCTACGATCCGCTGTCGAAATTCGATTTGCCAACCGGCAGCTACGATGTCATCGCTTCGGTCGGCGTGGCGCGGAAAATCGTGCGGGTCGAGGTCAAGACCGGCGCGCCGACGCGGCTGGAGATCAATCTCGATGCCGGCGTGCTCGGCATGAAGCTTGGTCCGGGAAAATCGGTCGAGATCTTCGGCACCGAACGCGACATCAACAACGATCGGGTATCGTTCGGCACCTATTTCGACGAAAACCTCAATCTCGCGCTCGGCGCCGGCAACTACGTCGCGGTGATCTCGGGCGAGGGCGGTGAGCCTTACGAGAAGGAGTTCAGTATCACCGCGGGCAAGCGCATCGATGTCGATGCGCGAAAACAGTGAGATGCACCGGCGTGGCATGCCCCCGCGCGTGAACATCGCGCGCGGGATTGCGTCAGGGCAAGCAGGCCACGGCCTGCTTTAAATCCCGGAGCAGGGCTAGCGGATGCTGGCCTGGGTATTGGAAATCTTGGAGGAGATCGGCGGCAGCGAAGCGACCGGCGGCGGAGCCGGCGTATCCTGCGCCACCTTCGGCGCGTTGCGGGAGGCCATCATGCGGTCGAGGCGATCGCGCTCGGTCTCGAAACTCGCGAGCAGCGGGCCTTCCAGCGAGCGGCCGCGCGGCAGCTTGACGCGCATCGGATCGACGAAGCGGCCGTTGACCAGAATCTCGTAGTGGACATGCGCGCCGGTCGACATGCCGGTCGAGCCGACATAGCCGATCACCTGACCCTGGCGCACCCGCTTGCCCGGCTCCATGCCCTTGGCATAGGCGCTCATGTGGCCGTAGGCGGTCTCGTAGCCGTTGGGGTGCTTGATGCGGATGTATTTGCCGTAGCCGCCTTCCCACTGTGCTTTCTCGATCACGCCGTTGCCGGAGGCGAAGATCGGCGTGCCGTAGGCGGTGGCCCAGTCCACGCCGGTGTGCATCTTGGTGTAGCCGAGGATCGGATGGCGGCGCCCGCCGAAACCGGAGCGCATGATCGCGGTGTTGACCGGCTTGCGCACCAGGAACTTCTTCGCGCTCTTTCCGGTCTCGTCATAGTAGTCGACCACGGCATCGTCCGGGGTCTGGAAACGGTAGTATTTCTTGGTCTCGCCGCCGACGGTGAGGGCCGCAAACAGCACCTCGTTTTTTTCGTTGGAAGCGGCGGACGCGTTCTCGTCATCGGAGCCGGCGAAGAACACCTCGAAGGAATCGCCGGGCTGCACCCTGCGCTGGAAGTCCACGTCATAGGAATAGACGCGGATCAGATCCTCGATGACGGTTTGCGGCACCTTATCGCGCAGTGCAGTCTCGTAGATGCTTTGGTAGAGCCGCACGCCGGTGCCGTCATCCTCATCCTCGTCATCATCGTCTTTTGACGCGGTTTCGGTGACGTTGTTGAAGCTTTGCGCATCCACGGCGACGTAGCGGCCGAGATCGGACAGCGCGGCAACGGCCTCGATGGTGGCTTCGTTGGCGACGATCACGCGCACCGGCTGCAGCGGCAGGCCGGGGCCGATCGGCGCCATCAGGATCCGGATTTTCTGGCCTTCGCGCAGCCCGCCATTGCGGCCGCGCGGGCCGAGATTGGCGGCGATGGCGCGGACTTCCTCAGGGGAGGCGCCTTGCTCGCGCAGAATGGACTGGATGGTGTCGCCCTTCTTGACGACATGGACGCGCTCGCCGGTCGGGTTGCCGCCGGTGACCTGATCCTTGGTCTTGGCGAGCAGCGTGACGTTTTCGGGAATGAGGCGCGCCGCGAAGCCGGCATAGGGGTCGATGCCGCCTTCGCCGGCATAGGCCATCTTGATGTCGGTTCCGGAGCTGGACGCATACCGAACCCCGGTCGCGCCGCGCCAGTTGGTGGCGTCGCGCACTCGCATCAGGACCTCTTCGATCGCAACGCTGGCGGCGATCTTGGCGCGGGGCAGCACGGCATTGAGGTCGCGGGTGACGAAGGAGACCTCGGCGTCGGGCTCGCCCACATTGGGATTCTGCGCATCGCTGCCGTCGGCGGGCGTGGGCGTGCCGACATCGGTCAGAAGGCGCTGCGGGTTGAAGGGAGGAACTTTCGCGGACAGTTCGCTGGTGGTCATCGCCAGGTTGCCGGCGATTCGGACGAAGGGGCGGACGCGGACCACGTCGCGGTTGCCGACCCGGGTGACGGTGGAGACCCGAATCATCTGCCGGGTCGCGGCATTCTCGCTGGGCGGCGGCAGGCGGTCGCTCTTGCGGGCGACGGCGGCTTTATCGACGCCGCTGAAGGCGCCGCGGAGCGCGCTTTCCACGCGCTCTGGAACGCGAGCAAAGGTCATTTCGCCGTCGAGGGACGCAAAAACGGCGCCGCCGATAAGAGCTGCGCCGCAAAGACCCGTCAGGATCGTGCCGCTGAACCATTGCACCGAGACGCGGCGGCGGTCGATGACCGCGGCTTCCGTTCCGTCGACAGAGAGCGGGGGTTCGTGGCCGAGATCGATGATCCCGGTGCGGCTGTCATATCCCCCGCGTGGCGCTCTATGGTTCAAAACCGCCGTCCCCAACGTCGTTGCCTAAGCCGGATGAGCGCCACGATGTGGCTTTTCAGGTCCGAGATCCGCCGCCCCCGCGGGGAACGAATGTGTTAGCCGAAAAAACCCGCGACCGAAACCGCCTCGGCTGGCCAAGGCGGCGACGCGAGATTATTCTCCGCTGTGCAGAACGTCGCAGGAATGTGGCTCAAGTACGGCGCGAACCCCTGATAAATCAGCACTTCTCGACGGTTGTCGATTTCTTTGTGCAGGATGACAATTTCTCGACAAGGGCGTTGACAAGCGCAGTTAGGGGGGCCTATAACCCGGCCACTGAGCGCGGCGGCGCCGGGGCGACCTGCCCAGGCAAGCTTCTGTGCCTCTCTAGCTCCTCACTTCGATGAGTGAAAAACAGCCGATAGTTGTCGGTTGTCATTCGGCGTCGGATGAGGTTGCGAAAGTCTCTCTAAAGGTAGAGACTGTAAGTTTCGCCGCTCGGCCACGAGCGGCTGGAGCCTTCGGCTCCGGGCTGTTTGACAAGTAAAGATGAAGAAAGAGAAACGTGGACGGCGGAGTCCTTGCGGGTCTCGATCGCGGGAAAGCTTATGCTTTCAAGGGATTGAGACCGGACGAAAGACTTCGGCGGTACACGTTTCAAAGGTTACACCATCGTTGTCAGCGATGTGAATCGCAGACAGCAAGTTGGCTTCGGCTAACAATGGTGGGACCTCGTCAAACGTTGTGATCAGCCGGTTCAAAGTTCAAGTCCAACTTGAGAGTTTGATCCTGGCTCAGAGCGAACGCTGGCGGCAGGCTTAACACATGCAAGTCGAACGGGCGTAGCAATACGTCAGTGGCAGACGGGTGAGTAACGCGTGGGAACGTACCTTTTGGTTCGGAACAACACAGGGAAACTTGTGCTAATACCGGATAAGCCCTTACGGGGAAAGATTTATCGCCGAAAGATCGGCCCGCGTCTGATTAGCTAGTTGGTGAGGTAACGGCTCACCAAGGCGACGATCAGTAGCTGGTCTGAGAGGATGATCAGCCACATTGGGACTGAGACACGGCCCAAACTCCTACGGGAGGCAGCAGTGGGGAATATTGGACAATGGGGGCAACCCTGATCCAGCCATGCCGCGTGAGTGATGAAGGCCCTAGGGTTGTAAAGCTCTTTTGTGCGGGAAGATAATGACGGTACCGCAAGAATAAGCCCCGGCTAACTTCGTGCCAGCAGCCGCGGTAATACGAAGGGGGCTAGCGTT
>CAYLLZ010000004.1:211262-264819 GCA_964384815.1 uncultured Afipia sp. | reverse complement strand
CGCTGCTGGAGCGCGACGACGTCATCATCGTCGCCTCGGTGTCGTGCATCTACGGTATCGGCTCGGTCGAGACCTACACCGCGATGACTTTCGCGCTGAAGAAAGGCGAGCGGATCGACCAGCGGCAACTGATCGCCGACCTCGTTGCCCTGCAATACAAGCGCACCTCGGCCGATTTCAGCCGCGGCACCTTCCGCGTGCGCGGCGATGTCATCGACATTTTCCCGGCGCACTACGAGGACCGCGCATGGCGCGTCAACATGTTCGGCGACGAGGTGGAGAGCATCGAGGAATTCGATCCGCTCACCGGCCACAAGCAGGACGAGCTTGAATTCATCAAGGTCTACGCCAATTCGCATTATGTGACGCCGCGCCCGACCCTGATTCAGGCGATCAAGGGCATCAAGACCGAGCTGAAATGGCGGCTCGACCAGTTGCATGCGCAGGGCCGCCTCTTGGAAGCGCAGCGCCTCGAACAGCGCACCACCTTCGATCTCGAAATGATGGAAGCGACCGGAAGCTGCGCCGGTATCGAGAACTATTCGCGCTATCTCACCGGCCGCAAGCCGGGCGAGCCGCCGCCGACGCTGTTCGAATACGTGCCCGACAATGCGCTGGTGTTCGCGGACGAAAGCCATGTCACCATTCCGCAGATCGGCGCGATGTTCAAAGGCGACTTCCGCCGCAAAGCGACGCTCGCCGAATACGGCTTCCGCCTGCCCTCCTGCATGGACAACCGGCCGCTGCGCTTCGAGGAATGGGACATGATGCGCCCGCAATCCGTCGCGGTGTCGGCGACTCCGGCGGCATGGGAGCTCGAACAAAGCGGCGGCGTCTTCGTCGAGCAGGTGATCCGCCCCACCGGCCTCACCGATCCGCCGGTGCATGTGCGGCCGGCGCGCACGCAGGTGGACGACCTTGTCGGCGAGGTCCGTGCTACCGCGCAGGCCGGATACCGCTCGCTGGTTACCGTGCTGACCAAGCGCATGGCAGAAGATCTCACCGAATACCTGCACGAACAGGGCATCCGCGTGCGCTACATGCACAGCGACATCGACACCATCGAACGCATCGAGATCATCCGCGATCTGCGCCTCGGCGCGTTCGATGCGCTGGTCGGCATCAACCTGCTGCGCGAGGGTCTCGACATTCCCGAATGCGCTCTGGTTGCCATTCTCGATGCCGACAAGGAAGGTTTTCTGCGCAGTGAGACGTCCCTGATTCAGACCATCGGCCGCGCCGCGCGCAATGTCGACGGCAAGGTGATCCTCTACGCTGACCAAGTCACCGGCTCGATGGAGCGCGCGATCGCCGAGACCGACCGCCGCCGCGAGAAGCAGGTTGCCTACAATGAAACCAACGGCATCACGCCGGAGAGCGTGAAGAAATCGATCGGCGACATTCTCAATAGCGTTTACGAGCGCGACCACGTGCTGATCGAGACCGGCAGCGGCGGCATGACCGACGATGTCATTTCGATCGGGCACAATTTCGAGGCAGTGCTCGCCGATCTCGAAACCCGGATGCGCGAAGCCGCCGCCGACCTCAATTTCGAGGAAGCCGCACGGCTGCGCGACGAGGTCAAGCGCCTGCGAGCCACCGAGATGGCGGTGGTGGACGATCCCACCGCCAAGCAGAAGGCGGTTACCGGCAAGGCCGGCGCCTATACCGGCGCGAAGAAATACGGCGAGTCCGCCAACCTGCCGCCCGGCTCTTCCGCCTCACGCGGCGGATCGGCAGGAAAAAGCGGCCGGGGCGGCTCGCGCATCCATAAACCCTCGCTGGATGAAATGGGCATTGCCACCTGGCACGAGGTGAAGCCGGACCGTGCGGGCGCAAAGAAACCGACCCGCGCTCGCAAGCCGACGCTCGACGAGATGGGGCCAGGTCCGGAAAGCCGTATCTACAAGCCCAAATCGATGCGCGACGGCGGTCCGGAATTCGGCGGTGTGATCAAGGATGAGATCACGCCGCGCTCGAGCGGCGGTGCACCGGGACGACGGGGCGGTTGGAAGAAGAGGTAGTGCATTCGGCGTTTTGCCTATTTGACTTAGACACTACGCCCTACTTGAATATGGCATTCTGCGCTATCCGCGCAGACACCTTCTGATCGATTTTCAAAGGAAAGTATTATGAGTCATCAGCCAGACATTTGGACCGGCGACGTGCGCCGGGTTCTCTATAAAAGATTAGTTCAGAAATTTGGCCCGAGTGACAGCTGGAAAAAATCCAACTCTCCAGGAGGAAGGTTAGACAAGGAGTTCGAGAAATTCTGCGAAGTCTTCGCGTCAGCAGTCGGGGCCAAGTCAGCATCAGCCGTCAAACATCAAATTAGGTTCGCGTTACCTGAAAGCGCCCGAGGCAGCACTTGGGGTCGCCATGCTCAGACGGCAATTTTGAACAAGGCAGCCGCGCTAGAAATGGGCTTTATTCGCGATGGTCAACTGCCCGATCTGTTAGCTGTAGGACGGCAGGCGGAGCGCCCGGAGTAACCTTTTACTCTGCTGATAGATGTTACTTCACTTCGATTGCATGGCCCCCTCCCCACCTGCTACGTCACCCTTCAGTGTTTTTCACATCATCTGGGGGACTGAACCATGGCGGGCGCTGATCTGGATGCCGTGATCCGGAAGCTTGCGAAACAGCAGCACAAAGCCTTGACGGCTGCGGTCAAAGGCACGCGCGATCGCTACAACGCGCTCGCTGCCAAGGCCAAGGATGGCGAAGCACGACAGCGCTACAAGCAGATCGCCAGGCAGGCGGCGGAGGAAGGCGGCGCCGCGATCCGGCGAATGCAGATGTCCGCCGACAACATTGCCGACAGCTACGCCCGAGCGATCCGGCGCATCACCGAAGCGGCGGTCGCTGCTTCAAAGAACGGCGCATCTGACAAAACTGCCCCCGGCGAGAAAGTCGCGAGGAAGAAGGCCAAGGCCTGACTGCCGCGCTCGTGGCAAACAGATCACCGCACCACGTTAGCGGCTCCCGGATTCGGGCTGCCGACTTCCGGTCAGCCGGCCGACAGCGGCCCGCGCCTTCATGCCTAAAGCCGTGACAGCGCTCGCTCTGTGGCATCAAGGTTTATGAAATCTTAAAGCAGGATACGCCCTCACCCCGAGCGGCGGTGACTGGTGTTCTGATTGAGATTGGCGTGGTCGCCCTGCTCGTCGATATTACGTTTCTCGTCGTCGCGATGCCCCTTGGTGGTGTCGATCGCGACCTGCGGGGTACTGCCAGGGCCGTTAGGACTGCGGTTTTCCTCGGGGACAGGCTGGATGTGCTTCGTCATAGGCTCACTCCACGTCTTCAAACCCAGAACGCGCAGCAAGCCGGCCAGGTTCCCGCGCGCAGTTCGTCCACCCTCGCGCATCGAAACGCCATGTGTCCCATTTTGATGCCGGTGAATCGTGCGGGCCTCGCCGCAGATTGGCCGTGTTATCGTCACGATCGGCTGGACTGATGCGCCGGTGACTTCGTCGCGCGGGGGACAATCCGCCAGCAGGAGACAGCCGATGAATGCAGTTCAACCGGAAAGACATGACGTGACCGAAACGGATGCCGACCTCAAGGCGGTGTCGGACGTCGAGGCGGGCATCCGCGACTTCGTCCGCAACGATATCGCCTACCTTCGCCGCACGCCCGCAGCCCAGAATGCGGATGGCGCGCTCGATTCGACCGCGGAGGCGACCGTCAGCAACGCCAACACGCTGATCCAGCGCGTCGCTGGCGCCACTGCGACCGAGATCGACAACCTGATTGCCGAACTGGAAACGCTGCGCACCTTCATGCAGGATGAGGGTCAGCGCGTGCAGCGCGAACTGGCCAACTTCACCAAGCTGAGCCAGACCGCGATGAAATCCACCCGCATGGTGGCCGACAATCTGGCACAGTGGAAACGGCCCGGCGAACTGCAGGATTGACCGATCGTCTGACGGCGGATCAAGCACGCCCTCTCCTTCTGGGAGAGGGCGTTTTGCTGCATTATGCCGGTTAGGCAAACAATCGATCGAACCTGATCCGCGCATCCCGCGACCAAGATCCAACGCCGGCTATCGCGGCGGATTTTGCGCGGGCCCCTGTCGTGAAGATCATCAAACCGGACAACACCGATCCGATTCCGCTGCATGCCCCGAGGCAAAGCCTTCTGGTCATCCTTCTTCGCTTTGTCATCTTTCTCGGCCTCGCCATCATCGTCCTGCTGCTGGCGTGGATGAAGTAGGGACGTCAGTGTGGCCGGCGCGGCATGAACACGGTTGCCTCGAACGAAAACACGCGCTCGCCGTGCTGGTTGACGCCGGTGTTGAAGAAATTCACCAGCCCCCATTGCGGCCGCGACTCCGAGGCGCGGGTCGACAGCACCTCCCATGCGTAGGCCACGGTGTCACCGGCGAGCACCGGCTTCAGCCATTTCAGATCGCGAAAGCCGGGCGATGGGCCAGGCGCGGCCGTCGTCTCGCCCCGCGCCGCACGCTCTGCGGCCGCACGCGTGAAATCCGCGACCATCACTTTCATCCAAGCTGCACAGACATGCCACCCGGACGCCGACAACCCGCCGAAGGTCGAAGCGCACCCAATTTCCTCGTCGAGATGGACTGGCTGCGGATCGAACTGCCGCGCGAAGGCAGCGATGTTCTCGGCGGTGAAGGTATAGGAGCCGATCTCGCGATGATCGCCCGGCTTGAGATCCTCGAAATAACTCATGAGGATACTCCCGCCCTGTCGCGCCGTTGCACCATCAGCGGCAGTCGCAGGCTGAGCAGCGTCTGGCCCGCCGCGTTGCGGATCGTTTCGACAAGATGAACCAGACCACGGTCCGACTGGCTCGGTGAAGGCCGGCTGCTTGCGATTTCGACATCCAGCATCAGATCGTCACCGGGGCGCAGCGGCGACAGCCATTTCACCTCATCGGCGCCGGGCGAGTCGAGCACGGCGGTGCGATGCAGGAAGCCGTCATGGGACATCCGCGAGGCGATCGCGCACAGGTGCCAGCCCGAGCCGGCCAACCCTTTCAGCAGCGAGCGCTTGGCCGCCTCCTCATCGAGATGCATCGGCTGGGCATCGAATTCGGAGGCGAACGCAATGATATCCTCCCGCGACACGTGATAGGGGCCGAAACGGCCGAAGGGTCCGGGCGTAAAATCTTCAAAAAACAGCGTCATCGGCACACCGCGGGTGGAAATGGGAGTGTGCCATATGGCTCGCCCGCCTCAAGCGCTTCACTGCGGATCAGCCATGCCCATGGACGGCCCGCTCAATGAAATTGCGGACAGAGCATGGCATTTCAAGAAGATTTCCACGCGCTTCTTTGGCGCAAGACGCTTCCCTGAAATCCCGCATCATGCGACAACGACGCGCCGCAGGGTGAAGGAGATCAACGATGTTCCAGATCAAAGACCTTTTCCAGTGGGATCGATTCATCACCCCCACCATCATCAAATCGTTCTACTGGCTGGTGATCGCGCTCATTATTCTGTTCGGCATTTCAGGCATCTTCACCGGCCTGATGCACATGGCGATCAGCCCGTTCGGCGGCCTGATTCTGGTGCTCTCCACCCTGGTCAGCGTCGTGGTTGGCGTGATCTTCGCGCGCATCGCGGCGGAATTCGTCCTGATCATCTTCCGCATCAACGAGCACCTCGGCGCGATCCGCGAGCAGGGCGAACACAGCCCGCAGTATTGAGGCGGACAACGCGCGTGTCGGATGCGTCTTTCGACGCATCCGGCGACAATCAGCCTTACGTGTTGAAGCGGAAGTGCATCACGTCGCCGTCGGCGACCACATACTCCTTACCTTCCAGCCGCAACTTGCCAGCATCCCGCGCACCCGCTTCGCCGCCCAGCTTGACGTAGTCGTCATAGGCGATGGTCTCGGCGCGGATGAAGCCCTTCTCGAAGTCGGTATGGATCACGCCCGCCGCCGCCGGCGCCTTGGTGTTCCGCGTGATCGTCCAGGCGCGCGCTTCCTTCGGACCCACCGTGAAATAGGTGATGAGATGCAGCAGCTCATAGCCGGCACGAATCAGGCGGTCGAGACCGGCCTCTTCCAAGCCGAGGGTATCGAGGAATTCGGCACGCTCCTCACGCGACAGCGTGGCGATCTCGGATTCGATCTTGGCGGAGATGACGACAGCAACCGCGCCTTCCTTCTTCGCGTGCTCGAACACCTGCTGCGAGAACGCGTTGCCGCTGGCGGCGGCGCCCTCATCGACGTTGCAGACATACAGCACCGGCTTTGACGTCAGCAGCCCGAGCATGCGAAACGTGCGCTCCTCCTCCGGCTTGCGCTCGAGAAAACGCGCCGGCCTGCCGTCGCGCAGCAGCGTCAGCGCGCGCTCGACCAGATCGAGCTGCTCCTTGGATTCCTTGTCGCCGCCCTTGGCTTTCTTGCTGAGGTTGTCGACTCGCTTCTCGAGGCTTTCGAGATCGGCCAGCATCAGCTCGGTCTCGATGGTCTCGATATCGGCGAGCGGCGCGATCTTGCCCTCGACATGGGTGATGTCGGAATCTTCGAAGCAGCGCACCACATGCGCCACTGCATCGACCTCGCGGATGGTGGCGAGAAACTGGTTGCCGAGACCCTCACCCTTCGACGCGCCTTTCACGAGGCCCGCAATATCAACGAAGGTGAGCTGGGTCGGGATGATCTGCGCTGATTTGGCAACCTCGGCGAGCTTGTCGAGTCGCGGATCAGGCACCGCCACCGCGCCGACATTCGGCTCGATGGTGCAGAACGGATAATTTGCCGCCTGCGCCGCCGCTGTCTCTGTCAGCGCATTGAACAGCGTGGACTTGCCGACATTCGGCAGTCCGACGATACCGCATTTAAATCCCATCGCATCCTCGATCTTTCTTGCCGTCATTGCGAGAGAGCGAAGCGACGAAGCAATCCAAGTTTCGGTAACTCTGGATTGCTGCGCTTCGCTCGCAATGACGAGAGCGGCTACTTTCGATCACTTCGCGGACTTCGACCCGCCCTCGTCGCTATCCTTTGCTCCAAAGCCCTTCGCATCCATCGCCAGATGCACCTTGTTCTGGAACGTACCTTCCTTGCCGGTCGCGATCAGTGCCGCGTTGTCGGCAACTGCGTCGCAGAGCGCCTCGACCCATGGCCGCTCGGCCTTGGCGAAATCGCTCAGCACATAAGCGTGGACCAGCTCCTTGATGCCGGGATGACCGATGCCGAGCCGCACGCGGTGATAGTCGTTGCCGACATGCGCCGAGATCGAACGCAAACCATTGTGTCCGGCATGTCCGCCACCGGTCTTGATCCGCAGCTTTGCCGGCGGCAGATCAAGTTCATCGTGAAACACCACGATGTCGCCTTGCCCAAGCTTGAAGAAATTCGCGGCCTCGGCCACGGCCCGCCCCGACTCGTTCATGTAGGTGGTGGGCTTGAGCAGGATGACGCGCTCGCGATCGAGCGTGCCTTCCGCAGTCTCGCCCTGAAAGCGACGGCGCCACGGTGCAAAACCGTGACGCCGTGCAATGTCGTCGACCGCCATGAACCCGATGTTGTGCCGGTTACCCTGATATTTCGATCCGGGATTACCCAGTCCGACAAACAGGCGCATGGCACTCGTGTCCCGGATCCGAAGTTCGTTTCATGTCGCAGGATCTTCCGAACGAACTTCGGATTCGAAAGGACACGAGAAAGCGATACGCTCTAGTGGCGCTTACTTCTTCTTGTCGCCACCGGCAGCGGGAGCCTTGGCTGCGCCAGCCGCAGGGGCTGCGCCGGCCGCAGGAGCCGCACCGGCTGCGGGAGCAGCACCGGCCGCAGGAGCAGCCGCACCGGCCGCAGCAGCCTTCTGCTCTTCGGCGTAGCCCGACGGCGGCACGATGGTCACCAAAGTGGCGTCCTCACGGGTCAGAGCCTTCACGCCCGTCGGCAGCTTGATGTCGCCGAGGTGCAGCGAGCCGGCAATGTCGAGCTTGCCGATATCGGCCTCGAGATACTGCGGGATGTTGTCCGCCGGCGCTTCGAGCTCGATGGTGTGGGTGACGATGTTGACCGCACCGCCACGCTTGACGCCCGGCGAGGTTTCGCCGTTCAGCAGATGCAACGGAACGCTGACGCGGATCTTGGCGCCCTGACCGAGGCGCAGGAAATCGACGTGAAGCGGGAAGTCGCGCACCGGGTCCAGCGAGAAGTCGCGCGGAATCACGCGGTGCTTCTTGCCTTCGAGATCGATGTCGAACACCGTCGTCAGGAAGCGGCCGGCCTGAATGCGCTGGCGCAGTTCGGCGTCATCGAGCGAGATGGTGAGCGGGGATTTGTTGTCGCCATAGATCACGGCCGGAACACGGCCCGCGCGACGTTCAGCCCGAGCGGCCCCCTTGCCGGCCTTCGGACGAGCGGTCGCCTTCAATTCCTTGACGGTCGCCATTTTGATAAGTCCTTGTTTTTACAAAAGTTAAGGGCCGCGTCGCGGCCCACCCTAGCGTCGCGGCAAGCCTCCAGGGGTGCGGGGGCCGCGAACGCAGCGGTTCTTAGCCCCTCAGACCCGAAATGACAAGGAACACCGGCTAAAAAGCCGCATGCCGGCACGGCCGGCCGCCAGCCAAATCGTTAGAATTCTCAAGAGTTCTGAAACTGTTTTGCTGGAACTTGGCGGAACTCGGTCTCAGGCCCCCAGAAGAGGCAATATGGGTTTGGCACAACGGATGCCCGCCAGAAGGCGCGTGCTCCTGGCATCGGATCGTCCCGATTTGAGCGACGATCTGGCCAGCATTCTGCAGAATGTCGGCGACGTCGATCAGATCTCGACGCAGGACATTCCTGACAACCCGGCGGACAACTATGTCGGCGTGGTGGTCGATATCGATCTCAGCTCCGTCGGCAGCGTGCAGGCCATCCGTCGCAAGCTGACCCACAAGACCTACCAGGCGCTGCCGCGCCTGTTCGTGCTGGCTGAAGGAATGCATCGGGAATCCACCCAGGCCTGGTCGCTCGGTGCCACCGACACCATCCGCTGGCCGTTCGATTCCGACACCATACTGCAGCGTGTCCGCGCCTCCTTCCCGGACGCTGCCGAGGACGCCACTTCGAGCGCCGAAGCGCTCAAGGCCGGCGTCAGTGCCGCGACCGCGGTGATGGTGAAGATCTTCGAGAAGCTGCCGGCAGGCGAGCCGCTGACCCTCGACGACGTGATGCGGGCAGAAACCAGGATTCTCAAGGCGCTGAAACGCACCTCGATCCGCGAGTGGCTGATGGCCGTCAACAAGCATCACGCCCGCAGCTACCGGCACTGCCTGCTCGTCACCGGCTATGCGGTGGCATTCGCGCAGCATCTCAACATGCGCGAGGACGACCAGCGCCGCCTGGTCCGCGCCGCGCTGATCCACGATGTCGGCAAGGCCTACATTCCGCTGTCGATCCTCAACAAGACCGAAGCCTTGACGCCGCGCGAGGAAATCGAGCTCTCAAAGCATGCGCAGATCGGCTACGACGTGTTGAAATCGCACAGTGACTTCCCCCGCGAGATGCTCGACGTCGTGCTGCATCACCACGAGATGCTGGACGGCTCGGGTTATCCTGACGGGCTGAAAGGCGAGGAAATCTCCGATCTCGTCCGGATGATCACCATCGCCGACATTTTCGCCATGCTGGTGGAAGACCGGCTCGACAGCCCGCCGATGTCACCTGCCAGCGCCTTCGCGGTGATGGAGGGTCTCAAGGGCAAGATCGACATGCACCTGCTGTATGCCTTCCGCCCCGTGGCATTCGGCTCCTAGCCTCCAGGCGAACCAATTGCTTTGGCCTCCAGCGCGGCGATCCGCGCTTTCAGCGCCTCGTTCTCCTCGCGGGCGAGCCGCGCCATGTCCTTCACCGCCTCGAACTCCTCGCGCTTGACCAGATCGAGGTCGCGCAGAATTCGCTCGGCCTGATTGCGGATCACGGTATCGACCTCGCGCTTGACGCCCTGCGCGGCGCCGGCCGCGTCGTTCATCAGGCGCCCGATCTCGTCGAAAATGCGGTTGGTGCTCTGGGTCATGCCTCGGGTCTCCGAAATGCTGCAAGATTGCGACGCTTGTCAGAACAATGGGGATCGCGCGAGCCGCATGCAAGATGCCACGGGCCAGGCTCTTCGGCTTGACTTGACCCCGCCCCAGCCGCCATGACGAAAGTGCGGTGATTTGGCCGCGTTCGCAGGATCGTTCCGTTCATGCCCGTCCTCGCCGCAGCGCTGCCCGCCTTGCCTCTTGTGATGACCTATCCGGTGTTCGACCCGATTGCGATCGCGATCGGCCCGATCGCGATCCGCTGGTACGCATTAGCCTATATCGGCGGCATCGTGCTCGGCTGGCTCTATGCGCGCAGCATTATCCGCAACGAGAAACTATGGGCCGGCCCGGCGCCGATGACCCCCACTGATTTCGACGATTTCATCCTCTGGGTGACGCTCGGCATCATTCTCGGCGGCCGGACCGGCTACGTGCTGTTCTACAATCTGGACTACTTCGCCCGGCATCCGATGGAGATTTTCGAACTGTGGAAGGGCGGCATGTCGTTCCATGGCGGCTTCCTCGGCTGCGTGATCGCCGTGCTGGCCTTCGGCAGAAGCCGCGGCATCCCCGTACTGTCGCTCGGCGACGTCACCTGTGCGGTCGGACCGATCGGCCTGCTGCTCGGGCGCATCGCCAATTTCATCAACAGCGAATTGTGGGGCCGGCCCGCCGATGCCAGCGTCCCGTGGGCGATGGTGTTCCCCAATGGCGGCCCGCTGCCGCGCCATCCCAGCCAGCTCTACGAGGCCGGTCTGGAAGGCATCCTGCTCTTTATCATTCTTGCGGTGATGATCCGCGCCGGCGCGCTGAAACGTCCCGGGCTGATCATTGGTATTTTCGCGACCTGCTACGGTCTTGCCCGCATCACCGGCGAGTTCTTCCGCGAACCCGATCCACAGCTTGGATTTCTGTGGGGCGGACTGACCATGGGAATGATACTGTCAGTGCCGATGATCGTGGCGGGGCTGGGGTTTATTGTCGTGGCCTGTCGGCGCGGAGAGCGCAAGCGAGATTACCGTAAGCGAGACATGGCGTGACGAGCTACAGCCCGTTTGAAACCTATCTGCGCAACCTGATCGCGACCGCCGGGCCGATGCCGGTCTCGCGTTACATGGAATTGTGCCTGTCGCACCCTGAATACGGGTATTACGTCACGCACGATCCGTTCGGCCGCGAGGGCGATTTCATCACCGCGCCGGAAATCAGCCAGATGTTCGGCGAGTTGATCGGACTGTGGTCGGCCTCGGTGTGGAATATGATGGGCATGCCCGAGAGGGTGCAACTCATCGAACTGGGCCCGGGCCGCGGCACCATGATGGCCGATGCCTTGCGGGCACTGCGCATCCTGCCCGCGTTCTACAATGCGATCGACGTCCATCTCGTCGAACACAGCCCGGCGCTGCGCGCGATCCAGCGCGATACGCTGGCCGACGCGCGCCCGGTGCAATGGCATCAGCGTCTCGACGACGTTCCGCCAGGACCGGCGATCATCCTCGCCAACGAATATTTCGATGCACTGCCGGTGCATCAGATGGTCAAGACCAGCTATGGCTGGCACGAGCGCATGATCGATGTCGACGACGACATCTTCAGCTTCGTTCTCGCCAAGGAGCCGACCAAGGGATTCGAGGTGTCGGTGCCGCCGCATGTCCGTGCGGCGCCGGTCGGCACCATCTTTGAATGGCGGCCCGCCAACGAGATCATGCTGCTGGCGCGGCGGTTGCGCGACCATGGCGGCGCGGCCCTGATCATCGATTACGGCCATATGCGCAGCGATGCCGGCGACACTTTCCAGGCAATCGCAAAACACACCTTCGCCAATCCGCTGAAGGCGCCAGGCACCACCGACATCACCGCGCATGTCGATTTCCAGGCGCTGGCGCAGGCTGCGCAGGACATCGGCGCCCGCGCCCATGGCCCTGTCGAACAGGGGACGTTCCTGAAAACGCTGGGCATCGACACCCGCGCCCAGACGCTGATCAAGCATTCCGAGCCGCAGGGCGCGGAGATCATCGCCAGCGCCCTGACCCGGCTCACCGGGACCGGACCGAAGGCGATGGGATCGCTGTTCAAGGTGCTCGGCATCTCGCACCCCTCGATCGAGGCACTGGCGGGCCTGTCCGATCAGCCGCCACTGGGCATGGCCGCGCAGTGATCATCACCTCGCCTTTGCTGTCCACGCTGCCCGGCGTGCGCCACGCTTTCTTTACACGCGAGGGCGGCGTCTCGCAGGGCATCTACGCCAGCCTCAATGGCGGTCTTGGCTCTAGCGACAATCCCGATCATGTGCGCGAAAACCGCCGCCGCATGGCGCAGACCCTCGATGTCGCGCCGGAGCGCTTTCTCACCGTCTTCCAGATCCATTCGCCGGACGTCGCGGTCGCGACTGCACCTTGGCAAGAGGAGACGCGTCCCCGCGCCGACGCGATGGTGACCAAAACGCCCGGCCTCGCACTCGGCATCACCACCGCCGACTGCGGTCCGGTGCTGTTCGTCGATCCGAAGGCGCGGGTGATCGGTGCCGCTCACGCCGGCTGGAAAGGCGCATTCAGTGGCGTGCTGGAAGCGACCATTGCGGCGATGGAAGAACTCGGCGCGACGCGCGGCGACCTCGTCGTGGCGATCGGGCCTTTGATCCGCCAGCCAAGCTATGAGGTCGGTATCGAGTTTGTCGCCCGCTTTACCGAAGCAGCACCGGCCAACGCCCGGTTCTTCGTGCCTTCGGCCCGGCCCGATCACGCGATGTTCGACCTCGCCGGTTACATCCGCACCCGCCTGACCGATGCGGGCATCCAAACCATCCACGACGTCGGGCTGTGCACCTATGCCGATCCGCGTTTCTTCAGCTATCGGCGCACCACCCACCGCGCCGAGCCGGACTACGGCCGCAACATCCACGCCCTTGTGCTGGAACCGTGACGCCCTGCCCTAGACGTTAACGCATTTTAACGATATCGCTCGACGATCGGACGGGGGTTTCTCGCACGTCCGATGAGCCGCCATTCCGCGCATGCGCAAACGGGCCGCCGGGCATGAAAATCCAGGGCATTGCAACCGATTGGAAAAGGTGGCGGACATTGCGCCTTGCCGCGCTGCTGATCCTGCCCTGCCTTGCCGCCGGCTGCACCGCCAACGGCTCGAGCCCGATGGCCACACAGGGCTTCGGTCCGACCGTCGCCTTCGAATCCGTGGACGGCCCGCCGCCGCAGGTATTCGACCGTCTGGTGCGCGCGCTGGAGACCGAAAGCACCAGCCGCAACATATCCATCGTCTCGCGCGAAGCATCGGCGTCCTATCGGGTCCGCAGCTATTACGCCGCGCAAGTCACCCGCAAGGGCTCCGCCACGATCGCCTGGGTCTGGGACGTCTATGACCGTGAGCAGCAGCGCGCCTTGCGCCTCAGCGGCTCCGAGCCTGCCGGCACAAGCGGACGGGATGCCTGGGCCGCGGCCGATGATCGGGTGCTGCAGAAGATTTCACAGGCCGGAATGCGCGGACTGACCGCCCTCGTCACCGGAGCGCCGCCGTCACAGGAATCCGCACCGCCGGCATCGGCTGGACCGACGATTGCCGCCATCGACGAGCCGGAGCGAACGCCCACGTCCAGCCCCCGCGCGCTGGCCTATAATGCGCAGTGACCCGGCACAACCGGCTCGCGCACGATTTTGCAGGAAAAACACGGGCTTTCTTGTTGCCAGCGGCGGCAATGCCTTGTTATCACGCTCGCGCGCGTGCAGATGACCTGAACGGCTTGATATCCTAGGCGGCGCAGATGTTGACGAGCGTATCCACCATGTCGCGGGGGAAAATCCCGGTGTCAGCCAAGAACGGCTCCATCAAGCTGGTTGCGGGCAATTCCAATCCAGCCCTCGCCGAAGCGATCTCATCCTGTCTCAACCTGCCACTGACCAAGGCCATCGTCCGGCGCTTCGCCGACATGGAGATTTTCGTCGAGATTCAGGAAAACGTCCGCGGCTCCGATGTGTTCGTGATCCAGTCCACGTCGTATCCCGCCAACGACCATCTGATGGAATTACTGATCATCATCGATGCGCTGCGCCGCGCCTCCGCGCGCCGCATCACCGCGGTGATCCCCTATTTCGGCTATGCCCGCCAGGACCGCAAAGCCGGTCCGCGCACGCCGATCTCGGCCAAGCTGGTCGCCAACCTGGTCACCCATGCCGGTGCCGACCGCGTCATGACGCTCGACCTGCATGCCGGCCAGATCCAGGGCTTCTTCGATATTCCGACCGACAATCTCTACGCATCGCCGGTGATGGTACGTGACATCAAGGACAAGTTCGATCTCTCGAAGGTCATGGTGGTGTCGCCCGACGTCGGCGGCGTGGTGCGTGCCCGTGGCCTTGCCAAGCGCATCAACGCCCCGCTCGCCATCATCGACAAGCGCCGCGAGCGCGCCGGCGAGTCCGAAGTGATGAACGTGATCGGCGACGTTGACGGCTACACTTGTATTCTGGTCGACGACATCGTCGACTCCGGCGGCACGCTGGTGAACGCAGCCGACGCGCTGCTCGCCAATGGCGCCAAGGATGTCTACGCCTACATCACCCATGGCGTGCTCTCGGGCGGCGCGGTGGCCCGCGTTACTTCGTCCAAGCTCAAGGAGCTGGTGATCACCGACTCCATCCAGCCGACCGAGGCGATCCGCAAGGCCGCCAACATCCGCCATCTGTCGATCGCACCTTTGATCGCCGAAGCGATCGGCCGCACCGCCTCCGAGGAGTCGGTGTCGAGCCTGTTCGACTGATCCTCTCAGCTTCCTGTAACACCCAATGGCCGGACCAGCTCCGGCCATGTTCGTGTCCCGCCCAGCTAACACCGCGCCTGACGGACGTCGCTGCCCGCAGGCGATCGTCCCCGGCGGACTCGCATCACGCGAACACGGACCGGCCGACTCGCAATCCGCGCATTTGATTCCGGTTTGTTCTTTTCTCGCCTGTCACAGAGCCATGCACCGCGAGTGCGCATTTAAGTCCATGCTCCGACTCATGAATTTTCCGCCGCGATACGGAGTGCCGATATTCGGTGTCTGTGCGCCGCGCTTTAGCTGTTGATGACAGAGCGTTTTCCTCCGCAATGCCTGTGGACGGACTCGGCGCCTCATTGCGCCTCTGAAGCAAATCACAGATCAATCTTGGCATAGCGAGTTCGACGCGCGTTGTAGTTCCTGCGTATCTCCCTCTCACTCACGACACAGGGCCACACCGCATGTCCCTTCTGGACATCACTTTTGATTCCCGCGCCAACCCGCTTGCCGTGGTCGAGGACATCGCCGCATCGAACGATATGACGTTCGAACGCTCCGGCGAGGACGAGATCACTATCCTGTCCAAAGGCACCTACACCGACTACCAGCTCTCATTCACCTGGATGGCGGAGATTGACGCGCTGCATCTGGCCTGCGCGTTCGAGATCAAGATTCCCGAAGGCCGCCGCGCCGAGGTGCAGCGCCTGATCGCGGCGATCAACGAGCAGCTCTGGCTCGGTCATTTCGACCTTTGGACGCAATCCGGCCTGTTGATGTACCGTCAGGCGCTGTTGCTGCCCGGCGGAATGCTGGCGTCCGGCGAGCAGTGCGAGGCGATGCTGGAAGCGGCCCTTGTCGCCTGCGAACGCTACTATCCCGCCTTCCAGTTCGTGATTTGGGCCGGCAAATCCGCCACTGAAGCGATGAGCGCGGCAATGTTCGACACAGCAGGTCACGCGTAAGCCCCGTATACTTCGCTCCGGGCTTGACCGCAGCCCGCCAGCACAAGAAAACTCACAGCCGGATGAAGGCCGCCGTATACGCGGCTACAACGAAGGCTGCCATCATGACGAATTCCGCAAACCCGCTCGCAAACCTCGGCGGTGCCATCGTGCTCGCCGGCGCGGGCAAGATGGGCGGCGCGATGCTGGAAGGCTGGCTCGCGCAGGGCGTGGCGGCGTCTTCCATCGCGGCGATCGAACCCTCGCCGTCGGACGATATCCGCCGCCATGAAGCGCAGGGACTGCGCATCAATCCGGCGCGCAAGGATCTCGGCGACGTCGCCGTGCTGATCCTCGCGGTCAAACCGCAGATGTTCGGCGACGCCGCGCCTCAGCTCAAATCCTTCGTCGCACCCACCACGCTGGTGATATCGATCATGGCCGGCACGCCCATTGCCGCCATCGCCCGCGCTTGCGGAGGCCGAGTGATCCGCGCCATGCCCAACACGCCGGCCGCGATCGGCCGTGGTATCACCGTCGCGGTCGCGGCGCCGGATGTCACGGAGCAGCAGCGCGGAATTGCCGATGCCTTGTTGCGGGCCACCGGAATCATCGAATGGATCGACGACGAAAGCCTGATGGATGCAGTGACCGCGGTGTCCGGCTCGGGTCCGGCTTACGTCTTCCTGCTGGCGGAGGAACTCGCGCGCGCCGGCATCGCCGCAGGCCTGCCACCGGTGCTCGCAACGCGGCTGGCGCGCGAAACCATCGCAGGGTCAGGCGAATTGCTGCATCGCTCCGATCTCGACAGTGCCGTGCTGCGCCAGAACGTCACCTCGCCCGGCGGCACCACCGCCGCGGCGCTGGAGGTGCTGATGGGCAGCGGCGGCTTTCAGCCTTTGCTGACCCGCGCAGTGGCGGCAGCGACCAAACGTTCGAAGGAACTTGCGAAGTAAACACATATTCCCAATATCGATGCCGTCATTGCCGGGCTTGACCCGGCAATCCACTTCTTCAAAAATCCCTCGAAAAATAATGATGGATCACCGGGTCAAGCCCGGTGATGACGATTGAGTGTGTCGAAGGGCTTGTTCAAACGCTGCCTGTCACGTGCCTACACCGGCACACGCACCGCCGCGCGTAGGCCGCCGAGCGGGCTGTCGGCCAGCGTGATGTCGCCGCCGTGCGAGCGGGCGATGTCGCGCGCGATGGCAAGACCAAGTCCGGAGCCGGAGCCGCCTTCATCCTGATTGCGCGCATCGTCGAGCCGCAGGAACGGCTTGAACACCTCCTCGCGCATCGCCAGCGGAATGCCCGGACCGTCATCATCCACCGTAACCGTGAGCCAGCGATGATCGCGATGGCCGGTGATCGAGATGGTGTTGGCGTAACGCGCCGCGTTCGACACCAGATTGGCAAGACAACGCTTGAACGCCGCCGGTTTCACCGTCACCACGGGCAGGCCGTGGAACGTCACCGTGGCAGTGTGACCATGGCGCTCGGCATCGCTGCGCAGTTCCTCCAGCGCCTGCTCCATATCGGTGGGCTGCGCCTGCTCGCCGCTATCGCCCCGCGCGAAGGCGAGATAGGCCTCCAGCATGCCGCTCATTTCATCGACGTCCTTGCGCATGCCCTCGGCCTCGGGACTGTCGCCGATCAGCGCAAGCTCAAGCTTGAAGCGGGTCAGGATGGTGCGCAGATCGTGGCTGACGCCGGCGAGCATCGCGGTGCGCTGATCGATGCTGCGTTCGATGCGCTTCTTCATCTCCATGAAGGCCTGCGCCGCACGCCGCACCTCGCGCGCGCCGCGCGGCCGGAAATCCGGCGCCTCACGGCCCTTGCCGAAATTCTCCGCCGCATCGGCGAGGCGCAGAATCGGTTTGATCTGGTTGCGCAAGAACAGCACCGCGACGATCAGCAGGATCGACGAGGTGCCGAGCATCCAGAAAATGAAAATCTGCGAATTGGAGGCGTAGGCGGCGCTGCGCTGGGCGTAGACTCGCATCACCGAGTCATCGAGCTTGATGCGGATTTCCACCAGCGAAGAGCGCCCGACCGTATCGATCCAGAACGGCCGGCCGATCTGCCGGCTGATCTGCACCGACAACGCCTGATCGAGCAGCGAGAAGAACGGCTTCGGCCCCGGCGGCGGCATGTCGTTCGCCGGCAGGAAATCCACCACCAGACCGAGACGATTCTGCGCGATCTTGCGCAGTTGCACCCGGTCCTTGTCCTGCGGGTAGGTCTTGTAGACATCGATCAGCGCGGCGATGTCCTGCACCACGGCGGCGGACAGGCGCCGCGTCACCGTGTTCCAGTGCCGCTCCATGAACACAAAAGCGACAACCGACTGCAGCACCACCATCGGCACGATGATGATGAGCAGCGCGCGGGCATAAAGCCCCTTCGGCATCAGTTCCTTGAACGAACGTCCCAGCCAGGCGTGGAAACTCGACACATGCCGCGAGGCGCTGCGAATCCAGGTCAGGCCGGTGTCGAGCGTACTCATGGCGAGGCAACGAGGCGATAGCCGACGCCGCGTACCGCCTGCAGGAACAGAGGGTTGGCCGGATCGCGCTCGATCTTGCGGCGCAGGCGGTTGATCTGCACATCGACCGCGCGCTCGTTCACTGTGCCGCTTGCGCCGGTGAGGTCGGCGCGCGGCACCGTCTCGCCCGGGCTCGCGGCAAGAATGCGCAGCATCTCGCGTTCGCGGTCGGTGAGATGCACGATCTCCTCGCCATTGCGCAGTTCGCCGCGCTCCAGATGATAGACGTAAGGCCCGAATGCCACCGACTCCGGCGCGGGAGCCGCCACCGGCGCGGCACGCTTGAGGATGTTGGCAATGCGCAACACCAGTTCGCGCGGCTCGAACGGCTTGGCGACATAGTCATCAGCGCCGATCTGCAGCCCCTCGATCCGGTTTTCCGCCTCGTGGCGCGCCGTCAGCATTACGATCGGCACCGTGGACGAGGTCCGGATGAAGCGCGCCAGCTCGAAACCGGTTTCACCCGGCATCATCACATCGAGAATGAGCAGGTCGAAATGCAGTCCGCCCAGCTTGGCGCGAGCATCGGCCGCGCTTTTTGCAGTGGTGACGCGATAGCCTTCATTGCCAAGAAAACGCGACAGCAGATCGCGGATGCGGCGGTCATCATCGACCAGCAGCAGATGCGGCGCATCGTCGGCGGGGCTTGGCCGCCCGCGCACGGATGTCGCGGTTTCGCTCACCTCGTATCCTTTGCCGCCTTGCGGCCGGCCTTGAGAATAACCTCGAGCACCTTGTCGGGATCGTCCTGTTCGATCATGCCGAGCAAAAACTGTCGCACGGCTTCGTCGCCCTGCGCCGGCAACCCCGCCAGCGCGCGTTCGATCCGCGCCGTCTGCAAGGCGGCGAGTTTTTCCACCAACGCCTCGCCCTTCGCCGTGGCGAAAAGAAGACGCTGGCGGCGATCGCTGTCGCCGGCCTTCTGCACAATATAGCCTTCGTCGAGCAGTTGCTTCAGGACGCGCCCGAGCGACTGCTTGGTGATGCGCAGCACCTCCAGCAGATCGGCCACCTTCAGCCCGGGATAGCGTTGGACGAAATGCACCACGCGATGGTGGGCACGGCCGAAACCGAACTGCTCCAGCACATGGTCCGCATCGCCGACAAAATCGCGATAGGCGAAGAACAACAGCTCGATGATGTCCCAGCGCGAGCCCCGCCCCACCCCGGCGTCGGCTGGCTCTCCCGGTTCCCGTCGCTTCAGATTTAGGTCAGCCATATTGACATATATTCGGTTTATTATTACAAAAGGTCAGGTTCAGGCGAAATATTCGGAAAATTCTCACGCCCATGGAGGCGTTCTTGGTCCCTGCATCCCTGAGCCGCATGCCTTCACCTTGCGATGTCCTTCGACATTCCGCAAAACATACTGGACTTCGCTACGCCCGCCAAAGCGGAAAGAAGTCCATCAGATAAACAAGACGGCCAGCCGCAAACGGCACGACCGCCAAGAGTCGGGAGAGATCATCATGGGAGTGTCGTTCGACAAAATCGACGGCGCGGTCTTGCTGGATTTTGAAGTTCATCCCACAGCCAATCCGACGCCTGAGAAAGAGCGCGCCGCCAAGCTCGAGAAGCTGGGCTTCGGCCAGACTTTCACCGATCACATGGCTGTGGTCCGTTACAGCACCGCCAAGGGCTGGCACGGCGCCCGTGTCGAATCGCGCGCGAACTTCCCGCTCGATCCAGCTACAGCGGTTCTGCACTACGCGCAGGAAATTTTTGAAGGCCTCAAGGCCTACAATCGGGACGACGGCGGCGTGAACCTGTTCCGTCCCGACGCCAATGCCCGTCGTTTCTGGAATTCGGCGGACCGCATGGCGATGGCGCCGCTGCCGGAACACATCTTCATCGAAGCTGTCGAACAGCTCGTGCGCATCGACCGCGACTGGATTCCCGGCGGCGAGGGCAGCCTCTATTTGCGGCCCTTCATGATCGCAAGCGAAGTGTTCCTTGGGGTCAAGCCATCCTCGGAATACATCTTCGCCGTCATTGCCTCGCCGGTCGGCTCCTATTTCAAGGGAGGTCCCGCACCGGTGTCGATCTGGGTGTCGGAGAACTACACCCGCGCCGCGATCGGCGGTACCGGCGCAGTCAAATGCGGCGGCAACTACGCCGCAAGCCTGCGCGCGCAGGCCGAAGCCATCGAGCATGGCTGCGATCAGGTCGTGTTCCTGGACGCGCTCGAGCGCCGCTACGTCGAGGAACTCGGGGGCATGAACATCTTCTTCGCGTTCGACGACGGCTCGCTGCTGACACCGCCACTCGGCACCATCCTGCCGGGCATCACCCGCGACTCGATCATCAAGCTCGCCAGGGAATCCGGCGCACAGGTGCGTGAAGAAGCCTATTCCATCGAGCAATGGCGAGCGGATGCCGCCAGCGGCAGGCTAAAAGAAGCTTTCGCCTGCGGCACGGCGGCCGTGATTTCACCGATCGGCAAGGTCTGTTCCGCGAGCGGTGATTTTCTCATCAGCGGCGGCGTGGCGGGTCCCGTCGCGACCGGACTGCGCAAGCAACTGGTCGACATCCAGTATGGCCGCGCGCCCGATCCTCACAACTGGATCAGAAAGGTTCTGTGAATCGCCGCAGGATCGGACAACCGCTTTGAACAGTGACGAACGCCGCAGCTCTCGCTGCGGCGTTTTTGTTTGCACTCACCGTGTCGGGACGAGGCCGAGCCGCGACCGCCGCGTCCAGCGCAGAATCATCACGCAGGCGACCGCAACGAGGCCGGACGCGAGGCCGATCCAGATGCCGATGCTACCGAAGCCGAGCCGGAACGCGAACAGCAGGCTGAGCGACATGCCGAAGCCCCAATAGCCGAGCCCTGCATAGATCATCGGCACGCGGGTATCCTGCAGGCCGCGCAACATGCCAGCGCCGACCACCTGCGCGCCATCGGCGATCTGGAACACCGCCGCGCAGATGAGGAACGAAATCGCAAGCTCGATCACCGGCGCATTGACCGGATCGCCGATATCGACGAAAGCGCCGATCAACAAGCGCGGCGCGGTGACCATCAGCACGCTCATGGCCGCCATGAAGGCGATGGCCAGCGCAAAGGCGGTCCACCCCGCGCGGGTGATGCCGTCCGGATCGCGCGCGCCATAGGCCCGCCCCACCCGCACCGTCGCCGCCTGCGCAAGTCCCATCGGCACCATGAACGACGCCGAGGCGATCTGGATCGCGATCGCATGCGCGGCAATTGCCACCGTGCCGAACTGCCCCATCAGGAAGACAGCGGCGTTGAACACCGTGATCTCGAACGCCAGCGCGGCGCCGATCGGCAACCCGATCCGCCACAGAGTTACAAGGCGCGGCCAGTCAGGCCGCCACCAGTTGCCGAACAGATGATAGCGCCGGAACTTGCGCCCGAAATTCACGACAAGCGCAAGGCAGACGAACAGGAAGATGTTCGACAGCGTGGTCGCGAGGCCCGAGCCGCGCAAGCCGAGCGCCGGCAATCCGAGATGGCCGAACACCAGCGCCCAGTTGGCAAGAACGTTGAACAGGATCGCGACGCCCGTCACCAGCAGCGCCCACAGCGGCCGCTCCAGCGCGGCGACGAAAGAACGCAACGCGATATAGCCGAGTGCGGGGAACAATCCCCATTGCAGGTAGTGGACGAACACCGCCGCCTCCGCAGCAAGCTGCGGCTCCTGATCGAACAGGATCAAGATCGCCTCGGCATGCCACAGCGCAATCCAGCTCGGCACCGCGATGATCAGCGCGGTCCACAGACCCTGGCGGAATGTTCGCCGCACATCGCGCACCATATGCAGCTTGCGGCCGAACGCACTCGCCATCATCGGCGACGTCGCGGTGACCAGGCCGATACCAAACAGCAGGATGGCGAAATACAGGTTGACCCCGAGCGTACCTGCGGCGAGCGCAGACGGTCCCAGCCGGCCGAGCACGATGACGTCGGTCGTGGTCAACGCGATCTGCGCCAGATTGGTCAGCACCAGCGGCCAGCCGAGCGTCAGCGTGGCCCGGAATTCATCGAGCCAGGCCGCGCGCGAGGGCGCGCTCTGGTGGGGGTTGAACAGCATCGAAACGATCTTCTTGCGGGAGTCCTGAAGCGCATGCCGCGATCGGCATCGCGGCCCACGGCATGCATCATCCTTGAAAGGCTTTTTGATGGTCGCGCCGCCCATATGGGCGTCGATAAAAATCAGCTAGCGAAGGTCACCCGCGCCGATCCAGAACACCTCGCCTTCAGAATCCTCGGTGTCGAGCCACAAGAACGGCAGATCGGGATAGGCGGCTTCCAGCGCATCGCGGCAACGGCCGATCTCGCAAAGCAGCCCGCCGCCCGGGGCCAGATGACGCTTGGCGTCGTCGATGATCCGTCGCACGACATCGATGCCGTCCTCCCCACCATCGAAGGCCAGCTTCGGCTCGTGGCGGCACTCCGGAGGCAGATCCGCCATGCCCTGCGCATCGACATAGGGCGGGTTGGAGATGATGATGTCATAGCGTGTCTCGCCCAGCGGCGCGAACAGGTCGCCCCGATGCAGCGTGATGCGGTCTTCAAGACCATAGTCGGCGACGTTGGTCGCGGCCACGGCGAGCGCATCCTTCGACACGTCCACCGCATCGACCTCGGCATTGCCGAATGTCTGGCTGGCAAGAATCGCGAGGCACCCGGAGCCGGTGCACAGATCGAGCACGCGCGACACCGCGCCCGGATCGTCGATCAGCGCAGCCATGTCCTCCTCGTCCGCACCGCTGAAATGCGTATCCAGAATTTCGCCGATGAACGAGCGCGGAACGATCACCCGCCTGTCGACATAGAACGGCAGGCCCCGCATATAGATCTTGTTGGTCAGATAAGCCGCCGGCTGCCGCGTGGTGACACGCCTCGCGATCAGATCGAGAATTTTCTCCGCTTCCGCGTGGGTAACGCGGGCATGGGCGAACATCTCGAACTGGTCGGGATGCAGATGCAGCGCTTCGCACACCAGAAACGCGGCCTCGGCCATCGGATCGGTGGTGCCATGCGCGAACACCAGCCTGTCCTCGGCAAAACGGCTGAGCGCATAGCGCGCGAAATCAAGCAGCGTGCACAATTCGCCGGGACGGACCTTCGGAGTCTTGATTGCCGCACGCTTGCGGGGAGCGGCTGCTTTCGCCGCTTTCTTTGCTCGTTTTGACATTACGTCTTCCAGCGCGCCGCCGCCGCATCGTCCTGATCGCGGGCATCGACCCAGACACGCCCGCCTTGGCCGGCAATGCGTTTTTCCGATTTCCAGAACGGGGCGTTGGTTTTCAGATAATCCATCAGGAATTCGGCCGCCGCGAAGGCCGCCTCCCGATGAACCGAGGCCGTGAGCACCAGCACGATGTTGTCGCCCGGCACAACGCGGCCATAACGATGGATCACCGTGACGCCGTCGAGCGGCCAGCGCGCCCGGGCCTCATCGACATGACGGCCGATCTCATCTTCCGCCATTCCGGGATAATGCTCGAGCGTCATTTCTGAGATTGCCGCCTCGCCCTCGCCGCGGCGGCAGATACCGACAAAGGATACCACCGCGCCGATGTCGTGACGTCCCGCGACCAGGGCCGCGGTCTCGCGCGCGACATCGAAGTCACCGCTCTGGATCCGGATGGTGACAGGAATTGACACAGTCAGCCGCCGGTCATCGGCGGGAAGAAGGCGATCTCCCGCGCGCCCGCGATCCGTGCGTCGTGCTTGACGTGAGCGTGATCGAGCGCGGCGCGAATCGCCTGCGGTGCCGCAAAGGCATGCGCGTATTCCTCGCCTCGTCCGATCAGCCATTGCATCAGGTCGGCCACGGTAGCGATGCCGGGCGGCGGGTCGATGACCTCTTCGGTCTTGCCGACGCGCTCACGCACCCAGGCGAAATAGAGCACTTTCATTAGTCCTCCTCCGCCAGATGATGGACTCCGGCACGGAAGTAGTCCCATCCGGTGTATAATGTGAGCAGCGCGGAAATCCACAACAGGACGATGCCGATCAGGATGGTCTGCGGCAAAATGACTTCGCCGGCCTCGCCCGCAATCAGGAAGCCGATCGCCACCAGTTGCACCGCGGTCTTCCATTTGGCGAGCTGCGACACCGGCACGCGGACATGCAGGGCGGCGAGGTATTCGCGCAAGCCGGACACCAGGATCTCGCGGCACAGAATCACGATCGCGGCCCACAGCGACCAGCCACGAATGGTCTCGTCCGCCGCCAGCATCAGAAGACAGGAAGCGACCAGCAGCTTGTCCGCGATCGGATCAAGCATACGGCCGAACGCCGATTGCTGATCCCACATCCGGGCATAATAACCGTCGAGAAAATCGGTCACGCCCGCGGCGATGAACAGCGCCAGCGCCACCCAGCGCAGCCATAGCGGGCCGCCGCCGATCGACTGGGCATACATGCAGCCGATCACGACCGGCACGGCGACAATCCGCGAGTAGGTCAGGATATTGGGCAGCGCCAGCGAGTGCTTGGCCGATTTTCGGGTCGTGACGGTGGACATGGCCTGATACCAATACTGCCGCGCCGCCAAGGTCAACAGCCGGACGCGGCATTTTAGACAGCAAACAGGATCGGTATGCGGGAACGGCTTTTCAACCGCGATTCGGATGAAAAAAGTCGAATATCCGGCGCGCACTTTCCGCACTCACGCCCGGAACCTTGCCGAGATCGGCCAACGAGGCCCGCTCAATCTCCTTCAACGTGCCGAAATGATGCAGCAGCGCGCGCTTGCGCGTCGGCCCGATACCGGGAATTTCCTGCAGCCCAGCCTCGCGGATATCCTTTTTGCGCAGCTTGCGGTGCGAACCAATGACAAACCGGTGAGCCTCGTCGCGCAGGCGCTGGATGAAATACAGAACCGGATCGCGCGGCTCAAGTTTCAGCGACGGCCGATCCGGCAGGAACAGCGTCTCGCGGCCGGCATCGCGGTCCGGCCCCTTGGCCACCGAGACCAGCGACACATCGCGAACGCCAAGCTCGGCAAGAATTTCACGCACCGCGTTGAGCTGTCCTTGACCGCCGTCAATGATGACGAGATCGGGCCATTGCGGAACATCGTCGTCCTTCCGCTTCGGCGCACCTGCATCGGCCGTCTCGGCCAGAAGGCGCTTGAACCGGCGCTGCAGCACCTCGCGCATCATGCCGTAGTCATCGCCCGGCGTCAGGTTTTCGGAGCGGATGTTGAACTTGCGATACTGGTTCTTCACAAAGCCGTCGGGGCCGGCGACCACCATCGCGCCGACCGCATTGGTGCCCTGGATATGGCTGTTGTCGTAGATCTCGATCCGGCGCGGCACGTCCGGCAGATCGAGCGTGGTCTTCAGCCCTTCGAGCAGACGCTTTTGCGTCGCAGTGTCGGCCAGCTTGCGGCCGAGCGCCTCGCGGGCGTTGGTCAGCGCATGCGCGACCAGCTCCTTCTTCTCGCCACGCTGCGGCGCGTTGACCTCGACCTTGTGCCCGGCCTTCACGCAGAGCGCGTCCGCCAGCAGATCCTGCTCCTCGATCTTGTGCGAGAGCAGCACCAGCCGCGGCGGCGGCTTGTCGTCGTAGAATTGCGACAGGAACGAGCCGAGCACTTCCGAAGCGGAAAGCGATTTGTCGGCGCGGGGGAAATACGCGCGATTGCCCCAGTTCTGGCCGGTGCGGAAAAAGAACACCTCGACGCAGGAATAGCCGCCTTCCTGATGGATGGCGAACACGTCTGCCTCCTCCACTGTGCGCGGATTGATTCCCTGCTGCGACTGGATCGCCGACAACGCGGCCAGACGGTCGCGATAAAGCGCCGCCCGCTCGAAGGCGAGTTCGGCTGACGCCTTCTCCATTTCCTCGGCCAGCCGCTGCTTCACCAGGCGGCTGCGGCCGGAGAGAAATTCATTCGCCTCGCGCACAAGCTCGGTATAGCCAGGAAAATCGATCTCTCCTGTGCATGGGCCCGAGCAACGCTTGATCTGATACAACAGGCACGGCCGCGTACGTCCTTCAAAGAACGAATCGGTGCAGGAGCGCACCAGAAATGCGCGCTGCAGGGCGGTGATGGTGCGGTTGACGGCGCCGACCGAGGCGAACGGCCCGTAATAGCGCCCCGGCCGCGTCTGCGCGCCGCGATGCTTCAGAATCTGCGGCGCCCAGTGATCGCCGGTGATCAGGATATACGGAAACGACTTGTCGTCACGCAACAGCACGTTGAAGCGCGGCCGCAATTGCTTGATGAGATTGGCTTCGAGCAGCAGCGCCTCGGTCTCGGTCGCGGTCGAGATGATCTCGACACTCACGGTCGAGGCGATCATGCGAGCGATGCGCGCGGGATGGCCGGTCGGACGCGCATAGGACGCAAGGCGTTTCTTCACGCTCTTGGCCTTGCCGACATAGAGCACGTCGCTTGCGGCATTGAGCATGCGATAGACGCCGGGCGAGGTCGGGGCGAGCTTCACCGCCCGTTCGATCGCGGCCCGCCCCGTCGCGAGCCCGCCTTCGCCGACCGCGCCCGCGTCGTCCTCAGTCGTCTCCGGCAGGCGATCCTCATCCTCCTCCGGATCGGTATTGGCGAGATCGATATCCTGCGGCGGCACGTCCTGCGCGCTGGCGCGAGAGAGCGCGGATGCCGTCTTTGCCGGTGAGGCATCCGGCCCCGGCGGCGCAACCGGCCGCGGAGTCTCGCAATCATCCTTGTCCATGTCAGTCAGCTAGGCATTCCAGACCGCGCCGGCCAGCGGCGCGGTAACTTTCTCTTAACAACGATCCGCCGCAGGTCAGTCCCCTTAACGACTGTTTAACGTAAAATTCTCGATAAATCTTTCATGAAAAAGCGGGAATTCCGTAACCATGCGGAATCGCCCGGCGCTGTGAAAACAGCACATGAAGGACCGTCGAACCGAGTTTTATGCGTGCTGGGGAGAGTTCGAATGATCAGAAAAGCTGCCGCAGTGATGGTGCTCGCCGCAGCGTGCGGTGCGACTTCGGCGCAAGGCGCGGACCTGCAATATGGCCGCCAGCCCGCCCCCTACACCGTCAATCAGCCGTTGAACATGTATAGCTGGGCCGGCCCCTATCTCGGCGGCAACCTCGGCTATGGCTGGGGCACCGTTTCAAACAGCCTGACCAAGCCGAGCGGCGTGAGTGGCGGCTTGCAAGCCGGCTACAACTGGCAGCAGGGCAGCCCGTGGGTGTTCGGCATCGAAGGCGACCTGCAGGCCAACAGCGCCGACGACACCTTCGCGCCGTGGAAGTTCTCCAATCCATGGTACGGCACGGTGCGCGGCCGTATCGGTTACGCCTTCAACAACGTGCTGTTCTACGGAACCGGCGGTCTCGCCTTCGGCGAGATCAAGGGCCAGAACTTCGCACTCAGCGAGAGCCGCACGGGCATGGGCTGGACTGTCGGCCTCGGCGCGGAATTCGCGCTCACCCAGAACTGGTCGGCGAAGGCAGAATACCTTTACGTCGATCTGTCGCAGCGCGACTTCACCCTCGACGGCCTGCCGCATGGCTATCACTTCGGTGTGGTGCGCCTCGGCGTGAACTATCACTTCTGATCGTCGGCAAACATCCGGCACGAGAATGCCGCAACACGATCCCGGGCCTCACGGTCCGGGATTTTGTTTGAAGCCTGCTGCGAAATAATCAGGACGTGACGACGAGATCGACGGCCTTCGGGCCCTTGCCCTTCTTGTCGGGTTCAACCTCGAACGTGATGTGCTGGCCCTCGACCAAATTTTTCAATCCCGCCCGTTCGACCGCCGTGATGTGCACGAAGACATCGCGCCCGCCATCGTCAGGCTTGATGAAACCGTAACCTCGTTCGGCATTAAAGAACTTCACCGTCCCGCTCATCGGCATCCGGAAACCCTCTCCGTCTTGCTCCACCGACGAAAGGCACGCCTGCCCTCCGGCGGTTGTCCCCATTGGGAGCATAATCCTGTTGGCAGCGCGTTGACTAGGCGTATGACAGCCCCGGCGGGGCGGGGCGGCTAGGGCCGGCAGGCCTCGAGGCGGTAGCGGCCGGCACCGCCCAGCCCCAGCGGCTTTTCCAGTTCGGGCAGAATGGTCTTGAGGTCGGACGCCAGCGTCCAGGGCGGATTGACCACCAAGAGCCCTGCCGACATCAGCGCCGACTGGCCGGTCTGCGGCGCAACGCTGAACTCGATCCGCAGGCAGCGATCCTCGCCGGGCTGCGCCGATTGCACTGCACCCGCGACATGCCTCGCCAGATCGTCGCAGGCCCGGCGGGATTTGGCTGGATACCACAGCAAATAGATGCCCTGCGGCCATTTGGCGAAAGCCGTGGTGAAGCCACGCGCAAGAACCGCGAACTCGTCGGCATTCTCGAAAGGCGGGTCGATCAGCACGAGCCCGCGACGCTCCTTCGGCGGCACGAAGGCGGGCAGCGCCGTCCACCCATCCAGATCGACCACGCGCGCCTGCGGATCGCGGTGCAAATTCGAGATCAGTTGTTTGCGCGCGCCGGGCTCAAGTTCGCAGGCGGTGAGCCGGTCCTGCGGCCGCAGCAGCGCCCGCACGATCAGCGGCGATCCCGGATAGGCGGTTAATTCACGCTGCGGATTGAAGGCGCGGACGATATCGAGATAAGGCCGCACCAGCGGCTCGGCTGCGCCGAAGCGCGCCTGCATCAGCCGCGCAATGCCGGTGCGCCATTCGCCGCTACGCTGCGCCTCCTCGCCGGTGAGATCGTAGAGACCCGCGCCGGCATGGGTGTCAATCACCCGAAACGCCGATTCCTTACCCTGCAAATAAAGCAGGATTCGCGTCAGCACGAGATGCTTGACGACATCAGCGAAATTGCCGGCATGGAAGGCGTGACGATAATTCATCGCGCAGGGTTACGACATCGCGCGGAGAAAGTAACCCGCCGATACACGACGACTCAACCGCCGCGCACCGGCGGCATCACCACATCCTTGCGGCGGCAGGCGCGGCGGTCGATCTCCTCGCAGGCGCGGAATTGCAGATCCTTGCTCATGCAGATCCGCACTTCGCCGAGCCGCCTGCTGTCGCAGGTCACAGCGATGGCGGAAGCCGACAGTCCCGGATTGGCCTTGATGAAAGCCTCCTCCACCGCTGCGGGCGTGACAGTGAGCGAGGTCGCAAGGTCGAGATATTCGTTCGGAATCTTCACCACCGCGCGAGCTTTGCGGATGGTCTCAAAATAGGCCCGGCCGCCAAGTCCCGAGCAGGTGCCGTGCTTGTCCCACTCGTTGTAGATCAGACCCGGTGCCGGCATCAGATCGAGCATCGAGGTCATGACATTGCGATCGAGCCGCGGCGCCGGCCGCCGGCAATAATTCGGAAAACCGCGCTCATATTGCGGCCACAGCCCGTGCACCACGAAGGAATAAGGCCGCCCGCTGCACTGGGTACGGACGCCGCGGCCAGTATTGCCGCGCTCGCTGGCCGCCGCGCAGAACGAAGGCGACCACGACAGGGACAGCACGTAGAAATCGAACTCACCCGGCGCGTTCTGGCGATGGTCCTGGGCCGAAGCCCGCCCCGTTCCGACAGCCAGCGCCAATCCACCCGCCAGCAGGACCGCAAGACACCGCGGCGCAAAAACCCAAGCAAATCCGGTCATCGGCACGCCCCCAGCTACTCCCGGCCGAACCCTAGCGAGGCCGAAAGAACATTACAAGAACGAATTTGGAGATATCACCGTCTGGCGGCAGCAGCTTCAGGGCTTGGCAGCGCGGCAGGCCGGATTATAGGCCCAGTTGCGGTCGAGCCCGACCATGCACCATTCGACGCCGGAGCCGTAACTGGCAAAGCCGCCATCCTCGATGATCGAGTAATGCACCTTGCGGACATGGCCGTCGTTCAGCATCGCGCTGGCGCTGCAGAAGCGACGCGGAATGCTGTTATAGGCGCTGGCCGGCTTCTCCCACGGGCGGAAGGCCACTTCGCGCACATCGGCAAAGCCGGTGATTTCCAGCCGCGAATTCCAGTAGGTGCTTTCCTTTTCGGCGAACTGAGAGGAGATCGCATAAAGCGCCTGTTCGCATTGGCCCATCTGCCCGTCATAACGCGGGCCGGAGAGCCAGAAATTCATCTCCAGCGGATTGGCGGCGCGGGCGACATCGCCCAGCGCCAGCAGCCCCAGCACGGCGCCAAGCGCCACGCCGAGCGCGGATTTCCGAAAGAAGGCTGAAATGTTGCGCATGAGAATCCGCCGCTGATCGATCCTGCGGGAACGTGCCGCGAACCCCCTGCGGGGTCAAGTGCAGCGCGGCAACACCCCAGCAGCAACCTCCACTCACCTTCCCGGCCGTTCTTTCAATGCCGCGGCGGGCTCGGTAGAGTGCAGCAAACGGAATGGAGATGACGATGCGATTCGCGCCACGGGCGATGTTTGCGATGTCTGGCCTCGCCCTGATCGGTCTTGCGTGCGCCGCGCCTGCGCAGGCCGACTGGGTGCCGCCGTTCAAGGGCAACGACACCGGCGGCATCATCGCCTATTCGCTGTATCAGCAGGGCGCGGACATCAAGGCGATGGCGGTCGATCACTGCGCGCGCTACGACAAGGTTGTGAAGCTCACCGGCGTCGATGCGCAGTATGGCGGCTACATTTCCTTCGCCTGCGTCTGGGTTCCGCCCGGCAGCGCATCCCGGCCGCTGCGCGCCGCCTACTAGGCCGGCGCCTGTCGCTAAGACCTAAGCCCAGCGCACTTAAGCCCAGCGTACGTCGTGGCGCGCCAGTACCTCGCGCACCTTCTCGATCAGCTCGCTCTCCTTGCAGGAGAACTGCGCCGCGCGCGCCGCGCGCCATTCCTCATGCGAGGCGATGCCCTCGGCCGCTTTCGCGCCTTCGATCAGATCCTTGATCTGCACCTCGCCGCGCACCTTCTCGTCCCCGCCCTGAATGACGACGCAAGGCGAGTTGCGGCGGTCGGCATATTTGAACTGCACGCCGAGATTGTTCTTCGGATTGCCGAGATAAAGCTCGGCGCGGATACCGGCATTGCGTAGCGTCGCGACGAACTTCTGATATTGCGCGATCTCGTTGCGGTCCATCACCAGCACCACCACCGGACCGAACTCCGGTTTGGTGTCGATCTTGCCGAGCAGCGTCAGCGCCGCCTGCAAACGCGACACGCCGATGGAAAAGCCCGTCGCCGGCACCGGCTCGCCGCGGAAGCGCGAAACAAGACCGTCATAGCGCCCGCCGCCGCCGACCGAGCCGAACCGAACCGGACGGCCCTTCTCGTCTTTCGTTTCGAGCAAGAGTTCAACTTCGTAGACCGGGCCGGTGTAGTATTCGAGACCGCGGACGACGGAGGGATCGATACGGATGCGGTCAGAATTATAACCTGCGGCTTCAACCAATTCGGCTATCTGTTGAAGCTCTGCCGCACCATCTCGCGTCGTCTTCCACATTGCTTCGTAATTGACGGGCGCTCGATCGGTGTTTTCACTCTTGATTGGACTCTTGTAACGTCCCGCTAGGACCTCTTCCAGAAATCCCTTTTTGTTGACGAAATCCAATACAACGAGAACCTGCTCCTCACTCAGTTGAGCACCCTTCGTAAAATCGCCTTTGCCTTCCTCACCACCGTCCCATCGCCCGGGGCCCAACAACTTCCGGATTTCATCGATCGGAAACTTATCGAGCTTGTCGATCGCCCGCAGTACCGTGAGCCTGCGGCCCGCATTCTCCTCGCCGCCAAGGCCGATGCTCTCCATCACGCCGTCGAGCACCTTACGGTTGTTGACCTTCACCACATAGGAGCCGCGCGGAATGCCGAGGGCTTCCATGGTGTCGGCGGCCATCATGCACATCTCGGCATCGGCGGCGGGCGAGGCGCTGCCGACCGTGTCGGCGTCGAACTGCATGAACTGGCGGAAGCGGCCCGGGCCCGGCTTCTCGTTGCGATAGACATAGCCGTTGCGATAGGAGCGATAGGGCTTCGGCAACGTGTCGAAATTCTCGGCGACGTAGCGCGCGAGCGGTGCGGTGAGATCGTAGCGCAGCGAGATCCACTGCTCGTCATCGTCCTGGAACGAGAACACGCCCTCGTTCGGCCGGTCCTGATCGGGCAGGAATTTGCCGAGCGCGTCGGTGTACTCCATCGCCGGGGTCTCCACCGGCTCGAAACCGTAACGCTCATAGACAGCACGGATGGTCTCGACCATCGCGCGTGTCGCGGCGATCTCGCACGGCGTGCGGTCGACGAGCCCGCGCGGCAGGCGGGCTTTGAGTTTCTGCGGCTTTTTGGGTTTCTTGTCGGACATGGCGCTCGATTGCATAAGTCAATGCTGACTTACGGCACGAGTTATCAGCCAGGACAAGGGCTAGCAAGCCAAACACCGGCCGTCATACGCGGGCTTGACCCGCGTATCCATCATTTCAAAAAGATGGATGGCCGGGTCGAACCCGGCCATGACGCTCAAATTGCAAGTTCAGTTCACCAATACCCCGCCATCGCAGCGGATGCCGGCCACCCAGACGTCCGCCTGCCCGAGCCCGACGCCCAGCGTCTGCAACACCGTATTGAGCAGGGCATCGATCGAGCCGGTGGCGCCGCCGACAATACTGACGACCAGCGGCGCAATGCCGGGAATCGGCAGACCGAGCGGCCCGAGTTGCACGCCAAGCACAAGGTCGCCCAGCAGGCTCGTGGTCAGCGACGAGGTGAAGGAGGTGGTGTTCACCGTCTTTTTGGTCTGCGCCTGAATGTCGGCATAGCTGAACCTGACCGGGGTCGGCGCCGAATTCGCCATTGCCGCATGGGCGCGGCCGGTGACCTGGATCACGCCGAGATCGACCAGTTTTGCCGCCGGCGGGTTGGGCTTGGTCGAGAAGTTCGTCAGCTCCGCCGCGCTCACATTGCCGATCCACGCATCGACAATGCCGGGCGATACGCCGAGCGTGACCGAGGAGCTCGCAAGCTCGGGATAGCCGCAGCGTACAGCATCGAGAGTGGCAGTGCCGGAAGCCACCTCGATATAGATCGGCAGATTGACGACAGACACTTGCCCGCTGCCGACAAGTTGAATGTTGAGCAGTACGCGGGTCTGCGCGGTGTGCACGCTGGCGCCCTTCGCGCCGAGGGTCATCCAACTGGTGCCGACCGGCCGTTCGCCGACGCTCGCCTGCAGCGACACCGCGGCAATGCCCGGCAGGCCGAGATTGACGCCGGTCGCGATCTGATGACTGCCATTGGCGATCTGGGCGGCGGCGGACAGAATGTCGAGCGCGGCGACATTCACGGCCGCCTTCGGAATCTGACCCGTGGTCATGCTGCCATACGGACCGGCATCGATCAGCGAGCGCAGCGAAATCCTGGTCGATAGTCCGGCCAGCGATGAGGAGATCGCGGCCAGCGCATTCGCGCCGCCCCCGGTCGCGCTGGACTGCAGCGCCGCCACCACGTCGATGATCTTGAGATTGGAATTGAGCAGCGCGTCGTAACTGACACCGGTGAGGCTCGCCCGCGTCGCCAGGGACGAGAGAAAATCGAACACATTGATTTTGGCATCGGCCAGCGCCTGATAGTCCATCGCCGACAGCGACAGCGAGGTGCCCAGCATGCCGCCAAGCAATGCGTTGAGCAGGCCGCCATTTAACGAGGCGAGACGTGAGCCGATGGCAAAGGTGGCAAGCTGTGTGGTGGCCGCGATCGCCGTGGTGCCAATATCGAAATTGGTCGCGCCGGTGAGCACCTTGCCGAAAAACAGCGGCGTCTGGGTTCTCAGTTTCACCCGCACTGCGTTGGCGGGAACAGCCGCCGGCGTAAATCGCTGCTGCGGCAACACCGATGCATCCGCCTTGTAGGCGCCGAGCTCGACAGCCACGAGCGAGCTCGGAGGAAGATTGTTCCTGGACACGGTGGCCGCAGCAGCAGAAGTGGCGTTGCCAAGATCACTGGCCGCAACGATGGCCGCGAGATCCGCAACACTCTGAGCCTTACGCCGATCGGCAAAAATAGTTCCAACATCGACGCCGAGCGCGGCGAAGCCGATCAGCATCAGAAAGCAGCCGGCCGTAAGCAGCGCAACATTGCCGCTCCGATCGGCCATGAACCGACGCAGACAATTGCGACCGAACCCGCTTTTGCCGGCCGGCTTATGCATGTCAGTACCCTCCGCGCGGAATCGCAGCGGCACGCACGATGCTGCGCGGCGGCGCTGGCACGAATGACGGCAGCGAATAGATGAACATGTCGGAAGCGTCGTAATTGACCGTCACGACAAACACGTTGGCGTCCGATTGCGAGGTTGCGGCGTTGACCGTGAGGTGGTTCGGCGCGATCAGCGGATAGGACGTGACATTGGCGGTGACATAGCCGCTGGCGAGCGAAGAGCGTTCCGCCTCGCTGAGGCCCGCCACCGACGAGCGCGCGGCCTCCGCGGCAAGCTGCTGCACACCATGCACCACTGCGAGATAGGAGCCGAACACCACGATGCCGAACACCAGTATCAGCAGCACCGGCAGGATCAGCGCGAACTCCACTGCCGAAGTCCCGCTCCGGGCGCGCTGGAAGGTTCGGACGATTTGCAGCACAGAGGTCATGTGACTAATCTGGACACACAACCTTTAAGGGTGGATAAATCGAAACATCACCACAGGTAGTAGAACTTTACGGGCATCATCCGCGATTTCCCGTAAGGGAGCCTTGCAGCGCTTCGTATTTCGGCCGGTGACGCGAAGATGATAGGTTCAGCGAAACGATATCTTTTGCGTAGGAAGGACACGCCTTGAACATTCAGCAGCCCCGCTCCGCAGTCGCCACTCCGAACGATCTGGCGGCCTATTGGATGCCGTTCACGGCCAACCGTGCCTTCAAGCGCGCGCCGCGTATGCTCGCCGGCGCCAAGGACATGCACTACTTCACCACCGACGGGCGCAAGATCATCGACGCCGCCGCCGGCATGTGGTGCTCCAACGCCGGCCATTGCCGCACCCCGATCAACGAGGCGATCGCCAGGCAGGCCGCGACGCTCGACTATGCCCCGCCGTTCCAGTTCGGCCACCCGCAGGCCTTCGAACTGGCCAGCCGCCTCGCGGCACTGGCGCCGAAGGGTCTCGACAATGTGTTCTTCTGCAATTCCGGCTCCGAGGCGGTCGACACCGCACTGAAGGTCGCGCTCGCCTATCATGCCACGCGCGGCGAGGCCTCGCGTACCCGCCTGATCGGCCGCGAGCGCGGCTATCATGGCGTCGGCTTCGGCGGCATCTCGGTCGGCGGCATGGTCAACAACCGTAAGCTGTTCGGCTCGTTGCTGACCGGCGTCGATCACCTGGCCACCACTTACAACCGCGAGAAGCAGGCCTTCACCAAGGGCGAACCGGAATGGGGCGCGCACCTCGCCGACGAACTTGAGCGCATTGTCGGCCTCCATGACGCCTCCACCATCGCCGCCGTGATCGTCGAGCCGATGGCCGGCTCGACCGGCGTGCTGGTGACGCCCAAAGGCTATCTGCAGAAGCTGCGCGCGATCTGCGACAAATACGGCATCCTGCTGATCTTCGACGAGGTCATCACCGGCTTCGGCCGCCTCTGCTATCCCTTCGCCGCCGAACGCTACGGCGTGGTGCCTGACATGATCACCTTCGCCAAGGGCGTGACCAACGGCGCGGTGCCGATGGGCGGCGTGCTGATCCGCGGCGATATCCACGACACCTTCATGAAGGGGCCGGAGCACGTGGTCGAACTGTTCCACGGCTATACCTATTCGGCGCATCCGCTGGCTTGCGCGGCCGGTCTTGCCACGCTCGACCTCTATCGCGAGGAAGGCCTGTTCGAGCGCGCCCGCGCGCTGGAGCCGACATTCGCCGATGCGGTGATGGAATTGCGCAAGGAGCCGAACGTGGTCGATATCCGCACCATCGGCATCACCGCCGGCATCGACCTTGCGCCGAAGAACAACGCGCCAGGCCAGCGCGGTTACGAAGCGCTCGCCAGCGCCTTCAACGACCATGATCTGATGGTGCGGGTCGCCGGCGACACGCTGGCGCTGACGCCGCCCCTGATCGTCAGCGAGGCCCAGATCGGTGAGATCATGGACAAGGTTGCCCGGGTGATCCGCGCGGTGGCCTGATCCACCGCCGAGGTCTTTCCCGTCAGGGCCGGATTTGCCCCGGCCATCCGATCCGCCACCATCAGGCGCGCGACTGCCCGGCTCAAAGCCGGGCAAAACAACCGCGCGCAAGCTGTCGCAGGCCAACAATTTCGCTGCGAATCAATCTTGGTGCTAGACTCAAATTACTTGGGGCTGGGCCGGACTGCATGATTCGCATATCGACGATCTTCATCGCCATCTGCATGGTGCTGATCACGGCCTCGCTCGGCCTGATCCTCTATTCGGTGGCCGGCCTCAGCGTGTCCGAGTCCGGGCTGGTGGCCCTGACCGCGCTGACCTTTCTGATCCTCTACAATGCCGTCTCGCTGCGGCTGCGCGACCGCTCCGACGTCCACGGCCAGATCAGCGACCTGTCGCAAGGCACCGCCGACCTCGCCCGTCAGGTCACAGAGTTCGGCCGCCGCATCGGCGCCATCGAGACGCGACTCGCCGCCAGCGATACCAGCGGACAACAGGACCGCATCCACTCGGTCATGGGCGAAATCGGCGAGCTGGGCTCGCTGGTCCAGCAACTGGCAGACTCGGTCGCGGCTCACGACGAACTCCTGAGCGCGGCTGCCCGCCTCGCTGCCACCCGGCCGTCCGCGCCTGCAGCGCCGCCAGCGGCTACACCAGCACCCGGGGCGACAGCCACGACAGCGGCGCCTCGTCCCGCCGCGCCCGTACTGGAGCCTGCGACGCGTGAGCAAATCTCCACCACGCCGGCGGCTCCGGAGCGGCCCGCCGTCAGTGCCGCGACGATCCAAGCCGCGATTACGGCAAACCGCATCGATCTTTACCTGCAGCCGATCGTCAGCCTGCCCCAGCGCAAGGTACGCTTCTATGAAACGGTCAGCCGGCTGCGCGACGACAACGATCAGCTGCTGACCGCCGCCGATTTCATCGCCACCGCCGAATCCACCGGCCTGATCGGGCAGATCGATTACATGGTGATGTTCCGCTGCGTGCAGGTGCTGCGGCGGCTGCATCTGCGCAGTCAGGACATCGGCATGTTCTGCAACGTGTCGGCGACTACGCTCGGCAATCGCGATGTGTTCGCGCAATGCCTCGACTTCCTCGAAGCCAACCGTTCGCTGGCGCATGCTCTGGTGTTCGAGTTCAGACACGAAGCGCTGCGCAGCCTCGGACCGGTAGAGAGCGAGAATCTGGCGACGCTGGCGCGGCTCGGCTACTCCTTCTCGGTCGACAATGTCACCGATCTGCGGATCGACGGCCGCGCGCTCGCCGATTGCGGCGTACGCTATATCAAGGTGCCGGCAAGCCTGCTGCTCGACCAGAAACAGGTTTCGGCAGCCGACATCCATGCCGCCGACCTCTCCAGCCTGCTGGAACGCTTCGGCATCAACCTGATCGCGGAGAAGATCGAGGGCGAACGCTCGGTGATCGATCTGCTCGATTACGAAGTCCGCTTCGGCCAGGGCTTCCTGTTCTCGGCTCCGCGGCCGCTGCGGCCGGAAAATGCGACACAGGCGGCAACCGACAAGGCTGCCGCCAAGACGGCCAGTCCTGTGCCCAAACCGGCGACGGTCGCCGTCACCGTGCAACCGGCCACAAAGCGCCCGGTCGCGGCCGAGCCCACCCGCCTGTCGGGCAACGCCGCATTGGCGCGCCGCGTCGCGCAGAGCTGACCGCACACGTCTGGCATGGGCCGGGCGGGCTTGACCTGCCTTCCGATCTGCCGTCATGAAATCCGACGCGAATACCGAGTCCGCCATCGGTTCGCGCTCGCATCCATCCGGACGCACGTTTCCTTTCATTCTCCGAGAACCTGCATGACATCGCCACGACTTGTCGAACATCTGCGCGAACTGACGGACAATGTGGATGTCATTCTCAGCGACATCTGGGGCGTCATTCATAACGGCGTTGTATCGTTTCCGCAGGCCTGCGAAGCCTTGCAGACATTTCGCGCGCAAGGCGGCACGGTGATCATGCTGACCAACTCGCCGCGGCCCGCCGACGCCGTGCAACTGCAACTGCGCGAGTTGAAGATCGCTGACGACACCTATGATGCGATCGTCTCCTCCGGCGATCTGACCCGCAACTATGTCACCGCGCATGCCGGGCAATCCGTGTTCCAGATCGGCCCCGAGCGCGACGGGCCAACGCTCGATGGCCTCGATATCAAGACGGCGCCGCTTCAGAGCGCCGACTACATCGTTTGCACCGGCCTGGTCGACGACGAGGTCGAGACCGCCGAGGACTATCGCGCAATATTGCTGCAGGCGCGCGAGCGCCACCTGACGATGATCTGCGCGAATCCCGACATCGTGGTGGAACGCGGCGACCACCTGATCTACTGTGCCGGCGCGATTGCCGAGCTTTATCGCGAGCTCGGCGGCGATGTGATCTTCTACGGCAAGCCGCACCCGCCGGCCTATCAGCGCGCGATCGAACTGGCCGCCGGTGCCCGCGGCGTGGCGACGCCGATCCAGCGCATGCTGGCGATCGGGGATTCGGTGCGGACAGACCTCGCCGGCGCCAATGGCATGGACATCGACTGCCTGTTCGTCACCCGCGGCATTCATTCCGCCGATTTCGCCGGCCTGCACGAGGTCGATTCTTTCACCGTCAAACGGCTATTCGGCGAGGTGAAGCCGCCTTTCGCGATCACCCACGATCTGGCGTGGTGAGACGGCGCGCCAAAAACAAAATGCCCGGCAAGCCGGGCATTTGAAATCCAAACCGCAGGTGCTGCTTACGCCGGCGCGTGGTCCGGGAACACCGCTTCGATCTTGGTCTTGAGCGTCGCCGCGTTGAACGGCTTGACGATGTAATTGTTCACGCCGGCCTTCTTCGCCGCAATCACGTTCTCGGTCTTGGATTCCGCCGTGATCATGATGAACGGCGTGGTCGCAAGATTGGGATCGCCGCGCACTTCCTTGAGCAGGTCGTAGCCGGTCATCGGCTCCATATTCCAGTCGGAGATGACGAGGCCGTATTTCTTGCCGCGCATCTTGGCGAGCGCCGCCGAACCGTCACTGGCATCATCGATGTTCTCAAAGCCGAGCTGCTTAAGAAGATTGCGAATGATGCGGATCATGGTGTTGTAATCGTCCACCACCAGAACCGGCATCGATAAGTCCATAGCCATCTGTCGTCTCCCTGGCGCACCTTCTGGGCGCACACTCAAAGAATTCGCTCGCGGTGATTACTTCCCCGGCCCAGCCCTTTGCGGGTCATGGCTCGTCAGGGGTATCATTCCGGCTTAAACAGCCCGTTAATTCAGCCGCCCGGCCAGGTTTGGCCGCATGCCTTGACTTCCGGCCCCGCACCCCATCACGGTCCTCGCCGTCCACACCGGTTTCTTTCTGTCCCCAATGACGCCTCCCTTTCCGATCATCCGCGACACCACCCCCGCTTCCGCCATCCCGAAAGGCGCGGTGGTCGCGCTCGGCAATTTCGACGGGGTGCATCTGGGGCACCGCGCAGTGATTGGTTCAGCCATTGAAATGGCGCGAAAAATCGGCGTCCCGGCGCTCGCTATCACCTTCGAGCCGCATCCGCGCAGCTTCTTCAGCCCGGCAACACCTCATTTCCGGCTGACCGACGAACGCGCCAAGCTAAGGCTGCTCGCTGCTACCGGCCTCGACGGTGTGGTGGTGCTGGATTTCGATGCGGAACGTGCCGGCACGACGGCTCAGGATTTCATTAACCACGAACTCATCGGCCGGCTCGGCATCCGCGGAATCTCGATCGGCTACAATTTTCACTTCGGCAAAGGCCGGGGCGGCTCTCCCGCTTTGCTCGCTGCCGAGGCGCCCAAGCTCGGAATCGAGGTCCATATCCAGACTCATATCGACCTGCTCGGCCAACCGGTGTCGTCGAGCGCGATCCGCGCGGCGCTGGCCGAGGGCCGGCTCGACGCCGCCACGGCCATGCTGGACGGGCCATGGTTCGTCAGCGGTAAGGTGATCCATGGCGAAAAGCGCGGGCGGGACCTAGGCTTCCCGACCGCCAATATCCGCCTACCCGACAGCACCGCACTCCGGCACGGCATCTATGCCGTCCGGGTCGGACGCCTTGGCGATCCCCGGCGTTACGACGGCGTCGCAAGTTTCGGTCGCCGTCCGACCTTCGACAATGGCGCACCGCTGCTGGAGACGTTCCTGTTCGACTTCAAGGGCGATCTCTACGGCGAGACGCTCGATGTCGCCTTCATCGCGTTCCTGCGTGACGAATTGAAATTCGACTCGGTCGAGGCGCTCGTGCAGCAGATGGACGCCGACAGCGCGGCAGCCCGCGCCGCGCTCGCCGCCGCGCCCGACGCATTTCCAAAGCTCGGCCAGATCGACTGACGACCCTCCCACGGCAGCAGAGGGCGAGAAACCGGCTTTCCCCCGCCGCCCAAAACGCGCTATTCACCCTGCCATGACCGAAAAGCTGAAAACCGGCGCGTCCGCCAAGGCCGACGTTCCCGACTACTCCAAAACCCTTTTTCTGCCGCAGACCGAGTTTCCGATGCGCGCGGGGTTGCCACAGCGCGAGCCGGACATCCTGGCGCGCTGGAACGAGATCGACCTCTACGGCAAGCTGCGCGCGGCCTCGAAAGGCCGGCCGAAATTCGTGCTGCATGACGGGCCGCCCTACGCCAACGGTAACATCCATATCGGCCATGCGCTCAACAAGATCCTCAAGGATCTTGTAGCCAAGAGCCAGCAGATGCTCGGCCATGATTCCAATTATGTGCCGGGCTGGGATTGCCACGGCCTGCCGATCGAATGGAAGATCGAGGAAGAGAACTACCGCTCCAAAGGCAAGCAGAAGCCGGACCTGAAGAACTCAGCAGCGATGCTCGCCTTCCGCCGCGAATGCCGGAGTTATGCCGAGCATTGGGTCAACGTTCAGCGCGAGGAATTCAAGCGCCTCGGCGTGATCGGCGACTGGGCGCATCCCTACACCACGATGAGCTATCCCGCCGAAGCGCAGATCGCGCGCGAACTGATGAAGTTCGCAGCCAACGGCACGCTCTATCGCGGCTCGAAGCCCGTGATGTGGAGCGTGGTCGAAAAAACCGCGCTCGCCGAAGCCGAGGTCGAATATGAGGACCACACCTCGGACACGGTGTGGGTGAAGTTTCCGGTAGTCTCCTCGTTCGGCCGCCTTGCCAATGCCTCAGTGGTGATCTGGACCACCACACCGTGGACGCTGCCCGGCAATCGCGCCATCAGCTTCTCCTCCAAGATCGCCTACGGTCTCTACAAGATCACCGATGCACCCGCCGACAACTGGGCGAAGACCGGCGATCTTCTGATCCTCGCCGACAAGCTGGCTGAAGACGTGTTCAAGCAGGCGCGTGTGACGGCCTATGAGAAGGTCGGCGAGGTGTCGGCTGACGTGATGGATGCGATCGAATGCACCCATCCGCTCGCGGGTCTCGATGGCGGCTACACCTTCAAGGTGCCGCTGCTCGACGGCGATCACGTCACCGACGACACCGGCACCGGCTTCGTTCACACGGCGCCTGGCCATGGCCGCGAAGACTTCGACATCTGGATGCACAATGCCCGCGATCTCGAGGCGCGCGGCATCTCCAGCGCGATTCCCTACACCGTCGACGCCGACGGTGCGCTCACTGCGCAGGCGCCCGGCTTCAGCGGCAAACGCGTGCTGACCGACAAGGGTGAGAAGGGCGACGCCAACGAGGCCGTCATCAAGGCGCTGATCGAGCGTGGCATGCTGCTGGCACGCGGCCGCCTCAAGCATCAATATCCGCATTCGTGGCGCTCGAAGAAACCGGTGATCTTCCGCAATACGCCGCAATGGTTCATCGCCATGGACAAGGACATCGCGGCGAGCGGCAAAGCGAAAAGCGGCGACACGCTGCGCGCCCGCGCGCTGTCCGCGATCAAGGTCACGCGCTGGGTCCCGGCGCAGGGCGAGAACCGCATCACCGGCATGATTGCGGGGCGTCCCGACTGGGTGATCTCGCGCCAGCGCGCCTGGGGCGTGCCGATCACGGTGTTCGTGCGCGAGACCGGTGACGGCACAGCCGAAATCCTGCAGGACGATGCGGTCAACGCGCGCATCGCCGATGCCTTCGAGCAGGAAGGCGCGGATGCCTGGTACGCCGAAGGCGCGCGCGAGCGCTTCCTCGGCTCGCGCGGCAACGAAGACTGGACCAAGGTCGATGACGTGCTCGACGTCTGGTTCGATTCCGGCTCGACCCATGCTTTCGTGCTGGAAGATCCCGTGCACTTCCCCGGCCTTGCCGGCATCAAGCGCAAGGTCGATGGCGGCGCCGATACCGTGATGTATCTCGAAGGATCGGACCAGCATCGCGGCTGGTTCCATTCCTCGCTGCTGGAGAGCTGCGGCACACGTGGCCGCGCGCCCTATGACGTGGTGCTGACGCACGGCTTCACGCTCGATGAGCAGGGCCGCAAGATGTCGAAGTCGCTCGGCAATACCACCGCGCCGCAGGATGTCATCAAGCAGTCCGGCGCCGACATCCTCCGGCTCTGGGTCGCGGCATCGGATTATTCCGACGACCTGCGCATCGGCCCGGAAATCCTCAAGAATACCATCGAGACCTATCGCAAGCTGCGCAACACCATCCGCTGGATGCTCGGCACCCTGCATCACTTCAAGCCGGAGGACACTGTCGCCTTCGCCGACATGCCCGAGCTTGAGCGCCTGATGCTGCATCGTCTCGCCGAGATCGATACGGTGGTGCGCGAAGCCTATGCCGACTTCGACTACAAGACGGTGATCGCCACGCTGGCGAACTTCATGAACACCGAACTGTCGGCGTTCTATTTCGATATCCGCAAGGACGCGCTGTATTGCGACCCGCCATCGTCGGTGGTGCGCAAGGCGGCGCTAACCACGGTCGATATCCTGTGTGGCACCCTGCTCAAATGGCTGGCGCCGGTGCTCAGCTTCACCTGCGAGGAAGCCTGGCTGCTGTATCGGCCCGGCGATGCCGCCTCGATCCATCTGACGACCTTCGCGGACGGCCTCGCGATCTATCGTAACGACAAGCTGGCGGAGAAATGGGACACGATCCGCGACGTACGCCGCGTGGTCACCGGCGCATTGGAGCTTGAACGCGCGGCCAAGCGTATCGGCTCCTCGCTGGAAGCCTCGCCGATGATCTATCTGCCGCAGACCATGATCGAGGGGCTGTTCGACGTGGACTGGGCAGAAGCCTGCATCACCTCGAACGCAATGGTCACGGTGCTGCGGCCCGGCGAGGCACCGCCCGCTGGCGCATTCACGCTCAATGACGTGCCGGGCGTGGCCGTCGTGGTCGAACGCGCCGTGGGCGCCAAATGCGCACGGTCGTGGAAGATCCTGCCGACGGTCGGTGAGGATGCCGAATATCCCGACGTCTCGCCGCGCGACGCCCAGGCACTGCGGGAGTGGAAGGTGCTGGGACAGAGCGGGCATTGAACGAATTCCATAGGTGTCATGGCCGGGCTTGTCCCGGCCATCCACGTTCCCGGAATGCCCGCGACAAGAACCCGGCATAAAGCCGGGCATGACGAATGATTAAGTCCGCCACGATAACGAGCGATTCCATGTCCCCTCTGCTCCGCTCCGGATTGGTCGCCGCGGCCATCGCTCTCGCCCTCGACCAAGCCACCAAGCTCTGGCTGCTGTATGTGATCGATCTCGGCCGGCGCGGCGCGATCGCGGTGGCGCCGTTCTTCGACCTGGTTCTCGCCTGGAACACCGGCATCAGCTACGGCTGGTTCCAGAACGAAGGCGCGTTCGGACAGGCCATCCTGCTGGGGTTCAAGGTCGTCGCCGTGATCCTGCTGGCGATCTGGATGGCCCGGTCGGAAACCCGGCTGGCGGTGATCGGGCTCGGCCTCATCATCGGCGGGGCCATTGGCAACGGGATCGACCGCCTGGCCTACGGCGCGGTGGTGGATTTCGTCCTGCTCCACGCCCAGATCGGCGGAAAAACCTATCACTGGTATGTGTTTAACCTTGCCGACGTGGCCATCGTTGTCGGAGTGCTGGCCCTGTTGTATGACTCCCTGGTCGGGCCAGCCGCCGCAAAAACGCCCTGATAGTCGTCGATATCCGGCGGATCATTCGGAAATTTCTGGGATTTTCCGGCTGGACCTGAATTGGGATTGATCGGGATAAGCGCCATGCCGCATGACACCATGCCGACTGCCAGCGTATCGGGCCTCACGGGGGTGATGTTTCGCCGCACGCTTCGCCTCGGCGCGGCAGCCTTCGGCGTCGCTTTGATCCTGTCGACCGGCTACGCCCGCGCCCAGGAAGACGATGATGCGCAACCCGAAGAGACCTTCGAGCAGGGCATCATCAAGGGAATTATGAAAGGCATCGGCGGCCAGAGCATGGAAGACAGCCGGATCGAGTATCGCGAACGCTCGCCTCTCGTCGTGCCGTCCACCCTCAATCTGCCGCCACCTCAGGCGAGGGGCACCGCACCGACGGCAAACTGGCCGAAGGATCCGGATGAACAGGCCCGGCGCGAAGCCATTGCCGCGAGCAGAAAAGCGGGACCGCGCGACGCCTATGAGGCCCAGGCCGAGGCCCAGCGCGTGCTGAAACCGAGCGAGCTTGCCGGTATGCCACAAGGCAAGCGCAAACGCTCCGCCGATAGCGACGTCACCCCCGGCAGCCATGTGGGTGGCTACAACAGTTACATGCTCAGCCCGTCAGAACTCGGCACCAGCGTTGGCGGCCTGTTCTCCACCTTCACCGGCAAGCAGAAGGAAGAGGCGGCCACCTTCAAGGAAGAGCCGAAGCGGGAAAGCCTGACGCAGCCGCCGAGCGGTTATCAGACCCCGTCCCCGAACTATGCGTATGGCACCGGTCAGGCAGCGGCCGAGACCAAGATGCCCTACAATCCAATCACGGATAAAGGCGATCCCACGCTCCGCTAGCGTCTGCGGAGGTTGCTTGCGAAGGTGCGCGTGTCGCGCAAGATATTTGCTGCGACGATACGCATGATGATCCCGCGGTTCCGTGCGCTCTATCGTGTGCAACGATCTGACGGAGCCGACACCCGATCATGACAATGCTTTTTTCTGCCCGTTTCCGCGCCGCTTTCGGCATCGCCCTCGCCGCAAGCATCAGTTGCGCCGCGCTGTCGATCGAACCGCTCGCGGCGCAGCCGGGGCCGGCCGAACAACCCTCGACCTTCACCCTCGGCAACGGCCTGCAGGTGGTCGTGATCCCCGATCACCGCACGCCGACCGTGACCCAGATGATCTGGTACAAGGTTGGATCGGCCGACGAGACCCCGGGCAAATCCGGCCTCGCCCATTTCCTTGAGCATCTGATGTTCAAGGGCACCGCGACCCATCGCGCGAGTGAATTCTCCCAGAGCGTGGTCCGCGCTGGCGGCAGCGAGAACGCTTTCACCTCGACCGACTACACCGCCTATTACCAGAGCGTGCCGCGCGACAAGCTCGACACCATGATCGCTTTCGAGGCCGACCGCATGACCGGTCTCGTGCTCAAGGACGAGAACGTGCTGCCCGAGCGCGACGTCGTACTGGAAGAATACAACATGCGCGTCGCCAACAGCCCCGACGCGCGGCTGACCGAGCAGATCATGGCGGCGCTGTATCTCAACCATCCCTACGGGCGGCCGATCATCGGCTGGCGCGCTGAAATCGAGAAGCTCAATCGCGAGGATGCGCTCGCCTTCTACAAACGGTTCTACGCTCCGAACAACGCCACGCTGGTGATCGCCGGCGACGTGACCGAACAGGACATCCGCCCGCAGATCGAAGCCACCTACGGCAAGATCGCGCCGCAGCCCTCCATCCCGGCCAAGCGCCTGCGGCCGCAGGAGCCGCCGCCGGCCGCGCCTCGCACCGTGACGCTGTCCGATCCGCGCGTCGAACAGCCCACCATGCGCCGCTACTTCCTCGTCCCCTCAGCGGTGACCGCCGCGTCCGGCGAGAGCGAGGCGCTGGAAGTGCTGGCGCAACTGATGGGCAGCGGCAGCAATTCCTATCTCTATCAGGCCTTGGTGGTGGAGAAGCGCCTCGCGGTCAGCGTCGGCGCCTGGTACCAGGGCACGGCGGTCGATCCCTCGCAATTCGGCGTCTCGATGTCGCCGAAAACCGGCGTCGCGTTTTCCCAGATCGAACAGGCGCTCGACGAGGTGATCGCCCATATCGCGCAGAATCCGATCCCCGCTGAAGACCTCGAACGCGCCAAGACCCAGCTGATCGCGGAATCGATCTACACACAGGACAGCCAGAGCGCGCTGGCGCGCTGGTATGGCGCCGCCATCACTGTCGGGCTCAGCGCCGCCGACATCAAAAGCTGGCCGGACCGCATCCGCGCGGTCACCGCCGCGCAGGTCAGCGACGCCGCCCGCAAGTGGCTGACCAGCAATCGTTCGGTGACCGGCTATCTGATCAAGGAAACGGCCAAGCCCGAGGAGAAGCGCTCGTGAGCCCTTTGCGATCCCTGCTGCGCGCGGCGACGCTTCTCGTTGCGCTCACTGCCATCAGCTTTCCCGCGGCCGCGGCCACCAAGATCCAGCGCGTGGTCTCGCCCGGCGGCATCGAAGCATGGTTCGTCCAGGACGCCACGGTGCCGCTGATCGCGATGCAGTTCGCCTTCGCCGGCGGCAGTTCGCAGGACCCTGCCGACAAGCCGGGCGTCGCCAATCTGACCGCCAATACCCTTGATGAAGGCGCGGGCGATCTTGATTCCAAGGCCTATCACGGCCGGCTGGAGCGCCGCGCCATCCAGCTTTCCTTCTCAGCCACCCGCGACTACCTGCGCGGCTCGCTGCGCATGCTGAAGGAAAACCGCGACGAGGCGTTCGAGCTGATGCGGCTCGCGCTGACCGCGCCACGCTTCGATTCCGAGCCGCTGGAGCGGGTGCGCGCGCAGGTGCTGTCCGGCCTGCGCCGCGAATCCACCTCGCCCGGCTCGATCGCCGGGGTGAAGTTCTGGGCCACCGCCTATGAAGGCCATCCCTATGCGCAACCCTCGAACGGCACGCTCGACAGCGTTCCGCGCATCGAGGCTGCCGACCTCAAGGACTATGTCCGCCGCGTGCTGGCAAAAGATCAGCTCAAGATCGCCGTCGTCGGCGATGTCGATGCCGCGACGGTCGGCAAGCTGCTCGACCAGACCTTCGGCGCGCTGCCGGCCAAGGCCGAACTGGCGCCGGTCCCCGATGTCGCCTTCGTCAAGCCGCCGAAGAAAGTGTTCGTGCCGCTCGACGTGCCGCAGACCACGATCCTGTTCGGCGGTCCTTCGATCGCCCGCAGCGACAAGGATTTCATGGCCGCCTACATCATCAATCACATTCTCGGCGGCGGCTCGCTGTCTTCGCGGCTCTATCACGAAGTCCGCGAGAAACGCGGCCTGGTCTATTCGGTGTCGGAGCAACTGGTGTGGATGAGCCACTCCTCGATGTTCTATGGCAGCACGGCGACCCGCACCGACAAGACGAACGAGACCATCGACACCATCAACGCCGAACTGAAACGGATGGCCGAGACCGGTCCGACCCAGCAGGAGCTGGACGCAGCCAAGTCCTACCTCAAGGGCGCGCAGATGCTGGCGCTGGACTCTTCGACCAAGATTGCCGGCGCGCTGGTGCAGTACCAGCTCGACAATCTCGGCATCGATTATCTGGAACGGCGCAGCGCTATCATCGATGCCGTGACGCTCGACGACGCCAGGCGTGTCGCCAAGCGGATCTGGAGCGATGGCGTGCTGTCGGTCAGCGTCGGCCGCCAGCCGGTTGCTGCCACCGCACCGGCCACGCCAGCGCCCGCCAAAAACTAGCGCGATCCATCATCGGATCATGCTAGCGTGCCGCGCATGCTGCGGGTGACACGTGACATCGCAATCGACGAGGATGATCTTCACATCCTGTTCGTCCGTGCCTCCGGGCCGGGTGGACAGAACGTCAACAAGCTCGCGACCGCTGCGCAACTGCGCTTCGACACACGCTGCATCACCCTCGCCGACGAGACCGCGCAGCGGCTGCGGACTCTCGCCGGCCAACGCATGACCAAGGACGGCGTCATCGTGATCCACGCCCAGCGTTTCCGCACCCAGGAACGCAACCGCGCCGATGCGATCGATCGCCTGCTGGAGCTGCTCCGCGAAGCCTCGGTGCGGCCCAAGACGCGCCGGCCGACACGCCCGACACTGGGCTCGAAAACCCGCCGCCTCGAAGGCAAGAAACGCCGCGGCGACATCAAGGCCGGACGCAGCGCGCGGCGCTTCGACGATTGATCCGGGATTGCCGGGAAAAGCCGCCCCCTGACGGTGGTTTTACCGGCCCACGCCTCTAGAATGGCGGTCCATTGCGAGTCGCCCCATGCCTGTCCGCCAGTTGCCCGAACAGATCGTCAACCGCATCGCCGCCGGCGAGGTGGTGGAACGGCCTGCCAGCGCGGTGAAGGAACTGGTGGAGAACGCCATCGACGCTGGCGCCTCGCGCATCGACATCTTCACCGAAGGCGGCGGACGGCGGCGTATCGCCATTACCGATGACGGTGGCGGCATGACGCAGGGCGACCTGGCGCTCGCTGTCGAGCGACATGCCACCTCGAAACTCGATGACGAGGATTTGCTGCGCATCCGCACGCTGGGTTTTCGCGGCGAGGCGTTGCCCTCGATCGGCGCTGTGGCGCGACTTGCCATCACGACGCGCCACGCCAGCGAGCCGCATGCCTGGGCACTGCATGTCGATGCTGGCGTGAAATCCGCCATCGCGCCCGCCGCGCTCGCCAAGGGCACGCGCGTCGAGGTCAGCGACCTGTTCCACGCCACGCCCGCCCGGCTGAAATTCCTCAAGACCGACCGCACCGAAGCCGAGGCGATCCGCGAAACCGTGCGGCGGCTGGCAATGGCACGGCCCGACATCGCCTTTTCGCTGGCCGGCGAGGAACGCGCGCCGGTGACCTGGGCCGCGGCGCTGCCCGGCGCGCCCGGCCGCCTGACCCGGCTCGGCGATATCCTCGGCAGCGACTTTCGCGCCAGCGCCATCGAAGTCCGCGCCGAACGCGACGGCGTCAGCGTCGAAGGGTTTGCCGCCGCGCCATCGCTGACCCGCGCCAACGCGCTCGGCCAGTATTTGTTCGTCAACGGTCGGCCAGTCCGCGACAAGCTGATCCTCGGCGCGGTGCGCGCTGCTTATGCCGACTATTTGCCGCGCGACCGCCACCCGGTGGTGGCGCTGTTCGTCACGCTCGATGCGCAGGAGGTCGATGCCAACGTGCATCCGGCCAAGACCGAGGTGCGCTTCCGCAATGCCGGTCTCGTTCGCGCGCTGATCGTGCATGCGCTGAAAGACGGCCTTGCCCGCGAAGGTCGCCGCACTGCGGCTAACACCGATGGTGCTGCGATCATGGCATTCCGGCGCGGCGACCTTCCACGCAGCGGCTGGGATTGGCGGAACTCACCGCAGTCGCCCGCCGCCTCAACGGCTTTCAGTGGCGCGGCCGCGCCAGCCTACACCGCGCCCGGATTTGCGGAGGTGGCCCAAGCGGCATTTGACACCGGCGCGCCGTCCGCCGACATCCGGGCAAACGACATTTCGGCGGGCGATCTGCTCGATCGTCCGCTCGGTGCCGCGCGCACGCAGATCCACGAGACCTACATCGTGGCACAGACCCGCGACGGCCTTGTGGTGGTGGACCAGCACGCGGCCCATGAGCGCATCGTCTATGAGCGGCTGAAGGACTCGCTCGCCCGCAACGGCGTGCAGCGCCAGCTGCTGCTGATTCCGGACATCGTCGAGATGGATGAAGCCACCGTCGAGAAGCTGGTGGCACGCGCGCGCGAGCTCGAACAATACGGCCTCGTCATCGAATCCTTCGGCCCCGGCGCCGTGGCGGTGCGCGAAACGCCGTCACTGCTCGGCAAGACCAATGCGGCCGCGCTGCTGCGCGACCTCGCCGAGCACATGGCGGAATGGGACGAGGCGCTGCCGCTGGAGCGGCGGCTGATGCATGTTGCCGCCACCATGGCCTGCCACGGCTCGGTGCGCGCCGGCCGCATCCTCAAGCCGGAAGAAATGAACGCACTCTTGCGCGAGATGGAAGCAACGCCAAATTCCGGCCAGTGCAACCATGGCCGCCCGACCTACGTGGAACTGAAACTCGCCGACATCGAGAAACTGTTCGGACGCAGGTAGAGTTCCTTCAAGGCAACAAGCATGAAGAAGTCCGTCACAAAAGAAGCTAAAGCCAGCGACCCGCCCTCGCGGTTGATCGATGCAAGGATCAAGGACCTCGGCGACTGGCGTGGCGAAATGCTCGCGCGCATTCGCGCCATCGTCAAGCAGGCCGATCCCGACATCATCGAGGAGGTGAAGTGGAAAAAGCCGTCGAACGGCATGCGTGGCGTTCCGGTGTGGGAACGCGATGGCATCATCTGTACCGGCGAGACCTACAAGGCCGCCGTGAAGATGACCTTTGCCAAAGGCGCATCGCTGGACGATCCGTCCGGCCTGTTCAACGCCAGCCTCGAAGGCAACATGCGGCGCGCCATCGATTTTCACGAAGGCGACAAGATCAACAAGAAGGCGCTGAAAGCTCTCATCCGCGCCGCCGTGGCGCTGAACACGTCCACCACCAAACCGCGCAAGACAAAAGCGTAACGATCTAGCGGTTGCCGGCCCGCAGGAACACGAACTCGGTGTCGTCATAGGCGCGGCGCTCGAGTTCTTCATAGCCCTCGGGCACAACGAATGCCGCAGCCGCAGCTTCCTCGACCACCACCAGCGCATCCGGCGTAAGCCATCCACCTTCACGGAGTGAGGCCAACGCCTTGTCCGCCAGACCCTTGCCATAGGGCGGATCGAGGAACACCAGCGAGAACGGCTCCATCGGATGCGCCGGGCCAAGGTTAGTCGCATCGCGGCGATAGACCTTGGTGGTGCCGCCAAGCCCGAGCGATTCCACGTTATTGCGGAGCAGCGCCCGTGCTTCCGCGCCATTGTCGATGAACAAAGCGAACGCCGCCCCGCGCGAGACCGCCTCGATGCCGAGCGCGCCGGTGCCGGCGAACAAATCGAGCACTCGTGCGCCATCGATCGGATTTTCGTAGGCATGCATCAGGATGTTGAAGACGGATTCGCGCAGGCGGTCCTGCGTCGGCCGGATCGTGTTCGACGTAGGCGATGCGATATTGCGGCCCCGCAGCCGCCCTCCGACCACGCGCATCAGAAGACTCTCGCAGAAAGTAGAGCGACTCCCTCCTGTGGGGAGAGGGTTGGGGTGAGGGCGTACGATCTCTCGTGAGAACATACCTCCTCACCCGTCACGCTTCGCGTGCCGACCATTCCCCATGGGAGAGGTGAAAACGAAATCGGAACGGAAATAACAGCCATAAGGTTTCGACTCAATCCTTTGGCGTCAGATCGCGCTTGCCGTGATAGCCGCGCTTGGGCCGGCGCGGCGAGCCATATCCGCTCGATTCATGCTCGTTGCGCTCGCGCGCCTCATCGCTGCCGGTACGCTGCACCAGCACGCGGCGCCCCTTGCGATCGGCGATCACCCCGCGTTTGGTCTTTTTCGCCTCGACATCTTCCTTCGCCTCGCGCGCCGGCTTGTCGAACACCGCGCCGGACATCGCAACGATCTTGTCGCCGAGCTGATCGCGCAGCACGCGGCCGCGCACCTCCTCGACCTGCCCTTCCTCGATCTCGCCGAGTTGGAACGGCCCATAAGAAACGCGGATCAGACGGTTCACCTCGAGCCCGAGATGCGCCATCACGTTGCGCACCTCGCGGTTCTTGCCCTCGCGGATCGCGAACACCACCCAGACATTGGCGCCCTGCTCGCGCTCCAGCGTCGCCTCGATCGGACCGTATTTGACGCCATCGACCTCGATGCCCTTCTTCAATTCATCGAGCTGCGCCTGCGTCACCTCGCCATGGGCACGAACGCGGTAGCGCCGCAGCCAGCCGGTGTCGGGATGTTCGAGCGCGCGCGACAAGCCGCCGTCATTGGTCAGCAGCAACAGCCCTTCGGTATTGAAATCGAGTCGTCCGATCGAGATCAGGCGCGGCAACCCCTCCGGCAGATTATCGAACACCGTGGGACGGCCTTCCGGATCGTCATGCGTGGTCATCAGCCCGCGCGGCTTGTGATAGAGAAACAGCCGCGTACGCTCGCGTTCCGGCAGCTTCTTGCCGTCGATGGTAACGACATCGCGCGAGGTGATATCGAGCGCCGGCGAAGTAATGACTCGGCCGTTAACCGCAACGCGCCCCTGCGTGATCCATTCCTCGGCCTCGCGCCGCGAGCACATGCCGGCCCGCGCCACGATCTTGGCGATGCGCTCGCCGGTCTTGTCCTTCTTCGGCGCGGCCTCGGGACGCGCACGCCGTTCATCATCAGGGCGCCGCTCACGATAGGCGCCACGCCCGCCAAACGCCGGACGCTTGGCGAAAATCTTGCTGTCGTCCTCGTTGTCGCGGCGCGGGCGTTCGTCACGCGAAAAGCCTTTGCGGCCCTCGCTGCGCGGATGCTCCTGCCACTCGGTGCGGTGTGCCGGGCGGGATGTACGCTCCTCGCGCGGCTTGTCGAAGCGCGGGCGGCCAAACGCTTCGCGATCCTCGCGTGGCCGATCGAACTTGCGCGGCCCGCGATCGGCACCGGTGGAACGCTCGGGACGATCCTCGCGATTTCGCGAGAAGCGCGGGCGCTCGGCTGAATCGCGATCGTCACGCGGCTTGTCGAAACGGCCTGCGCTACGCGGAGCCGACCGATTATCCCGCCGATCATCGTCACGATCGCGCGGGGCACGCTTGGCCCAAGGTTTTTCGTTGCCACGATCCTCGCCACGACCAAAATCCCGGCGCGGCGCACGATCCTCACGTGGCTTGAATGTGCGGCCTTCACCACGCTCACTGCGGGCCCCGAATTCCTTGCGCGGTCCACGATCAGAACGATCGGAGCGCTGCGGCCTATCCTCGCGATTGAAGCGCGCCGGACGCGCCTCGCCCTCACCGCGCGGCTTGTAAGTTCGCTTTTCGCTAAACTTCTTGTCTCCGAAACGTCCTGTGGATGCGCCGCGCTCCGCGCGGGAATCACTGCGCTCGCCGCGTGGCTTGAACGGCCGATCGCCATCCCTGCGCGGCGCCCGCTCTTCGCGCGGCTTGAATGTGCGGCCCTCGCTACGCTCACTGCGGGCGCCAAATTCCTTGCGCGGCCCACGATCAGACCGATCGGAGCGCTGCGGCCTGTCTTCGCGATCGAAACGCGGGCGCGATGCGCCAC
>CAYLLZ010000004.1:197434-211162 GCA_964384815.1 uncultured Afipia sp. | reverse complement strand
CGATCGGAGCGCTGCGGCCTGTCTTCGCGATCGAAACGCGGGCGCGATGCGCCACGCTCGCCGTCCTTGCGGAAGTCATCGCGCTTGCCGGCAAAAGGCTTCCTGTCGCCGAATGTCTTGTCGCCAAACTTGCGCTCGCCACGCGGCGCAGATGACCGCGCCGGACGTTCGCTATCGCGGGCGCCAGACCGGCCGCGGGAATCCTTCGATCCACGTCCGCCCGGTGCACGGCCCTTGCCGCCCGCACCCGCCCCACCGGCACGGCGCAGCGGACGGCCGTTGTTTTTGTCGTTATCGCGGGGCATGAAGGGTCTCTCAGGCTATGGGGACTTTGTCGGTCCGGTGACGACTGTCGGCACGGCAAGGGCGCTTCCGAACCATCAGAGCGCGCACCACGCAAACCGGCTTTGCTGAAGGCGCCCTCATAACAGAGTTCTTGACGGGAAACGAGGCAGGAAACGCGGGATGTCGGCACGATCTTTCATGGATCTGGCCCTGGAGCAGGCCAAAAAGGCCGAAAACGCCGGGGAGGTGCCGATCGGCTGCGTTATCGTGCGTGACGGAACGGTGCTGGCGCAGGCGGCGAACCGCACTTTGACCGACCGCGACCCCACCGCCCATGCCGAAATTCTGGCGATCCGGCAGGCCGCGGCCGCCATCGGCAGCGAGCGGCTGGTCGATTGCGACCTCTACGTCACGCTGGAACCCTGCACCATGTGCGCGGCAGCGATCTCGTTCGCCCGGATCCGGCGGCTGTATTACGGCGCGACCGACCCCAAAGGCGGCGCGGTGGACTCAGGCGTGCGCTTTTTCGCCTCCCCGACCTGCCATCACGCGCCGGAGGTCTATCCGTCCGTCGGCGAGAACGAGGCCGCGGTGATGTTGCGGGATTTCTTCAAGGCGAGAAGGTAACAACGAACCCGCCGCATTGAAGAGGCGTCATTGCCGGGCTTGACCCGGCAATCCATCCTCTTCGTATGGATTTCTTTACAGGATGGATACGCGGGTCAAGCTCGCGTATGACAGACTGTGGTTGGACTACAAATCCAGCTTCATGCCGACATGCGATTTGGCGAAACCGAGCCGCTCATAGAAGCGGTGCGCGGCCACGCGCTGATTATTGCTCTTGAGCTGCAGGCGGTGGCAGCCGCGCGCTCTGGATTTCTCGATGATCGCGGCGATCATCCTCTCGCCGATCTTCTGGCCACGCCGCGCACTGTCCACCCGCACGCCTTCGACCTGCGCACTCCAGGCGCCCTGATAGGACAGGCCCGGCAGGAATATAAGTTGAGCGCAGCCGATCACCTCGCCATCATCCTCCCAGACATAGAGCGCGTTGTTGGGATCGGCCGCGATCACATCGAACGCAGCGTAGTAACCCGCCATGTCGCCGGACAGTGTCTCGCGGCTTTGCCCGAGCTCGTCATCGGCCAGCATCTCGACAATACGGCGGACATCCTCGCGCCGGGCTTCCCGCAGCGCCATCACAGATCCTCCGCAAAGAAATCAAGCAGCGCGGTGGCGGTCGCCTCGGGATCTTCCTCGGTAAGGAAGTGTCCGGAATTGATCGGACCGCCGCGCACGTTGGTTGCCCATGTTTTCCAGGTGTCGAGCGGCGTTGCCGCCGATTGCGCGATGCCGGAATCGCCCCATAGCGCCAGCATCGGCACGGTGATCTTGTGCCCGGCCTCGCGGTCAGCCTTGTCCTGCTCGTAGTCAGCATAGGCGCCGGCACGATAATCCTCGCACATCGCATGGATGCGGGCCGGATCGTTGAACGCGGCGATATAATGCGCCAATGCACGCGGATCGAAGGTCTTAAGGTCCTTCGATTTCAGCCAGCTTGTCAGCTTGTTCTTCAGATAGCCTTCCGGATTGCCGCCGAGCAGCATTTCCGGCAGCGGCTCAGGCTGCGCCAGCAACGTCCAGTGATAGATCTTCAGCGCATAGACCCGATCCATCCGCGCCCAGTATTCATAGGTCGGCAGGATGTCGAGGGTGGCGAGCCGCGACAGCCGGCCCGGATGATCGAGGGCAAGACGATAGGCGACACGCCCGCCGCGATCGTGCCCGGCGAGCGCGAACCGTACATGACCGAGTTTCTCCATCGCCTCGATCATGGTCTGCGCCATCGCGCGTTTGGTATAGGGCGTGTGGTCGGCGTCGGATTTAGGAATGTCCGACCAGCCGTAGCCCGGCAGGTCCGCGATCACCAGCGTGAACTTTTCCGCCAGCTTCGGCGCCACGCGGTGCCACATCACATGCATCTGCGAGAAGCCGTGCAGCAGAAGCAGCGGCAGCCCCTTGCCGCCGACCCGCGCGAAGATGCGACCACTGCGCGTCGGAATCCATTCGGAAGCGAAGCCGGGATAGAGATCGGCGAGATCAGGCATGGCGGTTCTCCATCGTCGTCCCGGCGAAAGCGGGGACCCATACTCCCCCGCTTCGCGAGTCACTCCACAATCAGGCCGTACGCATCACAACAACATTCTGTGATTATGGGTCCCCGCCGTCGCGGGGACGACACTGAAAGCGTTGGAAGGCCACAGTGCACGTTACGCCTTCGCGTCCTTCTCCCGCTTGATCGCCTGCCAGCCGATATCGCGCCGGCAGAAACCCTCCGGCCATCGGATGCGGTCGATCGCCTGATAGGCGCGGCGCTGCGCTTCACTCACTGTTGCACCGGACGCAGTGACATTGAGCACGCGGCCGCCATTGGCGAGGATTGCGTCGCCGTCGGCCTTGGTTCCGGCGTGAAAAATCTCGACGCCGCCCACCTTGGCGGCCTCATCCAGCCCCTCGATGCGGGTGCCCTTGGCGTAGTCGCCGGGATAGCCCTGCGCTGCCATCACCACGGTGAGTGCCGGCTCGGGGAACCAGCGCAGGCTGAAATGCTGCAGCTCGCCGTCAATCGCCGCCAGCAGCGCCGGAACAAGATCGGACATCAGGCGCAGCATCAGAACCTGGGTTTCCGGATCGCCGAACCGCACATTGTATTCGATCAGCTTCGGGCCATTTTTGGTAATCATCAGCCCGGCAAACAGTACGCCTTTGTAGGGCATCCCCTTCGCCTTCATCGCCCGCAGCGTCGGCATGATGATCTCGTCCATCGTGCGCGCGATCATCGCTTCCGTCATCACAGGCGCTGGCGAATAGGCGCCCATGCCGCCGGTGTTCGGCCCCTTGTCGCCGTCATAGGCGCGCTTGTGGTCCTGCGCAGTGGCGAGCGGCAGCGCATGATCGCCATCGCACAGCACGAAGAACGAGGCCTCCTCGCCCTCCATGAATTCCTCGACGACAGCTTCCGCACCTGCACTCGTGAACAGCGCGTCGATCGCATCTTCGGCTTCGGCCAGCGTCATTGCCACGGTGACGCCTTTGCCCGCGGCAAGACCATCGGCCTTGACCACAATCGGCACGCCCTGCTGGCGGATATAATCCTTCGCCGCCGTCGCATCGGAAAAACGCTCATAGGCTGCGGTCGGAATGTTGTTCGCCTTGCACAGATCCTTGGTGAAACCCTTGGAGCTTTCCAGTTGCGAAGCCGCCTTGCTCGGCCCGAACGCTTTGATGCCAGCGCGCGTAAGATCATCGACAATCCCGGCGGCAAGCGGCGCCTCGGGACCCACCATCACCAGATCGACCTTATTGGCCTTGCAGAACGCGATCACCGCGCCATGATCGGCGACATCGAGCGCAACACATTCGGCTTCCCGCGCGATGCCGGCATTGCCGGGCGCGCACCACAATTTGGTCAAAAGCGGCGACGCCGCGATTTTCCAGGCCAGCGCGTGCTCGCGGCCGCCAGAGCCGATCAGGAGAATATTCATGTCTTGAAGGCCGGGATGAGGGGTCGAACCCAGGTTGGTGTGGTGCTAGAAGCATGTATCATGACCCGTCACCATCGCAACAGATTCGGTCACCGATGAGCGCCCGCGCCGGGGAAATGCTGCTCAATTCACCGGAATTCACGGTTTCAGAATTGTCCTCCGCGCTCAAGCGCACGGTCGAGGACACCTACGGCCATGTCCGGGTGCGCGGCGAAATCTCCGGCTTTCGCGGCCCGCACTCCTCCGGCCATTGTTATTTCGCGCTGAAGGACGACATCGCCAAGATCGAGGCGGTGATCTGGAAAGGCGTGCACGGCCGCATGCGCTTCAAGCCGCAGGAAGGGCTCGAGGTCATCGCCACCGGCAAGCTGACCACCTATCCCGGCTCGTCGAAGTACCAGATCGTGATCGAGGCGATCGAGCCTGCCGGCGTCGGCGCGCTGATGGCGCTGATGGAAGAGCGCAAGAAGAAACTCGCCGCCGAGGGCCTGTTCGACGAGGCGCGCAAGCAATTGCTGCCATGGCTGCCGGAGGTGATCGGCGTCGTCACCTCGCCGACCGGCGCAGTGATCCGCGACATCCTGCATCGGCTGGACGACCGCTTTCCGCGCCGTGTGCTGGTGTGGCCGGTGCGCGTGCAGGGCGAAGGCTCGGCCGAGCAGATCGCCGCCGCCATCGAAGGCTTCAACGCGCTGGAAGAGAACGGTCCGATTCCGAAGCCCGATCTGCTGATCGTCGCACGCGGCGGCGGCTCGCTGGAGGACCTGTGGTCGTTCAACGAGGAGATCGTGGTACGCGCGGCGGCAAACAGCATGATCCCGCTGATTTCCGCAGTCGGCCACGAGACCGACGTCACCCTGATCGATTTTGTCGCCGACAAGCGCGCGCCGACACCGACCGCCGCTGCCGAGATGGCAGTGCCGGTGCGTGCCGAGCTTGCTCTCGAAGTGGCAAACCTCGCGCGGCGCAGCCTCGCCTGCTGGCAGCGCTGTCAGGAAGGCCGCCGCAGCGAATTGCGCAGCGCCGCCCGCGCATTGCCGAAGCTGCAGGATCTGCTCGCGATTCCGCGGCAACGGCTCGACAACGCCGCCGCGCAGTTGCCGCGGGCGCTGCGCGCCAATACCCATGTCTACGACCGGCGGCTATCGATGATCGGCGGCCGGCTTACGGTGCGGACGCTGAAGGAGCAGATCGGGCGCGGCCGCGATCAGGTGCAGCGCCTTGCCACCAGCGCCGAGCGCTGCAGCCGCCAGATGATCGAGCAGCGCCGAACCCGTCTGCGGCATATGGATCAGTTGCTGTCGGCGCTGTCCTATAAAGGCGTGCTGTCGCGCGGCTTCGCGCTGGTGCGCGATACGGAAGGCCAGCCGCTGCACGCGGCGGCGAATATCGCGCCCGGCAGTTCGCTCAGCATCGAATTCGCCGACGGGCGTATCGCCGCCATCACCGGAAATATGGACGATCCGCCGCAGGCCAAGCCGAAACCCACGCCGGCGCGGCCGCCCTCGAAGCGGACCACCGATTTTGGCCTGCGAAAACTCCAGGGCGACCTGTTTTAGCCAGAGTGTCCTGCGTATCGTTTCCGGGCACACGGGGTTTCACCGCTCGCCTGGTCATTCTATATTACAGACAGGCAGTCGAAGGACGGATCAGTGCTCAACAAGTTCGGAACATCGGGCCATGGCGAGGCCCGGCTGGAATTTCTCGATGGCGACTTTCGTGTCATTGCGCCAGGCGCCTATGTCGTCTGCGCGGTGACCGGCGAGCATATCCCTCTCGACGAGCTGAAATACTGGAGCGTTGACCGCCAGGAGGCCTATGCCGCGCCCGAGGCGGTGCTGCAACGGCACTATCCCGGCGCATTCAAGGCGCAATCCTCAGGCGGCTGACGCGACGGTTGCAGCGCCCGCCGACTCACCGGCCTTGCGCTGCCGCACGCTGGCGAGGAACCCGCTGATTTCCACCGACAGCTTCCTCGCCTGTTCCGACATGGTCTCCGACACCACCTCGGTGACACCGGCCGAACTCGCCGTATCATCGGCATGCGTGGTCACGCTGTGCACATTATTGGCGATCTCGCTGATGCCGACAAAGGCCTGTTCGAGGCTTTCGGCAATCCGCTTGGTCTCGATGCCCTGCGCATCGACGGCCAGCGCGACCTGCGAGGTGATGCTCGCAACTTCGGCAATGGTGGTTCCGATCTCGCCGATCGCGATCACCGCGCTTTCAGTGGTGGATTGCACCCGCGCCACCTGATCGGAAATTTCCTGCGTCGCTTTGGCGGTCTGCCCCGCCAGCGTCTTGACCTCCTGCGCCACCACGGCAAAACCGCGCCCCGCTTCACCGGCACGCGCCGCCTCGATCGTCGCATTGAGCGCAAGCAGATTGGTCTGCTCGGCAACCGCGGTGATCAGCATCAGGACATGGCCGATCTGCTCCGCGGTCTCCTTCAGTTCGCCGACAGTGTGGTGGGCGCGTTCGGCGTGCTCCACCGCCTTGCGGGCGATGCCGGTCGAGCGCGAAACATCCTCGCTGATCGCGGACGCGGAGCGCGTCAGCTCAGACGCCGCGCCGGCGATCGCCTGCATATTGACCGAAGCCTCCTCGGAAGCCGCCGCGACCGAAATCGCCAGCGCCCGCGTGGTCTCGACACCACCGGTCAGCGACTGCGCGGTGCCACTCATTTTTGCCGAGGCGCCGGCCAGTTCACCGATAATCTCGTTCACGCCGCGATCGAAGCGGACGGCGACGGTGTCGAACGTCGTGACCTTGCCGCGGATGGCTTGCATCGCCGCATTGATGATGTCCGCCGAATGCGCCAGCGCCCCGTGCAGCCCCTGCGGCAGGATCGTGCGATAGTACTTGTCGTGGCACACCGCCTCCATCGCCGCACTCGCCTCGCGCACGAAGGCATCGCAACGATCGATCATGTCATTGATGGCAAGCTGCAGACGCCCGAGATCGCCGGACGCAATGTTCTGGATCCGCGATTCGAACTGGCCCCGCGCGGCATTCTCGCAGACACGGCCGATCTCCTGCAAATGACGCTGGCTTCGCATCATCAGCACCCACACGCATGCCGCAGCAACACCGGCGGCGCAGACGGCCAGAAGCGAGACCATAGGCATCCCGGTGACGAGTGCGGCAGCGGCAAGCAGCAGACAAAACAACACCGCGATCACGCCGTAGCGCGCGGCCTGAAACAGAGAGAACGACGACATCGGGAAATTCCTTGAATTCGACAATCGGAAGAACGGACCTGCGAAGCGCGCAGACCGTCAGGCGCGAGGCACCCTGCAATAGAAAAAGGCCGGACAAACCGGCCTAAAGTGAAAAGATCAACTCGTCATACGACATCGACTTCGAGCCGATGAAATCCGTCATGAACTGGAATCCGCGCGCCAGCGCCTCCTTGCCGTTCACATGACGACGTTCTTCGGCAAGGATATCCGCATAGAGGGGAACGATCGCGTTTTCCAGAACGCGCCGATCCGGCACGCGACGATTGGAATGATAGCCGAGAATCCGTTTGCCGGCGTCGAACGAGGGCGTGATGTGAGCGAACACCCAATAATAGTCGCCCGTCTTTGTCATGTTCTTGACATAGGCAAAAACTTCATCGCCGCGACCGATGGCTTCCCACATCAGCTTGAAGACGCTGCGCGGCATATCGGGATGGCGCAGGATACTGTGCGGCTGGCCGATCAGTTCGCGCTGCGTGTAGCCGGAAATATCGCAAAATGTTTTGTTGGCGTAGGTGAGCCGTCCCTTCAGGTCGGTCTTGGAAACGATAATGTCAGCGGCATCAAAAAACACTTCTGTTTTGGTCGGTAGAATCCTGCCCATCGGCGCGATCCGCAAGCTGTTGAATAGCAGCATCTTACCGGGCGGCGATGTTTATTCTGTTAATCGAAAATTGACCTAAATCAACCGCATGCGCTGATGCGCAACGCGTGACGATGACATCACGAATCAATCGGAATGGCGTGCCGCGGCGAGACGATCTGTCAGCAGCGACCGCAATGCGGATTCATTCTCGATCTGCAATGTGACCTTGAACGGCAGCACCTCGGCACGGTGGCGCGACAGCCGTGGTTCGCTGGCAATCCGCGCCATATCCTTCTCGGTCGTCACCAGCGTCAGGTTCTGCGCCGCCGCCCGCGCATGCAGATCCGTGATCTCGTAAGGCGCATAGGCATGATGATCGGCAAACGCCTTTGTTTCGGCGACATCGATGTCATTCGCGCGCAACGTGGCGAAGAACCGCTGCGGATCGCCAATGCCGGCGAAGGCCAGCACCCGCCGCCCCTGCAACCGTTCGACCGCTTGCGGATCGGCGACGAAGTTCGCGCGGAGCACCAGCGCACCCCGCGCGTCAACGGTCCGCGCCAGTTCGTCGGCGGCACGGCCCGCGCCGACCACGATCAGCACATCGGTGCAGGCGAGTTGCGGCGGCAGCGGCGCGCGCAACGGCCCCGCCGGAAACACATGTCCGTTCCCGAGCGCGCGCATGCCATCGACCACGGCGAGCGTCACATCCTTGATCAACGCCGGGTTCTGCAAGCCGTCATCGAGCAGCACCACGCTCGCGCCACGCTCGCGCGCCAGCATCGCGCCGGCCGCGCGATCGCGCGCCACCACCACCGGCACGCGCTCCGCCATCATCAAAGGCTCATCGCCGACTTCAGCGGCCATGTGCCGCCGCGCATCGACTTCGACCGGACCTTCGAGCGAGCCGCCATAGCCACGGCTCACCACCACCGGCCGTTCACCCATCGCACGCAGCATCTGCGCCAGCGCCAGCGTCACCGGCGTCTTGCCCGCACCACCGAGGTGATAGTTGCCGACACAGACCACAGGCACGCCAGCACGTACGCCGGGACGCGCCATCCGCCGCGCCGCGACCGCGCCATAGACCGCGGAGACAGGCCAGAGCAGCCAAGACATTGGCGAAGACGGACCGTACCAGAAGCCCGGCTCACGCATCGGCGGCAACCCGTTCCAGCCGAAGCTGCAACAGATAGGGCTCCAGCGCACCGAGCGTTTTGCCGAGCGCGCCGCCCAGCCGCGCCATCACCCGCTCGGCCGCGGCGACGACCTGCTGGCGTGCAATCGGATTGCATGACAGATGGCCGAGCAGCTTGACGAAGTCCTCGCCATCCTCCGCGCGTAGCGCGCCGCCGGCTTCATCGAGTGCCTGATAGATCTCGGTGAAATTGAACACGTGCGGGCCATGCAGGATCGCCGCGCCGAGCTTGATCGCCTCGATCGGATTCTGCCCGCCATGCGCGACCAGCGAGCCGCCCATGAACACCACCGGCGCCAGCCGGTAGAACAGGCCGAGTTCGCCGATGGTGTCGGCGATGTAGATATCGGTATGAGCGGACGGCAATTCGTTCTGCGAGCGGGCCGCCACACGCAGCCCTGACGTAGCCAGCATGCGCGCGATGGCGATACCGCGCTTGGGATGGCGCGGCACGATCACGGTCAGCAGTGACGGAATGCCGGCGGCGAGCCGGCGATGCGCGTCGCGGATGATCTCCTCCTCGCCCGGATGGGTCGAGGCGGCCACGATCACATTGCGCTCCTGCACCGCTGCCCTGAGTTCGTCGAGCCGGACCGGATCGGCCGGCGGCGCCGCGACATCGAGTTTCAGATTGCCGGAGGTCACAACATTCGGGCAGCCCAGCGCGCTGAAACGCTCGGCATCGAGATCGGACTGCGCCAGGCACAGATCGAAACAGCCGAGCAGCGTCGAGATGGTGCCGTGCGCCCTGCGCCAGCGCGGGAACGAGCGCTGCGACATCCGCCCGTTGATCAGCACCATGGGAATGCGGCGTTCGGCGCTCGACAGCAGCAGATTGGGCCACAGGTCGGATTCGATAAACAAGGCAAGGCCCGGCTGCCAGTGATCGAGGAAGCGCGCAACGAAGCGCGGCGAGTCGAATGGCACATACTGATGGATGACATCGGGCGGAAAACGCTTGGCCGCAATCGCCGCCGAGGTCACGGTACCGGAGGTGAGCAGAATCCGGACACTGAATTCACGCAGGCGCTCGATCAGTCCGGCTGCCGCCAGCACTTCGCCGACGCTCGCGCCATGAATCCAGATCAGTGGCCCTTCCGGCCGCGCCATGCTGGCGATTCCGCGCCGCTCATCGAGCCGCGCCGGATCTTCCTTGCCCTGCTTCAACCTGCGCCCGACCATCGGCCCGACCAGCGGCGCGGCCAGCGCCGAGGCACGACGGTAGAACTGCAGCGTCATCGGCAGGCTGCTCGCCATCTAGACACCCCCATCGGAACGGCCAACCGCAGCGTAGGCGCGGCGGGTGATCTCGTTCAACTGGGTTTCAAGCCGCTGCCGCAAGACTTCCATGGTTTCGGAATCCGCATCGTCTGGCACACGGATCAATTCGCCGGCCATGATGATCCCGCGTCCGAAGGGCAAATGAATGACCGAGCGGTCCCAGTTCTTCAGCCGGCGGAAGCGGCTGGTGGCGATCGCCACCGGCATGATCGGGCGGCCGGATTCGCGCGCCAGCATGATGATGCCGAGCCCCGCCTTGCGCGACACCTTCGGCACGTCAGCGGTCAGCGCCATGTTGTAGCGCTCTTCCAGCGCACGCAGCATGCCTTTGAACGCCTGCACGCCGCCCTTGCGATGGAACGAGGAGCCGTGATCGCCGGAGCCACGCACGGTGCCGACCTCAAGCCGTTCGGCCGCGATCGCATTGATCTCGCCGTCACGGTGGCGCGAGATCAGCACCTTCGCCGGATATTGCTTGCGCTTGAGAAACGGCATCATGAAATGCTGGCCGTGCCAGAACGCCACGATCACCGGCATGTCCGGTTCGACGCGCTGATACACGTCCGGCGGATCGTAAGTGAACTTGTTGGTCCACCATACAAGACGCAGGAATTCCGCCGCGATGAAACCGGCGGTCTGCTGGACCCAGAAGGTCCGGCTCAATTTGCGAAGCGAGAAGGTCAACGTGCGGACTTCGCGTCGTGCTCCGGATCGAGCAGGCGATGGATGTGAACGATGAAGTAGCGCATGTGGGCGTTGTCGACGGATTTCTGGGCCTTCGCCTTCCAGGCATCGAAGGCCGTGGCGTAGTTCGGATAGAGACCGACGATCTCGACCTTGTCGAGATCCTTGAAGGTCGCAGTGTCGAGACCGGACAGTTCGCCGCCAATCACCAGATGCAGCAATTGTTGGGGGGCGTCAGACATAGCTCGGTGTTCCTCCGGCAAAGGATTAGCGTGGATTCGACCAGCAAATCCAGTGATTTACATCAAGGAAGCGGATGCGCCTGGAAGTGCTCGACAATGCGGCGATGACGGTCGCGGCCCGCCGCGATCAAGATGCCATGGGTCACATCGGAACGATTGTAAACCAGCGGCTCACCCGTGATCTCAGTCATCTGGCCGCCTGCTTCGTGCACGATTAGATCGGCCGCCGCAAGGTCCCAGTCATGGCTCTTGCCCCCTGCGAAAGCAGCATCGATCCGCCCCGATCCGACTCGGCAAAGCCGCAGTGCCAGCGATCCAATGCGAGGATAGATTTCCACTCCCTCGCCCAAGGGTGGCAGGCGTTCGACCAAAGGCTGAGGCCCGGTGATCCTGGCAAAATCCAGAGTCGGGCCATCGCTGGTGCGAATCGCCGCACCGTTGAGTTCCGCACCCACCGCGCGATGGGCAAAGAAGAACTCATCGCTCGCCGGCGCGAACACCGCCGCCAGCACCGGCAGACCGTCATGCACCAGCGCCACGCTGATCGACCAGTCGTCGCGCCGCGCCAGATACGCCCGCGTCCCGTCGATCGGATCGACGACCCAGACCGCAGGCTTGCGCAGGCGCGAAGTGTTCTCGACGCTTTCCTCCGACAGCCAGCCATAATCCGGCGTAGAGGTCCGCAGCCGCGCCTCGATCAAATCGTTGACCGCGATATCCGCCTCGGACACCGGTGACGAGACACCCTTGATCCAGCTTTTGACGTCGCCGCGCCGCATCCGCAGCGCCAGCGCGCCAGCGTCGCGCACCGTGTCGATCAGCAGCGAGGCATGGCGTTCGAGATCGATATCAGCGTCCGGCAACCGTCAATCCCTCGATCCGCACCGTGGGTGCGTTGATGCCGTATTTGAAAACAAGATCGTTCGCCGGCGTCATCGACTTGAAGATCTCGAGCAGATGACCGGCGATCGTCACCTCGCTCACCGCATAGGTGAGCTCGCCGTTCTCGATCCAGAACCCCGCCGCGCCGCGACTATAGTCGCCGGTGACGCCATTGACGCCGGAGCCGATCAGGTCGGTGACATAGAAGCCCTGCTTGATATCGGAGATCAATTCGGCCGGCGTCGCCGTGCCCGGCTCCAGATGCAGGTTGTAAGCGCCCGGCGAAGGCGCAGAGGACACGCCGCGATGGGCGTGACCGGTGGTGACAAACCCGAGCTCGCGCGCGGTTGCGCAATCCAGCAGCCAGGATGTCAGCACGCCGTCGTCGATGATCGCGAGCCGCTTCACCGCGACGCCCTCGGCATCGAAGGTCTGCGAGCGCAGCCCGCGCACCCGCAGCGGATCGTCGATGATGCGGATGCCCTTGCCGAACAATTGCTGGCCGAGCCTGTCTTTCAGGAAACTGGTCTTGCGCGCAACCGAAGCGCCGTTCACCGCACCCACCAGATGACCAACCAGCGAATTGGCGATCCGCGGATCGAACACCACCGGCACCCTGCAGGTCTCGACCTTGCGGGGGTTGATCCGCGCCACCGTGCGTTCGCCGGCGCCGCGGCCCACGTCTTTCGGAGACAGAAGATCGGAGGCATGGATGGCGGAAGTGAAATCGTAATCGCGCTCCATGCCGGTGCCTGCGCCGGCGATCGCCATCATCGAAATGCCCTGACTTGAGCGCAGATAGGAGCCATGAAATCCGGTACTCGTCACCAGCACCATGCCGCCGATGCCGGCGGAGGCCGACGCACCGCCGGATTTCGTGACGCCCTGCACCGCAAGGCCCGCCGCCTCGGCTTCTTGCGCACGCCGCTCCAACTCGGCGGTCGAAGGCATGTCGGGATCGAGCAGATCGAGATCGGGGAAACTGCGGGCAAGCAGCGCCGGATCGGCAAGGCCGACAAAATTGTCATCCGGCGCAACGCGCGCCATCGCCACCGCGCGCTCGGCGAGCTTTGCGACATTGTCGCCGCCGATATCGTTGGTGGAGACCACGGCCTGCCGCTTGCCGACCAGCACGCGCAGCCCGACATCGTCGCCTTCGGAGCGTTCGGATTCCTCGACCTGACCATCGCGAATTTCAACGCTCTGCGAAATGCCACGCACCGCGACCGCGTCGGCCGCATCCGCGCCGGCGCGTCTGGCTGCCTCGACAAGGCGCTCAGCCAATGCGCTCAACGCAGACTGGTCGAACAGATCGGAGGTTGCGGATTTGGCGGCGGCGGTCTGAACGCTGGACGAAGAGGTCACGAATAAAATCCCGAGGCTTGAGCGCAATCCGGACAGGCGGGGAAGCATGCGTCCGGAACATCCGCGCGATGACACATACAATCGATGGCCCGGCACCCTGACATGTGCTCGCTTGAGACCAACTTCAAGCATGTCCCGCGCCGGATCGGAAGATATTTCATCGTCCTGGCAAGGTCTCGTCAATCATGCCCGCCAACCACTCATCAAGCATGCGCTGTGAAGATCTGGCCGCAACGCGTGATTAACCAGCCTTGTTAAGCCGAACGCGAGACCGCTCTGGCAATCTCCTCGCATCGACCGGGAACATAATTCCGGCGGGGAGAAAAAGCCGTGAGGCGTCAATTCGGAGTCGGCGGGGCGCAACCCGCCGGGGGGGGGCGCGCGGGGGGGCGGGGCCCCCCCCCGGTGGGCGGGGGGG
>CAYLLZ010000004.1:0-197424 GCA_964384815.1 uncultured Afipia sp. | reverse complement strand
ATTTAAATTGTTTGGTTATTACCGAATTGTGTTGGGTGTGGCTTTATTGCTGATTGGGGGGGGGCATCCCGGCCGGGTCGAGCCGCGATCTGCGGCTCGACCCCCATTCTTTGCCGGTTCGCTACGAGGCACGCGACATGCGCGCCGATGGCGGCACACGGCAGATCGAAATCAATCGCGAACGCGTCGTCGTGCGGCGTGCCGTCAGCGGCATCACCATGACCGTGCAGGTTCGCATCCGCGAGTTTCTCGGCATCGCCTGCCGCCACACCGATGCCGGACAGGCTTTGGTCCTGACCCATCGCGATCCGTCCTTGTCGGTGCCGCTGATCGTCACAACGGACAGTGACGAGATCGAACACGCCTGGATGATGTGGAGCGACCTGTTCGCGCTACCGCAGATCGATGAAGAGAGCGACCTTGCGCACGAACCGGCGCCGCGTCGTCGCCGTCATCATATCATCAAGGCGCGGCGACCGAAATTCCTGGTGCGCCGCAAGGCCGGGCATGCCTCCGGCGCGGCCACCATCCATCGCAACGAACGCGAGATCATCGCGCGCCACTGATGGCGCGCGATACATCTTTCAGATCGCGCGCGCCACCGCGTCGGCGAGCAACCCAGCGAACAGCAGCAGCCCGGCATCGCGGTTGGACTTGAACAACCGCAGGCAGAGCGGTGAATCGTCAATCTTGATGTGCGCCACCTGCCAGGCCAGATGCGCGGCGAAGGCGGCAAGGCCGAGCCAGCCGAACCAGCCGCTGCCCGCGAGCCACAACGACAGCCCGATCAGCGCGACCGCCAGCGCATAAAACAGCGTCAGCATCGCCTGCGTCCGCGCACCGAACAGCAGCGCGGTGGATTTGACGCCGATCAGCGCATCGTCCTCGGCGTCCTGATGCGCATAGAGCGTGTCGTAACCGATCACCCAGGCGATCGAGCCGGCGTAAAGCGCAAGCGCGGTGGCATCGATCCGGCCGAGCAGCACGGCAAAACCCATCAGCGCGCCCCATGAGAACGCAAGGCCGAGCACGAATTGCGGCCAGTAGGTGATGCGCTTCATGAACGGATAGATCGCAACCACCAGCAACGAGGCGATTCCGGCGATCACCGCGAAGCGATCGAACTGCAGCAGAACCACGAGGCCGATCAGCGCCTGCACGATCAGAAAGACGGCGGCTTGCCGGACGCTGACCTGCCCGGCCGGAATCGGCCGCGAGCGGGTGCGTTCCACCTTGGCGTCGAGATCGCGGTCGGTGATGTCGTTCCAGGTGCAGCCGGCGCCGCGCATCACGAACGCACCGATGGCAAACAGCACGATCAGCCACGGCAGATCGCGCAGCCGCCCGGCCATGGCGGCTGCCAGCGCCGCTGACCACAGGCATGGCAGCAGCAGCAGCCAGGAGCCGATTGGCCGGTCCATCCGCGACAGCCGCAGATAGGGCCGCGCCCATAGTGGCGCGCGGGTATCGACCCAGTTGGCGGTGGAATCGGCGACAGGTGCGGAGACGTCAATCATCGGCATGCAAAGATGGTGAGACGGCACACCATAGCATGCCCGCGTACGCGCGAGCGAGAATTGGCTTGTGCCCGCAGGTCAATTACCGGGCGAGCACGTTGCCGCTGATGGTATCGAACGTGCTGCCGCCACCGCGTTTGGTGGGCGTTGCCTCCGGCAAAGCGGTCGAGGCGCCAAGCGCCTCGCTCAAGCTGGGACCCGCCGGGCCGCGCTGCTGCTGCTGGGCCGCGACGTTGCAGACCTTGGTGTGCATCTGCTCGGTGTTCTTGTGGCCGGCAGCCATCTGCTCCGCCGCTTGGTCGGGAATGCCACAGCGCTTGGCGTTAGCCCGCACATATTTGATCATTTTCAATTCAGCCTGCGAGAAAGCTCCGATCGCCTTGCAGGCCTCGCTCGCCGGCGCCTTGCGCTTGCCGAGCCCCTTGATCACTTCGGCGCGCCTTTCAGCTTCCTTCCGCAGCGGCAAGAATTCGTTCATGCAATTCTGCGCGCCGGGCGGCGGACCGCCCTGCGGCGCCGCAGAGAAACCGCCGCTCATCGGCGCTACGCCCTGCGAGGGAAACGGCATCGGTGCCTGCGCCGGCGCGCCGCTCGCGCCCACCGGCGGGAATGGCGAGGTCTGCGGTGGCGGCGCGGCCTGACCCGGCAGCGGCGCGGGAAATGCGACCTGCGCGCTCGCCGGCGCGGCGGCAAGCAGGGCCATCGCGCCACAGGCGGCGAGCAGACCATTCAGACACGGCGAAACCAATCGGGTGGCGATCACAATTCTCCTCCGGCGAAACCACGCCGGCCCACTTTTACGGGCCCCACTCCGCCTTAACAACCCGCCGAATGGGGCGACAGCGCGGCGGTTGGACGCGTGATTGCAATATCGAACGCCGCGAGGGTTCCAAAACCCGCTTCGCAGGCGCCGCATGGCATGATCTAAGGCAACGAAGGACTACCCATGCCCCAGCACGATTTCCGCAGCCCTCGCTTGTTTGTCGATGCGCCGCTCGCCGCAGGCGCGAGCCTCGCGCTCGACCGCGCCCAGGCCAATTACCTCGGCAACGTGCTGCGGCTCGGCGCCGGCGATACCGTGCTGGTGTTCAACGGCCGGGACGGCGAATGGCGCGCGGATATCGCCGGGCGCAAACGGGCCGATCAACTGATCCTCACCGCTCAAATCCGGCCGCAGGACCGCCTGCCCGACCTGCATCTGGTGTTCGCCCCGCTCAAGCATGCGCGGCTCGATTACATGGTGCAGAAGGCGGTGGAGATGGGCGCGAGTGCCCTGCAACCGATGGTCACGCGGTTCACTCAGGTCAGCCGCGTCAACGCCGAGCGGATGCGCGCCAACGTCATCGAGGCCGCCGAGCAGTGCGGCATCCTCAGCCTCGCGACCGTGGAAGATCCGGTGCCGCTGGAGCGCTATCTCGCCGCCCGCGACCCGCAGCGCTTGCTGGTGTTCTGCGACGAGGCCGCCGAAGTGGCCGATCCGGCGGACGCCTTGGCGGGCGCCTCGCCGTCCTCCGGCATCGACGTGCTGATCGGCCCGGAAGGCGGCTTTGCCGATGAGGAGCGCGCGACCCTGCTGAAACAGCCTAGAGTCGTCCGGCTCGCGCTCGGCCCCCGCATCCTGCGCGCCGACACCGCCGCCGTGGCGGCACTGGCGGTGGTCCAGACCGCGCTGGGCGATTGGGGCAAAGCCTGATATGCCCGCATAGGTTGCAATCCGAAATCTTGTTAAGCGACTTTCGGCTTCCCCGTCGAACGGAACCGATAAGCGTGCTACAGGGCTGCAGCCTTTTGATCTTTAACGGACTTTGAGATGAGCACGACCGCCGCCCCGATCGCGACCGGCGCCGCCGCCTCGGCGGAGGCGCTGTTGTTGTCCTTTGCGCGGGCCGGTTATGCGCATGCCCGGCCGCCGATCCTGCAGCCGGCGGAGCCGTTCCTCGATCTGTCCGGCGAGGACATCCGCAAGAGCCTGTATCTGACCAGCGACGCCAGCGGCGAGGAGCTGTGCCTGCGTCCGGACCTCACCATTCCGGTTGCGCGGGCCTATCTCGCCTCGCCGCAAGCCGGGCAGCCGGCCGGCTTCTGCTATCTCGGGCCGGTGTTCCGCTATCGCGGCGGCAAGCCCAGCGAGTTCAATCAGGCCGGCGTCGAATCCTTCGGCCGCAATGACCGTGCCGCGGCCGATGCGGAAATGCTGTCCCTTGGACTCGAAGCAGCGGCGGCGTTCGGCGTCACCGATGTCGAAATCCGCACCGGCGATGCGGCGCTGTTCGTGGCGCTGCTCGATGCGCTGAAACTCGCACCGGTGCTGAAACGGCGGCTGATCAAGGATTTCAACCGCAAGACCGGCTTGGCGCAGGACATCGCGCAGCTCTCGCTCGCGCCCAGCAACGGCGCCAACGAATATGAAGGCGTGCTCGCCGCGCTCGCCGGCTCCGACCGCAAGGCGGCGCTGGCGCTGGTCACCGACCTGATGTCCATCGCCGGCACCACCAATGTCGGCGGCCGCACGGTGGCAGAAATCGCCGATCGCTTTCTCGAGCAATCCACCCTCAAGAGCGGCGCGCTGCCCCGCGAAAAACTGACATTAATTCAACATTACCTCAGCATTACAGGCAATGTTGACGAGGCGCTGGCGCGGCTTCGCACCCTCGCCGCCGAATCCAGACTCGACCTCGATGCCGCAATCGACCAGTTCGAGAGCCGCACCGGTTTCATGGCGGCGCGCGGCATCGACATGAACGCGGTCCGCTTCTCGACCTCGTTCGGACGCAGCCTCGACTACTACACCGGCTTCGAATTCGAACTGCAGCGCCGCGGCTCCGGCGAGGCGCTGGTCGGCGGCGGCCGTTATGACGGCCTGCTGACCCGGCTCGGCGCGCCGGCGCCAATCCCCGCGGTCGGTTTCTCGATCTGGATCGAAGCGCTCACGCAAGGGGGCGCCGCATGAGCACGCCGCTCGTTCTTGCCGTTCCCTCGAAAGGCCGGCTGCAGGAAAACGCCGACGCGTTCTTCGCCCGCGCGGGGCTGACGCTCGCCAAGGCGGGCGGGGTTCGCGACTATCGCGGCACCATCGCCGGCCTCGACAATGTCGAGATCGCCTATCTGTCGGCGAGCGAGATCGCCGCGCAACTCGCGCGCGGCAGCGTGCATCTCGGCATCACCGGCGAGGACCTGATCCGCGAGAACATCGCCGATGCGGATCAGCGCGTGATGCTGGTGCAGAATCTCGGCTTCGGCTCGGCCAATGTCGTGGTCGCGGTGCCGCAGGCGTGGATCGATGTCCGCACCATGGCCGACCTCGACGATGTCGCCACCGCCTTCCGCGCCAAGCACAACCACCGCATGCGGGTCGCCACCAAATACATCAACCTGACGCGCAATTTCTTCGCCGCACAGGGCGTCACCGACTATCGCATCGTCGAGAGCGCGGGCGCGACCGAAGGCGCGCCGGCGAGCGGCAGCGCCGAACTGATCGTCGACATCACCACCACCGGCGCGACGCTCGCCGCCAACGGCCTCAAGGTGCTCGATGACGGCGTGATGCTGCGCAGCCATGCCAACCTCGTCGCCTCCAGGCAGGCCGACTGGTCGGAGACGGCGCGCGAGACCACGCGCGTCATCCTCGACCACATCGCCGCGCGCGCCCGCGCCGAGAAATACAAGGAAGTGCGCACACGCTTCACCGGCTGCAACGACGCGCTGCTGGCCGAGGCGCGCGAGCGCTTCGGCGTAGTGTCGCCGTTCGGCGGACCGACCTCCTCCGGCATGGTGACGCTGCACTGCCCGCCCGCCACGGTCTACGGCCTCAGCGATTTCCTGCGCCGCCATGGCGCGGACACCGTCTCGGTCGCCTCGCTGGACTATGTGATGGACCGGGACAATCCGCTGTTCGCCAAACTCGAGGCATTTCTGCGGCGATGACGCGCCCGCCGGTTCTGGCGGCCGGGCCGGCAATTGCCATATGATCAACAGGACCTTTGTGAAGGCTTGATCGATGATGCCCGGTTCTGACGTATCGCCTATCACCGATGATGCGCGGCCGGCTGCCGCGCAGGGCCTGTCCATTGTCGTGCCGCTCTACAACGAGGCGCCGGGCCTCGCGCAACTGCACGAGCGCCTGATCGCGCTCGCCGCCAAGCTGAAGCAGCGCTACGGCCTTACCTGCGAGACCGTCTATGTCGATGACGGCAGCCAGGACCGCACCCTCGCCATCGCCCGCGAGCTGCCGGCCACCACGCTCGACGTGCAGGTGGTGTCGCTGTCGCGCAATTTCGGCAAGGAAGCCGCGTTGATGGCCGGGCTCGATCACGCCCGGCTCGGCGCGGTGATGTTCATGGACGGCGATGGCCAGCACTCGCCCGACCTTGCGGAGAAGCTGGTCAGCCACTGGCTCGATGATCATTACGACGTGGTCTACACGGCGAAGGCGCATCGCGCCAACGAGTCGCTGCTGCGCCGGATTTCGGTGCACGGCTTCTACGCGCTGATCAACTGGGGCGCGCGCCAGAAGATCCCCGAGGATGCCGGCGACTTCCGCCTGCTGTCGCCGCGCGCCGCGGCGGCGCTGCGCCGCCTGCCCGAGCGCAACCGCTTCTTCAAGGGCCTCGCAAGCTGGATCGGCTTTCGGCAGAAGCGGGTCGATTACGAACCCGAACCGCGCGCCCATGGCGTGACGACGTTCAGCGCCGCCCGGCTGCTCGGCCTGTCGATCGAGGGCCTGACCTCGTTCTCGGTGGCGCCGCTGCGTTTCGCCAGCCTGCTCGGCGTGCTGCTCGCCGGCGTCGCCTTTCTGTTCGGCCTGTCGATCCTGTGGGAGACCATCGTGTCCGGCAAATCGGTGCCGGGTTATCCTTCGCTGGTGGTCGGCCTGATGACGCTCGGCGGCGTGCAGCTCATCATGATCGGCGTGCTCGGCGAATACATCGGCAAGATCCTGTCGGAGTTGAAAGCGCGGCCGGTGTATTTCGTCGCCGAGCAGACCATGAAGACGGCGGGAGGCGGTGCCAAGAGCAGCGCCGACGACGACGCGCGGACCGCCGCTGAATGACGGCGACACGACGCATCACGCTGTGCGCCGATGACTATGGCATCAGCCCCGGCGTCAATCGCGCCATTGTCGATCTGATCGCGCGCGGACGCCTCAACGCCACCTCTGTGATGACGGTGGGCGCGGCACTCGAGCGCAGCGATGTCGCCGCGCTGAACGAGGCGGCCGCAACGAATGCGAACTGCGCCATCGGGCTGCATCTCACGCTGACCGCGCCGTTCCGTCCGCTGACGATGTATTTCCGACCGCTCGACGGCGGCACCTTCCTGCCGCTCGGCACCATGCTGCGGCTGGCGACACTGCGCCGGCTCGACACCGAAATCATGCGCGCAGAGATCGCGGCGCAGCTTGCGGCCTTCACCGAACTGTTCGGGCGTGCGCCCGATTATGTCGACGGCCACCAGCATGTGCATCTGTTCCCGCAGGTGCGCGATGCTTTTCTGGGCGCAGTGAAGGACGCTGCGCCCGACGCCTGGGTGCGCCAGTGCGGACGCCCGGCGCGAAGGCCCCGCAGCGGCGGCGCCAAGGCGCTGCTGCTCGACATTCTCAGCGTGGAATTCCGCCGCCGCGCGGCGCGCACTGCCCTTGCCACCAACACCGGCTTTGCCGGCGCCTATGACTTCACCAAGGCCGGCGATTTCGCCGCGCTGATGGCGGGCTTTCTCGCCGGCATTCCCGACGGGGGCCTCGTGATGTGCCATCCCGGCTTTGTCGATGAGATGCTGATCGCGCTCGATCCGCTAACCCATCAGCGCGAGCGCGAATACCAGTTTCTCGTCAGCGACGATTTTACCCGCCTGCTCGATGCGCAAGGCGTGAGACTGTAGGCGCGATCAACTGAGGTTTGATCTGTTTTAGCGTCATTGCGAGCGAAGCGAAGCAATCCCGTTCTTCAAACTGAAAAATCAGGCGATTGCTAAAGTCGTCATGCCCGGCTTTATGCCGGGCATCCACGTCTTCACGGCATTTCCCCAAAGACAAGACGTGGATGGCCGGGACAAGCCCGGCCATGACGATTTAATTGCTTCGGTCCGGCATCTCACATTGACGGCACTCAGCCTGACCTGATCATCGCGCCTCGACGTTTTGTCGCAGGCCTTCGCCAACCTCTGCAAAATTTAATCTGAGGCGGCCTTCTTCCGACATGGAACCTTCCTAGATTCGGGACGCTATCCATTCGTCCCATGACCGGAGGAAGACATGACCCCGCAGGAACGCCAGATGGTCGACGACCTGTTCGACCGGCTTGCCAGGCTGGAGACCGCGCCGCGCGAAGCGGATGCGGAAGCCGCGATCATGGCGGGGCTGCGCCGCGCGCCGAACGCGACCTACGCGCTGGTGCAGACCGTGCTGCTGCAGGACGAAGCGTTGCGGCAGGCCCATGACCGGATCGCTGAGCTGGAAGGCCGCGCCCCGGCGCAGGCTGAGTCCGGCGGCTTCCTCGATTCGATGCGCAGCGCGCTCGGCTTCGACGCCGCGCCGGGCCGTGGCTCGGTGCCGCGCGTGCCGCCGGCCGATTCCGGCCGTCCGGCCTGGAACACCGGACAGGTGCTGGGCGCCGCTCCGAACGGCCCCGCCGGTGGCGGCGCGGCCGATCCGCGTGCCGCAGGCATGCCGGGCGGCGGCTCGTCGTTCCTCGGCACCGCGGCTGCAACCGCGGCCGGCGTGATCGGCGGTTCGCTGCTGATGAACAGCCTGCGCGGCCTGACCGGCGGCCAGCAGCACGGCTTCGGCGATGTCGCGAATAACGACAAGGCGAGCCCGTGGGGCGGCAGCAACGACGCGTCAGGCGGCAACCTGGCACGCGATGCCGGCGTGGGTGACATCGGCAAGAGCGGATCGGACCAGCGCCAGGGCTTGGCCGATCAGGATGCCGGCCGGTCGGACGCGAACGATCGCTACGACACCGCATCAAACGACTACGGCGATGATGACGACGACTATGACGACTTCGATGATGGCGATTTCGATGGCGGCAGCGACTACGCCTGAGCGCCATCCTCGCTCCGTCTGAAAATGGAAACGGCCGCTGATGACAGCGGCCGTTTTTGATTCCGAACTCTCGTAAGGCCTACAGCACCACCACGCGGGTGCCGACATTGACGCGGCCATAGAGATCGATCACGTCCTCGTTGCGCATGCGGATGCAGCCGGACGACACGTTGGTGCCGATGGTCCAGGGCTCGTTCGAGCCGTGGATGCGATAGAGCGAGGTGCCAAGATACATCGCGCGGGCACCGAGCGGATTCTCCGGCCCGCCTTCCATATGGCGCGGCAGATCGGGACGGCGCTTGAGCATTTCCGCCGGCGGCGTCCAGGCCGGCCATTCCTTCTTCGCCGAGATGGTTTTCACGCCGGACCAGGTGAAGCCGGGCTTGCCGACGCCGATACCGTAACGCAGCGCGCGGCCGCTGCCCTGCACCAGATAGAGAAACTTGTTCGGCGTATCGATCACCACGGTGCCGGCCGCTTCCTTGCCGTGATACTCGACCGTCTGCTTTTCGAATTTCGGATCGAAGCCCTGGCGCGCGGTCTCTACCGCCGCGTCGGGATCGCGCATCGTCTGGCGCTGCTCCATCGGCGCGTAGCCCTGCTGCTCGCGCTCGGGCATCGGCTGATAGCCTTGCGACGAGCCGCCGCTGAACAGGAATTCGATGAAGCCGCCACCCATGTTGGAGCGCTCGGCATAAGCGACGCGCAGCGGCACCGGCGCGGACGCAGGCGCGCTTTGCTGAACGTTGTAGACCACGTAAGAATCGGACTGCCGTGCATCGAACGCAGCGGCGGGCTGGCAGCCGCCGGCGAACGCCGCGCCGGCCAGGAGCGCAAGACAATAGTTTCGGGACATCGACGTACTCTGCACTGTTTCGTCGGAGCGCGCGGACCTGCGCTCTTCAATGCGTGCGATGGTGGATGCAAATCGCGCAGGTTTGGTAAACGCGAACGCGGTTTCGATTCACCACGTCCACAAGCGACATGCGTTCCTGACAACAGCGTTTATTTTCGATGAACGCGCAAACCCTATGGTTAATAGGGTGTTTGCATGCGCTTGCGGTTTTTGTTCCCGCGTCCTCGCGCATGAAACCGGCTGTTAAACTGCGCACGCTAGATAATGCTTCATCTAGGATGGGGACATTTCATGGTTGTTCAGCGTAAACGCTTCCGGGTCGAAGAACTCCACACCGGTGGCATGCCCGCGATCGACGAGATCGACGGCGACATTCTTCCGTTCCACGACAAGATCATGACCGAGCTGCGCGCGATCCGCGACCAGATGGGCCGCGCGCCGCAAGGCGGCGCCGAGGCCGACAGCGACGACGCCGTGCTGGCGCGGGAGAGCGCCAACGCGCAGGCGACGCTGGAATCCTATCGCGCCCAGATCGCGCAGTGCGAGAAGCTTAAGGTCGAGCTCGATCTGATCCATGACGCGATCACCCGCACCAAGCAGGAAATCGCGGTACTGCACGGCACCAGCTTCAGCGGCCAGGAAATGTCGAAGGTGACCGGCGAGCTCGGCGCCATCGTCGGCGGCACCGAGGAGGCCACCGAACAGATTCTCGAAGCGGCGGAGGCGATCGACCAGGCCGCCACGGCGCTGGTCAAGAACACCTCGCCGGATCAGCATCAGCGGCTGTGCGCCGACATCTCCGAGAAGGTGGTCGGCATCTTCGAGGCCTGCAATTTCCAGGATCTCACCGGCCAGCGCATCTCCAAGGTGATGAACACGATGAAGTTCATCGAGCATCATATCAACGTGATGATGGAAATCTGGGGTGGCGTCGACGCCATCAAGGAGCACGCGCCGGCGATCACCGACACCCGCGACGACGACGCCAAGCTGCTCAACGGTCCCAAGCTCGACGGCGAGGAAGGCCACGCCTCGCAGAACGACATCGACGCCATGTTCCCCTGAGCCGACAACCTCCATCGTTCAGGTTCTGCAAACGCCCCCGCCCCCCGGGGGCGTTTGTCGTTTGCATCAGGGCCGGCGCAGCGCCGCGAAACAGCCGACCGAGATCAGCACCATCGCGATCATGATCTCCAGCGCCGCCTGATCGGACCAGCGGTCCATCGCAAAAGCGAGAATGAACGGCGCCGCCGCCTGCAGGATCAGTCCCGGCCGCGAGATCCGCCCGACCACGCGGCCGAAGCCGACCGGGCCGAACATCGACAGCGGCAGCGCGCCGCGCGCGATCGTCATCACTCCGTTCGCCGCGCCGAACAGGATCGCGAACAGCACGGCGTTCGCCGGCGTGATCCCCGCGAGCAGCAGCAGCGCGAAGGCGAACACCATCGAGCCCATCGAGATGCGCGCCACCCACACCGCGTGCAGCCGCCCGCCGGTGACGAAATCGGCGAATCTGGTGACCACCTGCGAGGGCCCGAACAGCGCGCCGATGGTCACCGCGAGCCCGGCATCGATGCCGCCGCGCTGCAGGATGGTGAGCAGATGCGTTGTGGTGCCCGACAAAACGAAGGCATGGCCGGCGAAGCCCGCCGCCATCAGGAAGAACGGCCAGCCGCGCGCCGGGATGATGCGTGCCGGCGCGGCTTTCGCCGTCTCGTCGGGCGGGCGATGCACCGGATGCGCGCCCTGCCGCGGCAGCGCGAAGCCGTGCAGCGGCGCGACGACGAAGACGAACACCGCCGCCCAGACGTAATAGACGAGCTGCCAGCCACCGGCTTCGATCAGGAAGTGCATCACCGGCCAGGAGATGGTCGAGGCCAGCCCGCCGGCGAAGGTCACCAGCGTGATCGGCCGCCGCGCGTTCATGCCGAAGATCCGGGTCAGCGTGGTGAAAGCGGGATCATACAGCGTCGAGGCGGTGGCGACGCCGATCAGCACCCAGGCCAGCACATAGACCAGGAAGTTCGGCGCGAACGGCAGCAGCAACAGACCGGCCGCGCCGATCAGCGCGCCGCCCGCCATCACCGGATTGCCGCCATGGCGATCGATCAGGCCGCAGGCATAGGGCGCCACCAGTCCGGAAATGCCGAGCGAAATGGAAAATCCCGACAACGCCAGCGCCAGCGACCAGCCATGCGCCTCGGCAATGTGGGTCATGGTCAGCGCCGGCGGATAGAACAGCGCGCCCCAGCCGAGAATCTGGGTGATGCACAGCACGGCCACGGCCCGATGCGGGCCGGACATCAGCACGGTGGGTCCGGCGATCGAGCTCATGACAAAACGATGTCAGGATTCGGACGCGCGGAACAGCCTCGGGAAAGGATGGGTTTTTGCAGGCCTATGCGCGCGGCGCGCAGCGCACATAGACCATGGTGCCGTAGCGGCTGTTGGCGTCCGGGTCGATGAAGCGGGTGGTCAGCACGCGGCCGTCGAAGGAGACGATCTCGCGATCCTTCTCGCTGCCTGCCGGGCCTTCCGGCCCGATATAGTTCTTGCCGCTCTGGCTGCCCTTGAGCCGCAGTTCCTGCGGCGTCGCCTCGTCGGCGAGATGCATGATGACGCCGCCGGTCGGGCCCTTGCCGATCACGTAAGGCTGCTTGCACTGGCCGCGCGCGGCGTTCTCGGTCCGCGCCCGGTCCTCGGGCTTGTGGTAGGCGGCAAGACCCCAGCGTCCGACAATCTCGTCCGAGCGGATGGTGGAGGGAATGGACGGCGCCACCGCCGGCTCCTCCACGGTGGGCGAGCCGCCCCCGAAACCGCCGAGATTGATGCCGCCGCCGCAACCGGCGAGCGCACCGGCGAGAACGCCGGCAAGCGTCAGACGGACCGCAAGGCGGACGGGGGGGTATTTGGCCATAATATCTCCAGACAGCATTGATGGACCACGCTCGCCGTACTGGCAAGCGGAAGCCTCTTGGTGTGGTGCGGGTCCATGGCGGGAGTCGCCGTCCCTGGTCGGGTTCGAGCATCCCATCATGACATGACCAAGGCCTTAAACGTTCGGCGGGTGAAACACGCCGGAGCGGTTTGCTTGACAGATTTGGCGCTAACCCATATCTCCCGCCTGCTATTTAGCACTCGGAAAGCGAGATTGCTAAGGACCGGAGAGCGGCCTGTCGGGCGCCTTCGGCCGGCTCGCATGGTCCGCTTGCGCCCGTCACCGTCCAACCGCCAAAAGGAACACCCATGGCCAAGACAAGCTTTCGCCCGCTGCACGACCGCATCGTCGTCAAGCGCATCGATGCCGAAGAAAAGACCAAGGGCGGCATCATCATTCCCGATACCGCCAAGGAAAAGCCGTCGCAGGGCAAGGTTGTCGCTGTTGGCCCCGGCGGCCGCGACGAAGCCGGCAAGCTGATCCCGATCGACCTCAAGGTCGGCGACACCGTGCTGTTCGGCAAGTGGTCGGGTACCGAAGTGAAGCTCGATGGCGAGGACCTCCTGATCATGAAGGAGTCCGACATCATGGGCGTGCTGGTCTAATCGCCTCCGTTCCTCCGTCATGCCCGCGCTCGTCGCGGGCATCCACGTCTTCTCTTCGTTGAGTCGACAGCAAGACGTGGATGGCCGGGACAAGCCCGGCCATGACAAAAAAACAAATTTTTTCAGGAGCAAATCCAATGGCTGCCAAGGACGTTAAATTCTCCGGCGAGGCGCGCGAACGCATGCTGCGCGGCGTCGATATCCTCGCCAACGCGGTGAAGGTCACGCTCGGCCCGAAGGGCCGCAACGTCGTCATCGACAAGAGCTTCGGCGCACCGCGCATCACCAAGGACGGCGTCACCGTCGCCAAGGAGATCGAGCTTGAGGACAAGTTCGAGAACATGGGCGCGCAGATGCTGCGCGAGGTGGCAAGCAAGACCAACGATCTCGCCGGTGACGGCACCACCACCGCGACCGTGCTCGGCCAGGCCATCGTCCGCGAGGGCGCCAAGGCGGTTGCCGCTGGCATGAACCCGATGGATCTCAAGCGCGGCATCGACCTTGCGGTCACCGCCGTGGTCAAGGACATCGAGAAGCGCGCCAAGCCGGTCGCCTCCTCCTCGGAGGTCGCGCAGGTCGGCACCATCTCCGCCAACGGCGACACCACGATCGGCAAGATGATCGCGCAGGCGATGCAGAAGGTCGGCAATGAGGGCGTCATCACCGTCGAGGAAGCCAAGTCGCTCGACACCGAAGTCGATATCGTCGAAGGCATGAAGTTCGACCGCGGCTATCTCTCGCCCTATTTCATCACCAATGCCGAGAAGATGACCGCCGAGCTCGAGGATGCCTACATCCTGCTGCACGAGAAGAAGCTGTCGGGCCTGCAGGCCATGCTGCCGGTGCTGGAAGCGGTGGTGCAGTCGGGCAAGCCGCTGCTGATCGTCGCCGAAGACATCGAGGGCGAAGCCCTCGCCACCCTCGTGGTCAACCGCCTGCGCGGCGGCCTCAAGGTCGCAGCCGTTAAGGCGCCGGGCTTCGGCGACCGCCGCAAGGCCATGCTGGAGGACATCGCGATCCTGACCGGCGGTCAGCTCATCTCCGAGGATCTCGGCATCAAGCTCGAGAGCGTCACGCTGAAGATGCTCGGCCGCGCCAAGAAGGTGGTGATCGACAAGGAGAACACCACCATCGTCGGCGGCTCCGGCAAGAAGGCCGAGATCGAGGCCCGCGTGTCCCAGATCAAGGTGCAGATCGACGAGACCACTTCGGACTACGACCGCGAGAAGCTGCAGGAGCGTCTTGCCAAGCTCGCGGGCGGCGTCGCGGTGATCCGCGTCGGCGGCGCGACCGAGATCGAGGTCAAGGAGAAGAAGGATCGCGTCGAGGACGCGCTCAACGCCACCCGCGCCGCGGTGCAGGAAGGCATCGTTCCGGGCGGCGGCACCGCGCTCTTGCGCGCCAAGAAGGCGGTCGGCCGTCTGTCGAACGACAATTCGGACGTGCAGGCCGGCATCAACATCGTGCTGAAGGCGCTGGAAGCCCCGCTGCGCCAGATCGCCGAGAACGCCGGCGTCGAGGGCTCGATCGTGGTCGGCAAGATCCTCGACAACAAGACCGAGACCTTCGGCTTCGACGCCCAGAACGAGGAATATGTCGACCTCGTCGCCAAGGGCATCATCGACCCGGCCAAGGTGGTGCGCACCGCTTTGCAGGACGCCGCTTCCGTCGCGGGCCTGCTGGTGACCACCGAGGCGATGGTCGCCGAGTTGCCGAAGGATGCCGCGCCGGCGATGCCTGCCGGCGGCGGAATGGGCGGCATGGGCTTCTGAGCCCGGCGCTCTCCCCTTTCATCGATCCGAAAAGCCGCCTCCGGGCGGCTTTTCTTTTTTGTCCCAACTACAGCTCCTTCGTCATGCCCGGCCTTGTGCCGGGCATCCACGTCTTCAGATCAGGCAGGCAAACAAGCCGTGGATGGCCGGGTCAAAAGGGCGTTCAAGCCCGTCTTCGACGGGCTATGCCCGGCCATGACGATCATGGAACATCGTCACTTCTCCCCACTTACGCGATGGTCCCAAATAGCGGCGCCTGCTCCGCCGGGGGTGCAAATCCGGCGCATAAACGTCTATGGTCCGCGCCATCTGCGCGATTTTCACCATGCCAGCAGCAGGATACCCCTTGATGCGCTTTTCGACCGTGCTCTGTTCGGCGCTTGTCGCCAGCCTCGCCACCGCCGCCTTCGCACAGACCGCCAAGGGGCCGGCGAAAGGACCGGAGAACCGCTATTTCACCGCGCTCGGCGACATCCTCGGCGACCTGCCGGTCGATGCCTTCATCAAGGAAACGCGGCAAGGCGGCAAGCCCATCGCGACGGTGCTCGACGTCTGCTACTCGGTCTCCACCAGTTCCGACCGCAAGGACCGCTTCGTCATCGAGCTCAAGGCCGACGGCCAGAAGCTGACCGGCACCGGCGAAACGCTCGAGGACAAATCACCGGTCGTGGTGAACCTGACGCGCAAGCCGGTGGACAAGACCGTGACGTTCGAGGGCAAGATCACCATCGGCGGCAAGGCCTCGCTGGTATCCTCGCCCGAGAACGGCGATTCCGACGAGGAGGAATTCCAGCAGTCGCAGGCGATGGACGACGCCATCACCGAGACGCCGGCGGATTTCACCGAAGTCTCGCCGCAATCGGTCGCGGTCAAGGTCAAGCGCGAAGGCTTCGTCGATCTGGTCAAGGCGCTCAAGACCGAGAACGTGCAGGTCGCGCTCGACAGCATCGCCGCCGACTGCACCGCGCTGCGCACCGGCGCGCAGATGCTGCGTCTCACCGTCGATCCGGCGCGCGCGAACAAGCTGGTCGCCAAGCTCAAGACCATGCCCGGCGTGATCGCCGCGGGATGGATCTCCGGCGGCTACGACATCGACCGCGCGGTGCGCTTCAACGCCGCCGACTGGCGCGAGGGCGAGGCGCTGAGCCGCGACAAGTTCGCCGCCGCCATCGCGGGTGTCGCGGCGAAGGCGATGGACGCCAAGGTGGCCTCCTCGACATGGAACGACACCACCGGCGAGCTGACCATCGCGCTGAAGCGCGCGAACCAGACCGTACCGGCGCTCGCCCTCACCGACACCATCGAGATTCCCGTATTGGTCGGCGCGGAGAAGCCAAACGCCACCGACCGTCTGATCGCGTGGGTCGGCGTACCCTCGACCACGACGCGCGACGAGGCGAGCGGCCCGCATCTGCAATTCGCGGACGCCGCGAGCAGCGAGGATGACGGCTCGTTCGTCGAGGACGATCATCTGATCAAGGCGCTGGCCACCGAGCTGAAAGGCCAGCGCTGGAATTCCGACGATTCGGCGTGGAAGTGAACACATCGCAGTGAAAGCGAATTGTTTTGAGCGGCCCTCGCCTCGTGGATTTTCTGCCAACATGAACGACAGATTCGTATTGCCGTCATTGCGAGCGAAGCGAAGCAATCCAGTTCTTGTTCCCGATCACAGAGACTGGATTGCTTCGTCGCTTCCGCTCCTCGCAATGACGGCCAACTTCGACGCCTTAAGGTCCGGCTTCGCATGACGACATATGATGCCGTGATCATCGGAGCCGGGCTCGGCGGCCTCACCGCCGGCGCGCTGCTGGCGCGCGCCGGGCGCAAGGTGCTGGTGGTGGAGCGCGGCAATTCGGTCGGCGGCGCGGCGTCGAGCTACAAGGTCGGCGACCTGTTCGTCGAAGGCTCGCTGCACGAGACCGGCGATCCGCGCGACCCGCGCGATCCCAAGCACGACGTCCTGACCCGCGCCGGCGTACTCGACGCGGTGCAATGGGTGCCGGGCGGCCTGCTCTACGAGGTGCGCGGCGGCCCGCTGGCGCTGCCGCTCACCGTGCCGGACAATTTCGCCGCCGCGCGCGCGGCGCTCAGCGAGCGTTTTCCGCAGGCGCGCGAGGGCATCGACAGCCTGCTCGGCGACATGGAGAAGATCGCGGCGGCGGTCGGCACCCTGTCTCGCGGCCGTGCCGCGTTCAGCCGTCCGAAAGAGGCGCTCAGCGCGTTGATGAAGCTCGCGCCCGCGATACGCGACTGGAATCTGTCGTTGGCGCAGAAGCTCGACCGCCTGTTCGGCAACAACGAAGCGGTGAAATGCGCGATCGCCGCCAACCTGCCCTATTATCACGACGATCCCTCGGCGCTGTGGTGGGTGTTCTTCGCCATCGCGCAGGGCGGCTATCTGCAAAGCGGCGGCTGCTACGTTCACAGCGGCTCGCAGCGGCTGTCGAGCGCGCTGGCGCGAGCTATCCGCACCGCCGGCGGCGAGGTGGTACTGCGCCGCGTGGTGACGTCGATCGCGATCGCAGACGGCCGCGCCGCCGGTATCACCCACACCGCGAAGGACGGCAGCGATCCGCAAAGCGTGGAGGCGGCGCGGGTGATTTGCAACGCCGCGCCGCCGAGCGTCGCGACGCTGTTGCCGGAGCAAACCGCCACAACATTCTCGGCACGCTATGCGGATCAGCCGCTGTCGATCTCGCTGTTCGCGCTGACGCTCGGCCTGTCGAGGCCGCCGCGCGAATTCGGCTTCACCGCCTATTCCACCCAGCTTCTGCCGGACTGGATGACCTCGCTGCGCGATTTTGCGCAGGCGGCGCAGCTTCTGGCGGACGAGCCCGGCGAGCGGATGCCGCCGCTCGCCATCGTCGATTATGCAGCGATCGCCTCCGGCGTGCCGGCGCCGCCTTATGTTCTGTCGATCATCGCGCCCGACCGTCTGGCCAATTGGCAGGGTCTCGACATCGAAAGCTACCGCGCCAAACGCGCACGCTGGCAGGACGCCATCGTGCGCTATCTCGACAGCCGCTATCCGGGCCTCGCCGGTGCCGTAACCCATTCCTCGTTCAACACCGCATGGTCAATGCGGCAATATCTCGGCGCGCCGCAGGGCGCGGTCTACGGCTTTGCGCCGCTGCCGCCGCGCTCACGCTTCACCGCGCCCCAGCGCTCACCGGCAACCGCGATCCCGGGGCTTTATCTGTCCTCGGCGTATGCAGGCTTCGGCGGCTACACCGGCGTGATCCAGGCCGCCGGACAATGCGCGGATATGATCCTGGGCGAAAAGAGCTAGCCGCTCTTCATCGTGAAGAAGAATGAGACGTGCCCGGACGCGGTGCGTCATGCAATGATGCGCCGCTGATCCGGGGCCATCCCACATTCGGCGTTCGCAACGGTCCCGGTTCTGCGAAGCAGCGTTGCACGCTGCATCGCGCCCGGGACACAAGCCAACCTTTCGACCCTCAATTCGTGTTGATGCGGAATTTCACCGTGGTCGGGCCGACGAACGACACGATGTCGCCGCGGCGCGTCCAGGTCGCGGCTTCGCCGAGCGCGCGCAGCAGCGCATCGTCGGCAGCAGCAGCAGCCTGCGTGCAGTCGTCCTCCTTCATCGCGCCGACCATGAAGATCACGGTGTCGCCTGCGACCGAAAACTGCCCGCGTCCGGAGCGGCACCACAAATCGAGAGCAACCTCGCCGCGCTCGCCGACCTCGATGGTCGGCAGACGCTTCGACCCCGGCTGCGGCGCAGCCTCCAGCGTCATCTCGAGACCGAACGGAAACTCGGCCGCCTGTGCCGGCGCGGCGCAGAGCAACAGGGCCGCAAGGAGCGGCGAGATACGACGCAGTAAGACTTGGCGGAGCAAGGCATGGCGCAGACTTGTCATGGATCGTTCCGGTTCCGGGAAAATCTGAGTGGATCAGGCGATGTTCTAGACATCGCCGCCGCCATTGGCCAGAGCGGCGGCCGCCCGGTTCCCAAAACAAAATCCCCGCGGCTCGCCGCGGGGATTTGATGGCGTTGAGAGCGAGGCGGCTTACTTGACGACCATCGCGGTGAACGGATGGACGTAAGCCTGCAGCATCACGAACAGGCCGACCAGACAGGCCAGCGTGATCGAATGCTTGAACACGAAGCGCAGGATCGAGCCTTCGTGGCCGTACCAGTTTGTTGCGGTGGAGGCCACCACGATCGACTGGGCGTCGATCATCTTGCCCATGACGCCGCCCGAGGAGTTCGCCGCGCTCATCAGGATCGGCGACAGGCCGAGCTGTTCGGAGGTGATCTTCTGCAGGTTGCCGAACAGCACGTTCGAGGCGGTGTCCGATCCGGTCAGCGCGACGCCGAGCCAGCCGAGCAGCGTGCCGAAGAACGGGTACAGCACGCCGGTCGTGGCGAAGGCGAGACCGAGGGTCGCGTCGATGCCGGACAGGCGGGTCAGCGTGCCGATCGCCAGCATCGCCGAGATGGTGATCAGCGAATAGGCGCACAGCTTGATGGTCTGGGCGTAGACCCGGATCATGCCGAACGGCGAGTAGCCCATCAGAACGCCGGAGATGATCGCGGCGATCAGCATGCCCGAGCCGGTGTAGGACAGCCAGGTGAAGGCGAACACCGCGCCTTCCGGCGTCGGCTTGGCCACGATCGGCGCGACCTTCATGATCATGCCGTCGAGACCCGGCACCGCGTATTTCCACGTCGCCCAGGCATTGACCGCGTTCTTGAAGTGGTCGGTGCCCCAGATCAGCAGCACGATACAGACCACGATCCACGGCGTCAGCGACTTCCACACTTCGGCGCGGCTCGGCTTCACCGTGTTGGGCACCACCGGCGCCATGGTGGCGGCGGATTCATCGTGCGCGCCGAGCGTCGCCGAGGTCCAGATCGTCTTCGGCTGCCAGATCTTGAGGAAGCCGATCAGCGCACCCATCGAGATCAGCGAGGCGCCGATATCGACGATCCACGGATTGACGTAGTTCGAGATGACGAATTGCGGGATCGCGAACGACAGGCCGGTGACCAGAATGGCCGGCCAGACTTCCTTCATGCCCTTGAAGCCGGCGAAGGCCCACACCACCCAGAACGGCACGATCAGCGAGAAGATCGGCAGTTGCCGTCCGACCATCGCGCCGAGCAGGAACGGATCAATGCCGGTGACGCTGGACAGGCCTGCGATCGGGGTGCCGAGCGCGCCGTAAGCCACCGGCGCGGTGTTGGCGATCAGCGACAGGCCGGATGCGGCGAGCGGCGAGAAGCCGAGGCCGATCAGGATCGCGCCGGTGACGGCGACCGGGGTACCGAAGCCGGAGGCGCCCTCAAAGAACGCGCCGAACGAAAAGGCGATCAGCAGGATCTGCAGGCGGCGGTCGCGCGTCACGCCGCCGATGGTGTTCTGCAGCGTCTCGAACACGCCCTTCTCCACTGTGAGACGGTAGAGATAGATGACGTTGAGCACGATCCAGCCGATCGGGAAGAACCCGACGACGACGCCGAGCAGCGAGGCCCGGATCGACATGTCCGCAGGCATCGTGAAGAAGAAGATCGCGACGAGATTGGCGACAATCAGCGCCGTGATCGCCGCGATATGCACCTTGACCTTGTTGGAGGCGATCAGCACCAGCAGCGTGACCACGGGGATTGCCGCGGCCAGCGTCGACCATGCCTGATTGTTGAACGGATTGTAGACTTGATTCCACATAAGAGTTCTCCCCCACGCGTTTTGTCACGACCCTGACCAGCGTGATGGGAGTCAGGGTCTTCGATCACGGGGCGGAGGAGGTCTTATGACGGCAGGCGATGACTTCTCGGGCTGTCGGTCCCGGCCACGATCCTGCGGACTGAAAATGCCCCCCGGCCCCGCAATTGGCGCGCATGGTAGGGGCGATCCCGCATGAGAGACAAGATGACGCAGGTCAGCATTTTTCTAACTTTAGTCGCATGATCAAAGATAACCCACAATTTTCAATGCATTAGACGCCATCGCCGACAGGGGAAAAATTCCGTGAAAAACCTCGCCTCGACCATCGCGACGGTATGGCGCATTGCCATCCCCTATTTCCGTTCCGACGACAAATGGGCCGGGCGCATCCTGCTCGCCGCGGTGATCGCCATCGAACTCGCCACCGTGGCGATCGACGTGCTGCTGAACCAGTGGCGCAACCGCTTCTACAACGCGCTGCAGGACCGCAACTGGGACGCCTTCGTCCACGAGATTCTCTACTTCACCGTCGTGGTCACGGTGTTCATCGTGATCGCGGTCTATCAACTTTACTTGAACCAGTGGCTGCAGATCCGCTGGCGCAAATGGATGACCGAGACCTATCTCGGCAAATGGCTGAGCGAGGATTCCGTCCATTACCGGATGCAGCTCGCCGGCGATCCCGCCGACAACCCCGACCAGCGCATGACCGACGACGTCAAGCTGTTCGTCGAGCGCACGCTGGTGCTCGGACTCGGCCTGCTCAATTCGGTGGTCACGCTGATTTCATTCGTGGTGATCCTGTGGGGCCTGTCGGCCGCGGCGCCGCTGCATCTGTTCGGCTCCTCGTTCGACATTCCCGGCTATCTGGTCTGGACCGCGTTGATCTACGCCATCGTCGGCACCTGGCTGACCCATCTGGTCGGCTGGCCGCTGGTCAATCTCGATTTCTTCCAGCAACGCTACGAGGCGGATTTCCGCTTCAATCTGATGCGCACCCGCGAAAGCTCGGAACAGATCGCACTGCTCAAGGGCGAGAGCGCCGAGCATCAGCGGCTGTCGGAACGGTTCGGCCGCGTGGTGGACAACTGGATCGCGATCATGATCCGTACCAAGAAGATCACCGCTTTCACCGCGAGCTACGGGCAGGCCTCGCAGATCTTCCCTTACATTCTGGTGGCGCCGGCCTATTTCGCCGGCAAGGCGCAGCTCGGCGCCATGATGCAGACCGCCTCGGCGTTCCTCAGCGTGCAGGGCGCGCTGTCGTTCTTCATCAGCGCCTATCGCAGCCTCGCCGAATGGCGCGCGGTGATCGCCCGTCTCGACGGCTTCGAGGCCTCGCTCGCCCATGCCGCCGCGATGCCGGCCAGACAGGACACCATCAAGGTGATCCCGGCAGACAATCCACACGGCATCGAACTGCGCGACCTTCTGGTGCGGCTGCCGAACGGCGCGCCGCTGGTGGCGACCGACGCCTTCACCTTGCGCAGCGGCGAGCGCACGCTGCTGACCGGCCCTTCCGGCCTCGGCAAATCGACGCTGCTGCGCGCCATCGCCGGCATCTGGGGCTTCGGCCACGGCACGGTGTCGGTGCCGCAGGGCGCCAGCCTGATGATGCTGCCGCAGCGGCCGTATTTCCCGATCGCGCCGCTGGCGGATGCGATCTGCTATCCCGCCGAACGAGGCACCTGCGACGAGGCGCGGCTGCGCGAGGTATTGGCCGATGTCGGCCTGCCCGCGCTGGCCGACCGGCTCGACGAGGAGGATCACTGGAACAGGACGCTGTCGCTCGGCGAGCAGCAGCGGCTCGGCATTGCCCGCGCATTGCTGCATGCGCCGCAATATCTGTTCCTCGACGAGGCCACCGCCTCGCTCGACGAGAGCTCGGAGGCCGCGCTCTATCGCCTGCTCGAACGCAAGCTGCCGGATGCGGCGATCATCTCGATCGGCCATCGCTCGACGCTGACCGCGTTCCACCAGCGCCAGCTCGCGCTCGCCCGCAAGGACGGACCGGCGGCCCTCGTTGAACTCGACAGAAGCAGCGCCGCGCAGTGATGGACGCCGCCGCAGCAGTTTTTTAATGAGACGCGTTTTCTTCACGCGAACCGGTGCCCACTTCGCTCGAAAACGCTTCAGAGCCAGCGCTGCGGCCATGGCCTGCGATTGACGCCGCGATGCCAGAACAGCGCGAAGGCGGTAAGCAGCAGCGCGCCACACAGCACGGGCGAGATCAGGAACGGCCATGACAGATTGGCCGTCACCACCAGCAGCGGATCGATGCCGGCGGGCGGATGCAGCGTGTCGCTCAGCACCATCAGCAGGATTGCCAGCCCGACCGCGGCCGCCGCGGCCCACGCGTGCGGGCCGGCAAGCTTGACGACCGCAAGCCCAGCCAGCGTCGCCACCAAATGACCGCCGACCAGCGCGCGCGGCTGTGCCGCCATCGCCTCCGGCATCGCCAGCACCAGCACGATCGAGGTCGCGAACGGAATCACCGCCAGCGGATAGACGAAGGCGCTGGACAACAGCTCCATCACCGCGATCGCAATCGCGCCGCCGAGACCGGCGGCGATGCCGGCGACAAGCCTGCCTGCGCCATCACGGCGACCCAGAACCGCAAGCGAGGAGCGGACCAGTGCAATCATGCTGTCTGCAAAGCAAGAAACAGGCCTGCGCGCACGTCCCCTCGCCTGCCGCGCACCTTTTGCGCAGCCGGCAAAAGAAAAAGGCGGCGGATCGCTCCGCCGCCTTCAGGCTGCTTGGAGAGAGGCTCTATTTCAGGTTGGTCATCGCGGTCATGTCGACCGAGAGCTTGGCGATGCCGGTCGCGCCACACCATTTCGAACCGAAGCCGCCCGGATTGTTGGCGGTGACGAAGCCGGTCTGGCTCGCGGTGAAATCGCTGGTGAAGGCGTTGCAGTCACCCTTGCTCAGGTTGGTGTCGGAGTAGCGCAGATCCAGCGTGAACACCTTGTAGGTGAAGCCGACGCCGACATTCCAGGTGTTGTAGTCGGCGTAGTTGATGCCGTTCGGGAATGCCGGGACGGAGTAGAATGCGTCCGAGGTGCCGAGGAACTGACGGCCGAATTCGCCGGAGATGTAGCTGCCGACGCCGTTCGGCAGCCAGCCGCTCGGCGTGGTGACCTTGGCGGTGACCGAGGCGTAGGTGCCCTCCGCGCCGGTGTTGAGGAAGTTCGGCGAGTAGAACACGTTGCCGCCGATGGCGAGCATGTCGTTCACCGTGTAGGTCGCCTTGGCGTAGAACTCGTAGAAGCTGACGTCCTTCTTCATGACGTTGAAGGCCGGTCCCGCGAGATTCGCATTGGCGTCCGGACACACCGTGCTGACGCCGGGGATGCCGCCATTGTCGAAGCAGCGCCCGCCCGGATAGAGGTAGCCCCAGACACCGAAATCGAGCGCCAGCGCGCCGAAGGTCGGCCGGATGCCGCCGTAGATATCGACTTCGGCGGCGGCGCGGTTGGTGAAGGAGATGCTCTCGAAGGACGAGCCGACATAGAGCTGGACGTCCTTGGTGACGTTGTAGCGCGGCTCGAAATAGGCGGTGACCGACGGCTTGTGGTTCGACTGGGTGACGCCGCGGAACACGTAGTCGTTCATGATGCCGGCGCCGAAGGCGATGTCCCACGGATCGAACGCGGCGACCGGCGGCGCCTTGGTGTAGACCCTGCCGAGATCGGCCGCGCCCGCCGCCCCGATCCCCATTCCCGCTGCCACCAGCGCGGCGACAAACCCTGCTTTCTTCATCACGATCCCCATCGTTTCACGTCAGTTCTGTCGTCCATGCGATGGCAGGCCCGGACGGCACACACGGATCGGTGTGCCTGCATCGACTGGCGAATGACGTTTCGTGCGAATGATCCTGCGGGGGGTGCGTGATGACGGAAAGCAAAAAGCCTGGGCAAATGCTGCCTCTTTAGGCGTTTTTGGCTGCCTGGCCGAGGTTTTGTTTCGTTTCGCGCGATTGTTGCATTTGAACAACGGTTGAGGTGACGTCGTCCGCACGGCGCTATTCGCGATCCGAGCAGCGGTCCTCAAGGCCCACGGCCTTCGGTCCCGCCAAAGACAAAGGCCGCAGCGTCGCCGCCGCGGCCTTCATGTTGCAGTGATGCGCAGAGGTCAGGACTTGTCCTGATCGCTCTCGCTGGAACTCATGCCGGACAGCCAGCTCGACGGCGACAGCAGGGAGACCGGCTGCTCGCTCTCATGCTGGGTGCCGGTATTGTCCATGGCCGGTGCCGGCGATTCGGACTTGCGGGCAGCGCGTTTACGCGGCGCAGCGCGCTTCTTGGCGGGAGCCTTCTTCGCCGCGGCTTTCTTGGCGCCGGCCTTCTTGGCGGCCTTCTTTGCACCAGCCTTTCGGGCGGACGACTTCTTGGCTGACTTGCGGGCGGATTTCTTGGCGGCCTTCTTCTTGGAAGCCTTCTTCGCCGTCTTCTTGGCGGCCTTGCGCGCGGACTTCTTCACGGCTTTTTTGGCCGACTTGCGCGCCGACTTCTTGGTGGCCCGGGACGACCGCTTCGCCGCCGCCGCCTTTTTCACCTTCTTGCTTTTGCTCTTCTTCTTTTTCGCCTTAGCCATTGTCGTCCTCCTGTTTCGCCGATTCAACGCAATCAGCGTTCAAACGTCCCAACACGAGAGTCTTTCATGGTTTCGCCGAGATCAGGCCGCGGACCACCTGTCATCCAATCAAGCAGCTCGATGGTGTGAACCACTGGAATTGACGTTCCGTCGGCATGTTTGAGAGGGCCGATCTGAACCATGCATCCGATATTCCCGGCCGAAATAATGTCCGGCTTGACCGACGCGATGTTGGCGATCTTTCGCTCGCGCAATCTCCTCGCAATATCAGGCTGGAGAATGTTGTACGTGCCAGCCGAACCGCAACACAGATGACTCTCCGGCACATCTTTCACCACGAATCCGCTCTTGGAAAGCAATTCTTTCGGAAGCTGTGTGATTTTCTGTCCATGCTGTAGCGAGCAGGCCGAGTGATAGGCGACCACGATGTCGCTCTTGCGCTCCGGCCACGACACCTCGAGCGTCGCGATGTATTCAGTGACGTCCTTGGCCAGCGCCGACACGCGGGCGGCCTTGCCGGCATAGGCCGGATCGGTGCGGAAGAGATAGCCGTAGTCCTTGATGGTGGTGCCGCAGCCCGACGTCGTCACCAGAATGGCGTCGAGACCGTTGCGGTCGGCTTCGCGGGTCCAGACGTCGATATTGCCCCGCGCCCGGCTGAGCGCGTCGTGATCGTCGCCCATGTGATGCGTCAGCGAGCCGCAGCATTTCTCGTCCGCCACCAGCACGACCTCGATGCCCTGACGGGTCAGGAAGCGAATCGCCGCCTCGTTGATGCCGGGCGACAGCACCTGCTGGGCGCAGCCCTGCAGGATGGCGACGCGGCCGCGCTTCGCGCCCTGCGCCGGAAACACCGTGCCGCCGGCGGGACCCGGCGAGGGCAGATGCGCGGGCGCCAGCGCCAGCATGGCGCGCAGCCGGTCGAACAGCGTCGGGGTCACCGTGCCCTTGGGCGAGGCCGGCAGCAGCGCCGCGAACGGCTTGGCCAGACGCGCGCCGATCATGCTGAGCCGGAACAGGCCGGGCCGCGGCAGCACGTAAGCAAGCAGCGCGCGCAGCGCCCGCTCGCCGGCCGGACGGGTGTATTTCTCCTCGACCACGACACGGGCCTGATCGATCAGGTGCATGTAGTGCACGCCGGAGGGGCACGTCGTCATGCAGGCGAGGCACGACAGGCAGCGGTCGACATGCTTGACCACCTCCGCCGTCGGCGTGCGGTCGTTCTCCAGCATGTCCTTGATCAGGTAGATGCGGCCGCGCGGGCTGTCGAGCTCGTCGCCGAGCAGCACATAGGTCGGACAGGTCGCGGTGCAGAACCCGCAATGCACGCAGGCGCGCAGGATCTTGTCGGCTTCCTGGATATCGGGATTGGAGAGCTGGGCGGGTGAGAATTCGGTCTTCATGTCTGTTGGTCCCGCCGCATGCGGCCGCGATTGAGAATGTTGCCCGGATCGAAGCTGTGCTTGACGCGCTGGCTGAGCGCCGCGACTCCGGGGGCCTGCGGATGAAACACGTCGATGGCGCCGCGCACCGCCTCGGAGCCGCGCAGCAGCATGGCGTGGCCGCCGATCGCCTTGAGGCGCTCGCGCAGCAGCGCGGCATGGGCGTCGGCCGAAGGCGGCAGCGCCGCCCAGACGAGGCCACCGCCCCAGTCATAGACCACCTCGCCGCCGGTCTCGTGCGCAAGGCGCTGACCGAACGCGCCGCCCGCGGTCGGCGGACAGACGATGCGCCACACCGGCCAGACGCCAAGCTCGCCGGCGGCGGCGAAGGGTTCGACATCGCGCACCGCCGCCCAAGCCTCCTTCGAGGCATCATCCTTGACCTCGTCGGCCGCGCCGAACTCCTTGAGCAGGGTGGCGAGCGAGCGGGCGCGATCGGCCACCGACACGTCGATGCCCTCGACCCGCACCAGCGTCAGCGCCTGCCTCGGCGCGCCGAGCTGGCTTAGCGCGCCATTGCCGCCGCGCAGCGACGACGCCGGAACATGCGCCGCCGCCGAGACGTCGAAGGACGAGCCCAGCGCCTCGGTCATCGCGCGACCCGCGGCAAGGTCGTCGAGCCCGCGCAGCACCAGCGTGATCTCGCTTTCCGGCTGCGGCATCACCTTCAGCGTGACCTCGGTCATCACCGACAGCGTGCCCCATGAGCCGGCCAGCAGCTTGCACAGGTCATAGCCGGTGACGTTCTTCACCACGCGACCGCCGGTGACGAAGATGTCGCCGAAGCCGGACACCGCCGTGGCACCGAGCAGATGATCGCGCGGTCCGCCCGAGCGGATGCGGCGCGGACCGGCCAGACCCGCGGCGATCATGCCGCCGATGGTGCCGCGGCCCGCCGAGGTGCCGAGCAGGACCGAAGTGTTCATTGGCTCGAAGCCGAAATACTGGTTCTTGGAATCCATCAGCGACAGCACATCGGCGAGCGGCGCGCCGGCCTGCACGGTGACGATCAGTTCGTTCGGCTCGTAAGAGGTCACCGCATTGAGCGTGGACAGGTCGAGCACCGCATTGGTCGCGGTAACCTGCCCGATCGCACGCCTGGAGCCATGGCCGACGATCTCGAGCGGCTGCTCGCCGGCAATGGCGTCGCGCACCACCTGCTCGACATCCTTGGCGTCACGCACTTTCAACGTATCCACGACAACTCCTTTGACCGCTCCCCCTCGCCTCTCTCCGCACGCGGAAGAGACGACAAGCGCATTGCCATGCCCTTCATGCCCACGCCTAGAATCTCGGAATGTCGGCGAACGGCAGCTTGCCGCCACGCACATGCATGCGACCCAGTTCGGCGCAGCGATGCAGCGTCGGGAACATCTTGCCGGGATTGAGCAGGCCCTTGTGATCGAACGCGCATTTGACGCGCTGCTGATGCGCAAGATCGATCTCGCTGAACATCTCCGGCATCAGGTCGCGCTTCTCAACACCGACGCCATGCTCGCCGGTGAGCACGCCGCCGAGCTTGACGCAAAGCCGCAGGATGTCGGCGCCGAAGGCTTCCGCCTTGTCGATCTCGCCGGGCACGTTGGCGTCATAGAGAATGAGCGGGTGCAGGTTGCCGTCGCCGGCATGGAACACGTTGGCGCAGCGCAGCCCATATTTCTGCGACAGGTCGCGGATGCCGGCGAGCGCCGCGGGCAACTGGCCGCGCGGAATGGTGCCGTCCATGCACAGATAGTCCGGCGAGATGCGGCCGACCGCCGGAAACGCCGCCTTGCGGCCGGCCCAGAACAACAGCCGCTCCTGCTCGGAATTGGAAATCTGTAGCGTGGTCTGCCCGCAACCGCGCGCGATCGCCTCAACGCGGCGGATCAGTTCGTCGACCTCGATGGTCGGCCCGTCGAGTTCGATGATCAGCAGCGCCTCGACATCGAGCGGGTAGCCGGCATGAACGAACGCCTCGGCGGCGTGGATGGCGTCGCGGTCCATCATCTCCATGCCGCCGGGAATGATGCCCGCACCGATGATGTCGGCGACGCACTGGCCGGCCGCCTCGACCGAAGCGAAGCCGACCATCAAGGCGCGCGCGGTTTCCGGCTTCTTCAGGATGCGCACCGTGACTTCGGTGACGACGCCGAGCAGGCCTTCGGAGCCGGTGATGACGCCCATCAGATCGTAGCCGTCATTCTCCGGCGCCTTGCCGCCGATGCGCAGCACCTCGCCGGTGATCAGCACGAATTCACAGCCGAGCACGTTGTTGGTGGTGAGGCCGTATTTCAGGCTGTGCACGCCGCCGGAATTCTCGGCGATGTTGCCGCCGATCGAACAGGCGATCTGCGAGGACGGGTCCGGCGCGTAATAGAACCCCTCATGCGCCACCGCCTGGCTGACCGCAAGATTGGTGACGCCCGGCTCGACCACCGCGACGCGGTTCTCGAAATCGATCTCGCGCACCCGCTTGAATTTGCCGAGCCCCAGCAGCACCGCGTCCTTCAGCGGCAGCGCGCCGCCCGACAGCGAGGTGCCGGAGCCGCGCGGCACCACCTTGATGCCGTTGTCGTAGCAATATTTCAGAACCTGCGAGACCTGCTCGGTATTGTCCGGCAGCACCGCCACCATCGGCAACTGCCGATAGGCCGTCACACCATCGGATTCGTACGGACGCAGCTCGGCTTCCTTGAAGATCACGCCCTCGCCCGGCACGATCTTCTGCAGCGCGGCAATGATCTCCTCACGCCGCGCCAGAATGGCATCATCAGCCGCGGGCATCATAATCGACATCGCTCAGTCTCCGGCTGCGCACATGGCGCTTGGCGAGGGGTATGTGAGCTATCAAAAGCACTTTCAAGCGGACTTTGGTAGTCCGCGGCGCTCATCGCGACATGACGTGGCGGTATATGAGCCGCAGGATGTCGGGCGCGGCGGTGTCCGCAGAGTGCTTGACCGGAATCAACCGATCAGGCGCCGACCACCATCTTCACCGGCAGGACAGCCTGCACCACGAGGCCGCGGGCGCGCGCGTCGAGCACGCCGACGGCGCGCAAGGCAAACAGCGCGATGGTCTGCACCGCGTCGCGCAGACGCACCGGATCATCCACCGTCTGCGCCGCGAGCGGGCCGACCAGCGCCTCGTGCAGCGCGCCGATCAGCGCCGTGGCCGCCAGCGCGGTATCCTGCGCGGGCAGATGCCCGGCGCGCATCGCCGCCTCGATCCGGCTCTCGATCTCGGCCGCAATCTCGCGGCGGCTGGCCAGGCGCGACTCGGTGACATCGACATCGACCGGCTCGGCCAGAATTCCCCACGCCAGCTTGCGGTTCGACACCACATGCACCGCGATGGTGGTCACCGCCGCCGCCAGCGCCGACGAGGGGCCGGGCGCGGCCTCGGCAGCACGGCGGATCGCGACCAGTTCGGCGCGCGAGACATCCGCGATCAGTTCCGAGATCAGATCGGCCTTGGACGGAAAGTAGCGATAGACGGTGCCGGCGGCGACATTGGCGCGGGCGGCCACCGGAGCGATCTGCACCGCCGCCATGCCGCCTTCCGCCGCCGCATCGCGCGCCGCCGCAAGAATGGATGCCCGACGCGCCGCAAGACGTTTCACGACCTGATGTGTGCGGCGATAAACCATTGCAGGAATTGCTCTCCGAGAAAGAGTGAACACCAGTTCAAATATCGAGACAAGGATTTCTGCACAGCATCCGTCAAATTCGCGGTGCAACATTTTCAGGACTGCGTGGACGACCAATTCACCGCGCAAGCAGACGGCCGCGAACCAGCGCGACGCCGATCAGCGACACGACGGAAAAGCCAGCGCCCGCGAGGAAGGTCGCCTGCGCGCCGGCCTGATCCCACAAGAGCCCGGCGATAACACTCGCCGCCAGCAGCGCAACGCCGCCGAGAAGATTGAGCAGGCCAAAGGCGGTGCCGCGCAATTCTTCCGGCGCGGTGTCGGCCACCAGCGCCGCGATCACGCCCTGCGTGCAGCCCATGTGCAAGCCCCAGAGAATGACGCCGCACGCCACGCCGACAATGCCGGTGGCAAGTCCGAGCACGATGTCGGCGACGATCAGCACGATCAATCCGACACCGAGCAGATCGATGCGGCTGACCTGATCGGACAACACGCCGATCGGATAGGAGGTCAGCGCGTAGACGATGTTCATCAGCACCAGCACGAGCGGCACCAGGAAGATCGGCAGACCGACCGCCTGCGCCTTCAGGATCAGGAAGGCCTCGCTGAAGCGCGCCAAGGTGAACACCGTGCTGATCGCCACCGTGATCCAGTACGCCATGCCGAGCCGCCGCATCGCTTCGACGCTGAGCGGCGAACGGACCATGCGCGCCACGCCGTCGCGTTCGGGATCGTGCACAGCGAACACGATCAGGATCACCGACAGCACCGCGGGGATCACCGCGATCCAGAACACCATCTGGAAGTGATTGGCGGTCAGCCACATCAGCCCGATCGCAAGACCCGGGCCGAGGAACGCGCCGATGGTGTCGAGCGACTGCCGCAGGCCGTAGCTCGCCCCGCGCAACTCCGCCGGAGACAGATCCGCCACCAGCGCATCGCGCGGCGCGCCGCGAATGCCCTTGCCGACCCGGTCGACAAAGCGCGCCGCCACCAGCCAGCCGACCGACGAGGCCAGTGGAAATACCGGCTTGGTCACCGCGGCGAGGCCGTAGCCAAATACGGCCAGCCATTTGCGCTTGCCGAGCCAGTCCGACAGCGCACCGGAGAACACCTTGACGATCGACGCCGTCGCTTCGGCGACGCCCTCGATCACGCCGACCGCCAGCGCCGAAGTGCCGAGCACGGTCATCAAATAGACCGGCAGCAGGGCGTGGATCATCTCTGATGAGATATCCATCAGCATCGAGACGAAGCCGAGGGCCCAGATGCCGCGGGGAATGGTCCGCAGCCGGGCAAGATGGGAAGCGACAGCGGTCAAGCAAGCCTCGTGAACACGCGGCGCGGCACCACCGACAGGCACCGCCCAACAGAAAAGGCGCAGCGAGAACGCTGCGCCTTTTGAATATAGCAGGACGAATCCCGGTCCGCGCGGCTTATGCCTGCGGCTGCGGCTCCAGACCCGGATCGGGCCGCGGACGCGGCTTGCCGGCCGGCGGCACCGCGGAGGTGCGCGGGCCCGACGGCTCCAGGACCGACTCGCGGTTCGGCTTCTTGCCGTTGAGCAGATCGGTGATCTCGTCGCCGGTCAGCGTCTCGAACTCGAGCAGGCCCTTGGCGAGGGTCTCGAGATCGTCGCGCTTCTCGGTGAGAATCCGCGTCGCGTCCTTGTAGCCCTGCTCCACCAGGCGCTTGACCTCGGAGTCGATCTTCTGCGCGGTGGCTTCCGACACGTTCTGCTGGCGGTTGACCTGCATGCCGAGGAACACCTCGTCATTGTTCTCGCCATAGGACACGGTGCCGAGTTCTTCCGACAGACCCCAGCGCGTCACCATCATGCGGGCAAGGCGCGTGGCCTGATCGATGTCGGATGCCGCGCCCGAGGTCACCTTCTCGCGGCCGAAGATCAGTTCTTCGGCGACGCGGCCACCCATCATGATGGCGAGACGCGAGGTCATCTGCTCCAGCGACATCGACAGCTTGTCGCGCTCCGGCAACTGCATGACCATGCCGAGCGCACGGCCGCGCGGAATGATGGTGGCCTTGTGGATCGGATCGGTCGCGACGACGTTGAGGCCGACGATGGCGTGACCGCCCTCGTGATAGGCCGTCAGCAGTTTCTCTTCCTCGGTCATGACGAGCGACTTGCGCTCGGCGCCCATCATCACCTTGTCCTTGGCCTCTTCGAACTCGGCCTGCGTCACCATGCGCTTGTTGCGGCGCGCAGCGGTGAGCGCCGCCTCGTTGACGAGGTTCATCAGGTCGGCGCCGGAGAAGCCCGGCGTGCCGCGCGCGATGGTCTTGAGGTTGATGTCCGGCGCCAGCGGCACCTTGCGGACGTGAACCTTGAGGATCTGCTCGCGGCCGACGACATCCGGATTCGGCACCACGACCTGACGGTCGAAGCGGCCCGGACGCAGCAGCGCGGGATCGAGCACGTCGGGACGGTTGGTCGCGGCGATCAGGATCACGCCCTCGTTGGCCTCGAAGCCGTCCATCTCGACCAGCAACTGGTTCAGGGTCTGCTCGCGCTCGTCATTGCCGCCGCCGAGACCGGCGCCGCGATGACGGCCGACCGCATCGATTTCGTCGATGAAGATGATGCAGGGCGCGTTCTTCTTGGCCTGCTCGAACATGTCGCGGACGCGACTGGCGCCGACGCCGACGAACATCTCGACGAAGTCCGAACCCGAAATGGTGAAGAACGGCACGTTGGCTTCGCCCGCGACCGCACGCGCGATCAGGGTCTTGCCGGTGCCGGGCGGGCCGACCAGCAGCACGCCGCGCGGAATCCGTCCGCCCAGCCGCTGGAACTTGCCCGGGTCGCGCAGGAACTCGACGATCTCCTGCAAATCCTGCTTGGCCTCATCGACGCCGGCGACATCCTCGAAGGTGACGCGGCCATGCGCCTCGGTCAGCATCTTGGCGCGCGACTTGCCAAAGCCCATCGCCTTGCCGGCGCCGCCCTGCATCTGCCGCGACATGAAGATCCACACGCCGATCAGCGCGATGAACGGCAGCCACGACACCAGGAGCGAGACGAACCACGGCACGTTGTCGCCCGGCGGCTTGGCGGTGATCGAGACCTTGCCGTCATACAGGCGCTTGACCAGCGTCGGGTCGCTCGGCGCGTAGGTGTGGAAAGTCGAACCGTTGGTGAAGGTGCCGTTGATCTCCGGACCCTGGATCACGACATCGCGGACCCGGTTCTGGTCGACCTCGTTCAGAAGCTGCGAAAACGAGATGTCCTGGGAGGCGGCACGCTGTCCCGGATTCTGAAAGAGCGTGAATAACGCCAACAGCAACAGAACGATAATGACCCACAGGGCAAAATTGCGCAGATTGGCGTTCATTCCGTGTCCTTCGTGGCTCGCAAGACCGCAAGCCTGTAATATGTCCCCGTCAGAATTGGGGTTTGGCTGCGCCAGTTGGGTTACAATTTAGGTGTCGCCCGCCCGGATGCCAAGGGAACTGCTCAAGACTATTTAACGCATCTTAACCGGGTTCTGGGTGAAAACACGGCAATCGCGCCGGTGGATATCCGAATTGGTTAAGAGCGGGCACGTTCCGCTTACGCGCGCGAGCCCGGTTTGCCATGGCGGCGCGGTGGCGCCGGCCGAACGGTCAGCCGATCACGCTCGATCGCGACCACCGCGCCGGCCAGACTCTGGCGAAACCGCGCCGGCCGGACCTTCCGGGCCGCATCGAGTGCCCGCAGCAGCGTCTCCACCTTGCCGAGCTCGGCCGGCCCCTCATGACCGATCCGGTTGATGGCGCGCCACAACAGGCGCACCCGCAACTCCTCCGACAGACGGCAGAAGGCGGCCAGATCGAAACCGATGACGTCGCCCGCCGTCTCCTCGGCATTGAGACTGCGCAGATAGCGCTCCGCGCCATCGGCCATCAGTTCGAGCGCAGCATTGGCACGCGCCAGCCGCGCCGCGAGCCGCGCCAGATTGCGCGCATCGGCGCCTTCCGCGGCCAGCGCCGGCATCAGGTCGCGCAGCCGCGGACGCGTATAGGCGATGTCGTGATTGGTCGGATCGCTGGCGAAGTCGATCTTCGCGCGGCGCAAGGTCGCAACCAGGCGGTCCTTGGGAATTTCGAGAAACGGCCGCATTAGCGCCATGCCCTCGCGCTGCGAGACCTGCGCCATGCCGCCGAGCCCGCCGATGCCCGAGCCGCGCGACAGCCGCATCAGCACGGTCTCGGCCTGATCGTCGAGCGTATGGGCGGTAACGACGGCGCTGGCCCCTGCCCGGCGCGCCGCCTCGGCGAGCAGCGCATAACGCGCGGTGCGCGCCGCCGCCGGAATTCCGGTCGCCGGCTTGTCGCCGCGCCAGACCAGCGTGCGATGCGCGATGCCGAGCGCGGTGGCGAGCCGTTTGACCTCGCGGGCCTCGCGGGCCGATTCCTCGCGCAGGCGATGATCGACGGTGGCGGCGACGACGCGCGGACCGTTCTTGAGCGTGCGGCGCCAGCGTGCCGCGAGCCAGAGCAAGGCCGTCGAATCCGGACCGCCCGACACCGCCAGCAGCAGCGCGGGCGCGGATTTCCACGCCGCGAAAAGCTGCTTCGCTTCCTGCGCCGACACCGCCTCGGCAATGCGCGCGGTTCGGCGTCTGGTCTTTTTATCCTCGGCGCCGCTCATGGCCTGCAAAGGCACCCATCATTCCCGCACGCGACACGCGGAGACACGCTGCCTGCGTCCGTCGCCCTCGCTGTCGCGATGATATTTCAGGAAGGATGGATCGCCGGGTCAAGCCCGGCAATGACAAAAACGAACGACCCTCGGCAGGATACCGCCTCGCGCTGGCGCGAGGCGGTTCGTCGCAAATGCGTTCAGCAGCCGACCCGCTTCTGCTCGCGGGCGACGCCCTGCTTCACGCCGCTGGAGGCGCGCGGATATTTGCGCGTGATCTCGCCGAACGCGGCGCAGGCGGCTTCCTTTTCCTTCAGCGCCGCCAGCGACTGGCCGAGCCGCAGCAGCGCATCGGGCGCCTTGGTGGACTTGTCGTATTTGGTGGTCACCGACAGGAAGGATTCGGCGGCATCGCGATAGCGCTGACGCTGATAAAGGCTCTCGCCGAGCCAGTATTGCGCGTCCGCAACCAGCCGGTCGCTCGGATATTTCGCGGTGAAATTGCGCAGCGTCTCTTCGGCCAGTTCATAATCCTTGCGCTGGATATAACCGATGCCGAGATCGAACTCGTCCTTCGGCGTCGCCGAGGGCGGCAGCGTGGTCAGCGGCGCGGGCGCGCCACCGGCGGGCCCACCCTGCTGCGGCGCACCCTGCTGCTGATAACCCTGATCGGGATAGGCCTGCGGATTGTTCGACAGGTTGAGCGGCTCGCCCGGCGCACGGCCGCCCTGCGCGTTGCCGCCCATCGGAAGCTGGCCGCCGCCCAGCGCGCGCGGCACGCCCGGCGCGTTGGGATTCTGGTTCGGATCGAACGCATCGCCCCGCCGGTTGCCGCCGCCCGGAGGCGTCGGCGCCATTGGCGCGGGCTGGCCGGCATTCTGCGGCGCGCCCTGATAGGGCTGGTTCTGCGACGGCTGCTGATAGGGCGCGTTCTGCTGCGGCGCGCCTTGCGGCGGCGCTACGGCCGGGCCGGGCCGCTGCCCGGCAGGCGCCGGCGCGCTGCCCTGCAACTGTCGGAGCTGCTCTTCGAGCTGGCGGTTGCGATACTGCAATTCCTCGTTCTGGCCGGTGAGCTGGCGAAGCTGGTTCTCCAGCCGCTCGATCCGCATTTCCGGATCCACGTCGTCGACCTGCGCCCAGGCAGCGGCAGGAAGGCAGGCGAGCGCGAGGCTGGCCACAACGGCGAAACGCATGTGAAGGGGGGATGACATCTGACCGACTCTAAAAAATCTCATGTCGAAAGCGCGCAAGCTTGACGGATGGAGTACGCCAAAAATGTGACTTGCGACAGAGGGCGCGATCACACGAACGCTATCTGCGACAATAAAAACGGCGCCCGAAGGCGCCGTGATGCCATGCCGCTGTCGTCAGCTTCAGGAGCTGGCGTTGAGCACAGTGACCGCGCGGCGGTTCTGCGACCAGCAGGAGATGTCGTTACACACCGCCACCGGACGCTCCTTGCCGTAGGAGATGGTGCGCATCCGGTTCGGATTGATGCCGCGCGAGGCCAGGAAGCTGCGCACCGACTGGGCGCGCCGCGCGCCGAGCGCGATGTTGTATTCGCGCGTGCCGCGCTCGTCCGCATGGCCTTCGATGGTGAAGGTGTAGCGGTTGTACTGCTGCAGCCACTGCGCCTGCTTTTCGAGGGTCGCGATCGCCTGCGGCGACAGATCGGTCTGGTCGCTTTCGAAGAACACGCGGTCGCCGACATTGACCACGAAATCCTGCTGGCTGCCCGGCGTCGCGGCACCCGCCATCGCTCCATCGGCGCCCATGCCGTTCTTGTTGGCACAGGCGCCCATCGACAGCGCCACGGCCAGCACGGCGGCCACCTTCAATCCCTGGAGGATTCGCATCTGATGTTTCATTCGGGAGCCTCCACGCTCACGTATCCATATTCGACAGCGTCCGGTCTACCGCCGCTTGGTTAAGCGAACGTTCCGTCAACCTTGATGAGGTGTTGCCGAGACCGGTAAAATGCCCCTTAACCCCCAAAAGCGATTGCGGTGGTTAATAGGGTGTAAATGTGGCGCGACATTGAAGCCTTTGCGCCGCGCGCGGCGATTGCCTGACGGGTGCGACCTGTGCGCCACGCATCGAGGTTCCGCATCATTCACGTGCGCAAAACAAACCCATCGTGCGGCGCGCGATGGGTTTGTGTAGTCGATACGCGAAATCTTATGACAGCAGCGGCGACCACGCCGGATCGGACGCATAGCCCGGCGTCGGAACCTTGAGTTCGTTACGGCCCGAAATGTCGATGGTGTAGAGCGAAGGCCCGCCGCCCATGTCGCGGAAGAACATCAGCACGCGGCCGTTCGGCGCGAAGGTCGGCCCTTCATTATGATAGCCCGCGGTGAGGATGCGCTCGCCCGAACCGTCCGGCTTCATGATGCCGATGGCGAACTGGCCGCCGCCCTGCTTGGTGAAGGCGATGTAGTCGCCGCGTGGCGACCATACCGGCGTCGAGTAGCTGCCTTCGCCGAACGAGATGCGCTGCGCCCCGCCGCCGCCGGCCGGCATCACATAGATCTGCGGCTTGCCGCCGCGATCGCTCTCGAAGCAGATGCGCGAGCCATCCGGCGCATAGGACGGCGAGGTGTCGATTGCCGGCGTGTCGGTGACGCGGGTCGTGGTCTTGGAGCGAAGGTCCATCACAAACAGGTTGGAATTGCCGCCCTGCTGCAGGCTCATGATGATGCGCTGGCCGTCCGGCGAGAAGCGCGGCGAGAACGACATGCCGGGAAAGTTGCCGACGATCTCGCGCTGGCCGGTCTCGACATTGAACAGATAGACGCGCGGATCACCCTGGCCGTATTCCATGTAGGTGATTTCCTGCGTCGAGGGCGAGAAGCGCGGCGTGATGACGAGATCGGCGCCGCGCGTCAGATACCGCACGTTGGCGCCGTCCTGATCCATCATCGCCAGACGCTTGACGCGGCGATCCTTCGGGCCGGTCTCGTCGATGAACACCACGCGACTGTCGAAATAGCCCTTCTCGCCGGTGAGACGTTCGTAGATCTGGTCGGAAATGATGTGCGCCACACGCCGCCATGATTCCGGCGAGGTGAAGTATTGCTGGCCGGTGAGCTGCTTGCTCGCCGGCACGTCCCAAAGACGAAACTCCGCCTTGAGGCGGCCGTCGCCCTGCCGTGTGGCGCGGCCGGTGACCAGCGCCTGCGCGCTGATGGTGCGCCAGTTCTGGAACTGCGGCGGCACGTCGATATTGCTGATGCGCTCGATGAAGGCTGCCTGATCGATCGGCGCGAACAGACCGCTGCGGCGCAGATTGTTGGTGATGACCTGGGCGATGCCGTTGCTGACTTCGCCGTCGGCCTGCGTGCCCGGCACGAAATTCGGAATCGCGATCGGGATCGGCTGGAAATTGCCTTCGGTGATCTGAACCCGCGCCTGCGCCAGCGCGCGGCGCACCGGGCTCGCCATCAACAGGCCGGCGGAAGCGGTCGCGGTCATCATCTGGCGGCGGCTGAGAGTGAAATGCATCTTCGACACGTCGTCTCTTTTCATCATGTCATCTTTTCATGTACTTCGGCGGCGCCGCAACGCGGCCTTGCGCGCATCAGGAATATTTCTCGGTGAAGACCGGCTCGAAGAATTTCCATTCGTTGAAATAGGCCGGCGGCAAACGGTAAGGCTGGCACTCGATGATCGCGCGCATCGCGCTCTCCTGGTAGACGCGCGCATAAGGCGTGTTGCTGCCGGGCAGCGGCACCGGCATCGATTCCAGCGAGCCGTCCTGCTTCAGCTTGATGGTGAAGGAGGTTTCGATCTGCTGCGCCTCGATGCCGCCATAGGGCTTCTTCCAGCAGCGCTCGACCTGGCTCTTGAACATCGCGCCCCAGGTCGCCGAATTGTCGGCGGCGCGGCCTTTGGCGGTGCCGAGGGAAGCCTGCGAATTGATGTCCGAGCCGGTGATCGACTGCCGCGTCGGATCGCGCTTGTCGAGCAGCGCTGCGATCTTCGACTGGTCGAACACGCGCTCGCGCTTGGGCTCAGGCGGCTTCGGCGGCGCCGCTGCGGCTTTCGGCTTCGGCGGCGGCTTCTTCGCTTCCTTCTTCAAGGCCTCGGCAATCGGATCGACCTTGGCCGGCTCCGGCTTCTTCTCGGCTTCCTTCGGCTTGGCCTCTTCCTTCGGCTTGTCCTCGGCGACCGGCTTCGGCGGATCAGGCTTCTTCTCCACCGGCTTCTCGACAGGCTTCGGCGGCGGCTGCGGCGCGGCGTCGGTCACCACCGGCGGTTTCTTGTCGTCGATCTTGCCGACCGGATCGTCGGCCGGCGGCGTCGGATCGGCCACCTTCTCGACCAGCGGCTTCGGGTTTTCCTTCTTGCCGGTCTTGATGCCCTGCGTCGCTTTGGCGAACTGCTCGGCGGAAATGATATCGACCGGCAGCGACTCTTCCGGCGTCGTGTCGAAAGCCTTGGACGAAAACGAGACCAGCCCCCAGCCGATCACGAGGACGTGCAAGGCGACAGACGCTGCAAGGGTCTTGTCGATCTTCACGTCAGCTCCCCTGCTCGACCTCGGTCACCAGCGCAACACGCTTGAAGCCCGCCGCCGACAAACGGCCCATCACCCGCATCACGGTCCCGTAATCGGCTTTCGTGTCGCCACGAACAAAGATGCGCTCGTCCATGCCGCCGCGGGCCTCGGTGACCGCCTTCAGTTTCGCAATGAGATCCTGCACCGGCACTTCGGTGTCGTTGAGGAACACCTTGCCGGTGACCTGCACCGACAGCGTCAGCGGCTCCTTGTCCTGATCGAGACTCTTGGCCGCGGTCTGCGGCAGATCGAGCGGCACGCCGACGGTGAGCAGCGGCGCCGACACCATGAAGATGATGAGCAGCACCAGCATCACGTCCACCATCGGGGTGACGTTGATCTCCGCCATCACGTTGGCGCGCTGATGGCGGCGTCGTCCGCCACCGCCCGCTCCGCCACCCATGCTCATGCCCATAATGCGAGGTCCGTTCTCAAGCTCGTGATCGTAACCGTTCCCCTCACGCCCGCTCGTCGATCTGGCGCGACAGGATCGCGGAAAACTCGTCGGCGAAACCTTCCAGCCGCTGCGCCTGCCGGTTCACCTCGGAGGTGAACTTGTTGTAGAAAATCGTGGCAGGAATAGCGGCGATCAGGCCGATCGCGGTGGCGAACAGCGCCTCGGCAATGCCCGGCGCAACCACCGCGAGCGAAGTGTTCTTGGAGGCCGCGATCGACTGGAAGCTCGACATGATGCCCCACACCGTGCCGAACAGGCCGACGAAGGGGCTGGCCGAGCCGACCGTCGCCAGCACCAGCAGGCGGCGGTCCAGCCGCTCGATCTCGCGCGCGATCGACACGCTCATTACTTTATCGATCCGCATCTGCAGGCCGGCGAAGGAGCGCGAGTGGCTTTCGAAGGAGCGTTTCCATTCGCGCATCGCCGCCACGAACAAAGCCGCCATCGAATGGGTCGGCTTGGCCGACAGCGCGCGGTAAAGCTCGTCGATCGACTGCCCCGACCAGAACGCCTGCTCGAACCGGTCCATCGCCCGGCGCGTACGCGCATAAAGGAAAACCTTGTCGATCGCGATCGCCCAGACCCAGACCGAACAGGCCAGCAGGCCAAGCATCACCAGCTTGACGACAATGTGCGCCTGCCAGAACAGCGAGATCAGCGATACGTCAGAGGACGCCAGCGGCAGGGCTGATTGGGCCACATCGGCTGGATTCATGTTCGGTATCCTCTCAACAACGCCAATCTCCATGAGTGCGCGCGAGGCGGTGGCGCGACCGCAATCATCGCGGATGCAGCCAAAACGCTGACGTTGCCGATCGTCGAAGCCGATGCCATGTCGCGTGAAACGGCCCTCCCCGGGGCCGTTCCCTCAATGTCCCGCCAACATGTCAAAACGAGGGCTGTACGCGCTGTTTTGGCCCCCTCACCAGACGCCCGGCGTGGTTAAAAAGGGGTTACCAAAACCCGCTTTTGACTGCGAAACGCCTTTGCGATCAAGCCGGAACGGCCCTGCCCATGACAAAGCCGCCCGCCTGGGGATCAGGCGGGCGGCTTCATCAAACGGTGGTCAGAGCTCAGGCCTGCGGCTGATCGCCGGTGGGACGCGGACGGTGTTGAGCCATGAAGGCGTCGAACTCCTCCTTGTCCTTGGCGTGGCGCAGGCGCTCAAGGAACTCCTTGAACTCCTTCTGCTCTTCCTCCAGACGCCGCAGCGTCTCCATGCGGTATTCGTCGAAGGCGCGGTTGCCGCTCGAGGGCGCCCAGAATCCGCGGCCGTCCATGCGGCCGCGCATCCGGTCCATCTTCCACTGCATCCGCTCCATCTTGTCGGCGAAACGCTGATGATTCCAGCAACCCATTTTCCTGCTCCAGAATGTGTAAGCCAGCGCCGCAAGGCCGAGCGGCCACCAGACGATGAAACCGGCGATGATGATCAGGATCGAGGCCGGGTGGCAGCCCGGCGACCACTCCCGATCGCGCCAGTGGAAATCCTCGTGCCGGGAGCGGGCCCAGGCGGGACGTCCCGATCTGTCGAAGTCTGCGGTATTCGCCATGGGTCTCTCCCTCACGCTGCCGTGAATGTAAATAACATTCACATAATGGGTTTGGCGGACGCGGTTGTCAAGCTGCGCACCGAGCTGCGCGAACGAATTATTTTTTGACGGAGGATTGGGCCATTTGCTGGGCGGTCGGGAACCCGAGGCCCTTGAGATAGACCAGCACGCCGGCTTCCAGCAGATCCTCCGACGACATCGGCAGCTTGCGCGAAGTCGCATCGCCGCGCCCGAACAGCGAGGCGATGCCATGCGATAGCGACCAGATGTGCAGCGCCATCATCAAGGCCGGCGGACGCGGCTGATCCGGCGGCGCCATCGCCACCAGACGTTCGGCGGCGGCGCGGATGATCGCGAATGCGCGCTCGCTCGCAATCAGCAAAGCGGGATTGCCGTCGAGCGGCAGGCCGGATTCGAACATCGCCGAGTAATGCGCCGGATGCTCGCGTGCGAAAGCGAGATAGGCTTTGCCGACACGCTGGAAGGCGGTGAGCGTATCGGGCCGGCCGTCATTCCACGCAGCATTCAAGCGCGCCTCGAACTGCTCGAAGCCCTGCTGCGCGATGCTGGCAAGCAATTCGTCGCGATCGCGGAAATGCCGATACGGCGCGGCGGGGCTGACGCCGGCCGAGCGCGCGGCTTCGGCGAAGGTGAAGCCGGCCGGCCCCTTGCGCGCAATCAGATCGAGCGCGGCTTCCACCAGCGCTTCCTTCAGATTGCCGTGATGATAACCCTCGCGGCGGCCGCGGCCCTTGTCCCAGCTCATTTTGCATCCCGTCATGTAAACGTTTTTTACATGACGCCGGAGCGGCCGTCACGCGTTTTACGGGCCTTCAGCACCCGCTCAGGCCGGCTCGGCGCTCGCCACATCGGCAAGCAGACGGCCCTTCAGGTCGACCATGGCGCGGGAGAAGACCTTCGGATCGTCGAGCGCACGCGCAATCACCAGCGCGCCCTGGATCACCAGCATCGCGTCCTCGGCGCGGCGACGCGCCGTCGCCGCGGAAAACCCGCAGCGGCGCAAAGCGGAGGCGAGCGCCTCGGCCCAGCGTTTGAAATAGGCCCGCACCGGCCCGGCGAAAGCATCACGCGCCGCGCCGAGCGCCACCACGCCGACCAGGCACACCCGCCGCCCGGATTTGAAATAGCGCTCCACCGCCGCGATCATCGCGGCGATCGCTGCTTCGGGATCATCGCCCTTGAGCAGCGGCTGGAAGATATTGGCCTCGAACCAGCCGTCGATCTCCGCCAGCACCTCGGCGCACATCTGCTCCTTCCCGCCGGGAAAGAAGTGATAGAGGCTGCCCTTGCCGAGGCCGCTCACCTCCGACAGCAGCGCCAGCGTCGCGCCCTCATAGCCATGCGCGCGGAACACCTCGGCCAAAGCCGGCAGGATGTCCGCGCGCTCGGTGATCGTCTTTGCCATCAATTGGTGGCCGATGCGGCCTTCCTCATTTCGGAACAGGCGCCAGCTCCGGCACGCCGGCCGGGCGCGGGCCCGGCGCCGGCCAGTGGAAGCGGCGCTCGCTCTCCTTGATCATCACATCATTGATGCTGGCCTCGCGCCGGCGCATCAAGCCCTCTTCGTTGAATTCCCAGTTCTCGTTGCCGTAGGAGCGGAACCACTGCCCGGCATCGTCGTGCCATTCATACTGGAAGCGCACTGCGATGAACTGGTTGTCGAACGCCCAGAGCTGCTTGATCAGCCGGTATTCGTGCTCCTTGGCCCATTTGCGGGTGAGGAAGGCGACAATCTCATCGCGGCCCTGAATGAACTCCGAGCGATTCCGCCAGATGCTGTCCTCGGTATAGACCTGCGCCACCCGGACGGGGTCGCGGGAATTCCAGCCATCCTCGGCGCCGCGCACCTTCTGGGCGGCGGTCTCGCGGGTGAATGGCGGCAACGGCGGACGGGGCATCGTGATCTCTCCTGTTTGTACCGATCAGTACAATTCTGTACCGATCGGTACAATTGTCAAGAGCACCCACCCGCGCCGGTTCAAAATCGTCCCGCGTCAGGAATTGGCCTGATCGGCCTTCATCGCGGTGCGCAGCGCCTTGGGGATCGGCCGCGCCCGCCCGCCGGAGACGAAGGCGACCTTGACCCGCGCCTCCATCAACAGCTCCTCGCCGAGCCGGATTTCCTGCGCCAGCATCATCGAGGCGCCCTTGATCTCTTCGGAGCGCGTGATGACGGTGAGAATGTCGTCCATTCGCGCCGGGCGCAGGAATTCGATCTGCATCGAGCGCACCACAAAGGCAAAGCCGGTTTTTTGATTTATCGCGTTTTCTTCACGCGAACCGGTTTCCACTTCGCTCGAAAACGCTTTGCGTGCATCGCCGGCCGCCTCGGCGAACAGCGCACTCTGCTCGGCGCCGAGCAGACGCAGATAATTGGTGCGGCCGCGCTCCATGAAACGCAGGAAGTTGGCGTGATAGACAATGCCGGAAAAATCGGTGTCCTCGTAATAAACGCGAATCTGCATGACATGCCGGCCATCGCGGATTTCGCCGTCGAGATACGGAAGGGGCGTCGTGCTGGTTGCAGAATCGGTCATCGCAAAATCGTTCTTGAGGAATTACTCGTCGTCGCCATTGGTGCCGAACATGCCGAACTGCGCCGGATCGCGCGAGGGCTCGGCGAGACCGAGGTGCTTGAAGGCATGCGAGGTCAAGAGCCGGCCGCGCGGCGTGCGCTGCAGATAGCCGCACTGGATCAGGAACGGCTCGATGATGTCCTCGATGGCGTCGCGCGGCTCCGACAAAGCCGCCGCCAGCGTCTCGACGCCGACCGGACCACCGCCGTAATGCATCGCGATGGTGGAGAGATAGCGTCGGTCCATCGCGTCGAGTCCGGCCTGATCGACCTCGAGCGCGCCGAGCGCATGATCGGCGATCTTGCGATCGATCGCGGCAGCATCGGCGGCGGAGGCGAAATCGCGCACCCGCCGCAACAGACGCCCGGCAATGCGCGGCGTGCCGCGCGAGCGCCGCGCGATCTCGCCGGCGCCATCCGCCGTCATGCCGATGCCCAGCACCCCCGCGCCACGGGTGACGATCTTCTCAAGCTCGTCTTCAGTGTAGAAATTCAGCCGCACCGGAATGCCGAAGCGGTCGCGCAGCGGATTGGTCAGCAGTCCCGCACGCGTGGTGGCGCCGACCAGAGTGAACTTGGCGAGATCGATCTTCACCGAGCGCGCCGCCGGCCCCTCGCCGATGATCAGATCGAGCTGGAAATCCTCCATCGCCGGATAGAGCACCTCCTCGACCTGCGGGTTGAGGCGATGAATCTCGTCGATGAACAGCACGTCGCGCTCTTCGAGATTGGTCAGCAGCGCGGCAAGGTCGCCGGCCTTGGCGATCACCGGGCCGGACGTCGCGCGGAAGCCGACGCCGAGCTCCTTCGCCACGATCTGCGCCAGCGTGGTCTTGCCGAGACCGGGCGGGCCGACGAACAGCACATGGTCGAGCGCCTCGCCGCGCTTGCGCGCGGCCTCGATGAACACCGACAGATTGGCGCGGGCCTGCTGCTGGCCGACGAACTCCGACAGATTCTGCGGACGCAGCGAGGTGTCGCCGATGTCATCGGTGCGGCGCTCGGGCGTGACGAGGCGGGAAGTGGTCATGAGATCGCTCCGGCGCGAACAAAGCGCGGCAGATGCCAGCACCGCACGATCGCCCAGCAGACGATGGTGGCGACAGCGCAGACAATGGCGAGCACCGGCGGCAGCGTCATATCATCCATTTCCGCCAGCATCGCCTGCCCGGTCAGAACCTGCATCAAAACACCGATGACGAGACCTGCCATCACGGCGGCGAACCACCGCATCGGTCCGAAAAAGGCGAGCCACAGACCGACCAGCCCGCCCGCGAAAAAGGCCGGGCCGATGCCGAACAGATAGCTGAGCGGCACCGCATAGATCATCGCGAAGGCTGCGACGATGAACAGTGAGCCGGCTTCGGGCTTGCCGCCCATGCCGATCAGCGCAGTCACCAGCATGAAGGTCATCGCGCCGACCGGCGGGCCGACCAGCACGAAAACAAGCGTAATCGCAAGGAGACGCAGCACGCGCTTGCGCATCGAGGGTAAGGCGAGGCCGGCGCTCACTTCGCAAGCTCCTTCAGCCCGAGCCGGATGAGTTGCGCGGTCTCGACGCTCTCTCCGGCGCTACGCGCGGCGCTGGCGATGGCGGCGGCGGCCTGCGGCTGGCCGTAGCCGAGATTGACCAGCGCGGAAATCGCATCGCTCACCGGACGCGGCGCGTTGTGATCGTCCACTGCGCCGGACAGATGCACCACCGCCGGATCGATGCTGGCGAAGGCCGGTGCCTTGTCCTTGAGTTCGGTGACAATGCGCTCGGCGACCTTCGGCCCGACGCCCGGGGTACGTGCCACCGCCGCCTTGTCGCGCAGCGCGATTGCATTGGCGAGATCGGACGGCGGCAGCGTCGAGAGCACGGCGAGCGCGACCTTGGCGCCGACGCCCTGCACGGTCTGCAGCAGACGGAACCATTCGCGCTCGATATCGGTGCGGAAGCCGAACAGCCTGATCTGGTCCTCGCGCACATGAGTCTCGATCGACAGCACCGCCGCCTCGCCCGGCGCGGGCAGCGACTGCAGCGTGCGCGCCGCGCAATGCACCTGATAGCCGACGCCCTGCACGTCGAGGATCACATAGTCCTCGCCGTAGGAATCGATCAGGCCCTTGAGCTTGCCGATCATGAAATGGTCCCGCGCGTTGCAAAGCTGTCATGGCCGGGCTTGTCCCGGCCATCCACGTCTTGCAAAATTGCATCATGGCTGGAGGGCTCGTCTACATTCTGACAAATCGACCGAACGGCACTCTCTACGTCAGGGTAACCAATGACCTCGTACGTCGAATCCATGAACATCGTTCCGGGTTCGTTGATGGCTTCACCAAGCGCCACAGATTGAAGCTGCTGGTTTACTTCGAGCAGTTCGACAACATTCGTGATGCGATCCAGCGTGAACACAACATCAAACATTGGTCGCGAGCATGGAAGGTGAGAAAGATTCTTGCCGCCAATCCTGACTGGATCAATCTTTATCCGAAGATCATCGAATAAAGACGTGGATGGCCGGGACAAGCCCGGCCATGACGACCGAAATCGAGATTCGCCCATCATCATCCGATCACCTTCCGCATCAGCATCACGCTCTGCCGGTGATGCGCGTGCGTAATCGCGATGGCGAGCGCGTCGGCGGCGTCCGGCGTCGGCGGATCGGCCTTGGGCAGCAGCACGCCCAGCATGACGCGGATCTGGTTCTTGTCGGCGTGCCCCGCGCCGACCACGGTCTTCTTGATCTGGTTCGGCGCGTATTCGGCGACCGAAATCCCGAACAGCGCCGGCGCCAGCATGGCGATGCCCCGCGCCTGGCCGAGCTTGAGCGTCGCCGCACCGTCCTTGTTGACGAAGGTCTGTTCCACCGCCGCCTCGCCCGGCTGGAAATCGCCCAGCACGCGGGCGAGCCCCTCATGCAGCGCGCGCAGCCGCTCCGACAGCGGCGACGCATCGCACGACTCCACCGAGCCGCAACCGACATAGATCAGCCGGTTGCCGTCAACATCGATCACGCCCCAGCCGGTACGGCGCAGGCCCGGATCGATCCCCAGAATACGAATCGGTGCGGATGTCATGGCTTATGTTACCGCAATAACCACCATGGTCATGGCCGGATTTATTCCGGCCATCCACGTCTTGCCTGCGGAGCCCTCAAAAGACGTGGATGCCCGGGACAAGCCCGGGCATGACGGGGAGAGCAAGGCCATCGTGCTACAGCAAGGCCCCGCGCAGGATCAGCAGCGCCGCGCTGAAATAGATCATCAGGCCGGTGACATCGACCAGCGTGGCGACGAAGGGAGCGGAGGCGCTGGCGGGGTCGAAACCGACCCGCTGCAACGCAAAGGGCAGCATCGAGCCGACCACCGAGCCGAAAGTCACCACGCCGATCAGCGCCGCGGCGACGGTGAGGCCGACCAGCAGCCAATGCTCGCCATAATCGTAGATGCCGAGCTTCTGCCACGCCACGATCCGGATCAGGCCAATCAGGCCAAGCCCGGCCCCAAGCAGCAGCCCGGTCGGCAGTTCGCGCAGCATCACCCGCCACCAGTCGGACAGCCTGACATCGTGCAGCGCCAGCGCGCGGATCAGCAGCGAGGTGGCCTGCGAGCCGGAATTGCCGCCCGAGCTCATGATCAGCGGAATGAACAGCGTCAGCACCAGCGCCTTTTCCAGTTCGCCCTCGAAATGCTGCATCACGCTCGCGGTCAGCATTTCGCTGATGAACAGCACCGCCAGCCAGACGCCGCGCTTGCGGATCATGTCGCCGAGGCCGATCTGCAGATAAGGCTCCTCGATCGCCTCCATGCCGCCGAACTTCTGCACGTCCTCGGTGGTCTCCTCGATGATCGCGTCGATGACGTCGTCGAAGGTGACGATGCCGAGCAGATGGCCGGTCTTGTCCACCACCGGCACGGCGAGAAGATCGTGACGGGCGATCAGCCGCGCCACGTCCTCGCGGTCCGCCAGCGGCAGCGTGGTGATCGGCGCGACAGCGAGCGATCCGACGCTCGCGGACGGCTCGCCGAGGATCAGGCGACGCAGCGAAAACGCTCCGACCAGACGGCGGGTATAGGGATCGAGCAGATAGATCGCATAAACCGTCTCGCGGGTGCGCTCGACCTGGCGGATGTGCTGCAGGGTGCGCTCCACGGTCCAGTTGCTCGGCACGCTGACGAACTCGGTCGTCATCATCGCGCCGGCGGTGTTGTCCGGATAGGACAGCAGGCTGGTGATGGTCGTGCGCGAAGCCTCGTCGAGGCCCTGCATCAGCTCGCCGCGCAGCGGGTCCTGCAATTGCTGGATCAGGTCCGCGGCCATGTCCGCCGACATGCCGGCGAGCAGCGCCACGGCAAGGTCGCGCGGCAACGCCTCGATGATCTCGGCGCCGAAATCGAGTTCGGGCTTGTCGAGAATCTCGATGGCGGTCTCGCGCGGCACCAGCCGCAGCACCTCCGCCGATTCTTCGGGCGTCAGTTTGTTGAGGACGTCGACCGTATCGGCGGTGTGCTCGCCGAGCAGGCTGGCGGCGATGACAGCCGCGTTAAAACCACCCTCGGAGATCGTGTGGATATCCGTCATGACTCACCTTCGAGAACTGCCGACAACGGCAGGCGGTGAGCCTCAAGCGCTCAGACCGCACGGGCCGCTGTCGGCAAAGTACGTTGACTGTCGCTTGGCATGATTAGAGGTTTCCAGTGACATGACGCACGGCCACAGGGCCGCGCGCCACTTGACGCTGACATGGGCTCTTGCCCTGCCCCCGTCAAGAAAAATCGCAATCCGCAACGAAAGCGTGAGAACAGCGTGGCGCGAGAGCCGCGATCAGCCCGCCATCTTGGCGGCAAGGGCGTCGGAGATCTCGAAATTGGCGTAGACGTTCTGCACGTCGTCATGCTCGTTGAGCAGGTCGAGCAGCTTGATCAGCTTCTCGCCGACCTCGTCGCTGACCGCGATGTTGTTCTGCGGCTTCCAGGTCAGCGCCGCCTTGCGTGGCTCGCCGAACTTCGCCTCCAGCGCCTTGGCGACCTCGCGGAACGTCTCCTGCGAGGCGTAGATCTCATGGCCGTTCTCGGACGACACCACGTCATCGGCGCCGGCCTCGATCGCCGCTTCCAGCATGTCGTCGGCGGAGGCCTTGTCGGCGTTGTATTCGATCACACCGAGATGGTCGAACATGAAGGAGACCGAACCGGTTTCGCCGAGATTGCCGCCGGCCTTGGTGAAATAGGAGCGGATGTCAGAGGCGGCGCGATTGCGGTTGTCGGTCAGCGCCTCGACGATCACCGCGACGCCGCCGGGGCCGTAGCCTTCGTAGCGGATCTCGTCATAGTTCTCGCTGTCGCCGCCGATCGCCTTCTTGATGGCGCGCTCGATATTATCCTTGGGCATGTTCTCGGCACGGGCCGCGACCACTGCGGCGCGCAGGCGCGGGTTCATCGCGGGGTCGGGCGTGCCGAGCTTGGCCGCCACGGTGATTTCGCGCGCGAGCTTGGAGAACATCTTGGAGCGCATCGCGTCCTGCTTGCCCTTGCGGTGCATGATGTTCTTGAATTGGGAATGGCCGGCCATGCGGAAGGTCTCTCTCGGGCGCTATTCTGGATGTGAAATGGGTGTCGGGCCTTATAGGCCCGGACCATGCAAAATTAAAGCGCCGAGCGGCCGCCGATCAGGCCGCCACCCAGAATTCCGGCAGCGCCGGGTCCAGCCCCGGGCCGATACGGACCGGCGCCACGCGCATGGCAAGGCCGGTGGCGTCATCGGTTTCCACCGCGAGCCCGCTCAGCGCCCCCGGCCCGTCGGCCGCCGCATAGCGCGCCGCCGGATAGCCGCGCAGGAACCGGCCGAGCGGCTCCTCGCGGTCCATGCCGATGATCGATTCATAGTCGCCGGTCATGCCGGCATCGCTCATATAGGCGGTGCCGTTCGGCAAAATGCGATGATCGGCGGTCGGCACATGGGTATGGGTGCCGACGACCAGGCTGGCGCGACCGTCGCAGAAATAGCCCATCGCCTGCTTCTCGCTAGTCGCCTCGCCATGGAAGTCGATCACGATCGCATCGACCGCCTCCCCCAGCGGACAGGCGCCGAGCTCGCGCTCGATCACGGCGAAAGGGTCGTCGCAGGGCTGCATGAAAGTGCGGCCGATGCCGTTGACGACCAGCGCGCGCTTGCCGGTGCGGGTCTCGACCAGCGCGGAGCCGCGCCCGGGCGTGCCGGGCGCGAAATTCGCCGGCCGGATCAGGCGCGGCGCGCGCTCGATGAACACCAGCGCCTCGCGCTGGTCCCAGGAATGATTGCCGAGGGTGACGACATCGGCACCGGCATCGAGCAGTTCCTGATAGATCGTCTCGGTGATGCCGAAACCGCCGGCGGCATTCTCGCCATTGACCACGACGAGATCGAGCGTCCAGTCGCGGATCAGGCCGGGCAGCGTGTCGTTGAATACAATGCGGCCGCTGCGCCCGACCACATCTCCGACGAACAGGATACGCACGCTACGAATGCCTCCGCAAATCGATCACCTCTTTGTCCGTTAGCACAAGATCGAGCCGCGCGTCGTGCTCCGATGACGGCACGCGCTCGATTTCCTGCACCGCGAAGCCGACACCGATCGCGACGATCGGCTTCGAGGATCGCAATCGTTCAAGCGTGCGATCGTAATAGCCCGCGCCATAGCCGATGCGATGACCTTCGCGATCGAACGCGGCGAACGGCACCAGCAGGATATCCGGCTCGACCTCCGGCGCGGTCATCACCGGCTCGCGCGTGCCATAGGACCCGCGCACCAGCGGCGCATCGGGCGCCCATTGCCGGAACACCAGCGGCCGCTCGCGTCCGTTCACGACCGGCAGCGCCAGCGTCGCGCCTGCATCCGACAGCACATGCATCAGCGGCATCGGATCGATCTCGCCGCGGATCGGGAAGAAGCCGGAGACGATGACGCCGCGCGCGACGGCGATCGGCAGATTCAACTCCGACAGACGACGCGCCGCGCCGAGGCGCTCCGCCACGCCCAGCGCATCGCGCCGCGCCAGTGCGGCCTGTCGCAAACTGTCCTTGTCGAATGAGGAAATCCCGTCGCTGTCCAGCATCGTCGGTGCGGCCGCCTTCTCGATCAGCGCCTATCCCGAACGCAGAAGCGAGGCCGCGCATGCCGATGCGCCGCATGCCTCCTTGCGATGTCCGGGATCAGCCCATGCCCCATAAAGTGCGAAGCCGCGGACGCCGTTGAAGCGCTCGATCCCGGAGACCTACCTAAGTAGGTGGGCACCATGTGACCGGATCCACGGACCTGGCCAGGGACAGTTCCCTTGAGATCGATAAGGCCCCGGGGAATTATGGCTCCTGACGCGCGCCACAGCCTCGCAGGGCCAATGTAGCGACGATCCCGCGCGCCCGCCAGCGGCGGCGGGGATGAAATTGCCGTGGGTCAGCCGAGCGCCACGCCGTGGCTGAGCGGACGGTTGAGTTCGCGCGTCATCCGCTCGATGCGGTCGGAGGCGGCATTGAGCGCGTTGGCGACCGCGGTCTGGGTCGCGCGCGCCCGGTCGGTCGCCGCCACGCGGACCTCGCGCAGCGCCTCGACTTCCTCCTGCAGCCCGCGAATCCGCCGCTCGGCGTCGATCAGCTCATCGGCGATCATCAGCGAGGCCATCACGGTGAGACGCTGGTCGCCGATCTCGCCGAATTTGCCCCGCAGATTGGCAACCCGCGTTTCCAGCGTTTCCGCGAGCCGCAGCAGCCGGGTCTCCTGCCCTGCCTCGCAGGCCATGCGGTATTGCCGGCCGTTGATGGTGACGTTGATGTGGTTCATGAGGCTTCTCCAGCGGCAATGACGGAGCGGATGGTGTCGATGGCGACGTCGAGCCGCTGCGCGATCTCGCGGTTGGTCCGCTCCATTTCGCGGGAACGTACCAGCGAGCCGTCGAGTTCATTGGCGAGGCGCGAGCGATCCGCCCCCAGCGACTGGATGCGGGCGGCAAGCTCGTCCTCGCTGCGGTCGTATTCGCGCCGCCGCTCCACCGCACTCTCCAGCGCGTCGAGCGCGGCAGCCAGACGCCGTGTCGCGATCTCGATATCGGTGGGGCCGGATGCCGCAGCGGCCTCATGGGCCGCCTCGCGGGCTGCAAGGCCATGGGAAGCACGTTCGGGCATGCGCGCACCATACTTTCTGTTCGATGGGACACCTTGCGGCGTCCCAGGGAGGAAACACGGCCCCGAATCAGACGGAAAATCTGCCGCTGACAGGCATTTAGCCGTGAAAATGCCGTGTCGAAAACAGCCAACGCGTCCCGCTCGCCGAGCTATGCACCGTTAAGCGAAAGGGCCGCGCGGAACGGGACCCAACTTCCTTGGACTCGGCCGTTTTGGGGTGCTATCCAGCCCGCCGTGACGGCTTTTCATCCCCTATCCAGCGAGAATTCATGACGTCTCAGGCCGCAACTTCGCACGTCGATTCCTCCCGCATGGCCAATGCCATCCGCGCCCTGGCGATGGACGCCGTCGAAAAGGCCAAATCCGGCCACCCGGGCCTGCCGATGGGTGCCGCCGACGTTGCCACGGTGCTGTTCACCCAGTTCCTGAAATTCGATGCCACCGACCCGACCTGGCCCGACCGCGACCGTTTCGTGCTGTCCGCCGGCCACGGCTCGATGCTGCTCTATGCGCTGCTCTACCTCACCGGCAATCCGGACATGACCATCGAGCAGATCAAGCGCTTCCGCCAGCTCGATTCGCGGACCCCGGGACATCCGGAGAACTTCCTCACCTCCGGCGTCGAGACCACCACCGGCCCGCTCGGCCAGGGCATCGCCACCGCCGTCGGCATGGCACTCGCCGAGCGCCGCCTCGAGGCGGAATTCGGCGGCGACATCGTCGATCACCACACTTACGTGCTCGCCTCCGATGGCGATTTGATGGAAGGCATCAGCCAGGAGGCGATCGCCTTCGCCGGCCATCTCAAGCTCAACCGTCTGATCGTGCTCTACGACGATAACGGCATCTCGATCGACGGCTCGATCTCGCTGTCGGACTCGGTCGATCAGGTGAAGCGGTTCCAGTCTGCCGGCTGGGCCTCCGAACACGTCGACGGCCACAATCCGCAGGCTATCGCCGACGCCATCAGGCGCGCGCAGACCTCCGACCGTCCGACCATGATCGCCTGCAAGACCGTGATCGCCTTCGGCGCGCCGACCAAGGCGGGCTCGGAGAAGTCCCACGGCTCGCCGCTCGGCGCCGAAGAAATCGCGGGCGCGCGCAAGAAGCTCGGCTGGGACGCCCCGCCGTTCGAAATCCCGGCGGACATCCTCGACGCCTGGCGCGCCGCAGGCGCCCGCGGCAAGGACGCCCGCGACGACTGGCACAAGCGGCTGGCGGGCAAGGCCGCCGGCGTGCGCAGCGAATTCGAGCGCCGCATCAAGGGCGACCTGCCGGTCAAGGCGCTGCATGACGCAGTGGCCGCCATGAAGGCGCAGCTTGCCGCCGCGCCGAAGGAAATCGCCACCCGCACCGCTTCAGAGCACGCGCTCGAGGTGCTGACCGCCGCGGTGCCGGAGATGATCGGCGGCTCGGCCGACCTCACCGGTTCCAACAACACCCGCGTCAAGGGCATGGTCGCGATCTCGCCCGGCAATTACGGCGGGCGCTACATCAATTACGGCATCCGCGAGCACGGCATGGCGGCGGCGATGAACGGCATCGCACTGCATGGCGGCCTCATTCCGTACTCCGGAACCTTCCTGGTGTTCTCCGACTATCTGCGCCCGGCGCTGCGCCTCGCGGCGCTGATGGGCACGCGCGTGATCCATGTCCTGACCCATGACTCCATTGGTCTGGGCGAAGACGGCCCGACCCACCAGCCGGTCGAGCATCTGGCGGCGCTGCGCGCCATGCCCAACCTCAACGTGTTCCGCCCGGCCGATACCGTGGAAACGCTGGAGTGCTGGCAGCTCGCGCTGGAATCGAAGCACCGTCCGAGCGTGCTGGCGCTGACCCGCCAGAACCTGCCGCAGCTTCGCCTCACCAACGACGCAACCAACAAGTGCGCTGCCGGCGCCTATGAAATCGCCAAGGCCGACGGCGAGGCGAAGGTCTCGATCTTCGCCTCCGGCTCCGAGGTCTCGCTGGCCGTCGCCGCGCAAAAGCAGCTCGCCGGGCGCGGCATCGCGACGCGGGTGGTGTCGGTGCCGTGCATGGATATCCTGCTGGAGAGCGATGCCGCCACGCGCGCCGCGATCATCGGCAATGCGCCGGTCAAGATCGCGGTCGAGGCCGCGGTGCGCCAGGGCTGGGACGCCATCATCGGCGCCGACGGCATTTTCGTCGGCATGAGCAGCTTCGGCGCCAGCGCGCCCTACAAGGAATTGTACAACCATTTCGGAATTACGGCGGAGGCGGTGGCGCAGGCCGCCGAGGCACGCCTCAAGGCCCGGTAAACCATTCCGGCCTTGCGCATTTCGAATGATTGCATCGTCGCGTCATTCGGGGCAAAACCGCCCTCGAAAATCGTCTTTGCGAAGTTGAGGAGAAGTTGAATGGCAGTCCGGGTCGCAATCAATGGATTTGGCCGCATCGGCCGCAACATCCTGCGCGCAATCCATGAGTCCAAGCGCACGGACATCCAGGTTGTCGCCATCAACGATCTCGGTCCGGTCGAGACCAACGCGCATCTGCTGCGTTACGACTCGGTGCACGGCCGCTTCCCCGGCGAAGTGAAGGTCGACGGCGACACCATCGACATCGGCACCGGCAAGATCAAGGTCACTGCGATCAAGGATCCGACCACGCTGCCGTGGAAGGAGCTCGACATCGATATCGCGATGGAGTGCACCGGCATCTTCACCTCGCGCGAGAAGGCCGCGATGCATCTCACCGCCGGCGCCAAGCGCGTGCTGGTCTCCGCGCCGGCCGATGGCGCCGACGCCACCATCGTCTACGGCGTCAACCACGACAAGCTGACCAAGGACCACATGGTGGTCTCGAACGGCTCCTGCACCACCAACTGCCTCGCGCCGGTGGCCAAGGTGCTGAACGACACCGTCGGCATCGAGACCGGCTTCATGACCACGGTGCATGCCTATACCGGCGACCAGCCAACCCTCGACACCATGCACAAGGACCTCTACCGCGCCCGCGCGGCGGGCCTGTCGATGATCCCGACCTCGACCGGCGCGGCCAAGGCGATCGGCCTCGTGCTGCCCGAACTGAACGGCAAGCTCGACGGCGTCTCGATCCGCGTGCCGACGCCGAACGTCTCGGTGATCGATCTCAAGATCGTCGCCAAGAAGAAGACCACCAAGGAAGAGATCAACGACGCGGTGCGCCGCGCTTCGCAGCAGCAGCTCAAGAACATCCTCGGCGTCACCGATCATCCGAACGTGTCGATCGACTTCAACGGCGACCAGCACTCCTCGATCTTCGCGATGGACCAGACCAAGGTGCAGGGCGGCACGCTGGTGCGCGTGCTGTCGTGGTACGACAACGAGTGGGGCTTCTCCAACCGCATGGCGGACACCGCCGTGGCGATGGGCAAGCTGATCTAACGATGCGATCGGGGCATGTCGCAATAACCGTAGCATATTGGTCGAGCGTCCTTGTGACGCCGACCATCGCACAGACATATTTTTGCAACCGTCCCAGTAAGCCTTACATCTCCTCGTATTCGGCCACACGATCCCAAATGGAAAATACGCGTGACGATGTAGAACGCTACACTCGAAACATGCGCGACTATATTGAGTGTCTCAATAACGAAAGCAGTGATGCAGTCGACGAGCATCGACGTGTCATCAACGAATGGAACGACGCCGTATCTGCCTTCAACAATCGCTGAGATGAAAATGTTCCGGACTCTCGACGACGTTGACGTCAACAACAAGCGCGTGCTGGTGCGCGTCGATCTCAACGTGCCGATGGACAACGGCCGGGTCTCCGACGCGACCCGTCTCGAACGCGTCGCCAAGACCATCATCGAAATCTCCGAGAAAGGCGGCAAGGTCATCCTGCTGTCGCACTTCGGCCGCCCCAAGGGCGTCGATCCGAAAGCGTCGCTGAAGCCGGTCGCCGTCACGCTCGGCTATGTGCTGCGGCGGCAGGTCCGCTTCGCGGAAGATTGCGTCGGCAAGGTCGCGCAGGACGCGGTCGCCGCGATGAAGCCCGGCGAGATTCTGTGCCTGGAGAACACCCGCTTCCATCCCGGCGAAGAGAAGAACGATCCGGCGTTCGTCGCCGAACTCGCCAGGCTCGGCGATATCTGGATCAACGACGCGTTCTCCTGCGCCCATCGCGCCCATGCCTCGACCGAAGGTCTCGGCCATGTACTGCCGGCCTATGCCGGGCGCACCATGCAGGCCGAACTCGACGCGCTCGCCAAGGCGCTGGACACACCGACCCATCCGGTGATCGCCATCATCGGTGGCGCCAAGGTCTCGACCAAGCTCGACCTGCTGGAAAACCTTGTCACCAAGGTCGACGCGCTGGTGATCGGCGGCGGCATGGCCAATACCTTCCTGCACGCGCAGGGCGTCAATGTCGGCAAGTCGCTGTGCGAGAAGGACCTCGCGCCGACGGCGCTGCGCATCCTCGACAAGGCGGAAGCGGCCAACTGCGCCATCATCCTGCCGGTGGATGCCGTTGTCGCGTTTCATTTCGAGGCCAACGCGCCCTCGCAGGCCTACGGGCTCGACGCCATTCCGGCCGACGGCATGATCCTCGACGTCGGGCCGCGCTCGATCGAACGCATCCGCGCCGCGATCGACGATGCGGCGACGCTGGTGTGGAACGGCCCGGTCGGCGCCTTCGAAATCACGCCGTTCGACCGCGGCACCGTTCAGGCGGCCAAACACGCAGCCGCGCGCACCAAGGGCGGCCATCTGATTTCGGTGGCGGGCGGCGGCGACACCGTCGCAGCGCTCAACCATGCCGGCGTCTCGTCGGATTTCACCTATGTCTCGACCGCCGGCGGCGCCTTCCTGGAATGGATGGAAGGGAAACCTTTGCCCGGCGTCGAGGTTCTACGCTCGACCCAAAACTGACATTCGCAAGGCGCGCCCGGCCGGATTCCGGCGGCGCCGCAACACGGAGAACAGGCAGACATGGCTCGCATCACGTTGCGTCAATTGCTCGATCATGCGGCGGAGAACGATTACGGCGTGCCGGCCTTCAACATCAACAACATGGAGCAGGCCCTCGCCATCATGGAGGCGGCCTCCTCGCTCGATGCGCCGGTGATCATCCAGGCTTCGCGCGGCGCGCGCTCCTACGCCAACGACGTCATGCTCAAGCACATGATGGATGCGGTGACCGAAATCCATCCGCAGATTCCGGTCTGCGTGCATCTCGACCACGGCAACGAGCCCGCGACCTGCATGACCGCGATCCAGGCCGGCTTCACCTCGGTGATGATGGACGGCTCGCTCAAGGCCGACGGCAAGACGCCCGGCGACTGGGCCTACAATGTCAGCGTCACCAAGACGGTGACCGACATGGCCCATCTCGGCGGCATCTCGGTCGAGGGCGAACTCGGCGTGCTCGGCTCGCTGGAGACCGGCATGGGCGACAAGGAAGACGGCCACGGCGCCGAGGGCAAGCTGTCGCACGACCAGTTGCTCACCAATCCCGACGAAGCGGTGAAGTTCGTCAAGGAGACCAAGGTCGACGCGCTCGCGATTGCGATGGGCACCTCGCACGGCGCCTACAAGTTCACCCGCAAGCCGGACGGCGCGATCCTCGCCATGAACGTGATCGAGGAAATCCACCGCAAGCTGCCGAACACGCACCTGGTGATGCACGGCTCGTCGTCGGTGCCGCAGGATTTGCAGGACATCATCAACCAGCACGGCGGCAAGATGAAGCCGACCTGGGGTGTGCCGGTCGAGGAGATTCAGCGCGGCATCAAGCACGGTGTGCGCAAGATCAACATCGATACTGACAACCGCATGGCGATGACCGGCCAGATCCGCAAGGTGCTGCAGGAAAATCCGGGCGAGTTCGACCCGCGCAAATATCTCAAGCCGGCCATGGAAGCGATGACCAAGCTGTGCAAGGCACGCCTGCAGGAGTTCAACACCGCCGGTCAGGCCAGCAAGATCAAGCGCGTGCTGACCACCGCCGAGATGGCCAAGCGCTACGCCAAGGGCGAACTCGATCCCAAGGTCGCGTAAGACGCTCTGCCGGAATGTCATGGCCGGGTGATCCCGGCCATGCACGTTTAAGACGCGGGTGAAGGACGGGGATGCCCGCGGCACAGGCGAGCGGACGCGCCGTTCTCCGAACGGCCATGCGCGGGCAGGACGGCGAAAAAGCAACGTTTTTCATCCCAATTTGAATTACAAAGCGTCCCACACTCCTTTTTTGGCCGCAGTCCGGGGACATCAAGCAGCATCATGGCCGCCAGACCGACCTCCAAAGCCCCGGCATTCCCGCCCGTCCCTCGCCTTTATCTTGCGACGCCGCTTATCGCCGATCCCGCGCCGCTGCTGGCGCAGCTTCCGGCCTTGCTGGCGCAGGCGGATATCGCCGCCGTGCTGCTGCGTCTGGCGCCAGCCGACGAGCGCGGCATGATCACCCGCGCCAAGGCGGTGGCCGGTCCGGTGCAGCAGGCCGGCGCGGCGTTGCTGATCGCGGATCAGTTCGCGCTGGTGGCGCGCTCCGGCGCCGATGGTGCGCATCTGTCCGGCATTACAGCGATGGAAGAGGCGATGCCCACCCTGAAGCCGGACCGCATTGCCGGCGTCGGCGCGCTGCATACCCGCCACGACGCCATGGTGGCAGGCGAAGCCGGCGCCGACTACGTGCTGTTCGGCGAACCGGACCATGGCGAGCGGCCCTCGGCGGACGCCATCTTCGAGCGCCTGCAATGGTGGGCGGAGGTGTTCGAGACGCCGTGTGTCGGCTATGCCGCCTCGCTGAATGAGGCGCGCCTGTTCGGCGGCAGCGGCGCGGAATTCATCATGCCGGGCTATGTCTGGGACGATCCGCGCGGTCCGGCCGCAGCGCTCGCCGAAGCGGCGCAGGCGATCGCGGCAGCCCATGCCGACGCGTTCGGCGCGGCGGATGCAGGAAGGTAGCGGCGCATGACGACGCGGCGCGGATGGATGCTCGTTGCAGCCCTTGGAGGCGGCATCGCGCTTGCCGCGCCCGCGTTCGCCCAGTTGTCGCTGACTCCGCCGGCCGAGCAGAAGGCCGCGCCGAACGCGCCGGCACAAAAACCACCGGCGCCCAGACCGGTGCCGAAGGCCGAACCGAAAGCCGCTCCTAAAACCGAGCCGAAGGCCGAGTCCAAATCCGCCAAGCCGGCTCCAGCGAAAAAGGAAACGCCCGCCGCAGCACCGATCGATCCCAATGTCGATGCCGCCTATGGCGCCTATCAGCTCGGCTATTATCGCACCGCGCTCGATCTCGCCACCAAGCGCGCCACCGAGCAGAACGATCCGAAATCGATGACGCTGATCGGCGAGATCTACGCCAACGGCCTCGGCATCAAGCGCAACGACGACAAGGCCGCCGAATGGTACGGCAAGGCTGCCGAACGCGGCGACCGCAACGCGATGTTCGCGCTCGGCATGATGAAGATCAGCGGGCGCGGCGGGCCGGCCAATCGTGACGAAGGCGCCAAGCTGCTCGCCTCCTCGGCCAAGCTCGGCAAACCGGAGGCCGCCTACAATCTCGGCCTGCTCTATCTCGAAGGCCAGGTTTTCCCGCAGGATCTCAAGCGCGCCGCCGAACTGTTCAGGCAGGCGGCCGATGCCGGCAATGCCGAGGCTCAATATGCGCTCGCCACCTTTTATAAAGAGGGCCGCGGCGTCGAGAAAAACATCACCGAGGCGACGCGGCTGCTGGGCCTTGCGGCGCTCGCCGACAACATCGATGCCGAGGTCGAATACGCCATCGCGCTGTTCAACGGCACGGGCGTGAAGAAGGACGTTCCGACCGCGATCGCCCTGCTCAACCGCGCCGCGCGGCAGAACAGCCCGATCGCGCAGAACCGCCTCGCCCATGTCCTGATCGAGGGCAAGGGCGTGCCGGTGGACAAGATCGAAGGCTTCAAATGGCACCTGATCGCCAAGACCAGCGGCGCCAGCGACCCCGATCTCGACGCGCGAATGGCGGAATTGTCCGCCGAGGACCGCAAAAAAGCCGAGGATGCGGCGCGCCGCTGGTTCGGCGTCCGCTGAGCGCAGCCGCAGGCCTTGACGCCCCGGCGCTTTGAAGCCAATACCCTTCGCGCGCCACTCTGCGCCATCGCCCCGTCTGCAACCCCGAGAAGCTGCGCCGAGTTCATGATCCATTCCGCTCTCATCAACGTCATGGTCAAGGCCGCGCGCCGCGCCGGCCGCAGCCTCAAGCGCGATCTCGGCGAGATCGAGAACCTGCAGGTGTCGCTGAAGGGCCCGGCCAATTTCGTCAGCGCGGCCGATCGCCGCGCCGAGGACATCCTCTACGAGGAGTTGAGCAAGGCGCGGCCCGGCTACGGCTTCATCGGCGAGGAAGGCGGCACGCGCGAGGGCAGCGACAAGACCAACACCTGGATCGTCGATCCGCTCGACGGCACCACCAATTTCCTGCACGGCATTCCGCAGTTCGCCATCTCGATCGGCCTGCAGCGCGAAGGCACGGTGATCGCCGGCGTGATCTACAATCCGGCCAATGACGAGCTCTACATCGCCGAACGCGGCAAGGGCGCATTCCTCAACGACATGCGGCTGCGCGTCGCCGCCCGCAAGAAGCTCAACGACTGCGTGATCGCCTGCGGCCTGCCGCATATCGGACGCGGTGACCACGAGCTCGCGCGGCGCGAAATGGCGGAACTGCAGCCGCGCGTCGCCGGCCTGCGCCGCTTCGGCGCGGCCTCGCTCGATCTCGCTTTCGTCGCTGCCGGCCGGCTCGACGGCTATTGGGAACGCAACCTCAAGCCGTGGGATATCGCCGCAGGTCTGATCATGGTGCGCGAAGCCGGCGGCACCGTCAGCGGCATCGAGGGTCACGACAACGCGCTGGATAGCGGCAACGTGGTGTGCGGCAACGAAACGATCCACGCCGAACTGGTCAAGATTCTCAAGCCGCTGTAACGCCGCCGTTCCACGTTTCACCGGCGGACATCCGCGCATGCGGCCCCGATGACTGGAACGAATTCATCATATCGCGTCTTTTCTCTCGCCGTCGCTGTGCCATACTCCCGCGCGACCCGTTCACGTGCGAGGACTGACGATCCGACATGGCGAAACATCCAACTCCCACCGCCGACGACATCGAAGTCACCAAACTGTCGTCACCCCGCATTTTTCTGGTGCGGATGCTGGTCTTCCTGATCCTGTGCAGCCTGATCGTCATCGTTCTCTACAAACAGATCTGGACCGCGTTCCTTGCCAACCCCGGCCTCAATGCCCTGATCGGCGCGGTGCTGCTGATCGGCATCATCCTGTCGTTCCGGCAGGTGATCCGGCTTTATCCGGAAGTGGCGTGGGTCAATCATTTCCGCATCTCCGATCCGGGCCTTGCGCTGGAGCGGCGGCCGACGCTGCTGGCGCCGATGGCCGCGATCCTTTCCAACCGCTCGGGGCGCATGAGCATCTCGCAGCAGACCATGCGGCATCTGCTCGATTCGATCGCGACCCGCCTCGACGAAGCGCGCGACATCTCGCGCTACATGACCGGCCTTCTGGTGTTTCTCGGCCTGCTCGGCACCTTCTGGGGCCTGATCGAAACGGTCGGCTCGGTCGGCCAGGTGATCGACGGCCTCAAGGTCGGCGGCGAAGCCGGCGCGATGTTCGACACGCTGAAGGAAGGCCTCGCCGCGCCGCTCGGCGGCATGGGCATTTCGTTCTCGTCCTCGCTGTTCGGCCTCGCCGGCTCGCTGATCCTCGGCTTCCTCGATCTGCAATCGAGCCAGGCACAGAACCGCTTCTACACCGATCTGGAAGACTGGCTGGCGGAGACGGTGCGCGAATATCACGGCGAGACCGTCACCGGCACAGGGCCGTCCGGCGACGCCGATCTCGGCCCGATGATCGAGCGTCTGCGCACCAGCATCGAGAGCATCGGCTCCAGCCGCGCCACGACCACCGCGATGGCCAATCTCGCGGAAGCGATTCAAGGCCTGGTGCAGCACATGCGCAGCGAACAGCAACTGATCCGCGAATGGGCCGACGGCCAGGGTGAGCAGAACACGGAAATCCGCAAATTGCTGGAACGCCTCGCGCGGGAGCGCGAAGGCACCGAGCGGAGCTGACGCATGGCGCTGACACGGCGGCGACACGACAGCGGATTCAACTATTGGCCGGGATTCGTCGATGCGCTGTCGACCCTGATCCTCGCCATCGTCTTCCTGCTGTCGGTGTTCCTGGTGACGCAGTTCTTCCTGTCGCAGGAGGTCAGCGGCAAGGACAAGGCGCTGGAGCGCCTCAACGCCCAGATCGCCCAGCTCTCCAATCTGCTGTCGCTGGAGAAGACTGGAAAACTCACTCTCGAGGACCAACTCTCGCAGTTGCGCGCGGGCCTTGCCGGCGCCGAGGCCGAGCGCGACCGCGTCAAGGGCCTCTATGAAGGTCTCGCCGGCGCGGCGGCGAGCGGCGCGGGCCGCACCGCCGAGCTCGGCAAGGCGCTCGATTCCGAAAAGCAGATTTCGGCGCGCGCGCTGGCGCAAGTCGAGGTGCTGAACCAGCAGATCAGCGCGCTGCGCCGCCAGCTCGCCGCGCTGGAAGAAGCGCTCGACGCCTCCGAGAAACGCGACAAGGAATCGCAAGGCAAGATCGCCGAACTCGGCCAGCGCCTCAACGTCGCGCTGGCGCAGCGGGTGCAGGAATTGTCGCGCTACCGCTCCGAATTCTTCGGACGGCTGCGCGCCATTCTCGGCGAGCGGCCGGATATCCGCATCGTCGGCGACCGTTTCGTGTTCCAGTCCGAAGTGTTCTTCGATACCGGACAGGCGGCGCTGCTGCCCGAAGGCCGCACCGAACTCGACAAGCTCGCCAGCGCGCTGGTCGATCTCGACAAGCAAATCCCCGGCGAGATCGCCTGGGTGCTACGGGTTGACGGCCACACCGACGTGCGGCCGATCAACAGCCCGCAGTTCAAATCCAACTGGGACCTGTCGGCGGCGCGCGCCATCTCCGTGGTGCAATACCTGATCTCGCGCGGCGTGCCGCCGCAACGCCTGGTCGCGGCGGGCTTCGGCGAATTCCAGCCGCTCGATTCCGAAAAGACCGAGGAAGCCTATCGCCGCAACCGCCGTATCGAACTCAAGCTCACCGAGCGTTAGTTGATAAAATGAAGTTGAGCATCGTCATTGCGAGGAGCGACAGCGACGAAGCAATCCAGCTCTCACGTTGCCGCTTCTGGATTGCTTCGCTCCGCTCGCAATGACAACAAGGATGACCGAACCTCATTTCATCTCGCTCTGGATATGACGGAAGATTACGTGCGGTCATGAGCACACCCTTCGAGCTCCGGCCCTATCGAGACGGCGACGAGGACGCCGCCATCGCGCTATGGCATCGCACCTGGCAGATCGCCTATCCGCAGATCGATTTCACGGAACGGCTGGACGGCTGGCGGACGCGCTGGCGCACCGAGCTTGCGCCAGCGGCCAGCATCATCGTCGCCGCGCAGGACGCCGCACTGGTCGGCTTCGTCACCATCGACGCAAAAGGCTATCTCGATCAACTGGTGGTCGCTCCGGAGATGTGGGGCTCGCCGCTCGGCGATGCGCTGATCGAGGCCGCCAAGACGCTCTCGCCGCACGGCATCACCCTGCTGGTGAACTCCGACAACGCGCGCGCCATCCGCTTCTATGAGCGCAACGGTTTTCACTACACCCATGATGCCGTCAATCCGGGCTCCGGACGCGCCATTCAGGGCATGCAATGGCAACCGGAGCAGCGCTCGCAAAACTGAACAAGCGCCATGACCAATGATCCCGGTTCATCCGTGCCGATCAGAGGCCTCAGCGAAACCGAGGCCGGGAGAAGGCTGAAGGCCGAGGGCTTCAACGAGCTGCCGCGGCCCGATCACCGCACCGTGCTCGGCATCGTGCTGGAGGTGCTGCGCGAGCCGATGCTGGCCTTGCTGCTCGGCGGCGGTCTCATCTACCTCATGCTGGGTGATCTGCAGGAAGCGCTGATCCTGCTGATCTTCGCGACCATGTCGGTGGCGATCACCGTCATCCAGGAAACGCGGACCGAGCGCGTGCTGGAAGCGCTGCGCGACCTCACCAGTCCGCGCGCGCTCGTAATCCGGGACGGCGAACGCAAGCGGATCGCCGGCCGCGAGGTGGTGCGGGGCGATATCATCGTGCTGGCCGAGGGAGATCGCGTGCCGGCCGATGCCGTGCTGGTGCAGGCTCAGGACCTGCAGGCGGATGAATCCCTGCTCACCGGGGAATCGGTGCCGGTGCGGAAAATCACCGCCGGCAATGCTCCGCCCGCTCAGGCACGGCCCGGCGGCGACGATCTGCCTTACATGTATTCGGGATCGCTCGTCATTCGCGGCGGCGGCATGGCCGAAGTGATCGCGACCGGACCGCGCAGTGAAATCGGCAAGATCGGACAATCGCTGCACGCGCTCGAGGCGGAGCCGCCACGGCTGCGCGCGCAGATCAGCCGTCTGGTCAAGCTCGCAGCCATCGGCGGCACCATCGTCAGCGTCGCCGCGGTGCTGCTTTACGGCATGCTTCGCGGCGGATGGCTGGATGCCGTGCTCGCTGGCATCACCATCGGCATGTCGATGCTGCCGGAGGAATTTCCGGTCGTGCTCACCGTGTTTATGGCGATGGGTGCATGGCGCATCTCGCGCGCGCGGGTGCTGACCCGACGCGCCGCCGCGATCGAAACGCTCGGCTCGGCCACGGTGCTGTGCACCGACAAGACCGGCACCCTGACCGAAAACCGGATGTCGATCGCCGAGCTGCACGCGAGCAATGACGACATCTTCCGGCCGCGCGAGACATCCGGTCCCGTCACATCCACCCGTGTCATGGAGCTGATCAGATCCGGCGTGCTCGCCTGCGCGCCGGACCCGTACGATCCCATGGAGAAGGCCTTTCATACCTTCGCGCGCGAGCGCCTGTCCTCCCCGGAGAGCCCGCCCGGCGCGGGCTGGCGACTGGTGCGGACCTACGGGCTTCATCCCGATCTTCTCGCGATGACGCAGGTTTGGCAGCCGAACGTAGACAAGGCTGAATTCGTCGTCGCCGCCAAGGGCGCTCCGGAGGCCATCGCCGGCCTGTGCCGTCTCGACGCCGCCGAGACCGCCGCGATGAAGCAGGTGATCGACGGCATGGCGGCGGAAGGGCAGCGCGTGCTGGGCGTCGCGCAAGCAACGCATGCCGGAGACAGTCTTCCGGACTCGCAACGCGATTTCCGTTTCGAATTCCTCGGGCTGGTCGGTCTTGCCGATCCCCTGCGCGCGAGCGTGCCGGAAGCGATGCGCGAATGCCGCTCCGCCGGCATTCGTGTGGTGATGATCACGGGCGACTATCCGGCAACGGCACGGGCCATTGCGCGACAGGCCGGACTTGAGAGCGCCGAAGTCCTGACCGGCAATGAGATCGAATCCCACGATGATTCAGAACTGCGGCGACGGGTGCAGACGACGACCGTGTTCGCCCGGATCATGCCCGAACAGAAGCTGCGTATCGTGCAGGCGCTCAAGAGCGAGGGCGAGATCGTCGCGATGACCGGCGACGGCGTCAATGACGCGCCCTCCCTCAAGGCGGCTCATATCGGCGTCGCCATGGGCGGCCGCGGCACCGATGTCGCGCGCGAGGCATCATCGATCGTTCTGCTCGATGACGATTTCGGCTCGATCGTGACGGCGATCCGGCTCGGCCGCAGGATCTATGACAACCTGCGCAAGGCGATGGGCTTCATCTTCGCGGTGCATGTGCCGATTGCCGGGCTGGCGCTGCTGCCGCTCCTCCTCGGGCTCCCGATCATCTTCAGCCCGATTCACATCGCCTTTCTGGAAATGGTGATCGACCCGGTGTGCTCGCTGGTGTTCGAAGCCGAAACGGAAGAGCAGGATGTAATGCGCCGCCCGCCGCGTCCGCCCGCGGAGCCGCTGTTCTCATGGCCGCTGATCGGCTGGAGCCTGCTGCAAGGCACCCTGGCATTCGCGCTGGTGGCGGCGATTTTCTTCACCGGACTGTGGCGCGGCATGCCCGAGGACGAAGTCAGAGCGCTGACCTTCTTTTCGCTGATCGTGGCGATCGTCAGCCTGATCCTTCTCAACCGGTCGTTCAGTTCGTCCCTGCTCACGGCCTTTCGTCGTCCCAACCCGATGCTGGCGTGGATATTGCTGACTGTCGTGGGCATCCTCGGTCTCAGCCTGTTCTGGCCTTTCGCACGCAACCTGTTCCGATTCGGACCGCTGCACTGGGATGATCTTGGATTGATTCTGGCGGCCGGCGCCATGGTGCTGGTCGCGCTGGAATGGCTCAAGCCATTCTGGCGCAGACGGCTTCGGTTCTGACGGCACGCGCCGTTACTCGTGCGTGGCTGTGGAGACCTCGACAGGCGCGGCATCCGGAGGAGGCCCCATGCCCATCTTCGCTTTCAGTTTCTCGCGGAGCGCCTGGAACATCACATACAGCGCCGGGATCACGAAGATGCCAATCAGCGAGGCCGCCAGCATGCCGCCGAACACCGGCGTACTGACGTTACGGAACGCGAGCTTCGAGGCGCCGGACGCAATCACCAACGGCACCAGGCCAAGAATGAAGGCGAACGACGTCATCATCACCGGCCTGAAGCGCAGGCGGGAGCCTTCGATCGCGGCTTCGAGCAGCGGCACGCCATGCTCGCGCCGCTCCTTGGCGAATTCGACGATCAGGATGCCATTCTTCGCCGCAAGGCCGATCAGCACCACCATGCCGATCTGCGCATAGAGATCGAGCGTGAGACCGGCGAGCACGATGGCAAGATAGGCGCCGGCGACACCGACCGAGACTGACAGCAGCACCGGCACCGGAATGGTCCAGCTCTCATAGAGACCGACCAGGAACAGATAGGCGAACAGCAGCGCGAAGGCGAGAATGACCGGCGTCTGGCCTTCGGCACGCTTCTCCTGGAACGAGATGTCGGTCCACGATCCCTGATAGCCCTGCGGCAGCGTCTTCGCCGCCACCTGATCCATCGCCAGCAGCGCCTGCCCCGACGAGATGCCCGGCGCCGGGCCGCCCTGAATGGTGGCCGCGCGGGTGTTGTTATAGCGGATCAGGCCCTGCGGGCCGAGCACGAGACGCACCTCGACCAGACTGCGCAGCGGCACCATCTGCCCGCCGGCGCTGCGCACATTGATGCGGTAGATGTCGTCGACCGACGCGCGGTCCTGCGCCTCGGCCTGCACCTGAACCTGCCAGGTACGCCCGAACAGGTTGATGTCGTTGACATAGAAGCCGCCGAGCGAGGTCTGCAGCGCCTGGAAGATCGAGTTGATCTCGACGCCGAGAATCCGCGCCTTGTCGCGATCGATGTCGAGATAGATCGAGGGGGTAGTCGCCGAGAAGGTGGTGAACACGCGCGAGAGCTGCGGGTTCTGGTTGGCGGCAACCACGAGGCCACGCAGCACTTGCGCCATGTTCTCCGGCGAGCCGCCGCGCAGATCCTGAAGCACGTAGCTGAAGCCGCCGCCGGTGCCGAGACCGATGATCGGCGGCGGCGCCAGAGGAATGGCGATGCCGCCGTGAACGCTGCGCAGCGCCGGCCCCAGCCTGCCGATGATGGCATCGGAGGTGTTGCTTTTGCCTTCGCGGTGCTCGAAATCCTTGAGCGTCACGATCACGAAGCCAGCATTGGGCTGCGAATAACTGTCGACGAAATTCAATCCGATGATCGAGCTGACCTCGGCCACCGCCTCTTCCTTGCGAACGATGTCCTCGACCTGTTTCACCACCTCCGTGGTGCGCCCGACGGAGGCGCCGTCCGGAAGCTGCACCACCACGAAGAACGCACCCTGATCGTCCGACGGAATGAACCCGGTCGGCGTTGCCTTGGCGAGCAGGCCAACGCCGATGAACGCCATCACCACCACGATGATGCCGCTGACCGAGAACCGCACCAGCCGCGCCACCACATTGCCATAGCTGTCGCGCACGCGGTCGATGCCGCGGCTGAGCTTACCCATGAGGCCGCGCTTCGGGCCATGATGCGGCCGAAGCAGGATCGCGCACAGCGCCGGCGACAGCGTCAGCGCGTTGACCGCCGAGAGGAACATCGACACCGCGACGGTGACGGCGAATTGCCGGAACAGTTCGCCGGAAATGCCCGAAATGAATGCGATCGGCACGAACACCGCAAGCAGCACCAGCGTGATCGCTATGATCGGCGCGAAGATGGTGCTCATCGCCAGCTTGGTGGCTTCGCCCGGCGGCAGCTCGGGATGCTCTTCCATCGTCTGCTCGACGGCCTCGACCACCACGATGGCGTCGTCCACCACGATACCGATGGCGAGGATCATCGCCAGCAGCGACACCGTGTTGGCGGAATAGCCGATGGCGTTGAGCACGATGAAGGTGCCGATCAGGCTGACCGGCACCGCGATCATCGGAATTAGCGTGGCGCGCAAATTGCCGAGGAACAAGAACACCACCAGCAGCACCAGCACCGCAGCCTCGAGCAGCGTGTGCTTGACCTTCTCGATCGTCGCCCGCACGAACACTGTGGGATCGTACGTCACCTTCCACGCCAGCCCTTCCGGGAACGACTTGGCACTCTCCGCCATCAGCTTGGTCAGGGCATCGACGGTCTTGAGCGCGTTGGCGCCCGGCGCCTGATAGATTCCGATCAGGGTGGACGGCGCACCATCGAGCCGCGTCGAGCGATCGAGGTTCGCCGCGCCGAGCTCAAGCCTTGCGATATCGCCGAGCCGCAGGATCGAGCCGTCCGGATTGGTGCGGATGACGATCTTCTCAAACTCCTCCGTGGACGTCAGCCGGCCCTTGGTCTGGATGTTGAGCTGAAGCTGCTGATCGTCCGAGATCGGGCGTGCGCCAATGCGGCCGACGGCGGCCTGCGTGTTCTGCGACTGGATCGCGGAGATCACGTCGCCGGTGGTGAGATTGAGACCCGTCAACTGGTCCGTCTTGATCCAGACCCGCATCGCGTAATCCTGCGGGCCGAACAGCTGCGCATCGCCGACGCCCGGCGTGCTCTTGATCCGGTCGAGCAGGTTGATAGTGACGTAGTTCGACAGGAACAGTTCGTCATAGCTCTGGTTCGGCGAATAGACCGCGATCACCCCGAGCAAAGCCGACGATTTCTTCTGCACGCGGACGCCGGATTTGCGCACCTCTTCCGGCATCTTCGACAGCGCGATCTGCACGCGGTTGTTGACGTTGACGGTGTTGATGTCCGGATTGGTGCCGAGTTCGAACGACACCAGCAGCGAATAGCTGCCGTCGTTGCCGGAAATGCTCTTCATGTAGATCATCTTGTCGACGCCGATCACCTGCGACTCGATGACCTGCGCGACAGTGGTTTCCACCACCTCGGACGATGCACCGGGGTAACTCGCGGTGACCGACACCTGCGGCGGCACGATGTCGGGGAATTGCGCGATCGGAATGGCGAGCAGCGAGACCAGGCCTGCGATCGCGGTGACCAGCGCGATCACAATGGCAAGGCGCGGCCGCTCCACGAAAATGGAGGACAACATGGCTAGAACCCGCGAACCGAGGACTGGATCGGAGCGGCCGTCACCGGCAGGCCGGGCCGCAGGGTCTGCGCGCCCTGCACCACCACCATCTCGCCGCCGGACAGGCCTTCAAGCACCACGACGGAGCCGCCTTTGGTCGGCCCGAGCTTCAGCCGCTTGACGGCCGCCTTGCCGTCCTCGACCGCAAACACATAGACGCCCTGCTGGTCCGCGATCAGCGCGGCCTGCGGGATCACCACCCGCTCCTCGGGCTTGTCGCCTTCGACGCTGACCTGCACGAGCTGGCCGTCCACCAGTTCACCGTCCGGATTCTGCAGCGTGGCGCGGACCGTGATCGAATCGGTGGCGGGATCGACCTTGACGTCGACGAAATCGATCTTGCCGGTCTGCTTGTAGATCGTGCCATTGGAGAATTGCACCACGACCTTGAAATGATCCGCGGAAGCCTGATGCTTGCCGCGCTCCTCGGCAAGGCGCAGGAATTCGCGCTGGCTGACCGGAAACACCACATACATCGGATCGACGCTGACGATGGTGGTCAGCACGCCGGAATTCGGCCCGACCACGTTGCCCCGCGTCACCGCGGTGCGGCCAATCCGCCCGTCGATCGGCGAGCGGATTTCGGTGTAGTCGAGATTGATCTCGGCGGTCTTCAGATCGGCCTGCGCGCCGTTCAGATTGCCCTGCGCGGTCTTCTGCGCGGTCAGCCTGTCGTCACGCACCGCCACCGATGTGGCGCTGGTTTTCAGCAGCTCTTCGGCGCGCTGGGTCTGCGTGATCGCATTGTCGAGCTGCGCCTGCATGCGCAGAACCCCGGCCTGCGCCTGCTGCACCGCCGCCTGGAACGGCCCCTTCTCGATCTGATAGAGCGGGGTGCCGGCTTTGACGCGCTCGCCGTCCTTGAACAGGATGTTCTCGAGATAACCGGTGACGCGCGCCCGCACCTCCACCCGCTGGGTGGCTTCGATGCGCCCAACAAAATGAACCGATTCGGTGACCGGACGCTTGTCCGCCTTGACCACGCCGACCGTCGGCGCGGCCGGCTGCTGGGCTCTCGCCTCCAGCGTCCCGGCCAGCATGAACGCAAGGCCGATCGCGGCATAGCACCGGCTATGATGGAGTCTGCCATGACAGGATCTGAAACGTTGCGGCTGGCCGGGGGGCGTCGCCGCCAGAGGCGGATGCAAAGAAACCGTCGCGCCGGAGACGTCCGGCATCACACCCTCGATCAAGCCCTGCCTCATATCGCGCCCCCTGATCTTCGATTCCGATGATGGGCCGACAATGATCGCGAAACAACTCCTGATTGCTGGTCTTGCACGCCGGACCGTGGGGCGGATACTGTCTCCGGTAGGAGCACACCGTGGAATCCCAGCAGAAACACTGACCGATCCCGGCTCCCGGTTTGAAAACAGAAGCAGGGCGGACGGGTTTTATCGCCTTGCGTCGGTGCGACGCCTCATCGACGCGAGGCGGACGACTCCCTTGAGTCCCTCGCGATCTCTCAAGGCTCCGGACGCGATATCCGCACCCGAAGGAGCAAAGCAATCGCGACAATTTTAGTCGCATTGAATGCGTTAAGGCTATTCAACAATTACCGTGTCGATAAAAGCCGCTGTCCTTACCGGTGCTCCGATCCGGACTCTATCGTCCGGGCATGCGGAAGAACAGCACCCAACCCTCACCCAGCGATTCCATCATCCCCCCACCGACGTTCGGACGGCGGCGTGTCAGGCCGCGCGTCTGCGTTGCCGATCCCAAGCCGCATGCCCGGCTGTTTCTCGGCGAAATGCTCGAAGCCTATGGCTTTCTTGTCGAGAGCTGCGGCAATGCCGAAGACATGCCCCGCACGCTTCAGGCAACAATTCCGGACCTCGTGGTACTTGGCTTCTCGGCCGGCGGCATCGAAGCGGCGCGGACGCTGGAAACGCTGGCGGCAGAACGCTTCACCGGCCGGGTGCTGCCGGTCGGCCCCGCTCACGCTCCAGCGGTCAGCGCGGTCTGTGAGCTCGGCAAGCAGCTTGGGCTCGCGATGCTGCCCTTGCTGACCACGCCGTTCAGCGACCAGAGCCTGCGCACCAGCGTCGCGCCGCTGATTCCGGCCGATCCGGTCCCCGATAACGCCCCGGTCGATGTCGGCGAAGCGCTGGCGGCGGGATGGCTCGAACTCTGGTACCAGCCGAAGATCGACATTCCGACCCTGACGCTCGCCGGGGCCGAAGCATTGGTGCGGATGCGCCATCCCGCGTGGGGCGTGGTGCTGCCCTCACGCTTGATCCCCGCGAGGAAAGATCCGCACTTCCGCGCCTTCTCCCGCTTCGTCATCCAGCGCGCCATCGACGACTGGCAGGGCTTCCTGACCCGCGGCGGCGCGATGCATCTCTCCGTCAACCTGCCGCCGGACTATTTTGAAGCACCCGGCGCGATCGAGGAATTCTCGCGCCAGTTGCCCGCGCATCCGGCATTCCGGGGCTTCAAGGTGGAATTCGACGCGAGCGAGATCATCGACCGCATCGATTTCGTCAACGACGTGGCGCGCCAGCTCCGCTTCCACAATGTCTCGGCCACCATCGACAATCTCGGCAGCACGCTGCCCGCGTTCATGGCACTCGACACTCTCTATTTTTCCGAGATCAAGATTGCCTCGGCGTTCACCGCTGGCTGCGCCGACAATCCGCTCAAGCGCAGCGTGTGCCGGCAGATCGTCGAATTCGCCTCTCAGCACGGCGCACGCACCGTGGCGACCGGGCTGGAGGCGTGGCCCGACCTGATGGCGGCGCGAGATCTCGGCATCGACCAGGCGCAGGGATTTCTGTTCGCCAAGCCGATGACGGCAGCGCGATTTGCCCGTGACATCCTGGGCCGTGTCAGCTTCAGCCCGCAGCACGGCACCTAGACGACGCGATAGCTCATAACGTCCATCAACCGGGCTCGTCCGCCGAGCCGGTCGCGGCTGGCTTGTCACCCCTCAGCACGATGTAGATCGCCGGGATCACCAGCACGGTGAGCGCCGTCGATGACGCGAGACCGAACAGCAGCGAGATCGCAAGTCCCTGGAAGATCGGGTCGGCGAGGATGACCGCCGCGCCGATCATCGCGGCGATCGCGGTCAGCAGGATCGGCTTGAAGCGGATGGCGCCGGCTTCCAGCAATACGTCGAGCAACGGTTGGCCCGGCCGGCGCGCGTGACGGATGAAATCCACCAGCAGAATCGAGTTGCGCACGATGATGCCGGCGAGCGCGATGAAGCCGATCATGGACGTCGCGGTGAACGGCGCGTTGAACAGCCAGTGGCCGAGCAGGATGCCGATGAAGGTGAGCGGAATCGGCGTGAGGATGACAAGCGGCAGCTTGAACGAGCCGAACTGCGCGACGACAAGAATATAGATGCCGAGGATCGCCACCATGAAGGCGGCGCCCATGTCGCGGAACGTCACCCAGGTCACCTCCCACTCGCCGTCCCACAACAGCGTCGGCCGGGTTTCGTCATCGGGCTGGCCATGGAGCGTGATGACGGGCTTGGGCAGGTTGCCCCAATCGATCCTGTCGATGGCCTCCTGCACCGCGAGCATGCCGTAGATCGGCGCCTCATAGGCGCCGGCAAGCTCCGCCATCACCATCTCGGCGGGGCGGCTGTTATGCCGGAAGATCGGATAGGAGGCCGGCTCGCGGGTGACACTCACGACGTCGCCGAGTTCGACTACGCTGCGCCCGCCGGGCAATGCGTTGGCCGGCACCGGCGTCGTCAGCGCACGCTGGTCCATCACCGCATCCGCCTTCGGCAACGCGAGGCGGATGGCGATCGGCTGGCGTCCGCCGCCGCGATGGGAATAGCCGACCGTCACACCGCTGTAGAGATAGCGCAGCGTGTCATACACGTCCGACTGCTCGACCTTGTAATATTCAAGGCTGTCCTGATTGATCGCGACCCGCAGACGCTCCGGCCGGTTGCGATAGCTGTCCTCGACATCGACGATGAACGGAACGCTCTTGAATGCCTCGCGCACCTTGCCGGCCACCGCACGCCGCGTCTGCGGGTCCGGACCGTAGATTTCGGCCAGCAAGGTGCCCAGCACCGGCGGGCCGGGCGGCGGCTCGACCACCTTCACGATGGAGCCGTCCGGCAGACCGAGATCGTTGAGACGCTGACGGATGTCGAGCGCAATCGCATGACTGGCGCGCGCACGCTCGCCCTTCTCCAGCAGGTTGACCGCGACATCGCCCTGCTCGGGGCTGGCGCGCAGATAATAGTGTCGCACGAGGCCGTTGAAATCGAACGGCGCGGCTGCGCCGGCATAGGTCTGGAACGAGACGATTTCCGGCACGCCCGCCAGTCGATCGACGATTGCCTGCAAGGCCCGGTCGGTATCCTCGACCGATGAGCCTTTCGGCAGATCAAGCACCACCTGCAGATTGGCCTTGTTGTCGAAGGGCAGTAGCTTCACCGTGACGTGCTTGGTGTAGAAAAGGCCGAGCGACGCCATGGTGGCGAGGCCGACCAGCAGAAGAAAGATCCACGACCGCCGGCGCGTTGCCAGAATGGGCTTGGAGACCGCAACATAGAGGCGGCCGAGACGTCCGCCGCCGGCACTTTCATGGCCTCCGCCGCCATGATCCGCACCCAGCTTCATCATCAGCCATGGCGTCAACATCACGGCGACGAAGAAAGAGAACAGCATCGCAGCCGAAGCGTTGGCCGGGATCGGGCTCATATAGGGACCCATCATGCCCGAGACGAACAGCATCGGCAGCAGCGCGGCGACCACCGTCAGGGTGGCGACAATGGTGGGGTTTCCGACCTCAGCGACGGCATCGATCGCCGCTTGGGCGCGCGGACGCCCGTCATGCATGGCCCAATGACGAGAGATATTCTCGATCACCACGATGGCGTCATCCACCAGAATGCCGATCGAGAAGATCAGCGCGAACAGGCTGACGCGGTTGAGCGTGTAGCCCATGATCCAGGATGCGAACAGCGTCAGCAGAATGGTGGTGGGAATGACAACGGCCACCACCAGCGCCTCGCGCCAGCCGATGGCGAGGGCGACGAGCACAACGATCGACACTGTAGCCAGACCGAGATGGAACAGCAGCTCGTTGGCCTTCTCGTTGGCGGTCTCGCCGTAATTGCGCGTGACCGTCATCTCCACTTCACCGGGGAAGATCTGGCCGCGCACCTGCTCCAGACGATTGACCACCTCTTCGGCAATGACCACCGCGTTGGTGCCGGGGCGCTTGGCGATGGCGAGGGAAACGGTGGGCGTGCGAGCGAGTTCGCCCGACACCTTGCGGATGTCGGTCACCCGGCTTTCGGCCGGAGACGTCGCCAGCACGACATGCGCGACGTCCCGCACATAAACGGGACGGCCATCGCGAGCCGTGAGCAGGAGATTGCCGATCTCGGGGAGCGATTGCAGCGTCTGGCCGGCGACGATGGCACGCTGCTGGGTGTCTTCCCGGACCGTTCCGATCCTGAACGAGCGGTTGGCGCCGTCGATCTTGGCGGCGAGCTGTTGCAGGGTGATGCCGTAGAGCGAGAGCTTTTCGGGGTCCGGCTCGACACGGAACTGCTCCGGCTGCTCGCCGACGATGTAGGTGAGGCCGATGTCCGGCAGCTTCGCCACTTCGACCTGCAATTCGCGGGCGAGCCGGGTCAGGCCGTTCGCGGTCCAGCGTGAGGCGGCTTCAAGGGTCGGGCGCAGCGTGACCACGACGATCGCGACATCGTCGATGCCGCGGCCGACAATGAGCGGCTCCGGAATCCCGACCGGAATGCGATTCATGTTGGCGCGGATCTTCTCATGCACGCGCAGAATGGCGGCATCGGAATTGGTGCCGACCTTGAATCGCGTCGTGACGACCGTGCCGTCGTCCTCGGTCTGAGAATAGACATGATCGACGTCGTTGATACTCTTGACGATGGTCTCGAGCGGCTCGGTGACCAGCTTGACGGCGTCCTCCGCCTTGAGGCCGTTGGCCGTGACGCGGATATCGACCATCGGCACCGAAATCTGGGGCTCCTCCTCGCGCGGCAGCGTGATCAGCGCGACAAGCCCGAGCGCCAGCGACGCGAGCAGGAACAGCGGGGTCAGCGGCGAGGCGATGAAGGCGCGGGTGAGGCCCCCTGCAATTCCGAGTTTCATGGCAGGACGATCCGGTCGCCATCGTGCAGGCCCGTGAGGATCTCGATCCGTCCCTGCCCGTTCTCCTCGAAGGCTTCACCGAGAATGACGGCGACATCCATCTCGCTGTTGGCCGCCGCGACACGCACATAGTCGACGCCATGTACGGTGCGGATTGCCGCGGGCGGCACCGCGAGCACTTTGCGTTTGCCGACCGGAATCGACACCAGCGTGCGTTCGTTGACGAAATAATCCCCGATGCCCTGCACCTCGACATCGGCGATCACACGTCCGTCGGCAATCTCCGGGTAGACCTTGACGATCCGCCCGCGATGCGCCGTCGGCAGAAGATCCTGAGTCTGGGTCAATCCGCGCTCGCCGACCAGCACATCGGAGCCCTGCACGATTTCCGCGGCATGACGCTCCGGCAGCGACAGCCGCAGATAATACGGGCCCGGCGCGATACGGGCGATTTCCTCGCCGGGCAGGATGACCGAGCCGAGCGTGACGGGCACTGTCAGCACCCGCCCCGTCCCCGGCGCGAACACGGTGCCTTCACGCGCGCTCTGCTCGATGACGGTTTTCTCCGCCTTGGCGGCCGCCATCTGGTTCATCGTCACCTCGAACTGCATCTTCGCCTGATCGAGACTGACCTGGGTGCCGGTGCCGGTCGCCCGAAGCTGCTGCGCCCGATCCAGTTGGGTCCGCGCATTGTCGAGTTGCGAGTTGAGCGCCTCAATCTTCGCATCAGCGGCGTTGAGCTGAAGCGGCAGCTTGTCATCCACGACGACGGCGATCACCTGCCCCTCGGTGACATGGTCGCCCTGGGTGACGTGAAGTTCGCGGATCGCGCCACCGATACGGGCGCGCGCTGGCACCACGATGCGGCTTTCGACCTGACCGAAAACCGCCTTCATCTCGGGAATCGTGGTCGCCCTGACGACGAACTCGGCGGCACCAGCGTGTGTGCTGCCGAGGATCACCGTCATGGCGCAGAGCGCCGCCGACAGGAACAAACACGATCGATATCTGAGACCTGAAACCTTCACGGCAACCTCACGCCTTCACCGGATGATCGGATGACAGACGCCACGCCATCACTTGAACGCCACGCCCGCCGGACACCCGAGCTTCCTGAACACCATCGCCGCCGGGCAAAAGCCGGTGATCGAGGCCTGGATCAGATTGAGTCCGACGAAGACCGTGAGCAGATAGAACCACGGCGAAACGTAGTATCCGAGCGCGAGGGACAGCAGAACCATGAGGCCCGCAAACATCAGCACGGCACGATCGATTGTCATTGTCGTTTCCTTTCGGTTCGGGATCGCCTAGTCGGCGGTCTCCATGTGGATTTCCTTCAGCTTCTTGATGCCGAGCATGTCGAGAACGAGGTTTTCGTAGAACGTCTCGGACTTGCCCTGCTGGATCTTGCGCAAAAAGTATTTTTCAAAGCCGATCTTGGCGGCGTGCACCCATAGCCCCTGCGACGACCAGTTGACGTTACGGGGCGGGATCTGCGGCTGCGCGATGAAGGCAATGCCGTCGTCGCCGAAATCGGCGAGACAGACCGCGTTCCAGCTTGCGACGGCCTTGGGCTCCTCGCCCCTGAGTAGTGCGGCGATGTTCTGCGCCGTTGCCGTGACCATCGACTCGATCATGAAGCCGGTCTTCGGCACGCCCACCGCGAGCGGTGTCTTGCCGACCGGCTGGATGGCAACACATACGCCGACCGCGAAGATGCGCGGGAAAGCCGGGTTGCGCTGATGCTTGTCGATCACGATGAAGCCGCGCGGATTGGTCAGGCCCTCGATGCCATGGACCGCCGGCACGCCGCGAAACGCCGGCAGCAACATGGAGAATGCTTGAGGCAGCTCGTGCACCGTCTTGAGCGAGCCGCCATCATCGACCTCCTCGACGATGATCTTGTCGGGCTCGACCTTCGCCGTGCGGGCGTTGGTGATCCACTTGATGTGGCGATTGCGCATCGCGCTTTCGATCAGGCCCTTGGTGTCGCCGACGCCATCGAGGCCGAGATGGCCGATATAGGGCTCGGGCGTGACGAAGGTCATCGGCACCTGGTCGCGAACGCGCGCGTTGCGCAAGGCGGTGTCGAGAATGAAAGCGAATTCGTAGGCCGGGCCGTAGCAGGACGCCCCTTGCACCGCGCCGATCACCACCGGTCCCGGTTTCTTCACCAGCGCCTCGAAAGCGGCCTTGGCCTGAAGGGCATGATCGGTATGGCAGACGGACTGGGTATGAGCGTCGGGACCAAGTCCCGGAATCTCGTCAAAGGCGAGATCCGGACCGGTGGCGATGATCAGATAATCGTATTCGACAGAGGAGCCGTCGTTCAGCTCGATCCGATTCTCCTGAGGATGGACCCGCCTCGCCCCTTCAGGCCGCAGTTCGATGCCCCGCTGCTTCAAGATCGGAGCGAAATCGACGGTAATGTCGGCCGGCTGCCTCCAGCCGACCGCGACCCAGGGATTGGAAGGCACGAACGAATAGCTTGAACCGAGATTGATGACAGTCAGACGATCTTCGCGCCGAAGCTTGGCCTTCATTTCATACGCCATGATGAGACCGCCGAGACCCGCGCCAAGAACCACAATATGAGACATGGCATTCCCTCCGTTTGAGACCTCTGCCAGCGCCGGCTGGCGACCGTCCTGCTTCGAACCGGGACTCCACCGCAAAGCCACCGCGATGGGCTCTCTCTTCTTGTTTTCGGGTTGACACTAACATTCAAAAATTATAAATTCAAGAACATGAATGTAAAAGACATGATTCCAGCTTCGGAATTGGCCGCCGAGCTGATGCGCAGCCTGTCTCACCCGCAGCGCCTGCTGGTGCTGTGCGCGCTCGTGGATGGAGAGAAGTCGGTCGCCGAACTGCGCCAGCAGCTTGCGATCGATCAGGTGCCGATGTCGCAGCAATTGATGCGGCTGAGGTCGGATGGACTCGTCGAGGCTCGGCGCGAGGGCACGACTGTCTATTATTCCATCGTGCGGCCCGAGGTTTTAACCATTGTCAGTGCTCTGCACGCCGCCTTCTGCGCGCCGGCCGCAGCCAGACGCAAGCGACCGCGGCGTGATGGCCGGACAAGGAAATAAATGCCGGTACGTGAGGACGCATCGGAGGGCGTGTCTGTCATTTCGCTTCGAACGCGCCAACGATTCAACGGACATTCAAGAGATCGATCATCTGCTGCGATGATCCTGTCCTTCACCTCGATCGGGTGAAGATGCCAACCGCTTCGCGCTTTCTTCATCTTCCTTGGAGACCGTATTCGGGCCTTCCACCACATAGTGCAGGAAGCCGATCGCAGCGAATGCGCTCATCACGGCCAGGCCGACATATTTTGTCGCACCCTTCCAGAGTTCGACGATCGGACTGATGCTCGGATCTTTCGCAAGATTGGCATAGATCTGCGGTTTGTCGGCGTGATGCAGCACATACATCACATGAGTGCCGCCCACACCCGGCGGATCGTAGAGGCCCGCATTGCTGTAGCCGCGCGATTTCAAATCCTTGATGCGTCCTTCTGCGTGCCGCTTCATCTCTTCCTTGGTACCGAACACAATCGCATGGGTCGGACAGGCCTTGGCGCAAGCCGGCCCCTGCCCCACGGCAATGCGATCGGAGCACAGCGTGCACTTGTAGGCCGTGTGATCGACCTGAGAGATCCGCGGGATGTTGAACGGACATCCCTTGATGCAATAGCCGCAGCCGATGCAGTTCTCGTGGACAAAATCGACGATTCCGTTCGAGTACTGCACGATGGCGCCGGGAGCCGGACACGCTTTCAGGCAGCCGGGATCCTCGCAATGCATGCAGCCGTCCTTGCGGATCAACCATTCCAGATCGTTGGTCTGCGGATTGATCCACTCCGTGAACCGCATCAGCGTGAACATCTGCGGCGTCAGGTCCTCGGGGTTGTCGTAAACGCCCCGGTTCTCTCCCACCGGCTGGCGCATGTCATTCCATTCAAGGCACGCCGCCTGGCATGCCTTGCAACCGATGCATTTGGAAACATCGATCAGCTTGGCCACCGGCATCAGTTGACGTTCCGGCTTGGGCACCGACGACGCCGAGCGGCGCACCAGATCCTGCTGACCAAAGGTCACCGAGGGGTTGCGCGTATTTGGGTTTGGCAGTTCGAATTCAAAGGCCATGGCTTTCCTCCTCAAGCCACCGGTCCGGGGATGGGTTCGATGTTGACCAGAAACGCCTTGAACTCGGGCGTCTCGATATTGGCGTCACCGACGAAGGGAGTCAGCGAATTCGGACCGAAGCCCTTCTTTGCCGCGCCCATGAATCCCCAATGCAGCGGAATGCCGACAACGTGCACGATCTTGCCGTCACACATCAAAGGCACGATCCGCTTGGTCACCACGGCCTTGGCCTTGACGGAGCCGCGCCGCGACCAGACCCGAACCCAGCCGCCCAGCTTGATGTTCTTTTCCTTTGCCAGCTGTTCGGAAATCTCGACAAAGAACTCCGGCTGCAACGAAGCATTGATTTCGGCGTGCTTGGTCCAGTAATGGAAATGCTCGGTGAGGCGATAGGACGTCGCCGCGTAAGGAAACTCCGTCGCGTCGCCAAACTGCTTCAGATCGGCCTCGAACACGCGGGCAACCGGATTGCCGCGAATCTGTGGCGCCAGCACGTTGGCGATCGGCGATTCAAATGGCTCGTAATGCGCAGGGAACGGTCCATCGCGCATCATTCCGCGGGTAAACAGACGCGCGGTGCCTTCCGGGTTCATGATAAAGGGCTGCACCTCTCCCGGCTTCGCATTCGGCGCAATGTCCGGCACGTCATAGCCGGCCCACTTCGCGCCGTCCCACCAAAGCAGCTTGCGACTGGGGTCCCACGGCTCGCCGTTCACATCGGCCGACGCGCGATTATAAAGGATGCGGCGATTGGCCGGCCATGAGAACGCCCAGTTCGAGAATGCGCCCGTATCGTCAGGATCGTTGTTGCTGCGACGGGCCATCTGATTGCCGGCCTCGGTGTAGGAGCCGGTGAAGATCCAGCATCCCGCAGCCGTCGTCCCGTCATCCCGCAGAGCGCCGAAGGTCGAGAGCTGCTTGCCCTTCTGCAGAATCTGTTTGGACGGATCGTTTGGATCGGGCACGTCGGCCAGCGCATAGCCGTTGGCTTCCTTCGCAACTTCGTCAGGCTGCGGATAGTTCGGGTCCTTGTAGTTCCAGACCAGCTTGGTGATCGGGTCGGAGAACGCTCCTCCTTCCTTTTCATAAAGCGCTTTCAGGCGCTGATGGATCTGCGCCATGATCCAGATGTCGTGCTTGGCTTCGCCGGGAGGGCTGCCACCCGCCCAGTGCCACTGCAACCAGCGTCCGGAGTTGACAAGCGAGCCCTCGTCTTCGGCAAAGCAGGTGGTCGGAAGCTCGATCACCTCGGTCTGGATCTTGGACGGATCGACATCGTTATGCTCGCCGTGATTCTCCCAGAAATGCGCCGTTTCCGTCTGCAACGGATCCATCACCACCAGGAATTTGAGCTTCGACAGCGCCGCAGTCAGCTTCGCCCGGTTCGACAGCGCCAGCAGAGTGTTGAAGCCCTGACAGAAATAGCCGTTGACCTTTCCCTCGTGCATCAGTTCGAAGATACGCAGCATGTCGTAGCCGGGCACGTCGAGCTTGGGCAGATAGTCATAAGCCCAGTCGTTCTCCGCGGTCGCCGCATCGCCCCACATGAATTTCTGGAAGCTGACGAAGAACTTCTTGTAGTTCTGCCAATAGCTCATCTGGCCGGGGCGCAACGGCTTGAATCCGCGCGTCGAGATATAGGCGTCGAACGTGGCCTCCTTCTCCAGCGGAATCGTCAGATAACCGGGGATCAGATTCGACATCAGCCCGAGGTCAGTCAGGCCCTGAATATTGGAATGACCACGCAACGCGTTCATGCCACCACCACGCACGCCGATATTGCCGAGAATGAGTTGCAACATCGCCATCGCGCGAATGTTCTGCGCACCCTTGGAGTGCTGGGTCCAGCCAAGCGCGTACATCGAGGTCATCGTCTTCGTTTTTGACGAACACTCGGAGATCATCTGCGCCGCTTTGAGGAACTTGGCCTTCGGCGTGCCGCAAATGCGCTCGACCAGATCCGGCGTGTAGATCGAAACGTGTTTTTTCAAGAGGCTCCAGACACACCTCGGGTGTTGCAGGGTGTCATCCGCCTGCACGTAGCCGTCGGCCCCGAGCTCGTAATCCCATGTGGCCCGGTTGTAATCGCGCTTGGTCTCATCATAGCCGGTGAACAGGCCATCCTTGTAGTCGAAGCCTTCCTTGATGACGTAAGGCGCGTTGGTGAAAGCCTTCACATAATCCCACTGCACCTTGTCATTCGAGATGCAGTAGTTGATGAGACCCAGCAGGAAGGCGATATCGGTGCCCTGACGGATCGGCGCGTACATGTCCGACACGGAGGCCGACCGCGTATAGCGCGGATCGATAACAATCAGCCTGGCGCCCCTGTTGGCCTTGGCTTCGGTCACCCATTTGAAGCCGCAAGGGTGCGCCTCGGCGGCATTGCCGCCCATGATCACGACAAGATCGGTGTTCTTGATATCCGTCCAGGAGTTCGTCATCGCACCGCGACCGAACGTTGGGGCCAGACTGGCCACCGTCGGTCCGTGTCAGACCCGCGCCTGATTGTCGAACGCCAGAATTCCTGCGCTTCGCACCACCTTGTATGTGATCAACGCCGTTTCATTGGTCGTCGCGGACGCAGCCAGAAAACCCGTCGTCAGCCACCGGTTGACCGTCTCGCCATTGCTGTTCTTCGCGACAAAATTCTTGTCGCGATCATCCTTCATCAACCGCACGATCCGATCCAGCGCGAAGTCCCAGGACACGCGCTCGAACTTGTCAGAGCCCGGTTTTCTGATTTGCGGATACATGGTGCGTGTCTTCGCATGCACCATGTCGAGCAGCGCGGCACCTTTCGGGCACAGCGTGCCGCGATTGGTCGGATGGTCGACATCGCCCTCGATGTGAGTAATCTCGGCCTTCTCGCCTTTCGCCAGATCGCCCTTCGAGTAGATGATGATGCCGCAAGCGACCGAGCAGTAGGTGCAGGTGTTGCGAACCTCGGTGGTCCCTACCAGCTTGAAGGGCCGTATCGCAGCCGCATATGCGATTTCCGCCTCTCCAAATCCCAGCGCACCGATGACGGTGACCGCAGCGCCGCCGCCTGCGCCCTTGAGGAATTGACGGCGCGAGAGCTCCATGTTCATGGCGGACTCCCTCCACATCCCGGCGCGAGACACCTCCCGGCCGGGATTTTCACTTAGGCCCCCAGGCCTCAAGCTCCGGAGATGCCAGATGAAAGACATCATGCGGACAACCTATGAAACCCTCGGCGGTGATTGCCGTTCAAAGCAGGCGGATAACATCACCGTGATGTGGGGCACGAAATCGAACCGGGGATTTTAGTTCAGACTGGGGATTTCGCTGAAAGCCCTCACACGCCGTCGTTGGACGACCTGCGCTTCCAAAGCGGCAATCCGGATTGTGACGATCCGCCGCAATCCATCGCATGCTGTGATATCTCACTCCGCACAGTCACATCCGCCGCATGCCGTCCCAGGAACGATCAGAGGCGCTGGGTTGTTCTGCCTACTTCCGACAGGAGGCGAACGATGAAACCACGCAGCATTTTATCCTGGGCGAGCGTTTTGCTGCTGACGTGCGGGATGGCGTCCTATGCGCAAGGCGATGACTCCAACACCACCCCGGAAAACAAGGGCAATACCGGATGGACCGGCGGCGCGCGGGATCAACCAAGCCAGAGCGGCGAATCGAGCAAGACGACCGGCAAGAGCGGGCAAGACGCCATCATCCAATCTCCGCAGGATGCGGAAGCGGCGAGCACGCAGCCCCTGACCGCGACAGGCTCTGATCTCAACGGCCCGCCCCAGCGCTTCCCGCCCACCAAAACGCCGGAGTAACAACAAAGCGAACGGATTTGAGCGCCGTAAAAATCTTCACGCTGCAGAGCAAGCACCCGACGCCGGACTGGCGAGGTGAAATCCGGAACCTGTCCTTTTTCCGGTGCGTTTGATCTTTGACGACAACACCAGAACGGACGGCTGTTAAAACAGCCGGCTCAAGGACAGAGCGCGCATGAAACAATCTATTCCGGTTCGAGAACCCCTTTCGGTCGCGCCAATCAGCCGCGAGGAATTGCGAACCTGCGAGGCGTGGCGGATTGCCTTCGCTGATCAGCGCAAGGATCACCGCTACTACGAGATCCTCGCGGATACGATCCAGGATCGCTTCGAGTACGGCTATTTCGCGATCCGCGATGCGTCAGACCGGGTGCTGGCCGTGCAGCCCTATTTTCTGCTCGACCAGGACGTGCTCGAAGGCATCAAGCTCGACCGCTCCTCGTTCGTCGCGCGCATCCGCCGCCGCTACCCGCGTTTTCTGAAACTGCGCACCCTGATGCTCGGCTGCACCGCAGGCGAAGGGCATCTTGCGACCAGCGCACATCTTTCGCCCGCGGCCGTTGCCAGGGCACTGGCGCAAGACATCGTTTCCCAGGCGCATGCCCTGGGTGCTCAGATGATCGTGCTCAAGGAATTTCCGCGCGACGATCGCCGCGATCTTGCGTGTTTCGAACGCGAAGGGTTCGGTCGCGCACCGAGCATGCCGATGACGACGCTCGATATCGACTACGACAGTTTCGGCGACTACATGCAAAAGGCATTAACCGCGAATACGCGCCGTGATCTGCGCAAGAAGTTCCGCGCGACCGAAGAGTCCCACCTTGAAATGACGGTGACCGACAATGCGGAGAGCTTCATCGACGAGCTCTACCCGCTCTATCTTCAGATCTATGAACGCTCGAACTTTCATTTCGAGAAACTGACCAAGGACTACTTCCGCCGTCTCGGCTGCGAGATGAACGACAAGACCCGTTTCTTCATCTGGTATCGCGGCAACACCCTGATGGCGTTCGCGCTGTGCATGGTCGACGGCGACGAGATCTTTGGCGAGTATATCGGCCTCGATTACGACTTCGCGCTCGACCTGCATCTCTATCACTACATTTCACGCGAGGTGATCAACTGGGCGATGAGCCATGGCTACAAGCGCTTCCGCAGCAGCGGATTGAACTACGATCCCAAGCTGCACCTGCGCCACCGGCTCGATCCGATCGATCTGTATGTCTGCCACGTCTCGCCCATCGCCAACTGGATCATGCGATCGGTGCTGCCATGGATCGTCCCGGCGCGCTACGACACGACGCTGCGAAAATTTGCCGACTATCGCCAGATGTGGTGACGCATGCTTTCAACGACACCGGCGGCTCGGAGGCCGCCGTGTTGTCGTGATCAACTTCTCGTGGCGTGTTAGATCAGCCGGATACATGGCATCATTATATTGTATCTCTTGCGAACGACCGGAGGTTGCTCCACGCTCACCGCCGGCATTTCCGAACCGACCCCCGGATGGTTTGCAGGACACTTGCGGTGCTCGATCAGGCTGGACCCGTACAGGCATCTCACGTCCGGCGTGATGACGCATTCTGGCAGCAGCCGCTTGCCGCATTGTATCGGCAAACCGAGAGCGCCCCGGCCGGACTTGCCGGCGCGGAGGCCACGCGCCGTCTCGCCGTGTTTGGGGCGAATGCCGTTTCGGCCGCTCCGCCCCAACGGCTCCTCTGGTCCATCGCACGGCGGTTCGCCGAACCTCTTGTGGCGATCCTGCTCGCGGCCGCGGCGATCTCCGCCGCGACGGGCGACATGGCGAGCTTCGCCATCATCTTTATCGTCATAGCGATGTCGATCGTGCTTGATGTGGTGCAGCAGCATCGCGCCGAGATCGCGGCCGATGCGCTCAAGCGCTCCGTCGCGATCCGTTCCGACACCCGTCGCGATGGGCAGTTTGTCTCCATTCCGGTCGAGCAGGTCGTGCCGGGCGACATTGTCGAGCTTCGCGCCGGCGATCTCGTGCCTGCCGACGGCGTGGTCATCGAAAGCCGCAGCGCTCACGTCAATGAAGCGCTGATGACCGGCGAGCCTTTTCCGACGGAGAAGCGCGCAGGAGCGTGCGAGACTGACACCCCGGCCGACGCCTTCAACGCGCTGTTCGCGGGAACCTCCGTGGTCAGCGGTGAAGCCACCATGCTGGTGATCGCGACCGGAAGCGCGACGCGCTTCGGCGGCATCTCTGCCGCGCTTGCCGCCAGCGAAGCGCCCAGCGCTCTGGAGCGCGGCATCCACCGGCTGGGTCTGCTGATCCTGCGGCTCACCGTCTTCCTGGTGTTGTTCGTCCTGCTCGTGCTTCTCGCATTCGGCCATCCGGTGCTGGAGTCGTTTCTGTTTGCCGTCGCCCTCGCCGTCGGGCTGACGCCGGAACTACTGCCGATGATCATGACCGTCACGCTGTCGCGCGGCGCCGTGCGCATGTCGCAGAAGTCGGTGATCGTCAAGCGTCTTGCGGCGATCCACGATCTCGGCGCCATGGATGTGCTGTGCACCGACAAGACCGGCACGCTGACACAGGCGCGCATTACGCTAGTCGGCCACACCGGAGCAAGTGGCGATACCAGCAACCGCACCCTCACTCTCGCCGCGGTGAACAGCCGTTTCAGCACCGGAATCCGCAGTCCGCTGGATCAGGCGGTGCTCGATCGCGCGACCGATGACCTTACGGCGACATGGACCAAGCTTGATGAAATTCCGTTCGATTTTGAACGGCGGTCCATCGCCGTGCTTGCCGCAAGCGGCAACGAGCGCATCATGGTGGTCAAAGGCGTTCCCGAACGCCTCCTGGCCCTCTCCTCGTCGATCGATCGCGGCGATGGCACGACTGAGAGCCTCGATGAGCAACGCCGGGCGGTTCTCGAATGCGAGCAGGAACGCCAGGCCGAGCGCGGCTGTCGTCTGCTCGCTGTTGCATGGAAGCCGATTCCCGCGGAGCAGACCGAACTCAGGCCGGAGGACGAGTGCGATCTCGTGTTCGCCGGCCATTGCGTGTTCGTCGATCCGCCAAAATCAAGCGCAGCAACCGCCATCGGGCGACTGACGGCGTCCGGCGTCCGCGTCAAGGTGATCTCGGGAGATCACGACGCTGTCGTCCGGCATGTCGTCACCGAGCTCGGCATGTCGGCGGAAAAACTCCTGACCGGCGCGGAGATCGCCAGGCTCAGCGACGCCGCGCTGGCGGCACGCGTCGAGGAGACAGACCTGTTTGCCCGCGTCTCGCCCGACCAGAAGACCCGGATCATCCGGGCCCTCCAGTCGCGCGGCCACACCGTCGGCTTCCTTGGCGACGGGGTCAACGACGCGCCGGCGATCCGCGCGGCCGAGATCGGCATCTCCGTCGAAGGCGCGACCGATGTCGCGCGCAGTGCCGCCGACATCATTCTGCTTGCGCAAAATCTGGAAGTCGTGGCCGACGGCGTCGAGGAAGGCCGGCGGACCTTCGCCAACATTCTCAAATATGTGCGCATGGGCACCAGCTCGAATTTCGGCAACATGCTGTCGATGGCCCTTGCCTCCGTAGCGTTGCCGTTTCTGCCGCTGCTGCCGATCCAGATCCTGCTCAACAACCTGCTCTACGATCTGTCCGAGGTCGGCATCCCGTTCGACAGCGTCGACCGGCAGGAGATCGCAACTCCTCAGGCGTGGGACATCGCAGGGATTCTGCGGTTCACACTCATCATGGGCGCATTGTCGTCGACGTTCGACATCACCACGTTTCTTGTCCTCATCAAGCTGTTTCATGCCGCGCCGGAAGAATTCCGCACCGCCTGGTTCGTGGAATCCATGGCCACGCAGATCCTGGTGATCTTCTTCATCCGGACGAGCGGCCGCTTCTATGCAAGCGCCACCAGCCCGATGCTGATTGCCACCTCGTTCGGGGCGCTGGCTCTGGCGCTTGCCATTGCTCTCACCCCCCTCGGATCATTCTTCGGCTTCGTCGGCCTTCCTGCAACGCTGGTCGCCGTGGTTGTCTTCATCACGGCGGCGTATCTGCTGGCGGCCGAAATGGTCAAGAATTTTGCCGCTCGCTTCGCTCATTCAGCGCCCGGAAGAATTCCGCGATGATTTCGGCCTGGTACGCAGTTCAACGTTGTCGGAGCTTGATCGAAATCAAGCAAAGAGAATGGAACGCGATCTAGAAACACGCAGACATGAGAGGGATAAAGGAATGGCCGATCCCTTAGCCTCGAAAGTTATTCCATTGAAGAGCGGAGTTCCCCTCGCCCCGCTCCAGGGGATTTCCGCGTTAAAGCCGCTTTCGATCGACCGCGTGATCCACGCCGCCGAAGCACGGTTTACGGGCTCACTCTCGCCGATTTCCCTTGCGCTGGCTTATCTCGACTTCGCATGGCATGTCGCAAACTCGCCGGGCCGCCAAACCCAGCTTGCCTGCCGTGCTTTTGAACTGCCTGGCAGACTGGCCAATCCGGAGCGATGGATCAGCCCCTCGCCGCGCGACCGCCGCTTCGATGATGATGCATGGAAGAGTTTCCCATTCAACGTGATCTCGCAGAATTTTCTGCTTACGGAAGACTGGTGGCGTGAGGCGACCAAGGGACCCGTTGGTGTCGCGAAGTCGCATAGCGATGTCGTCGCTTTTGCCGCGCGGCAGGTTCTCGACATGTATTCGCCCTCCAATTACCCATGGCTCAATCCGGAAGTGCTGCACGCAACGGTCGAACAGGCCGGTTCCAACCTCGTCAGAGGGTTCTGCAATTTCGCCGAGGACATCGCCAACGCTGCGACCGGCAGCAGGCCGGATGAGGGTCATTTCGTTGTCGGCGAGAACGTCGCGATCACACCCGGCAAGGTCGTCTTCCGCAATGAGCTGATCGAACTCATTCAGTACGAACCAGCCACCGCGACCGTTCGTCCCGAGCCGGTGCTGATCGTGCCGGCCTGGATCATGAAATATTATATTCTCGATCTTTCGCCCGAGAATTCGTTGGTCCGCTATCTCGTCTCGCAAGGTTTTACGGTGTTCTGCATCTCCTGGCGAAATCCGGACGCCGGGATGCGCGACGTTGCTTTCGACGATTATCGCCGCAGCGGCGTCATGGCCGCGCTGGATGCGATCCGGGCAATCTGCGGCGCCGCCAAGGTGCACGCCTGCGGTTACTGCCTGGGAGGCACCATCCTCTCCATCGCGGCCGCGACCATGGCGCGGGATCGCGACAATCAACTGGCGACGATGACGCTGCTCGCGGCCCAGACCGATTTCAGCGAGCCCGGAGAGCTCCAGCTTTTCACCGACGAAAGTCAGTTGGCGTTGCTCGACGACGTCATGTGGCGTCAGGGCTATCTCGACAGCACGCAGATGGCGGGCGCATTCCAGCTTCTCAGATCGAACGATCTGATCTGGTCACGCATCGTCAAATCGTACCTTCTCGGCGAGCGGGAGCGTCCCAGCGATCTGATGGCGTGGAACGCGGACGCCACGCGCATGCCCTATCGGATGCACTCCGAGTATCTGCATCAGATGTTTCTTCACAACGATCTGGCGGAAGGGCGCTACGTTGCCGGTGGCGAACCTGTCGCGCTGCAGGACATTCATATGCCGATCTTCGGCGTCAGCACTGAGACCGATCATGTCGCGCCGTGGCGCTCGGTCTACAAGATTCATCTTCTGAACAGCGGCGATATCACGTTCGTTCTCACGTCCGGTGGACATAACGCAGGGATCGTCAGCGAGCCGGATCATCCGGGTCGCTATTTTCGTGTGGCACATCGCGCTTCCGAAGGCGGTTATCTTTCACCGGACGAATGGACGACAAGAGCCGATAAGCAGGATGGCTCCTGGTGGCCGACATGGGTCGGCTGGCTCAAGGACCATTCCGGCGAGGAGATTTCGCCTCCGCCGCTGGGCGCTCCGGAACTGGGATATCCGATTTTGGAGAATGCGCCCGGCACCTATGTGCGCGAGCATTAGAAAAGAATATGCTGCCGACGATGAGGCGGATGTTTTCGTCATCCCGTCGCTCACGGCATCAAAGCAGGGAACCGGTGTCCTCGCGTCTCGGATAAAATCATGGAACCCGAGAGGCGTTGAGCCACCTCAAAGTGAGGCGATCACAATTTCATTAGGTTGAATTTTCAACCGGAGGATTGCGTCATGTGTAGTGCTCAAGCTCCTTTGGAAATGCCCGCGCTCTGGAACAACGACTCGACCAGAGCTTTTGCCTGCAAGTTCTGGGAGGGCCAGTCTCGGCTGCTCGACAACATGCAGGAGTTTGCAAGCGGCTGGTTTGATCGGCGTCACGTCGGCACGCAAGCCGCGCTCGAGGCCGTTCAGAAAGCATGCGAGGCAAAAAACCCCGCAGATACGCTCGCGTGCTATCAGGAATGGGCCGCAGGGGCAGCGTCGCGTATTCTCGATGACCAGGTGGCGTATCAGCAGCTTGTTCACGCCGCAGTTGCGTCGATGGCTTCGGTTCAGCCGGCGCTACCGGGCGTGGAAATGCCGGCGCCCCTTCGTGGACCAAGGGCAGCGTAGATCGCGATTACGGCCCGGAAACGATCTGCTCTGAGTCAGGCGCTGACTTGCTCGTCTGACCAGGGCAGCGGTTGGCTGTCATCATAACAGACGGCGGGCGGACCTCGCTGAGCCAAACAACCTGAGCATTGCCGAACAGCGCACGGATTGCGATCCTTGGCGCCGGACGCATGACAGCGTGTCCAGATATAACAAGCATCCATGGCATTGAGATCGAACCGGTTTAGGCGGAGGATGACCGGATAGTTCCGGAAACCCTTCGCCAGACAGGTTGGATGATGCGTTTCATGTTTCCCCATAGTCATGCGTTCCAGGGTGGCCGCGTCGTCGTCGAGAACGATGCGAAACCCGGACCGGAATGTCTGGTCGAGTTTGGCGACGGGGTAACGGTGATCGCCGAATGGCGCTTGGCAGGCGGTGCAATTCATCTCTCTGTTCCCGCCTACCGCACAACAAAGGGTACACAGGTCGCAGATCGAAACTGGCGTCTGGTTGAGCGCAAGGACGGAGTGTGGCGGTCAGAGCGGGCGCCCTGACTGCGCTTCAAATAGTAAGCCCTTTTTGCGCCTGCCTGGGCTTTTCTCACATGGCTGGAGGGTTACCTTCATTCGAAGTCCTGCTTCGATTGAAGAGGGAACTGATGACAGTCACCGAACCCGAACCGATGTCCCGAGCGGCCGCGATTTCATACGCGATCGGCCTGCCGCTGGCGTTGATCGCGCTTGTTTTCCTGCCGGTCGGCCGTCTTGACTGGCTGCCAGGATGGTTCTTCATCGGCTTTCTCGTTCTCGTCTATGGGATCTCGGCTCTGGTGCTGGCGTATGCGAATCCCGTTATCTATCGCGCCCGCAGCCGCTTCCAGCCCGGAACAAAGCGTTGGGACCGGATACTGCTCGCCCTGATGCTGCCGGCCATGGTCGCGGAGATTCCACTCGCCACGCTCGACGCTGGCAGGATGTTCTGGTCCATCGTGCCGGGCTGGATCGTTGTCCTGGGCTATGTTCTGCTCGCCGCTGGCATGGCGCTTGGGACATGGGCACAAGCAGTCAATCGATTCTTCGAACCGGGCGTGCGACTCCAGCGCGAACGCGGTCAGCACGTCATCAGCGCTGGACCTTACGCGCTCGTCCGGCATCCCGGCTATGTCAGCGCGCTCATGATGTTCGCCGGCCTGCCGTTGGCGCTTGCGTCGTGGTGGGGGCTGATCCCGGCCGTCTGGGCGAGCGCAGTCCTGATCGTGCGGACAAGCTGGGAAGATGCGTTGCTTCGCGCCGAGCTGGAAGGCTATGCGGACTATGCCCGGCGTGTCCCGTTCCGACTCATGCCGGGTATTTGGTGAATGCTCGCTCGGGGCTCTTGCGGGCAGCGCGCATCTTCGAACGGATCGGCCATCCGTTCAAAATGAACCAAGTGGTCCCACCGACGCGCCAAAACCTCCGCCTTATCGGCGTCATTTCTTACGATCGTATCTATTTGATTTATTTATTAATGGCGCGCCCGAAGAGATTCGAACTCCTGACCCCCAGATTCGTAGTCTGGTGCTCTATCCAGCTGAGCTACGGGCGCGCATTCGCGGGTTTGGGGCCGAGGGACGGCCGCCGCGAGGAGCGCCATAGCTACCGGCTCCGGGGGGGCTTGGCAAGGGTCGAGGGCCGCAAAAGGCGGGATTTTGGAAGGGCTTCCCCGGGTCCGGGCAGCAGCAATCAGGCCCGCGCCCGCTCGATGCGCAGATGGCTCAATTCCACCGGCCGGTCGGGAATAGCGATGCGGAAGGTGGCGCCGATGGTCCCCTCCACCAGATTGAGTTCGCCGCCATGGGCGCGAACCAGTTCGGCGGCAATGGCAAGGCCAAGCCCGGTGCCGCCCGCCCGCGCCGAGCCCTGAAACGCCTCGAACAGATGCTCCCGTGCCTTCAGCGGCACGCCGGGACCGGTGTCGGATACTTCGATAATGGTCACCGATCCCTCGCGGCGGCCGGCGATCCGGATCTGCTTCGGCGACATGTCGCTGCCGGCATGACTTTCCATCGCCTGCGCGGCGTTGCGCACGAGGTTGAGCAGCACGCGGAACAACTGGTCAGGATCGGCATCGGCGACAAGACCGCGCTCGATCGCATTGATCCAGACGATCGAATCGTCGGTGGCGAGGCCGACGGATTCGCGCACCTCATTGGCGATCGGTTCGATTGCGATCATGCGGCGGTCGGGCGGCGCTTCCTGCGCCTTGCCGTAAGACAGCGTGGACTGGCAGAACGCGATGGCCCGCTCCAGCGAGCGCATCAGCTTCGGCGCGAAACGCTGCACCCGCGGATCCGGCACGCTGGCAAGCTGGTCCGACAGCAATTGCGAGGACGCCAAAAGGTTACGCAGATCGTGGTTGATCTTAGACACTGCAAGGCCGAGCGCGGCAAGACGGCTCTTCTGATGCAGCATCGAGACGAGGTCGCGCTGCATGTCGGCCAGTTCGCGCTCGGCAACACCGATCTCGTCCTGACGACGCGAGGGAATCACGATGCGCGCCGCGCTCTCCGGATTCTCGTGGAAGGCGACCAGATTCGCCGTCATCCGCCGCATCGGCCGCACGAACAGGAAATGCAGCGCGAGATAGATCAGCGCCGAGGTGACGATGGCAAAGCCGAGCGAGAGCAGCAGCACGTTGCGCGAGAAGCGGTACATCGCCTTGCGCAGCGGCGCTTCGTTCACCACCACCTCGATGAACTGGCCGCCTTGCGGCGAAGGGCCGACCACGCGCATCACCTCGTCGTGGCGGTCGAGCATCACCTGCAGCGCATCGGCGATCGCCGACCACGCCGTCATGGTGCGCAGATCGACATTGCGGTCTACCGCTGGCGGCATGTCGGCGATTGCCAGCAGACGGCGCTGCTGGCCGGTCTTGATCGCAACCGCCCGCGCGCCGATGCTTTCCAGAATCTGACGCGACAGCGAATCCGGCACCATGCCGCTCGGCGCAGCGTCCAGCACCAGCGCCGCCGTGGTCGCCGCGGCCAGCCGGTCGTTCAGGCGGTTGACGTAGAAGTTGGCGATCGAGGGCACATAGATCAGCACTTCGAGGATCAGCACCAGCGGAATGGTCAGCAGCAGAAGCTTGCCGGACAGGCCGAGCCGCCCGCGTAGCGGGAGCCTCAGGCGCGCAGTCCCCGGCCCTGTCTGCGTCTCACTGTTCGGCACGCTGTCCGATCCCTGTTCCGTCTGTAAAATCCCGCCCGGCGCCACAATCCCGGCGGTCCCGCCCTCGTACGCTGCACAACCGGCTCGCGGCCCACGATGCGCCTGCTTGCGGCCGCCGTCAAACCCCTGAAAATCCACGATATCCCGGCCAATCCGGCCAACGCATCGGGTTTCCCGATCGGGCGCGTCATTATATCCCGAAGATTGACGAAAACAGGCCGCTCCCGTATAAGCCCCGCCAACTGTCCGCGATGGCCCGGTTCGACCGGGCCGGTTCATTTTGGGCCCATCCAAGGCCGTTTCTGGACCGGGATCGGCGGACTTGCACCATTAACAGGCTCGGCAATTTCCTGCCGGCACAGATCACCAGGCATCCGGCCCATGGCGGGATGCCCGGCAGCGGAGAATGACCGTGAAGCGAACCTATCAACCCAGCAAACTGGTGCGCAAGCGCCGTCACGGCTTTCGCGCCCGTCAGGCGACCACCGGCGGCCGCAAGGTTCTCGCCGCCCGCCGCGCCCGCGGCCGCAAGCGTCTGAGCGCCTGACCGGCCCCATTCCATGCGCCGGTTGAACTCATGGACCGGTTGAAACAACGCACGGATTTCATCGCCGCTGCCAGTGGGCCGCGCATGGCCGGCCCTGCTTTCGTCCTGCAATCGCGCCGTCGCGACGACACCGGCCCGACCCGCATCGGCTTCACGGTGACGCGAAAGGTCGGCACCGCCACCGAGCGCAACCGCATCCGCCGCCGGCTTCGCGAATTGGTGAAGCGCACCGACGTCATATCCATGCGACCCCATCATGATTATGTGCTAGTGGGCCGCCGGGCTGCGCTTCAGCGCAGCTTTGCGCTGCTGCTCGACGACCTGCGCCATGCGCTGGCGCGGCTCGAGCGACAGGCCGCAAGCGACAAGACCCGCCGACACACGCCCCGTTCCCCGATTCCTCAAGCGGACTGACGAGACCCGACCGATGACCGATAATCGCAACACCATCATTGCCGTCATTCTGTCCGGCATCGTCCTGCTTGCATGGCAATACTTCTACAACATGCCGGAGATGGAGCGGCAGCGCGCCGCCCAGCTCGCCCAGAAGGCGCAGACCGAGACCACTGCCCCGGCGCAGCCCGGCACCACCAGCACGCCGACCCCTGCGCCAGCGCCGGGCCAGGCGCCGCAGGCAAGCGGCGCGAGCCAGACCGTAACGGTGCAGGATCGCCCGGCCGCCATCGCCGCGACCCCGCGCGTCAAGATCGATGCGCCGAGCATCGCCGGCAGCATTTCGCTGAAGGGCGCGCGCATCGATGACGTCGCGCTGCTGAAGTATCGCGAAACGGTCGATCCGAAATCGCCGCCGATCGAGCTGTTCTCGCCCTCGGGCACCAAGGAGCCGTATTACGCCGAGTTCGGTTTCGTGCCGGCCGCAGGCTCCACCGTCAAACTGCCCGACCAGAACACGCTGTGGAAGCAGGACGGCGCGAACACGCTGACGCCGACCACGCCCGTGGTGCTGACCTACGACAACGGCGAGGGCCTCACCTTCAAGCGCACCATCTCGATCGACGACAAGTACCTGTTCACGATCAAGGACGAGGTCTCCAACGTCGGCACGGCCGCGGCGACGCTGTATCCGTTCGGCCTGATCTCGCGCCACGGCGCGCCGCAGGTCTCCGGCTATTACATCCTGCACGAAGGTCTGGTCGGCGTGCTCGGCGACAAGGGCCTGCAGGAATACAACTACAAGAAGATCGACGAAGCCAAGTCGGTGGACTTCAAGGTCACCAACGCCTGGCTCGGCATCACCGACAAATACTGGGCCGCGACGCTGCTGCCCGATCCCGCAGCCTCGCTGACCGCGCGCTATTCCTCGAACCCGCTTGGCAACACCCGTACCTATCAGGCCGACTATCTGCTCGATCCGGTGACGGTCGCGATCGGCGGCAATGCTACCACCACGACGCATCTGTTCGCGGGCGCCAAGGAGACACGGCTGCTCGACGCCTATGACAAGCAGCTCAAGCTCAACCGCTTCGAGCTCCTGATCGACTGGGGCTGGTTCTACTTCATTACCAAGCCGATGTTCTGGGCGATCGACTTCCTCTATCACCTCGTCGGCAATTTCGGCATCGCGATCCTGCTCGTCACCGTGATCGTGAAGGCCATCTTCTTCCCGCTCGCCAACAAGTCCTACGCCTCGATGGCGAAGATGAAGGCGATCCAGCCGCAGCTCACCGCGCTCAAGGAGAAATTCCCTGACGACAAGGTGAAGCAGCAGCAGGAGATGATGGAGATCTACAAGAAAGAGAAGATCAATCCGGTCGCCGGATGTCTTCCGATCGTCATCCAGATCCCGGTGTTCTTCGCGCTCTACAAGGTGCTGTTCGTCACCATCGAAATGCGCCACGCGCCGTTCTACGGCTGGATCCACGACCTGTCGGCGCCCGACCCGACCAACCTGTTCAACCTGTTCGGCCTGCTGCCGTTCGATCCGAGCCAGGTCCCGCTGCTCGGCCACTACCTCGTGCTCGGCGGCTGGCCGCTGATCATGGGCGTGACGATGTGGTTCCAGATGAAGCTGAACCCGACGCCGCCGGATCCGACGCAGAAGATGATCTTCGACTGGATGCCGGTGATCTTCACCTTCATGCTGGCGAGCTTCCCGGCCGGCCTCGTGATCTACTGGGCCTGGAACAACCTGTTGTCGGTGCTGCAGCAGAGCGCGATCATGCGCAAGAACGGCGTCAAGATCGAGTTGTTCGACAATTTGAAAGCGACATTCGCCGGCGGCAAGAAAACAAGTTAGCAGCCCTCCGACGAGACCAAATCCCTCATCTATCGTCATGCCCGGCCTTGTGCCGGGCATCCACGTCTTAAGGACAGCGAAACAAGTCGTGGATGGCCGGGACAAAAGGGCGTACACGCCCGTCTTCGACAGGCTATGCCCGGCCATGACGACATAGGATGCATTCCACTCGACGGACAACTGGACGACTTTCACATGATTGCCGAACCCGATGCGGAGCTGATTGAAGCCGGGCGCAAGCTGTTCGCCGGCGACTGGCGCTTCATCTGGGCCTCGCCCTCGATCGCGACGCTGCCGCCGATGAAGGGCGTCGAGATCGCCTTCGCCGGCCGCTCCAATGTCGGCAAGTCCAGCCTGATCAACGCGCTGACCGGCCGCAACGGACTGGCGCGTACCTCCCATACGCCGGGCCGCACCCAGGAATTGATCTTCTTCGAGGGACCGCAATCCGCCGGAGACGGCGACGCCGGCCTGCGCCTCGTCGATATGCCGGGCTACGGCTACGCCGCGGCTTCGAAGGTCAAGATCGCGTCGTGGACCTCGCTCATTCACCAGTTCCTGCAGGGCCGCGCCAATCTCGCCCGCGTCTATGTGCTGATCGACTCCCGCCATGGCTTCAAGGATGTCGACAACGACGTGCTGACCACGCTGGACAAATCCGCCGTAAGCTATCAAGTGGTGCTGACCAAGGCCGACCAGGTGAAGCCGGCCGAACTGGAGCGCACCATGGCCGCCATGCTGGAGACACTGCGCAAGCATCCCGCCGCTTTTCCCGAATTGCTGGTGACGTCCTCACGCACCGGCGCAGGCATGGCCGAGCTGCGCGGCGCCATGGTCAAGCTGCTGCGGGAGCGCGCCTGATGACCTCGTCCCTGCCGCTTCGCATCGCCATCATCCTTGCCGGCGCGATGGGCGCCTGCGGTGTCGCGCTCGCCGCCGCCTCGGCGCATCTACCCGACGCCACGCGGCTCGGCTCCGCCTCCTCGATGCTGCTGTTTCACGCTGCTGCCATTCTCGGCGCCGCGTCGCTGACCCGGCATACTCTGGTGCGGCATTCGCTCGGCGTGCTCGCGGCCTTCGGTTTCGTGCTCGGCGCGGCGCTGTTCGCCGGCGACCTGACGATGCGGCAATATCTCGGTCACGGCCTGTTTCCGATGGCGCCGCCGACCGGCGGCACCATTCTGCTGCTGAGCTGGCTGGTGCTGGCGACAGGCGCGGCGTGGCCGCGTCGCAGCTAGGCACATCACGCAGGGCTGGCGCTTTGCGCCCGTCACATCAATCGGCTAAACCCGTCTCGCCCGCCCCTTCGAAATAACCCCATGATCGCCATGCCCGACAGCATCAGCCCCCTGGACCAGGCCCGCATCCTCTCCGAAGCCCTGCCGCATATGCAGCGCTATGACGAGGAAACCATCGTCATCAAGTATGGCGGCCACGCCATGGGCGAGGAGGCGCTGGCCAAGCAGTTCGCACGCGACATCGTGCTGCTCGAGCAGACCGCGATCAATCCGGTAGTGGTGCATGGCGGCGGGCCGCAGATCGCGACCATGCTCGGCCGCCTCGGCATCAAGTCCGAATTCGCCGCCGGCCTGCGCATCACCGACGCCGCCGCCATCGAGATCGTCGAGATGGTGCTGGCCGGATCGATCAACAAGCAGATCGTCGGTTACATCAACGAGGCGGGCGGCAAGGCCGTCGGCCTCTGCGGCAAGGATGGCAACATGGTCACCGCCGTGAAGGCGACTCGCACCACGGTCGATCCCGGCTCCAACATCGAGAAGGTGGTCGATCTCGGCTTCGTCGGCGAGCCGGACAAGGTGGACCTCACGCTCCTCAACCAGCTTATCGGCCACGAGCTCATTCCGGTGCTGGCGCCGCTCGCCACCTCCGCGGACGGCCAGACCTACAACGTCAACGCCGACACCTTCGCCGGTGCTGTGGCTGGCGCGCTGCGCGCCAAGCGCCTGCTGCTGCTGACCGACGTGCCCGGCGTGCTCGACAAGTCGAAGAAGCTCATTCCCGAGATGTCGGTGAAGGACGCGCGCAAGCTGATTGCCGACGGCACCATCTCCGGCGGCATGATTCCGAAGGTTGAGACCTGCATCTACGCGCTCGAAGCCGGCGTCGAGGGCGTCGTCATCATCGACGGCAAGACGCCGCATGCCGTGCTGCTCGAACTGTTCACCAATCAGGGCACCGGCACGCTGATTCACAAGTGACGATGCGCCGCCGCGCCATAAAGTATCTCCGTCATGCCCGGCCCTGTGCCGGGCATCCACGTCTTGTCTCAGAACGCATAACAGACGTGGATGGCCGGCGTAGGCGAGCGAAAGCGATGCCGTTCTTCGAACGGCTGGCCCGGCCATGACGAAAGACGGCGTGCACGTCATGACCAGACCTGCGCTTAGCCTGATCTCGGCCTGTCTCGCGCTCACCTTCTCCACCGCCGCCCATGCCGATCTCAAGCTCTGCAATCGCATGAGCTATGTGGTCGAGGCCGCGATCGGCATCGACAGCAAGACCGCCACCGCGACGCGCGGCTGGTTTCGTATCGATCCCGCCGCCTGCCGCGTGGTGGCGCAGGGCACCTTGAGCGCCGACCGCATCCTGCTGCATGCCCGCGCGCTGCCGCTCTATGGCGCCTCGCCGGTGGCACAGAGCGGCACCGACAAACTCTGCATCGCGCAGGACAACTTCGTCATCGCCGCCGCGCGGCAATGCCGCGGCGGCCAGAGCCTTGCCGCGTTTACCGAAGTCAAACCGACCACCGACGAGGCCGGCAACACCATCGCCTATCTTGCCGAGGACAGCGAATATGACGACGAGCAGGCGCGGCTCGCGGCCGTTCAGCGCCTTCTGGTGATCGCGGGCTACGACGCCGCCCCGATCGACGGCGTTGACGGACCGAAGACGCAAGCCGCCCTCGCCGCTTTCCTCAAAGCGCGCGGTCTTGCCGCCGACATCGTCACCGCGCCGAATTTCTTCGACACCATGATCGAGGCGGTGCAGGCGCCGAGCGGCTCCGGCGTGACCTGGTGCAACGACACCGGCTATCGGGTGATGGCTTCCATCGGCACCGACGACGGCAAGACGCTCTCCAATCGCGGCTGGTATCGCATCGAGCCGGGCAAATGCCTGCACCCTGACATCACCGGCCAGCCGCGCCGCGTCTTCAGCTTCGCCGAAGCGGTGGACAACGATGGCCGCACCATCAAGCGCGAAGGACGGCCTCTGAACTGGGGCGGCACGACGATCTTCTGCACCCGCGACACCCAGTTCGAGTTCAGCGATCAGAGCGACTGTGCGGGCCGCGGCCTTGCCGCGACCGGCTATGCGCTGGTCGATACCAGTGCGGCCGGCAAGACGTTGCGATTTACCGCGCCATGACTACATTTCAGGCGATAGACGAGACATCCGGCGAGGTGCCGGGCGACTGCTCTCTGATCCGCCAGCAAGAGCTGGACAGACCATGACAGATCCTTTCTCTCCTCCCTCATCGCGCGGCTTCGAGCATATCGACACCTGGGTGTTCGATCTCGACAACACGCTGTATCCGCATCACGTCAATCTGTGGCAGCAGGTGGACGCGCGCATCCGCGATTTCGTCGCGGACTATCTTGGCGTCGCGAAGGACGAGGCTTTCCGGATTCAGAAGGACTATTACCGCCGCTACGGCACCACCATGCGCGGCATGATGACCGAGCATGGCCTCAAGCCCGATGATTTTCTCTCTTACGTCCACGACATCGACCATTCGCCGCTCGAACCGAATCCGGCGATGGGCGCGGCGATCGAGAAGCTGCCCGGCCGCAAGCTGATTCTGACCAACGGTTCGCGCGCTCATGCCGACAAGGTGACGCAGTGCCTGGGCATCGGCACGCATTTCGAGGGCGTGTTCGACATCGTCGCCGCCGAGCTTGAGCCAAAGCCGGCGCGGCAGACCTACATGCGCTTTCTTGAACTGCATGACGTCGATCCGGCACGCGCCGCGATGTTCGAGGATCTGGCGCGCAATCTCGTCACTCCGCACGAACTCGGCATGACCACGGTGCTGGTGGTGCCCGACGATACCGTCCCGGTGCTGCGACAGGACTGGGAAATGGAGGGCCGCGATGCCCGCCATGTCGATCACGTCACCGACAACCTGACCGGATTTCTGGCGAACCTCAGCCCTCGCTGATCGGCGGCCTCGCGTAATTCCGTCATGGCCGGGCTTGTCCCGGCCATGACGACGGGTGATGGGGCTTGCCTGATCGGGAGATATGCGGTTTGTAGGTTGCCGCAACCGACAGTGACCTACAAAACCCGCTAAATCCCGCCTTTTCCCAGGACCCTCAATGTCTCTTTCCGCTCTCGAAACCACGCTGAACGCCGCCTTCGATGCCCGCGACACCGTCAACGCCGCCACCAAAGGCGAGGTGCGCGATGCCGTCGAGCTCGCGCTCGATCTGCTCGACAAGGGGCAGGCGCGCGTTGCCGAGCCGCAGGCGGACGGCTCGTGGAAGGTCAACCAGTGGCTGAAGAAGGCGGTGCTGCTGTCGTTCCGCCTCAATGACATGGGCACGATCAGCGGCGGCCCCGGCGGCGCGGCCTGGTGGGACAAGGTGCCCTCGAAGTTCGAGGATTACTCCGAGCAGAAATTCCGCGAGGCCGGTTTCCGCGCCGTGCCCGGCGCGATCGTGCGCCGCTCCGCCTTCATCGCCAAGAACGTCGTGCTGATGCCGTCCTTCGTCAATCTCGGCGCCTATGTCGATGAAGCGACCATGATCGACACCTGGTCCACGGTCGGCTCCTGCGCGCAGATCGGCAAGAACGTGCACATCTCCGGCGGCGTCGGCATTGGCGGTGTGCTGGAGCCGCTGCAGGCCGGCCCGGTCATCATCGAGGATCACTGCTTCATCGGCGCGCGCTCCGAAGTTGCCGAAGGCGTGATCGTGCGCAAGGGCGCGGTGCTGTCGATGGGCGTGTTCATCGGCGCCTCGACCCGCATCATCGATCGCGCCACCGGCGAGGTGTTCGTCGGAGAGGTGCCGGCCTATTCGGTGGTGGTGCCGGGCGCAATGCCGGGCAAGCCCCTGAAGGACGGATCGCCCGGCCCCTCGCTCTACTGCGCCGTGATCGTCAAGCGCGTCGACGAGAAAACCCGCTCCAAGACCAGCATCAACGAACTCCTGCGCGACTGATCCCATGAGCAAGGCGCTCGACATCGCCCGCGACCTCGTGCGTTGCCCTTCGGTGACGCCGGCGGACGCCGGCGCGCTGGGCGTGCTTGAATCGCTGCTGAAGGATGCAGGCTTCGAGACCCACCGCCTCACCTTCAGCGAGCCGGGCGCGGACGACACCGACAATCTCTACGCACGCATCGGCACCGGCGCGCCGCATCTCACCTTTGCGGGCCACACCGATGTGGTGCCGCCGGGCGACGACGCGGCGTGGAGCCACGGCGCCTTCGCGGGCGATGTGAAGGACGGCGTATTCTACGGTCGCGGCGCGGTGGACATGAAGGGCGCGATCGCCTGCTGTGTCGCCGCCACGCTGGACTATCTCGCGGCTCATGGCGGCAAGCCGCCGAAAGGTTCGATCTCGTTCCTGATCACCGGTGACGAGGAAGGCCCGGCCGTCAACGGTACGGTGAAATTGCTCGAGTGGGCCGCCAGACGCGGCGAAAAATTCGATCATTGCCTGCTCGGCGAGCCGAGCAACGTCAACGCGATCGGCGACTGCATCAAGGTCGGCCGCCGTGGCTCGCTGTCCGGCACGCTGATCATCGAAGGCAAGCAGGGTCATGTCGCCTACCCGGACCGCGCGCACAATCCGATTCCCGATCTCGCGGCGCTGGTCGCGGCGCTCAATGCCGAACCGCTCGACAACGGCACCGATCATTTCCCGCCGTCCAATCTCGAATTCCTCTCGGTCGATGTCGGCAACCCGGCGTGGAACGTTATTCCGGCGCAGGCCCGCGCGCGCTTCAACATGCGCTACAACGACTGCCACACCCAGCCGTCGCTGCGCACCTTGATCGAGGAGCGTGTGGCGAACGCCTGCGGCAACCGCATCACGGCGCATGTGACATGGGAGCCGTCGAATGCCGACGCGTTCCTGACCCAGCCCGGCGCCTTCACCGATCTCGTGATCGCTTCAATTGCAGAGGTCACCGGCCGCACGCCGAAGCTCGACACCGGCGGCGGAACCTCCGACGCGCGCTTCATCACTAATTACTGTCCGGTGCTGGAATTCGGCCTGGTCGGCCAGACCATGCACCAGATCGACGAACGCACGTCGGTCGCCGACATCGACGCGCTGACCACAATCTATCGCGGCGTGCTCGACCGCTATTTCGCATGAGGCCGCATCCATGAGCGGCAACATTCTGGTTCTCGCCGCGATCGAGGACGAACTCGACAAGGCGCGCGCGCCGGAGGGCGTCGAAGTAATCTACACCGGCGTCGGCAAGATCAACGCCGCGAGCGCGGCGACGTTGGCGCTTCTGGTGCTGCGGCCGCGGCTCGTGATCAATTACGGCACCGCCGGCAACATCGCCAAGGTGCATCGCGGGCTGGTCGAGGTCGCCCATGTCGTGCAGCGAGACATGATGGCGATGCCGCTGGCGCCGCGCGGCCGCACACCGTTCTCTCCGGAGGTCGATAAACTGTCCTCGGGTCATGGCACGGTGATCTGCGGCACCGGCGACAGCTTCGTCACCGCCGCCGATCCCTGGCTGAGTGAGAATCAGGTCGATGTGGTCGACATGGAGCTGTTCGCCATTGCCCATGTCTGCCAGCGTCACGCGCTGCCATGGCGGTCGTTCAAATTCATCACCGACGACGCCGATGAATTCGCCGCCGATCATTGGGAACAGAATGTCGCGGCCGGCGAAGCGCTGTTCTGGGACGAGATGAAGACGATCACGGGATAAATCCCACGTCGTCCCGGCGAAGGCCGGCACCCATCACCACCGGCTTCGCGCTTGATACCAGACAGCCTCACCGCATTTCCCAATTGCACTTAGGGAGTGTGGGCCCCGGCCTTCGCCGGGACGACCGTACTCCACGAGCTCAATAATCCACCCGCACGAGATAGAGCCCGTCCGGCGGCGCGACGGGACCGCAGGCCTTGCGGTCGCGTGCCTCCAGCGCCGCGCGCAGATCATCCGCGTTCCAGCGGCCGTAACCGACCCACACCAGCGAGCCGACCATCGAACGAACCTGACTGTGCAGGAACGAGCGCGCGTTGGTGACGATATCGACATTGTCGCCATCGCGCGTGACGCTGAGCACATCGAGCGTCTTCTCCGGCGACTTCGCCTGACACTCGGTGTCGCGGAAGGTGGTGAAGTCGTGCTTGCCGATCAAGACCTGCGCCGCGTGATGCATCACCTCGGCGTCGAGGTGCCGCGGCACGCGCCAGGCGTGTCCCATTTTCAGTGCGAGGTTGGCGCGGTGATTGACGATGCGATAGATGTAGTGCCGTCGGATCGCCGAGAACCGCGCGTCGAACGTCTCCGGCACGATTTCCGCTGACAACACGCCGATCGGATGCGGCCGCAGATGCGCGTTGAGCGCATCGCGCACGCGGTCGGCGCGATATTCGCGCGCAAGATCGAAATGCGCGACCTGCCCGAGCGCATGCACGCCGGCATCGGTGCGACCCGCGCCAGAGACGCGCACCATCGTGCCGGTCATTGCCGTCACCGCCGCTTCCAGCGCGCCCTGCACCGAGGGGGCGTTGTCCTGATACTGCCAGCCGCAGAACGGCGCGCCGTCATACTCGATGGTGATCTTGTAGCGCGGCATGACGACCTACCCCGAGCCACCAAATGCCGGTGCATAGGCGATCATGCCAGCAAGCGGCGCAAGCGGCGACAGCCGCAACCATTGGAAATACGGGCCAACATACGCACAATCGAACGCCGACGTGCCGTCCGCCGAATAACCGAAGCGGCTGTAGTAGGCAGGATCGCCCAGCACAAACACAACCGTCTCGCCTGCGCGCCGAAGTTGATCATGCCCAGCCTTGATCAACGCACGACCTACACCCGTACGCTGCTTCTCCGGCAAGACTGCGACCGGTGCAAGACTCACACCCGGCGTGCTTTGCGAGTCATCCGTGATCGACAGGCGTGAGAACCCGGCATGACCGACGACCTGCCCATCCTGTTCCGCAACGAGCGACAACACCAGATCCCCGTCGGCACGGAGGCGATCAACCAGATCAGCCTCGTCATCGCCTCCAAACGCTGCACAGATGACCTGACGAATGGCAGCAGTATCCTCGACCATTTCCCGACGAATGATCACTGCGCCCGCGCTCCCGCCTCCAGCGGCGTGCCGCGCAGGAAATCCACCGCTTTCATCGGCTGCTTGCCGGCGCGCTGCAATTCCAGAACGCGGATCGCGCCCTCGCCGCAGGCGATGGTGAGACGATCGTCCAGCACCGCGCCCGGAGCACCGGAGCCTGTGGCCAGTTCACAGCGCAGCACCTTGATGCGCACCGGCGCGCCGTCGAGCGCGATCTCGAACCACGCGCCGGGAAATGGCGAGAGGCCGTGACAATGCCGCAGCACCTCGCGCGCCGGCCTCAACCAGTCGATCCGCGCTTCGGCCTTGTCGATCTTGGCGGCGTAGGTCACGCCCTGCGCATCCTGCGGCGTCAGTTGCAGGCGGCCGCGCTCCAGCGCACCGATCGCCCGCACCATCAGATCGGCGCCGAGCGGCGCCAGCGCGTCGTGCAGATCCTGCGCGGTCATCGCATCGTCGATCGGCAACCGCTCCGCCATCGCGACATCGCCGGTGTCGAGCCCGACATCCATCTTCATCACCATGACGCCGCTCTCGGCATCGCCCGACATGATCGCGCGGTTGATCGGCGCGGCGCCGCGCCAGCGCGGCAGCAGCGAGGCATGCAGGTTGAAGCAGCCGAGCGGCACAGCATCGAGAATGTTTTTCGGCAGGATCATGCCGTAGGCCACCACTACAGCCGCGTCGGCGTTGTGAGCACGGAACTGCGCTTCGGCGTCCGGCGTCTTCAACGTCGAAGGCGTCAGCACCGGAAGGCCGAGCCGCCGCGCCTCGCGCTCCACCGGCGTTGCCTGCAATTTCATGCCGCGCCCGGCGGGCTTCGGCGCGCGGGTATAGACCGCCGCGATCTCATGGCCATGCGCCGCGAGCTCCAGCAACGTCGGGACCGCGAAGTCCGGCGTGCCCATGAAGATCAGACGGAGCGGCATGACGACCTGCTTCAGTGATACACGAGGCTTCCGTCATGGCCGGGCTTGTCCCGGCCGTCCACGCCTCTTCTTGGCCAAGTATTTCAAGACGTGGATGCCCGGCACAAGGCCGGGCATGACGAGAGAACGCAATTCAATAGCTATTTCGCCGCGAGGCGTGCGGCCTTGGTGAATTTCTTCATCACCCTGTCGCGCTTGAGCTTCGACAGATAGTCGATGAACAGAACGCCGTTGAGGTGGTCGATCTCATGCTGGATGCAAGTGGCGAACAGGCCTTCGGCATCCTCCTCATGCACCTTGCCGTCGAGATCCATGTAGCGGATGCGCACCTTCGCCGGCCGCTCGACCTCCTCGTAATATTCGGGGATGGACAGGCAGCCCTCCTCATAGACAGACAGGTCCTCGGACGTGGTCAACACCTCCGGATTGATGAAGACGCGCGGGTCGGTCTCGCCTTCCTTCTTCGACAGATCCATGGTGACAAGGCGCAGCGGCACCGCCACCTGAATGGCAGCAAGCCCGATGCCCGGCGCGTCGTACATGCTCTCCAGCATGTCGTCGGCGAGCGAGCGGATCTCCCGTGTCACCTGCTCGACGGGTTTGGAGACAAGCCGCAAGCGCTTGTCCGGCAGGCTGATGATTTCGCGAATGGCCATGGCCGCGATGTAATGGCCGCGGTCCACGCGGTCAAACCGATATTCGTCCCATCGCCCGGTTAGCCCCCGAATGCCGTTAAGGCGGCGTTAACCATAAAAATCAGGGACTTGTTAACCATAAATGTTCCCGCTTCGTTCGCTTCTTGCGCCGAATCGGGCTACAAAGGACGCATGAACGAGACCCTGTTTGTCCTCGGGGACATCCCGATCCGCACCGGCATCGCACTGATGGCGTTCGCCGCGCTGGCTCTGACGCTGCTGGTCGCGATCGCAATCATCATCGCCCGCGCCGGGCGCAAGGGCGCCGCGATGGCGATGGCGCAGGCCATCCGCGCCGACGAACTCGAGGAACGCCTCAGCCAGATGCTGCACGCGCAGAGCCAGGCCGCAGGTCGGGTCGATGCGCTCAGTCAGGCGCTGGTCGGCCGGCAGGCGGAGATGGCGCGCGCGGTCAACGAGCGGCTGGATTCGGTGACCCACCGCGTCGGCCAGTCGATGGAGCAGACCACCCGCAATACCATGGAGAGCCTGCGCGCATTGCACGAGCGGCTCGGCATCATCGACAACGCGCACAAGAACCTCACCGACCTCACCACGCAGGTGACGACGCTGCGCGACGTGCTCGCCAACAAGCAGGCGCGCGGCGCGTTCGGTCAGGCGCGGATGGAAGCCATCGTGCAGGACGGCATGCCGAAGGGCAGCTACGAATTCCAGCACACGCTCTCCAACAACAAGCGTCCCGATTGCGTGATCTTCCTGCCCGACCAGCGGCCGCTGTGCATCGACGCCAAATTTCCGCTGGAATCGGTCACTGCGCTGCGCGACGCACGCACCGACGAGGAGAAGAAGTTCGCCACGCAGCGGCTGCGGCAGGACGTGATGAAGCATGTCGGCGACATCGCCGACAAATATCTGATCGCCGGCGAGACGCAGGACACCGCCCTGATGTTCGTGCCATCGGAATCGGTCTACGCCGAGATCCATGACGGCTTCGACGACGTGATCCAGAAAGCCTACCGCGCCCGCATCGTACTGGTGTCACCCTCGCTCTTGATGCTGGCGATCCAGGTGATGCAGCAGATCCTGAAAGACGCGCGGATGCGCGATGCCGCCGACCAGATCCGCACCGAGGTCATCAACATGTCGGATGATCTCGCCCGCTTGCGCGAGCGCGTGCTGAAGCTGCAGAAAGACTTCGGCAACGTCAACGAGGACGTGCGCCAGATCCTGATTTCCGCCGACAAGATCGAGAAGCGCGCCGGCCGCATCGAGGAACTGGATTTCAGCAACGAGCCTGCCGCCGAGGTTGCGCGTACCGCCGGCGCACGGAACACCGACCTGTTCCCGCCGATGCAGCGCAAGTTGCAGGCGGGGGAATGATGGGTTCAGATCTCCGCGCTTGCGGAGAGGACGCGACCCGCCGCCGCCTTTCGACCGCGGCCTGATTTTCCAATCGCTTTACGTCGCATCGCCACTCAGCCGACGAGGTCGAGTTTCATTCCGACAAACGCCAAGGCGATGCCGCCGATGAAAAGACCGATCCCCCACAGGACAGGCGAGCCATAGAACGTCTTGGCGAGCAGAGCGCCGAGAATGCCCAGAGCGACAATGGTGATCGTCAAGCCAAGCCAGATCGGAGACGGCAGCAGGAAACACAGGATCAGGGGAAACAGTGCTCCGATCAAACTGAACGCGGCAGCCAGGATCGCCTTGTTAAGGGATTCGATGAAAACCCTCCGGCCCAAATTGGTGGCCGCAAGCCGGCCATGCTCGGTGAAGTTCAGCTCCCGCTCATGCCGCACCAGTTCGAGACGAAGCTCAGCATAGTGCGCCACGAAGAACACGAATATCGTCGTCACTCCGGCAGCCACGCTGACACGCAGCGCCAGATCGAGCGTCGCCCCTTCGCCGCCGGTATGGACCAGCCGCCCGGCGGCAAGCGCCAGCGCGTTCAGGATGCCGTCGATAAGGCCCGCGACCACATCCAGCCGGTTGTTGGGATGACTGATGAAATCAAACAGCTTCATCGCATGCGCTGGACCCGTGAAATGACGCGCTGACCGATCGCGATCTCATCGAGGCTATGGACCACCGCGCCGGTCGACTCGACCGCCTTCACGATCTCGTCATAGTCCATGTTCTCGCCCTCGATGGTGACATTCATGCCGACTGTTTCGATATCGATCTCCCCGACCGTGATGTTGACAGCCTCCACACCGCGGCAGCCGTCGACGGCCTCGGCAATTTCCAAGAGGGAGGGTCGCGCAACAGCTTTATCGACATCGAGCAGCAATTGCCGGATATTCATTCGGTCTGCCTTTCTTCGTGGGTGCGCGGAAAGAATATAGGCCCGGAATGGCAAATGCGAAGATGCAACCCGAGATAGCGAGCGCGGATTCCGGCGCCTGCATCTTCTGCGCTTTGCGCGACGGACCACAAGTGGTGATGCGCAATGACCTTGCATTCGCGGTCCGCGACACCACGCCCGTCACGGCGCTGCACACGCTCGTGCTGCCATATCGCCACGCGCCGACCTATTTCGATCTGACGGACGATGAACTCGCGGCCGCCAATGAACTCCTCAAACGCCTGCGTCTCGGCATCATAAACGCCGACCCATCGGTCGAAGGCTTCAATGTCGGCGCGAATATCGGTGCGGTCTCCGGGCAGAGCCTTTTCCACTGCCATATCCATTTGATTCCACGCCGGAAAGGAGACATCGACAATCCTCTCGGCGGCGTGCGCGCAGTGATTCCGGACAAGATGCGCTACTAGACGCGGGCCGCACCTTCCCCTTGACAAGCATCAGAGGGCGGTTCAGCGTTGCGCACGGTGATGGAGTTCACCATTTAACCGCCCTCAGGGCTGATGACTCCTGTCGAGCCATTCTGGCAGACGGAGCATCGTGCCTTGGACCCGCAGCATCCCCCTCCAAAATATCCCGTTCTCGGTTTCGCGCGACGCAGTGTCGTGGGCAGGCCGGTCATGACAATGCGCGACGTCTGTCTTCAGATCGCGCAGGTGCTGACTGCGCTTGTGCTCGCGCCTCTTCCACCGGGCGTCTTCCTGAAGTTTGAAAAAACGCGTCCAACGCAGCCAGAGATGGGCGTCTTCCGACCCTCTTCTCATCCTCGTTCCTAGCCTGACGTTCCTCTCACATACGGAGACAACACGGATCGATGTGGACTTACATTGCCATAGCCTGTTTCGGAGTTCTGGGGTGCTGGGCGCGATTCGCGCAGACGAACCTGGTGCAGTCCATCTATGGGCGCGATTTTCCCTACGCCACCTTAAGCATCAACGTGATGGGAAGCTTCGTCATGGGCTTTCTGTTCATCGAGACGCTTGAACGCCTCACGCTGTCGCCGTCGCTCCGCACCGGCATCCTGACCGGCTTCATCGGCGGCTACACCACGTTCTCGACATTTGAAATGGAAGCGCTGCTGCTGGCCGAGAGCGGCGAAATCGCCAAGGCCGCCCTTTACGTGTCGCTTTCCGTTGTCCTCGGCTTTGTCGCGGCATTCGGAGGAGCTTACATCGCCAGAAACCTGTGACCGGAGAGACCGCATGACCCGCGATCATCCTCATGGTTTGCATCTATCTCAGGTAAGCCGGGCGTGTGTCGGGTATCGCTTGCCGGAATCCAAGAGAGTGCTATTCTGTGTTTCCTAAAAGGATGGGGATGGAGTCCCCCCAAACCGCCGCAAGGCTGATGACTCCTACAAGCGCGCAGGATCGCGCTCGTAGGAGTGTCACGAAACTCCACAGCAAGACCTGCACGCCGAACGTAAGTGGTTTTTATCCATCGTTCTCACGCTGGAGGTCTCAGTCATGCGAAGAACAATTCGCAATCTCGTCAAATGCGATACGACATCGCCCGCCAATCCGGTCCTGATCTACACCGCGGCTACGCTGCTGACGATCCTGGCGATCTGCCATGTGGATCGCCACAGCGAATGGTCCACGAAAATCGGCACGGCGATCAATCATAGCGGTCTCGATACCACCCTGATCGGGCCCTGATGCAGGCAGCCCGCCGCTTGCCCGCGCGGCAACAGCGATCCGCAGCCCGTCACCGGAGATGATCGATGTCGTCCTTGTCAGTGTCCGGCCAACCTCGCTACGAGGCGCTTCAGGCGCGGATTGGTCATGCCATCGATCACCTGAAATCGCTGCATGATGGCGAGGCCGGCTTGATCGAGGTCGTCGGCCTCGGCAAGAGCGCAATTCCGCCGTTGCGGACCCTGCTCTTTGAAGGAGATCCCAGCGGCCTGCATCATGTCCGCTGCCGGGCCGTCGAGGCCCTTGCCGCGCTAGGATCATACGACGTGCTCGCCGACTTTTTGCGTTCGCGGCGGCCGATCAGCGACGCGGTGGAACGTCTCGGCGAGAATGTCGTTGTCAGCGCGGCGGCCCGCGCGATCGCGCGGCTGCACGAGGACTGGGTTTGCCGGCTGCTGGCCGACCTTGTCGTGCACCGGCCGCTCACCGGCGTCCTCGCAGGACTGGGATCATTCCGCCGCAAAGATTCCATACCAGTTTTCATCGCTGCGCTCGGCGAGGATGATGCGCGGCTGACCGCCGAGGCGATCCTGCTCGGTTTCGGCAAGGCGGCCCGGCCAGCCCTTGTCACCGCCTCGCTTGATCGCAGCCATAACCGCGATTCCGAGAGCGAATCCGATTTGCGACGACGCCGCAGCGCACTCGGCCTCCTCCGCAAGCTGGGCATCTCACGCAAGGACTGGCCGCGCCTGCGACCTCTGCTCGATGATGACGATTCTCAAATCGCGCTTCTGGCGAGTGAAATCTGCCTCGACGCCGGAGCGGAGGAAGATCGCGCCCGGCTCCCCGACCGGCTGACAGATCTGCGTCCTCGGGTGGACTGGCTCGCACGCGAGCGGATCGACCGTCTTCTTGCGATGACCGGACCGGCACGGTCGAAAGCCGGTTGCGGACCCCGCGGGCAGCCTTCCGGGAAGCAACGCCTCTCCTACGATTGATACGACAGGAAACCGCAACGCCTGTTCGTGTTGCTTGCCCAGCCGGATATGGATGGCTATCCTATGGCCGATGGGGATGGAGTCCCCCGAAACCGCCGCAAGGCTGATGACTCCTACCGCGCGCGAACGTCGTGGTAGGATTCTTGCGGCTCCGAAATCCTTCTTCCTCCACGACAGGCCGCTTTGCAGGAACTGCGAAGACCCTGTCATTCGACAGCGTCGATGTCGGACGAAAGCGAGGGAGACCCGATGGCAGACAAGATCGTCGCAATTCTTGGAGACGAAATTCTCGATTCGCGCGGCTATCCGACGATGCGTGTCGAAGTGCGCCTCCAGAGCGGTATCGTGGGGCACGCCTCGGTACCTTCCGGCGCTTCCACCGGAGAAGGAGAAGCGCATGAGTTGCGCGACGGCAATCCGCGGCGCTATGGCGGCCGCGGTGTTCTCAAGGCCGTCGCCAACCTTGCCGAGATCGCACGCGTCCTGCACGGCCAGGACCCGGCCGACCAGGCCGGGATCGACAGGCTGATGATCGATGCTGACGGCACCGAGACAAAATCCCGTCTCGGCGCCAATGCAATCGTGGGAACCTCGATGGCCGTCGCGCGGGCCGCCGCGCAAGCAAGCGGCAAGCCGCTCTACGCCTATCTGTCGTCCGGCACAAATTATCGCCTGCCAGTGCCGATGATGAACGTCATCAACGGCGGACGCCACGCCGCCAATTCGCTCGACTTTCAGGAATTCATGATCGTGCCCCACGGCGCGCCATCGTTTCGCGAAGCGCTGCGCTGGGGCGCCGAGACCTACCACGCTCTGCGGGCGCTGCTCGCGGAGAAGAACCTGTCGGTCGGTGTCGGCGATGAAGGCGGCTTCGCACCCGACCTTGCGGACAACGAGACGGCCTGCGAGTTCATCGTCGCCGCGATCCAGCGCGCGGGCTTTACGCCGGGTGAGCATATCGCAGTGGCGCTCGATCCGGCGGCCTCGTCATTCGTCAGCGGCAGCGGCTACGACCTGAAGAAATCCGGCGCCGGTAAAAAAACAAGCGCGGAGCTGCGCGCGCTTTACGCCGATTGGGTCAAGCGGTTTCCGATCGTATCGATCGAGGACGGCTTCGGCGAGCATGACTGGAGCGCCTTTCAGGCCCAGACCGCGGAGATCGGCCAATCGATCCAGATCGTGGGCGACGACCTCTACGTCACCAACCCGAAACTGATCGCGCGTGGCATCGCCGAGAAAACCACCAACGCTGTCCTGATCAAGCTCAACCAGATCGGTACCGTCACCGAGACCGTCGCCGCGATCGAGGCCTGCCGCACCGCGGGCTGGCACTACATCATCTCTCACCGCTCAGGCGAGACCGACGATGCCTTTATCGCGGACTTCGCCGTGGCGATGGGCGGCGGCCAGATCAAGGCGGGCGCGCCCTGCCGGACGGAACGCCTCGTCAAATACAACCGTCTGCTGGAGATCGAGCGCGAGGTCGCAGGTCAGGCGTTCTACACTTCGCCGTTCGCGTCCGCGCCATTCGCGGCCCGGAAAAATCCGGCACGGCCGGCGGAAGCCGCCGGCACCGGTCATGTGGTGCTTGCCATTATCGAGGAGGCGGCATCGGCCGGCCGCTGCCTGACGGTCGCCTATCGCGCGACCCAGCTTTCCAATTCGCTGTCGCTGTCCGCGCTGCATATCAGCGTCGATCCGACCAAGCTGATCGCCGCAGCGGAGGAAATCGATCTTCAGGGAATGCGGGAGCTGAGCGAGGGCACGGCTCAGCAGCGCCTGACACGGGCGCGTGAGGTGTTCGAGAACTGGGAGGCTCTCGCGGGTGTGCAGGTCAGATGGCTCGAGCATGTCGGCGACATCACCTCGTCGCTTCTTGCCGAGATCAAGGATGTCGCCCTGATCGCAATCGCGCAGCCGCATAATCTGGATTCAGCCGACGCATTGCACGCGGCCATCTTCAATTCCAGCCAGCCGGTCTTGTTCGTACCGACAAAGGAAGATCTGCCAGAGACGCTCGGAGAACACATGGTCATCGCCTGGAAGCCGCGCACGCAGGCACGCAAGGCCATCATGCACACGCTGCCATGGCTGCGCGCCGCCCGGCGGCTCACCATCATCACTGTCGATGAACCGGATGCAGCAGCGGGTTGCGCCGAGGTTCTCGCGCTTCTCAAGGATCATCATATATCCGCGGACGTGCGCCATGTCCGAACCGAGCCAGGCCAGCACATCGCGGCCCGCCTCCTCGCAGAGGCCGAAGCGATCGCTGCCGATTCCATCGTCATGGGCGCCTTCCGTTTCGGCCAGGTGTTCGAATGGGTGTTCGGAGGCGTGACGCATGAAATCCTGGCCCGGACACGACTGCCGGTATTCATGATGCATTGAGCAGGCGGCGGGTTCGGCAAGCCGGACCCACAACGCAGATCAACGCGGAATTATTCCGCGGCCTTTTCAGCCAAGGGCACTGCATTGAGCCGGCGTTCTTCCGCCTTCAGCCACTCCAGAGCCTTTGCGCGCTTGCCCGATAGCAGCTTCGCCCATTGCGTCGAGCGGATCGACTTGTCATCGCCATCCCACCACATCTCCTTGACCACCAGCAAGCTCCACCCGCCGGCGTTCGGCCTGGTGATGAGATATTGCTCGATGGAGAAGCTGAACGTGCTGCCGGCGAAGTTGTGGCGCTGTCTGACCCAGTTCGCGCCACGGTGCGTCCATGTGGTGCGGCGCAGGTCCGAATGCGCTTCACCGACCAGCAGATGGATCAGCCGGAAAAAGGAGGGATCAGCAAAGGTCCGCACGTTTCACGTCCTCATCTGTTTGCCTTTCACGGCAGCCAGCCGATCAAGGCCAGTCGCAATCATGCCCCGGTTTATCCCTGTTGGATATGCTGCGTATCGTTGATCGACACGACACGGACCGCCTCGTCCTGATATGTGATGACATTGAGACAGCAAGGATCCTGCGCCAGCTTCCAATAGGCTGAGAGCGGTTGATCGAGGAGCTGAAGCAACAGCGCCCTGTTGACGCTGTCATGCCCCACCAGCACCACGGTGTCGTCCGGAAATCGCTCGACCACGCCGCGAAAGACGTCGGCCGACCGCAGCACGATATCCTGCAGCGATTCACCTGACGGAAAACGGACGAGATGCGGCGCGGCGTGCCAACGCTCAAAGGCCCGCGGCCAACGCTGCCTGACCTCTTCATATGTTTTCCATTGCCAGTCGCCGTAGTCCAGATCCAGCAGGCCTTCGGCGATGGTGGATTGCAGACCACAGGCTTTGGCAATCGCCGTGCCGGTGACGACGCAGCGCTCGAGCGGACTGGTCAGCACCGCCGCCGGGCGCCAGTCCGATGCAATCCGCCGCGCGGTCAATTCCGCTTCCTGACGCCCCTGCTCCGTGAGCGACAGCGGATGCTGACCGCGAAAACGCAGAGGCCGGATGCCCTCCACATGCCCATGTCGGGTGAGAATGACCGTCGTCATGTCCTGTCCCCCTTTGATGACAGCAGGCCCGGAGTCTTGACGCTGCCGGCAGCCGTCATGACAAGGTCCATCCAGAAACCGCTGAAAGCTTTCGAGTCGGCGGCCAGCAGATCAAGTCGCTTCGCAATCCAGCGATTGCAGATCTTGAGAGCCTCGTCGGGATCGCGTGTTGCCAAAAGCTCGCTGGCGAACATCGCCTCGATCTCCTGCATTTCCTGCAGGCGCTCCATCCAGGCTTGATGCCCGAATTGGACATGCTCACTCAGACGGTCGATTGGAGCCATGCCGGGAAGGCTCCCAGTGGGGAATGATTCTGATTTCTGGCTGGACATTGCATTCGAGCCTCTGGGTTCGAGGCGCGATGCGATACCACTGGACAGAATTGCATCGATGCCTCTCGGATTGCACAAGTTGCGGAGAGAGCATCGTCGCTTTGCGGCAATATACTCCCACCGCGTTCAACGCGGCAGGAGTCATCAGCCCAATGGCGGTTAAAGGGGGACTCCATCCCCTTTTCAAAATATAGACCGATGCCCCCGCCCAGACAATCGCTGTCAGCCAGACCACCGGACATCACAAGACGGGAACCGGTCTGCCCGTATTGACGGACCAAGACCACGACCTACATAATCGAACAGGGATGGAGTCCCCTGTCATGCCCTGTGCGCTGATGACTCCTGCCAGTCAAACCGTGCGCCTCTTGATGGCGCCGAGGCAGGATGATCATGACAGGCCACCATCCCGATCCCTCTCCTTGTGCTCACGCCAACACGCTCGCGCAGGATGTCACGGCGGCAAGGCTGCCATGGCCGCTCTCCGCGAACACCGATACCGCTCGCGACGACAGCGCAGGCGCGGCAGGTTTTCAAAGCATTCTCTTTCCTCCCGGCCTCGACGAGCTGCGCGCTGAACGTACCGAACAGCCGGACTGTTTCGTCGACCTCAACCTCGATCAGATCATCGCGGCCGTGGTGGCCAAGCGCGATGAAGCGGTGCTGCGCCCCCTGTTCTACTCCGCCTATCGCAACGAACAGATCGTTCGCCACCGCCAGGCGGTCTTTGCCGACCTCACACGGCCCGAGACGTTCAGGATGTTTCCGCCATTCTGCGAAACCATGCGTTCGGTCCGGGTCAATCTCGCTGAAGCCGACAGGATCTCGCACACTTGCTACAAGCACATGGTCCATCTGCATGCCGCGAGCCTGTATTGCGAGGGCGTGACTGCTCTGCTGCGTGACCTGCAATCCGCCACGCTTCGCTCGGCCGGGCTTCGGCAACTTCGGGCGTATCTTGCAGACTATCTCGGGTCGGCAACCTTCCGGCAGCTTGCCAAGGAGACCTCCGATCTCCGCGAGGCCCTGTCGAGACTAAGCTATGGCATGCTGTTCCGCGGCGACAAGGTCACGGTCCGCAGATATGCGCACGAGCCGGACTACACCGTCACGATCCTCGAACGCTTCGCGAAGTTCAGGGAGGTTGACGCCGCACCGGCGCTCCCACCGCAGCCGCAGGGCGACATCGCGCTCAATCATATCGAAGACAGCATTCTGGAGTTCGTCGGCCGTCTATTCCCCGAGTCTTTCCAGCGTCTCGGCAACTATGTCGGGCGGCACGCCGGCTTCATCGACGACGTGATCGCGCGGCTCGATCGCGAAATCGGATTCTTCATCGCATATCTCGACTTCATCGAACCGCTCAAACGCGCCGGCCTGCCGTTCTGTGCTCCTGATGTCTCCGTGTCATCGAAGGAGACCAGCGCGACGAACAGCTTCGACCTCGCATTGGCCGCCAAGCTCGTGCAGGAGAACAAAACCGTTGTCTGCAACAGTTTTCATCTCACCGGCCGCGAGCGCCTGCTGGTGATCTCGGGCCCGAACCAGGGCGGCAAGACCACGTTTGCCCGCATGTTCGGCCAGTTGCATTTTCTGGCCGGCCTTGGCTGCCCGGTGCCGGGAGAAAGCGCTCGCTTGTTTCTTGCGGATCGCATCTTCACTCATTTCGAGCGCGAAGAGAACATTACCAACCTGCGCGGCAAGCTCGAAGACGAACTGACGCGCCTGCATCGAAGCTGCGAGGCCATGACGCCCGACAGCGCGCTTATCCTCAACGAGATCTTCAATTCGACAAGTCTCGAAGATCAGATTTTCCTCAGCACCAGGGTACTTGAGCGAATCCTTGAAGCAGATGCGATCGGAGTCTGCGTCACATTCCTCGATACCCTGTCGAAGCTCAGCGAGAAGACGGTGAGCATGGTAAGCAGCGTGGCGCCGGACGATCCCGCGCAGCGCACCTTCGAAATCATCCGCAGGCCCGCGGATGGCCTTGCTTACGCTCTCTCGCTCGCCAGGAAACACGGCGTCACTTACGAACAGCTTCGCGCGAGGATAGGTTCATGAAAACATTCCTGATGCATCCGGATCGCGACTTCGACGCAACGCCGCCATCGGCGCACACTCCGATCCCATTCGCCCAGGATATCGAGCTCGATGTACTGCTGAACGCCGCGGCGGCGGGCGATCAGTACCTTTACGATGTGATGGCTGCGGCCTGCGCTCATGCGTGGACCAACGATATCGCGACCGTCCGCTACCGGCAGGACATCCTCAAGGACTGTCTCGCCAATCCCGACATCGTCAGGCAGTTCTATGCCATCGCCATCGAGCCTTTCGGCCGCGACCGCATGTGGGGTTTCAGCCTTTATGGCCGCGACGCCGCGTCAAGGGTCGGCAGCGGCGTGCGCACGCTGCAAAGCTGCCTCGCCGTTCTCGGCCGTCTCCGCGACACGTGCCAGACTCATGCAAGCCGGTTTGCGTCGCCGGGATTTCAGCAGTTCTTCGCAACGCTCCGGCGCGACTTGGATGATGCCTATCTTGCGGCTGCGCGCGCCGACCTCGCCAATCTGACCTTCCAGCAGGGTCTGCTCCTGAGCGCGCGGGTCGGCGACGGCGGCAAGGGCGTCGGGACCATGCTGCGCAAGCCGCAGCCACGCGATCTGAGCTGGATACGCAGGGTTTTCACCCGCAGCGGCCCAAGCTTTACCCTGCAACTGCATCCGCGCGACGAGGCCGGCGCGCGCGCCTTTGGCGAGTTGCAGAACCGCGGCCTCGTGCTGATTTCCGACGCCGTCTATCAGTCTGCTGAACACGTCCTCGACTTCCTCAAGACGCTGCGGGCGGAGCTCGCCTTCTATCTCGGTTGCCTCAATCTGAAAGAGCAACTGGACCGGATCGGAGAATCCGTCGCCTTTCCCGAACCCCGGGACAGCCAGGGCTTATTCCGCTGTTGCAACCTGCGCGATGTCTGCCTGGCGCTGACAATGCAACGCCCTGTGGTCGGCAATGACGTCGATGCGGACGGCAAATCATGCGTGATCATCACCGGTGCCAACCGCGGCGGCAAATCGACCTTCCTGCGCAGTGTCGGGCTCGCCCAGATGATGCTCCAATGCGGCCTGTTCGTCACCGCGGACTCCTTCACCGCGTCGGTCCATACCGGGCTGTTCACCCACTACAAGCGAGAGGAGGATCGCCATATGCGCAGCGGCAAGTTTGACGAGGAGCTGGCGCGCATGGATGCGATCGCAGACGATATCCACCAGGGCGCCCTCGTGCTGTTCAATGAATCGTTCGCCGCCACCCATGAGCGCGAGGGCGCCGAGATCGCGCGGCAGGTCGTCTCGGCGTTGCTCGAGAACAACGTCACCGTATTCTACGTCTCTCACATGTACGAGTTTGCGCGTGCGTTTCTTGATGATGGCAGGGTCCTGTTCCTGCGCGCCGATCGCGACGAGGACGGGGCAAGAACCTTCCAGCTTCGCGAGGCGAAGCCGCTTCAGAGCAGTTTCGGGGTCGATCTCTATCGGCTTATTTTCGAGCCCGCCCCATCAAATCCTGAAAAGGCCCCGGCTTGACGCCCCGCAGAATGCGAAGGCCTCTCGGGGAAGCCTCTTTTCGGACATCATGTCCGCGAAAGGGGAGAGTGAATTGGCGCAGAGCGAACGGCTCGAATCTGCTAACACGTTTTCATGACCACACCCGAAAGCGCAGAGCCGACCGCCCCTCCCCGTACCTCATGGCATGAGGCGATTGCGGTCTATCTGCAGCCGCGCGTGCTGATCGTGATGTTCCTCGGCTTTTCGTCGGGCCTGCCGCTCGCCTTGTCCGGATCGACACTGCTGGTGTGGATGCGCGAGGCCGGCGTCGATCTCGGCACCATCGGCCTGTTCGCCCTTGTCGGCACGCCCTACACGCTGAAATTCATCTGGGCGCCGCTGGTCGATGCGCTGCATGTGCCGGTGCTGACGCGGCTGCTCGGCCGTCGCCGCGGCTGGCTGGTGTTCGCGCAGTTCCTCCTGATCGCCGCCATCATTCTGCTGGCCTTCGCCGATCCGGCACGCTCGCCGTTCTTTGTCGCCATCGGCGCGCTGCTGGTCGCGGCCACCTCGGCCACGCAGGACATCGTGGTCGATGCCTTCCGCGTCGAGAGCCTGCCCGAATCCGAGCAGGCCGCCGGCATGGCCGGCTACGTCGCCGCCTATCGCATCGGCATGCTGATCTCGACCGCCGGCGCGCTGTTTCTGGTCAGCGCGTTCGAAGGCACCGGCCTTCCGCGCGGCACCGCATGGATGTGGGGCTACATCACCATGGCCGCTCTGGTGCTGATCGGCACCGCGACCGCGTTGCTCGCCACCGAGCCGGAGCAATCGGCGCGGGCCGAGCGCGCCACCGGGGGCGAGAGCGCGTTCCGCCGCGTGACCCAGGCCGCGATCGGTGCGTTCTCCGAATTCCTCGCCCGCAAGGACGCCGCGGCCGTGCTCGCCTTTGTCGTGCTCTACAAATTCACCGACGCGTTTTCCGGCACCATGACCGCGCCGTTCGTGATCGATCTCGGTTTCTCGCGCAACGACTACGCCGCCATCGTCAAGGGCGTCGGCCTTGCCGCGACGCTGCTCGGCGGCTTTGCCGGCGGTTTTGTCGCCAATCGCTATTCGCTGGTGGCGAGCCTGTGGATCGGCGGCCTGTTGCAGGCCATCGCCAATCTGTCGTTCTCATGGCTGGCGCTGGTCGGCGTCAATCAATACGCGCTGGCGGTCGCGATCACCGCCGAGAACTTCACCAGCGCGATCGGCACCGTGATCTTCGTCGCCTATCTGTCTGCGCTGTGCAAAAGCCCGCTGCACACCGCCACGCAATACGCGTTGCTTACCGCGCTTGCCGCGGTCGGGCGCACCTATCTGTCGTCGGGCGCGGGCTATGTCGCCAAAGCCACCGGCTGGCCGCTGTTCTTCGTGATCTGCGTGCTGGTGGCGATCCCGAGCCTGCTGCTGCTGGCATGGCTGCAGCGCCGCAACCATTTCGCGACGCTCGGCCGAACAGGCTGATTACATCTGATCGCAACAACGTCAGTGCTGCGTCACAACGCTCCAGTCGGAGACGATGGCATCGCTCCACTCGCCCGCCGCCTGCGCGCAGGACACTTCCTTAGCGCGGATCGACACGGTCTTGCCGATGAAAGGCTTGAGTGCGGCCGCTTCGGCGTCGCTGCGGGTGACGATCTGAAAGGTCTCCGGTCCGGTCTCAAGATTGCACAGCCCGGCGGGCGGCGGCAGGCGCCGCGGCGTGCTGGTGAGCTGATAAGTGACAGTCCGGTTCTTCCGCTTGCCGCTGCGCATCGCGGTCAGTTCTCCGGACAGGATATCGCCCGCCCGCAACGCCTTGGGCGTCTCCGCCTGCACCGGCGCGGCGACAGACGTCAGGCTGGTGCCAACGGCAACGCCGCCCGCCAGCACAAACGCGGCCGCCATGTTGCGGAAAGCACGGGCTCGGCAAAGACGTGTCGGCATCATGGTCCTGTGATTGCGTCTCAAAACAATGTCCGCTGCCGCATCGCCGCCGACAGCGTGCCCTCGTCGAGATAATCGAGTTCGCCACCCACCGGCACGCCATGGGCCAGCCGCGTCACCTTGACGTCGGCGTCCTGCAGCATGTCGGTGATGTAGTGCGCCGTGGTCTGGCCATCAACCGTGGCGTTCAGCGCCAGAATGATCTCGCTCACCTGCGGATCGCGCGCGCGCGTCACCAGCGCATCGATGGTCAGATCCTGCGGCCCGATGCCGTCGAGCGGCGAGAGCGTCGCGCCAAGCACATGATAGCGGCCGCTCGTGGCATGAGCGCGTTCCAGCGCCCACAGATCGGCGACATCGGCCACCACCACGATGATCGACGGATCGCGCCGCGGATCGGTGCAGATCGTGCAGGGATTCTGCGTGTCGATATTGCCGCATGTATGGCAGACCTCGATCTTCTCGATCGCGACCTGCAAGGCCGCCGTGAGCGGCGCCATCAAGGCCTCGCGCTTCTTGATCAGATGCAAGGCCGCGCGCCGCGCCGAGCGCGGGCCAAGGCCAGGCAGCCGCGCCAGAAGTTGAATCAGGCGCTCGATCTCAGGGCCTGCGACACTCCCCGACATTAACCGAAGCCAAGTCCCGGCGGCAGGCCGAGCCCGCCGGTCAGCGTCTTCATCTTCTCCTGCATCGCCGCCTCCGCCTTGCGGCGCGCATCGCCATGCGCGGTGACCAGCAGATCCTCCAGCACTTCGCGCTCTTCCGGCTTGATCAGCGACGGATCGATGGTCACGGCCTTGACCTCCATCTTGGCGGTCATGCGCACGCGAACCAGACCGCCGCCGGATTCGCCCTCGACCTCGACGGTGTCGAGCTGTTCCTGCATCTCCTTCATCTTGGATTGCAGTTGCGCCGCCTGCTTCATCATGCCGAGAAAGTCAGCCATCGATGATCCTCTTTCAGAAAACTAGAAATCGTCGTCGTTGTCGGGCATCTCGCCGGGATCGCCGTCCTCGGAGACCGGCGGGCTGACGTCGTGCACCACCTGCTTGACCGACTCGATCTTCGTGCCGGGCCACTTCGCCATCACCGCCTTGACGCGCGGATCGTCCTGGATTGCCAGTTCGAGCTTGTTGCGACGGTCGCGCGCCTGCTCGCGCAGTGTCGGCTGTCCCGCTTCGTTGGACGTCGCCACGGTCCAGTGCCTGCCGGTCCAGTCCTTGAGCTTCTTCTGCAACTCGCCGAGCAGCGAGCGCGACGCATGAGGCTCCAGCGCGACCTCGAGCTTGCCGTCCTCCATCCGCACCAGACGCAGATCGGCTTCCAGCGCGGTCTTGAGCTGCACGTCGCGCTTCTCGCTGGCCAGCGCCACGATCTCGGCGAAGGACGACAGCCGCAGCACCGGCTGCGCCGCGGCGCTCGCCTGCTGCGCGGGGGCTGACATCGGCTGCCGCGCGATGGTCTCGCCGCCCGCGCGTCCGCCTGAAGACGCCATCATTCGCGGCGGCGCGTGATCGATCGCAGAGGTTGCGGACGCCGTCACCGGCGCACGGCCCATGCCGCTACCGGGTGGCGCGCCACCAGGTGACGGCGCGGCGCCGCCATTCTGCTCGATCATCCTGAGCGCTTCGTCCGGCGTCGGCAGATCGGCGACATAGGCGATGCGCACCAGCACCATTTCGGCGGCGGCCTGCGGCCGTGTCGCGTTCTGCACCTCGGCAATGCCCTTGAGCAGCATCTGCCACATCCGCGACAGCACCCGCATCGACAGCTTGGTGGCGAATTCCCGGCCGCGCACGCGCTCGGTCTCGCCCAGCGCCAGATTGTCCGCCGTCGCCGGCACCACCTTGATGCGGGTGACGAAATTCACGAACTCCGCGAGATCGCTCAGCACCACCACCGGATCGGCGCCGGTGTCATATTGGTCACGGAATTCCTTGAAGGCGCTGGTGATGTCGCCGCGCGCCAGCGACTCGAACAGATCGATCACACGGGTGCGGTCGGCAAGGCCGAGCATCTGCCGCACGTCCTCGGCGCGCACCGACCCCGCAGCATGGGCAATCGCCTGATCGAGCAGCGACAGCGAATCGCGCACCGAGCCTTCGGCGGCGCGCGCGATCAGGCCGAGCGCTTCGGGTTCGGCCTCGACGCTCTCGCGCTTGGCGATATTCGCCAGATGCGTCATCAGCACGTCGGCATCGACGCGGCGCAGGTCGAAGCGCTGGCAGCGCGACAGCACCGTCACCGGCACCTTGCGGATTTCAGTGGTGGCGAACACGAACTTGGCGTGCTCGGGCGGCTCCTCCAGCGTCTTGAGGAAGGCGTTGAACGCCTTCTCCGACAGCATGTGGACTTCGTCGATGATGTAGACTTTGTATCTTGCACTCGATGGCGCATAGCGCACGCCGTCGGTAATCTGACGCACGTCGTCGATGCCGGTATGCGAGGCGGCGTCCATTTCCAGCACGTCGATATGACGGCTTTCCATGATCGCCTGACAATGCACCCCGGGCGCCGGCATGGTGATGGTCGGCCCCGTCGCCGAGCCATCGGACAACTCGTAATTCAGCGCGCGGGCAAGAATGCGCGCGGTCGTAGTCTTGCCGACGCCGCGCACGCCGGTGAGAATCCAGGCCTGCGGAATCCGCCCAGTCTCGAACGCATTGGAGACAGTGCGCACCATCGCCTCCTGGCCGATCAGATCGTCGAAGGTGGTGGGGCGGTATTTGCGCGCCAGCACGCGGTAGCTCGCGCCCGCCGCCGGTACGACGGAGCCGCCGCCCAGCGCGAAGCCGGCCTGGTCTTCGTTCGGAGGCGGTATTGGAGCGCCAGCGTCAGGCATCGAACGGTCCGCGTTTCTCGTCAGGCTTGGGGTTGCAGACAGTCCGCGCAACAAACAATCGCCGGACGGCGTCCCCCGAACAGCAGGTTGTCCGGCACCGTTCCGGCGCGCACGAAAAGAGGTAGGAGACTGACGAGCGACCCGATCCGGACCTCGTTAGGGCTGCTTCCTTCCGGACCTGACCCGGTTGGCGAGAGGCTCGTCCACCGCCAATCTCCCGCCCTCTATTTGGAGCCAAAGGGCGCGGAAAGCAAGCCGCCGGACGCCCTTCTCCCCGTGGCCGATCCGCCGCACCGTCCTGCGGTTTGGTGGCGAAAAAAGCCAGAAAAACATGGCCGTCATCCGCAAAGCGGGGCATGAGTGAGGCAGGCATGATTGCCGGCCACACAGAATCGGAGTTGCCGATGTCCCAGGACTGGTCGCTGCATCCGCAGCTCATGCAGGACACCGTGAACATTGGCGACCTGCCGCTCTCGCGCGTGGCGATGATCAAGGACGCCAACTATCCCTGGCTGCTGCTGGTGCCGCGCCGTCCGAACGTCTCCGACCTGATCGATCTGAGCGAGGTGGAACAGGCGCAGCTCACCACCGAAATCAATCGCGTGGCGGTGGCGCTGAAGGCGATCACCAAGCCCGACAAGCTCAACATCGCCGCGCTCGGCAATGTGGTGCCACAGCTTCATGTCCACATCGTCGCCCGCCGTAAGACCGACGCCGCCTGGCCACGCCCGGTGTGGGGCGTGGTGCCGCCACTCGAACACGATCCGCAGGAACTCGATACTTTCATCGCCGCCCTGCGCCGGCGCATCTGGCTTGCCTGACGCAACACAGATCTGACCTGCACCACCCGCCATGCCCAGCCCTGATGCGGTCGCATTCGCGCCGCACGATTCGCGATGGCGGGGCGCTCGATTGGCGAGTTCCTGAATGCGGGAACCTCGGCTGCCCTCATTGATTGTGTTCTGACACACCACCGAATCCGCCGGCGCGCCCTTCCGCCGGCTTGAGGAGGTCGCCATGAATTTTCACGGCAAGCCGCCCGACGGCACGCGAATCCTGTGCATCGGCATGCCGGTACGCGATCTCGTGTTCCGCGTCAGCGATCTGCCGGCGCGCGGCAACAAGAAGCGCGCCACCCATTTCAGCGAATTCGGCGGCGGTAATGCGCTCAACGCGGCGGTCGCGATCGCCCGGCTCGGCGGCCGCGTGCTGATGTCGGGGCCGATGGGCGATGCGCGGGAAAAGGCCAGCGCCGCCATTTTCGACGATCTGGCGAAAGAAGGCATCGACGCCAGCGCGATGGTGCGGATGCCCGGGCTAGTGACGCCGATCTCCAACATCATGATCGACCATACCGGCGAGCGCACCATCGTCACCTATCGCGATCCGGCGCTGTTCAAGGCGACGCTGCCCGACACGAGCGAACTGCTGCGCGATTGCGCGGTGGTGCTGACGGAAAATCGCTGCGCGCCGTTCGTCACCGATCTGTGCCTCGAGGCGCAGCGCCGCGGCATTCCCGTGGTGCTGGACGCCGACCATGTGATGGGGCTCGACGATCCGCTGCTGCGCGCCACCTCGCACATCATCTTCTCCAGCGAGGCGCTGCATGCCACCGCCGGCGTCACCGACGATGTCGAGGCGCTGCGCAAGATCGCCGCGCTGACGCCGTTCTTCGTCGCCGTCACCAAGGGCGCCGAGGGCATGATCTGGCTCGATGAGAACAAGGAGCCGCATCACATGCCGACCTTCCCGATCGAGGCAGTGGACACGCTGGGGGCCGGCGACGTGTTTCATGGCGCCTTTGCCCTCGCGGTCGCCGAAAAGCAGCCGCTGGAGGACGCCATGCGGTTTTCCGCCGCCGCCGCCGCGCTGAAATGCACCCGGTTCGGCGGCGCCTTCGGTGCACCGCAACGGGCTGAAGTTGAAGCACTTTTGCGTCAGCACGCGGCGCTGAAGACGGCCTGATTTGACGGACCGCAAAATCCCTTGCCTAAGAAGATTTTTCTATATATCAGGCTACATAGCCACGAATATAGAAGAAAGTTCTTTGAATGTCTGATATCGCCGCCGCTCCCACGCTCGATACCCCGCGCCGGCTCGATGCCATCGACCGCAAGATCCTGACCGTGCTGCAGGAAGACGCCTCACTGTCGGTGGCCGAAATCGGCGACCGGGTCGGCCTGTCCTCGACCCCGTGCTGGAAGCGCATCCAGCGGCTGGAGGCCGAAGGCATCATCCTGCGCCGCGTCGCGCTGGTGGATCAGAACAAGATCGGGCTCGGCATCACCGTGTTCGTCTCGGTGGAAAGCGGCGACCATTCGGACGCTTGGCTGAAGACATTCGCCGATGCGGTCAGCGCCATGCCGGAGGTGATGGAATTCTACCGCATGGCAGGCGACGTCGACTACATGCTGCGCGTGGTCGTAGCCGACATGCAAAGCTATGATATCTTTTACAAAAAACTGATCAGCGCGGTGTCGCTGAAGAACGTCACCTCGCGCTTTGCGATGGAGAAGATCAAGTCGGTAACGGCGCTGCCGGTGCCGGCCGCCAGCGCGGCCTGACACCACCCCATCCAGCCATTCCCACGGCACGAACCCGGATGATCCAATCGTCCGGGTTTTTCGTCCTTAGAATAATCGCTTTAAACGATGAAACAGACATATATAATGAATTGGAGTGATTGATCGCAATTTGCGATCATTTGGCCGGAACAAGGAGCTCGGCCATCATGACCACCACCACCGCTGCCTCGGATCTTGCTGCGGAACAACCCCGCCCCGTCGTCCGCTTCCGCATCGCGAGCGGCATCTGGCCCGGCCTGTTTCTGACCACCCTGATCGCTGCGGCCGCCTTCGGCATGCAGCGGCTGCCGGTGATCTCCACCTTCAGCCCGCTGATCCTGGCGATCCTGCTCGGCATGATCTTCCACAATCTGGTCGGCACGCCGGCCAACGCCAAGCCCGGCGTCACCTTCTCGCTGCGGCGAATCCTGCGCGGCGCCATCATCCTGCTCGGCCTGCAACTCACCATCACGCAGGTGATCGAGGTCGGCGCGGTCGGCTTCGGCATTATCGTGACCTGTCTGGTCGCGACCTTCCTGTTCACCGGCTGGTTCGGCCGGCTGATCGGAGTCGATCCCAAGCTCTCCGAACTGATCGGCGCGGGCACCTCGATCTGCGGCGCGTCCGCGGTAATCGCCACCAACACCGTCACCCGCGCTCCGGACGAGGACGTCGCCTATGCGGTCGCCTGCGTCACGGTGTTCGGCTCGATCGCGATGTTCGCCTATCCGACGCTCACGCATCTGCTGCATCTCGACCCGCGCGCCTACGGCCTGTGGACCGGCTCCTCGATCCACGAGATCGCGCAGGTGGTCGCCGCCGCGTTCCAGGAAGGCAAGCAGGCCGGCGAATTCGGCACCATCGCCAAGCTGTCGCGCGTCATGCTGCTGGCGCCGCTGGTGATCTCGCTCGGCGTGATCGCGAGCCGCCGCACCCATGGGACCTCGAGCGCCAAGGCGCCGCTGCCGTGGTTCGTGTTCGGCTTCATCGCGCTGATCGGCCTCAACAGCATCATCACCATTCCGCCGGAAGCCAAGACGGTGATCGTCTCGATCACCACCTTCATGCTGTCGATGGCGCTGGCGGCGATGGGCCTCGAAACCGATATCGGCAAGCTCTATGCCAAGGGCCTGCGCCCTCTGATGCTCGGCGCGGCCTCCTCGCTGTTCATCGCTCTGCTCAGCCTGACGCTGATCAAGCTCACCTCTTAAGGGTCATGAATGACGCTGGAGCAGCTTCGCATCTTCGTTGCCGTTGCGGAGCAGGAGCACATGACACGTGCCGCCGGCGTCCTCAATCTCACCCAGTCAGCGACAAGCGCGGCGATCGCCGCGCTTGAGACGCGCTACGCCATCAAGCTGTTCGACCGCATCGGCCGCAGCATCAAGCTGACCGATGCCGGCCGGCAGTTCGCAGTCGAGGCCCGCGCGGTGCTGGCGCGCGCCGCCGCTGCCGAGGCGGTGCTCGCCGATCTTGCCGGCCTGACCCGCGGCTCGCTGTCATTGGCGGCGAGCCAGACCGTCGGCAATTACTGGCTGCCGCCGCTGATCCACCAGTATCACCAGCGCTATCCCGGCATCGCCGTCGCATTGAAGATCGGCAACACCGAGCAGGTCGCAACATGGGTGCGCGACGGCCTCGCCGATGTCGGCTTCATCGAGGGCGAGACCGAGGAGCCGGGCCTTACCGCCACCGAAATCGCCGAGGACGAACTCGCGCTGGTGGTGGCCGCCTCTCATCCCTGGGCCAAGCTGCGGACGCTGACGCCCGCTGAGCTCAAAGCCGCGGACTGGGTTGTGCGCGAACCGGGTTCGGGCACGCGCCATGTGTTCGAGACGGTGCTGGCGGGCTTCGGCATTGCACGCGGCGACATCGCCATCACGCTCGAACTGCCGTCGAACGAATCGGTGCGCGCCGCCGTGGTCGCCGGCGCGGGCGCCACCATCATCTCGCGCATCGTGGTCGCGACCCTTTTGAAAGCCGGCACGCTGGTCGAGCTGAAAATTCCGATCCCGTCGCGCCGCTTCTTCCTGCTGCGCCACAAGGAACGCCACGTCACGCAGGCCGAACGCGAACTCGAGAGACTGATCGCGGAGACGCACTAGTTTATAGTCATGCCCGGCCTTGTGCCGGGCATCCACGTCTTCGGAAGACGGCGACAACAAACGTGGATGGCCGGGTCATAGGCAAGCGAGGCGACGCCGTTCTTTGAACGGCTATGCCCGGCCATGACGAATCTGAACAAACGCACTGACTTTAGCGGTCTCTTTTTAGTCCGCTCTCAAATCTTCTGATTGTATTCGCCGACTTCGGGATGGGTGCGCAGCACGCTGTCCATCGCCTCGAACATGTCGCGCATGCGCTGTTCAGACACCGGGCTTTCCACCACCACGACAAGCTCGGGCTTGTTCGAGGACGCGCGCACGAGGCCCCAGCTTCCATCCTCGCAAGTGACGCGCACGCCATTGACGGTGACGAGATCGCGGATCGGCTGGCCGGCGACCTTGTCGCCCTTCGCCTTCGCCGCCTCGAAATGCTTCACCACCTTCTCAACGATGCCGTATTTGGCTTCGTCCGCGCAGTGCGGCGACATGGTCGGCGACGACCAGGTTTTCGGCAGCGCGTTCTTGAGGTCCGCCATCGACTTGCCGGGCGCGTGGTCGAGCATTTCGCACACGGCAATGGCCGAGACGAGACCGTCGTCATAGCCGCGGCCGACCGGCGGATTGAAGAAGAAATGGCCGGACTTCTCGAAGCCCGCCAACGCGCCGAGCTCATGGGTGCGGCGCTTCATATAGGAATGGCCGGTCTTCCAGTAGCTCGCCTTGGCGCCCTGCTGCTGCAGCACCGGGTCGGTCACGAACAGGCCGGTCGATTTCACATCGACCACGAACTCGGCGCCCTTGTGGTTCGCCGACATGTCGCGCGCCAGCATCACGCCGACCTTGTCGGCGAAGATTTCCTCGCCGGTGTTATCGACCACGCCGCAGCGATCGCCGTCGCCGTCGAAGCCGAGGCCGACATCGGCCTTGTGCTCGAGCACCGCATCGCGGATCGCGTGCAGCATCTCCATGTCTTCGGGATTGGGATTGTATTTCGGGAAGGTGTGATCGAGTTCGACATCGAGCGGGATCACATCGACGCCAAGCTTCTCCAGCACCTGCGGCGCGAACGCGCCCGCGGTGCCGTTGCCGCATGCGACCACGGCGCGAATACGGCGCGCGAACGGCTTGCGCTTGGTGAGGTCGGCAATATAGCGCGCCGGGAAATTCTCGTGAAACTGATAACCGCCCGCCGGCTTGAGCTTGAAGTCGGCACCCAGCACGATCTCCTTGAGCCGGTTCATCTCGTCGGGGCCGAAGGTCAGCGGGCGGTTGGCGCCCATCTTCACGCCGGTCCAGCCGTTGTCGTTATGCGAGGCCGTGACCATGGCGACGCAGGGCACGTCGAGATCGAACTGCGCGAAATAAGCCATCGGGGTCACCGCAAGGCCGATGTCGTGCACCTTGCAGCCGGCGGCGAGCAGGCCCGAGATCAGCGCATACTTGATCGAGGCCGAATAGCCGCGGAAATCGTGCGCGGTGACGATCTCCTGCTTCACCCCCATCTCGCCGATCATGGTGCCGAGGCCCATGCCCAGCGCCTGAATGCCCATCAGGTTGATTTCTTTGCCGAACAGCCAGCGCGCGTCGTATTCGCGAAAGCCCGTGGCCTTCACCATCGGCTCGGATTCATAGGCATAGGTATTGGGCTTGAGCTCGGCTTTGGGCTTGGGAAACATGCATTGGCCTCGTGGCGGAAAAGATCGAATATCCAGCAAGCCATAGACAAAGCGTCCGGCCGTGGAAAGGCGGGAGCGAACATTTAAAAACGAATTGCGGCGGTTTGCAGCCGCTCTGCGAGCAAGAATGCCATGACTGACGAGCGTCTGCACTACCCCGCCACGGCCCGCAACCGCGACGCCATCCTCGATGTGCTGCGCCGCGTGCTGCCGCCATCGGGGCTGGTGCTGGAAATCGCCTCCGGCTCCGGCGAGCACGCGGTTCATTTCGCCCGCGCCTTCCCGAGCCTCGCCTTCCAGCCTTCCGATCCGCAGCCGGAGGCGGTGCGCAGCATTGCGGCCTGGATCGCGGACAGCGATGCGGCCAACATCCGCCCGCCGCTGACCCTCGATGTCACCGCGCCGGACTGGACGCGCGCCCTCGATGCGGCCGATGCGATCCTTTGCATCAACATGATCCATATCGCACCATGGGCGGCGACCGAGGGTCTGATACGGGGCGCGGCGAACATCCTGCGGCCCGGCGCGCCGCTCTATCTCTACGGACCGTATCGCCGCGCCGAGGTGGCCACCGCGCCGAGCAACGAGGCGTTCGACGCCGACCTGAAGGCGCGCAATCCGCAATGGGGCCTGCGCGATCTCGCCGATGTGGCGACGCTCGCCCATGCGGCTGGCTTCTCCGGGCCGCAGGTCACCGAGATGCCGGCGAACAATCTGAGCGTGGTGTTTCGGAAGATGTGAGGCGCGGAGGCAGATCAACTCTCCGAATTGTCATGGCCGGGCTTCGTCCCGGCCATCCACGTCTTGAGGCGCTATGCAATCAACAAAAGGCGTGGATGCCCGGAACAGGTCCGGGCATGACGAACGAGAGAGTATGATTTGAAGCGAGAGCCCTACTGCTCCAGCACCAGCCGGCCGCCGCTATATTCAAAGCGCTTGAGCTTGGAGAGGAACGCCATGCCGAGCAAGTTCTGGCCGAGCGCCTTGTCCGGCATCACCAGCGCTTCGACATCGCGCACCACAACGCCGCCGATCTCGATGCGGTTAATGCGCGCCCGCGCGGCCTTGGCCGGACCGTTCGCGGTGTTGACCTTGGTGGTGTACTCGCTATCGAACGGACGGATGCCGATCCGAGCCGCGTCCTTCTCGGTAAGCGCGATCACGGTCGCGCCGGTATCGACCAGAAAACCGATATCGCGGCCATCGACCCGCGCATCGGCCTGGAAGTGACCGCGACTGTCGGGAGACAGAGCGACGCGGCGCACGCCGGCATCGGCAGGCATCGCGGCGTAGGCGTTCATCACCTTGGCGCGCTCGGCGGTCTTCGCCTGCGCGGCATCGTTTGTCATCCGGTTCGCCACCTCGGCCATGAAAGTGCCGGAGATGGCGAGGATTGCCGCCGCGATCATAAGGGTACGCATACCAACGCCCGCCGGTTGATCTTCTTCGCCGATCACATCATGCCGAGGCGGAGATTGGCCCAAGACAGCGCGACGGCGCGGTGTTTTTCGGCCAAAACGGTGAGCGAAGGGTTAACGCCAGCTTACGCGGCTCAGGTTCCGCGCGGCTTGACGCGCCGGGTCGGCGGCGCGCTTGCCGGGTCCTCCGGCCAGGGATGGCGCGGATAGCGTCCGCGCAGGTCGGCACGCACAGCAGCGTAGGAGCCACGCCAGAATCCCGGCAGGTCGCGCGTCACCTGCACAGGGCGATGCGCCGGCGACAGCAATTCCAGCACCAGCGGAATTTTTCCGCGCGCGATCGAAGGATGCACCGTCAGCCCGAACAGTTCCTGCAGCCGCACGGCGATGGTCGGGCCCTGCTCGGCCTCGTAGTCGATCGCAAGCTGGGTGCCGGTCGGCGCCTCGAAATGCGTCGGGGCCTCGCGGTCGAGTTGCGCGCGCTGGCTCCATGGCACCAGCGCCATCAGCGCGTCGGAGAAATCGCCTGCCGACAAATCGGCCAGCGCGGTCTTGTCCGACAGAGCCGGCGCCAGCCAGTCCTGCCGGCTTGCGATCAGCGCGGCGTCGGACAGATCCGGCCATTCGTCGGGCGCGGCGGCGCGCAGGAACATCACGCGGTCGCGCCATTGCTTGAGCGCCTTCGACCACGGCATACGCTCGAGGCTCGTGCCTGCAAGCCCGTCGGCCAGCACGCGCGCGGTCTCCTCCGATGGCATGACCGCAAGCGGCTGCTCGGACAGCATCAGCGCATGCAACCGCCTGCGCCGCCGTGCCCGCAGCGCCATCGCCGTCTTGTCGAAGCTGATTTCGTCATCGACGGTGATGTGCTCGGCAAAGCGCGCCTCGATTTCGGCCTGCGTGATCGGCGCGGCGAGCAGGATGCGTCCGCTTGCCGCCGTGCCGGTGAGTTCGGCCACTGCGAGATACGGCTCCCGCGCCAGCGCGGAGGTTTGTTCAACGCTTGCGCCGCGGCCATTAGCCAGCGTGAAGCTCGCCTTGCCGCGATTGCGCGCGACGCGATCGGGAAACGCCAGCGCGAGGATCATGCCGGTTGAAAGCAAGGTGTCGGACGGCGAGGATTTCACCTGCACCATCCACCGTTGCGCCAATTGCCGCGCGCCTTGCGCGCGCGGCGAGCGGTCGCGGCGGAAATTGTCGAGCCGCGCGTCGAGATCGACGCTGTCGCCGCCAAGCCCGCGCTCGGTGAGGATCGCTGCGATCAGTGCCGCCTGCTCGCCCACGCCTTCCCTCGCCGCATCGACGATCATCCGCGCAAGGCGCGGCGGCAGCGCCAGCGCGCGCAGGCTCCTGCCTTCCGCGGTGATGCGGCCCTCACTATCGAGCGCATCGAGTTCACGCAGCAGCGCGCAGGCCTCGCTCCACGCAGGAGCAGGTGGCGGATCGAGAAACGCCAGCGTGGATGGATCGGTGACGCCCCATTCGGCGAGATCGAGCACCAGCGACGACAGATCGGCCGAGAGTATCTCCGGCCGCGTGAACGCTTCAAAGGATGCCGTCTGCGGCTCGTCCCACAACCGGTAGCACACGCCGGGCTCGGTGCGTCCGGCGCGGCCGCGGCGCTGATCCACCGCCGCCCGCGACGCGCGCACGGTCTCAAGCCGCGTCAGCCCGATGTCCGGCTCATAACGCGGCACGCGCGCGAGACCAGAATCGACGACAATGCGCACGCCCTCGATGGTCAGCGAGGTCTCGGCGATCGACGTCGCCAGCACCACCTTGCGCTGGCCCTGCGGCGCCGGCGCGATAGCGCGATCCTGCACGGCGGCATCGAGCGCGCCGAACAGCGGCACGATCTCGATAGCCGGGTCGCTGACGCGCTCGGCCAGAAACGTCTGGGTGCGGCGGATTTCGGCGGCGCCCGGCAGGAACGCCAGCACCGAACCGGCATCAGCACGCAGCGCGGCTGCGATCGCGTCCGCCATCTGCCGCTCGATTTGCACATCTGGCTTGCGGCCGAGATAGCGCGTCTCCACCGGAAAAGCGCGGCCCTCGCTCTCCACCACCGGCGCATCGCCGAGCAGTTTTGCGACACGCGCGCCGTCGAGCGTCGCCGACATCACCAGGATGCGCAGGTCCTCGCGCAAGCCCTGTTGCGCATCGCGCGCCAGTGCCAGGCCAAGATCGGCATCGAGCGAGCGCTCGTGGAATTCGTCGAACAGCACGGCGGCGACACCGGCGAGTTCCGGATCGTCGAGAATCTGCCGCGCGAAAATGCCTTCGGTGACGACCTCGATCCGCGTCTTGCGCGACACCTTGGAGCCAAAGCGAACACGGTAGCCGACGGTGTCGCCCGCGCGCTCGCCGAGCGTCTTCGCCATGCGGTCGGCGGCGGCACGCGCGGCGATGCGGCGCGGCTCCAGCACGATGATCTTCTTGTCCTGCGCCCACGGCGCATCAAGCAGCGCCAGCGGCACCCGCGTGGTCTTGCCCGCGCCCGGCGGCGCCACCAGCACGGCGGTATTGCCGCGCGCCAGCGTCTGCGTCAGCTCGCCCAGAACCGCATCGATGGGCAGGGATGTGGTGAATGTTGCCGTCAATGATCGCCCGCATCTTCCCCTCTCCCCTTGTGGGAGAGGGTGGTTTCGAGCGCAGCGAGAAACCGGGTGAGGGGAACGCCAGGAAACGAACTCACCCCCTCACCCGGCTCGATCTCGTTTCACTCGATCTCGCCACCCTCTCCCACAAGGGGAGAGGGAAGAAAAGAGCCGCCTCTCACCTCTCCCTGGAAGCAGGGAGAGGTGAGAAACTATGCCCCACGCCCCACGCTCTCATAGGTAAAGCCGAGCGCCTGCATCTCGTCGCGGCGGTAGATGTTGCGCAGATCGACGATCACCGGTTGCTTCATCTCGCGCTTCAGCCGCTCCAGGTCGAGCGCGCGGAACTGCACCCACTCGGTGACGATCACCAGCGCGTCGGCATCCTTGGCGCAGTCGTAGGGATCGACGGCATAAGCGATGTCCGGCAACTCCTGCCTGGCCTGCTCCATGCCGACCGGATCGTAGGCGCGCACCCGCGCGCCATGATCGAGCAGGCCAGTCACCAGCGGGATCGACGGCGCCTCGCGCATGTCGTCGGTCTCCGGCTTGAAGGTGAGGCCGAGCACCGCGACCTGCTTGCCGCGCAACTGGCCGCCGAGCGCGTTCGAGACCTTGCGCGCCATCGCCCGCTTGCGATTGTCGTTGACCGCGAGCACCGCCTCGACGATGCGCAGCGGCGCTTCGTAATCGAGCGCGGTCTTGACCAGCGCGCGGGTGTCCTTGGGGAAACAGGAGCCGCCGAAACCCGGCCCGGCGTTGAGGAATTTCGAGCCGATACGGTTGTCGAGGCCGATACCGCGCGCCACCTCCTGCACGTCGGCGCCGACCTTCTCGGCGAGATCCGCGATCTCGTTGATGAAGGTGATCTTGGTGGCGAGGAAGGCGTTCGCCGCGTATTTGATCAGCTCGGCGGTGCGGCGGCCGGTGTAGAGGATCGGCGCCTGGTTGAGATAGAGCGGCCGGTACACCTCGCCGAGCACCTTGCGCGCGCGCTCCTCATCGGTGCCGACCACGATGCGGTCGGGATGCTTGAAGTCGCGGATCGCCGCACCCTCGCGCAGGAATTCCGGATTCGACGCCACCGCGACGTCCGCCTGCGGATTGCTCTCGCGGATGATGCGCTCGACCTCATCGCCGGTGCCGACCGGCACGGTGGATTTCGTCACCACCACTGTGAAACCGTTGAGCGCGGCGGCGATGTCACGCGCCGCGGCGTGGACATAGGACAGATCGGCATGGCCATCGCCACGCCGCGAGGGTGTGCCGACCGCGATGAACACCGCGTCGGCCTCGCTGACCGGACCGGTGATGTCGGTGGTGAAATCCAGCCGCCCCGCTTTCACCGAGGTCTCGACAAGCTGGTCGAGGCCCGGCTCGAAAATCGGCATCACCCCGCGCTTGAGCGAGGCGATCTTGCCCGCATCGGTATCGACGCAGGTGACGCGATGCCCGAAATCCGCAAAGCAAGCGCCGGACACCAGCCCCACATATCCCGTGCCGATCATCGCAATCCGCATGTCACACCTTACCGAACAGGGTTAACGCCACCGATCGAATTGATAGCGAATTTGGTTGCGTCTTAGCGCGTTCAGGATGTCCGGGAAACCCGGCGGGTCCGGCAAAATCGCCGATCCCGGCATGACATTTGAATGAATAAACCTGAAAGCAACGCATTGCTCGCAGGATGCCGGCAAACTGGACCGAAATGAGACATCATGAGCACAAACGGCACACCGTGCACGACCTTTGCGGGCACGCCGGGACGCGTCGATTGGGTTGATTATGCCAAAGGCATCTGCATCGTCATGGTGGTGATGATGCATTCGACGCTGGGCGTGGAGGCCGCGACCGGCCAGCACGGCTTCATGCATCTCATCGTCGCCTTCGCCAAGCCGTTCCGCATGCCGGACTTCTTCCTGATCTCAGGCCTGTTCCTCGCCCGCGTCATCGACCGCGACTGGCGCACCTATCTTGACCGCAAGGTGGTGCACTTCGCCTATTTCTACGTGCTGTGGGTCGCGATCCAGTTCGCCTTCAAGGCGCCGCGCTTCGCCGCCGAGCAGGGCTGGGTCCATGTCGGCTATCTTTATCTCGAATCCTTCATCGAACCGTTCGGCACGCTGTGGTTCATCTATCTACTGCCGATCTTCTTTGTCGTGACCAAGGCGACGCGGCGCATTCCGGCACTGATGATCTGGGGCGCGGCGGCGGCGCTGGAGATGAGCCATCTGTCGACCGGCTGGACCGTGATCGATGAATTCGCCGCGCGCTTTGTCTATTTCTATTCCGGCTATCTGTTCGCGGATTACGTGTTCGCACTCGCCGAGCGTGCCCGCAGCCGCCCGACAGTGGCCCTCGTTGCGCTCGCGCTCTGGGTCGTGATCGACGCCGCGCTGGTCTATACGGGCCTCAGCGAGTGGCCGGTGATCTCTCTCCTGCTCGGCTTTGCAGGTGCCTGCGCCATCGTCACCACCGGCACGCTGCTGGCGCGCGCCAGATGGCTCGACGGGCTGCGCTATTGCGGCGAACACTCGATCACGATCTATCTCGCCTTCTTCCTGCCGATGGCGGCGACGCGGACGCTGCTGCTGAAAACGCACCTGATCACCGACATCGGCGTGATCTCGCTGATCGTCACCACGGTCGGCGTGATCGGCTCGCTGCTGATCTGGTGGAGCGTGCGCAACACCAGGCTCAATTTCCTGTTCGAGCGGCCGGATGTGTTCTGGATCGCGCCGAAGAAACTGCGCCCCGCTTTGCAGCCGGCGGAATAATTCGCGCTATCGCAGCATCTCCGGCGTGACACCGTCTTTCATCTCGATGACCCGCTCGCGATAGGCCTGCGCGTCGCCGAAATCGGCAAAGCCGGCATAATGGGGGTGCGGGCCGAGCACGCGCCGCGCATGCTTGATCGGACACCAGTAGACTTCCGTGCGCGAAGCCACTTCGCGGATGAAGGCGATGGCCTGGTTGAAATACGAACAATAGGCGCAGTTGAACTTCTCGATCACGTTCAGATAGGCCAGATGATGGCGGTCGAACACGAGATAATCGCGGCGGCGGACCTTCGGGATGCCGTAGATCGGAAAACACACCGCCTGATAGATCATGACGAGAAGATCCAGCACGATCATCGGCACAATGACCGCATAGATCACCGGCGCGGTCAGCAGCACCAGCGGACGGGCACCGGCGAGATAACGCAGCGCATGGGTGCGCATCGTGGCATGCAGACGCCTGACATTGTCTTCGAACACGATGCGGCGGTTCTGGATCTCAAAACGCAGCGCTTCGCGGCGCCTCGTCAGTTCCGCCTCGATATCGGCCTCCGCCGCGTGCAGCCTGGCGAGCAATTCGGCAAACCGCTCATCCATCATCCGTTCCTCAATGCATGAGCCGACCGTTGGAAAAGACCCGCTTTCAGAAAGTTTCCGGGTAGCATCCGTGTGGTTCGGGGTGATATTGCTGGGTCCTCTCCTATATGAGCGCCATGGCAAAGTCCCCCGCAAAATCAGCTCCGCGATCCGGCGACCACGTCTTTCTGGTGGACGGCTCGTCCTACATTTTCCGCGCCTATCACGCGCTGCCGCCGCTGAACCGCAAGTCCGACGGCCTGCAGGTCAACGCCGTGCTCGGCTTCTGCAACATGCTGTGGAAGCTGCTGCGCGACATGCCGCAGGAGGACCGGCCGACCCATCTCGCCATCGTGTTCGACAAGTCGGAAATCACCTTCCGCAACGCGCTCTACCCCGACTACAAGGCGCACCGCCCGCCGGCGCCGGACGATCTCATTCCGCAATTCGCGATGATCCGCGAGGCGGTGCGCGCCTTCGATCTGCCTTGCCTCGAGCAGGCCGGCTTCGAGGCCGACGACCTGATCGCGACCTATGTGCGGCAGGCCTGCGAGCGCGGCGCGACCGCCACCATCGTGTCGTCAGACAAGGACCTGATGCAGCTCGTCACCGACTGCGTCACCATGTACGACACCATGAAGGACCGCCGCCTCGGCGTCCCCGAGGTGATCGAGAAATTCGGCGTGCCGCCCGACAAGGTGGTCGAGGTGCAGGCGCTGGCCGGCGATTCCGTCGACAACGTGCCCGGCGTGCCCGGCATTGGCGTCAAGACCGCGGCGCAGCTCATCAACGAGTACGGCGATCTCGAAACCTTGCTGGCGCGCGCCGGCGAGATCAAGCAGCCCAAGCGGCGCGAGGCGCTGATCGAGAACGCCGAGAAGGCGCGGATTTCGCGCAAGCTGGTGCTGCTCGACGACAAGGTGAAGCTCGACGTACCGCTCGACGATCTGGCCGTGCATGAGCCCGATCCGCGCAAGCTGATCGCCTTCCTCAAGGCGATGGAGTTCTCGACCCTGACGCGGCGCGTTGCTGAATATTCGGAAGTCGATGCCTCGGACATCGCCCCCGACGAACGGTTGAAGAGCGCCTTCGCCAAGGGCGCGATCGATCAGGATTCGCCGGAGACACCGCCGCTCGGCGGCGAGCCCGATACGCGGGCGAAGGGCACATCTTCTTCACCTCTCCCGCTTGCGGGGGAGGTCGGCGCGCAAAGCGCGCCGGGTGGGGGTCCTTCTCAAGCAAAAGCCCCCTCCCCACCCTCCCCCGCAAGCGGGGGAGGAGGCACACCGCAGGCCCTCGCCACCGCGCGGCTGGAAGAAGCGCGCGCCACCAGGGTGGACCGCAGCAAATACGTAACCGTCCGCACGCTGGACGAATTGAACCGCTGGATCGCGGGCGCGCGCGAGCGCGGCCATGTCGCGGTCGATACCGAGACCACCAGCCTCGATCCGATGCAGGCGGAATTGTGCGGCTTCTCGCTGGCGCTGGCGCCGAACGAGGCCTGCTACGTGCCGCTGGCGCACCGCCAGGGCGGCGACGGCTCCGGCCTGTTCGCCGGCGGCCTCGCGCCGGACCAGATCACGGAGCAGGACGCGCTCGCCGCACTGAAGCCGCTGCTCGAAGACGAGGGCGTGCTCAAGATCGGCCAGAACCTGAAGTTCGACATGCTGGTGTTCGCGCAGCGCGACATCACTTTGCGCGGCATCGACGACACGCTGCTGATGTCCTACGTGCTCGACGCCGGACGCAGCGCCCACGGCATGGACCCGCTCTCCGAGCAATGGCTCGGCCATACCCCGATCAGCTACGGCGAAGTCGCCGGTACCGGCAAGAACCAGGTCTGTTTCGATCAGGTCTCGATCGAGCGCGCCACCGAATACGCCGCCGAGGATGCCGACGTCACGCTGCGGCTGTGGCAGGTGCTGAAACCGCGGCTCGTCGCCGAGCGCATGATGAGCGTGTACGAGACGCTGGAGCGCCCGATGGTGGGCGTGCTGGCGCGCATGGAGCAGCGCGGCATCACGGTCGACCGGCAGACACTGTCGCGCCTGTCGGGCGAGTTCGCGCAGGTGGCGGGACGGCTGGAGGCCGAGATCCGCGACATGGCGGGCGAGCCGATCAATCCCGGCAGTCCCAAGCAGCTCGGCGACATCATGTTCGGCAAGATGGGGCTTCCCGGCGGGCAGAAGACCAAGACCGGCGCATGGTCCACTTCGGCCTCGATCCTCGAAGACCTCGCCGAGGAAGGCCATGAATTCCCGCGCAAGATCCTCGACTGGCGTCAGGTCTCGAAGCTGAAATCGACCTACACCGATGCGCTGCCGGCCTACGTGCATCCGATCACCAAGCGCGTGCACACCTCTTACTCGCTCGCCTCCACCACCACCGGGCGGCTGTCGTCGTCGGAGCCGAACCTGCAGAACATTCCGGTGCGCAACGAGGAAGGCCGCAAGATCCGCAAGGCGTTCGTCGCAACGCCCGGCCACAAGCTGGTGTCGGCGGACTATTCGCAGATCGAACTGCGCCTGCTCGCCGAAATTGCCGACATTCCGGCGCTGAAGCAGGCGTTCAAGGACGGGCTCGACATTCACGCGATGACCGCGTCGGAGATGTTCGGCGTGCCCATGAAGGACATGACCGGCGAAGTGCGCCGCCGCGCCAAGGCGATCAATTTCGGCATCATCTATGGCATCTCGGCGTTCGGCCTCGCCAACCAGCTCGGCATTCCGCGCGAGGAAGCCGGCGCTTACATCAAGAAATATTTCGAGCGCTTCCCCGGCATCCGCGCCTACATGGATCAGACGCGCGATTTCTGCCGTGAGCACGGCTATGTCACCACGCTGTTCGGGCGCAAATGCCACTACCCCGACATCAAGGCCTCGAACCCCTCGATTCGCGCTTTCAACGAGCGCGCTGCGATCAACGCCCGCCTGCAGGGCACCGCCGCCGACATCATCCGCCGCGCCATGATCCGGATGGACGACGCGCTGGCGCAGAAGAAGCTCGCCGCGCAGATGCTGCTGCAGGTGCATGACGAGTTGATCTTCGAGGTGCCGGACGATGAGGTGGCTAAGACCCTGCCGGTGATCCAGCAGGTGATGGAGCACGCTCCGCTGCCGGCCGTCGCGCTGTCGGTGCCGCTGCAGGTCGAGGCGCGGGCCGCCGACAATTGGGACGAGGCGCACTGAGGTCTCTTTTCCCTCTCGCGGCCACTTCCTGTTGACGGGCGCCGGGAGATACTGGAACGCTGTCGGCGCCAGAGCTAAATTGGCCCGCCTTATTCAGGTTGAATCGGTTCTGTCGTCATTGCGAGCGGAGCGAAGCAATCCAGAAGCGGCACGACTAAGGGCTGGATTGCTTCGGCGCTACGCGCCTCGCAATGACGGCCGTGGTTTATCGTCAATCCAGTGCGCCCTTCCTTTTTGAGAGCCTGCCCGTGTCCCAGCCCTCCTCCCGCGCCCGCCTTGCCGACATCATCCGCGCCCGCTCCTTCGGGCGCGGCGAAATCACGCTGGCCTCGGGGCGCAAGAGCGACTTCTATTTCAACCTGAAGCCGACCATGCTCGATCCGGAAGGCGCGGCGCTGCTCGCCGAACTGTCGCTCGATGCGCTGAAGGACGAAGGGATCGACTATATCGGGGGCCTCGAGATGGGCGCGGTGCCGCTCGCCGGCGCGATCGCGCAACTGTCCTGGATGAAGGGCAAGCCGATCGCCGCCTTTTTCGTGCGCAAGAAGCCGAAGGAGCACGGCGCGCGGCTTGCGGTCGAAGGTCTTGCCAAGGGCGAGACACTCGCGGGCAAGCGCATCGTCATCGTCGAGGATGTCACCACCACCGGCGGCTCGGCGATCAAGGCGGTGGATGCGGTGCGCGAGGCCGGCGGCAACGTGGTGATGGTATTCACCATGGTCGATCGCGAGGAAGGCGCCACCGAGAATTTCCGCGAGGCGGGGCTTGAACTGCGCTCGCTCTACAAAGCGGGCGAGTTTTTGAAAGGCTGACACCTCTCTCTTCGCTCGCGGAGAGGTATCAGGTCGTTCCGGCCAAGTGAGCGCAGCGAACGCGAGCCGGAATCCATAACCACCGAGTGCGGATCAGAATGCAGCTTTCTCACGACCCCAAACGAAACCGAAGGCTATGGGTCCCCGCCTGCGCGGGGACGACCATGAAAAGCGTTCTCGCTTGTGTTCTGGTTCTCTGCGCGCCGGCTCCCGCTTTTGCTGCCGAAGGCCTCGACGGCGCGAAGCTGTCGGTGCTGTGGGCGCTGCCGTTCGTCGGCATTCTGCTGTCCATCGCCACCGGCCCGGTGTTCTACCCGCATCTGTGGGAGCATCATTTCGGCAAGATCACCGCGCTGTGGTCGGCACTGATCGTGGTGCCGCTGCTGCTCACCGCCGATCTCTCCACCGTGACGACCACGCTGGCGCACACCGCGCTGCTCGAATACATGCCGTTCATCCTGCTACTGCTGGCGCTGTTCACGGTGGCCGGCGGCATCTTCCTCGAAGGCAATCTACACGACAGCGTGTTCACCAACACCGTGCTGCTCGCCTTCGGCGCCGTGCTCGCCAGCATTGTCGGCACCACCGGTGCTGCGATGATCCTGATCCGGCCGCTGATCCGCGCCAACGATGACCGCAGATTCAACGCGCATGTCATCGTGTTCTTCATCTTTCTGGTGGCCAATATCGGCGGCTCGCTGTCGCCGCTCGGCGACCCGCCGCTGTTCATCGGCTTCCTCAAGGGCGTCGATTTCTTCTGGACCACGCAGCATCTGTGGCTGGAGACGCTGACCGTCGGCGGCATCGTGCTCGCGGTCTTCCTGGCGATCGACCTCTATTTTCACCACCGCGAGGGCCGCTTTGCGCGCCTCAAGGACCCGACGCCCGACAAGCCGCTGAAACTGCACGGCGGGATCAACCTCGTGCTGATCGCGATGATCATCGGCGCGATCCTGATGAGCGCGCAGTGGAAGCCCGGCATCGCCTTCACGGTCGCCGGCACCGAACTGCAGTTGCAGGACCTGCTGCGCGACGCGATCTTCGTAGCGGTCACGTTTGTTTCGGTGCTGGCGACGCGCAAGGCGCATCGCTACGCCAACGGCTTTAGCTGGAGCCCGATCCAGGAGGTTGCGATCCTGTTCGCCGGCATCTTCATCTGCATCGTGCCGGTGATGGCGATGCTGCAGGCCGGCGCGCACGGCCCGTTCGCCGCGCTGCTTGCTCTCGTCACCCATGCCGACGGCTCCAACAACGCCGCCGCCTATTTCTGGCTGACCGGCGGCCTGTCGTCGTTCCTCGACAATGCGCCGACCTACCTCGTGTTCTTCCAGCTGGCCGGTGGCGATCCGCAGGCGCTGATGACGACGCACGCGGCGACGCTGGCCGCGATCTCCTCCGGCGCGGTGTTCATGGGCGCCAACACCTATATCGGCAACGCGCCGAACTTCATGGTCTATGCCATCGCGCGGCAGGCGGGCGTGAAGATGCCGAGCTTCTTCGGCTACATGGCATGGTCGGCGCTGGTGCTGCTTCCGACCTTCCTGCTCGCGACCTGGCTGTTTTTCTGAACAGATAGATTACCTCATAGCCTGTCTCTCCCTTCGCCCTTGCGGCGACCCTTGCACACGTCAGCCCTCCCCACACCGTCATTGCGAGGAGCGCAAGCGACGAAGCAACCCAGCCCCCAGGCGCGGCACAGTTAGACTGGATTGCTTCGCTTCGCTCGCAATGACGGAAGGGTCGGATTTGCCTCCTCGCAATGACGGCGATTCAATTTCGCATCAGTTCCCTCTAAACCTCGCATTTACCATCTCTCACTAAGGTCGTTGACGCCGCGACAGAACCCGTCGCGGCCGGAGCAATCCGCCTGTTCGCGTTGCGTCAGTGGAGTGAGCGTTGCGTCAGAGTCTGCGTATCCCGCGTCGGCGGCTCGGCCCCGCAATGCTTGCGCTGGTGCTGGCGCTGCCGGTCAGCGCCGCGCCGCGCGCGGCCAGCGCCGGCTTCTTCGATTTCCTGTTCGGCGATCAGCCGCGCAACACCGCTCCCGCTCCCGCACAACCATCCAACCCGTTCTCCGGCCTGTTCGGTGACGATGCGCCCGCGCCTGCCCCGACGCCGACCAGCAGCAGCCGCGGCGCGGCCTATTGCGTGCGCACCTGCGACGGCAAGTATTTTCCGCTGACCCCGCAACCCAGCGCAACGCACGCGCAGATGTGCCAGTCGTTCTGCCCGGCGAGCCCGACCAAGGTGTTCTTCGGCGGCAGCATCGAAGGCGCGATCGCGATCAACGGCGAACGCTACAGCGACATGCCGAACGCCTTCGCCTATCGCAAGGCGCTGAAGGCCGGCTGCACCTGCAACGGCCGCGATCCGGCCGGCCTTGCATCGGTCGACCTGTCGCTCGACACCACGCTGCGGCCCGGCGACGTGGTCGCCACCTCAAGCGGCCTTGTCGCCTATTCCGGCGGGCGCAGCGGCAACGGCCAGACCGCCGAGTTCATCCCGGTCGCGAACTATCCCGGCCTCACCGCCGATGTCCGCGCCAAGCTCGGCGAGATGAAGGTCGCGCCGGTTGCGGTCGATGTGGCGAACGACGCCTCGCGCGACATCACCGGCTCGTTGCCGCAGAGCATCGCGCCGAAAGCCCCCGCTACGCCGCAGGGCGCCGTCGCCTCGAAGACCCGCGCGCGCGGCTGTAACGAACTCCTTCGTCATGCCCGCGCCTGTCGCGGGCATCCACGTCTTGACGAGGGATCAGCAAGAAATGGCGTGGATGGCCGGGTCAAGCCCGGCCATGACGACTGATGACTTGGGTAAGCGGCTCCAACTATGCCGCCGGCCTCACCGCCCGACGATGACGCCGATCACGTTCGGCGCGGCGAGATATTTCTCTTCCATCTCCATCCGCGCCAGCGCCTTGTTCTCCGGCGTCAGCAAGCCGCGCTTCTCGGCGAGGATCATCCAGCAATAGCCCCACCAGTCGGTGAGAATGCCCTCGTCGCCGACAAGGTCGTAGCCCTGCTCCGCCGCGAAGATCCGCGCCCGCGCTTCATCCAGCGTATCGAGAAATTCGTGATCGGCAGGCGAGAGCATGTCGTCCATCAGGTCGTCGGTGGTGTAGCCCCAGATCGACTGGCAGACCGCATTGAACTCGCGGTCGATCTGGTCGTCATCGACGATCTGGCGGCGTGCGGTGGCATGCAGGCGGCTCAGCGTGCGGGCGAAGTCGGCGATGCGCGTCAGCGCCATGGTGTCGAAAGCAATATTGGACATATGGTCCTCACAATCCGCGACAGGCCCAACATATGGTAGCCGCACAGCGACGAATCACAACGATATATCAATGACTTGTAAAGATGTTCTTAATTTGTTCCAAAGTCCAGAAAGCAAATAGCAAAACGAAAGGACGAATCGGGGAAATTTCTCGTAAAAGTTGAGTTAGGACAGCATTCCTGACTAAAATAGTTCCAATGCAATCACTACTTCGTGTGCTCTCCAACAACATAGGAGCTCATGGATGTCCCGCATTACGGAAGCTGAGATTGCTGACTTGGTTGAGGCGATTCTTAAAGTAACTCCCGCACAGCAAGCCACTATTGCTCAGCTAATCGCTGAAATTCCTGAGCACGTCACACTTTCCTTAGAAGATTTAGCTCCATCTCCGACACGCCCCAATGAGGCAGTGTGGGAGCAACAGGTTCGCAATATTACGTCACACAAGAAATCACCCGGTAACGCCATCTATGAGGGCCGCCTAGAGGCGATTCCGGGCGGCTTGCGGCTGGCACGCAAGGCCGCTTAAACAAACTTAGATTTGTAGCCGGGCTTAAACCATTTCAACTCAGTTGAGCCCGGCGAATCCTTATCCCACACAAACCATGCGTATGCCGTCGTACCACTGCCCCTTGGCTCAACACCATTCGGGTAAAACGTGATGCGCTCGCTAAAGACCCAAACCCGAGATGGTGGTGTCTTAGAAAAAATAGTATTGGCGCGATTTGCTCCTTCAAGAAAAGCAAGCCTCAGCAGAAGAGCAAACTTGTGCTTCGAGCGCTTGATGCCGCTAGCTACAAAAGCCTCGGCGCAATTATACGGCGGGTTGGTCACTATATTCTCCGCCGAGAGTTGCGCCGTTAAAAAATCAATACCTGTTTCGCCAAAACCACGCTCATATAGGTCAGAACTCCGTACTGGTTGGCCAGTCTCTTCGAGAACGCGAGACATAGAACCATCACCGCAAGCACTCTCCCAGATGTCTCCACTAAATTTTTCATTGTCGATCAACGCGAAGGTCGCCCATCGCGGTGTAGGGAAAAAATCGGGTCCACTAAGATCCGCAAAACGCTTCAGGGTTGGCTTGAAGGCACCGTTCAGATTGTACGTTGCGTCCGGCATGCGAATCTCCTTGCTATCAGCAACGCTAACAGAATCATGGATTCCGCAAGGAGAGAAGCAAAAGACACGCTGCTACTAACTATCCATTCGCCGTCAAACGAAGGGCGGCCCGACAGCCGCCCTTCGCATTCCTAAAATCCACCAGCCTCACTCCGCCGCGAGTTTCACCTCGGGCGCGGCGGCGAGCACGTCGGCATCGACGTGGCTCTCGAATTTGGCGAAGTTCTTCTGGAACATGCCGACCAGCGCCCGCGCGGTCTTGTCGAACTCGGCCTTGTCGGCCCAGGTATTGACCGGATCGAGAATGTCGGACGGCACGCCCGGCAGCGAGGTCGGCACCGCGAATCCGAAATAAGGATCGGTGCGGAATTTCACGCTGCGCAGCGAGCCGTCGAGCGCGGCGGAGAGCAGCGCGCGCGTCACCTTGATCGGCATGCGGCTGCCGACGCCGTATTTGCCGCCGGTCCAGCCGGTGTTGACCAGCCAGCAATCGACATTGTGCCGCGCGATCAGTTCGCGCAGCATCTGGCCGTATTCGGTCGGATCGCGCGGCAGGAACGGCGCGCCGAAGCAGGCGGAGAATTCCGGCTGCGGCTCGGAGCCGAGACCGCGCTCGGTGCCCGCGACCTTGGCGGTGTAGCCGGACAAAAAGTGATACATCGCCTGCGCCGGATTGAGCCGTGCGATCGGCGGCAACACGCCGAAGGCATCGGCGGCGAGCATCACCAGATTGCGCGGCTGGCCGGCGCGCCCGGTCTTCGAGGCGTTGGGAATGAAGTCGAGCGGATAGGCCGAGCGGGTGTTCTCGGTTTTCGAGCCGTCGTCGAAATCCGGCTTGCGGGTGAGCGGATCGACCACGACGTTCTCCAGCACCGCGCCGAAGCGCATGCTGGCGTCGTAGATCGCAGGCTCCGCCTCCTGCGACAGCTTGATGGTCTTGGCGTAGCAGCCGCCCTCGAAATTGAAGATGCCGTCAGGTCCCCAGCCATGCTCGTCGTCGCCGATCAGCGTGCGCGCGGGGTCCGCCGACAGCGTGGTCTTGCCGGTGCCGGACAGGCCGAAGAAGATCGCCGAGTCGCCCTCGGGACCGACATTGGCCGAGCAATGCATCGGCATCACGCCCTGCGCCGGCAGGTAATAGTTCAGCGTGGTGAACACCGACTTCTTCATCTCGCCGGCATAGCGGCTGCCGCCGATCAGCACGATCTTGCGGGTGAAGTCGATCGCGACGACATTTTCGGAACGCACGCCGTGGCGCTTCGGATCGGCACGGAAGCTCGGCAGATCGACGATCGTCAGCTCCGGCGTGAAGTCGGCAAGCTCGGCCGCCTCGGGACGGCGCAGCAGCGTGCGGATGAACAACGAGTGCCAGGCGAGTTCGGCATAGACCCGCACCTTGATGTGGAATTTCGGATCGGCGCCGCCATAGAGGTCCTGCGCGAACAGCGTCATGCCCTCGGCCTGCTTGATGAAGTCCTCGTGCAGCGCCTGGAATTGCTCGGGCGTGATCGACTGGTTGCCGGCCCACCACATCGTGCCGTCGGTGTTGGCATCGCGGACGGTGAACTTGTCCTTCGGGCTGCGGCCGGTGAACACGCCGGTCTCGGCGCACAGCGCGCCGTCGGCGGTGAGTTCAGCCTCGTTGTTGCGCAGCGCGTGCTCGTAGAGCGGCGCCGTTCCGAGATTCCAGTACACCTCTCCGAGATTTCTGAATCCGAATTTGTCGGCGCCGAAGGCGCTGTTACGAACACCGGTTTCCTTCACGCAATCTCCTCCCATGAGCCGCGCTTGGATGCGCGATTGTCGTTGCCGAGGTCGCAAAGCTTAGTGCGGGATCATGACATCCCGCGCTCCGCCTTTAGTCGTGAACGCCGCCAGCCCAGCGCGCGATTCCGGTTTTCCTGTGATCGTGGGCAAAATGGTCGCAGCGGCCATCACGCGGCCTGCGAGCGGGCGAGATCGGCGAGCTCCTTCAAAGTCTTTCGCAACGCCATCGGCTCGGTGATGCGCTGCGGAAATACCAGCCGCAGCGTCCGGCGGTCATCCTGCAGGTCGAGACCTTCCGGATCGCAGCCGGTGCAGAGCCAGTTGCCCGCCTCGGCGCCGAGCAGGCGCGTGGCATAGAGCGCCATCGCCTCGCGATGATCCTCGTTCATATGCGCGACGATATCAGGCTCCGCCGCAACCAGTGCGTCGGCGCCCGCAAGGCTGGTGAGAAACTGCTCGGGCTTCAGATCGACGATGCGGCCGAAGCCCGCGACCAGATGCGCGGCCTTCACCTCGATCCGGAAGAACGCAAAGTCCGGAAAATCGGCGAACCCCTCCGCCCCCGGCTGCGCGGCGAGATAGCGCCGCCGCACCGCCGCGTCATCGCTCTGCCGGGCCTCGCCCGCGACCATGATGCGGGCGCCTTCCAGTGGATCGCCCGGTGCGCGCTCGTCCAGCATCAGCGAGACCCGTGGGTCGGCCAGAATATTCTTGGTATGGACCGCGAGGCGCGAGATCAGCAGCAAGGGCGAGCCATCGGTGTCGGTTGCGGTCGCCACCAGCGAGCAATAGGGATCGCCGCCGTCCGCCATCAGAGTGGCAAGCGCGCCCTGCCTGCTCCGGCGCAGCAGCGAACGGACGATATCGGCGGATTTCACTCCGGGTGACGGCATCATCGGTGCTGGTCCTTCCCTGAATCTGTTGGCTTTTTTTCGGCTCCGGGGGGTTCTTTTGCCGATTTCGGGGTTATATTGACAGAAAGTGGCGTCAAATCCGTGTTCAGGGAACCTGGGCCACATTTCAGCCCAGCTTTGCATAGCTCGTGGCTCCGGCAACTCTGCCATATTTTGTTCGGCATCCTTGGCTTGAACCGGGGAGCCGTCCGCAAACAAGTTTCGGAAAAGTGACCCATGCCAACAATCGCTCTCGTCGATGACGACCGCAACATTCTGACCTCGGTCTCGATTGCACTGGAGGCCGAAGGCTACCGGATCATGACCTATACCGACGGTGCCTCCGCGCTCGAAGGCTTCAAGACCTCGCCGCCGGACATGGCGATCCTCGACATCAAGATGCCGCGCATGGATGGCATGGAAACCTTGCGTCGGCTGCGGCAGAAGTCCGATCTGCCGGTGATCTTCCTCACCTCCAAGGACGAGGAGATCGACGAGCTGTTCGGCCTCAAGATGGGCGCCGACGACTTCATCCGCAAACCGTTCTCCCAGCGCCTGCTGGTCGAGCGCGTCAAGGCGGTGCTGCGCCGCGCGGTGCCGAAGGACCCCGCCACCCAGCAGAAGGAAATGGACACCAAGGCGCTGGAGCGCGGCCTGCTGCGCATGGACCCCGAGCGCCACACCTGCACCTGGAAGAACGAACCGGTGACGCTGACCGTGACCGAATTCCTGATCCTGCAGGCACTGGCGCAGCGTCCGGGCGTGGTGAAAAGCCGCAACGCGCTGATGGACGCCGCCTATGACGACCAGGTTTACGTCGACGACCGCACCATCGACAGCCACATCAAGCGACTGCGCAAGAAGTTCAAGGTGGTCGACGACGATTTCGAGATGATCGAAACGCTCTATGGCGTCGGCTATCGCTTCAAGGAAGCCGCCTGACGCATCGCATCACGTTCATCCGCCGCGACCGGCCCCGGGCGCGGCGGATCGCAATCATTCGGGCGTGGGCAGGGGATTGCGCCCGAAGCACATGACCTAGGATATCAACCAAGGCGGGTTTGCGATTGCTCGATCGAACGCAGCCGGATCAAACCACGGACGACGATAACACCGGGGCAGCGACCGCCTCCGAGATCGATGTTGCCGTTGGCACCGAGGAGACGGAGGAGCGCCGCAACTGGCAGCCGCGCCATCTGCTGCAGCGTGCCGGCCAGTATCTGGTCGCGCTGACCTTCTCCAGCCTCACCCGCCGCATCGTCTCGCTCAACCTGATCGGCCTGATCGCTCTCGTCGCCGGCATTCTCTACCTCTCGCAATTCCGCGCCGGCCTGATCGACGCCCGCGCGCAGAGCCTGCTGGTGCAGGCCGAGATCATCTCGGGCGCGATCGCCGCCTCGGCGACCGTCGAGACCAACACCATCACCGTCGATCCGGATCGCCTCACGGATCTGAAGACGGGCGAGTCGCTCGGCCCCGCCGAGGAAATTCTTTCCAACCTCGATTTCCCGATCAATCCGGAGCGCGTCGCGCCGGTGCTGCGCCGCCTGATCTCGCCGACCAAGACGCGCGCGCGCATCTACGACCGCGACGGCGTGCTGCTGCTCGACAGCCGCAATCTCTATGGCCGCGGCGACGTGCTGCGTTTCGAGCTGCCGCCGCCCTCCGCCGACAAGCCCGGACTGGCCGAGCGCACCATGATCGCGATCCGCACCTGGCTCAATCGCGGCGACCTGCCGCTCTATCGCGAGCTCGGCCCGGAGAACGGCAACGGTTACGCCGAGGTGCATCAGGCGCTCGACGGCCGCAAGGACAGCATGGTGCGGATCAACGACCGCGGCGAGGTGATCGTCTCGGTCGCGGTGCCGGTGCAGCGCTTCCGCGCCGTGCATGGCGCGCTGATGCTCTCGACGCAGGGCGACGACATCGACCAGATGGTGACCGCCGAGCGTCTCGCCATTCTCAAAGTGTTCGGCATCGCCGCCGTGGTGATGATCGTGCTGTCGCTGCTGCTCGCCTCGACCATCGCGGGGCCGGTGCGTCGCCTCGCCGAAAGCGCCGAGCGCGTCCGCCGCCGCATCAAGACCCGCGTCGAAATTCCCGACTTCTCCCGCCGCAGCGACGAGATCGGCCATCTGTCCGGCGCGCTGCGCGACATGACCGATGCGCTCTACAACCGCATCGAGGGCATCGAGCGGTTCGCCGCCGACGTCGCGCACGAACTGAAGAACCCGCTGACCTCGATGCGTTCGGCGGTGGAGACGCTGCCGCTGGCGCGCTCCGACGACAGCCGGGGCCGCCTGCTCGCGGTGATCGAGCATGACGTGCGACGGCTCGACCGCCTGATCTCCGACATCTCCGATGCGAGCCGCCTCGATGCCGAACTGCAGCGGCAGGACGCCGAGCCGGTCGATGTGCGCCGCCTGCTCGAGACGCTGACCTCGGTCGCCAACGAAACGCGGCAGGGTAACGATGTGAAGGTCGAGACCCGCTTCGAGGGGCCGCGCACCGACAGCTTCTCGGTGCCCGGCCATGACTCGCGCCTCGGCCAGGTGATCTCCAACCTGCTCGCCAACGCGCAATCGTTCTCCGAGCCGGGCGACAAGGTCCGCGTCACCTGCCGCCGCCGCAAGACCGAGGTCGAGATCGTGATCGACGACGACGGCACCGGCATCCGTCCCGGCGCGCTGGAGAAGATCTTCGAGCGCTTTTACACCGACCGTCCGCATCAGGGCTTCGGCCAGAATTCCGGCCTTGGCCTGTCGATCTCCAAGCAGATCATCGAGGCCCATGGCGGAAAGATCTGGGCCGAGAACCGTGCTGGTCCGGCCGATCCTGACGGCAACACGCGGATTGCCGGCGCGCGCTTCACCGTGCGGCTGCCCGCGATATGACGGCGAGCGACACGCCCAGTACCCAGCCCAGTATCCACGGCTCGGCGGTCAAGGTCGGCGAACACGCCATCCTCATTCGCGGCGCCTCCGGCAGCGGCAAGTCCAGTCTGGTGTTCGACCTGATCCTCGCCGGACGTGCCGGCATCGTGCCGCACGCCGTGCTGGTGGGCGACGACCGCGTGCGTCTCATCAATCAGGACGGGAACCTGATGGTCCTCGCGGTCTCAGAACTCGCCGGCATGATCGAGATCCGCGGGCTCGGGCTGCGCCACTGCGACTTTGTGCCTGAGGCGCCGGTGGGCCTGGTGGTCGATCTCGCCGCTCCCGACGGCGCGCGCCTGCCGGGTCCGGAGGCGCTGCGAACGGTAATTTCAGGGGTGGAATTGCCGCGGATACCGGTGGCGGCCGGCCATCGGGCGCTGCCGCTGGTGCTGGCTTTCCTGACGACAAGTTAAGGTTGCGACGGCCGCCGGGGCCGGCCCTGCCGATTGCCCGAAAGGAATTGGTAACCATATAAGTCCCATCATGGCCCCCCATTTGACCGCCGCCGCCCCCTCCGCCTGCGAGGGGATAAGGCCAAGATGCCCTCTTGCGCCCCGGCTCCGAATGGTCAACATGTGGCCCTTTCGTGCGGCGCACAACGCGCCCGCGAGGAGTCTTTGATGATTGGTTTGGTATTGGTGACCCACGGGCGTCTTGCCGACGAGTTCAAGGCGGCGCTTGAACATGTCATGGGTCCGCAAAAACAGATCGAGGCGATCACCATCGGCGCCGAAGACGATGCCGATCTGTGCCGCAGCGATATCATCGAGGCGGTGAAGCGCGTCGATAGCGGCGACGGCGTCGCCATTCTCACCGACATGTTCGGCGGCACGCCCTCCAACCTCGCGATCTCCTGCATGAGCCGCCCCAAGGTCGAAGTGCTGGCCGGCATCAACCTGCCGATGCTGGTGAAGCTCGCCAAGGTGCGCGAGGAGAAGACCCTGCCCGACGCCATCGCCGCCGCGCAGGAAGCGGGCCGCAAATACGTCACCATCGCAAGCCGCGTGCTGGCCGGAAAATGAGCGACGCATCGGACAATCAGGCGCGCACCGCCGGCGGCCTTGTCCGCGAAATTCCGATCACCAACAAGCGCGGCCTGCATGCGCGCGCTTCCGCCAAATTCGTGCAGACCGCCGAGAAGTTCGACGCCGAGCTCACCGTCACCCGCAACGGTGAGAGCGTCGGCGGCACCTCGATCATGGGCCTGATGATGCTGTCCGCCGGCATCGGCACCTCGATCACGGTGTCGGCCAAGGGCCGCGAAGCGCAGGCCGCGCTCGACGCCATCACCGAACTCGTCACCAACAAGTTCGGCGAGGAATAGCGAGCACCAGGCAGTTTACACTGCGATCGAATCTGCGATCGTCATGCGCGGACTTGATCCGCGCATCCATCTCTTCTCGACAAATGATGGATTGCCGGGTCAAGCCCGGCAACGACGCTACACTGATAACCTCGACGATCTACTCCTCGTCGTCGCTACGCAGCGGCGGCATGATCCAGATTTTCCAGCGCACCGCCGGTCCCGCCTTGCCGTGGAAATAACGCCGCGCGGTGATGCTGATGTTCTCCGCACCTTCCGTGTTCGCCGCCATCCACGCTTCGCAGGCGGCAAGCCGGAAATCGGTGGTATCGCAGATGCCGATGAAGCCGCGCTGCTTGGCCTCCTCCAGACTCGACAGGCCCGAGCCCCACAATTCGCCCGGCGTGAACGTCGCCGGATGATCCGGGCTGTAGAAGGTCATCGGCGTGCCCGCCTCGGTGCTCGCCACCACCACCGCCCAGCGCCGGTTGAAGCGCGCGCGCCAGGCTTCGGTGAGCTGCAGCGCGAATTCCGAACGCGGCGTGAAGGACGCGCCCGCCGGGCCGTGCTGACGCACCGTCTGCGCCGCGATGATCGGCGAGATCACCAGCATGATGAAGGTGAAGCCGGCCCAGATCAGCATCAGGCGGATCAACGCCATCTGCGGTACGCGCAACGCCGGGATCGCAACCAGCGCCAGCGGCACCAGGAAGAACAGCGGAATGCCCCAGTCGCTCTTGACGGTGATGTGGAATAACGGCGCGACAAACTGCGGCACGATCGCCAGAATGATCGCAATCGCCCAGATCTGCCGCGCGCGGGACAGATTGACGCTGGCGTTCGGGCCGCGCGCCCACGGCCGCTTCACCGAGGCGACGAATTCGCCGATGACGCCGCGCTGGCGCAGCGATCGCCACCATTGCAGCCGCCAGGCCAGCGCGATGGCGCCGCATGCGACCGGAAACAGCAGGAAGGCGAGATGGTGCAGCGAATAGGTCGAGGCGCGGCGCACCGTCTCCAAGATCGGCCGTGCGCCATAGATATCGCCGGCATAGATCAGCGGCGCGAACTCGACCTGCTTCAGCCACCACAGATGCGGGCTGATCGCGAGCAGCATCACAAGCAGCGCCGCCCACGGCGCCGGCGAGCGCAGGAAGGCGAGACGATCCGGATGCAACAACGCCGCAAGCCCGACCGCGCCGATCACCGTCAGCGCCCAGTATTTCGTCAAGAGAGCCGCCGCACCTGCCAGGCCGAGCCAGACGCCGGAGCGCACCGTGCGCTTGTCGAAGGCATCGAGATAGGCCAGCACCACCAGCGGCAGCATCGCAAGCTGCAGGATGTCCGGGTTGTATTTGAAGCCCTTGAGATTGAACATCGGATAGAGCGCCAGCATCACCATGGCGAACATGGCGCGGCGCGGACCGACCACGCGGCGGGCGATCAGCCAGCAGATCACCAGGCCGCACGCCGCCACCGTCATCGCCAGCGCATAGGCGGCCCAGTCGGTGGCGGGGAAGATCCGGAACCAGATGCCGGAGATCCAGCCCGACAGCGGCGGATGCTTGCCATAGCCGAGCAGGAATTTGCGGCCCCAGGCATAGGCTTCGGTGACGTCGAAATGGATGTCCTGCGCGCCCTTGAGCGCGGTCAGGATCATGGTCCAGAGCAGCGCGTGGATCACGGCGAACGCGATCACAAAGCGCGTGCTGGTCTTGTCGTCATGGGCGAGCGCCGCCACCCATGCGGCCAGACGCCGCGACACCGGCACATGGCGCAGCCGGGCCTTTTGCCGGGATTTGAGGCCGGTTTGCGGCCGCGCCGCGGGACTCGCTGGATGTTCCATCGCCAACAGCTAGCAGCGCCCGGCGGCAACGGCAATTGCCGCCAGAACAGGCCTCGGTTTCGCCGGGCAAATTCCCTGCGCAACGCCGAATTCCGCTTTGCCGGCAAATGCCCAGATGCTATCTCGCCGCCATGACAACCAAGCCAATCTCGAACATCCGCAACTTCTCCATCGTCGCCCATATCGACCATGGCAAATCGACGCTGGCCGACCGCCTGATCCAGACCACGGGCGGGCTGGAGGCGCGCGAGATGAAGGAGCAGGTGCTCGATTCGATGGACATCGAGCGCGAGCGCGGCATCACCATCAAGGCGCAGACCGTCCGCCTCAACTACAAGGCCAAGGACGGCCAGACCTACGTCTTCAATTTGATGGACACGCCCGGCCACGTCGACTTCGCCTATGAGGTCAGCCGCTGCCTCGCCGCCTGCGAAGGCGCGCTGCTGGTGGTCGACGCTTCGCAGGGCGTGGAGGCACAAACGCTCGCCAACGTCTATCAGGCGATCGACAACAACCTCGAGATCGTCCCGGTGCTCAACAAGGTCGATCTGCCGGCCGCCGAGCCCGAGCAGGTCAAGCAGCAGATCGAGGACGTGATCGGCATCGACGCCTCCGACGCCATCATGGTCTCGGCCAAGACCGGTCTCGGCATTCCCGACGCGCTGGAAGCCATCGTCACCCGCCTGCCGCCGCCGAAGGGCGACCGCGACGCGACGCTGAAGGCGCTGCTGGTGGACTCTTGGTACGACGTCTATCTCGGCGTCGTCGTGCTGGTGCGCGTGGTCGACGGCGTGCTGAAGAAAGGCGACCGCATCCGCATGATGGGCACCGGCGCTGCCTATGACGTCGAGCGCGTCGGCGTGTTCACGCCGAAGATGGTCAATGTCGATGAGCTCGGGCCCGGCGAGGTCGGATTCATTACCGCCGCGATCAAGGAAGTCGCCGACACCCGCGTCGGCGACACCATCACCGACGACCGCAAGCCGGTCACCGAGATGCTGCCGGGCTTCAAGCCGGCGGTGCCGGTGGTGTTCTGCGGCCTGTTCCCGGTCGATGCCGACGATTTCGAGACGCTGCGCGCGGCGATGGGCAAGCTGCGGCTCAACGATGCCAGCTTCTCTTTCGAGATGGAAACCAGCGCGGCGCTTGGCTTCGGCTTCCGCTGTGGCTTCCTCGGCCTGCTGCATCTGGAGATCATCCAGGAGCGGCTGTCGCGTGAGTTCAATCTCAACCTGATCGCGACCGCACCCTCCGTGATCTACAAGATGCATCTCACCGACGGGCAGGAGATCGAGATTCACAATCCGATCGACATGCCGGACGTGGTGAAGATCGCCGAGATCGAGGAGCCGTGGATCGAGGCCACGATCATGACGCCGGACGAATATCTCGGCTCCGTGCTCAAGCTGTGTCAGGAACGGCGCGGCACGCAGAAGGAGCTGACTTACGTCGGCACCCGCGCGATGGCGAAATACGAGCTGCCGCTCAACGAGGTGGTGTTCGATTTCTACGACCGGCTGAAATCGGTCTCCAAGGGCTATGCCTCGTTCGACTATCACCTCACCGATTACAAGCCTGCCGATCTCGTGAAGATGCAGATCCTCGTCAACAACGAGCCGGTCGATGCGCTTTCGATGCTGGTGCATCGCTCGCGCGCCGAAGGCCGCGGCCGCGCCATGGTCGAGAAGATGAAGGAATTGATCCCGCCGCACATGTTCCAGATCCCGATCCAGGCGGCGATCGGCGGCAAGGTGATCGCGCGCGAGACCGTGCGCGCGCTGCGCAAGGATGTCACCGCGAAATGCTACGGCGGCGACATCACGCGCAAACGCAAGCTTCTGGAGAAGCAGAAGGAAGGCAAGAAGAAGATGCGGCAGTTCGGCAAGGTCGACATCCCTCAGGAAGCCTTCATCGCCGCACTCAAGGTGGATAGCTGAGGGCTGATCGAAACTGCCCGCTTCTAAGGATTCTCTCGAAGGCTAAAAGATACTGAGTAATATCGAATATCGATGCCGTTCACGATACTTAGTGCATAGTCCAGCTTCTTGTCGCGACCTTGGCAGATTACGAGTCCCTTTACTAGCTGCCCCTCGGTACAAAGCTTTTCCTTCACCCATCCCATGTATCGAAGAATCTGCCCCACAACTTGATCTGAAGGACGGCCCTTTTTTAGTTCGATAACGACGAAAGCTTTCGTTTCAGGATCGACAGCTAAAATGTCAATTGGACCTATATCGGTCGTATACTGCTGACCGTCATTTCCCTCGCTATCTTGATAGATATCCAGCCTTCCCCTGAATATTGCATTAAAATTACTGACGATAAAATCCTCAAGATATTTCTCAAGCACAAAGACCGTAGCGTCTTCTATAACATCTCCCGCCGTTCCAACGGCAGGCTCGTGGCTTGGAAGCGCCAACTCATCGGGTCGCAAGAGTTGCTCAACATCCTCGCTTGAGACCTCGCTCAGAGAATGCATCGGAAATACAATGCTGTTAAACTCTTTATCACGCGGCGAGAGCCGCCATTCGACACCTAAATAACCCGCGTGATCCGTTAAAGGATTTCTTCCTGGCGACCAAACCGCACTTTTGGTAACTTTACCAACAGCAGCAAGCGTCTTCCGCCCGCGCCTCGCTATAATTGTGTCCCCTGGACGTACGACGTGATAGAATGCCCAAAGCATATTAGTGATGAGGCTTTGCGTCTGCGGGGGCTTGTGAGAATAGATATTAGCGACCGTTTCTGCCAATTCGGCTTCGCTTAATTCCAACACATTGCCAAAACCCGGCCATCCAATTGAAATAACATTGTTCGCCAGATCGTACTCCCACACCTTTTCAAACTGCTCAGGCGGCTTTGAAGCAAAAGGAGCAATAATCCAAAAACGGCTCATATCGTCTCCACAAGGTCGCTACAATTAATCTTTTTCTGAACGGCAGTATTATAGGAACGTTCCCCGCTTCGCGCGCTAACTCTCTTATTCTAATTTTCTTTATACTCCCGCTGATCCGAGAAGGGTAAATAGTCACCACTTAGCTCTGGTCAGCGCGCTTGACACCGCCGCGTGATGCCACGACGCTGCCTGCGCATCCATGTCCAGCAACGGAGACGTCAATGGCCTACAAGTTTGAAGTCTACAAAGACAAGGCGGGAGAGTTTCGGTTTCGCTTCAAGGCCTCGAACGGCGAGACCATGTGCAGTTCGGAAGGCTACAAGCAGAAGTCCTCGGCCATGGACGCAATCGCCTCGATCCAGAAGCATGCGCCGGATGCCGGGATCGACGACCAGGCCAAATAGCCGGCGGTCCTTTTCAATTTGGTGATTTGAACGACAAGAGGCCGCCGCGGCCCATCTGGCAGCGGCGGCCTTTTCGAGTCCGGTTGCGCGGTGATCGCCGCGCGTCAGTCCATGACGGCAGGCTGTGCCGAGCCGGGCGCGGCGTGCTGGGCGGCGAGCAATTGTACGATCTCGGCGTTCGGCCGCGCGCGGCTGAACAGGAAGCCCTGCCCTTCGTGGCAGCCTTCGGCGCGCAGGCAGCTCAGTTCGGCCTCGGTCTCGACGCCTTCGGCGGTGATGGTGACGCCGAGACTCATGCCGAGGCTGATGATCGAACGCACGATCGCATGCGCCTCGTGATTGGCGGCAAGGTCGTTGACGAAAGAGCGGTCGATCTTGATCTTGTCGAACGGGAAACTGCGCAGATAGCTCAGGCTCGAATAGCCGGTGCCGAAATCGTCCATCGAGATGCGCACGCCGAGCGAGCGCAACGCGTGCAGCGTCGCCAGCACCTGATCGCTCTTTTCCAGCAACAGCGTCTCGGTGATCTCGAGCTCGAGCCGTTTCGGCGGCAGACCGGATTGCTTGAGCGCATCCATCACCACCGCCAGCAGATTGCCGACCCGGAATTGCAGCGGCGACAGGTTGACCGCGACACGCGCGTCGCCCGGCCAGCTTGCCGCATCCATGCAGGCGCGGCGCAGCATCAGATTGCCGATCGGATTGATCAGGCCGGTTTCTTCCGCGACCGGAATGAACTCGGCCGGCGGCACCGTGCCGCGTGTCGGATGCGGCCAGCGCACCAGCGCCTCGGCGCCGGTGACGCGCCCGGTCTTCAAATCGATCAGCGGCTGATAATGCGGCTGCAGCACGCCGCCGTCGATCGCCGCGCGCAGATCCATCTCGATGCGGCGGCGCTTCTGCGCGCGCGCGTCCATGTCCGGCTCGAAGAAGCTGAACATGCCGCGGCCTTCGCTTTTGGCGCGCGACAGCGCCATGTTGGCGTTCTTGAGCAGCTTGTCGGCATCCTCGCCGTCGCCGGGCCCGATGGCGATGCCGACGCTGGCGCCGCACATCACGGTGTGGCCGTCGAACACATACGGATCGCTGTTGGCGCCGAGCAGGCGCTTGGCCAGCAGAGCGGCATCCTCCGGCCGCGTCACATCCGACTGCACGATGGCGAATTCGTCGGAGCCGAGCCGCGCGATCAGATCCTCCTCGCGCAGCACCGATTGCAGGCGGCGCGCGACGCCGATCAAAAGCTTGTCGCCGATGCCGTGGCCGAGCGAATCGTTGACCGCCTTGAAGCCGTCGAGATTGAAGAACAGCACCGCCACTTTCTTGCGGTTGCGCCGGGTGTGCATGAGACGATCGTCGAGCTGCTGGCAAAGCAGCGCGCGGTTGGCGAGACCGGTGAGATTGTCGTGCTGGGCGGCGAATGCCAGATGCGCCTCGGCGCGCTTGCGCTCGGTGATGTCCATCAGCGCCAGCAGGGCGGCGGGACGCTCCTCGAAGGTCAGACGCCGCGAATAGACCGCGACATCGATCAGCGAACCGTCGGCTTTGATGTGTTTCCAGGTCCGTGCGTTGCGCTCGTCAACGCTTTGATCGCCATCCCATGGCAGGCCGGATTCAAATGCCTGGATATCGTGGATGGTGAGCTTCTCGAATTCCTCCCGCGAATAGCCGTAATGGGCGAGCGCGGCTTCGTTGGCACCGACGATGCGCTCGGTGTCGATCTCGCACACGATCATCGGCACCGGATTGCTCTCGAACAGCAGGCGGAAGGACGCTTCGCGCTGCTTCAACTCGGTGATGTCGACGCGCAGGCCAACCACGCCGCCATCCTTGGTGGCGCGCTCCTCGATCAGAAGGCAGCGCCCGTCGGTCAGCGTCACTTCGCGGCGGTTGGTGGGCTGGGCAAACTGGGCCATCCGCTCGGCGATCCACTCTTCCTCGCGGCCCTTGGCTTCGGGATAACACCCGTTCGCCACGCCGGCCCGCACGATGTCCTCGAACCGGGCGCCCGGTCTGAACATGTGCGACGTGGTGTGGTAGATCTCGGCGTATTTCCTGTTCCAGAGAATGAAGCGGCCTTCGGCATCGAAAAACACGATGCCCTGCGGCAGCAGATCGATCGCCTCATGCAGGCGGTCATGCGCCTTGCGGGCTTCGGCGAGCGCGGTCTCCACATCGTTGCATTCGCGCAAGGCTTCGCCGGCCGCGGAGGCCGGCCGCACGCGCAGTCCCAGCTTTGGAGCAGCCTTCGGCCTGCGCCTCGTGCGCGGGACCGTGATTCTGCGTTTTCTTGGTCTTATTGGCCGAGCAACCGGCATTCTTCCGCCAACCTCACCTGCGTGTTGCCGGCAGTGTTCAGGTAACTGTCTAAGAAACGGTATCCTTGGACCACTCACCACCGGCTCCACAGTGCGGGACCACCGGTGCCGGACGGGCGACGATCGAGACAGATTGGATCGACATGCGGATGCCAGGTGCCGGCAAGGCATGAAGTGTCGGTGAGTGCGCAAAGATTATTCCCCGGTCGGCACTTTAAGAGAAAAATTTTCTACATTGTCCTGCAAAGGCACTTCCGCCAGCCGCTCAGGCCGGCGCCTGCCCGACGCGCTCCAATCGACAATACGGTTAAGGCCCGATGAACGTCCGGGACGGCAAAGCCTCTGCGGATTCCGCCTTTCGCGTCATGCCCTCAAGCCCGCGCGGTCTCGTCGGAGCAGCACGGCTCGGCTATACATTCCTCATGCGACGCAGCCGCATGATTCCCGGGCCGATGCGAACGACGGTGGCCGCCGCGCTGCTGGCGCTCGCGACGAGCGCCCCGGCCCATGCACAGACCAAGGGCACGCTCGAGCCGAAGCCGCTGCCGCCGCTCGCCAATCCGAACGATCCGGCTCTCGCCGCCAAGGAGATTTTCGGCCGCAAGGCGACGCCGGCCTCCTCGCCGGTGCGCTCGATCGGCTTCTACGCCAAGGGATGCCTCGCCGGCGCGCAGGCGCTGCCGATCAACGGCCAGACCTGGCAGGTGATGCGGCTGTCGCGCAACCGCAACTGGGGCAATCCCGAACTGGTCGCGCTGCTCGAACGGCTGTCGGCCAAGGTCAACAAGGTCGCGGGCTGGCCCGGCCTGCTGGTCGGCGACATGTCGCAGCCGCGCGGCGGGCCGATGTTCACCGGCCACGCCAGCCATCAGATCGGGCTCGATGCTGATATCTGGCTGACCCCGATGCCGAACCGCATGCTCTCGCGCAACGAGCGCGAGGAGATGTCCGCGGTCAACATGGTGGCGGCGAACCGTCTCGACATCGATCCCAGGGTGTGGACGCCGCAGCATCTCTTTGTGATCCGCGCCGCGGCGCAGGAGCCGCAGGTCGAGCGCATCTTCGTCAATGCCGCGATCAAGAAGGCGCTGTGCCGCGAAGCCAAGGGCGACCGGAGCTGGCTGTCGAAGGTGCGGCCGATGTACGGCCACAACTATCACTTCCACATCCGCATGAAATGTCCGCATGGCAGCGCCGCCTGCGAGTCGCAGACGCCGCCCGATCACGGCGAGCATTGCAGCGCCGGCGATCTCGCCTACTGGTTCAGCGACGCGGTGCTGCATCCCAAGCCGCCGGTGAAGCCGCCGAAGCCGAAACCGCCGCTCACTCTCGCCGACCTGCCGCCCGAATGCCGTCAGGTGGTGCTCTCCCCCTAAAGTCGTAGTCGCCCGCTGCAATCGCGGTTTGGCAATCGGCGCGGTTTGAAACAACCCCTGCCCCTCCGGCTAGGCTTGATGTCACGACATCGCTATATTCGCCGCAATACAGTCATTCCTGATCCCCCAGACCCACACCGAAGCACGCCGTGTTTCAAAAATCCGGAGAATGTCCATGCGCATCAGTGCACGTAACCAGATCAAGGGCAAAGTGGTCGAGGTGACCAAGGGCGCCACCACGTCCCATGTCCGCGTCGATATCGGCGGCGGCCAGATCGTCACCGCTTCGATCACCAACGAGGCGGTCGACCAGCTCGGCCTCAAGGCCGGCGGCGCGGTCATTGCCGTCATCAAGGCCTCCGATGTCATGATCGCGGTGGACTGATCCTGTGTTGCAAGAGCGGGCGCGGGCCGGACCTGCGCCCGCGCTCTCTTCGCGCTGGCCGCGATCCGACCAGCCGATCTCCTGCCAGTGCCTTGCGCGACGATCGATCGTTGCCATGCCAAGGATCGATGGCTGTTAAAGGCTTTACCTCGGCGTTCCGGCTCTCTAAATTCCCCCTGCACGATAATTTCCCGGCATGCCGTAAGCTGCTGGAAAATCCGGAACGGCGCTTCCGACGGTCGTTGCAGAATTTTCATTCTGACATCCGCGCGACGATTCGCCGCGGAATGATACGGAGCGCCAATATGAAGCTTTTCACCCGTTCCATGCTTGCCGCCGCGCTGGTCTGCGCGCCGCTGTTCTCTCAGGCTCTTGCCCAGGACAGCAGGCCCGCCGCGCCCGCGGCCACCACCACCGCCGAAAAGACGCTGACCAACTTCGCCGCCGCGTCGATGAAGAACGCACTCGACGAAGTCGATGCGGCCTATACCGCCAAGACCAAGACCAAGATCGTGGCGAGCTACGCCGCAAGCTCGGCGCTCGCCAAGCAGCTCGAGCAGGGCGCGCCGGCGGACGTCTTCATCTCCGCCGATACTGCCTGGATGAAGTACGCCATCGAGAAGAAGAGCGTGAAGGAATCGACCAAGGTCGATCTGCTCGGCAACACCATCGTGCTGATCGCGCCGAAGGATTCCAAGATCGACAAGGTCGAGATCAAGCAGGGCTTCGATCTCGCCAAGCTCGCCGGTGACGGCCGCATCGCCACCGGCGACGTCGCGGCGGTGCCGGTCGGCAAATACGCCAAGGCCGCGCTGGAGAAGCTCGGCGCCTGGCAGGCCGCCGAAAAGAAGTTCGCGATGGCCGAAAACGTGCGCGCGGCGCTGACGCTGGTCTCGCGCGGCGAGGCGGCGCTCGGCATCGTCTACTCGACCGACGCCAAGGTCGATCCGGGCGTGAAGATCGTCGGCACCTTCCCGGCCGACTCGCATCCGCCGATCATCTATCCGATCGCCGCCACCACCAATGCCAAGCCGGGCACCGATGACTATCTTGCCTTCTTGCAGTCCTCGGCGGCAAAGGCGATCTTCGAGAAATACGGCTTCGCCTTCCTGATCAAGCCGACCTCGTAACACGGACCAGCAGCCGCCCAACGTGTTCGATCTTTCTCCTGCCGAATGGACGGCGATCCTGCTTTCGGTCAGGGTCGCCGTCGTCGCCACGCTGTTCTCGACGCCGCTCGGCATCGCGCTGGCGTGGCTGCTGGCGCGCCGCGATTTCTGGGGCAAGGCCGTCCTCGACGCGCTGATCCATTTGCCGCTGGTGCTGCCGCCGGTCGTGACCGGCTATCTGCTGCTCCTGACCTTCGGACGCAAAGGCATGATCGGCGCGTGGCTCGCCGACAATCTCGGTATCGTCTTCGCCTTCCGCTGGACCGGCGCGGCGCTGGCCTGCGGCGTGATGTCGTTTCCGCTACTGGTGCGGCCGATCCGACTGTCGATCGACGCCATCGATACCCGTCTCGAGCAGGCCGCCGGCACGCTGGGCGCTTCGCCATGGAAGGTGTTCTTCACCGTGACGCTGCCGCTGGCCGCGCCCGGCATTCTGGCCGGCATGATCCTCGGCTTCGCCAAGGCGCTCGGCGAATTCGGCGCCACCATCACCTTCGTCTCCAACATTCCCGGCGAGACCCAGACCATTTCCTCGGCGATCTACGCGCTGCTGCAGACGCCGGACGGCGACCTTGCCGCACTGCGCCTTGTGATCGTCTCAGTGATCATCGCGGTGATCGCGCTGGTGATGTCCGAAGTGTTCGCCCGCCACGCCACCCGCCGCCTGCACGGACGCTGACCATGCTCGCCGTCGATGTCACCAAACAGCTTGGCAGCTTCTCGCTTCAGATCGCATTCCAGAGCGACAGCCGCGTCACCGGCCTGTTCGGCGCTTCCGGCTCCGGCAAGAGCTCGCTGGTCAATCTGATCGCGGGTTTGCTCAAGCCCGATCGCGGCCGCATCACCATCGACGGCGACGTGCTATGCGACACCGACGCCGGCATCAACATCCCGCCCCACAAGCGCCGAATTGGCTACGTGTTTCAGGACGCGCGGCTGTTTCCGCATCTCAACGTGGCGCAGAATCTCGATTACGGCCGCCGCATGAACCGACTGCCGCGCGATGCCGCGCATTGGCAGCACATCGTCAGCATACTCGACATCGAGCCGCTGCAGATGCGGCGTCCCGGCCAGTTGTCGGGCGGCGAGCGCCAGCGCGTCGCGCTCGGCCGCGCGCTGCTGGCAAGACCGCGGCTGCTGCTGCTCGACGAGCCGCTCGGCGCGCTGGATCACGACCGCAAGGGCGAGATCCTGCCCTATCTCGAACGGTTGCGCGACGAAGAGAACGTGCCGATGGTCTATGTCAGCCACGACCCTGACGAGATCCGGCGGCTGGCCGGCGATGTCGTGCTGTTCAAGGCGGGCCGCGTCGCCGGCTTCGGCGGCATCGAGTTGTTGCCTAGCGTAGCGGCGTAAGCGCCTCGCGCAGCCGGTCGAGCCCCTGCACCAGCGCCGGGCCGCCGCACATCGTATAGCGCGAGGACAGATCGATCCGGCGCCGCTCGTCATAACGCGCGCGCAAGGCTGGATGAGTGATGAACAGTGCGCCCTGATCGGCTGCCTCGCGCGGCGGATCGAGCAGCACCAGCACGTCCGGTCCATCGACCAGCAGCGTCTCCATCGACACGAAGCCGCCGAACCCGCCCGGCACGGCGGCGAGCGGTCGCAAGCCGGCGACCGTCAGCATCGCGGTGATCAGGCTGGCCGAGCCTTCGGCATAGCCGCCGCGCTGCACGATCGCGGCGGTGCGCGGTGGTTTCAGGGCGGCGGCCGCGAGCCGCGCCTGCGCCTGCTCCAATTGCTGCGCCAGCGCCGTGCCGCGATCGGCATGGCCGAGCAGCGCACCGATTTCTCGCGCCTGCTGCTGCGCCTGTGCAAGGTTGGTGACGAAGGCGACCTCGACCACGCGCAGCCCCGCGGCGTCGAGCATCGCACGGGTCGGCCGGTCGGTCGGACCGGCAAGCACCAGATCGGGCGACAGATTGATCACGGATTCGGCGTCCCAGCCCACCCGCGGGAACGGCGCGGCGGCCTGCGTCGTCACCGACAGGCTGGTGTCCAAGGCGTAAGGCGACAGCGCCGTGATCTGCGAAGGATCGGCCAGCGTCAGCAAAAGCTGGTCGGCGCACAGATTGAACGAGACCACGCGATGCGGCACGCCACCGGCCCGCGCCGGCAGCGCCGCCGCCAGCGAACCGGCCGCGATAAGACCCGCCACAATCCAGCCGAACCGCGCGGCAACAGAGGTTTTCTTGGTCATGACGACCTGTTATGCCACGCCGGTGGCGCGGCGTCAGCGCCCTGCATTTCAAGGCCCATATCCTCTTCAAGGCCCAAGTATTCTCAATGCATCTGCACCGACAAGGACGCTGGCTCACCGCAACGCTCGGCCTTCTGGTGCTGGCGCTGCTGGTCGCCTCGCTGATGACCGGTCCGGCGCAGTTCTCGCCGCAGACCGTGGCGCGGGCGCTGGTGTCCGATCAGGGCGTCGCCTCGATCATTGTGCGCGACATCCGCCTGCCGCGCACGCTGCTCGCGGCCTTGATCGGCGCCACCTTCGGCATCGCCGGCGCAGCGTTGCAAGGCCTGATGCGCAATCCGCTGGCCGAGCCCTCGCTGTTCGGCGCGCCGCAGGCCGCAGCCGCGGCCGCAGCCGCGATCATGGCGTTCGGTTTCGCCAGCGCGCTGTCGATCTGGGTGCCGCTCGGCGGCATCGCCGGCGCGCTGGTCTCGGTCGGCATGCTGGTGGCGATTGCCGGACGCCGCGCCTCGCTGACGGTAACGCTGCTGGCCGGCCTTGCATTGGCAAGTTTCGCCGGCGCCGCGATCGCGCTGATCCTCAACCTCGCGCCCAATCCCTATATCGCGCTGGAGATCGCGTTCTGGCTGCTCGGCTCGCTGCGCGACCGCAGCATGGAGCATGTCTGGCTCGCCGCGCCCTTTATGCTGGCGAGCTGGGTGGTGCTCGCCGCCACCGCGCGCGACTTCCGCGCGCTGACGCTCGGCGAGGACGCCGCCGCCTCGCTCGGCGTCGATGTCGAACGCACCCGCGTTCTCGTCGTGATCGGCGTCGCGCTCGGTGTCGGCGCGGCGGTGTCGGTTGCCGGCGCGATCTCCTTCGTCGGCCTGGTCGCGCCGCATCTGGTGCGACGGTTCTACGGCTTCGACCCGACGCGCATTCTGCTGCCTTCGGCGCTCACCGGCGCGGCGCTGCTGATCGCCTCCGACATCGCGGTGCGCCTCGTGCCGGGCGCGATCGAGATCAAGATCGGCGTTGTCACCGCGCTGATCGGCGTGCCGTTCTTCCTGGCGATGATCTTCCACGAACGCCATGTGCTCGAGGACAGCGCATCATGAAGGACAATGCCGCCACGCGCCTCGCCGCCGATGAGATCAGCGTCGTCCGCGCCGGCCGCCGCATCGTCGAGTGCGCCAGCCTCACGCTCAATGCCGGCGAACTGACGATCCTCGCCGGCCCCAACGGCGCGGGCAAGACCACGCTGGCGCGGGCGCTGGCCGGACTGCTCGACGCCGAAGGCGCGATCACCTTCGACGGCAGACCGCTGTCCGAACTCGCGCCGCGCGCGCGGGCACGGGCGCTGTCCTATCTGCCGCAGGGCCATCAATTCCACTGGCCGATGAGCGTGGAGCACATCGTCGCGCTCGGCCGCGAACCGCATGCCGATCCGTTCGCGCTGCCGACCGACGCCGACCGCGCGGCGATCGCCGAGGCGATGGAAGCGACCGCGATCGAGGATCTCGCCGAGCGTACGGTGACCACGCTGTCCGGCGGCGAGCGCGCCCGCGTCGCGCTGGCGCGGGCGCTGGCGACGCAGGCCGACGTGCTGATCGCCGACGAGCCGATCGCCTCGCTCGACGAACGCCACCAACTCGTGATCATGGAGCTGTTGCAATCGATCGCCCGGCGCGGCGCGGCGGTGCTGACCATCATCCACGATCTCGCGCTGGCGACGCGCTTTGCCGACCGCGTCGTGCTGATGCATCAAGGCAAGATCATCGCCAACGATACGCCCGCGCTGGCGCTGACTCCGGAGCGTATCGCGGCGATTTTCGGCGTCTCGGTGCATCGGGTGGAGACGCCGGACGGCCCGCTGCTGATTCCCTCGCGCGCGCTGTAGAGCATGATGAAATGAGGCTCGATCATCTCGGTCGTCATTGCGAGCGGCGCGAAGCAATCCAGAGAGACAAAGAAAGAACTGGATTGCTTCGTCGCTATCGCTCCTCGCAATGACGATCATTCAACACGGGTCGTGCCGTCACGATGCGTCATTGCCGGGCATAGCCCGCCGAAGACGGGCGTAAACGCCCTTATGCCCCGGCAATCCATCTCTTGAAGAAGATGGATGCGCGGATCAAGTCCGCGCATGACGCAATGTGGAATTTCGCGAAACCGAAAGGCTCTACACGCCCGCCAGCAACTTCCACGCCCGCTGGATGCGGCGGCGGATCGCGGTGGCGCGCTTTTGCGGCGGCGCCGGTATCGCCTCCTCTTCCTCGTCGGGCAGGCGCAGGCCGACCACGTTGACGCGGGTGTTGCCGATCGAACGCGCCACCAGCACGATGGAATCGAGCGGCAGCGTGGCACCGACGCGCGGGGCATATTCGAGATTGATGTCGAAATAATCGGCCAGCGACAGGTTGGCGAATTGCGGATCGATGCTGACGCCATAGGTCTCCGCCACCGACCCCAGCGTGGCGGTGCCCGCGACCACGAAATCGCCGAGCAGATGCGGATCGGGCGCCGGCATCGGCGGCATGTCGACAAAGAAGCGGTCGAGCGCCGAAGCTTTTTCGGGCGGCGCCAGCAGATAGACGTAATCGTCCTTCACCACCGGGGCCGCTTCGGCGGGAGAGAGGATTTTCTCGTCGCGGATGACAAGCGTCATTTTCGACCAGGAGGGAATCACGCCGCGCCGCAGGAACAGACTGTTGGCGCGTACCGGATAGCCGACCAGCTGCTGTTCGAGCTGGCCGGGCAGATCAAGTTCGATGCGGCGCGGTCCCTTGTCCGTGCGCGGCAGCGCGACATGCAGCCACCGCGCCGCGATGCCGAGCGTCCAGCCCTGCAGCACCAGCGAGGCGAACACCACGACGAAGGCGACGTCGAAATAGATGTGCGCGTTCGGCAGTTCCAGCAGCAGCGGAATCGAGGCGAGGAAGATCGCGACCGCGCCGCGCAGTCCGACCCAGGCGATGAAGGTCTTTTCGCGGAGCTGGAAGCGAAACGGCTGCAGGCACAGGAACACCGCAAGCGGCCGCGCCACCAGCATCAGCACCATCGCCACCGCGAGCGCCGGCAGCAGCGTCGCCAGCAGCCGCTCGGGCGAGGCAAGCAGGCCGAGCAGCACGAACATCACGATCTGCGCGAGCCAGGTGCCGGCGTCGAGGAAGGCGACCACCGAATTATGCGCGCGGGTCGGCCGGTTGCCGATCACGATGCCGGCGAGATAGACCGCGAGGAAACCGGAGCCATGGGTGATCTGCGTCAGCCCGAAAATCACCAGCGCCGCGGTGGCGACAAACGGCGCGTGCAGGCCCTGCGGCAACGACACCCGGTTGAGCGCGGCGACCACGATCATGCCGCCGAGCAGGCCGATCAGGGTGCCGAAGAACGCCTCGCGGACGAACTCCAGCACCACATGCGTCGCGGTGTTGTGCCCCATCGACAGCCACTCGACCAGCACCAGCGTCAGGAACACCGCAAACGGATCGTTGGTGCCGGATTCGACCTCGAGCGTCGCGCCGACGCGCGGGCGCAGGCGCAGGCCCTGGGCATGGACCAGCAGGAACACCGCCGCGGCGTCGGTCGAGGCCACTACGGCGCCGACCAGCAGCGCCTCGGCCCATTCGATGCCAAGAGCATATTTGGCGACCGGCGCGGTTATCAGCGCGGTCAGCAGCACGCCGCCGGTGGCGAGCAGCGCCGAGGGCGCAAGCACGGTGCGGATGCTGGAAAAGCGGGTCTTCAACCCGCCGTCGAACAGGATCAGCCCGAGCGCGACCGAGCCGACCAGATAGGCCAGGCGCACGTCGTCGAACTGCAGGCCGCCGGGGCCGCTGCTGCCGGCAAGAATACCAACGCCAAGGAACACCAGCAGCAAGGGAGCGCCGAACCGCAGCGCCAGCAGACTCGACAGGATGCCCGCCATCACCAAGGCGGCGCCGAGCAGGATCGCAATGCTGACGGAATCAAGCGACGCCATGAATGATCGAACCTTGGAGCAAGTCATCCATGCTTATCGTCGCGACCGTCCCTCGCCAACCGATTTGTCGCAATCATCACAAATGCGCCGGATTTACCGGTACAGGTCGGCACAATCGCGATTGTCAGACGGCCCCGTTTCCCGAATATACAGAGCTTGAGGCATGCGGCGGCGAGTCGCAGGGCGCGACCCGTCTCGCCCCGCCGTCTCACCGCTCGAACGAGACCTGCCGATGGAATGGAATGAACTTCTCGAAGGCCTGCAGATGGCGGCGCGCTCGGTCGGCGCGGAAGTCACCTCGCCATGGTTCTATCTGCAGGTCGGCGTCATCCTCGCCGCCTCCGGCATCGCCCTGGCCGCCGCAAGCTTTCTGCGCGCCCGGGTCAATCCGGCGCAGATGGCGATGGGCTGGCCGGCACCGCTGCGGCTGCTGTTGCGGCTGCTGGTCCGCCATGCCGGCGTTGCGGTGTTCGCCGCGCTGACCGCCCTCACCCGCGGGGCGCTGGTGCATTCGACCTGGCCGAGCCGCAGCTATCTGCTCGCCGTGGTGGCGAGTCTGGCCACCGCCTGGCTGATCATCCGCCTCGCCACCAGTCTCATTCGCAACGAGACCGTGGTCCGCGTCGTCTCGGTGGCGGCATGGACGGTGGCGGCGCTCAGCATCATCGGCCAGCTCGGCCCGGTGGCCGAGGCGCTGGACTCCGTCGCGATCACGGTCGGCACGCTGCGCCTGACCCCGCTGCTGCTGATCAAGGCCACGGTCTTCTTCACCATCGCGCTGTGGCTGGTCAATCTCGCCGGCAACTTCGTCGAGATGCGGATCACCCGCGCCCACGACCTCACCCCTTCGGTCCAGGTGCTGCTGATCAAGCTGATCCGGGTGGCGCTGTTCGTCGTCGCCATCGCGGTGGTGGCCGGCTCGGTTGGCATCGACCTGTCGGCCTTCGCGCTGTTTTCCGGCGCGGTCGGCGTCGGTCTCGGTTTCGGCCTGCAGAAGATCATCGCCAATTTCATCAGCGGCGTGATCCTGCTCGCCGACAAATCGGTGAAGCCCGGCGACCTCGTCACCATTGGCGACAGCACCGGCACGATCAGCTCGATGAACACCCGCTACATTTCGGTGGCGGCTGGCGACGGGCGCGAAATCCTTATTCCGAACGAAGATCTCGTCACCCAGCGCGTCGTGAACTGGACCTATACCGACCGAACCATGCTGGTGAAGGTCAATTTCGCCACCAATTACGACGCGGACCCGAGCATCGTCTGCAGGCTCGCAATCGAAACCGCTCGCAGCACGCCGAATGTTGCCATTTTCAAGGAGCCGAACTGCCTGCTCACCGAATTCACCGAAGCCGGCATGAAGTTCGCGCTGACGTTCTGGGTCGCTGACATCGCGGTCGGCATGGACGCTGTCCGCAGCAGGGTGATGCAAGAACTGTGGACCGCCTTCAAGAAAGAAGGCATCCGCGTGCCCTATCCGGTGCGCGAGATCCGCGTGCGCGGTGGCGCGCTGCCGGTGGAGACGGTGATCGAGGAGGTTCCCGGCGAGTGACGGCTCCTTCCGCCCGGGAGGGCGCTTGCGCAAACCGGGCGATGCATTAGATTGAGGGCTCATCCCCTTTTGCGCGAAATTCCTCGCCCACAAGCGATCTTTCCGCCTACAAGCAGCCTGCCATGACTTATGTCGATGCCACCGACGCCTCGCTCCGCAAGACCGGCCAGATCAAACTGCACGGCAAGGGAGCGTTTGCCGGCATGCGCAAGGCCGGCGCGCTGACCGCGCTCTGCCTCGACGAGCTGACCCATCTGGTGCGGCCGGGCGTGCACACCTCGGAGATCGACGATTTCGTCCGCGGCTTCGCCTTCGACCACGGCGCCTACCCGGCGACGCTGATGTATCGCGGCTATCGCTATTCGACCTGCACCTCGATCAATCACGTGGTCTGCCACGGCATGCCGGGCGACCGGCCGCTGAAGGAAGGCGACATTGTCAATGTCGACGTCACGCTGATCGTCGACGGCTGGTATGGCGATTCCAGCCGGATGTACGCCGCGGGCGCGATCTCGCGCCGCGCCGAGCGGCTGATCGAGGTGACCTACGAGGCGATGATGCGCGGCATCGCCGCGGTGAAGCCCGGCGCCACCACCGGCGACATCGGCCACGCGATCCAGAGCTTCGTCGAGCCGCAGCAGATGAGCGTGGTGCGCGATTTCTGCGGCCACGGTCTCGGTCGCCTGTTCCATGACGAGCCCAACATCATCCATGTCGGCCGGCCCGGCGAAGGCGTGGTGCTGCGCCCCGGCATGTTCTTCACCATCGAGCCGATGATCAATCTCGGCAAGCCGCATGTGAAAATTCTCTCCGACGGCTGGACTGCGGTGACGCGCGACCGCTCGCTGTCGGCGCAGTTCGAGCACTCGGTCGGCGTGACCGAGACCGGCGTCGAGATCTTCACGCTCTCGCCCGGCAAATTCGACAAGCCGCCTTACGCGATCACCTGATCGTCATGATGCGCGCGCCGTGAAAGCACGGCAGACGCAATTTGGCTCTTGCAAAACCACGGCGGCGCGGCATGCTCGCACTATTCGCGAGCGCCAGCCTGCCCATGTCCGCAACGAGCGATGACTCCTCCGATCCCTCCGGCTTCGCCGAGGCCCCGCATTATCACGGCCATCGCGAGCGGCTGCGCGACCGCTTCAAGGAAGCCGGCCCCGACGCGCTGAGCGATTACGAACTGCTGGAGATGGTGCTATTCCGCGCGCTGCCGCGCCGCGACGTCAAGCCGCTGGCCAAAGCCCTGATCGCGCGGTTCGGCTCGTTCGCCGAAGTGGTGCATGCGCCGGAGGCGCGCCTGCGCGAGATCAGCGGCATCGGCGACGCCGCGGTCACCGAAGTCAAGCTGATCGCGGCGACCGCCAGCCGCATCATCAAGGGACAGATGAAGCAGCGCCCCGTGCTGTCGTCATGGTCGAGCGTGATCGACTATTGCCGCGCGGCGATGGCGTTCGCCGACAAGGAGCAGTTCCGCATCCTGTTTCTCGACAAGCGCAACCAGCTCATCGCCGACGAGGTGCAGCAGGTCGGCACCGTGGACCACACCCCGGTCTATCCGCGCGAGGTGGTGAAGCGCGCGCTGGAATTGTCCGCTACCGCGATTATTTTGGTGCACAACCATCCGTCCGGTGACCCGACACCGTCCACCGCCGACATCCAGATGACCAAATCGATCGTCGCGATCTCGGGCCCGCTCGGCATTTCGGTGCACGATCACATCATCGTCGGCAAGAACGGCCACGCCAGCCTGAAGGGCCTGCGGCTGATGTGACGTCGCGGGCGCAGGTTTTCTTTCACGACCTTGCTATTTCTCGTCATGCCCGGCCTTGTGCCGGGCATCCACGTCTTTCTTTTATGATCCGCTCAAGACGTGGATGGCCGGGTCAAGCCCGGCCATGACGAGTCAGAACTGACAGGCCGTCTACTCGCAGCCAAAAACTACTGCCGCATCATGATCAGGGGATCGGCGCTGTCGGGCACCCGCCGCCACTGCGCGTGATCGTCGGCCTCGAAGCGCCAGACTTCGCCCTTGGGCGAGATCAATTGAATCTCACCGCGCTCGATCCGCCAGGTCTTCGGCGCGAACGCCGCCACCGCAGCGTCGCAGCGCGGCTTGAGGAACACCGCGAAGGTCTCCGGCGAGACTTCGGTGTTGGTCAGCGTCAGCGAGCAGATTGCGGTGCCGTTGCCGCGCACCATCGACCAGTCGCCGATCAACTGGTCGGTCGATTTCGACAGCTCGCGCGCCGCCGCGAGATTCTGCAGCAGATAGACGCCCTCGCCGCTGCGCAGCCCCTCGAAGATGCCGCTCTCCACTTCAGTCACGTCGATCACCGACTCGCCGCGCGCGTCCTGCAGGCGGATGATGTCGAGACCCTTCACGCTCCAGGCGACGATCGATTTGGTGAACGGCAGCGAGGCGGCGCAGCCTTTCTCAAGTTCGAGCTTCATGCCCTGCGGCGCCGGATCGTTCTTCAGCGTGATGACGCAGGTCTTGTCGCGTCCGGCAGTGGCAAGCTCCCACTGCCCGATCATTTCGCTGGCGAGCGAGCGCGCATCCTGCGCGCGCGCCGGCATCGCCAGAAGCAGCATGATCGGCAATACGGCCGCGCCCAGCAGCGAAAGCCACCGGCAAAGCCGGCGGGTTTCGCTTTTCATGTGCATCGGCCGCGCCATGCCGTGGTCCCTAAAGGCTCTTAATGGCCCTTGTACGGCGTCTCCGGCACCGGCGTCAGCGGCGGCTTGCCATCGAACCAGGCCTTGAGGTTGTCGACCACCAGCATGTCCATCGCATCGCGCGTCGTCACCGAGGCGGAGGCGATGTGCGGCAGCAGCACGACGTTCGGCAGCTTGCGCAGCTCTTCCGGCACATGCGGCTCGCGCGCGAACACGTCGAGGCCTGCGGCCTGGATGGTGCCATCCTTGAGCGCGGCGATCAGCGCCGGCTCGTCCACCACCGAGCCGCGCGCGACGTTGACCACGACGCCGCGCGGGCCGAGCGCCTTGAGCACCTCGGCGTTGATCATCTTCTCGGTCGAGGCGCCGCCCGGCGTGATCAGCACCAGCGTATCGACATCCTTCGCCATATCCATCAGGTTGGGATAGTGCTTGTAGGTGACGCCCGGCGCGGGATTGCGCGAATGGTAGACCACCGGCACCAGCGAGGCGGCCAGACGCCGCGCGATCGCCTGACCGATGCGGCCCATGCCGACCATGCCGACGGTGCGGTCGCGCAACGAGCCAGCGCTGAGCGGGAACGAGCTGGTGTCCCACTTGCCGGCGCGCACGAAACGGTCGGCATTGATGAAGTCACGCAGCGTCGCGATCAGCAGGCCCAGCGCGGTGTCGGCGACCTCCTCGGTCAGCACCTCCGGGGTGTGGGTGACGATGATGCCCTTCTCCGCCGCGTAGCGGAAATCGACATGGTCGTAGCCGACGCCGAAGGACGCGATCATCTCCACCTTCGGAAACTGTTCCAGCATCTTCCGGTCGGCCTGCACCAGACCCGTGACGGCGATGCCACGAATCCGCGCGGCGATCTCCGGAGACAGCCGTTCGAGATCGTTACGGGTGGCGAACACATGCTTGGTAAAGCGGTCCGGAAAACCGGCGATCACCTTGGGCTTGTGCGGCCCGTAAATCAGAACGTCGATCGTCTCCCCCGGATTGGTCGCAACCATTCTCACATTCCTTTCGTTTCTCAGGCTTCTTCCTTCAGCACACTCTCGTGCCAGCGTCGTAGCATGAAATGCGACGCGGCCGAGAGCGCCATGTAGATCACAATGCCTGCGACACAGAGCAACAGCAACGCCGCGAACATGCGCGGAATGTTGAGCCGGTAGCTGGATTCCGCAATCCTGTAGGCGAGACCCGACCCCGCACCGGCCGAACCGGCGGCGATTTCCGCCACCACCGCGCCGATCAGCGACAGACCGCCGGCGATACGCAGGCCGCCGAGAATGTGCGGCAGCGCCGAAGGCAATTGCAGATAGCGCAGGGTCTGGCCGCGCGAGGCGCCATGCAGCGTGAACAGACCAATAAGGTTGCGGTCGACCGATTTCAGCCCGAGCAGCGTATTTGACAGCACCGGAAAGAACGCCACGATCCAGGCGCAGGCCACCACCGCCAGATGCTGCGGCAGATAGATCAACAGCAGCGGCGCGACCGCGATCACCGGCGTCACCTGCAGGATCACCGCATAGGGCAGGAAGGCGTCCTCCAGCCATTTCGACCGGTTGAACAACAGCGCAAGGCCGATGCCGCCGAATGCGGCCGCAAGAAAGCCCTCGATGGTGGTGCGCAGCGTGGTCAGCAGCGAATCGAACAGCACCGGCGCGTCCTGCACCAGCGTCTGACCGATCAGCACAGGGCCGGGCAGGATATAAGGCGGAATACCGCGAACGTGGACCATCGCCTCCCACAGACCGAGCACGAGCAGGAGGATCAGCGCCGGCAGCAGCACGCGCGTCACCTGTGAGCGATCATCTCCCGGCATCGGCTTTCGGTCTTCCGGCTGGCGTTCACGCGAATCCGTCATGCCCGGCCTTGTGCCGGGCATCCACGACTTTACAGCCTTTCGGCTGAGTGAGGACGTGGATGGCCGGGACAAGCCCGGCCATGACGAATGAAAGAACTGTAGCTTCCAATCAAGCTCTTATAACGACAACGGGCGCGAACGGAAAACCTTTCGCGCCCGTCATCCATCAGAACCGATCGCGGCAGCGGGTCAACCCGCCCTCACCGCGCGCCGTACCGGTCAGCTTCCGTTCTTGCTTGCCATGTTGGGGAAGAACAGATCCTTCCAGGAGTCCGCCTTCTCCTTGATCATGCCGGTGCGGGTCATGAAGTCGCTGTACTGGCCGATGCCCTGCGGCGTGGTGGTGAAGGTCACCTGCGGATCGTTGAGGATCGAGGTGATCAGCGCCTCGTTCGAGGCATCGCCGCTGAGCTTGACGTAGGTCTTGGCGGCCGCGGTCCGGTCGGCGTTGATGATGCCGATGGCCTCGTCCAGCGAGGCAATGAACGCCTCGTAGATCTTCGGATTCTCGTCGTGGAATTTCGACGAGGTCCAGATCACGTTGAAGGTCGAGGGCTGGCCGAGGATCTTGTAGGAGTCGAGCAGCTTGTGGATGCCGGGCTTGGCGAGCTCGAGCTCCTGGATCGGCGCGGCGGTGAAATGGCCGGTGACGTCGGTGCCCGAGAGCAGCGCGCGCATGCCGTCCGGATGCGACAGCGTCACCGTCAGCTTGTCGAGATCGTTGTGATGACCCGGCCCGAACTCCTTCTCCGCCGCCATCTGCAGCAGGATCGCCTGGATCGATACCCTCACCGCCGGCAGACCAATCTTGTCGCGGTCGGAGAGATCGCGCAGCGTCTTCACCTCGGGCCGGTTCATGTTGAGATAGAGCGGCATCGAGTTCATCGCCGCCACGCCCTTCACCGCCAGCGGCGCATGACGGGTCTTGGCCCACAGCACGATCAGCGGCGGCACGCCGCCGGCCGCGAACTGGATGGTGTTGGAGAGCAGCGCATCGTTCATCACCGCGCCGCCGGCGAAGGTGCGGTAGTTGACCTTGAGGTTCGGGATGCCGCGGGCCGCCGCGTTCTTCTCCATGATGCCGCGATCCTGCATGATCATCAGCGGCAGATGGCCGAGGCTGGGCTGCCGGGCGATGCTGATCTCGTTCATTTCGGCGTGGGCGGCACTCGCGCCGCCAAGCAGCAGGAGCGCAGTGGCCAGTCGTCGTAGCAACAACATCGTTCTCTCCTCCCTTAGATTTTTTGTTATCGGCGAATGATCGGCGCGGCGATGCTCTCCATCATCACGTTGATGCAGGCGGGCTTGCCGCTGCGATGCGCGCCCTCCAGCGCCGCGTGCAACTCTTCTGCGGTCGAGACGCACGCGCCGTAACCGCCGAGCGCCTCGGTAACGCGCTCGTAACGCGAGAGCAGCAGTTCGCAATTCCTGGCACGGCTCTCGCCATATTGCCGGAGCTGGATCTGATATTCGGCGTTCCAGCGCGCGTCGTTGCCGACCACCACGATCAGCGCAATGCCGTAACGCACGGCGGTGTCGAACTCGGCCATGTGAAAGCCGAAGGTGCCGTCGCCCATCACCGCCACCACAGGGTGCTGCGGGTTGGCGAGCTTCGCGGCGATCGCGAACGGCAGCGACACACCGATGGTGCCGGCGACGCCGTTGATCAGGCGGCGCTGCGGATGCACCAGCGCTTGCGCCCATTGCCCGATCTCGCCACCGTCGCAGGCATAGGTCGCCTGCGGATGCGCCGCGAGAAACGCGCCAATGGTGCGGCACATCTCCACCGGATGCAAATGCGAAGGATCGGCCGAGCGCAGGCTCGCCCATTGCGGCGGCGCGTGGTTGAGCGCGTCGCTGACCTGCTGCCGCCAGCCCGAGGGCACGTTGGTACTCGCCGCATGACCTTTAGTCAGCGCCTGCAACGTCGAGACCGGATCGGCGACGCCGGACGCCACCAGACGCGCGCCGAGCGCCCTGGCCGCGCGCGCGATCAGCGCTTCGTCCGGATCGGTCACGATCCAGCGGCAGGACGAGGACAGCGGCGCCTCGCCGAACTTGAGCGTGAAATCCAGCGGCTTGCCGACCAGCACGACAAGATCTGCCTCGGCGAGAATCTCCGCGAAGGCGCCGAGACCCGGATCGTTGACACCGCGCGGGCTTTCCATGCCGATCACCGGCACGTCGAGCACATCGGCCGCCTTGCGCATCATCGCCTGGCCGCGTTCGGTGCACAGCATCGGCCCGCACAGCACCAGCGGCTTCGTTGCGGATTGCAGATGCTGCAAGGTCGCCGCCGCGATGCTGTCATCGAGCGGCATCGCCACGGCCTGCGCCGATGCGGGCGCGGGCTCTTCGGCCATCTCCTGTTCGAGCAGATCGACCGGCAGGCTGATATGAACCGGACCGGGACGGCCCGATGTCGCCAGCGAGATCGCTTTTGCGATATCCGCGCCCAGCGTCTCGGCGGATTGCGCGGTCCATGACGCCTTGGTCACAGGGCGGGCGAGATCGGCCTGCGCCATTTCCTGAAATGCGCCGCGGCCAAGCTCATTGAGCCCGGCATGACCGGACAGCAGCACGACCGGCGATTCGGAGGCGAGCGCGGTGTAGAGCCCGGCCACCGCGTTGGAATGGCCCTGCCCGCCGGTGACCAGCGCGATGCCGGCCTGCCCGGTGAGGCGGCCCCAGGCATCGGCCATGTGCACGCAGGCCGCTTCGTGACGGGCGTGGATCAGCCTGATCTTCGTTGCCAGCAGCGCGTCGAAGATCGGCATCACATGATTGCCCGACACCGTGAAAATGGTGGTCACGCCGAGCCGTTCCAGCGTGCGCGCGACCAGATCCGCGCCCCTTCGCGTCGCGCCCTTGCCCATGCTTCCTCCGCGGTCGCGGCACGCCGCCGCCGGTCTTCGGGAGCAAAAGGCTATACCGGGTTTTGGGCCCGGTAAAGCTATCATATGTCTGATATAAGAGTTGACCGAGTTGATGGATTGGCCGGGGTGGTTTCCGCTCTGATCGGAAACGCCCTCATCCGTTATGGCCGGGCTACGTCCCGGGCATGACGGATTGACAGTTCCGTCCAGCCCCTATCCGCGCCCGTCGCTGCCCTGCGCCAGCGCGGCGGAGACCTCGCGGCACAACGCGCCATAAGAGGCGGAGGCACGAAAATCCGCGTCGCGCGGTTCCGGTACGCCGACGGCGAACTGCGCATGGATGCGGCCGGGCCGCGCCGTCAGCACGATGACGCGCTGCGACAGATAGACCGACTCGAATACCGAATGGGTGACGAAGATCACGGTCTTGCGCAGGTCGCGCCACAGCCGCAGCAGATCGTCGTTGAGGCGGAAGCGCGTGATCTCGTCCAGCGCGGCGAACGGCTCGTCGAGCAGCAGGATATCGGGATCGGTGACGAGGGCACGGGCGAGCGAGGCACGCATCTTCATGCCGCCGGAGAGTTCGCGCGGATAAACCTCGGCGAAATCGGACAGGCCGACCAGCGCCAGTGCATCGGCAACGCGCGCATCCATCTCGCGCTCGGCCATGCGCGCAAGCCGCAGCGGCAATCGTACATTGTCGCGCACGCTGGCCCACGGCATCAGCGTCGGCTCCTGAAACACATAGCCGATGCGGCGGCGCGGCGAATGCGGCGGATGCATCACCTCGACAATGCCGCTGCTGGCATGATCGAGACCGGCAATGATGCGCAGCGCGGTCGACTTGCCGCAGCCGGAAGGACCGAGCAGCGAGACGAACTCGCCGCGCGCGATGTCGAGATCGATCGGCCCGAGCGCCGCGACACCGTTGGCGTAAATGCGCGCCACCTCGCGCAGCCGCACCGCCGGCGCATCGGATGCATTTACGGGCGCCGCACCGCTCATGCGTTGTCGCGCCTGTGCATCATTGCCGTGGCCGCAGGTCGAGCCCGACCGCCTTGTTGACGAAACGCAGCGTGTAGGCCTTACGGTAGTCGATATCGCGGCGGACCACGCCGGCGCGCACCATCTTGGTGAAGAAGTCCGCCATGCGCTCGTCGCTCATCGCGCCGATGCCGTTCTTCTGCGCGTCGCCGGAATCGACGATGCCGTCCTCTTTCATCCGCGCGACGGAATAATCGAGCAATGCGTCGGTCATTTCCGGGTTGAGCTTCTTGATCATCGCGTTGGCGGCCGCATTGTCGCCGTAGAGATAATTGTACCAGCCGATGATCGAGGCATCGACGAAACGCTGCACCAGATCCGGCTTCTGCTCGGCGAAAGCGGTGCGGGTCTCGATCAGCGTCGAATAGGCGCTGAAGCCGTAATCGGCGATCAGGATCGCGGTCGGCTTGAACTTCGCCTGCTGCTCGACCAGGAACGGCTCGGAGGTGACGTAGCCCTGCATCGCGCTCATCTTGTTGGCGATGAAAGGCTGCGCGTTATAGGTGTAGGGCCGGACGTTGTCCTCGGAGAATTTGAACTCGCTCTTCAGCCACTGGAAGTAGGTCGAGATGCCTTCCTTGGAGACGAACAGCGTCAGCGGTTTCAGATCCTCCAGCGTCTTGACCTTGGCTTCGGGATGCGCCAGCAGCACCTGCGGGTCCTTCTGGAAGATCGCCGCCACCGACACCACCGGCACGTTGTTGGCGACCGCCTCGAACGACTGCAGCGTGTTCGCGGTCATGTAGAAATCGAGTTTGCCCGAGATCAGCAGGATGCGGTTGTTGACGTTGGGGCCGCCGGGCACGATGGTGACGTCGAGGCCGTAATTCCTGTAGGTGCCGTCCACCAGCGCCTGGAAGAACCCGCCATGCTCGGCCTCCGCCACCCAGTTGGTGCCGAAGCTCACCTTGTCCAGCGCACCCGCTCCACCTGCCGCCGCATCGGTGGAGGCCGGCGCAGCCGGTTTCGGAGCCGGCGTCTGCGCCCGCGCCGGCAGCACCGCGCACAGCGCCACACTCAGCGCGCCCGCCAGCATCGCCGTTAACGCTCGCGGCAGAGGGGCTCGGCTCATCATTGGACTCCAATGGTCGTTCTGGCCCATGATGGGCGCAACTTCGGCTTGCGGAAGGCATGGCGCGATCGCGCGCGGCGTGCCAGATAACGCCGGACACATTACGTTGCAAACACGAGTAAGGAAACATTCCGCCGCATGACCGCGCTGCCGCCCCGCGACTGGATCCATCTCACCGCGCCCGATGTCGCGCGCGCCGATCGCGCCGGCTGGATTGCGGTTCTGCCGCTCGCGGCGAGCGAACAGCACGGTCCACACCTGCCGCTCGCCACCGACACGCTGATCGCGCGAGCGTATCTTGCGCGTGTGCTGCAAACCTTGCCCGCGGAGATTCCGGCGAGCGTCCTGCCGGTGCAGGAAATCGGTCTGTCCACCGAGCACCAGGATTATCCCGGCACGCTGTCGCTGCCCTATCATGTCGCGATCCGGCACTGGATGGCGCTCGGCGAGAGCGTCGCGCGCGCCGGCGTGCGCAAGCTGGTGATGGTGACGAGCCATGGCGGCAACAGCGCGGCGATGGCGGTGGCGGCGCAGGAATTGCGCCATCGCCTTGACATGCTCGCGGTAACGACGAGCTGGAGCCGCTTCGGTGTACCGGACGGCCTGTTTCCCGATGCGGAGGTGCGCCACGGCATCCATGGCGGCGCCATCGAGACCTCGATCATGCTCGCCGCCTATCCGGATCTGGTGCGACAGGACAGGATCGCCAATTTCGAGCCGTCGAGCGTGGCGATGGAGCGCGACTTCCGCCACCTCTCCACCGGCCGGCCCGCGCCGTTCGCCTGGTCGATCCAGGACCTGCATCCGGCCGGCGTTGCCGGCGATGCCCGGCTTGCGAGCGCCGACAAGGGCCGGCAGATCATCGACCACGGCGCCCGCGCGTTCTGCGAATTGCTGGCCGACGTGCACGCCTTCGATCTCGCCCGGCTCGGCAATAAGCCGCAGTTCTGAGCGCTGCCCGAAAAATCTTTCGAACCGCCTCGAACCGGATCGCCCCTCTCCGCCACCAATGGACATGCGGCCGCAATGGACCGCCCCCAACACGGATGGAGAGCATCATGTCGATCAAGACCAAGCTTGCAGCACTCGCGATTGCCGGCCTCACCCTTTCGGGAGGCCTTGCCGCCACCACCCAGCAGGCCGCCGCCGGCGGCTACCATCATCACCATGGCATTGGCATCGGCCTTGCCGCCGGTGCCCTGCTCGGCGCCGCGGTCGCCGGCAGCGCCTATGCCGGTCCCGCCTATGTTTCCGACTATCGCCGCTGCGGCTGGGTGCGCCAGTTCGACGCTTACGGCAACTACATCGGCCGCGTCCGCACCTGCGCCTACTGAGCCTTCCTGAGTTGAAGTCCGCATCCTTGCGGATGGCGTCCAGCGGCGCCTCATCCACGCCGCATGGACCGGCCCGCCCGGTCGTCCCCCCGGGCGGGTCACTTGCCGGATGATCAGAATCCCATGCCGAGGCGGACGCGAAGCTGGTGCCGCTCGAAATGGGCGAGATCGAGCGAGCCGCTCTCGCCCGGCGCGTGTCCCGCGACCTGTGCATTCCAGGCGATGGTCATGTTGGCGCGCGGCGACAGCATCACATAGAGGCTGGGCCCGGCGAACACCGCATCGCCGGCGAAGTTCGACAGCCCGACGCCGTCATAGGCACGCAGATAGCGCACCTCGCCGCCGGCATAGACGCCCTCCGCGATCCTTGCCACCAGCGCGCCGCTGACTTCGAGCGCCGCCGACTGGCCCCACACACGGGTGTCGTGATCACGCGCCCAGCCCGGCGCATAGACGAAGTTCAGCGCGCCGAACAGGCGATCCGGAACAAGTTCGCGGTCGAGCGCGACGGAAAAATCCAGCGCATGGTCGCGCGTGCGAAGTCCGGTCGCGGCATCGATGCGGCCCATCGCAACATCGAGACCGAAGGTCAGGCCGAACGGCGCCGCGGCACGATCGAGCAGGCGGTATTTGAATTCGACGCCGCCCGAGGCCACCGAGGCGCGGCCGAGATCGCCCATCCCCGGCACATCGCTGATCGAATGCAGGCCGAATTCGACATGCGGCGCGATCCGCACATTCTCCAGCCAGGTGTATTTGAGCTGCAGTGAATTCAGTGCCGCGATGTAGCGGCCGGCCCGCTTGCCGAAAGCAGAATCCGATTCCGCCTCGATCTCGATGTCGCCGGCGCTGCCGATATCCGAGCCGACGGTGAAGCCGAACATGTGCTCGCTGTCGAGGCTCGAGGCCTTCGCCTCGCCGGCGCGCAGGTCAACCGCGCCTGCGATCATCAGCCCCGACAGCCCGGCGACCAGAGTGAGGACCGCGCGCGCCGCCGTTGCGTGACTGTCACAAACCAATGCCATGAGAGACCATCGCGAGCTGTTGTAGTTGCGAATAACTTGCAATAAGATAAATGCAAGTCATTCGCAATAGCAACTGCTATTGGTGACGGCTGGCCGCCGGGCGGGCGGCAAGGGACCGGGGAAAAGGGACAAAATGCCGGGATTTCAGGACAATAAGCGATGACGGCGCGTGCCAATCCATGGTCTGACTACCGTCATGGGCCGCGTCGCCGCGGCCTTATGTCCGGCACCCCGATTGTTCAGGCCATGCGGAAGCTTTGCCCGACAGCCCCCGATCTGAAACGCCTGGGCCTTGCGGCGCTCGGCACGCTGGCGATCGGCCACGGCACGGCAGCGCGGGCCGCCGACCTGCCGCTCAAGGCTCCGGCCCTCGCCCTGCCCGCCATGTTCGACTGGAACGGGTTCTATCTCGGCGCCCATACCGGCTACGCCTTCGGCCGGGCCACCACCGCGTTGTCCGACCCGGCAACGACGTTCGCACGGCACAACATCGGCAGCGTCATCGCCGGCGTGCAGGCCGGCCACAACATCGTCCTGCCCTCGCGCCTGCTGCTCGGCGTCGAGGCCGACATCACCTTCCCGAGCTATCTGGAAAGCAACAGCATCATCGCATCGCTGGCAACGCCGAACACCAGCGCGATCGAACAGCTCGATTATGCCGGTACGCTGCGCGGCCGCATCGGCTACGCCGCGCCGCGCTGGATGATCTACGCCACCGCGGGTCTTGCCTTCGCCGGCGAGCGATTTCTCACCACGCCGGCCTCCGGCATCGAAGACAAGAAACTCACGCTGCGCACCGGCTGGGCCGCGGGCGCCGGTGTCGAGGTCGCCATCGCGCCGCAATGGAGCGCGCGGTTCGAATATCTCTACAGCGATTTCGGACGGGCCGATGTCGTGCCTGTCGCCAACACGCATCTGGCCACGGCAATGACCATGCAGACGCTGCGCGTCGGCCTCAACCGCAAGATCGATTGGCCCGGCTCCGGCAAAGTCGCGGCAACGGCGGACAACGCCGAGCCGGACAACTGGGAAATCTCCGGACAGACGACTTATCTGCCGCAGGCCTATCCGTCCTTTCGTGCGCCCTATTCCGGTCCCAATAGTCTCAATCCGGCCGGACAGGCGAAAGCAACATGGAGCAACAGCCTCTATCTCAACGCGCGGCTGTGGAACGGCGGCGAGGTCTATTTCAATCCGGAATTGCTGCAGGGCTTCGGGCTCAGCAACACCGTAGGCCTTGCCGGCTTCTCCAATGGCGAAGCGCAGAAATCCGATTTCCCGACGCCGCGCTTCAACCCGTCGCGACTCTATCTGCGCCAGACCTTCGGTTTCGGCGGTGAACAGGAAACGCTGGAGAGCGGCCCCAACCAGCTCGCCGGCAAGGCCGATGTCTCGCGCCTCACCGTGCAGGTCGGCAAGTTCGCGGTGCTCGACGTGTTCGACAACAACAGCTACGCCAAAGATCCGCGCAAGGATTTCATGAACTGGTCGATCTGGGCGCCGGGCGCGTTCGACTATGCCGCCGACCGCGTCGGTCTGACCTATGGCGCGAGCGCCGAGCTCAACCAGAAATCATGGGCGCTGCGCGCCGGCTATTTCCTGATGGATGCCGAATCCAACTCGAACAATTTCGACATGAAGCTGTTCCGGCGCGGCGGCTATGTCGCCGAACTGGAAGAACGCTACAGCCTGTTCGGCCAGCCGGGAAAATTCCGCGTCATCGGCTGGCTCAACAGCGCGTTCTCCGGCAGCTATCGCGCGACGCTCGACGATCCGCTGCTGAATCTCGATATCGCGCAGACCCGGCAGGGCCGCATCAAATACGGCTACGTGTTCAACATCGAGCAGGCGCTCAGCGAGGACATCGGCGTGTTCGGCCGCTGGAGCTGGAACGACGGCAAGACCGAGATCATGGCGTTCACCGATATCGATTCCTCTCTCGCGCTCGGCACCTCGATCAAGGGCAGAGCCTGGGGACGGCCGGATGACGTGATCGGCATCGCCGGCGCGGTCAACGCGCTGTCGCGCGACCATCGCGATTTCATCGCCGCCGGCGGGCTCGGCGTGCTGGTCGGCGACGGACAATTGAACTACCGCCAGGAGCAGATCATCGAGGCGTATTACGCGCTGGCGCTGACCAAGCAGATCACGCTGACCGCCGATTATCAGTACATCCGCAACCCGGCCTACAACGCCGACCGCGGCCCGGTGTCGATTTTCTCCGGACGACTGCGCGGGGAGTTTTGAGTCGTCCGACTCGGCGTATCAGGCCACTTCTGTTTGGCGTCGTTCTACTTTGACAGAATTGTTATTCGTCATGGCCGGGCATAGCCGTTCGGAAGAACGGCATCGCTTCGCTCGCCTATGACCCGGCCATCCACGCCTTTCCTTACTGATCTTCCACTAAAGACATGGATGCCCGCGACAAGCGCGGGCATGACGAATGGTATTTGTTGCGCCCGCTCTCGCTCCGTTATCCATCCATCGACCGTCATTGCGAGGAGCGAAGCGACGAAGCAATCCAGTCCCTCATGGTGAGGAGGAGCGAAGCGACGTCTCGAACCATGAGGAGTTGAGACGCGCATGAACGCGCTTATGAGGCCTCATCCTTCGAGACGCGCGCAATAGCAGGCGTAGCCTGCGTAAACTTGGCTACGAAGCGCGCGCCTCAGGATGAGGATTAAGTTCGTGCTGGATTGCTTCGCTCCGCTCGCAATGACGATAACCCTACACCTTCGGCGCAAAGGACTCCGCCTGCGCCATGCGCCAGGCATCGCTGTAGCGCGGGTGGTCGGTGCCGTCGATCAATTCGCCCGCCTCCAGCGCGGGATAAAGCTGCTCGAACGACACCACCTCGGCACCGGAGCGCCGCCGCGAGAAATGAATCGGGCGGATCTCGCTCGGATGATCGAGCCCCGCCGCCGCCACCAGTTCGGCGAGCGCGCGCACCGTGGCGCGGTGATAGTTGTAGACCCGCGTCGCCTTGTCCGGCACCACCAGCGCGCGGTTGCGCGTCGGGTCCTGCGTGGTCACGCCGGTCGGGCAGCGGTCGGTGTGACAGCTCAAGGACTGGATGCAGCCGAGCGCGAACATGAAACCGCGTGCCGAGTTGCACCAGTCGGCGCCGAGCGCCATCGCCCGCGCCATGTCGAAAGCCGACGCGATCTTGCCCGCCGCGCCGATGCGAACATGCTCGCGCGCGCCGATACCGACCAGCGCGTTGTGCACGAAGTTGACGCCCTCGCGCATCGGCATGCCGAGATGATCCATGAACTCAACCGGCGCAGCCCCGGTGCCGCCTTCCTTGCCGTCGACGACGATGAAGTCCGGATAGATGCCCGTCTCCAGCATCGCCTTGCAGATGGCAAGAAATTCCCAGCGATGGCCGATGCACAGCTTGAAGCCGGCGGGCTTGCCGCCGGACAGCCGCCGCATCTCGCCGATGAACTGCATCATGCCGATCGGCGTCGAGAAGGCGCGGTGATAGGCCGGCGACACGCAATCCTCGCCCATCGCAACGCCGCGAATCCGTGAAATCTCCTCGGAGACTTTCGCCGCCGGCAGCACGCCGCCATGGCCGGGCTTGGCGCCCTGGCTGATCTTGAGCTCGACCATCTTGATCTGCTCGTCGCTCGAAATGCGCGCGAACTCGTCCGGATTGAAATTGCCGTCGCGATGGCGGCAGCCGAAATAGCCGGAGCCGATTTCCCAGATCAGGTCGCCGCCGTTCTCGCGATGATAGGAGCTGACGCCGCCCTCGCCGGTGTCGTGCGCGAAACCGCCGCGCTTGGCGCCGGTGTTCAGCGCGCGGATCGCGTTGTCGCTGAGCGCGCCGAAGCTCATCGCCGAAATGTTGAACACCGACGCCGAGTATGGCCTGCCGCATTCCGGCCCGCCGACACTGATGCGGAATTGCTCATCGACCGGCGTCTTGGGCGCCATCGAATGATGCATCCACTCGAAGCCGTCAGTGTAGACGTCCTCCTGCGTGCCGAACGGACGCTTGTCGAGCACCATCTTGGCACGCTGATAGACCACCGCGCGCTTGTCGCGGCTGAACGGCTTGCCGTCCTTCTCGCTCTCGAAGAAATACTGCCGCATCTCCGGGCGGATTTCCTCGAGCAGGAAACGGATATGCGCCGCGATCGGATAGTTGCGCAGCACCGCATGGCGTTTCTGCAGAAGATCGTTGATGCCGATGCAGGTCAGTCCGCCGAAGATGACGATCGGGATCAACAGCAGCGGCATCAGCCGATTGTCGGCGAATCCGATGACCAGAAGCAGCGCCGTGATCAGCGCGCACATCGTCAGGATCACAAAGCGCGGAGTGAAGGGAAGCAAAAGCGTCTGCATGGCAGCCTCGGCGAGAGTCGATGATGACACCGGACAGAACGCAGCGGGACATCGCGTCACCGCGGTCCGGTCCGGCCGGTTGCGCCGCTCGCCTCACCTGTCCGGCGCGCCGGCGGATGCGATTCGCTCCTTCGCAGCAAGACATAGCAGCCCGCGGCGGCGAGATACACCGGAGCCGGCGGCTTCATGACTGTTAATGTCGATTTAATACAGGTTTAATGTTGCAGCCGGACGTCACCCGGGCATGCGGGGAGCCCTACTGCACCTCGGCCGCGTAGCGGGTACGCCGGGTGTCGCAGCGGCTGATCCGCAACTCGACCGGACGGCCGCTGACATCGGTGGCGACGCGCGTCACTTCGAGCAGCGGCGTGCCGGCTTTCAGCTTCAGCCGCTTCGCTTCCTCGGCCATCGCCGCCACCGCCGCGACGCGCTCGGCCACGCGCACAATGCTGATGCCGAAACGCTCCTGATAGATGACGTACATTTCCTCATCCATCTCGGTATTTGGCTCGACCGCAAGCGCGGGCATCAGCGCAACCGGCACGAAAATCCGCTCGAAAATCGCGGGCTCGCCGTTGAAGCTGCGCACCCGGACGATGGCATGTAGCGAGGTGCCGGTCGCCACCGAAAGCTGCGCCGCCTGCTCGCGCGTGGCACGCTGGGTGCGCTGGGACAGCACCACGCTGGTCGGAATGAGGCGGCTGTCGTCGAGCCCGACAATGCGGAAGAACTGATAGAGCGTGTGATCGCGCGAATGCCGCGCCACGAAGGTGCCGACGCCCTGACGGCGCACGATCATGCGGTCGGTCTCGAGCGAGATCAGCGCCTTGCGCACCGTGCCCTGGCTGACATTGTATTCGGCGGCGAGTTCATTCTCGCTCGGCAGCATCTGCCCCGGTTTCCAGCCGCCCGACCCGATCCGCTTGACCAGCAGCGTTTTCACCTGCGCGTACAGGGGAAGATATTCGGTCTGGCCGTTATGGGCTGTCTCGCTGGCCACCTTAAAAGTCCTGCCAAAAGTCGGTAACGAAGTCCCTTTCAGTCTAACACGGCGCGAACGCCGACCGAACTGCTTTGCGACCCCCGGGCCGCACTGCCCACATCGAATTGCCGCCGACTCAGGCCAGCACGGATTCGATCTCGGGCGAAATGACAATGCCGGCGCTGGCGGCCTTGGCGCGGTTGGTCAGCCGCCGGGCGCCGGACAGCCGCGCGCCCTGCTGGCGCTCGATCGCCCCGACCAGCGTCGCCATCCGCTCACCGAAGGCGGCATGGCCGAAGCCGGCCGGATCGATCGCCAATAGCAACTGGCCGGTCGACGGCGGCCCGCCCTTGTCGTCCAGGAACGACGATGCTTCGAAGGCGAGATGCGCGCCCGGAATACAAGCCGCCAGCACCTCGACCATGAAGGCCAGCGCCGCGCCCTTGGCGTCGCCGAGCGGAATCATCGTGCCCTGCAGGGCTTTGGCGGCATCCGTGGTCGGCTTGCCGTCGGCATCGAGCGCCCAGCCCTCCGGAATCGATTCGCCGCGCTGCTTGGCGGCAACGATCGGCCCGCGCGCCACCTTGGACAACGCCAGATCGACCACCGCCGGATCGCGGCCCGCGAGCGGCGCGGCAAACGCAACGGGATTGGTGCCGAACACCGGATCGCGACCGCCCCATGGCGCCATCGCGCTCGGCGTGTTGGCGAACAGCAGCGCAACCAGACCCTTGCGCGCCAGCGCCTCGCAGGGCAGCCCGGCAGCACCGCAATGGTTGGAGCGGCCGATCGCGGCCACCGCGATGCCCTGGCTCGCCGCCAGCGCCGGCAACTCCGCAAGCGCAAGATCGATCGCGGGATAGGCGAAGCCAAACGCGGCATCGATGGCGAGCACCGACGGGCGCGGACGCGAGGCCGAGGGCGCGGCCTTGCCGTCGATCTTGCCGCTTTTGACCATGGCCAGATAGGTCGGAACGCGCGACAGACCGTGGCCCTTGAGACCGTCGGCCTCGGCGGTCACCAATGCCTGCGCGACGGACTTCGCGTTCTCCGCGCTGCACCCGGCATGGACGAAAGTCGCCGTCACACGTTCGATGGCAGAATCAAGCGAGACCGCGCTCATTGTGTCAGCACCCTTTTGACGTTCTCGACGGTGACCCACGAGACGCGCGTATTGGATTCAACGGTGACGCCGGCGATATGCGGCGTCAGCACGAGATTGGGACCGGCGGTGAACACACCGCCCTTGGCGGCACCAAGCGGCTCCTCGACGAACACGTCGAGCGCCGCGCCGCCGAGCTTGCCGCCCTTGAGCGCCGCTGCCACCGCGGCCTCATCCACCACGCCGCCGCGCGCGGCGTTGATCAAAATGGCGGCCGGCTTCATCCGCTGCAGCGCCGCCGCATCGATAATATTGCGGGTGTCGTTGGTCAGCGGCACATGCAGACTGACCACATCTGTCGCGCCGAGCAGATCGTTCAACGCCATCCGCCGCACCTGCGCGGCAGCGAACACGTCATCCCTGGCGAACGGATCGAAAGCGACGACCTGCATGCCGAGCGCAGCGGCCAGCTTCGCAGTCAATCGCGCGATCGAACCGAAACCGACCAGACCCATGGTCTTGCCCGCCATCTCGCGGCCGATCAGCGCGTTGCGCGGCCACTTCCCGGCGATCACCTCGCCCGTCGCGCCATAGGCGCCGCGCAGCAGCAGCATGGCGGTGCAGATCACATATTCGGCCACCGACAGATCGTTGGCGCCGCTCGCCGGCAACACGGCGATGCCCCGCGCCTCGCAGGCGGCAAGATCGATATTGTCGAGACCGACACCGAGCCGGCCGACGGCACGCAGCTTCGCCGCACTCTCCAGCAGCGCGCCACGTACCTGCGTGCGGTTGCGTACGATCAGCGCCCGCGCGTCCGATACGGCCTTCTTCAAATCCTCGGGACGATCCACCAGAGCGGGATCGTAAAGCACGTCGAAACCGGCAAGACCTTCGGTGATGGCCTGCTCGTCCATGAACTCGCAGATGACGATATCAGGCACGCGGGTCCGCCCTCGGCTGTCCGCCTGCACCGGCGGGGGAATTGCATGAAGAGAGAACGGGCGGCGAGTTGGTCTCGCCGCCCGGCTGTTTCTTAAGCGCTGCGATAGAGCTTGGTCAGCACGAATTCGCGATGACCGAGCGATTCGGACGCGGTCAGGCGACCATTGGCTGTACGCGAGATCATGTCGATCAGCGCATCACCCGCCTGGTCCAGCGTCATGTCACGGCGCAGAACGCCGGTGACATCGACGTCGATGTGCTCGCCCATGGTGCGCACGGTCTTCGGGTTGCCCGAGATCTTGATCACTGGCACGATCGGGTTGCCGATCACGTTGCCCTGCCCGGTCGGGAAGGTGTGGATCACATAACCGGCGGCAGCCATCAGGGTGATACATTCGGCAGCCGCCGAGGACGTATCCATATAGTAAAGGCCGGGACCCTTGGCGGGCGCTTCCGCAGGCTGCAACGCATCGATGAATTTCGACTTGTGGCCGATCTTCTCGAGGTTGCCGAGCGCTTTCTCCTCGATGCTCGACAGACCGCCGGCGATGTTGCCCTTGGTCGGCTGAGAATCCGACAGGTCGTCGGTCTTGTGCGCCTCGATCACGTCATCCTGGTACGCCTTCCACATCTTGTACCATTTTTCCGCGATCTCTGGCGACGCCGCGCGCTCCTTGCACAGGTGCTCGGCACCGGTGATTTCCGACGTCTCGCCGAACACGCCATAGATGCCCTGAGGAATCAGCTTGTCGTACATGTTGCCGACGGTCGGGCATGACGACAGGCCGGTCGTGGTATCGGACTCGCCGCACTTGGTCGAGACCCACAACTCAGACATCGCGCATTCCTCGCGCCGCAGTTCGGTCGCCCACTGCACGAAACGCTTGGCCTGATAGCTTGCCTTGGCGATGGTGGCGATGTCGCCGTGGGTTTCGATGCCGAAGCCGACGACCGGCTTGCCAGTCTTGGCGATGCCATCCACCACGCGGCTGGTCCAGCCTTCCTCGATGCCGATCACGACCACAGCCGCAACGTTCGGATTCGAGCCGGTGCCGATCAGGGTGCGGAAGTGCAATTCGAGATCTTCGCCGAACTGCAGACGGCCGTAGGAATGCGGGATCGCGATGGTGCCCTTGATGTTGTTGGCGACGGCTTCGCAGGCCGCGTTCGACAGATCGTCGAGCGGAAGGATCAGAACATGATTGCGAACGCCGACGCGACCGTTTTCACGCCGCCAGCCCCAAAACTTCGCGTTCTTGGAATCTTTCGACGCGCGCGTGGTGGGCGAAATCTTCGTCGTCAACTGATCCGTGGCGGTGCCTGGAAAAGGCGACTTCATTTCAACGATATTACCGAGTGACATGTTCTCGCCCTCACCAACGCTTGGTCTTGTGATTGTGGATATGGACGTGACGGCCCTTCGGACCATCGCCGATCATCTTGCCAACGTCCTGACCGTACTTGATGACGGTGTCACCCGTCTTGAGGTCAACGAGCGCCACCTTGTGGCCGATCGGAATGTCATCCTTCACGTCGATGGTGAAGGTGGTGTCGTTTTCGGTGATGACGCCGAACGCCTTGGTGCCGGCCTTCAACCCTTCAACGACCACGACGGCGACGTTGTCCTTCGGACTGTGCGCCAGCACGTGCGGCACTTCCGCAGCTTGTTTGGTGGCGGCGGATGCCGCTGCCTGAGAACCCATGAGACCCTCTCCTGATTGGCCGACCCGGCCATTTTGAGGATGGTCGATCCGGCTCCTGAATACTTTACTCTTATATAAGACACTAAACTAACGTCAAGCGAGGTGACCTTGGAAACCGTTCAAATTGCATTTCAGAGAGCCCCCGGGCCGTGTATCCGGCGCAACAACGATGCGCCTGCGCGCATCGTCCAGTCAGGACGCCGCGTGCAGGACCGGAGGCTCGTCCTTGATAAGTGTCTGACCCGGCACGACCCGCGTGAAGGCGACGGGCTCGGTGCCGATGTCGATCTGCTCATCCCGCATGCGGACCACGGTGTAGCGCGAGGTCTCGAGGTCGGACGCGGTCGGGTGGTCTTCACGGAAATGTGCGCCGCGGCTGTCGGTGCGCGCGATCGCGGCCGCGCAGACCGCACGACTGACCAGGATCAGATTTTCCAGATTGAGACGATCCATCCAGGTCAGATTGTAACGCCGGTCGCCCTTCGACACGCCGCATTGCATGACGGCGGCGGCAAGGCCGTCCAAAGCGGCCGTGGCGCGTGCAAGGCCCTCGCCGGTGCGCAGGATGCCGACATCGTTCCACATCGTCTCCATCAGGGATTCGCGAATCTCCGGCAGATCGCCGGACGGACGGCCGATCGGCGAGAAGGCGCGATCGAGCGCCCGCGCGATCATGCTCTGGTCCGGATCGGCGTGCGTGCCCTCGCGCGTCACCGCCTGCGCCATCGCATCGCCGGCGACGCCGCCGAACACGGTGGAGTTGGCGACGCCGTTGCCGCCGAGACGGTTGGCACCGTGCACGCCGCCGGTGTCCTCGCCGGCCGCATAGAGCCGCGGCATCGCGGTGCGGCAGTCGAGATCGAACACCACACCGCCCATCATGTAATGCGCGGTCGGCACCACCTCGACACGATCGCCGGCCAGATCGAAGCCGCAATCGGCACAGCGCTGCACCATGCCCTTGAACATCCGCCGCACATTCGCCGGGCCGAGATGGCTCATCTGGATATGCACGCCTCCGTTCTTGGTCGCGAAGCCCTTGCGGATCTGGTACATGATCGAGCGGCTGACGATGTCGCGCGTCGCGCGTTCGCCGCGCGGATCGTAGTCGAACATGAAACGCTCGCCGCGCGAGTCGAGCAAATAGCCGCCTGCGCCGCGCAGGCCTTCCTCCAGCACCGTGCCGGTCATGCGCGTGCCCGCGCCGGCGAGCAGTCCGGTCGGATGGAATTGCACCATCTCGAGGTCGCGCAGCGTCAGCCCGCCACGCAGCGCCATCGCCAGACCATCGCAGGTCTTGTCGCCAGACGGCGTGTGATATTTGTACATGGTCGGCCCGCCGCCGGTCGCCAGCAAGGTCGCCTTGGCCCGCACGAAGGTCGGTTCGCCGGTGCGCATGTCGAGCATCAGCACGCCGGCGAGGCCCGAACCGTCCGCCGCCGGAATGAGATCGAGCGCGCGGTGATCTTCCAGGCGATGCACATTACGCCGCCACACCTGCTCCGACAGACGGTTGATGATCTCGATGCCGGTGAGATCGCCCTTGTGCACGGTGCGGTCGAAGGTCTGACCCGCAAACGCCTTCTGGTGCACGCTGCCGTCGGGATTGCGGTCGAAGAAGCAGCCGAGTTCGTTCTCAAGCTCGCGGATGCGGACCTGCGCCTCGACCACCAGCTTCCAGGCGAGATCCTGATTGTTGAGCCACTTGCCGCCTTCGATGGTGTCCATGAAGTGGCGCTCGACGGAGTCGCCCGGCGCCAGCGCGACGTTGTAGCCACCCTGCACCATGCGGGTGCAGCCGCATTTGCCGAGCAATCCCTTGACGGCGATGGTGACGTCGAGATCGGGCGCAGCCTTCTTGGCATGCAAGGCCGCGAACAGGCCGGCACCACCCGCGCCGAGAATGAGAATGTCGGTGTCGATCTGCCTGATTGCCGGGACACTGGCCATGACGCTTACATCGCTCCGATGCTCTTGAGCACGGCCTCGCGGCGGCTGGCGACGTCCTGCTGGATGTCGGAATAGAGCGAGCCGCCATGCGAATCCATGCCGACCAGCAGCGGCCCGAAGCCATGGATCGCGAAACGCCACAGGCTCTCCGGATGCAGATCGTCCATGTCGACATCCTCGATGCAGTCGATCCAGGTCGTCTCCAGCGCCGCCGCGCCGCCGACAATGGCGAGATAGGCGCCGCCGAACTCCTTGAACGCCGCCAGTGTGCTCGGCCCCATGCCGCCCTTGCCGATAATCAGGCGAACGCCCTCGCGCTGCATCAGATCATGCGTGAAGCGCTCCATGCGCATCGAGGTCGTGGTGCCGATGCAGAACGGCTTATAGCCGACCGGCGCCTCATTCGAGATCGGCACGCGGTGCACGTTCGGCGCGGTATGGATCACCGCGTGTCCTTTCAGATCGAACCGGGTGCGGCGATCGCGATCGAACATATGGATCAGGGTCGCATCGCGAATGCCGAAAAGCGTCCGCTCCAGCGTCACAGTATCGCCAACCCGCAATTCGCGCGCCTTCTCCGGCGTGATCGGCATTTCCAGAGTGTGATGGGCCATGGTCGCGCTCCTTACGCCGAGAACGTGATGCCGCCGGGCGTGATGGTCGCCCGCGCGCGCCGCGCCGAATGACACTGGATGTTCACCGCGACCGGATTTTGCGTAATGTGCGTCGCCGCGACCTCGACATGTACCGCGAAGCTGGTGGAGCGGCCGCCAAGGCCCTGCGGGCCGATGCCGAGTTCGTTCACAGCCTGCGACAGCTCTGCCTCGATCTTCGCGCCCTCTTCATCGGAGCATTTTGAGCCGAGCGGGCGCGTCGCCGCGATCTTGGCCAGATGCATGCACAGGTCCGAGGTGCCACCGAGGCCGACACCGACGATAGTCGGCGGACAGACGCGGCCACCGAGATCGATAACACGCTCGATCACGAACCGCTTCACCGCCTTGATGCCGTCCGATGGCAGCAGCATCTGCAGGAACGAGCCGTTCTCCGAACCCGAACCTTTCGGGATCATCTCGATCGACATCGTCTCCGGACGCTCGTCGAAATCGACATGGATGATCGGCACCCGGATGCCGCTCGATGTCTGGTTGTTCTTGCGGGTGATCGGATGCACCACCGAGGACCGCAATGAGCATTCGGTGGTGGCGCGCTCGCAGCCGCGGCGAATCGCAGCCTTCAGATCGGCTCCCTCGAACTGGACATCCCGTCCGACAGTGACGTTGTAGATTGGAATGCCGGTGTCCTGGCACAGGATGTTGTTGGTGCGCTCGGCGACCGCGATGTTCTCAACCATGGTGTCAAGAATGGTGCGCCCGGTCGTGCTGGTCTCGTCGCGCACGAGCTGCTTGAAGCCGGCCTTGATGTCGGCGGGCAGCATCTTGAGCGCCTGCACGTAGAGGGTTTTGCAAACCTCTTCGACTTCCTTGATGTCGATTTGCATGATCTGCTTCTCCCTAGATTCCGCCGCTCAGCAAGAACAACAATCCAACCGCTGCCGAGGCGGCGACACAACTCGAAACCACCACGGCGCCACGGTCGCGCATCGCGAGCCACTCGATCGCCAGCACACGCAGGCCGAGCGCCATGTGGACCGCCAGCGCCATCACCAGTCCCCATTCGGCGAACTTCACGAAGCCCGAATGGGTCAGAACCAGAAAGCCTTGCAGCGCATCGGCGCCGCTGAGTGCTGTGCCGAGCGCGATGAAATGCATCGGCAGAAAGATCGCCAGCGCAACACCGGACAGGCGATGCAGCATCGCGGCAATGAATCCGGGCTTGAGGTGCGAATCGCGGATCATGCGAGATACACCGCCACAGCGGCCCTCACTCCGAGACACAGCAGTAGCGCCGAGAATGCGACCATCGCCAGATCGAGCGAACGGCCGCGCCATCCGGTCCATTCCCGCAGCACCGAGCGCAGGCCGATCGGCGCATGGATCGAAGCCGCCAGCACGAACACGAGATAGAAGGCGAGGAACGCCTTGTTGCCATGGGTCCGGCCAAGGATGTCTCCAGCGGTCAGTTCATGGCGTACTGCGTAGATAATCGTCGTCAGGTGAACCGCAACGGCAAAAGCCAGAATGACGGCGGTGCCGCGCTGGGCAAGATAAAGCACGGGGTTCATCGCTTGCGCCTCCACAAGCGGTTGGAGGTCGCGCGCTTGAGACCCGCGATCGAGAAGGTCGGCGACAGTTCCTTCGGACAGAACCGCGTGCAGCTCATGTGGCTATGGCAGGAATGGCAGCCGGCATCGCCGGACACCGCCGTCAGCCGCGCGTCCTGACCGCGATCGCGCACGTCATTGACCAGCGTCCAGGCGCGGTTGAGCGCGGCGGGGCCGAGATAATCCGGATTCCATGTCACGACATCGCAGGCCGAATAACAGACGCCGCAATTGATGCACTCGATGGCTTCGTCCGCCGCCTCGCGCTCGCTGGACGACGGCTCGACGACGGCGAAATCGGCCGGCGGATTTTCACCGGGCTCGAAATAGCCATGCGCGGCTTTCCATTTGTCGAAGAACGGCTCCATATCGACCGCCAGATCCTTGACGATCGGCAGGTTGCGCAGCGGCTCCAGTTTCAGCGGCCCGCTGCCGAGCTTGTCGACCCGCGTGCGGCAGGTCCATCGCGGCTGTTCGTTGACGATCATGGCGCAGGAGCCGCACATGCCGACCCGGCAGGCATAGCGATAGGACAGCGTGTCGTCCTGGGTGCGCTGGATTTCGGTCACCACATCCAGCACGGTCTGGTTTTCCCGTGCCGGCACCTTGAAAGTCTGGAAAGCGCCGTCGCGATCTCCGCGCCAGATCTGCACGGTGAGATAGTCGGTCGATGTCCGCTCGTCGCGCCCGGCGGTCGTCTGCATGGTCATCACGTCAACCTGCTCGCAAATGAGGACGGGCGCACTGTTGCGCCCGTCCGAATCTTGATCAGCTTCCCTTCGCGCCGTGGATGCCGCTGAAGAAGACGTCCTGCCAGTTGGTGGTCTTGGCGGGAACGAGACCGGCGCGGTTCATGTAGTCGAGATAGACCAGAATCTTCTTGGGGGTCGTGGTCCATTCGTTCTTGGGATCGCGGATGATCTTCTCGGCGTCCGCAGCGGACAGCTTCGAGTTCTCGGCCTTGATCCAGATTGCGGCCGCCGCGGCCGGATCAGACTTGATGCGGCTCACGCTCTCTTCCAGAGCATCGATGAAGGCCTTGACGAGCTTGGGGTGGCCTTCGACGAACTTGGTCGTGGCCCAGACCGAATTGAACGTGTGCGGCCCGCCGAGCACGTCATAGCTGTCGAGCACCTTGTGCACTTTCGGATTGGCAAGCTCGATATCCTGAAACGGCGCCGAGCCGAAATGCGCGTTGATTTCCGAGTGTCCGCCGAGCACGGCGGCCAGCGCATCGGGGTGGCTCATCGACACGGTCAGCGAATCGAGCTTGTACTGCTGGCCGGCGCCGAACGCCTTCTCGGCGGCCATCTGCAGCGTCACCGCCTGAATCGAGGTCTTGACGCCCGGCAGCGCGATCTTGTCCTTCTCGGTGAAGTCCTTGATGGTCTTCACGTTCGGATTGGACGAGACGAGGTAAAGCGGCATCGCGTTCAGCGCCGCGACCCCCTTCACCTTGAGATTGTTCTGCGTCTTGCCCCAGATCGTCAGCATCGGCCCGACACCGCCGGAGGCGAAATCGAGATTGCCCGAGAGCAGCGCCTCGTTCATGCCCGAGCCTGCGGAGAAGCGGGTCCATTCGACCTTAAGATCGATGCCTGCCTGCTTGGCGTGTTTCTCAAACAGCTTCTGATCTTCCATCAAGGTCAGCGGCAGATAGGAAATGCCGAATTGCTTGGCGATCCGGACGGTTGCTGTCTCGGCGTGAGCCGTGCCCGCAAGTCCGGCGGCAAACAGAAATCCGACAGCGCCTGCGAGCTGCGTCAGCCTTTGCCAGTTCATAGCGTCCTCCCTCGTTTGATTGATGTTGCTTCAGACAGGATCCATCGAGGCGCCTTGGATGATATCGGCATCTGGCACCTTCTTTTTATCACGACTGCATACCCCATTTCCCGATGGTGTTGGTTTCGATGGCGCGGAACAGCAG
>CAYLLZ010000003.1:0-443113 GCA_964384815.1 uncultured Afipia sp. | reverse complement strand
TCACGGCTTACGATCAGATCGACAAGGCGCCGGAAGAGAAGGCGCGCGGCATCACCATTTCGACCGCGCACGTCGAGTACGAGACCCCGAACCGCCACTACGCTCACGTCGACTGCCCCGGCCACGCGGACTACGTGAAGAACATGATCACCGGCGCTGCCCAGATGGACGGCGCGATCCTCGTCGTGTCGGCTGCTGACGGCCCGATGCCGCAGACCCGCGAGCACATCCTGCTCGCCCGCCAGGTCGGCGTGCCGGCGCTCGTCGTGTTCCTCAACAAGTGCGACATGGTCGACGATCCGGAGCTGCTTGAGCTCGTTGAGCTCGAAGTCCGCGAGCTGCTCTCGAAGTACAACTTCCCGGGCGACAAGATTCCGATCATCAAGGGTTCGGCGCTTGCCGCTCTCGAGAACTCGGACCCGAAGCTCGGCCACGACGCCATTCTCGAACTGATGAAGAACGTCGACGAGTACATCCCGCAGCCGGAGCGTCCGGTTGACCAGCCGTTCCTGATGCCGGTCGAAGACGTGTTCTCGATCTCGGGCCGCGGCACCGTCGTCACCGGCCGTGTCGAGCGCGGCATCGTCAAGGTTGGCGAGGAAATCGAAATCGTCGGTCTGCGTCCGACCCAGAAGACCACCGTCACCGGCGTCGAAATGTTCCGCAAGCTGCTCGATCAGGGTCAGGCGGGCGACAACATCGGCGCGCTGCTGCGCGGCACCAAGCGCGAGGAAGTCGAGCGCGGTCAGGTTCTGTGCAAGCCGGGTTCGGTCAAGCCGCACACCAAGTTCAAAGCTGAGGCTTACATCCTCACCAAGGAAGAGGGCGGTCGTCACACCCCGTTCTTCACCAACTACCGTCCGCAGTTCTACTTCCGCACGACCGACGTGACGGGCGTGGTTCATCTGCCGGAAGGCACCGAGATGGTGATGCCGGGCGACAACATCGCCATGGAAGTGCACCTGATCGTGCCGATCGCGATGGAAGAGAAGCTTCGCTTCGCGATCCGCGAAGGCGGCCGCACCGTCGGTGCCGGCGTCGTCGCGAGCATCATTGAGTAACAAACATCCGTCGTCGTGCCCGGCTTCATGCCGGGCATCCACGACTTAGTGAACCAAAGCCAGGACGTGGATGGCCGGGGATCGACCCGGCCAGACGGGTGAGAGAGAAACAAAGATGAACGGCCAAAACATCCGCATTCGTCTCAAGGCGTTCGACCATCGGATTCTCGATACGTCGACCCGTGAGATCGTGAATACGGCGAAGCGCACCGGTGCGCAGGTTCGCGGGCCCATCCCGCTGCCGACCCGCATCGAGAAGTTCACCGTCAACCGTTCGCCGCACGTCGACAAGAAGAGCCGCGAACAGTTCGAGATGCGCACCCACAAGCGCCTTCTCGATATCGTCGATCCCACGCCGCAGACGGTCGATGCGCTGATGAAGCTCGATCTTGCCGCCGGTGTCGATGTCGAGATCAAGCTCTAAGCGTAGGGCCGAAAGGCAGGTTCGGTTTTCGAACCGGCTACGCTGGAAGAAGAATAGTCAGTCCTTCGGGACATAGAAAAGAACAGGATGCACGCCGATGCGCTCCGGAGTGATCGCACAAAAGGTCGGGATGACGCGGGTCTTTACAGAGGCCGGTGAGCATATCCCTGTGACCGTGCTGAAGCTGGGCAACTGCCAGGTTGTTGGCCATCGCACCAAGGACAAGAACGGTTACACTGCGCTGCAGCTCGGCGCGGGAGCCCGCAAGTCCGTTTACATGCCGAAGGCCGAGCGCGGTCAGTTCGCCGTCGCCAAGGTCGAGCCGAAGCGCAAGGTCACCGAGTTCCGCGTCTCCGAAGATGCGATGATCCCGGTCGGCGCCGAGATCCAGGCTGACCACTTCGTTGTCGGCCAGTTCGTCGATGTCACCGGCACTTCGGTCGGCAAGGGCTTCGCCGGCGGCATGAAGCGCTGGAACTTCGGCGGTCTGCGCGCCACCCACGGCGTGTCGGTCTCGCATCGTTCGATCGGTTCGACCGGTGGCCGTCAGGATCCAGGCAAGACCTTCAAGAACAAGAAGATGCCGGGCCACATGGGCGTCGATCGCATCACCACGCTGAACCTTCGCGTCGTCCAGACCGATGTCGAGCGCGGCCTGCTGCTGATCGAAGGCGCTGTGCCGGGTTCGAAGGGCGGCTGGATCACCGTGCGCGACGCGGTGAAGAAGCCGCTGCCGAAGGAAGCTGCCAAGCCGGGCAAGTTCAAGCTGGCTGGCGAGGCCGCTGCGGAAGCGCCGGCCGAGAAGGAGGGCGTGTGACATGGAATTGAACGTCACCACTCTTGAGGGCAAGGCCGCCGGTTCGGTCAAGCTGTCGGACGAGATCTTCGGTCTCGAGCCGCGCACGGACATCATCCAGCGCGTCGTGAACTGGCAGCTCGCCAAGCGTCAGGCCGGTACGCACAAGGCCAAGGGCCGTGCGGAAGTCTGGCGCACCGGCAAGAAGATGTACAAGCAGAAGGGCACCGGTGGCGCCCGTCACGGCTCGGCTCGCGTGCCGCAGTTCCGCGGCGGTGGTCGTGCGTTCGGCCCGGTAGTGCGCAGCCATGCGCATGACCTGCCGAAGAAGGTACGTGCGCTCGGCCTGCGTCATGCTCTGTCGGCCAAGGCCAAGGACGGCGGTCTTGTCGTGATCGACAACACCGAGCTGAAGGATGCCAAGACCAAGGCGCTCATCAGCCACTTCTCGGGTCTCGGCCTGACCAGCGCGCTGATCATCGACGGCACCGAAGTGAATAACGGCTTTGCGCAGGCCGCCCGCAACATTCCGCAGATCGACGTGCTGCCGATCCAGGGCATCAACGTCTATGACATCCTGCGCCGGCAGAAACTCGTTCTGACCAAGGCCGCTCTCGATGCGTTGGAGGCGCGCTTCAAATGAGCACTCAAGACTCGCGCCATTACGACATCATTGTCTCGCCGGTGATTACCGAAAAGGCGACCACCGCCTCCGAGCACAACAAGGTCGTGTTCAAGGTTGCGGCGAAGGCGACCAAGCCGCAGATCAAGGAAGCGATTGAGAAGCTGTTCGACGTCAAGGTGAAGGGCGTCAACACGCTGGTCCGCAAGGGCAAGACCAAGGTCTTCCGCGGCCAGTTCGGGTCTCAGTCGGACACCAAGCGTGCGATCGTGACCCTTGAAGAGGGTCACCGCATCGACGTGACCACCGGACTGTAAGGACCACGACGATGGCACTGAAAACATTCAACCCGACGACGCCTGGCCAGCGCCAGCTCGTGATGGTGGATCGCTCGGCGCTCTACAAGGGCAAGCCGGTCAAGAAGCTCACCGAGGGCAAGCACTCGAACGGCGGTCGCGGCAACACCGGTCGCATCACCGTGCGCTTCCGCGGCGGCGGTCACAAGCAGGCTTATCGTCTGGTCGACTTCAAGCGTACCAAGCTCGATGTCGCCGGCACGGTCGAGCGTCTCGAGTACGATCCGAACCGCACCGCGTTCATCGCGCTGATCAAGTACGCTGATGGCGAGCAGGCCTACATCCTGGCGCCGCAGCGTCTGGCAGTCGGCGACACCGTGATCGCCGGCAGCTATGTCGACGTGAAGCCTGGCAACGTCATGCCGATGGGCAACATGCCGGTCGGCACCATCGTCCACAATGTCGAGATGAAGATCGGCAAGGGCGGTCAGATCGCGCGTTCGGCGGGCACCTACGCCCAGATCGTCGGTCGCGACCACGACTACGTCATCCTGCGCCTCAACTCGGGCGAGCAGCGCATGGTTCACGGCCGTTGCACAGCGACCATCGGTGCGGTGTCGAACCCGGACCACATGAACACGTCGATCGGCAAGGCTGGCCGCAAGCGCTGGATGGGCCGTCGCCCGCACAACCGCGGCGTTGTCATGAACCCGATCGACCATCCGCACGGCGGTGGTGAAGGCCGTACCTCGGGTGGCCGTCATCCGGTCACCCCGTGGGGCAAGCCGACCAAGGGCAAGAAGACGCGGTCGAACAAGTCGACCAACAAGTTCATTCTCATCAGCCGCCACAAGCGGAAGAAGTAAGGATCGCCGGACATGGTTCGTTCAGTCTGGAAAGGCCCGTTCGTTGAAGGTTCTCTGCTCAAGAAGGCAGATGCCGCGCGCGCGTCCGGCCGTCATGACGTCATCAAGATCTGGAGCCGCCGCTCCACGATCCTGCCGCAGTTCGTCGGCCTGACCTTCGGCGTCTACAACGGCCAGAAGCACGTTCCGGTCGCGGTCAACGAGGAAATGGTCGGCCACAAGTTCGGCGAGTTCTCGCCGACCCGTACTTTCCACGGCCACTCGGGCGACAAGAAAGCCAAGAAGGCTTGAGGACGAAGTTATGAGCAAACCAAAGCGCGAACGGGTTCTCCCGGATAACGAAGCCAAGGCCGTCGCCCGCATGCTGCGGGTCAGCCCGCAGAAGCTCAATCTGGTGGCGCAGCTCATCCGCGGCCGCAAGGCTTCGGCGGCGCTTGCCGACCTGCAGTTCTCGCGCAAGCGGATTGCGGTCGACGTCAAGAAGTGTCTGGAGTCCGCGATTGCGAACGCCGAGAACAACCATGACCTCGATGTCGACGCGCTGGTCGTCGCCGAGGCGCATGTCGGCAACGGCATCGTCATGAAGCGTTTTGCACCGCGCGGTCGTGGCCGTTCGGGCCGTGTATTCAAGCCGTTCTCGCAGCTGACGATCGTTGTTCGTCAGGTCGAGGCGGAGGCGAGCGCTTAAAGAGCGCGGGAGAAAACGATGGGTCAGAAGATCAATCCAATCGGGCTGCGCCTGGGCATCAACCGGACCTGGGATTCCCGTTGGTTCGCCGGCAAGAACGAATATGCCAAGCTCCTCCACGAGGACGTGCGCATTCGCGAAATGCTGATGAAGGAGCTGAAGCAGGCGGCCGTGGCGCGCATCGTGATCGAGCGCCCGCACAAGAAGTGCCGCGTTTCGGTGCACTCCGCGCGCCCCGGCGTCGTGATCGGCAAGAAGGGCGCCGACATCGACAAGCTGCGCAAGAAGGTCGCCGAGATCACGTCTTCGGACGTCGTCATCAACATCATCGAGATTCGCAAGCCGGAACTCGATGCCACGCTGGTCGCCGAATCGATCGCGCAGCAGCTCGAGCGCCGCGTTGCTTTCCGCCGCGCCATGAAGCGTGCGGTACAGTCGGCAATGCGTCTGGGTGCACAGGGTATTCGTATCAATTGCTCGGGCCGTCTCGGCGGCGCGGAAATCGCCCGCATGGAGTGGTATCGCGAGGGCCGCGTACCGCTGCACACGCTGCGCGCCGACGTTGATTACGGCGTCGCCACCGCGTTCACCACGTTCGGCACCTGCGGCGTCAAGGTCTGGATCTTCAAGGGCGAAATCCTCGAGCACGATCCGATGGCTCAGGACAAGCGCATGGCTGAAGGCGACGGCGGCCGTCCGCGTCGCGATGCAGCCTGAGGCAATTCAAGAAAAAGGTTTGAGGGCGTAAGCCATGATGCAACCAAAGAAGACAAAGTTCCGCAAGGCGCATAAGGGCCGTATTCACGGCGTCGCCTCGTCGGGCGCGACGTTGTCTTTCGGCCAGTTCGGCCTGAAGGCGATGGCGCCGGAGCGCATCACGGCGCGCCAGATCGAAGCCGCGCGCCGTGCGCTGACCCGTCACATGAAGCGTGCGGGTCGCGTCTGGATCCGCGTGTTCCCCGATCTTCCGGTGTCTAAGAAGCCGGCCGAAGTCCGCATGGGCTCGGGCAAGGGCTCGCCGGAATTGTGGGTGGCGCGGGTCAAGCCCGGCCGCATCCTGTTCGAGATCGACGGCGTCACCGATCAGACGGCGCGTGAAGCGCTGACGCTCGCTGCCGCCAAGCTTCCGATCAAGACGCGCTTCGTCGCGCGCATCGCGGAGTAAGACAGATGGCCGATTTGAAGATTGACGACATCCGCGCGATGAGCCCCGACCAGATGGAGGATGCGATCCTGAATCTGAAGAAGGAGCGGTTCAACCTGCGCTTCCAGCGCGCCACCGGTCAGCTCGAGAACACCTCGCGCCTGCGTGAGGCTCGCCGCGATATCGCACGCATCAAGACCGTCGCCGCGCAGAAGCGCGCCGCCGACAGCAAGAAGAAGTAAGGGGCGAAAGATGCCGAAACGTACTCTCCAGGGCGTCGTCGTCAGCGACAAGCAGGACAAGACCGTTGTCGTGCGCGTCGATCGCCGCTTCACCCATCCGCTCTACAAGAAGACGATCCGTCGTTCGAAGAACTACCACGCGCATGACGAGAACAACGAGTTCAAGGCAGGCGACACGGTGCGGATCGAGGAGAGCAAGCCGCTCTCCAAGCTGAAGCGCTGGACCGTGGTCCGGGACTAAAGACAAAAAACCGCTGAAGGGCCGGGCGGCATCGCCGCATAGCCTCGAGGCAACCGTTTAAGTTACGCGTGATCTGGCCGGAAGCAGTTCGAGTTCCGAAGGGTCCCGCGCAAAAGCGCAAATAGCGCAACAGAAAGAGGACGAGGTGCATCAATGATCCAGATGCAGACCAACCTCGACGTGGCCGATAATTCCGGCGCGCGCCGTGTCATGTGCATCAAGGTTCTTGGAGGCTCCAAGCGCCGTTACGCCACCGTGGGCGACATCATCGTTGTGTCCGTCAAGGAAGCCATTCCGCGTGGAAAGGTGAAGAAGGGCGACGTGATGAAGGCTGTCGTGGTGCGCGTCGCCAAGGACATCCGCCGCGCCGACGGTTCCGTCATCCGCTTCGACCGCAACGCGGCCGTGCTGATCAACAACCAGTCGGAGCCGGTCGGCACCCGTATCTTCGGGCCGGTGCCGCGCGAGCTTCGCGCCAAGAACCACATGAAAATCATTTCGCTCGCGCCGGAGGTGCTGTGATGGCTGCCAGAATCCGCAAGGGTGACAAGGTCATCGTGCTGTCGGGGCGCGACAAGGGTCGCACCGGCGAGGTGTTCGAGGTGCGTCCAAGCGAGAATCGCGCGCTGGTGCGCGGCGTCAATCTCGTGAAGCGCCACCAGAAGCAGACGCAGAACCAGGAAGGCGGCATCATCTCCAAGGAGTCGCCGATCCACCTGTCCAACATCGCGATTGTCGGCAAGGACGGCAAGCCGACCCGTGTTGGCTTCAAGATTCAGGCTGACGGCACCAAGGTGCGTGTCGCCAAGCGTTCGGGAGCTGAGATCGATGGCTGAGACCGCATACACTCCGCGTCTTCGCGCGGTTTACGACAAGGACATCCGCGGCAAGCTGACCGAGCAGTTCGGCTACGCCAACGTGATGCAGGTGCCGGCGCTCGAGAAGGTCGTGCTCAACATGGGCATCGGCGAAGCCGTCAACGACCGCAAGAAGGTCGAGCTTGCGGCGGGCGACCTTGCCCTGATCGCGGGTCAGAAGCCGATCGTCACGCATTCGCGCAAGGCGATTGCGACCTTCAAGCTGCGCGAGGGCCAGGCCATCGGCGCCAAGGTCACGCTGCGCAAGACCAAGATGTACGAGTTCGTGGATCGTCTCATCAACATCGCGCTGCCGCGCGTGCGAGACTTCCGCGGCCTCAACCCCAAGAGCTTCGATGGCCGCGGCAACTATTCGCTCGGCCTCAAGGAGCACATCGTGTTCCCGGAAATCGACTACGACAAGTCGGGCGAGACCTGGGGCATGGACATCACGATTTGCACCACGGCGCAGAGCGACGACGAGGCGCGTGCGTTGCTGACCGCATTCAATTTCCCGTTCCGGCAGTGAGACCCTGATTTAGCGTCTCAAACGCGGAAAGGTATGGAGACTACTCGCATGGCGAAGAAGAGTTCGATCGAGAAGAACAACCGGCGTCAGAGGATGACGAAGAACGCGGCTGAGAAGCGCGCGAAGCTGAAGGCGATCATCGCTGACAAGACCAAGCCGATGGAAGAGCGCTTTGCGGCGACGATCAAGCTCGCCGAGATGCCGCGCAATTCCTCGGCGACGCGCATTCACAACCGCTGCGAAGTCACCGGTCGTCCGCACTCGGTCTACCGCAAGACCAAGATGAGCCGCATCGCGATCCGCGACTTCGGCTCCAAGGGCCTGATCCCGGGCCTGGTCAAGTCGAGCTGGTAAGGAGGGCGGGCCATGTCAACGCACGATCCGATCAGCGACCTGATCACCCGCATCCGCAACGCGCAGATGCGCTCCAAGGCCAAGGTCTCGACCCCCGGCTCGAAGATGCGCGCCAACGTGCTCGAGGTGCTGAAGGCTGAAGGTTACATCCGCGGCTACGCCAGCGTGGAGCACGCGAGCGGCCACAACGAGCTCGAGATCGAGCTGAAGTATTTCGACGGCGAGCCCGTCATCCGCGAGATCGAGCGGGTGTCGAAGCCCGGTCGCCGCGTCTACGCGTCGGTGAAGAACCTGCCGCGCGTCAAGAACGGCCTGGGCATCTCAGTGCTGTCGACGCCGAAGGGAATCATGGCTGACCACGACGCGCGTGACGCGAACGTGGGCGGCGAAGTTCTCTTCACGGTGTTCTAAGGAAGGAAGAGAGATGTCACGCGTAGGCAAACGACCAGTCGCGATCGCATCGGGCGTCACCGCGAGCGTCGAGGGGCAGACCGTCAAGATGAAGGGGCCGAAGGGCGCTCTTCAGTATGTCGTGCACGACGACGTGTCGGTCGAAATGAAGGACGGCGCGATCCGCGTTGCGCCGCGTTTCGAGACCAAGCGCGCGCAGTCGCTGTACGGCACCTCGCGCGCCCAGATCGCCAACCTCGTCGAGGGCGTCACCAAGGGCTTCGAGAAGAAGCTGGAAATCACCGGCGTCGGCTACCGTGCTGCGCTCCAGGGCAAGAACCTGCAGCTTTCGCTCGGCTACAGCCACGATGTGATCTATCCGGTTCCGGAAGGCATCACGATCGCGGTGCCGAAGCCGACCGAAATCACCATTGCCGGCAATGACAGCCAGCGCGTCGGCCAGGTGGCCGCCGAGATCCGCGCCTATCGTCCGCCGGAGCCTTACAAGGGCAAGGGCGTGAAGTACGCCGACGAATTCATCTTCCGCAAGGAAGGCAAGAAGAAGTAACGGAGCCGGTCATGTCGAAACTCAAGGTCACGAATGCCCGGCGCAAGCAGCGCGTGCGTCTGGCGCTGCGCCGCACGGCCAACGGCCGTCCGCGCCTGTCGGTGTTCCGTTCGTCGAAGCACATCTATGCCCAGGTCATCGACGACCAGAAGGGCGAGACGCTGGCTGCCGCTTCGTCGCTGGAGAAGACCATGCGCGATGCCGGCAAGACCGGCGCCAACATCGATGCGGCGAAGGCCGTCGGCAAGCTGCTGGCCGAGCGCGCGGTGAAGAACGGCGTCAAGGAAGTGGTTTTCGACCGCGGCGGCTATCTCTATCACGGCCGCGTCAAGGCGCTCGCCGATGCGGCGCGCGAGAGCGGGTTGAGCTTCTAACAAGTTTTGAAGGAAGAGGCGCAAGCCTCGCAAGGATTGGAAAACACCATGGCAGGTGAACGCGAACGCGGCGGACAGCGGCGAGATCGGGAAGAGCGCGACAGCGAGTTCGTCGACAAGCTCGTCCACATCAATCGTGTGGCGAAGGTGGTCAAGGGCGGCAAGCGCTTCGGCTTCGCGGCACTGGTCGTCATCGGCGATCAGAAGGGCCGCGTCGGCTTCGGTCACGGCAAGGCGCGCGAAGTGCCTGAGGCGATCCGCAAGGCGACCGACTCGGCCAAGCGCAACCTGACGCGCGTGCCGCTGCGCGATGGTCGCACGCTGCATCATGACATTGCCGGCCGTCACGGCGCGGGCAGGGTCTATCTGCGCGCGGCGCCCGCCGGTACCGGCATCATCGCCGGCGGCCCGATGCGTGCGGTGTTCGAGACGCTGGGCATCCAGGACGTCGTCGCCAAGTCGACCGGTTCATCGAATCCCTACAACATGGTTCGCGCGACGTTCAACGCGCTGAAGCATCAGGATTCGCCGCGTTCGGTGGCCAACCGCCGCAACATCAAGGTATCCACATTGCAGTCGCGCCGTGTCGGCGGCGATGCAGAAGCCGCCGCGGATTAATTCGCGCGCCCGATTGGAGCAAGGACAATGGCCAAGGAAGCCAAGAAGGCCGGCAAAACGGTCAAGATCGAGCAGGTCGGCAGCGCCATCCGCCGTCACAGCTCGCAGCGCGAGACGCTGGTCGGCCTGCGTCTCAACAAGATCGGCCGTGTTTCGGAGCTGCAGGATACGCCTGAGGTTCGCGGCATGATCAATAAAGTCAGGCACCTCGTCCGCGTCGTCGGCGAGAAGTAAGGAACCGAGCGATGAAACTCAATCAAATCGCTGACAACGCGGGTTCGCGCAAGAAGCGCACCCGTATTGGCCGTGGCATCGGCTCCGGCAAGGGCAAGCAGGGTGGCCGCGGCGGCAAGGGTCAGACCGCGCGCTCGGGCGTGCGCATCAAGGGCTTTGAAGGCGGCCAGATGCCGCTGCATCGCCGTCTGCCGAAGCGCGGCTTCAACAACATCTTCCGCGTCGAGCTCGCCGAGGTGAACCTCGACCGGCTGCAGGACGCGATCAACGCCAAGAAGCTCGATGCCGGCAGCACCATCAACGCCGAATCGCTGGTGAAGTCCGGCGTGCTGCGTCGTGCCAAGGGCGGCGTGCGCCTGCTTGGCCGTGGCAAGCTGACCTCGAAGATCGCAATCGAGGTTCACGGTGCGACCAAGTCGGCCGTCGAGGCTGTCGAGAAAGCCGGCGGTTCGGTGAAGATTCTGGCGCCGAAGAAGGACGAAGCCGAGCAGAAGGCTTCGTAACAAACCGCGCGTCCGGCCTTGCGCCGGACAGTCGCGTCTCTACGTCTTGGACTTCTGTTAAAGTTTGAGAGACGTAGATGGCCGGGTGAGCCCGGCCGCGTGAAGTGAAAGGACCGGGAATCGATGGTCTCCGCAGCGGAACAACTGGCCTCCAACCTCAATTTTTCGGCGATTGCGAAGGCTGACGAACTCAAGAAGCGCATCTGGTTCACGCTGGGTGCGCTGATTGTTTATCGGCTCGGCACCTATATTCCGCTGCCCGGCATCGATCCGAACGTCTGGAGTCAGGTGTTCAAGTCGCAGGCCGGCGGCATTCTCGGCATGTTCAACATGTTTTCGGGCGGCGGCATCGATCGCATGGCGATCTTCGCACTCAACATCATGCCCTACATCTCGGCGTCGATCATTCTGCAGCTCCTGACCAGCGTGTCGCCGCAGCTCGAAGCGCTGAAGAAGGAAGGCGAGGCCGGCCGCAAGACGATCAACCAGTACACCCGTTACCTGACCGTGGTTCTGGCCGCGTTCCAGGCCTACGGCATCGCGGTAGGCCTCGAAGGCTCGGGCAACGTCGTGTCCGATCCGGGCTTCTTCTTCCGCATTTCCACCGCGATCACGCTGACCGGCGGCACCATGTTCCTGATGTGGCTTGGTGAGCAGATCACCTCTCGCGGCATCGGCAACGGCATCTCGCTGATCATTCTCGCCGGCATCGTCGCCGAACTGCCGTCGGCGATCGCCAACACGCTCGAACTCGGCCGCCAGGGCGCGCTGTCGACGTTCCTCATCCTCGCGATCCTCGCGATGGCTGTGATCGTCATCGCCGTCATCGTGTTCATGGAGCGTGCGCAGCGCCGGCTTCTGATTCAGTATCCGAAGCGTCAGGTCGGCAACAAGATGTTCGAGGGCCAGTCCTCGCATCTGCCGCTTAAGCTCAACACCTCGGGCGTCATTCCGCCGATCTTCGCATCGTCGCTGCTGCTGCTGCCGACCACGATCGCAAGCTTCAATGCCGGCAAGGGGCCGGAGTGGTTTCAGTGGCTGACCACGCAGCTCGGCCACGGCCGCCCGCTGTTTCTGTTCCTGTATCTCGCGCTGATCGTGTTCTTCACGTTCTTCTACACGGCGATCGTGTTCAACCCGACCGAGACCGCGGACAATCTCAAGAAGCACGGCGGCTTCATCCCCGGCATCCGTCCCGGCGAGCGCACCGCTGAGTACATCGATTACGTGCTGTCGCGCATCACGGTCGTCGGCGCCATTTATCTCGCGCTGGTCTGTCTTATTCCGGAAATCCTGATTTCCTATGCGTCGGTCCCGTTCTATCTTGGCGGCACGTCGCTGCTGATCGTCGTCAGCGTGACCATGGACACCGTTTCGCAGGTGCAGGGTTATCTGCTGGCGCACCAGTATGAAGGGCTGATCCGGAAATCGAAGCTGAGGGGCCGCCGTAAATGAGACTGATCCTTCTCGGGCCGCCGGGGGCGGGCAAGGGAACGCAAGCGCAACGACTGGTGCAAAAATACGGTCTGGTCCAGCTCTCCACGGGAGACATGTTGCGCGCCGCCGTTGCGGCGGAGACGCCGATCGGCCTTCGGGCAAAAGACATCATGGCGAGCGGCGGCCTCGTGCCTGACGAGGTGGTGGTTGGCATCATTGCCGATCGCATCGAACAGCCGGATGCAAAGAACGGTTTTATCCTCGACGGATTTCCGCGCACCGTGCCGCAGGCCGAGGCGCTCGATCAGTTGCTGAAGGAGAAGCGGCTCAATCTCGATGCAGTGATCGAACTGCGCGTCAACGAGGGTGCGTTGCTGCGCCGTGTGGAAACGCGCGTTGCCGAAATGCGCGAGCGCGGCGAAAATGTCCGGGCCGACGATACGCCCGAGGTGCTGTCCAAGCGCCTTTCCAGCTATCGCAGCCAGACCGAGCCGCTGGTTCACTACTATGCCGACCGCCGCAAGCTGGCGACGATCGATGGCATGATGTCCATCGAGGAGGTCACCGCCGAGATCGGCCGGGTGCTGGAAGCGATTGTCGCCGCGGACAAATCGGCGACTTCTGCCAAACGCGTCTCGTCCGCCAAAGCGAGCCGGACTGCCAAAACCGCAACTCCCGGTGCGGCGAAGAAGAAGGCCAAGAAGGCGGTATCCAAGTCCGGTTCCGCCCGTGGAACCAAGGCCCGGAAGGCTGCCAGATCCGGCTCCAAGGCGGCTGCAAAGTCGTCCCGAACGGCTTCCAAGACCGCTAGGAAGGGCAAGAAGGCTGGTTCCGCTATTAAGGCTACCAAGACCAAATCTGCTGCCAAGCGGGCTAAAAAGACCGCCAAGGCAGTCAAAAGGGGTGCTGGAAAGACCGCCAAGCGGGTCGTGGCAGCTAAGTCCCGCCGGGCTGTGAAAGCGGCCAAAAAGACCACGAAAAGGAAGGCTAAGGCCGTCAAACGGTTGACGAAACGCCGGTGAATCCTTTAATAAGCCCGCATCCAGTCGGATAAGTTTCAGACGATGCCGGGCCCCGAAAGATCAAAGGGGAGGGCGTCGTGTTCGCGTTTGCGAATGCCCGCCCGACAGAACTAAACGAAGATCAGCCGTCCGTCAGGCGGCGACAGGAGTGAACAACGTGGCCCGTATCGCAGGCGTCAACATCCCGACCAACAAGCGCGTGCTGATCGCGCTCCAGTACATTCACGGCATCGGCCAGAAGAATGCCGCCGAAATTCTCGAGAAGGTCAAGATCCCGGTGGACCGCCGGGTCAACCAGCTCTCCGACCAGGAAGTGCTGCAGATCCGCGAAGTGATCGACCGCGACTATCTCGTCGAGGGCGACCTGCGCCGCGAGACCGGCATGAACATCAAGCGCCTGATGGACCTCGGCTGCTATCGCGGTCTGCGTCATCGCCGCGGTCTTCCGGTGCGCGGCCAGCGCACCCACACCAACGCGCGTACCCGCAAGGGTCCCGCCAAGGCGATTGCCGGCAAGAAGAAGTAATTTCGTTTCCACCCACCGATCCGGTTGCCGCGTGGTGGCCGGATGATCACCTGAAATTCCCCAGCGTCTGGAATCACGGACGCGCTTGAAGGAAGAGAAGAGACTTATGGCTAAAGAAGCTACACGTGTTCGCCGTCGCGAGCGCAAGAACATCGCCTCCGGCATTGCGCACGTGAACTCGTCGTTCAACAACACCACCATCACCATCACCGACGCGCAGGGCAACACCATTGCCTGGTCGTCGGCCGGCACGATGGGTTTCAAGGGCTCGCGCAAGTCGACTCCGTATGCGGCGCAGGTTGCCGCCGAGGACGTGTCGAAGAAGGCGCAGGAGCACGGCATGCGCACCCTCGAGGTCGAGGTTGCCGGCCCGGGATCGGGTCGCGAATCGGCGCTGCGCGCGCTGCAGGCGGCAGGCTTCACCGTCACCTCGATCCGTGACGTGACCACGATCCCGCACAACGGCTGCCGGCCGCGCAAGCGCCGCCGCGTCTGATTTGACTGCCGCGGGCGGTTGGTGCCCGTGTTTATCTTGAATGCGATGACGCGGGCCTTGTCCGCGCCGCCAATAACTCCAACGCCAAGACGCCGAAAGGCATGGGTGACCCAGTGACGATCCAGAAAAATTGGCAAGAACTTATCCGTCCGAACAAGCTTCAGGTGACGCCGGGTGCCGACTCGACCCGCTTTGCGACCCTGGTTGCCGAGCCGCTCGAGCGCGGTTTCGGCCAGACCCTCGGCAACGCGCTGCGCCGCGTGCTGCTGTCCTCGCTGCAAGGCGCGGCCGTGCAGTCGGTTCACATCGACGGCGTGCTGCACGAGTTCTCCTCGATTGCCGGTGTGCGTGAAGACGTCACCGACATCGTGCTCAACATCAAGGACATCTCGATCAAGATGCAGGGCGAAGGCCCCAAGCGCATGGTCGTGAAGAAGCAGGGTCCGGGCGTTGTCACCGCCGGTGACATCCAGACCGTCGGCGATGTCGTGATCCTCAATCCCGAGCTGCAGCTCTGCACGCTGGATGACGGCGCGGAAATCCGCATGGAGTTCACCGTGAACTCCGGCAAGGGCTACGTCGCCGCCGACCGCAACCGCCCCGAAGATGCGCCGATCGGCCTGATCCCGGTCGACAGCCTGTTCTCGCCGGTCCGCAAGGTCTCCTACAAGGTCGAGAACACCCGCGAGGGCCAGATCCTCGACTACGACAAGCTGACGCTGACGATCGAGACCAACGGTGCGATCTCGCCGGAAGACGCGCTCGCCTATTCGGCGCGCATCCTGCAGGATCAGCTTAATGTGTTCGTCAACTTCGAAGAGCCGCGCAAGGAAGTTGCGCAGGAGATCATTCCGGATCTCGCCTTCAACCCGGCCTTCCTCAAGAAGGTGGACGAGCTCGAACTGTCGGTGCGTTCGGCGAACTGCCTGAAGAACGACAACATCGTTTACATCGGCGACCTAGTGCAGAAGTCGGAAGCGGAAATGCTCCGCACCCCGAACTTCGGCCGCAAGTCGCTGAACGAGATCAAGGAAGTGCTGGCCCAGATGGGTCTGCATCTCGGCATGGAAGTGCCCGGTTGGCCGCCGGAGAACATCGACGAGCTGGCCAAGCGCTTCGAGGATCATTACTGATCCGACGTCATCGTCATGGCCGGTTCACGCCGGCCATGATTTCGCGGGCGAACGCAGGAAGCCCACCTGAGCAACATGTCCGACGAGCGGTCGTGACACAGAAAGATTGAAGGATACACCACATGCGTCACGGCAAGGTTCATCGCAAGCTCAACCGCACCGCGGAACATCGCAAGGCAATGTTCGCCAACATGGCTGCAGCGCTGATCAAGCACGAACAGATCGTCACCACGCTGCCGAAGGCCAAGGAGCTTCGCCCGATCGTCGAGAAGCTGGTGACCCTCGGCAAGAAGGGCGGTCTCGCGCTGCGCCGTCAGGCGATCAGCGAGCTGCGCGATCAGGATCAGGTCAAGAAACTGTTCGACGTGCTGGCGACCCGCTACAAGGACCGCCAGGGCGGCTACACCCGCATCATCAAGGCCGGCTTCCGCTACGGCGACAACGCGCCGATGGCCGTGATCGAGTTCGTTGATCGCGACGTCGATGCCAAGGGTCAGGATTCCGGCCCGGTGCAGGAAAAGTCCGCCGAAGCGGCATGATCCATCACATCGCTGCGAATGTCTTACGGGCGGCGCATCGCGCCGCTCGTTTCGTTTTGGTCGGTTGTTTTATTCTGATGGCAAGCGGGGGATGCATGGCGGCTGCAGGAGCAGGGGTCAATTCGCAGTTTCTCGAGGCGGCGGCGCGTGGCGACGCGGCGCGCGTCGGTGCGCTGTTGTCGGAGGACGCGGATCTCGAGACGCGCGATCGCTCGGGCCGGACGGCGCTGCTGCTTGCCACCCATGGCAATCATGTCGAAGTCGCGCGATTGCTGATTGCCGCCGGCGCCGATGTGAATGCGAAGGATTCGATCTCCGACACGCCGTATCTGTATGCCGGCGCGGAAGGCCGCAACGAAATCCTGAAGATGATGCTCCAAGCCGGCGCCGATCTTGCCAGCACCAACCGCTACGGCGGCACAGCGCTGATTCCTGCCGCGCATCACGGCCATCCCGAGACCGTGAAGATCCTGCTCGGCACCGCCATCAACATCAATCACATCAACCGGCTCGGCTGGACCGCGCTGATCGAGGCGGTGATTCTCAGCGACGGCGGCCCGGTCCATACCGAGATCGTGCGTTTGCTGGTCGAGGCCGGTGCGGACGTCAATATCGCGGACCGCGATAGCGTGACGCCGCTCGCGCACGCCCGCCGCCGCGGCTACGTGAAGATGGTGGCCATCCTGGAGAAAGCCGGCGCGAAATAGGCGCTGCTCGCTGTGTCGATATCCAATGGATGACAGGCCTTTGCGAGGCACGGTCTCGTGAACGCGTCTTTCTTGTCGCCCTCATGGCAAGTGTGTTTGCACGCGCCATATAGAGAGCACAGTAAGGGAGACGGCGATGAAGATCGATCTTTCAGGGACCACGGCGCTTGTCACGGGCTCGACGGGCGGCATCGGCTACGCGATTGCCAAGGGACTGGCGGCCACCGGCGCCAATGTCATCATCAATGGACGCACGCAGGACAGGATCGATACGGCCATTGCCTCGATCGGCAAGGTGGCGCCGACCGCCAAGGTGCGTGGTGTCGCCGCCGATGTTTCGACCGCGGAGGGTTGTGCGGCGCTGGTGCAGTCGGTGCCGGATGTCGACATTCTTATCAACAACGCCGGCATGTTCGAGCCGAAAGATTTCTTCGATATTCCGGATGCTGACTGGCTGCGCTTTTTCGACGTCAACGTGATGTCGGGGGTGCGCCTCTCGCGCGCCTATATGAAAGGCATGCTGAAACGCAACTGGGGTCGCATCATTTTCATCGCCTCTGAATCCGCGCTGATGATTCCGAAAGAGATGATCCATTACGGGATGACCAAGACCGCCCAGCTTTCGATCTCACGCGGCCTTGCCGAACTGACGCGTGGCACCGCCGTCACCGTGAATTCCGTGATGCCGGGGCCGACCATGTCGGAAGGTGTCGAGACCTTTGTGAAGGAGCTGGCGAAGCAGAACGGCCAGTCGGTCGAAACCGCCGCCGCGGAGTTCATCAAGCAGCATCGGCCGTCATCGCTGATCCAGCGTTTTGCCAGCACCGAGGAGATTGCCAACATGGTGGTCTATATCGCTTCGCGGCAGGCGTCCGTCACCAACGGCGCTGCGCTGCGCGCCGAAGGCGGGCTTGTGCAGACGATTGCATAGACGTTTTTCTCGTCATTGCGAGGAGCGTAGCGAGGAAGCAATCCAGATTTGTATATTGTCGCTCTGGATTGCTTCGCTTCGCTCGCAATGACGAATTCTACCATCCCTCCAGCACCAGCTTGCCGGTCGAGCGGCCGCTCTCGATCATCGCATGCGCGTGCTTCAGCGTCTCTGCGTTGATCTTGCCAACGACCTTGTCGAGCGTTGTGCGCAGTTCGCCTTTGTCGACCAGCCGCGCGACCTCATCGAGCAACTTGTGCTGGGCGATCATGTCCTCGGTCTGGAACGAAGAGCGGGTGAACATCGATTCCCAGTGTAGCGAGACCGCCTTGCCCTTGAGCAGGTTGACGTTGAGGGACGTCGGGTCGTCGATCAGGCCGAGGCGGCCCTGCGGCGCGATGATGTCGGCCAGCGCCGGGAAGTGCTGATCGGTATTGGTGAGGCTCGCGATCAGCGTGACCGGGGCAAGCTTGAGCTTGTCGATCTGTGCCTTCATCGGCTTGGAATGATCGATGACATGATGCGCGCCGAGGTCGAGGCTCCATTTCATCGATTCCGGCCGAGAGGCAGTGGCGATCACGGTGAGGCCGGTCAGCCGCCGCGCGAGCTGGATCAGGATCGATCCGACGCCGCCGGCACCGCCGATGACCAGGAGCGTGCGGCGATCGTCCTTGCTTTGCGCGACGCCGAGGCGGTCGAACAGCAGCTCCCATGCGGTGATCGAGGTGAGGGGCAGGGCGGCTGCCTGGGCGAACGACAGCGTCTTCGGCTTGTGGCCGACGATGCGCTCGTCCACCAGATGGAATTCCGAATTGGTGCCCTGGCGCAGGATCGAGCCGGCGTAGGAGACTTCATCCCCCGGCTTGAACAGCGTCACCTCCGGCCCGACAGCATCCACCACGCCGGCGGCATCGAAACCGAGGATTTTGATTTCACCTGCCGGCGGCTCGGCGCGCTTGCGCACCTTGGTGTCCACCGGATTGACCGAGATTGCCTTCACGGCGACGCGGATATCGTGCCCGGTCGGCTCCGGCTTGGCGGTCTCGAAATCGATCAGGGATTCGGCGGCATCGATCGGCAGCGACTTCTTGTATCCAACGGCTTTCATCTGCGGCTCCACTGGGGGCGCGGCCGGGGCAGGCCGCCAGCTTCACCTGCGCCCGATGAAGATCAATTGCAAGTACTGTCGTCGATGTGTCATAGTCCCCAATTGTATACCAACGAGTCTCCAAGCGCATGAAACGCAAAGATTTCGACTGTGGTCCGGGATGTCCGGTCGAGGTCACGCTCGGCCTGATCGACGGCAAGTGGAAGGGCGTCATCCTGTTTCATTTGCAGGAGGGCTGTCTGCGGTTCAGCGAGCTGCGCCGCCGCATGCCCGGCATCACCCAGCGGATGCTGACCAAGCAGCTTCGCGCGCTGGAGGAGGACGACCTGATCACCCGCAAGGTCTATGCCGAGGTACCGCCCCGAGTCGAATATTCGCTGTCGGAGACCGGGCAGCGGCTGCGCCCGGTGATCGAAATCCTGCGGGCTTGGGGGGTCGATCACAAGGCGCGGCTGGAGGCGGCGGCGACCGCGAAAAAGCCAAAAACGCTGCGGAATCGTGCGGCCTGATGCTGATTCCGGCGTTGTCCCTTGTTCTCTTTAAGCTGCCAGACCCCTATATCTCGACCATCGCAATCGGGAATTTTTCATGACCTTCTCTCGCGTCCTTTTCGCGCTTCTTGTCACGATAATCGCGGCCACGCCGGCCGCGGCTCAGGACCGTTTCGTGCCCGGCTCGCAGGCCCAGTTGCGGGCGTCCTATGCGCCGATCGTGCAGCATGTGCAGCCGGCCGTGGTCAACGTCTATGCGGCGAAGGTGGTGCAGAACCGCAACCCGCTGCTCGATGACCCGATCTTCCGCCGCTTCTTCGGCATTCCCGGCCAGCAGCCGGAGCAGATGCAGCGCTCGCTCGGCTCGGGCGTAATGGTCGATGCCTCGGGCCTTGTGGTCACCAACAATCACGTCATCGAAGGCGCCGATCAGGTCAAGGTGTCGCTCGCCGACAAGCGCGAATTCGAGGCCGAGATCGTGCTCAAGGACAGCCGCACCGATCTTGCGGTGCTGCGGCTCAAGGACGTGAAGGAGAAATTCCCGACGCTCGAATTCGCCAACTCCGACAACGCGCAGGTGGGCGACGTGGTGCTGGCGATCGGCAACCCGTTCGGCGTCGGCCAGACGGTGACGCATGGCATCATCTCGGCGCTGGCGCGTACCCAGGTCGGCATCACCGACTATCAGTTCTTCATCCAGACCGATGCTGCGATCAATCCCGGCAATTCGGGCGGTGCGCTGGTCGACATGACCGGCAAGCTGGTCGGGGTGAACACCGCGATCTTCTCGCGCTCGGGAGGCTCGCAAGGCATCGGCTTTGCGATTCCGGCCAACATGGTGCGTGTGGTTGTCGCTTCGGCACGGGGCGGTGGTACGGCAGTGAAGCGGCCGTGGCTCGGCGCGCGCTTGCAGGGCGTCACGCCCGAGATCGCCGAGACGCTCGGCCTCAAGCGTCCGATGGGGGCGCTGGTCGCCAACGTGACGCCGGGCAGCCCGGCCGCGCGCGCCGGACTGAAACTCTCCGACCTGATCGTGGCCGTCGACGGCCAGAGCATCGACGATCCGAACGCGTTCGGCTATCGCTTCGCCACCCGTCCGCTGGGCGGCACGGCGCAGATCGACATACAGCGCGCGGGCAAGCCGGTGCGTCTGTCGGTCCCGCTTGAGACCGCGCCGGACACCGGCCGCGACGAGATCGTTCTGAAATCCCGCTCGCCGTTCCAGGGCGCCAAGGTGTCCAACATCTCGCCAGCGCTGGCGGACGAATTGCGGCTCGATTCGGGAATTGAGGGCGTCGTCGTGACGGATCTTGCCGACGACGCAACGGCGGCGAGCGTTGGTTTCCAGAAGGGGGACATCGTGACTTCGGTGAATGGTCAGGCTGTCGCTAAAACTGCCGATCTTGAGCGGCTCACGCGCGAGTCGCAGCGGCTGTGGCGCATCACGGTGATCCGTGGCGGCCAGAAGCTTTCCGTGACGCTTGGCGGATGAGTGCGAAGCGTACCACGCCATCGTCCAATCTCTTCGCCGCTGCGGGGCTGGAGCAGGATGCCCCGCGTCCGCTGCCGGAAAAGCTGCGCCCCCGCACGTTGTCCGATGTGGTCGGGCAGGACCACATCCTTGGGCCTGACGGCGCGCTGACGCGCATGCTGGAGACGCGCACGCTTGGCTCGCTGGTCTTCTGGGGCCCACCCGGTACCGGCAAGACCACGGTGGCGCGGCTGCTCGCCGATGCCACCGACCTGCATTTCGAGCAGATCTCCGCGGTGTTCTCCGGCGTCGCCGATCTGAAGAAGGTGTTCGATGCGGCGCGTGCCCGCCGCGAGACCGGCAAGGGGACGCTGTTGTTCGTGGACGAGGTGCACCGCTTCAACCGCGCGCAGCAGGATTCTTTTCTGCCGGTGATGGAAGACGGCACCGTCGTGCTAGTTGGCGCGACGACGGAGAATCCGTCGTTCGAGCTCAACGCCGCGCTTCTGTCGCGGGCGCGCGTGCTGGTATTCCACTCGCTGGATGAGGCGGCGATCGAAAGGCTCTATGCTCGCGCGGAAGAGGTTGAGGGGCGCAAGCTGCCGCTCGATGCCGAGGCGCGGGCGGTGCTGGTGCGCATGGCCGATGGCGATGGTCGCGCCGCGCTGACGCTGGCCGAGGAAGTGTGGCGCGCCGCACGGGCCAACGAGGTTTTCACCGCCGCGCAATTGCAGGAGATCCTGCAACGCCGCGCGCCGATCTACGACAAGTCGGCTGACGGCCATTACAATCTGATCTCGGCGTTGCATAAATCGGTGCGCGGCTCTGACCCCGACGCCGCGCTGTATTATTTCGCGCGCATGCTGGATGCTGGCGAGGACCCGTTGTTTCTGGCGCGGCGCGTGGTGCGCATGGCGGTCGAGGATATCGGCATGGCCGATCCGCAGGCCCTCGTCGTCGCAAACGCCGCCAAGGATGCCTACGATTTCCTCGGCAGCCCCGAAGGCGAACTCGCTATCGCGCAGGCGGTGGTGTATGTCGCGACCGCGCCGAAATCCAACGCGGCCTACAGGGCTTTCAGCGCGGCGATGCGGACCGCGAAGGAAGCCGGTTCGCTGCTGCCGCCCAAGCATATCCTCAATGCTCCGACCAAGCTGATGCAGTCGGAAGGCTATGGCGGCGGCTATCAGTACGATCATGACACGCCCGAGGCGTTCTCCGGCCAGGACTATTTCCCGGAAGCGTTGGGCCGTCAGACCTTCTACAATCCGCCCGATCGCGGCTTTGAGCGGGAGATCCGCAAACGCCTCGACTATTGGGCGAAACTGAGAAAAGAAAAATCATCATGAGCCGCCGCTTCAGAAAGCCGCTTGAGAAGAAATCGGTGCGTGAGGCCAAGCGCGGAGACAAACGCGCGCCTGCCAAACGCGGCGCTGAGAAGGGGACGCGCAGCGGCGAGAAACGCGTGATGAGCAAGCATGCTGCCGATCAGCGTTTCGGCGACAAGCGTCCCTCGGCAAAATCCTCCCTTCGCGGCAGCGGTGCCGAAAATCGTCCCCGTGAGCCACGTGAAGAGGCAAGGCAAGACACCGTCAAAGCAGTTCCGGCGCTGCCGACCAAGGTGCAGGCGGTGACCGTCACGGCCGACGAGAACAACATGCGCGTCGATCGCTTTCTTGAGGCGAGGTTTCCAGGCCTGTCGTTCTCTCATATCCAGCGCATTGTCCGTAAAGGCGAGTTGCGCGTGAACGGCAAGCGGGCCGACAGCAAGGATCGCCTGAGCGAAGGCGATAGCGTCCGCATCCCGCCGCTGAAACTTGATGCGCCGTCGGTTGTTGGTGAGCTGTCCGAGGCCGCTGCGAAAACGCGCGAGGCCTTGCAGGCCATGATCCTGTTCGAGGATGCCGACGTGATGGTGCTGAACAAGCCAGCGGGACTGGCGGTGCAGGGCGGTTCCGGCCTGTCGAAGCATGTCGACCAGATGCTGGAGACGATGCGCGACGCCAGGGGGCAGCGCCCGCGTCTGGTGCACCGGCTCGACCGCGAGACCGCGGGCTGCCTTCTTGTGGCCAAGACGCGGTTTGCTGCTTCGACGCTGACCGGCTCGTTCCGCCATCGCTCCGCGCGCAAGATCTACTGGGCACTGGTCGCCGGCGTGCCGAAGCCGAAGCAGGGGCGGATTTCGACCTACCTCGCCAAGGAGGAGAACGAGGAGGATTCGATCATGCGCGTCGCTGAGCATGGCGACGAAGGCGCGAGCCACGCAGTGACCTATTACGCGGTGGTCGAAGCTTCCGCACAGAAGCTGTCATGGGTGTCGCTGAAGCCGGTCACGGGCCGCACCCATCAGCTTCGCGCTCACATGGCGCATATCGATCATCCGATCCTCGGCGATCCGAAATACTTCAACAAGGAGAACTGGCAACTGCCGGGCGGGGTGCAGAATCGTCTGCATCTGCTGGCGCGGCGGATCGTCATTCCGCATCCGCGCGGCGGGGTGATCGATGTCACCGCGCCGCTGCCGCCGCACATGCTGCAATCCTGGAATCTGCTCGGGCTGGAAGCCGATCGCTTCGATCCGATCGAGAATGCGCCGGAGGAGTGAGATGATACGAGTTGCTTGCGCTGCGATCGTGCTGGCGGTGATGTCGGCCGCAATGGTCTGCGGTGCGCAGGCGCAGGTGATCATTCCGCCATCGACCGCGCCGATCGTTCCGCCACCGCCGCCAATCCCGCCACCGAGGATCGAGGTGCCGGCGGTGCCGAAGATGAATTCGCCGCCGCCATTCGAGTTGCAGAACACCACGCCGGGCCGGGTGCAGGCTGATACGCCCCCGGTGCAACGGCGCACAAAGCGCGCGCAGCCGTCTTATGGCGATCGGGTGTCCCGCTGTCTCGAGGAGGGCGCAGCGCTGGGGCTCGGGCCAAACGAGCGCTCGGAATATTCGCGCGCCTGCGCCAATCGATAGGTCATAGAATGCGAGAATTATTCGACGAGGTTGCTGGGCATTCGCCGCTCGATCCGCAGGAGGCGGCACGGCAGTCATCGCGCGCGCCGCAGCGCAAGCGTTTCTATACGGCAGCGGGCGTGGAAGAAAGGTCCGAGGGATTTTCCGTTACGCTCGATGGCAAGCCGATCCGCACACCGGGCAAGCGTCTGCTCGCAGCACCCCGGCGCGAACTGGCCGAGGCGATGGCGGCGGAATGGGAGGCTCAGACCGAGATCATCGATCCGTTGTCGATGCCGCTGACACGGCTTGCCAACAGCACGATCGACGGCGTTCTCGGCAACGCCGAAGCCGTCGCCGACGACGTGGCGAAGTATTTCGGCTCGGACCTGTTGTTCTATCGCGCCGGTTTCCCGGAGGAACTGATTGCGAGGCAGGCTGAATACTGGGACCCGGTGGTACGCTGGGCAGCGGACGACCTGGGCGCGCATTTCATTCTCACCGAAGGTGTCATGCATGTAGCCCAGCCGGAGCGGGCCTTGTCGGCGGCGCGTGCAGCCTTGCCGAAAGACCCGTGGTCGATTGCTGCGATGCATGTCCTCACCACGCTGACCGGTTCGGCATTGCTGGCGCTGGCGCTCTATCACAAGGTCTGCGACGAAGACCGGATCTGGGCTGCGGCGCATGTCGATGAAGACTGGAATGCGCAGCAATGGGGCGAGGACGAGGAGGTCGTCGCCCGCCGTGCCATGCGGCTGCGGGATTTCCAAGCGGCTGCGCAGGTCTTGCGTCTGCTGGCCTGAGTGCGGGTTCCGCGTAAGTTAACAAACGGTTTACGACGCTGGGCTAGCCTGCCGGCTCCATGGGAAGCCCCGGCATGTCCGCGACCATCAATCCTGTCTTTCCAGTTCTTGCCGCCCAGGGCGTTGCGGCGGATGTCACGCTGCAACCCGGCACCGTGATCGATGCGCGCGTTCTCAAGCTGCTGGCGAATGACTTTGTTCGCATCGCCGTGTCGAACCTGTCGATCGAGGTGATGTCCGAGGTGCCATTGCAGGTCGGGCAGGCGCTACAGCTCGCGGTTTCGCAGACGGCCGACGGTGTGCGGCTGCAGATCGTGACGCCGGATGGCGCGGCCGCGGGAAACGCCACTACCGAGGCCGAGGCTCCGGCAACCCTCGTTGCCGCCAGCGCAAGGACATCTCCATCGGTTCAGAATGGCGCTGCCATTACGCGGCCGTTGACCAATCTTGAAGCGATCGCGGTGTCGGCCGCGATGCAGAGCGCCGCGGTCAAGCAAGGCAGCATGGCGCCGTTGTTCGCCAATCTGGGCGTCGCCGCGTCGTCGCCTGCGTTGCCGGAGAATTTGCAGCAGGCGGCGCAGCAATTGTTGTCGGCACGCCTGCCGCTGGATGGCAATCTCACCGGCGAGGGGATGAAGACGGCTTTCCAGCAATCGGGCTTGTTTCTCGAGCAGATGCAGCGTGCGCAAGGATTGTCGCAGACCGCGGCGATGCCGGACCTCAAGGCCGCGTTGATCGTATTCAGGCGGGCATTGACGTCATGGCTGGGAACGGACGCGGCGACCATGCCGGATGAGGCGCCGGTGCCGCCGGGCACGTTTGCCCAGCAGGGGCAGGCGCGGGTCGCGGCGGATATGGCCGCGTCGCAATCCAGCCCGCCGCTAGCGCCGCAGATTGAAGTCGATGAGATCATGTTGCCGCAGTCGGCCGTTCCGGTGGCCGACGATGTGATCGATATCGATCTTCCGATGCGCGATGTCACTCCTTCCGCCGCGCGTGCCGGCGAAATGATGCGATCCGGTGTTCTGGGAAGCGCTCTGACGGATTTGCAGGATGTCTTTCAATCCTTGCCGAACGGTGTGCGGGATGCGCTAAAGGCGTTGCTCGCCGCGCATGCGGCCGACGCACAGCAGGGAGCATCGCGCCCGGCCGCTGCGCAGGGTGACGCCAGCACATCTTATAATGTGCCGCCGCCGTTCCGCGGTGGCTCGCCCTCAGCGCAGCCGATCGCTCAGCCCGCGATTGATCCTCATGCATCGCCGGACGTGGTGGTGCATCGCCTGCTTGACGATACCGACGCTGCGCTGGCGCGGCAGACCCTGTTGCAGATCGCCTCATTGCCGATCGACCAGCAGGGCACCCGGATCGATGCCAATGTGCCGCGTTGGAATTTCGAGATTCCCTTTGCGACTCCGCAAGGCACGGCCGTCGCGCAATTCGAGATTTCGCGTGATGAGGCTGGCGTGGAGGCGGAAGCGCAGAGTCGGGTCTGGCGTGCGCGCTTCTCGCTCGACATCGAGCCGGCAGGTCCGGTGCATGCGCTGGTGTCGCTTGCCGGCGAACGGACCTCGGTGCGAATGTGGGCTGAACGCTCTGCAACAGCGACGCAGCTTCGCGCCGGCACGGCGCAACTGACCCAGGCCTTGCGCGAGGCGGATCTCACGCCGGGAGATATTGTCGTCGGCGAGGGGACCGCGCCGGTCGCCTCTTCACCCCGACAGGGTCATTTCCTGGATCGGGCATCATGACGACGGCAACCACACCCATCAGGAATACGCTTGCTGTCGCGTTGCACTACGACAGGCAAGGCGCACCGCGTGTTGTCGCCAAGGGCAAGGGCGCAATTGGCGAGAAGATTATCGAGACAGCCAAGGCGCACGACGTTCCGATCGAGGAGAACGAAGTGCTGGCGGGTGCGCTGTCCAACGTCGAACTCGGCGACGAGATTCCGGCGGAGCTTTACAAGGCGGTGGCCGAGGTGCTGATCTTCGTCATGAAGTTGTCCGGCCGGCTGCGCTGAAATCACTTCCTCTCAAAAAGAAAACCCCGCCGGAGCGGGGTTTGTTGTTTGGTTTAGCCGAGTCTCAGTAGCGGCGGCGGCACACGCCGCGCGGACCAACGAAGAAGCCGGGCGGGCAGCGGCGCACGACCGGCGCGTAGATCGGGCCGCGATTGGGACGGCACGCGCCACGCGGCCCACGATGGAAGCCGGGGCCGCAGCCTTGTGCGACGGGAATGACGTCGGTCGTGCCGGGCGCCGGAGCGAGCGGCATGGCGCTTGCCGGTGACACGCTTATCGTTGACACGCCCATCAGCGCGGCGGCGACAAGAGCTGCTGCGAAAGCTGTCTTCATAAGAATTCCCTCCGTTGATTCGGCTGCATTGCGAGCCTGTGGGATTGGTGTAATCCGGTTGCGGAAATATAGAAGTCCAAAACACAACGATCATCGTCGAATATTGTTGCATCACGCGCATGGCGGTTCAGCTTCCATTCATTTGCCTTCCTTGACGTTTGCGCTTTAGCGAAACGCAGAGGAGGAAGGCATGGAACGCCGAGACTTCCTGAAGATCGCCTTCGGTGCGCTGGCAGGCACGGCGATGCTCGCAACTGCAGCAAAGGCCGCGCCGTTCGCTCCGCAAATCCTGCCGCCTCAATCTCCACCTGATCCCGCGCCTGCGCCGGAGCCGGCGCTCGCGACGCAGGAGGATATTGATCGCGCGCGTGTGGAGCAGGTGCGATGGCACCATCGCCATTGGCATAGGCGGCGCTGGCGTCGTCGCCGGTATTGGGGCTATCGCCGCCGCTGGCGGCGCCGAGACTATTGGCGTCGCCGTCGCTATTGGGGCTGGCGCCGTCGGCACTGGCGTCGCCGTCATTACTGGCGCCGGCGTTATTACTGGTGAGGACAACCCCATGCCGCTTGCGATAGCGGCGTGAGGCGGACGCTGCCTTGATGTGCCGGAGTGCGGCGAGCATCGCCGCGCCTGCGTTACAGCTTTGGTGCGTTGTCGCTCGCGGTTCGATTGCCACCCGCCTTCTCGGCGGCGAGAGCTTCGGAATCGATCTTCGCGGCGCTGACGACGCGCTTGAAATCGACCAGGGTAAAGGTGGCCTGGTCAACCTTGTCCGCACTCGCGCCGCTCTTGAGGCCGACAGCAAGCAGACCATCGCAGTTGGCGGCTTTTGCGTCGTCCAGCAGATGGGCGAGCGATTTGTCGGTCATCGCCTGCACGTGCTTGAGCGCTGCGATGCAACTGCCGCGGCCGTTCCGGTCGTTCAGTGCCACCGCGGCCTTGGGATTGACCGGTCCGTTCAGCGCGTCGAGGGCGGACGCCGGGGTGTATTTCTGTTTGACCGACATGATCTTGCCGGCTCTGTAGAAGTAGTAGATCTGGCCGTCGCCGATCACGGTCGGTGCGCCGTATTTGCCGATCACCCGCTCGATCATGTTCGATTTCGTGGGCTGCTTGTCCTTGGCGAAGCCGAGATCGCGGGCGATGTAGTACGCGAAATTGCCGCTGGCAGGGGTGGAGAACGCGGCGGTCAGCGTTTCCTCGCCCTGTGTTGCCGAGGCTTTTTGCTGGAAGGACATCGCGGTGGCGTAAGTGACATTGGTGCTGCCGAACTTTTGCTGGATCGCCTGCGGCCTCACGCCCGGATGATCCTTGAGATGGGCCTCCAGAACGCTGCCGGCTTTGCTGCCGTCGATCTGGCTGGACAGGCCGATGATGTCCGGCTGCAGCTTGCCGGAAAATGCCGTCTCCGGCGTCTTTGGCTTGATTTCGTAGCCCAGCGCGGGAGAGGCGAGCAGCGCGGTAGCCAGAACTGCCAGTACGGATTTCATCAGGTCACCTGTCCAGAGAGCGAAATCGGCTGCAAAACCGCCGGATTACGCATTTTTTTGAATGTCGCTGTCAACAGCGCAATTTGCGGCCTGACGCCTCCGGGGCGCCGAACAGCGCGGCGAATTCCTTCTCGCCCCTGGGCGTGAAACTGACAATGCGGCTTCCGGTCTCTCGCCGCGCCCATTTCAGCGCAAACAGCCGCGACAGGATCGCGGTGCCCAGCGTGCCGGCGAGATGGCTGCGGCGTGCGCTCCAGTCGAGGCAGGTTTTGCACAGCGGTCGTCGCGAACCCTCCAGCAGCGCCAGATCGATGCCGAATTTAGCCATGGCGTGCCTGCCCTGCGGGGTGAGGGACAGCGCGTCGTTATGCTGCTCGATCAGACGGCGGCCCATCATGCTGTCCAGTATCTGGACCCCGAGATCGCCGGCGAGGTGATCGTAACAGACCCGTGCGCGCCGCAGCGCCGGGTCTTTCGGGCCGGTCCGGACACGCAGGTGTCCGGCGCGCGCCGCCAGTCCCATCAATCCTTCCAGGGCGGTTGCCACTTCCGGTCCCTTGAGCCGGTAGTAGCGGTGGCGGCCCTGCTTTTCGAGCGCGACCAGATGGCCCGTTTCCAGCTTGGCCAGATGCGAGCTTGCCGTCTGCGGTGTTATCCCGGCCTCCTGCGCGAGTTCACTCGCGGTGAGCGCGCGGCCACTCATCAGGGCCGTCAGCATGTTGGCGCGTGCCGGATCGCCGATCAGGGATGCGACCATGGCGAAGTCGGGGCCTGTTTTCATACTTCGATGTTAATCGAAGCATCTTTGTCGTGCAATGATCGAAAGTGCGAGCGATGGGACCATCCATCGCAGGACGAATTGTCCGCGCGCGGATTTGCCGTATCAATAAGAGAACTGTTTTCGACGAGGAACGAGTATGCCGGTCTCCACTGCCCAGAAACGCGCTGAATTCCGCAGGCTGCATGAGAGCGGATGTTTCGTGCTGCCCAACCCGTGGGATGTCGGCAGCGCAAAATTATTGGCGGGCATGGGCTTCACGGCGCTTGCCTCGACCAGTTCGGGCTTTGCATGGTCGAATGGCCAGCCCGACAACAGCCTGACGTGCGACGATATCGTCGCGCACCTGACGGTGCTGTGTGCGGCCACCGATCTGCCGGTGAACGCGGATTTCGAGGCCGGATTCACCGATACGCCGGAGGGCGTGGCTGCGAATGTCGTCCGCGGCGTTGCCACCGGTGTCGCGGGCCTGTCGATCGAGGATGCAACCGGGCGGACCGGCGGCCCGCCGCTTTACAAGAAAGACCTCGCCATTGCCCGCATCCGGGCGGCACGGAGCGCCATCGACGCCGCCGGCGGTGACGTGATCTTGATCGGGCGTTGCGAGGGATTCCTTGTCGGCGAAACCGACCTCAACAAGGTGATCGACCGCCTTGTCGCCTATGCCGACGCTGGCGCGGATTGCCTTTACCCGCCGGGCGTCAGAACGCGGGAGCAGGTCCGCGAGGTCGTCAAGGCGCTCGCGCCGAAGCCGGTGAATATCCTGATGGGCGCGCCCGGCCTCAGCGTTGCCGAACTTGCCGATCTTGGCGTTCGCCGCATCAGCATCGGCGGGGCACTGGCTCGCGCGGCATGGGGCGCGTTTCTGCGGGCCGCGCAAGAGATCGCAGAGAAGGGGACGTTTGACGAACTCGGCAAGGCCATCCCGTTTGCGGATATCAACGGCATGTTCGGCGAGCCGCCGCGATGATGCGCGCCGTGCCCGCAAATCATTGAGTGTCATTCATGAAAACGCCCCGGCCTTGGGATTTGGCCGGGGCGTTCTGCATTAGCGGTCGCTGGAGCCCGAGGGCTGCTCAGTGCTGGGCGCTGTCGGCGGAGTATCGGGTTGCGGCGTCACGCCGGGTTGGGGTGCCGCGTCGGGTCGCGGTGCCGAACCGATGGTCTGACCCGGAGCCGTGTTCGGGTTTGCCATATTGGACTTCGGCGTCATCGTGCCAGCGCTGTTCTGCGTGGTGCTGGCCGCAGGCGGGTTCTGCGCGGTGGTTGTCGGACTCGTCGACGAATTGTTCAGGCCGTAAAAGACGACGCCGAGAACGGCGAGAATCGCGATGGCCATCAGGGCAATCCGCCCGCCGCTGGCCGGGCCTTCCACCAGCTCAGGATCTGCCTGTAACTCGTTATCCAGACGCTGCCGCCGCCTCAATTCCTCATCCCGATTGATTCGGTTCAGTTCGTTCGGATCTTGCTCAAATGCCATGTCCGGTCCTCCTTCATATCCATGGAGAACTAACCTGTCGGGCCCGCCACTGTTCCGGCGGTGGATCACGAGAATATGGAAAGCCATGCACTGAGAGCGGTTCCGCAGGGAACGGAATGTGCTAACGACAGGCCGCAGAAACCTTCCGGCAGCATCTCCGAGATCCCCATGAAACTGACTCCCGAGGCCAGCGGCACCTTCGCCATCGCTCCCACTCCGTTCTTTGCCGATGGACGGCTCGATGAGGCGTCGATCGACGCACTGGTCGATTTTTACGGACAGGTTGGCTGCAGCGGCATCACGGTGCTCGGTATTCTGGGCGAGGCGCCGAAGCTGACGGGACAGGAATCGCTCGATGTTGCGACCCGCTTCATTCGCCGCGCCGCCGGCAAGCCGGTGGTGGTCGGGGTCTCGGCGCCGGGCTTTGCAGCCATGCGCACGCTGGCGCGTGGCGCGATGGATGCCGGAGCCGCAGCCGTGATGATCGCGCCGACACCGAATTTGCGCACCGACGATCAGATCACGACCTATTTCCGTCAGGCGGCTGAGGCCATCGGCGAGGACGTACCGTGGGTATTGCAGGACTATCCGCTGACGCTGAGCGTGATCATGACGCCGTCGGTCATCAGGCGCATCGTCACTGACAATCCGTCCTGCGTGATGCTCAAGCATGAGGACTGGCCGGGGCTTGAGAAAATCTCGGCACTGCGCGGCTTCCAGAAGGATGGCTCGTTGCGGCCGCTGTCGATCCTCACCGGCAATGGCGGTCTGTTCCTGGACTTCGAGATGGAGCGTGGCGCCGACGGTGCGATGACCGGCTACGCCTTTCCGGACATGCTGGTGGATGTCGTGCGGTTGTCGAAGGAGGGCAAGCGCGATGCGGCGCATGATCTGTTCGACGCCCATCTGCCCCTGATGCGCTACGAGCAGCAGCAGGGCGTCGGGCTCGCCGTGCGCAAATACGTCCTGCACAAGCGTGGCGTGATTGCCTCGGATGCGCAACGCAAGCCGGGCTCCAGCATGACGCCGACGGCGCGGGCTGAAGTGGACTATCTTCTGTCCCGTGTCGCCAGAGTGGATAAGCGCGCCAGGCTGGCGTGAAGTTGCCTCTGTCCGGCGCAGCGCTATCAGCCGTTGTACTTAAGCCGGTGCATCGATCACGCTGACATGCGCTGCCACGATGCGCCAGCCTTCCGCGAACCGCACCCAGGTCTGCATCTGTCGTCCGATTTTCCCGGGGGCGGAGCTGCGCGTGAACAGCGTTGAGGCGACGGCCATGTCGCGGCCGTAGCTTGTGATCGCGGTTTGCGCGAGGTCGCGCATCAGATTGGCGGAACTGCGGCCGGCGCGGAAACTGGCGATGGCCTCGTAGCCGTAGAGATTTTCGGTCGCGCCGTACCGGATTGTGCCGGGGTGCTTGTGAAACAACTCATCCAAAGTTGCCACGTCATTGGTGGTCAGTGCGGTCTCGTAGCGAGCGAATGCTTCTCTCACCTCGGAGAGTACGTCGGGATAATCAATTTCGGTCGGCGTCATCTGGCGTCCTGTGGTCGTAGGGTCTCCGATCTCGTGTACCACAGGAGTATTCGGCCGAACGTAAAAAATCGGCGGCATCGCTGCCGCCGATTTTGATCAGGCCGTGCGGTAGAGCACGCGAAATTGGGGCGCGGTCGGCCGCACCATGGTCTGGCCGGCGACCGGCAGGATGGCGATGACCTGTTCGCCGGAAATGCCCTGATCCGCCAAGGCCGCGTTCAAAGCCTCGATCTTTGCGTCGGTGTAGATTTCACCGACGGCGGCGCGGTTGGTGCGTGCGATGCTGTGCAATGCTGTCATGACGTCGTCCCTTTTGTTTGGAGGGTGATGGCGGCGCCGTCCTGCGCCGCCATGCTGTCGTTGTTGGTTATTCCGCCGCGATCGCAGTCGGCAGGTCGGAGGCGGTCAGGCCCATGCGGGTGGCAACGCCGATGCCATAATCCGGGTCGGCACGATAGAAGTGGCCGACTTGGCGCTTGACGATCTCGAGCGGCACGCCCTGCATCGCCGCGGCGATGTTGTCGAACAGCTGCTCCTTCTGCGCATCGCTCATCAGGCGGAACAGGTCGCCCGGCTGACGATAGTCGTTATTACCTTCGCGGTGGTTGAAGCGGTCGGCATCGCCCATGATGCGCAGCGGCGGCTCGCGATACTGCGGGTTCTGTGCCGGGCCGCCCATCGAGTTCGGCTCGTAATACGCATCCGGGTTGGCATGACCGCCCGGATTCATCGCGCCGTCGGCGTGATAGGTGTGCACGGGGCAGCGCGGCTGGTTCACCGGCAGCATGTTGGCATTGACGCCGACCCGATAGCGGTGCGCGTCGCCATATGAGAAGATGCGCGCCTGCAGCATCTTGTCCGGCGAGTGACCGATGCCCGGCACGATGTTCGCCGGCGTCAGCGCCGCCTGCTCAACCTCGGCGAAATAGTTCGCCGGATTCCTGTTGAGTTCGAGGACTCCAACCTCGATCAGCGGGTAGTCCTTATGCGGCCACACCTTGGTGAGGTCGAACGGGTTGTACCAGTGCTTGCTGGCATCGGCTTCCGGCATCACCTGCACATAGAAGGTCCAGCGAGGAAACTCGCCGCGCTCAATCGCTTCATAAAGATCGCGCTGATGCGTTTCCCGATCATTCGCGACTTTCGCGCCAGCCTCGGCGTTGGTCCAATTCCTAATACCTTGCTGGGACTTGAAATGGAATTTCACCCAGAAGCGCTCGTTTTTATCGTTGATGAAAGCATAGGTGTGCGAGCCAAAGCCGTGCATGTGGCGGTAGGTCTGCGGCAGGCCGCGCTCCGACATCAGGATCGTGACCTGATGCAGGCTTTCAGGCGACAGCGACCAGAAATCCCACATCGCGGTGGCCGAGCGCATGTTGGTACGCGGATGCCGCTTCTGAGTGTGGATGAAGTCGGGGAATTTCAGCGGGTCGCGCAGGAAGAACACCGGCGTGTTGTTGCCGACGATGTCCCAGTTGCCTTCGGTAGTGTAGAAACGCAGCGCGAAGCCGCGTACGTCGCGCTCGGCGTCGGCTGCACCACGCTCGCCCGCGACGGTGGAGAAACGCAGGAAGGCCTCAGTCCGTGTGCCAGGCTTCAGCGCGGCGGCCCGGGTGTAGCGGGTGATGTCATGGGTGACGGTGAGGGTGCCGTAGGCCGCCGAACCCTTGGCGTGCACCGCGCGCTCCGGAATCCGCTCGCGGTTCTGGTGCGCAAGCTTCTCCAGCAGGTGGAAATCCTGCAGCAGGACGGGACCCTGCGGACCCGCGGTCAGCGTATTCTGATTGTCGGCGATCGGTGCGCCGGACGACGTGGTCATGGTCGGATGCTGGGTCATGGAACACTCCCTGGAATGAACATGGGTAGAAAGGTAGGGAGGCTTGTTCATCAGGTATAATCGTATTAAGAACGACATACGATAAGGAAATCTGATTGATATGGTCTCTCTGAAACAGCTCAGATATTTCGAGGCGGTGGCGCGGCTGGGCCATTTCGGCAAGGCTGCCGAGCACTGCGCGGTGACCCAGCCAGCGCTATCAATGCAGGTGCAGGAGCTGGAGAAGTCGCTCGGCTTGCAGCTTCTTGAGCGTGGCCGCGGTGGCGTGATGCTGACGGAGGGCGGCAAGGAGATCGCGAAGCGAGCCTCCCGTGTGCTCGCCGAGGTTCGCGACATCGTCGATATGGCGCGGCGGCAGAACGACACCCTGGCGGGGCCGCTCGGGCTTGGGGTCATCCCGTCGATCGCGCCCTACATCCTGCCGAATCTCCTGCCCGGAATTCGGGAGGTTTTTCCCGCGCTGGAGTTGCGGATTCGCGAGACCCAGACGCAGCTCCTGCTGCGCGAGCTGATTGACGGTCAGCTCGATCTGCTGCTTCTTGCCTTGCCCGTCGAGCATCCCGACGTCGAAACGATCCGCCTGTTCGAGGACCGTTTCCTGCTGGCGACGGCGGCTTCCCAATCCACGCCGCATCGCGTGCGTGCGACGGCCGATCTTCTGCAGGGCGACCGGCTCTTGCTGCTGGAAGAGGGGCACTGCTTCCGCGATCAGGCATTGGCGTTCTGCAATCTGCAGCGTGTCGAGAACATCAACACCTTCGGCGCCTCCAGTCTTTCGACACTGGTGCAGATGGTGGCGAATGGCCTTGGCATGACGCTGCTGCCTGAGCTCAGCGTGCCGCTCGAGGCGCAACGCAGCGACATTCACCTGATGCGGTTTGCCGATCCCGAACCCAGGCGCACCATCGGTCTCGCTTGGCGCAGAACCTCGCCGCGCAAACGTCACTTTGTCGAGCTCGGCCGGATGGTGACCGAAGCGGCGAAACCTGCGTCCTTTACACAAAAACGCAACTGATGAATTTCGTGATACGGCTCCGTCTTGTGGTTGAAAACCCCTATGCTTTCAGTGATAACCGGACTGTGCGCTCGTAGCTCAGCTGGATAGAGCATCGGATTTCGATTCCGAGGGTCGGGAGTTCGAATCTCTCCGAGCGCGCCATCAGGCATTATGAGTTGCGGGCGAACCGAAAGCTTTCCGGAATCGCCAAGTCCGCAACGGCTGGAGCTGCGTCATACAGGCAGCGAGGCAAGATAATAGACGAGATAGTCTTTGTAATTGCCCTGCAAGCTGCCGAGTTTGTCGGTCAGTACGCCCCCGTCATTGCCAAACAACGGCAAGAAGCGTTGACGTTGGTCATCTTATTTCAGGTAGGTTCGAAAAATCTTCATGACTCTGTCGATCTCGTTATCGACATCAACGCCGCTGACGCGCCGCTTTGCAGGCGCATTCCCACGGCCGAATGTTACGCGGAGGTGGCTTTCCAGGACCTCCGCTATCAAACCATTGGTTGCGCCCCGCATGGCGACGATCTGCTGCAACAAAGGACCGCATTCGGTTCCGGCCTCGATCGCACGCTCAAGCGCTTCGGCTTGCCCCCTGATTCGACGAAGGCGGGCGATGGCCTGACTTTTCTCTTTTGGCGTGTATGGCATCAATCTTCCTGCTTGTGCGTGCGAGCATACTGTACAGGAGATAGGTTCCATTCAGCAATCAGGCTGAGCGCCGATCTGACCGATTCAACGCAGTTGGCTATCCTTATTGCCCCGGCGGTTGATCCCGGAAAAGGTCGGTCGTTGGTCGCGTTCGCTTTGGCACGCAATACATGTCCTGACTCCCGGTATGGCTTGGCGACGCCTCAACGGGATATCTTCTCCACACACTTCGCATTCGATGGTGCCTTCTCCCGATGGCAACCGAGAACGTGCCGTGGAGACCGCATCCGTTACAGTGGCATCAATCTGGTCCTGAACCCCGCCGTCGGGTCCCCATCCATTCGCCATTTCGGCTCCTTCAAACTGCATGGGAGGTCAGATGGATACCTGGGCATACGTCCCAAGATATCCAAGAATGAAGGGACATATAAATATACTCCTACCCAGTATCAAGGGAACTGGACGTCGCCTGCCGCACTTCTTCGACACGGGCCTTGCCATCAGTGGCGGCGGCAGGCCGTGGGTATCGGTGATGGTCGACCGAAAGGGCGAGCTGGAAGATTGCGGCTCGGAGTTCAGATACTATATGGTAGTATACTGTATCATTCTTCCAAACGGTTCCAATGGCATCCAAGTCCGAGGCTGAGAAAGCAAGCGCCACGGGTGAGATGGATATGAAGATGAAAAATCCACCCGCAACATCGATCTCCGGTGGCGGCCCTGCGGAGCGATCCGCTTGCGTGCGGGTGCGGGGCGCGCGGCAGAACAATCTGAAGAATGTCGACGCCGACATTCCGCGGGACGCTTTCGTGGTGTTCACGGGCATCTCCGGCTCCGGCAAGTCGTCGCTCGCCTTCGGCACGCTCTATGCCGAGGCGCAGCGTCGCTATCTGGAATCGGTCGCCCCTTACGCCCGGCGTTTGATCGATCAGGCTGGCGTTCCGGAAGTAGACTCGATCGACGGATTGCCGCCGGCGGTTGCCTTGCAGCAGCAGCGGAGTTCTCCAAATGCGCGCTCGACGGTCGGCAGCGTCACGACGCTGTCCAGCCTGGTGCGGATGCTCTATTCCCGCGCAGGCGAATATCCGCGCAATCAGCCGATGCTCTATGCCGAGGATTTTTCGTCGAACACCGTGGAGGGAGCCTGCCCGACATGCCACGGACTCGGGCGTGTCTATGATGCGACCGAGAAAACGATGGTGCCCGACCCGTCGCTGACCATTCGTGAGCGCGCGATCGCCGCCTGGCCGCCGGCGTGGCACGGCCAGAACCTCCGCGATATTCTGGTGTCTCTTGGCTACGATATCGACACGCCCTGGCGCGATCTGCCGAAAAAGGACCGCGACTGGATCTTGTTCACGGATGAGCAGCCGACCGTGCCGGTGTATCCGGGTTTTACGCCACGGGAAACCCGTGCGGCCATCAAGCGGCGCATGGAGCCCGGCTATCAGGGCACCTTCACCGGCGCTCGTCGTTATGTGCTGGAGACGTTTGCCAACACGAAAAGCGCGCTGATGAAAAAGCGCGTCTCGCAATACATCATCGGCCGTGACTGCCCGACCTGTCATGGCAAGCGGTTGAAGCGGGAGGCACTTTCGGTGAAGTTCGCAGGGCTCGACATCGCCGGGTTCGGCGATCTGTCGTTCCTGAAGCTGAGAGATTTGCTGACGCCCGTCGCGCATGGCGAGCTCAGCAGTACTAAAGTTGCGTCGAGCCGTGGCGTGCTCGACGCAAAGGCGCGTAGCGCGGCCGTCGAGCGGCGTGTGGCGGCCGGCGGATCGGCCCACAAGAGCGCCCCGGATGTGCGGCGCACCCCGAACCTGTCCGAGGAGAAGCGGCTTGCGGCGCAACGTCTGGCGTCCGAATTGCTCGAACGGCTCGCGCCACTCATCGACCTCGGGCTCGGATACATCTCGCTGGACCGAAGCACGCCGACGCTGTCGTCGGGCGAACTGCAACGCCTGCGGCTCGCAACTCAATTGTCTTCGCAACTGTTCGGCGTGGTCTATGTGCTGGACGAGCCGTCGGCGGGACTGCATCCGGCGGATGGTGAAGCATTGCTCACGATCCTGCAGCGCCTCAAGGCGGCGGGCAATTCGCTGTTCGTGGTCGAGCACGATCTCGATCTCATACGTCAGGCCGAATGGATCGTGGATGTGGGGCCGGGCGCCGGCGAGAACGGCGGCCGCGTGATCTACAGCGGGCCGACCGCGGGGCTGGTGGATGTTGAGACCTCAGAGACGCGTCGCTATCTGTTCGACAATCATGCCCCGGCTGCACGCGCCCCGCGAGGCCCAAAGGGGTGGCTGCGGCTGGAAGGTGTGACGCGCAACAACCTGCATGGTCTCGATGCCGCGTTTCCGGTCGGCTGTCTAACGGCGGTCACGGGAATCTCCGGCTCGGGCAAATCCAGCCTTGTCAGCCAGGCGCTTCCCGAACTGGTGAGCGAGCGCCTCGGGCGTCCGCTTGCCGTGTCCGAGGAGGATGAGGTCGACCCCCTGCTTGCGGTGGCGCAGGAAGCCACCGCAGGACGTATCGCGAGCGGCATGGACCACATCCGCCGTCTTGTTCAGGTGGACCAGAAGCCGATCGGGCGCACGCCGCGCTCGAATCTCGCGACCTACAGCGGTCTGTTCGATCATGTCCGCAAACTCTTTGCCGGCACGCCGATGGCGCAACGACGCCACTACGGCGCAGGCCGGTTCTCGTTCAACGTCGCGCAGGGCCGCTGCCCGACTTGCGAGGGCGAGGGTTTCGTGATGGTCGAGTTGCTGTTCCTGCCCAGTGTCTATGCGCCGTGCTCGGCCTGCAACGGCAGTCGGTACAACCCGCAGACGCTCGAGGTCGAATGGCGCGGCCGCAACATCGCGCAAGTGTTGCGGATGACTGTCGATGAAGCCTGCGAATTCTTTGCTAAAGAATCGCAGGTGCTGAGGCCGCTCAACGTATTGCGTGAGATCGGGCTCGGATATCTGCGGCTCGGGCAGCCGGCGACGGAACTTTCGGGCGGCGAGGCGCAACGCATCAAGCTGGCGACCGAGCTGCAGCGCGCGCAGCACGGCAATACCCTCTACATCCTGGACGAGCCGACCTCTGGTCTGCATCCAGCCGACGTCGATCGGCTGATGCGCCAATTGCAGGGGCTGGTTGATGCCGGCAACACGGTTGTTGTCGTCGAGCACGACATGCGTGTTCTCGCGCAGGTTGATTGGGTTATCGATCTTGGGCCTGGTGCAGGGGAGGATGGCGGTCGCGCCGTCGCCAGCGGCGTTCCTCGTAACGTCGCTGAAGCAAAAGGCAGCCTGACCGCACCGTATCTGAAAGCAGCCCTATAGCCGATCAGAAGACGCGAAATAGCCTGCCGCCGTAGCGAGGCTCAGGTGGCTACGACTTACCCAGCTTTGTTGCCAGCCAGCCCTGATTCTTGGAAAAGGAGGGCCTTAAAGGGCTATGGAGTACATAGTTCGCGTCATCACCTGAGATAGCGCGCATACTCACGGAACATGCCTGATCAACTCACGTTGCTTCCATGACGTTTGAGGAGCTGATCACATGGAAGAAATTCTCAAGACACAGAAGGTCGAAGGAACAAAGGGCGAAGCGAAGCCCCTGAACGAGCGCGATACAGCGCAGAAGAAGCCGGATGTGCCAAAGGAGAATGAGAAATCCGAGCCCGCTCCGAAACCTTTGCCGGAGTGAAGCAGGCAGCTTACTGCAGTCCCGCTACAGTCGCTTCAGCGGAGCGCTCGGCAGATATTTGGCGCCTTCTGCCGCCAGAAAATCCAGCATGGCCTGCGCCGGCGGCAGCAGCGTCTTGTCCTGTCGACGCACCACGTACCACTGCCGCACAACCGGCAGGCCGGCAACGTCCAGCATCACCAACCGTCCGTCCTCGATCTCGGTGGCCACGGTGTGCGCTGAAATGAACGCGATGCCGAGGCCAGCAATGACGGCCTGCTTGATGGTTTCGTTGCTGCTCATTTCCATGCCGATCGTGGGTCGGAATTCGGCCGTCTCGAACAATTGCTCCATCAGCATGCGCGTGCCTGATCCCTGTTCGCGGCTCAGGAAGGTTTCGTGGGACAGATCGGCGGTGGCGAGACCGAAATCGTGCTCCAGCCAGTGGCCCTTCGGCGCGACGATGATGTGAGGATTGTCGCCGATCAGGTGAGTCTCGACTTCGATGTCCGCGGGGGCGCGTCCCATGATGGCGATATCGAGCTCGTAGCCGCGCAGCGCGTCACGCAACTCCTGTCGGTTGCCGATTTTGAGCGTGATCTCGACCTGCGGGTACTGCTTGGAAAAGGCGGCCATTGCGAAGGGCACGAAATATTTCGCGGTACTGACCGCGCCGAGCGCGACACGCCCGCCGGTGCGGCCGGTGATCATGTCGAGCGAGGTGGCGCAGTTTGAAAGCGCGGCCTCCACCCGCTCCAGCAGACCCAGCACCTCCTGGCCGGCGCCGGTCAGAACCATGCCATCGCTGGTGCGCTGGAGCAGAGGAAGCCCTGCGAGATCCTGCAAATTGCGAAGCTGAAGGGTGACGGCCGGCTGGGTGAGGTTCAGCCGGGAGGCGGCCGCCGTCACACTGCCGGTCGTGGCCACCGCGCCCAAGGCGCGAAGCTGCCTGATCGTCACATCCTGTAGCTTCGATATAAGCAAATCTTTTGCTCTCCAAAATATATCGAAATTTTACTTATTCAGAGCCTCGCGTCAATGTTTCGTCATGGCCCGCTGAACGAGGCCAGAGAAATCCCGCCCGGAGGGCGGGAGATGGGACGGGGGCGATCGCATGGATCAGGGTCAGACGCTGCGCCAACATCTGGATGGTTTTGCCTCCCACCCCGACCGCCGACTAATCGCTGACGCCGTTGCCGCCTTTGCCGCCGCCGCAATCGAGATCACCGAACTGACCTGCGGCGGCGTGCTCGCCGGAATCACCGGCGAGGGCCAAACCCTCAACAGCGACGGCGACATTCAAAAGGACCTCGACGTCCAGGCCGACCACATTATCCGCCGCGCACTTGCCGAGGTTTCAGTCGCGGCGATGGCTTCCGAAGAGGCCAACGACATCGAGATCTGCGATCCGGCGAGCGGAATCAGCATCGCTTTCGATCCGCTCGACGGCTCCTCGAACATCAACACCAACATGTCCGTCGGCACGATCTTCTCCATCGTGCGAACGCCGCTGCATGCCCGCGCGGCGTTCACCCAGCCCGGCACGGCGCAACTCGCCGCCGGCTTTGTGGTCTATGGTCCGCAGACCAGTCTCGTGCTCACGCTGGGCGACGGCGTCGATATCTTTACCCTCGATCGCAAGACCAAGGCATTTCGGCAGATCAGGTCGAAGGTAAAGATTCCGCCGAATACGGCTGAGTTCGCGATCAACGCATCGAACCGCCGTCACTGGGATCCGCCGATCCTTGCCTACATCGACGATTGCATCGCCGGCGCCGACGGCGTTCTGCAGACCAACTTCAACATGCGCTGGATCGGATCGCTGGTGGCGGAGGCCTACCGCATCCTGACGCGCGGCGGGATTTTCCTTTATCCGGCGGATGCCCGCGACGGTTATCGCGAGGGCCGGCTGCGCCTGCTCTACGAAGCGCACCCGATGGCATTCATCATGGAGCAGGCGGGCGGCGGGGCGACCACCGGAAACCTGCGCATTCTGGATCTTGCAGCAAACACGTTGCACCAGCGCGTGCCGCTGATCATGGGCTCGATCGAAAGCGTGCAGCGGCTCGAGCGCATGCACATGTCGCCGGACATCAAGTTCGAGCGCAACGCGCCGCTTTTCGCCACCCGCGGCTTGTTCCGCAACTGAGCCGGGGGAGGCGATCGTGTCGAGGAAGCATCCCATCATCTCAATCACCGGCTCATCGGGCGCCGGCACCACCTCGGTGAAGCGGACCTTCGAGCAAATCTTTCGTCGCGAGAACGTCACCGCGGCATACATCGAGGGCGACGCCTTTCATCGCTACAACCGCGCCGAAATGCGCACCCGCATGGCGGAGGAGGCGGAGCGGGGCAACAAGCACTTCAGCCATTTCAGCCCTGAAACCAATCTGTTCGAGGAACTGGAGCAGGTTTTCAAGAGCTATGGCGAAACCGGAACGGGAACGACCCGTCACTATGTGCACGATGCCGACGAGGCAGCGCTCCATAATGCTGAACCGGGCACTTTCACGGACTGGCAGAAGCTGCCAGAGAATTCCGATCTTCTGTTCTATGAAGGCCTGCACGGCGCCGTTGTCACCGACAAGGTGAATGTCGCGAAATACGCCGATCTGAAGATCGGTGTGGTTCCGGTCATCAATCTCGAATGGATCCAGAAACTGCATCGCGACCGCAGCGCGCGCGGCTATTCCACCGAGGCGGTGACCGACACCATCCTGCGCCGCATGCCGGATTACGTTCATTATATCTGTCCGCAGTTCGGCGAGACCGATATCAACTTCCAGCGCATTCCGACCGTCGATACCTCGAACCCGTTCATCGCGCGCTGGATTCCGACGCCCGACGAATCGATGGTGGTGATCCGCCTGAAGAATCCCCGCGGCATCGATTTTCCCTACCTGCTGTCGATGATCCCGAACAGCTTCATGTCGCGCGCGAACTCCATCGTCATTCACGGCGCGAAGCTCGATCTCGCGATGCAACTGATCCTCACTCCGCTGATCCTGCAACTCATTGACCGCAAGAGGCGCGCATGACGGCCGATACCACGATGTCCGGTGATATCATCACCCTCACACGGCGCGGCAAGGACGCGACGGCCAAGCTGACCCATCGCGAAATGGCGAACGCGATCCGCTTTCTCGCCATCGATGCGGTGGAGAAGGCGAATTCCGGTCATCCCGGCATGCCGATGGGGATGGCTGACGTTGCCACCGTACTGTTTTCGAAATTTCTCAAATTCGATCCTCAGGCGCCGGGCTGGCTCAATCGCGACCGTTTCGTGCTGTCGGCCGGTCACGGCTCAATGCTGCTATACGCGCTGCTGCATCTGACCGGCTATCGGGAGATGACTCTCGACGAAATCAAATCCTTCCGTCAGTGGGGATCGAAGACTCCCGGCCATCCGGAATACGGTCATACCGCCGGAGTGGAAACGACGACCGGACCGCTCGGGCAAGGCATCGCGACCGCGGTCGGCATGGCGCTGTCCGAACGCATGACCAATGCGCGGCTCGGTGACGATCTGTTCGAACACTACACCTACGTGATCTGCGGCGATGGCTGCCTGATGGAAGGTGTCAGCCAGGAGGCGATCTCGCTCGCCGGGCATCTCAAGCTCGGCCGCCTGATCGTGCTGTACGATGACAACGGCATCTCGATCGACGGTTCGACCTCGCTGTCCTGTTCCGACGATCCGCTCGCTCGCGCCGCCGCCTCCGGCTGGTCGGTGCGGTGTGTCGATGGCCACGACCCGAAGGCGGTCGAACAGGCGATTGCCGAGGAGCGGGAAACCGATCGACCCTCCCTGATCGCCTGCCGCACCCGCATCGGTTATGGCTCGCCGAACCGCGAGGGCAGCGAGAAGGTTCACGGCGCACCGCTTGGCGCCGAGGAAATCGCCGCGACCCGCTCCGCACTGGAATGGCCGCACGCACCGTTTGAGATTCCCCGCGATGTTCTGGCTGCCTGGCGCACCATCGGCGCACGGGGCCAGACCGAACATGGCAAATGGGTGGATCGTCTCGCCCAGCTCGACCGCGAGGAGCGTGAGCGCGTCAACAGCGTGCTGAACGGCAAGCTGTCGCGTGGATACGATCAGGCAATGCGCGAACTTTGTACGCGCTTCGCAACCGAGCAGCCCAAGATTGCCACGCGCCAGGCATCGCAGCAGGTGATCGAGGTGCTGGCTTCGGTGCTACCGAATCTCGCCGGCGGTTCGGCGGATCTGACGCATTCCAATCTGACGCACGCCAAGAGCCAGAAGCCGATCAAACCCGGCGTGTATGACGGCAACTACATCCACTACGGTATCCGCGAGCACGGTATGGCCGCGGCGATGAACGGCATCGCGCTGCATGGCGGATTTATCCCTTACGGCGGGACCTTCCTGACATTTGCCGATTACAGCCGGCCGGCGATCCGCATGGCGGCGTTGATGGGGCTGCGTGTTATCCACGTCATGACACACGACTCCATCGGCCTCGGCGAGGACGGCCCGACCCATCAGCCCGTGGAGCATCTGGCCTCGCTGCGTGCGATCCCGAATCTGCTGGTGTTCCGCCCCGCTGACGCCGTCGAGACCGCGGAAGCGTGGGACTGTGCGCTTCGCTCCGAGAAGCAGCCGTCGATCCTGTGCCTGTCGCGTCAGGCGCTGCCGACATTCCGCAACGAAACCGATGGCACCAACAAAGTGGCACGCGGCGCTTATCTGGTGGTCGATCCGCAGGACCGGCGTGACGTCACACTGATCGCAACGGGGTCAGAAGTGGCGATCGCGTTGGAGGCCGCCAAGCTTCTCGAGAAGGAAGACGTTCGCGCGGCTGTCGTGTCGGCGCCATGCCTTGAACTCTTCGCCCGGCAACCGGAAGCCTATCGTCAGGCCGTGCTCGACAGGGCGCCGCGCGTTGCTGTTGAAGCCGCGATCGAGGGAGGGTGGGGGCGCCTGATCGGCGAAGACGGCGAGTTTGTCGGCATGACCGGCTTCGGCGCGTCGGCTCCGGCCAATGTGCTCTATCGCGAATTTGGCATCACGTCCGATGCCGTGGCTCTCGCGGCCATGCGTTCCATTGCTCGTTCACGCATCAAGGGAGCCTAGGAGTGACAGTCAAAGTCGCCATCAACGGTTTTGGGCGGATCGGCCGCAACGTGTTGCGCGCGATCGTCGAGTCGGGTCGTAACGACATCGAAGTGGTCGCGATCAACGATCTCGGCCCTGTTCAGACCAATGCTCATCTGCTGCGCTACGACTCCATCCATGGCCGGTTTCCTCATGAAGTAAAGGTTTTCGGCAATACCATCGATGTTGGTCGCGGCTCGATCCAGGTGACGGCGGAGAAGGACCCGTCGGCTCTGCCGCATGCCAAGCTTGGTGTCGATATCGCGCTGGAATGCACCGGCATCTTCAACACGCGTGAGAAGGCCGCCGCGCATCTGAAGGCGGGCGCCAGGCGAGTGATCGTGTCGGCTCCTGCCGATGGCGCAGACTTGACCGTGGTCTATGGCGTCAATCACCAGAAGCTGAACAAGGATCACGTGGTGATCTCCAACGCGTCCTGCACGACCAACTGCCTCGCGCCGGTCGCCAAGGTGCTCAACGACGCGGTGGGTATCGAACGTGGCTTTATGACTACGATCCATTCCTACACCGGCGATCAGCCGACGCTCGACACTATGCACAAGGACCTTTACCGGGCGCGCGCGGCCTCGATGTCGATGATACCGACATCCACGGGAGCGGCGAAGGCAGTCGGCCTCGTGCTGCCGGAGCTCAACGGCAAGCTCGACGGCGTTGCGATCCGCGTGCCGACGCCGAACGTCTCGGTGGTCGATTTCAAATTCATCGCCAAAAAGAACACCTCGGTGAAGGAGATCAACGACGCGATCAGTGCGGCGTCGGGCGGCGCGCTGAAGGGCGTGCTCGGTTTCACCCAGGAGCAGAATGTCTCGAGCGATTTCAACCACGATCCGCATTCCTCGGTGTTCCACATGGATCAGACCAAGGTGATCGACGGAAACTTCGTCCGTGTTCTCACCTGGTACGATAATGAATGGGGCTTCTCCAGCCGGATGAGCGACACAGCGGTGGCGCTGGGGAGGGTGATGTGAGCAGCGCCCTGCGTGTCCTCGACGATATCGACGTTGCCGGCAAGCGGGTGGTGGTCCGCGCCGACCTCAACGTCCCGATGCGGGACGGCAAGGTGGCGGACGATATGCGCGTACGACACGCGGCGACAACGCTCTCCGAGCTCGCCGACAAGAAAGCGATCGTGATCGTGCTGTCGCATTTCGAGCGGCCGCGCGGCAAGGTGGTGCCGGACTATTCGCTGGCGCCGCTGCAGCCTGCGCTGGAAAAGTCCCTGCGGCGCAATGTGTGGTTTGTCGAAACCGATTGGCGGAGCGGCGCGCATCAGGCCGCGTTGGCGAAGGCATCGCCCGGCGACATCCTGTTGATGGAGAATACCCGTTTCCATCCCGGCGAGGAGGACAACGATCCGGCCTTCTCCCGAACCCTGGCCGATCTTGGCGATATCTTCGTCAACGACGCGTTCTCGGTCTCGCATCGGGCCCATGCCTCGACCGAAGGGATTGCGCATCTGTTGCCGTCGTTTGCCGGGCGCGGGATGGAGGCGGAGCTGTCCGCGCTCGACCGTGCGCTGAGTGAGCCGGTACGGCCGGTAGGCGCCGTGGTCGGCGGCGCCAAGGTCTCGACCAAGATTCCGGTGCTGGAAAATCTCGTCACGCGGGTCGATGAGCTGATCATCGGTGGCGGCATGGCGAATACTTTCCTGCATGCGAAGGGGATCGATGTCGGCCGCTCGCTATGCGAGCCGGATCTGAAGGAAACGGCAGAACGCATCCTGAAGCGAGCTGCTGCCCATCATTGCAACATCATCCTGCCGCGCGACGTGGTCGTGGCCAAGGAATTCGCGCCGAATGCGCGCCACAGCGTTGTCGATGTCCGCTCCGTCCCGTCCGACTCGCTGATCCTCGATATCGGACCGGAATCGGTCGCTGACATCATGGAGCAATTCGGCGATCTCAAAACCTTGTTGTGGAACGGTCCGGTCGGCGCTTTTGAGACCGAACCCTTCGGTCACGGAACCTTCGTTCTGGCGAAATGTGCAGCGTGCCTGACGCAGGCCGGCAAGCTTCTCACTGTCGCAGGCGGTGGCGATACTGTGGCTGCGTTGTCCGCGGCGGGTGTGCAGAACAACTTCAGTTATGTCTCGACGGCCGGCGGCGCCTTCCTCGAATGGCTTGAGGGACGCGGACTTCCCGGCGTCGATGCTCTCAAGATGTCTCACGCGTGAGGTGAACCAATGGCACGTATTACCCTCCGACAACTGCTCGATCACGCCGCCGAACAAGGCTACGGCGTTCCGGCCTTCAACATCAACAACATGGAGCAGGGGCTCGCGATCATGGAGGCGGCGGCGAAGGTCGATGCCCCCGTCATCATGCAGGCTTCGCGCGGCGCGCGGTCCTACGCCAACGACATCATGCTGTCGAAGATGATCGACGCGCTGGACGAGATGTATCCGCACATTCCGCTGTGCATGCATCAGGACCACGGCAACGAGGAGGCGACCTGCGCCACCGCGATCAAGCACGGCTTCACCTCGGTGATGATGGACGGCTCGCTGGAGGCGGACGGCAAGACCGCGGCGGACTATCGCTACAATGTCGAGATCACCCGCCGCGTGGTCGATATGGCGCACTGGATCGGCGCATCGGTCGAAGGCGAGCTCGGCGTGCTCGGTTCGCTCGAACATGGCGGCGGCGAGCAGGAGGACGGCCACGGTGTCGAAGGTACGCTGAGCCACGATCAGTTGCTGACCGATCCCGACCAGGCGGTCGATTTCGTTCGCGAGACCAAGGTCGATGCGCTGGCGATCGCGATGGGCACCTCGCATGGCGCCTACAAGTTCTCGCGCAAGCCCGATGGCGACATCCTTGCGATGAATGTCGTCGAGGAGATTCACCGCCGGCTGCCGAATACGCATCTGGTGATGCATGGCTCGTCCTCGGTGCCGCAGCCGCTGCAAGACATGTTCAATTCGTTCGGCGGTGAGATGCCGCAGACCTGGGGCGTTCCGGTCGAGGAGATCGTGCGCGGCATCAAGCATGGCGTCCGCAAGGTCAACATCGACACCGATTGCCGGCTGGCGATGACGGCGGTGTTCCGCAAGGTCGCGATGCAGACCAAGAGCGAATTCGATCCGCGCAAATTCCTGAAGCCGGCGATGGACGCGATGCGCGATTTGTGCCGCGAGCGTTTCGAGCAGTTCGGAACGGCGGGTCAGGCCTCGAAGATCAAAGTGATTCCGCTGGCCGAGATGGCCAAACGGTACCGCGCGGGTGCGTTGGACCCGCGCATTGGAGATATGGCGAGCGCCGCCGAGTGAAGCCTGGAGGTTCAGAACCGGTCTGGCGCGCCGGTCCGCAGACAAGGAGAGCAGCATGAACGATCAATCGATGACCATTCGCGGCAAGGATCGCTACAAGTCAGGCGTGTTGGCCTACAAGAAGATGGGTTACTGGGAGCCAGACTACGTTCCCAAAGAGACCGATGTGATTGCGCTGTTCCGCGTGACGCCGCAGGATGGCGTCGATCCGATCGAGGCGTCGGCGGCGGTAGCCGGCGAATCCTCCACGGCGACCTGGACCGTGGTGTGGACCGATCGTCTGACTGCGGCGGAGAAGTATCGCGCGAAATGCTATCGCGTCGATCCGGTGCCGAACTCGCCGGGGCAGTATTTTGCCTACATCGCCTATGATCTCGACCTGTTCGAGCCGGGCTCCATCGCCAACCTGTCGGCGTCGATCATCGGCAACGTGTTCGGCTTCAAGCCGCTCAAGGGCCTGCGTCTTGAGGACATGCGTTTCCCGGTGGCCTATGTGAAGACCTTCCAGGGGCCCGCGACCGGCATCGTGGTCGAGCGTGAGCGCCTCGACAAGTTCGGCCGTCCGCTGCTCGGCGCGACTGTGAAGCCCAAGCTCGGCCTGTCCGGCCGCAACTACGGCCGCGTGGTCTATGAAGCGCTGAAGGGTGGTCTCGACTTCACCAAGGATGACGAGAACATCAACTCGCAGCCCTTCATGCACTGGAGGGAGCGCTTCCTCTACTGCATGGAAGCGGTGAACCGCGCGCAGGCGGCGTCCGGCGAGGTCAAGGGCACCTACCTCAACGTCACCGCGGCGACGATGGAGGATATGTATGAGCGCGCCGAGTTCGCCAAACAGCTCGGGTCCTGCATCATCATGATCGATCTCGTGATCGGCTATACCGCCATCCAGTCGATGGCGAAGTGGGCGCGCAAGAACGACATGATCCTGCATCTGCATCGCGCGGGCCATTCGACCTACACCCGGCAGAAGAATCATGGCGTGTCGTTCCGCGTCATTGCCAAGTGGATGCGCCTTGCCGGTGTCGATCACATTCATGCCGGCACCGTGGTCGGCAAGCTCGAAGGTGATCCGAACACCACGCGCGGCTACTACGATATCTGCCGTGAGGAGTTCAACCCGACCAAGCTCGAGCACGGTATCTTCTTCGACCAGAACTGGGCCAGCCTCAACAAGCTGATGCCGGTGGCGTCCGGCGGCATTCATGCCGGCCAGATGCACCAGTTACTCGATCTGCTCGGCGAAGACGTCGTGTTGCAGTTCGGCGGTGGCACCATCGGTCACCCGATGGGCATTCAGGCCGGCGCGATCGCCAACCGCGTCGCGCTGGAGGCGATGATCCTCGCCCGCAACGAAGGCCGCGACTATGTCGCCGAAGGTCCGGAAATCCTGGCCAAGGCCGCGGCGACCTGTACGCCGCTGAAATCGGCGCTCGAGGTCTGGAAAGACGTCACCTTCAACTATGAATCCACCGATGCGCCGGACTTCGTGCCGACGGCGATCGCGGCTGTCTAAGATCGAGAGGTTTGTCATGAGAATCACACAAGGTTGCTTTTCCTTCCTTCCCGATCTGACCGATGAGCAGATCAAGAAGCAGATTCAGTACTGCCTGCAGAACGACTGGGCGGTGAACATCGAGTTCACCGACGATCCGCATCCCCGAAACACCTATTGGGAAATGTGGGGCCTGCCGATGTTCGACCTGCGCGATGCCGCAGGCATCATGATGGAGCTTGCCGAGTGCCGTAAGGTCTATGGCGACCGGTACATCCGCATCAATGCGTTCGATTCCAGCCACGGCTGGGAATCGGTGCGGATCTCCTTCATCGTCAACCGCCCGAAGAACGAGCCGGGATTCCGCCTGGCGCGTCAGGAGGTGGACGGCCGTAACATGCGCTACACCACGACGTCCTATGCGACTGATCGCCCTGAAGGTCAGCGTTACAGCGGAGCTTGAGCTTGTCCAACGCTGAAAATATACAGGACGCGCCTGTCGCCGATATCGACCTTCGTCAGGAGTTCAACGAAGTCGGTATCGGCGAGGTGCTCGAGCAGCTCGATCGGGAGCTGATCGGCCTTGCGCCGGTCAAGACGCGGATCCGGGAGATTGCGTCGCTGCTCCTGATCGAGCGCATTCGACAGCGTATGGGGCTGACGGCGGAAACGCCGACGCTCCATATGTCGTTCACGGGTAATCCGGGCACCGGCAAGACTACGGTGGCCCTGCGGATCGCAAGCATTCTGCACAAGCTGGGATTCGTGCGCCGCGGCCATGTTGTCTCGGTGACGCGCGACGAACTGGTCGGGCAGTACATTGGTCATACCGCGCCAAAGACCAAGGAAATTCTGAAGAAGGCGATGGGCGGCGTGCTGTTCATCGACGAAGCCTATTATCTCTATCGTCCGGACAACGAGCGCGACTATGGCCAGGAAGCCATCGAGATCCTGCTGCAGGTGATGGAATCGCAGCGCGACGATCTCGTGGTGATCCTCGCCGGCTATGGCGACCGGATGGACAAGTTCTTCGCCAGCAATCCCGGCTTCCGCTCGCGTGTCGCACACCACATCGATTTTCCCGATTACGACGACAGCGAATTGTTGTCGATCTCTGAATTGATGCTGAAGGAGCAGAGCTATCGCTTCACGCCGCAGGCGAAGGAGGCATTTGTCCGCTACATCGCGCTGCGCAAGACTCAGCCATTGTTCTCCAATGCGCGCTCGATCCGCAATGCGCTGGATCGCATTCGTCTGCGTCAGGCAAACCGTCTGGTTGCGGACCTCGATCGCATCGTGACGGTGGAGGACATCCAGTCGATCGAAGCGTCGGATGTGCTGGCGTCCCGTGTGTTCTCCAAATCGTCTACCTCCGAAGGAAGGTCCTGAATCGATGCCGCAGCCTCTTGTCATCGCTCCATCGATCCTGTCGGCGGATTTCTCCCGGCTGGGAGAGGAGGTCGAAGCCATCGATGCCGCCGGTGCGGACTGGATCCATTGCGACGTGATGGACGGGCACTTTGTTCCGAACATCAGTTTCGGGCCGGATGTCCTCAAATCGATCCGGCCACGGACCAAAAAGGTGTTCGACGTGCATCTGATGATCGCGCCGGTCGATCCGTATCTTGAAGCCTTTGCCAAGGCCGGCGCGGATGTTATTACGGTGCACGCAGAGGCGGGGCCTCATCTGGATCGGTCGCTGCAGGCGATCCGTAATCTGGGGAAGAAAGCAGGCGCCACCATTTGCCCGGCGACGCCTGAGCATGTCCTGGCCAATGTCCTCGACCGGCTGGATCTGATCCTGGTGATGAGCGTCAATCCCGGTTTCGGCGGCCAGCAATTCATTGCTTCGCAACTGGACAAGATCCGGCGAATTCGCGCGATGATCGCAGACCGGCCGATTCGGCTCGAGGTCGACGGTGGGGTCAACGTCGAGACGGCGGCGCAGGTTGTGGCAGCGGGCGCCGACACGATCGTGGCTGGCGCCGCAGTTTTCAAGGGCGGGACGCAAAGCGCCTACGCGACAAACATTGCCGCCATCCGTGCGGCAGCGGAGACGATGAAATGCTGATGACCAATGTGCATGCTTCCGGGGTGAGGGGAGCTTCCTGGCCCGCGGCTGTGGTGTTCGATCTCGACGGCACGCTGGTCGATAGCGCCGGGGATATCACGACCTCGTTGAACGAATTGCTCATCGCGCGACGTCTGGCGCCGTTTCCCGAGGACACGGTGCGCGATTTCGTTGGTGACGGCAGCAAGGCGCTGGTGCAGCGCGCCTTCCAGACGCGCGGCGTAATGCTGAGCGCCGACGAACTGCAGGTGGCGGTCGCGTCCTATGATGAGATTTACGGCACGCATCTTGTCGAGCAGACCTACGTCTATGACGGCGCAATCGATGTATTGGCCAGCCTCAAGACGCGTGGCATTCGCATGGGCATTTGCACCAACAAGTTTCAGGACAAGGCCGAGCGCGTTGCCGTGCATTTCGGCCTCGACAAATATGCCGAGGTGATTGTCGGCGGCGTTCCGGGACGACCCGGCAAGCCATCGCCGATCATGTTGATCGAGACACTTGAGGCTTTGGAAATGCCACGGGAGGATGCTGTCCTTGTCGGCGACAGCACCTTCGACGTGCAATGCGCGCGTGCGGCCGGTGTGGCGGTGATCGGCGTCACGTTCGGCTATTCGCAAACCCCGATGCGCAAACTCAATCCCGATGCAGCGATCGATTCCTACGCCGAATTCGCAAAGGCCTGCGACAGTCTGCGGATCAAGGCCGCATGAACAGGTTCTCGGCGCTGATCTTCGATGTTGACGGCACACTGGCCGAGACCGAGGAGGTTCATCGGCGCGCCTTCAACGAGACCTTCGCCTATTTCGGTTTAGACTGGAATTGGAGCACGGAGGTTTATGGCGAATTGCTGCTTGTCACCGGTGGCAAGGAGCGGATGCGCCATTTCGCGGCTCTGCAGGGCAAGCGTCCGCCGGAATTGTCGGATGAACGGCTCGCGGAGTTGCATAACTATAAGACAGCGCGGTATGCGGAGCTGATTGCGGCGGGAGCCTGCAACTTGCGGCCCGGCGTGATCGAGTTCATCAATATAGCCTTGGCGCGTGGGCAGCGTCTTGCGATCGCTACCACCACATCGCGTGACAATGTCGATGCATTGCTGCGCGCGACGTTAGGCGCGCGGGGGCTTGGCCTGTTTGATCCGATTGTGGCGGGGGACGAAGTTGCCAACAAGAAGCCGGCACCCGATGTCTATCTGAAGGCGCTCGATCTGCTTGGACTTCCGGGCCATCAGTGTCTCGCCATCGAGGATTCCCGAAACGGCCTGATGGCGGCGTCGCGTGCCGGCATTCCGGTATTGATTACGCGCAGTGCTTATTTCAAGCATGAAGCTTTCGACGAGGCTTTTGCGGTGGTCGACAGTTTCTATGGGCTGGGGGAGCGGGCCCTTCCGGTCTGCGCCTAAGTCACCGATCAACCGTGCATTTTCATCCGGATACGGTTTGTTAACGCCATCGGCAGCCGCCCCGCGAGTCTGTCCCGCCTTGTGATAGTTTTCGGGGCGGGAGACATTCCATGATTACTCTGGTCAAGGTCTCGGATGTGCTGGCGGCCACTGCAGCCGCAGGCGGACGGCCGTCCCCTGTCATCGATACAACCGATGACACTGCCACGACTTATTGGGCGGCCCGTTTCGGCATCTCGACGATTGAGCTCGCGTCCGCGATCGAGGAAGTCGGCCCCTCGGTCGCAGCGTTGCGCCGGCATCTCAATAAATAAACACGCGCATTCCAATCAGTGTCGCTCGCCGGGAGGCGAGGTTTGGGATCGTCGTTGCTTTGCGCGGCGCGCCGGCATTACAATTCAGAAAACACTTAACTGGAAATCATGGAGGTTGGTTTCGCCTCCATTGAGAAGATGCGGTCGTATCATTGGTTGATCGGCGGCAAACCACAAGATGAAACCGGAGGAACAACCATGTCCAGCCTCTTTGAACTCTCCCGCAGAGACCTGTTGCTCGGCTCCGCAGCGCTCGCGGCCACAGCCACCATGCCGAAATTCGGCTGGGCTGCGGCGGATCCTTCCGCCTTGGCGCGTTCGACCAAGGGCATGGTGACCAGCCCGCATGATCTTGCGACCCGCGCGGGGCTTGAGGTTCTGCAGAAGGGCGGCAACGCCATCGAGGCGGTGATTGCGATCGGTGCGACGTTGTCGGTGACCTATCCGCATTTCTGCGGCCTTGGCGGCGACGCCTTCATGGTCATCAGCGATCGCAAGGGCAATGTGAGGACTCTCTCCGGCGTGGGACAGGCGGCTGCCAATCCGCCGAACTATACCGATTCCGTTCCGATCCGCGGTCCGGGCTCGGCACTCACCGCCGCGGCGGCGGTCGATACCTGGGATCAGGCCTTCGACTTCAGCCGCAAATCATGGGGCGGCAAACAGAGCTGGGCGTCACTGTTCGAGCGTCCCATTGAATATGCGCGCAACGGTTTTCCTGTGACGCCATCGCAGCGGTTCTGGCAGAGCTTCGAGGAAAAACACCTCAAGGACTGGCCGGATGTCCGCCGCATCTTCATGGCCGATGGCCGCATGCCCGAGGTCGGCGACAAGCTGGTCCAGCCTGAACTGGCGAACTCGCTGGAAATGCTGGCGGCCAATGGCGGTCGCGACTTCTATGAAGGCAAGCTGGCTGAGCGCATTGTCGCAGGCTTGAAGGCGATGGGCTCGCCGCTGACGGCGAACGATCTGGCCCGTTGTCGTGCCCGCGACGAGGCGCCGCTCCGCGTCAAATATCGCGGGGGCGAGTTGCTGGGACTGCGTCCGCCGACCCAGGGCATCACCACGCTCGAGATCATGGGGATTCTCGATCGCTTCGAACTGTCGAAATATCCGGAAGGCGGCGTCGATCACTACCATCTGATGGTCGAAGCGGTGAAGCGCGCCTTCATCGACCGCAACCGCTACATCGCCGATCCGGAATTCGTCGACGTGCCGGTGAATTTCCTGCTGTCGAAGGAAAATCTCGACGCGCACGCCAAGTCGATCGACCTGGCGAAGGCGATGGAGTGGCCGCACGTCTTCAAGAAGGCCGATACGGTCTACATGGCCGCGGTCGATCCGAACGGCAATTGCGTCAGCATGCTGCAGACGGTCTATTACGACTGGGGCAGCGGCATGGTGGCGGGCGACACCGGCATTCTCTGGCACAATCGCGGCGCGTCGTTCCGGCTCGATCCCAAGAGCCCGAACTCTCTCGCGCCGGGCAAGCGGCCGTTCCACACGCTCAATCCGGGCATGTATCTCAAGGACGGCAAGCCGCGGGTGCTCTATGGCACCCAGGGCGCCGACGGCCAACCCCAGACGCTCGCCGCGATCCTGACCCGCATGATCGACTATGATCTGGACCCGCTGACGGCATTGACCAAGCCTCGCTTCCTGCTCGGCAAGACCTTCTCTGACACCCGCGACAGTCTGAAGCTGGAGCAGGATGCGGGCGAGGAGGTGTTCAAGCAACTGGCCGCGCGTGGGCATGAGATGAGCCCGATTCCCGCCCAGAGCCCGCTGGCCGGACACCCGGGCGCGATCCGGATCGCCGAGGACGGAACCATCACCGGGGCGCACGACCCGCGCAGCGACGGGCGGGCGCTCGGGCTCTGAGAGACCCGAGAATAGAGCCGGATCAATGCGATACCGGGCAGCCGACAGGGCTGCCCGGTTTTTTCATGCGTTCCGGCAGGGGCGGGAGGGTATGTTTAACGGATTGCAAACACAGTCTCGCCAGAGTCTTATTGTTGGGTCGCGGGCGAGTCTTCGGCGGCCGCTTTATTTCAGGTATCCGATCTTATTATGCTTGGACGCATGCTCCTTCTCTCGGTGGCGATGATGCTGACGCTCGCACCTGCGCGCGCGGATTTGCGGATCACCCGGGACCACGGCGGCTATGTCGATCAGTACAAGGCCAAGTATGAGCGCATCCGCCAGCGCGGCGAGCGTGTCATCATCGACGGGATCTGCAATTCCGCCTGCACGCTGGTGTTTGGCATCGTGCCGGCGAACAAGATCTGCGTCACCCCGCGCGCCAGCCTCGGCTTCCATCAGGCCTATTACGACAAGGCCTTCACCTTCGGCATCAAGGTCACCAGCTCTGAAGGCACATCCGACCTGATGGCCTATTATCCGCAGCCGGTGAAGGACTGGATCCGCCGCAACGGCGGGCTGACGGTGGACATGAAGAAGGTCAGGAACGGCGTCGATCTGTGGAAGATCGTCGATCCGTGTCCGGAGGAATTCTTCTGATCGCTGCGCCTCACAGCGCGAGATATACGATCCGTCCCAGTGCGCCGAACACGAGCGCGAAGGCCGCGAGCGACTGGATGAAGAATCCCGGGAAGCGTTTTGCGGCGGCATTCCTGTAGCCGACGAAATAAATGATCCGGCCGACGATCCAGAGTGCACCGAGCGCTGCCGCCCAGTTCGCATTCCAGTAGATCGCAAATAGCCACATCGCTGGAAGGAAGATCGGAAGCCATTCGATTGTGTTCATGTGCCCGCGAATGGTCCGTTCGAGCAGCGGATCACCGGTCGTTGTGGGGGCGAGAATTCCAGTGTTTTGATGGGTTTTCGCAACGACCAACGCCATCCCGAAAATGAGGAGGCTGCAGGCGAGCGTTACGAGGGCGACGAGATAATATCGCTCCATGGAACTCTCCGTCGAATCTTCAGAACGTCACCACGCCGCGGATCGATTCCCCGCGCTTCATCAGGTCGAACGCCTTGTTGATCTCGGCAAGCGGCATGACGTGAGTGATCATCGGATCGATCTGGATCTTGCCCTGCATGTACCAGTCCACGATCTTCGGCACATCGGTGCGGCCGCGCGCGCCGCCGAACGCCGTGCCTTTCCAGACGCGGCCGGTGACGAGCTGGAACGGCCGGGTCGAAATCTCCGCGCCGGCGGGAGCAACCCCGATGATGATCGACTGGCCCCAGCCGCGATGACAGGCTTCCAACGCCTGCCGCATCACCGTGACGTTGCCTGTGCAGTCGAAGGTGTAATCGGCGCCGCCGATCTGATCGGCCCCGGCCTTGGTCATATCGACGAGATAGGGGACGAGATCTTTGCCGACTTCCTTCGGGTTGACGAAGTGCGTCATGCCGAAGCGCTCGCCCCACGCCTTGCGGTCGTTGTTGATGTCAACGCCAATGATCATGTCGGCGCCGGCAAGGCGCAGGCCCTGCAGCACGTTGAGGCCGATGCCGCCGAGACCGAACACGATCGCCTTGGCGCCTTGTTCGACCTTGGCGGTGTTGATCACCGCGCCGATGCCGGTGGTGACGCCGCAGCCGATGTAGCAAACCTTGTCGAACGGCGCGTCCTCGCGGATTTTCGCCACCGCGATTTCCGGCAACACCGTGTAATTCGCGAATGTCGAGGTGCCCATGTAGTGGTGGATCGGCTTGCCGCCCATCGAGAAACGCGAGGTGCCATCCGGCATCAGGCCCTGGCCCTGGGTGGCGCGGATCGCGGTACACAGGTTGGTCTTGCGCGACAGACATGACGGGCACTGACGGCATTCCGGCGTGTAGAGCGGAATGACGTGATCGCCCTTCTTCACGCTGGTGACGCCGGGGCCGACATCGACGACGATGCCCGCGCCCTCATGGCCGAGAATGGCGGGGAAAAGGCCTTCCGGATCGGCGCCCGAGAGGGTGAATTCATCGGTGTGGCACACGCCGGTCGCCTTGATCTCGACCAGCACCTCGCCCTCGCGCGGCCCATCAAGCTGGACGGTGGTGACTTCAAGCGGCTTTCCGGCGGCAACGGCGACAGCGGCCCGAACATCCATGGCAAATCCCTCGAGTTATCCATTCACTGTTGCGTCATCGCGAATTTCGCAAGGACGCTCGCACATATTGACAGTTGCCGCATAGCACAGCTTCGGGCAATGAGGCGCAAATGAATCACGATCTTGAGAAATGGGCGGCCCGTGCGGCGCCGGCGGTATTTGTCGTCCTGTGGAGCTCCGGCTTCATCGGGACCAAATACGCGTTGTCCGGCGCCGAGCCGCTGACCTTTCTCACCATCCGCATGGTGTATGTCTCCGTGCTGCTGGCCATGATCGTTGCCGTGATCCGTCCGGCCTGGCCGCGTGGCGCCGAGATCGGCCACAGCATTGTCGCCGGCCTGCTGGTCCACGGATTCTATCTCGCCGGCGTTTCCATCGGAATCTACCATTCCGTCCCGGCCGGCCTGTCGGCGCTCATTCCCGGATTGCAGCCGATCCTGACCTCGACGCTGGCCAATCGCTGGCTGGGTGAGCGGGTCACGCTGTTGCAGTGGGCGGGGCTGGTGCTCGGCCTGTCCGGTGTACTGCTGGTGCTGCATACGCGCTCGATGACTGGCGATATCGGCTGGGGCTGGTTCGCGACCGGCGTCGCGCTGGTCAGCATCACGATCGGTACACTTTATCAGAAGCGCTATTGCAGCAAGATCGACTGGCGCACCGGCAATCTCGTTCAGTTCACGGCCTGCGGCGTGATGTACGCCATCGGCGCATTGCTGTTCGAGACGCGCGAGGTGATCTGGAGCAAGGAGTTCGTTCTCGGCGTGAGCTGGCTGGTCATTGCGCTGTCGATCGGCTCGATCAGCGTGCTGTACTGGCTGATCCGCCGCGCGGCCGCGACGCAGGTCGCCAGTCTTTTCTATCTGGTGCCGGCGACGACCGCGCTGATGGCTTATGTGCTGTTCGACGAGCGCCTCGACTGGCTCGGCATCGTCGGCATGGCGGTCTGCGCGGCCGGCGTGTTTCTGGTCAACAAGCCGGCCACAAAGTCCGACAAGACCGAGGTTTCGCCGGGAAGCTAACCCTGCATTGCGGTGAGTGCCGCCGATGCGCCATCAAAGAAAAAGGGACGCCGGAGCGTCCCTTTGCAAGAGTGATGGTTTTGGCAAGAACTATGACCTTGCCGTTACCTCGGCTGTTCGACGATACGGAAGTAGGGCTTCGGCGACTTCCAGCCCTTCGGAAACTTCTTCCGGGCATCCTCCTCCGGAACGGCGGCGGAGAAGAACACGTCGTCGCCCTGTTTCCAGTCCGACGGCGTCGAGACGCCGTGCTTGGCGGTGAGCTGCAGGGAGTCGATGGCGCGCAGCACTTCCTGCCAGTTGCGGCCGGTGCTCATCGGATAGATGAAGACGAGCTTGATCGTCTTGTCCGGTCCGATGACGAAAATGTTGCGCACGGTCTGGTTGTCCACCGGGGTTCGCTTGTTGACATCGCCCGATGTGCTTTCCGGCAGCATGCCGTAGAGCTTGGCGACCTTGAAGTCGACGTCGGCGATCAGCGGATAGTTCGGAGCGACACCTTGGGTCTCCTCGATGTCCTTGGCCCAGAGGTGGTGCTTGTCGGTCGGATCGACGCTGATGCCGATCAGCTTGACGCCGCGCTTGTCGAACTCCGGCTTGAGGCGGGCGACCGCACCGAGCTCGGTGGTGCAGACCGGCGTGAAATCCTTCGGATGGGAGAAGAACAGGCCCCAGCTGTCGCCGAGCCATTTGTGGAAGCTGATGTGGCCTTCGGTGCTTTCAGCTTCGAAGTCGGGGGCCTTGGCACCAATCGATAAAGTCATTGTGACGTCCTCATATCGTGGGAATTTTCTGAATGACCCTTTCGATATAGGCCCATCGCAAGATGAACGGAATGGCGCGGAAAAAAGGACAATATCCTTCTTCTGTGCTCGCCGCCGGTGCAATGCTGTTCTCGCTGAGCGTAACAATTTGAAACAACACGACTGCGTGTTTTTCTTCAAATGCCCTGAATTAGCCCATGATGCGCCGCACCCCTGCCGACAGGGGACGCCATATCATTGAACCAAGGGGCAGTGGCCTGCGACCAATAGGCAACTCTCCGTGAGATGTAGCCGTCCCGGCTGCATTCTTAAGAAATCATTTACGTCCGCATGAAAATGCTACGGGATAAAAAACGAGTAAGTGTCATGTCTGCGTTTGCGATCACATCCAGTGAAAGCCTTGTCGATCTCCTCCATCACATCGAGACCGCGCCGAACGGCGTCGAGGCCAGCGCCTGCGCTGTCAGCGCGCTCGCCATCGTGCGGGACGGTGTCATCACCGGAGAAGGGCCGACAACGGCAGGACGCGTTCACTTCTCGCGCTCGCTCGATGCGGATGACGCCGCGTGGTGCGCCCGAATTCTGACCGGCCGCGCCATCGCCGATCATCCCGTGAGCCGCGCGGAGGCTGAAGCGCTGTTTCAGATCAATGAAGCCGCGGCGGACCGGACCGATGACGGTGTGTTCGACGACCTGTTCGCCAAGGCCATCGTGCATCACGCAGCTTCCGCTTCGGGTCTGCCGGTGCCTTCGCGCGCGGTCGCCTTGTCGCCGCAGACCTCGATCGATAGCTGGGCGCCGACCAAGGCGGTGGGCGTCAATCTCGAAGTGCTCGAATGGATCTCCACGCAGATGCGCGGCAAGCGCCGCAGCAGCCGCGTGCTGACGGGCCTCGTCGCCGCGACCCTGATCGGCGCGGCCACGCTGCCGGTCGCGCAATCGCTGCCGACGATCCTCGATCTCGGAATGTAATATCCGATCTGTATTCCGGTTGTTTCAAGAACGGCGGGCTGCCTGCGGGCACCCGCCGTTTTTTGATGTCGCGCGGCATCGCGGTGGTCGTGGTATAATTGCCATGCGATCACGGAAGTTGTCATGAGCACCGTCATTCGACGCATTGTCATTCACGGCCGGGTGCAAGGCGTCGGCTTCCGCTATTGGGCTGAGAGCACCGCGCGCGGCTATGGTCTGGATGGCTGGGTGCGCAATCACCGCACCGGCGTGGTGGAAGCGGTCTTGTCCGGTCCGCCGGATCTCGTGACGGCGATGATCGAAGCGTGCCGGCAGGGACCGTCGTCGGCGCGGGTGACACGGATCGACCAGCACGACTCCAGCGCGGACGAGCTGGCCCTGCGTGGCGCGGATTCCGGCTTCACCAGCCTGCCCACTATTTGAGGAACCGGGCACCGCGCGGAGCGGCGGCGTTGCCATCGGCTGCTCCGAACGACAGCAGCGAACAAGTCGATTCATCATCAGCAAGTTTTCACCGTCGCTTGCGGCAGGCTCCGCGGCGGGCGTTTCCGCGCGCTTTTCTTGCGTTCGACTCGATCGACCCTTGCTTTAAAATGTGTCCTTCCAGTAGATCATTTTATCTGTTGGAAGCTGGAGTCTTTGCCATGTTCTGTCACGTCATGGTCGGTTCGAATAACATCGAAGCGTCCAAGAAGTTTTATGATGCCCTGTTCACCGCGACCGGCGGCTCGGCCGGCACCATCGATGCGAAGGGGCGCGTCGCCTATACCCAGGACGGCGCACGATTCCTGGTGACCAAGCCGATCAACGGGCAGGCCGCAACCTCTGCCAATGGCGGCACCATCGGCTTTACCATCAAGGACCCGGCGACGGTGGACGCCTGGCACGCCGCCGGCGTCGCGAATGGCGGGACCTCGGTGGAAAATCCTCCGGGGGTGCGGGAGTCGGCCGGCAAGAAGGTCTATCTCGCGTATCTGCGGGACCCGGACGGCAACAAGCTCTGCGCAAGAGCTCCTTTCCCCGGCTAAGAAGATCGGGATCGTAAAAGCCATGCGCCGCGTATGCGGTCATGGCTTTTAACGTACCTTCATTCGTCCGTTGCCGATGCCAGCGGGCGGGTTTGCCGTAAGATCAGTCTGCTGCTTCGGGCAGGGCCGGCTCGAGGGTGCCGAACACATCCTCGAACGCCCGGCGCAGCGCCACGTCCACGTCGGGCATCGTGACCGGCAGACCGAGATCGACCAGGCTGGTGACGCCGTAGCGCGCGTCCTCGATGCCGCAAGGCACGATACCGGAGAAGTGGGACAACTCCGGTTCGACATTGATGGCGATGCCGTGCATCGACACCCAGCGTTTCAGCCGCACGCCGATCGCCGCGATCTTGTCCTCGTATCCCTTGCCTTTGTCAGGCCGCGCCACCCAGACGCCGACGCGATCTTCCCGCCGCTCGCCGCGCACGTTGAAGGCGGCGAGGGTGCGGATAATCAGTTCCTCGAGACCGGCGACATAGGCGCGTACGTCCGGCTGCCGCCGTTTCAAATCGAGCATCAGGTAGACCACCCGCTGGCCAGGGCCGTGATAGGTGAACTGTCCACCGCGCCCGGTGGCGAACACCGGAAACCGCGGATCGATCAGCCCGCCTGCTTTGGCGCTAGTGCCGGAGGTGTAGAGCGGGGGGTGTTCCAGCAGCCAGACCAGCTCCGGGGCGGTTCTGTCGGCAATTGCCGTGCTGCGCGCCTCCATCAGGGCAAGGGCGTCCTGATAATCGACCGGAGACGGCGAGATTCGCCACTCCACGGGCGCGGTGTCCGTGGATTTAAATGACGTTAAAACAAGGCCTTGGCGGTCGTTAACCATTAGCTAACCATACCATGGTGATCTGCCGGTATCATTCTTTGGTCAGTCAGGCGTGCCGTGGCAACCCTCGATAAAGTCTCCGTCGACCTGATGGTGGTGCTCGGAACCACCACCATGCCTATCCATCAGGTGCTGCGGCTCAGTCGCGGCGCCATCATCGAACTCGACGCCACCGAGCAGGACGAGGTCAAGGTTCTGGCCAACAACCTGCCGATCGCCAGCGGCGCGGTGGTTGTCAACCGCAACCGCATCGCGGTCGAAGTCAAGCAGATGCTACCCAAGGCGGCCGGTCACAAATAGACCGCCGGCGGCCGGAATAAAGTCCCTCAGGCGGAAATTCGTCATCGGAACGGGATGATGGATAGTCCACGCGAGAGGGCGACAAACCCTTGTCCCTGCATCATCGATTTGTTACATGGGCGCGCCGGCTTGCTCCGGCGACCAGTCCAAGCGCTCGTGGCGGAATTGGTAGACGCGCTGCCTTGAGGTGGCAGTGAGTAAAATCGTGGGGGTTCGAGTCCCTCCGAGCGCACCAGACCCCTAAATCCCGATTATTTCGCTGACAGTTTCGGCCTGACACCCGCACCTTGCCTTGAGGTGAGGGGCTGGAGGCTGCTGGTTGGGCAGAGTTTAAGTGCCGGCTCCGCGGCGCGGGGATTCCACCCGGAAACCGGCGTGATTGGCGATCGACTCGCAATCGACCGCCCGGCGAATGTCTCCGCCGGGCGATATTGATCGTCCCGCTTATCGATCGACCGTGCGCGGGACGCGTGTCGCGAGAATGGCGGCACAGCAGACGGCGGCGGCAATCACATAGAGCGCGAGGTTGGTGCTCTGGGTGGCGTCCTTGATCAGCCCGACCATGTAGGGGCTGAGGAAGCCGGCAAGATTGCCGACCGAGTTGATCATGGCGATGCCTCCGGCCGCGGCGAACCCGCCGAGGAACGCCGAGGGCAGCGACCAGAACAGTGCCAGCGCGGTGATGCAGCCCATTGTTGCCAGCGTGAGGCACGTCACCGCGATGTAGACGTTGCTGGCGAAGATGCCGGAGCCGATGAGGCCGATCATGCCGAGCAGGGCCGGCAGCACGACGTGGAGACGCCGCTTTCCTGTCGCGTCCGCGGAGCGCCCCATGATCACCATGAAAACGGTTGCCGCCAGATACGGGATCGCCGTCACCAGCCCGACCATGGTGTCGGACTTGAAGCCCGAACTCTTGACTATGGTCGGAAGCCAGAAGCCGATGCCGTAGACGCCCATCTGGATGCCGAAATAGACGAATGACAGCAGCCACACGCGCCAGTCCGTCATCGCAGCCTTTACCGAATGGGCGTCGTGCTGCGTGGCTTCTGCGGCAAGGTCGGCCTCGATGCGTTCGATTTCAGGAGCGGTCAACCAGCGCGCCTGCGACGGCCGATCGGTCAGGAAGAAGTAGAGAACCACGCCGAGAATGCACGACGGCAGCGCCTCGATGATGAACAGCCATTGCCAGCCGGCCAGACCGTGTGTGCCGTGGGACAGATCGAGGATCAGTCCGGAGATCGGGCTGCCGATCAGGCCCGACACCGGAATGGCGGCCATGAACATCGAGATGATGCGGCCGCGACGTTCTGCCGGATACCAGTAAGTCAAATACAGGATGATGCCCGGGAAGAAGCCGGCCTCCGCGACGCCAAGCAGAAAACGCAGCACGTAGAACATGGCCGGCGTGGTGATGAACGCCATCGCCGCCGAGATGATGCCCCATGTCACCATGATGCGGGCGATCCATAGCCGCGCCCCGACGCGGTGAAGGATCAGATTGCTCGGAACCTCGAAGATGAAATAGCCGATGAAGAAGATGCCGGCGCCAAGCCCGTAGACCGCTTCGCTGAGCTGCAGGTCGGAGAGCATATGCAGCTTTGCAAATCCGACATTCACGCGGTCGAGAAACGCAAAGAAGTAACATACGAACAAGAAAGGAATGATGCGTAACGTGGCCTTGCGATATCCGCTGGTAGTCGCACTCTGGTCGCCCATGCTGATTTCCTCCCTCAGTGTGCCTGGCGATATGTCTCCCTGTCGATTGTCGGCTTCCCTATGGTCGCGGCGGCCGCAATGAGCGCGCACGGCCGTCATGCCTGCGCGACACGCGCGCAGGGCATTGGGAAGTTCTTTTTGGCCGCGCGGTAATCCGTTGAAGTCGGGTTGGAATCCGCGCGGCGGACGTGCAGCGTGATTGCGTCAGAGCCGGGCGTGCGGCCGCGTGCCCGAGGCCATTCCGACGGCGACGACGAGTTCGTCCGCCAGAGGCGCGTCGGGAATGGAGAGCGAAATGGTGTGGTAGTAATTCTGGTTCTTGGCGTCGATCTTGTGAGCCATCGGCAATTCCAGCGTCAGGCCGACCGGCGAGACCTTCTGATTGCCGACCATCCATGCCGAGCCGTTGATTGACTTGCGGCACGGATCGCCAAACAGCACCGTATGGATGAGAGCGTTGGCGTGTTCGTATTCGCCGCCGATGCCCGCAGCGGCGGCTTTGCCGAAGGCCTCTACCTTGTCGGCACCACCCATGATGGCCACGGCGCGCAAGGCGAGCAGCTCGCCGAGCTGCGGTGCGATCTCGTTGATCTGCGGCTTGAGGTCTTCGACGTAGCCGCGGCCGGCCCAAGGGTTCTTGATGACGGCAGCGACGATGACATGCCGGAACGGCTGGGGAAGGGGCCGTTGATCGGCGTACACTTCTTCCTGAAACGCGCAAATCTTGCGGATCGATAGAGTCATAATCGCGCCCCTCCCTGGCGTTGTTAATTCTATTTGTCCTCTATGGTGGACACAGTGTCCACTTTTGTCAACGATGTTTAAAGTTGGCTGTGGGAGAAGGCTGGCCTATCGGCGACAAGGGCACGATAAGAAGAGCGTCTACGGCATGGCGATCATGAGACTTTTCAAATGACTGCGGTCCTCGCGACAAGGTTCAAGGAACTACGGGAGGGCAGGCGCTGGTCGCTGCGCGAGGCTGCGGACAAGACCGGCGTGAGCAAGTCGATGCTGTCGAAAATCGAGCGCGGTCTGACCTCGCCGACGGCGACGGTGCTGGGCAAGCTTGCGGAGGGTTTTGGCATCAGTATCTCCCAACTGGTGGGAGGAGAGCAGTCGAATGGCGATGTCGTGCGGGTGCCATATGGCGAGCAGCCGGTATTTCGCGTTCCGACCACCGGCTTCGAGCGGCGCTCCTTGTCGCCGCTCTCGATCCAGAATTCAGGCGTCGATTTCGTCGTGAATATTTTGCCGCCGGCACAAAGCTCCGGCACGTTCCCGCCGCATCGCGCCGGCGTGGAGGAGACGCTTGCGGTGGCCTCGGGACGGTTGCGTTTGCGTCTGGGGGACGAGCAGTACGATCTCAAGGCGGGAGACGCGATCTTCTATCGCGCCCATGTCCCTCATCGATTTGACAATCCTTCGGACACCGAGCCGGCGGTGTTCTTCATCGTCATCAACAATGCCGGCGGGGCTGACCTGAACCTTCGCTAGGTTCAGTCGTCGAAATCCGCCTTGGTGATCACGATCCCGGCGTGATCGAGCAGCTTGTTGAGCTTCAGCTCGATGATATGCGCCTGCCAGATCAGGATCGACCCGACAATGGCGATCAGCAGCGCGGCGATGTTTTCTGACAGAATGCCGACTGCGATCAGTGCGAAGGTGCAGACAATGATGATGGTGCGGGTTGTCATGGTGGCATCACGGATCTTGGGCGCAGATGGACGCAGAGGGACGATCGCCGGCGGGCCGCACCAATAGGACAAGCGCCGTCAATGGTGGCTTCTCCCGACCGAGAGCCACTCCGCGACCGCAGTGAACAGACCGAAAAGGAAGGTGAGGTAGACGATCTCGCGGGGAGCGTCGAAGACGTGAGCGAGGATCGCAACGACCCAGATGGCCGCGATCGCCCACAATGCAATGGACAATGAACGAGGAAGTCTCGCCATTGCTCGTCCCCACTTTTGGGCGACGAGACCGGTCCAGTTTCACCAAAAACGCTTCCAGCGCATTTCGCCGAAGAGAAGTACCAGCCTTGGTGCCTCAAATTGCCTGAGATCACATCTCAGGCTTGTATACCAGCTACGCCTAAGGTCTAAGCCGATCAAGCAGCTTTATTGTCGCATTTTGGGAACCTCAACGCGGCGTGTGCATCGCGCGGGATCATCAGCCCTTCTTGTGACGGAGCCGGGCCACGACACGAGGCCGCCGCTCCGGGAATTTGAAGACGGAGGGTGCCGGACGAAGCAGCAGCAGCGCCGCGTCATTGTCTGGGAGCGGACTGTTTGCCGGCCAGACCGGCGCGGCGCGGTGTGGACGCACGTGAACCGCCAGGATGCTGCGCGAGCTATCTCTCCTTGCCACTGGCGGCGTTTCAAGGGTGAGGCGCACGCTCTCGGGCTTGCTTGCGGTCAACGCGGGATCCGCCGGGTGCAGACGCCACTGCCACGGCTCGGTCGGCGTTTTCGGGCGGCCCGGCGTCGCCGGCACGACATGGACGATGCGATAGCCGCGCGCCTTCAATTCCTTGAGGATGACCGGCAGCGCGCCTTCGGTGCGGGCCTGGATATCGTGCAGCAGCAGGATGCCACGGCCCTTGGCTTCCAGCCGGCTCAAGGCGATACGGGCGACCTGGGCCGCTGAAATCTTGTGCCAGTCGTCGGCCGGAAAATCGGCGCTCCAGGCCATCAAGCCTTTGCCGACCAGATAATCCTCGATCGCGGCCGAGGTACGCAGGCCCGGAATCCGCACGAACGGTGCAACCTGCGTCGCATCGCCAAGCGCGGCGACGGTGGAGGCGATGCCGTCATCGATCTCGGTCTTCGCCTGATCGAACGGCATGCGGTTCATGCCGAGCGGATGGTTCTGGGTATGTGTGCCGATGGTATGACCGGCTTGCTGGACCTCGTGCAAGGCGGCCGGATAATCACGCGCCATCCGCCCGATGATGAAGAACGTCGCCTTTACGCATTCGGCCGCCAGCATATCGAGCACCGGCTTGGTGTGCTTGGGCAGCGGACCGTCGTCGAAGGTCAGCACGACTTCATGATCGGCGAGCGGAAGGGTTTCCGGATATTGCATGGTGCCGATGCGCGGATGCTCAGCGGGATCGACCACCAGCGTGCGCGAGGTGCCGAGCGCCGTCGGATTGCCAGGGCACTCGCCTGCGTTCGCGGGAATGACATAAGCGAGCGCGAGCAGGGCAGTCAGCGCCGTGCCGCAAGCAAGGCCCCGCCGGCGGGCCGGAAGATCACTCATCAAGGAAAATCCGCATCAAGGATCAGGTGTTGAACCGTAGGATCATGGCAATGAACGGCCTCTTAATCGGCCGGCACGACATGGACGATCTTGTAGCCATTGCGTTTGAGATAGCGCAGGAAATCGGGCAACATCCGGGCGGTCTGCTGCTTGGTATCGTGCAGCAGGATGATTCCCTTACGTGTCTGTTCCAGCCGCGCCGTGAGCAGCGCCAGTTGCTGTTCGGGCGTCATCGGATTCCAGTCGCTGGCCCACAGGTCGGCGCCGAACACCACCATGCTGCGTCCCTCCAGCCGGGCGAGCAGGGACGGCGTCGAGGCAAAACCGGGAAAGCGGAAAAAACGCGTTCTGGCCGAAGGCGTTTGCCCAAGCGCGGCGTCATCGGCCGCGATGCCGCGATCGATTTCCTCCAGCGCCTTGGCTTCGCCGATCGTGCTCAGGATCCGGTGCGACCATGTGTGATGGCCGATGCTGTGGCCGCCGGCGGCGATCGACCGGACGGTCTGCGGATTGGCCTGCGCATTCTGGCCGATCAGGAAGAAGGTGGCCCGTACGCATTCGCTTGCAAGGGCGGCGAGGACCTTGCCGGTGGTGGCCGGAAAGGGACCATCATCGAAGGTCAGTATCACCTCATGATCAGCCAGCGGCAACGTGGTCGGAAAGCTCTTGAGCCCGACCTGCGGGAAGGCGCGCGGATCGACCGTCAGCACCCGCGTCGTGCCGAGCGCGTCCGTCCGCGGGCATTCCGCAGCCATGACCATGGTTCCTGACAGCGCCAGGACCGCGATGCCCAGCCTCAAACCGAACATGGGATCTCCGTAAGCGTCGTCCCAGCCTTCTGGTGCGAACGGCAGGTGACGACTGCTGCGGCCGGCGTAAGGCTGCGCTGCCCCCGACGCAATCCGGCGGCGCTAAAATTCCCGAGGTGTGGCTCGGCGGTTCCGCCACCCACGAAAGAGCCATATCGTCGATACCCCTTTACCTATCCTTAACCATGACCGCCGACCATCGGGACGCATTGATGCGGGATCGAACATGCGGCGCTTGCGGCTGAAAGCAGACGGGCGGATTGTCGAATTGCTGGACGGGCAGGAGGCTCCGCTCGCGCCGGAGGCTGCCGCCACGACAGCGCCGATGCCGCCGCTGCGTCCGCGCCGCGAGGCAGGCTCCGCATCGGAGGTTCGCGAACTGCGTCTGCGCTCCCGCCTGACCCAGGCTGAATTCGCCAACAAGCTTTGCGTGCCGATCGAGACCATCCGCAACTGGGAGCAGGGCAAGCGCATGCCGCGCGGGCCGGCGCGCGCGCTCCTCGCCGTGATCGCACGTGATCCGGACGCGGTATTCGCAGCGCTGGCCAGCGAACAGCCGGCGCTGGACTGAGCAAGCCGCCGGGGACATGGCCCCGGTCGCAACCAAATCTCATATTGCCGATTGTTTCTTCTGCCGATGATACGGGCTGGATCGATGGAGCAGGCATGCAGTTTGTCGAAGCGGGCGGTGCTCTCATTCCCTCCATCGGGCTCGGCACGTCCGAACTGCGCGGCCGCGATTGCGCCCGCGTGGTCGAACAGGCCTTGAGGCTCGGCTACCGGCATATCGACACCGCGCAGATGTACGAGAACGAGCGCGATATCGGCGATGGCCTGCGCTCCTCCGGCGTGCGCCGCGACGATGTCTTCGTCACCACCAAGGTCTGGACGACGCATTTCGCGCCGATGGATCTCGAGCGTTCGGTGAAGGAAAGCCTCGGTCGGCTGCGGATGACCGAAGTCGATCTCCTGTTGCTGCACTGGCCCAATCCGCAGGTGCCGCTGTCGGAAACGCTCGCAGGATTGGCGCGGGTCAAGCAGATCGGGCTTACCCGCCATATCGGCGTGTCGAATTTCACGGTGGCGCTGATCGAGGAGGCGTTGTCGATCTCGACCGAGCCGCTGGTGTGCGACCAGGTCGAGTATCATCCCTATCTCGATCAGACCAAGGTGATCGAAGCCTGCCGCAATCACGGAATGACGTTGATCGCCTACAATCCGGTTGCGAAAGGTCGCGTCAAGACAGACGAGACATTGCAGCGCATTGGCGCGCAGTACGGCAAGTCGCCGGCGCAGGTCTGTCTGCGCTGGCTGGTGCAGCAGGGCGTCGCTGCAATCCCGCGTTCGTCCAAGGTCGAGCATCTGTCCGATAACATCGATATTTTCGACTTTGCGCTCAGCGAGCAGGACATGGCGGACATTTTCGCGATGGCAACGCCGCAGGGCCGGATCACCGATTTCGGCTTCGCGCCGAAATGGGATTGAGTGATCTGCGGCTTGAATCCTTGATGCCTGCAGTGCATTGAGACGATGAAGGACAGCGCCTTGTCTTGTGAGCTTTAATGTTTTTCCTCCTCTCCAAGACCATCGGCTTTATCCTGACGCCATCGAACTTTGTCGCCCTGCTGTTGCTGGCCGGCATTGTTCTTCTGGCGACGCGGTGGCGTGCGGCTGCGGTGCGACTGATGGCAAGCGGCATCGTGTTGCTGCTGGTCATGGGGTTCTCGCCCTTCGGCAACGTGCTGCTGCTGTCGCTGTCGGAGCGGTTTCCGGCATGGCAGGAAAGCGGGCGCGCGCCTGACGGCATCATCGTTCTTGGCGGCGCGATCAATCCGGAATTGTCGGAGGCGAGGGGAGCGGCCGAGATCAACGCATCCGCCGAGCGCATGACCGCAGCCGCCGAACTGGCCCGCCGCTTTCCCAATGCGCGCATCGTGCTGAGTGGCGGCAACAACAGCCTGATCAATCCGGTTTCCACCGAAGCCGCAGTGAGCAAGAAGTTGCTGGAGCGGCTCGGCGTGTCCCCTGACCGCATCGTCGAGGAAGACCGGTCGCGCACCACGTCGGAAAATGCCGCGTTCACGCGGGATCTGCTGCAGCCGAAACCGGGCGAACTTTGGCTGCTCGTGACTTCGGCCTATCACATGCCCCGTTCGATAGGTGCGTTCCGCGCCGCTGGTTTCGATGTCGTGCCGTATCCGGTCGACTGGCGAACGCGGGGCTTGAGCGACGCGTTCGTGCCGTTCGAGACGCTGGGCGGCGGCCTGTCGCGCACCGACACCGCCGTGCATGAATGGGTCGGTCTGATCGCGTACCGGCTGACAGGCCGCAGCAGCGAATTGCTGCCGGGTCCGGTTCGCTGAGTTTGTGTGACGGTCAGTCGTGCCGCGGCAGGCCGAGCCGATAGACGCCGCGGAAATCGTTCGGATCAACCGGCTTGCCCTTGCGATAGATGATCAGGCGGCCGGTCTGCGCCAGCGCCACTGCCGCACGCCGGATCGGCGTAAGCAAGGCATGCCAGTCGTTGTCATGCGCGATGCCATGAGCGATTTCCGGCGCGCTCAGGGTTTTGCCGTCGGCACGGACCAGTTCGGCGAGGATGGCTTCATCGAGCGGAAGGGACGCGGCGGACGCACGCGAATCACAATTGGACATGCGCCCTGCATGCCGGAACGTGGTGTGTGGCGCAAGCGCGCTGCCGTCACTTGATCAGCGCGTCGCGCGCGTCGGAGTTGAACTGGCGGCGCCACATCACGACTACAACGGCGATGGTGGTGGCAATCAGCACCCACGGGCTGATGAACCAGCCGAGATAGCCGAGCGCAAACTGGAAGCCGCGCTGGCCCTGGTTGAAGTGGCGGCCGGCGGACTGGAACAGGCGGGTGGTGCGCATGACATGCGACTGCGCTTCGGGCGTGTCTCTCTTGTCGGAGAACGGCATCGCGCCGAGCATCATGGCGACATAGTTGAACAGGCGGTAGGACCAGGCGAACTTGAAGAATGCGTAGATGAAGATCACCACAAGGCCGATGCACTTGACCTCCCAGAGCGCCGATGAGGCGCGGATTTCGACGGGGAGCGTCGACAGGACGTTCACCGCCTCTTCGCTCGATCGCAGCAAGGTGAGACCGCCGCCGATGGCCAGCAGGCTGGTGGAGGCAAAGAAGGCGGTGCCGTTCTGCAGCGAGGCCATGATCTGCATGTCGACCATACGCGGATCACGGTCGAGCGTCCGGCGCATCCAGACCTCGCGATAGATGTTCATGCGCGCGCTGAGGCTCTTGCGCCCATAGGGCGAGTGTTCGAGCACGATGGCGTAGAACACCCAGGCGCCGAGGAAGCAGCAGATCGCAAGAATGTCCGCGCTCGAAAACAGGGTCATGGTTGCGTCCGCTCGGCGATACGGTTGATGTGCTTGATGGAGGCATGCGAGAATGCGCAATCTTGAGGAGGTTGCGTCATGGCTTTGACACTGGTCATCGGCAACAAGAATTACTCGTCATGGTCGATGCGTCCGTGGCTGCTCTTGAAGGCGAGCAACATTCCCTTCGATGAAGTCTTCATCCCGCTCTACACCGGTGAGGCCGACAAGCGCCGGATTCTCGATGTCACGCCGTCCGGCAAGGTCCCCGCGCTTCGTGACGGCGACATCACGGTATGGGATTCGCTTGCGATCATCGAGTATCTTGCCGAGCAATACCCCGACGCACATGTGTGGCCGGACGATGTCGCGGCGCGCGCCCATGCCCGTGCGGTGAGTGCGGAGATGCATGGCGGTTTCGGCCCGCTGCGCCGGGAATGCGGGATGAACCTGCATCGTCCGGTTCGCACCAAGACCCTGTCGGCGGAGGCGCAGGCCGATATCGCGCGCGTGCAACAGATCTGGACCGACTGCCGCAACCGGTATGGCGCCCTGGGGCCTTATCTGTTCGGGCGCTTCAGCGCGGCGGATGCGATGTACGCGCCGGTGGTCCATCGTTTCCGGACCTATGCCATCGAGGTCAGTCCTGTGGTCCGCGACTACATGGACGTGATGCTGACGCATCCGGCGGTGGCCGAATGGACGCGGGAGGGGCTCGCCGAGACGTTGGTGATCGAGCGATTCGAGACCGACGAGATGGCCTGATAGCGGCGGTCGGACCTGTTTTGTGGTAACAGCATAAACAATTGATATTTCAGGGTTATTAAGTCTTTCGCACCTTTGCTGCGCCGCAAACGGATTTTTCCGAAAATGCTGGTTTCTCGACCTCGGAAGCGGGTTCATCATACTGAAAAACCTGCAAAATCCGAGCATTTGCCATGCAGCGGTTTAGCTGGCCAAAAAGGCCTCTGGTATGCTATAAAACTTGAAGGCGTCAGCCCGCAGCCGTGCCTGAAGACATGGCGCTGGGCATTCTCTGTATTGCGTAAATGGAGCAGGGTATTGAAGCACAAATTCGTCGTCGGCGAGACCGTCTATTTCACCGCCAGCAATGTGGCGCGTCCTGCGGCCAGCGGCACCTATGAGGTGATCCGTTTGCTGCCGACCGATGGTGACGATTGTCAGTATCGGATCAAGAGCTCGACCGAAGCCTTTGAGCGGGTTGCCAAGGAAAGCCAGCTCGTTAACGCGTAAAGCTATCCGGGCTGCGGCAATGCAGCCCGATCGGTTCCGGCCTGAAGGACAGCGCGCATGAACCGGGCTTGGACTGCCTCTTTTTCCGATATTTGGCATTCGCCGAATTTTCCGATGTGGCTCACGATCATCGCGGCTGCGCTGTTCGCGGTGATCCTTCTCGTCACACTATTTCGCGCTGAAAAATCCGCCGCCAACGGTGCGCTGACCGTCATCACGCTGCTTGCCGTCGGCATTGCGGTGGCTGCGATGGTTCGCGCCGAATTCGGCCGCGGCACCGCCCGGGACGGTCTTCCGGTCCAGGCGGCGGCATTGCTGCCGGCTTTATCGTGTCTCGATGAACTCGCCGGGGAGGCGGTGGAGACGGCATGCGAGAAAGCCGTGTTCGCCTCAGCCGACTCGACTGCGGCCGCGGTGTCCCATGCGGCCCGCCAGATCACGACTCTGTCCGGTTTCGGCAGCGTCGCTGCAGCGGACGAGGTGATGACACCGGATCTGCAGGCGCTGCGCCGCGCCATCGAGCGCGACCGCTTCGGGTTGATCGCTCATGTCCTGACGACACGTGATGGCTGCACGCTGTCGGAGTGCGGCTTCTTCAAGTCGCTGACCAATACGGCGCAGATTTCCATTAATATCAGCGAGAAGCTCTATGACAGCATGGTCGGCCGCTACGCGCCGTCATGGGGCATGCCCGAGGCCTCGCATGTTCCGCCGACAGCCGCGCTTGCGCCTGCATCCGTCCCTGTCGCTCCCGTCGTCCCTCCCGGTGGGGCGCCGGCCGCTGCTGCGGCGGCGGTTGGAACCACGGCGCCGACCGGCAAGCCCGTCTCGGGCGATTTCCCGAGCGCAGCCTCAATTCCGCCGATCAACATCATGACGGCGGAACCGCCGGCCGCGCCGAAACCCGCGCATGAGAACACGGCATCGACGCCTCAGCGCTCGGCACCGCCCCCGCATCCGGCACCTGCCGCAGCGAAAAAGCCTCCTGCACAGAAATCACGTCCGCAGGCGCCTGTTCCGCTTGCGCCGCCTCCGCCCGCTGAGGATAACTGATTGTCTTTGTCGCCGCGCACGATCCTGTGGCGCGGATTGTGATACGTTCTTGCTTCCATGCCGCTTCATCTCATCAAGCTCAGTGTCGGCTCCGACTCGGTCAAGGATCACCGCGATTGGGTCAACCAGCGCGTTCGCGAGGCGAAGGCCAAGGGGCTGCCTGCGCGTTATATCCACATCACGCGGATGACGCCGAAGCGGGAAGAAGAACTGCTCAATGGCGGGTCACTCTATTGGGTGATCAAGGGCGAGATCGTCGCGCGGCAAAAGCTGATCGGGATCGAGCAGTTCCGTGATCGCGAGGGCATCGGGCGCTGCCGCCTGATCATGCAGCCGAAGTTGATCACTGTTGCGCCGCGTCCGATGCGCCCGTTCCAGGGCTGGCGCTATCTCGACGACAAAAGCGCGCCGCCCGATCTCGGCAGTGCCGCGGCGAGCATCGCCAAGATGCCGGAGCCGATGCGGCGCGAGCTTCGCGAACTCGGCCTGCTCTAAAGCCGCTTCAGACCCGAATATTGTCGATCAGGCGCGTGGTGCCGATGCGGCCGGCGACCAGCATGCGCGCCGGGCCGTCCTTGAGAGTTGCGATCGGCGCCAGCGTCTCGGCATGCCGAACCTCGAGATAATCGAGATCGAAGCCGGCGCGGGTGATCAACTCACGGCCTGCATCCAGCGCAGTCGTCAGATCTTCACCGGCGCGGATTCGCTTCGCGGTCTCTTTCATCGACCGGAACAGCGTCGGCGCGGCGCGGCGCTCGTCCGCTGAGAGGTAGACGTTGCGCGATGACATCGCGAGGCCATCGCGCTCGCGGATCAACGGCGCGCCGATGATCTTGGCGCCGAGGTCGAGGTCGCGCGCCATCCGCGTCACCACCTTGAGCTGTTGATAGTCCTTCTCGCCGAAGATCGCGATGTCCGGGCGGACCTGCAGCAGCAGCTTGGCGACGACGATCGCGACGCCGCCGAAGAAATGCGGGCGGAAGCGATCCTCGAGGCCGGCTGTCGCCGGGCCTTCCGGCACGATGCGGGTGGCGAAGCCGTCCGGATACATCGTCTTGACGTCGGGATTCCAGACAAGGTCGACGCCCTCGGCGGCGAGGCGCGCAATGTCCTCCTTCACCGTGCGCGGATAAGAGCCGAAATCCTCGTGCGGCGCGAACTGCTGCGGGTTGACGAAAATCGAGACCACGACTTTCTTCGCCCGCCGCCTAGCGAGGCGCACCAGCGAGATGTGTCCGTTATGGAGCGCGCCCATGGTCGGGACCAGGGCGATGGTAGCGTTGCGTTTTGTCAGATCGGCGCGGGCGCGGTGCAAGGCGGAAAGCGTGCGGGCAACAACAGGGCGGGCCATTTTTATCCGGTGGACTTTCAGGAGGGATGGATCGCCGACACTAACCAAAGCGCGTGCGATCCGCGAGACTTTCGAATGGCTTTGAATTTTGCCGCCAGCCGAGGTGATCGTCGGCGTTGACGAAAGATTTTTGCGTACGAGCCGTGATGATGCGCGAGGCACATTCACAGAGCCTGAAATTGTTCCGGCCCTGAATTCTGATTTGCCCAGAACCGGCCTTGCCGTCATTAACCCGTTGCAGATTCAGGGCTAATTGTGCGTTGCACAAGACGCCCCTTCTGCTGTTCAAGGCGGTTTTCGGGGTTATGTTTATGTGTTGGATCATGGTGACGGACAAGCATTCGCCACGATAGGACCTGCTGAGTTGATGTGAGGCCGGGCTTTCCACCGGCAAATTGCGGAAAAGGCATGAAGCGCGGATTGATCATTGTGCTGGCTCTGTGTGTGGTCGCCATCGGCGGCTATCTCACCGCGAGCAAATGGGCGATCCGTCACGAGACATTCCATCTGTATGATACCGCGCGGCAGCGGCCGGTCGATGTCGATGTCGCGATCCGCCGCGACATCGAGATGCGCGCCGTTGCCGGCATGAAAACCTTGCCGGTGGCGGTGATCAACCACGGCAACACGGTCAGGTTCACCGAGTATTCCTTCCTCGCCAATCTGCTCGCCGCGCGCGGCTATCTGGCGATGAGCATCCAGCATGACCTCTCCACCGATGCGCCGCTCGTCACCAAGGTCGGCGAGCGCTTTGTCGGGCGTGAGCCGGTTTATGAGCGCGGCGTCGCCAATATCCTGTTTGCGCTCGGCGAGATTCACAAGGTTCAGCCGCATGCCGATTACAAGCATCTTGTGATGATCGGCCATTCCAACGGCGGCGACATTTCGATGTACTTTGCCGAAAAGCATCCGGCGCTGGTGAAAAAGGTGGTGACGCTCGACAACCTGCGCGTGCCGCTGGCGCAGGGCGCGTTCAAGATCCTGTCGTTCCGCTCCACCGATCCGCACTTCAAGCCGGACCCCGGTGTGGTGCCAAGTGACGAGATTTGCCGCGAGGCCGGCATCAAGGTCGTCACCACGCGCTATCAGCACACCGACATGAGCGATCGCGGGCCGGAAAGCCTGAAGGTCAGCATCGAGAACGAATTGTCGAAATTCCTGACCGACGACAGCGTGCTGGCGCCGGTCAACACCGACAACATCGATATTCCCAAGCCGCCGGGGCCGGTGGCGCGGGTTGCGCCGCGCACACCCGACTGACCTGATGTCCTGATTTTCATCCGATCTGAAGATCCGTGCCGGAAGGTGCGGCACGAGGCCGCCGGAATCCGGCACCGGCTTCATTGACCGATGCGCTGCGCGCCTCCACATAAAGAAGGTTCACCGGCAAACCCTGATGTCTCGCGATCCGACTGTTTCGAAAACCTCCGCCAAGACGCCCTTAAAGGGCGCATCGTCCGTGCCGGCGGCATCGTCCTCGGCGGCGGATATTTCAGCCTTTGTTGCCAAAGCGCGGGCGCTGGCGACCAGTGCCGGCGGCAAAAACGGGCGGCTGGTGTTCGCGCTCGATGCCACCATGAGTCGGCAGCCGACCTGGGACATGGCCTGCCAGCTTCAGGCCGATATGTTCCGGGAAGCGGGCAGCATCGGCGGCCTCGATATCCGCCTTGTGTATTTTCGCGGTCTCAACGAATGCCGCGCCAGCCCGTGGATCTCCGATACGGCGCAACTGGCGCGGTTGATGGCGAAGATCAGCGTCGTCGGCGGACATACCCAGATCGGCCGCGTGCTCTCCGAGACGCGGCGCGAGGCGGTGAAGGAGAGCGTGCGCGCACTGGTCTTTGTCGGCGATGCCATGGAGGAGAACCTCGACGAGCTTTGCGCCAAGGCGGGCGAGCTTGGCCTGCTCAAGGTGCCTTGCTTCATGTTTCAGGAAGGCCCCGATCCGGTCGCCGAGCATGCATTTCGCGAGATTGCACGGCTTTCCGGCGGCGCGTGGTGCCGGTTCGATCCGGGAGCGGCGGCGCAACTGCGCGAATTGCTGCGGGCGGTGGCCGCTTATGCCGCAGGCGGACGCGAGGCGCTGGCCAGATTGTCGCAAACCGCTTCGAGCGCGCGGGCGCTGCTGACGCAACTGCGCTGAAAGCAGCGATTGCGCTGTCTGCCTCTGTTCTGCGACAAGTGAAAAGAAAGGTCCGGGAAGCTTAAGTCATGCCGACGCTGATCGCAGGCATCATCGCTGTTGCGCTGATCTATGTGGCGCTGAACGTCATCAAGGGTGCCGATCCGAAGTTTCTGGCGCGGCTGATCCGTGGCGGAGGCGGCGTGCTGGCGCTGGCGTTCGCCGCCTTCATCGGTCTGCGCGGTGAGATTGCTGTTGCGATCCCGATCGGCGTGTTCGGCGCAGGCCTGCTCGGCTGGTCGCCGTTCGGCGCCAAGCTCGGTTCGGCGTGGGGCAATTGGGGCGCGGGTGCCCGGAAATCAGACGGGCAGAAGTCCGAAGTACGTTCCCAGTTTATAGAGATGACGCTCGACCATGACACCGGCGCGCTTGACGGGCGTCTGACGTCCGGACCCGAAGCGGGGCGTCGGCTGGACGAGTTCACGCTCGACGGGCTGCTGGCTCTGGCGCGCGGTTTCGACGGCGAGAGCTGGGCCCTTCTGGAAAGTTATCTGGACCGCCGGTTTCCCGCCTGGCGTCAGAACGCGCAGGACGCAGCGGCAGGACGGGGTGGCGGCGAGAGCGGCCGCGCGGCGGCGAGCGGCAAAATGACCGTGGAGGAGGCCTATCAGATCCTTGGCCTGCAACGCGGGGCGGGGGTGGAGGAGATCAGCCGGGCGCATCGCGGGCTGATGAAGAAACTGCATCCCGACCAGGGGGGGTCGACGTACCTCGCGGCTCGCGTCAACGAGGCCAAGGATACTCTTCTTCGCACGCATCGCAGCTAACTCCACGCAACAAGACGCTACCGACTGCGAGCGGCTTTCCGTGTTCTCTGCCTGATGCCTTTGGTGCCCGCCGTAATCCGGCGTGGTCGCTCTATGGTTAAGGTTTAGAGACCAAACCTTGAAAAATAGTTTTCACAGACGCGCCGTGCGCTGTTGTCGCAGCGTCTAATCGCACGCGTACAAATGAAAATGGCCGGGGCAAGCCCGGCCATTTGAGCAAGCAGCGATCGTGCCGTCGATCAGTTCCTGATGGTGATGCAGCTGATGTCGGAGCGCTTCAGCGTGCGGCAGGCCGCTTCCGCCGAACTCTGGTCGAGGCCGGCAAAGCGCGCGCGATAGAGCGTCTTGTGGCCCTTGGAGACGGTTTCGGTGAACGGATCGGCGCGGCCGAGCAGTTTGCGGGCGCTGTCGCGGGCGGCGTCGAGCCGCTGGCGGGCTTCGCTTTCGCTCTCCAGCGCGCCGACCTGAATGATCCAGCCGCTGCGCGTCTTGGCGGCGCTCGAGTGCGCGGTGGTTTCGATCGGGGCCGGAGCAGGGGCCGCGGCCGGTGCGGCCATTGCGACCTGCTGCGGCGGTGGCGCGGATGCCTGGGCTTCCAGCGCCTGTGCCTGCGCGCCGAGCGTGGTCGGCGGTGCGCCGCGCGACGGATCGGCGGGCGAGGCGACGGCGGGCATGGTGCCGACGGTGCCCTGACCGATGCCGGCCGAGTTATGGCTGATCACGATCGGCAGCGGAGCGGGGAAAGCCGGCTGGGCGGAGACGCCACGCGGTGTCTCGGCGGCCCGCATCTGGGCGGCGCGCGGTTTCTCGGCCGTCTCAGGCGCGCGAGGCGGGATCGCGCTGGTCGCGACCGGCGCCAGCGGCTTCGGCGCGGCGGCAGAGGCGACCTTGGTGCCATTCATGCGGACCTGAACCGTCTTGACGCGGACCGGCGTCATCGGCTCGGTCGAGCCGGGCGCAGTGGCGATCGGGGAGGAGATCACGCCGCTGGTGAGAGGTGCGGGAGCAGGTTTCGCCTCGCTCGGCGCGGCCGCTTCCGGAGCAAGCTGCATCGGCGCGCTCGGGGCGGCGCGCGGTGCAGGCAGCGGAATCGGTTCCGGCGCCGCGGATGCGGTCTGGATCGCACCCTGGACCTGCATGGTCGGTGTTGCGGCGCGGACCGGACGGGTTTGATCGACACTGTCGTCCGCATCGGCGACGCTGTTACGTTCTGTGATCGCCGCGACGGTGCGGCGCGTTGCGGCCTCATCCAGATGTTCGGCCAGCAGGTTGCGCATGATCGCATCGCGCGAGGGACCGCTGCGGCCGCCCATCACCACGCCGACCAGATGGCGGTTGCCGCGACGCATCGAGGTCACGAGGTTGAAGCCCGAGGCGCGGACGTAGCCGGTCTTGATGCCGTCCACGCCCTCGACCTTGCCAAGCAGGCGATTGTGGTTGCGGATCACGCGGCCGCGGAAGTTGAATGCTTCGGTGGCGAAGTAGCGATAATAGCGCGGGAAGCGGTCCTGAATGGCGCGGCCGAGGATCGACTGATCGCGTGCTGTGGTGATCTGGTCGTCGTCGGGAAGGCCGGAGGCGTTGACGTAAACCGTCTTGCTCATGCCGAGTGCGCGCGCCTTGCGCGTCATCAGCTTGGCGAAATTCTCCTCGCTGCCGCCGATCGCTTCAGCCACCACCACCGCGGCGTCGTTGGCCGAGCGGGTGACGATGCCCTTGATGGCGTCTTCGACGCGGATGGTCTGCCCAGGCTTCAAGCCGAGCTTGGTCGGCGACTGGATGGATGCGTGCTTGGAGACGTCCAAAGTGGAATCGAGCCGGAGTTTGCCGGACTCCAGACGCTCGAACAGCAGATAGAGCGTCATGATCTTGGTCAGCGACGCGGGATGGCGGGTGCCGTCCGCGCTGGTGGCCTGCAGCACCGCGCCAGAATTGGCATCGATAATGATCGAAGAGAACGGCGGATTGTAAGTGCTGCGTTCAACATGGTGGTGGCGATGGCGATGACGCCGGCGCGCATCCGCGGTGTCGATGGTGACCACCAGGGTCGACACGACCGCAAGGCCCAAAAGAATGCAGCGTGCGGCCCGATTGGACGCAGAACTGGCTCCAAACATGAACTTCCCCGTCCAATCCCCGGATCAATCGCCTCGTTCTGAGGCCAAATTTGGTCCGTCCGCAGTCTTTTCGTGCCGGCGGCCCGTTACGTTAGGTTCCTCCGATCAGGCCCGGGTGAGGCGATCTATCGCCTTTTCTAAGGCATTGATCGGAAGCTGCTTTTAGACGGCCGGGAAGGCTGTCCAAAGCGCAGGCGGTCAGGGTACGGGGGTGCGGTTTCCAAAGGCTTAACGATCCGTTTCCCGCGTTTGCCGAATTTTCAGACAATTGTTATTTGTGCGTCGCACAAATTTGTTGACGTCTATTGTGCGGTGCACTATACGTTCATCGTGGTTCGGGGAGCAGTGGTCTCCCGGCAGGTAATTGAAGTCAGGAAAGGACGACCAATGTTCAAGATTGAAGACCTGCAGCAGCAGGGCAAAGAGCAGATGGAAGCCGCTGCTGCGTCCGCAAAGACGTTCACCAATGGTTTTCAGGCGATCGCGGCCGCGTTCAGCGACTATTCCAAGAAGTCCTTCGAGGACACCCGCTCGTTCGTCGAGAAGTTCGCTACTGTGAAGTCGTTTGATAAGGCGCTCGAGGTTCAGGCGGAATTCGCCAAGACCAGCTACGAGACCTTCGTCGCGGAATCGCAGAAGATCGGCGAGCTCTACAGCGATCTCGCCAAGCAGAGCTACAAGCCGTTCGAGAGCCTGGTCTCCAAGTTCACGCCGGCTCAGACGCACTGATTTACGATTTATCGATTGCGATCATGAAAAGCCCGGCCTTGCGGCCGGGCTTTTTGTTTGGATGACGCTTCGCATGATTTACTGCGCGATGCGAAGCTGCGCCAGTTGCCCGCCGATCAACTGAAAAGCAGAGGCAATGCCGCTTGAGCTCGTTGTCGGAAAGAACTTGTCGCTTGACGTTGCACAATACTGCATCACGTCGGACGTCGCCGTGCCGTCGGTATTTACCTGAATCGTGAAGATCTGGATTCCGTCAGCCTTGGCGTTGTCGCACAACAGCTTCTGCCGGGCGTCGATCGTCTTCTTGTTGGTCGAGAAGCGGTTCTCGGTGTTGTCGCCGTCCGACAGCAGGATCACGACTTTCGTGTACTTGCTGTTGCTGTCCTCCGCCGGAGCGTTCAGCGGGGATTGCTGTAACAGGGACAGCCAGCCCCACGCCATACCGATGGCCTGGTTGGTGTTGCCGGCAGGACTCATATCGTCGATCTTGCTCTTGAGAGCAGTCCAATCGTAGGTCAGCGGCAAAATCGGTGTTGGGCAACTGGAGAATTGGTCGGCAGGAAAGAGAGTCTGGGTGTCTCCCGCATTGGGTGCGGTGCTTTTGACGTCGTAATCCTGATCGCGGTCTGTGACGCAGCCGTTCCAGGTGTTGTGATTGTCGACGGTCCAGGTTCCGCTCTTGTTTTGGCAAGCGCTCTTCGATTTCGGTTTTTTGCTGCCTGAATAGCCGGTGCAGTTGCCGTTATTCTCGTCCCATGTGTCGGACGAGCCGTTCCACTTGAGCCAGCCTGCGTTAACGTTCGCCGTGCCGACGTTCACATCCTTGGCGAAGGGAATGATCGAGACGTAAACGTCTTCATCTTTCAGTGCCACTGACTTGAGCTGATCGATCAGGCCTTTGGCGGCTGTTTTCAGAGCGGTCATCTTGCCCGCGCTGGACATCGAGCCGGTATTGTCCAGCGCCAGCGCCACGCGCAGGCGCGTGCCGCCCCAGGTCGTGGTGGACGACGAACCAAATCCGAGCTGCTTGAACTGATCGCCCATGATCTGAACGAAATCGCTGGTGATCTTGCTCCTTGCCGCGAGCGAGAGCGTCGCGCCCTTGCCGGTGTTGGGGGTGTAGCTGATCTGCAGGTCCGCCTGCGTCACCGGCGCTTCGGTGTTCTGATAGAGCGAATTGAAGTAATCCCACGCCCGCTGTCTCATGTCGGAGTCCGACAGAGTGGCTGCATCCTTGGAGATCATCAGAGCGGCACTGTCGAGCGCCGACTGCAACTGGGTGCGTGCGGTGTTGAGACGGGTGTAATCCACCGCGGCGCCGACCAGACCGAGGATCGGCAACAGCGAGAAGGCGAAGATCACGGCAATGTTGCCGCGCTGATCGTCGCGAAACCGCGCGCCGATCTCGCGGGCGCTGCTCAGGATCGACTTCCGGTTCTTGGAGCTCATGGCACTCACCAGGCCTGTTATATCTGGAACTCTGCTTAGAACGGGCCGGTGAAGAGGTAGTAAAATGATGCAATGGAATACGGGGTTACTTGGAAAAACCGGCCGATGCCGGCTTCTGCCGTCTGTATTATCGTCAACAAAGTGTTTGCCGGATCACTCAAGTTTTAGCGATCGTGCGATGCCGGCCTGAGACTGCAGGCCGCGGTGGCGCCGACGGTTGGGTCAGGGGCACTGACCTTGAAGTGCTGGCGGGACATCTGGCCTGCGGGCAGGGCGGCCGGCATCGGAACGGCGTGTCGCCGCCCGAGTGGTCGCGCCGGGCATGCGTTTGACGGGAACCAATCCGGCGAAATTCCCGCTGTCCGCCCTGTGCAAACCCCCTTCAGGCGCGATTTCTCCCGCTTTCGCAGCATGGTATGAGGTTAACGGGCCCGCTTGCGGCGCAGACGGGCCGGACCCATATTCCCAACCGGTGATCGGTCCGTTCAGAATGGTCTGAACGCGATTGCCGACCGGGGTTTTCCAGCGCGAGCCATGTTGCAGCAACCTTTCATATCCCGTTCTGCCCGAAACGCCGCCGCACGTACCGATGATGCAAATCCGGACGCGGACCTGACTGTTCGGATGGCGAAGGATGACGACCGCGGCACCCAGGGCGGCCCGGTCACGTCGGTGATCACGCGAACCAAACCGAAAGCGAAACGACCGAGCCTCTATCGCGTTCTTATTCTGAACGACGACTACACGCCGATGGAGTTCGTCGTTCATGTTCTGGAGAAATTCTTCCAGAAGGACGTTGAAGCCGCGACGAAGATCATGTTGCATGTTCATCATCACGGCATCGGTGAGTGCGGCATCTTCACCTACGAGATCGCCGAGACCAAAGTGACGCAGGTGATGGATTTTGCGCGCAAGCATCAACATCCTTTGCAATGCGTGATGGAAAAGAAGTAGGCTTTGAGTCTGCTTGGAGTACGCTCTTGGGGGAGCGAGACGGAACGGCCAGATGGCCAGATGATCGCTTGCGATAAACGACCGGTTGAAGACTATCGATTGACTTGGCGGGGGCCATAAAGGACGCGAATGCCTACCTTCTCTCAAAGCCTCGAACAGTCACTGCATCGCGCGCTTGCCGTTGCCAATGAGCGGCATCATCAATACGCGACGCTCGAACATCTGCTGCTGTCGCTGATCGATGATTCCGACGCCGCCGCCGTCATGCGGGCCTGCAGCGTCGATCTCGACAAGCTGCGCTCCAGCCTCGTCAACTATCTCGAGACCGAGTTCGAGAATCTGGTGTCGGACGGCACCGACGACGCCAAGCCGACCGCCGGGTTCCAGCGCGTGGTTCAGCGCGCGGTGATCCATGTGCAGTCGTCGGGGCGCGAGGAGGTGACCGGCGCCAACGTGCTGATCGCGATCTTCGCCGAGCGCGAGAGCCATGCGGCGTATTTCCTGCAGGAGCAGGACATGACGCGCTACGACGCGGTCAACTACATCAGTCATGGCATTGCCAAGCGTCCGGGCGTGTCCGAGGCGCGGCCGGTGCGCGGCGTCGATGACGAGGCCGACACCAAGGGCGGCGACGAGTCCAAGAAGAAGGGCGAGGCGCTCGAGACCTATTGCGTCAACCTCAACAAGAAGGCGCGCGAGGGCAAGATCGACCCGGTGATCGGCCGCAATTCCGAGATCAACCGCGCGATCCAGGTCCTGTGCCGCCGGCAGAAGAACAATCCGCTGTTCGTCGGCGAAGCCGGTGTCGGCAAGACCGCGATCGCCGAAGGGCTGGCCAAGCGCATCGTCGACAACGAAGTGCCGGAGGTGCTGGCCGCGGCCACCGTGTTCTCGCTGGACATGGGCACGCTGCTTGCGGGCACCCGCTATCGCGGCGATTTCGAAGAGCGCCTGAAGCAGGTGATCAAGGAACTGGAGGCGCATCCCAATGCCATCCTGTTCATCGACGAAATCCATACCGTGATCGGCGCGGGGGCGACCTCGGGCGGCGCGATGGATGCATCCAATCTGCTCAAGCCGGCGCTCGCCTCGGGCGGCATCCGCTGCATGGGGTCGACGACCTACAAGGAATATCGCCAGCACTTCGAGAAGGATCGCGCGCTGGTGCGCCGTTTCCAGAAGATCGACGTCAACGAGCCGTCGCTGGAAGACGCCATCGGCATCCTCAAGGGGCTGAAGCCGTATTTCGAGGACTATCACAAGCTGAAATACACCAACGAGGCGATCGAGGCCGCGGTCAACCTGTCGGTGCGCTACATCCATGACCGCAAGCTGCCGGACAAGGCGATCGACGTGATCGACGAATCCGGCGCGGCGCAGATGCTGGTGCCGGAAAACCGGCGCAAGAAGACGATCGGCATCAAGGAGATCGAAACCACCATCGCCACGATGGCGCGGATTCCGCCCAAGACGGTGTCGAAGGACGATGCCGAGGTGCTGAGGCATCTCGAGCAGACGCTCAAGCGCACGGTGTTCGGCCAGGACAAGGCGATCGAGGCACTGTCGGCGTCGATCAAGCTCGCGCGCGCGGGCCTGCGCGAGCCGGAGAAGCCGATCGGCTGCTATCTGTTCTCGGGTCCGACCGGCGTCGGCAAGACCGAGGTGGCCAAGCAGCTTGCGGCCTCGCTCGGCGTCGAACTCCTGCGCTTCGATATGTCCGAGTACATGGAGCGGCACACGGTGTCGCGCCTGATCGGCGCGCCTCCCGGCTATGTCGGCTTCGATCAGGGCGGCCTGCTGACCGATGGCGTCGATCAGCATCCGCATTGCGTGGTGCTGCTCGACGAGATCGAGAAGGCGCATCCCGATCTCTACAACGTGCTGCTGCAGATCATGGATCACGGCAAGCTGACCGACCATAACGGCAAGTCGGTCAACTTCCGCAACGTCATCCTGATCATGACGACCAATGCCGGCGCGGCCGACATGGCCAAGGCGGCGTTCGGCTTCACCCGCAGCAAGCGGGAAGGCGAGGACCACGAGGCGATCAACCGGCAGTTTGCGCCGGAATTCCGCAACCGTCTCGATGCCATCGTCTCCTTCGCGCACCTGTCGACCGACGTGATCGGCATGGTGGTGGAGAAGTTCGTGATGCAGCTTGAGGCGCAGCTTGCCGACCGCGACGTCACCATCGAACTGTCTGAGCCTGCCAAGGCCTGGCTGATCCGCGAAGGCTATGACGAGCAGATGGGTGCGCGGCCGATGGCGCGCGTGATCCAGGAGCACATCAAGAAGCCGCTGGCGGACGAAGTGCTGTTCGGCAAGCTCAAGGGCGGCGGCCATGTCCGCGTGGTGCTGGTCAAGGACGAGGCGGCCGGCGAGGGCAAGGAGAAGATCGGCTTCGAGTTTGTCGAAGGTCCGGTCACTCCGAAGCCTGAAAAGCTGCCCGGCGCGCGCAAGCGCAAGCCCAAGGCGACCAAGGAGCCGCTCAAGGCTTGATCCATTGAACATGACGAAAAGCCCGGCGCGATGCCGGGCTTTTCTTTTTGTCGATTGATGTCTGGCAGAACGTTCAGAAGCGGCGGATCGTCCGCGCCAGCGCGTCGAATTTATCGATCAGAATGTCGGACGCTTCGCTTGAGACGGCGAAGGCCGCGAGGATCACCACGATCGTCGTGATAATGTATTGCGAGAGCGAGAGAACGAAGAGCGCCCGCACCGCTCCGCGCAGAACATGACGGAGCCGGGAAGGAGCCGGAACAGGTGGCGAGGCAAGACCGTTAGCCGCAACAGGAACGGCGTCAGTTGCGTCGACAAGCTCGTCGGCAGGAAAGACTCCGTCTTCCAAGCTTGCTGTGTTCTTTGCATCCTCGACGGTATCGGACACGTGTTGTTGTTCCATGTGTCAGCTTTAGGCCCGCAGGCAAAGCGAGGCTATGCGATATCGGCAAAAGGCGTGGTTTAAGGTAAATGCGGCGCACCGCTCGATACGGAATGATTGGCTGGCTGTCCGGCACCGTGCTTGCGTGCGTGGCGCAGGCGGCCTTCGCGCAGCAGGATACGCCGCAGCCGGATACCAGTTCTCCGCAAGCGACTGTCGCGCCCGCCGCGAAGGCGGCTGATGTCGGGGAGGCTGGCGAGGCGATGTGCCTGATGATCGAATCCGCGGCGGCCGCGCATCGCCTGCCGCTGGAATTCTTCGCCCGCGTGATCTGGCAGGAAAGCCGGTTTCAGCCCGATGCGGTGGGGCCGGTGACGCGCAATGGTCAGCGCGCGCAGGGCGTCGCGCAGTTCATGCCGGGCACCGCCAGCGAGCGACGGCTGCTCGATCCGTTCGATCCGGTGCAGGCGCTACCGAAATCGGCGGAGTTCCTGAGCGAGTTGCGCGACCGCTTCGGCAATCTCGGGCTTGCGGCGGCGGCCTACAATGCGGGGCCGCGGCGGGTGCAGGAATGGCTCGGTGGCACCGGCGCGCTGCCGGCCGAGACCCGTCACTATGTCTACGCGATCACCGGCACTTCCGTGGATGAATGGGGGCAGGCGGGGCGTGCGGGCGTCAAGGATCGCGCGCCTCCGGCCGGCTGCCGCGAATTGATGGCGCTGCTGCGCCGCGCGCCGAACCCGTTCGTCACCCAGCTTGAGCAGCGCGTGAAGCTCGGTGCGGCCGCGCCATGGGGCGTGCAACTCGCCGCCGGTTTCTCGCGCGACAAGGCGCTGGCGATGTATGCGCGGGCGATGAAGCGGCTCGGTGCGGTGATCGGCGATCATGATCCGAACCTGCTCGGTTCGGTGCTGCGCAGCCGCGGCACCCGGATGTTCTATCAGGTGCGGATCGGGACCGACACCCGCACGGCTGCCAACGATCTGTGCGGCAAGATCCGCCGCGCCGGCGCGGCCTGTCTTGTCCTGCGAAATCCGAATACGGGGGGCTGATCCGGCGGCCTTGACGGCTGGCCGATTCCACGGACGTGATAGCGCCCCGATCCTGCTCGCGAAAGGCCTGCTTTCTCCGTGGCGCTTCCCCCGATTCAATCGCCGGACTGGCAGCATGCGCCGCGCGCGTTCCTGTTGGGTATCTCCAGTGCCCTGACATCGGTGCTCGGGGTCGTTCTGTTCGTCACGTTTCTCGGCGTCGGGGCCTTCTCGCATGATGCGGGTTTCAGTCTGGGGTGGGCGCTGGCGGGCAGCCTGTTTGTCTGGGCCGCACCGGCGCAGATCATCCTGATCTCGACGATGCACGCCGGGGCTAGCGTGTTGGAATCCGCGCTTGCCGTCACATTGAGCGCGATCCGGCTGTTGCCGATGGTGGTCGCGGTGCTGCCAATGCTGAAAACGGCGCAGACGCGGCTGCGCGATCTTGCGCTGCCGGCGCATTTCACCGCCATCACCTTCTGGGTCGAGGCATTTCGTCTGCTGCCGCTGGTGCCGCGGGAGGCGCGGATTGCGTTTTCAAACGGCCTCGGGATCGGTCTGGTTTCGGTCTGCCTGGTCTCGACGTCGTTCGGCTATGTTCTGGCGGCAAAACTGCCACCGATCCTCGCGGCCGGAGTGCTCGCGCTGACGCCGCTGGTGTTCCTGCTCTCGTCGGCGCGCAATGCGCATCGTTTTGTCGACAAAATGGGGCTCATCCTCGGCCTCACCTTCTATCCGCTGATCTCGATCTATCTGCACACCGGCGTCGATATCCTGCTCAGCGGCGTCTCCGCCGGCACCGTTGCATATGGCGCGCATCGTCTGCGGAGGCGGCGATGAGCATCAGCGAATTCGTCGGCGACTGGCATGCGCTGTTCGTGTTGCTGGCGGCGGGATTCCTGCCGAACGAGATCTGGCGCGTGCTCGGTCTGTGGATCGGCGGCGGCCTCGACGAGGATTCCGAGATTCTCGTCTGGGTCCGCGCTACTGCCACGGCGGTGATCGCCGGCGTCATCATGCAGATCCTGATTATTCCGCCCGGCGCGCTGGCGAATGTACCGATAGCGATCCGTTTCGGCGCTATGGCGGCGGGGTTCGTCGCCTATCTTGCGGCAAGGCGCTCCGTCGCCGTCGGCGTGGTGTGTGGCGAGATTTTCGTGCTGGCCGGCATGTATCTTGCGAAGTGACGAGACGACGCGTCAGGATTCCTTCGGCGCACGCGGCTGACCTGTGACGACTTCGTCGATCCGGTCGGTGAGATCGGCCAGGTCGCGGTGCAGGTTCTCCAGCGTGAAGGCGAGACCGAACACGCGTCCCGCCGCGTTGAAGTCGAGCGGGCGCGTGACGTTCTCATGGCGCATCCTGCTGAACGTCTCGGTGAAGTCGTGGTAAGGCGCATCCATGTCCTGCCGCGCAACCGTGGTGATGGTGCGCAGCGCCTCGGCACAGCGTCCGACCAGATCGGCCTCGGCGCGCAGCAATCGCGCCGTTGCTGGCGCCAGCGTCGCCGCGATCGGAGCAGGCAGCGGCTCATAGAGAGTGCGGCCGATCAGGACCAGATCGTTGCGAACGCGCCAGAGCGTGCGCGGGATTGAGGGCGGGATGCTGTGATCGGCAAGGCGCGAGGCGCGCTCGCGGTCGGCATCGTTCATCGCCTGCTCGACGGAGGTCAGGGCCTGCCGCAGCGCCGGGTGGTCGGGGGAGGGTTGCAGGGGCTCGCCGCGCTCGATCGCCTCGGCCTCCGACAACAATAGTTTGCGCAGGCGCTCCAGCACCGCGATGGCGCGGGCGACCACGACGCCATGCGAGCGCGCCGGCAGGATCAGCACGGTGGCGAGCACGCCGATCGCGCCGCCGAGCGCGATCTCGATCACCCGATCGACCACGAATTGCTCGACAGGCGTGCCGGCCGGCTCGCTCAGCAGCATGATGGCCACCGTCACCGGCGCGACGCGCAATTGCGGATAGACCGCCGCGCCGAGCGCCGCGATGCCGGTGGTGATGGCGAGGGTGATGCCGACGCCCAGCGCCGTGCCGGAATGCAGCGCGGCGCCGAGGCCGCCGATCACCGCGCCGGCCAGCGTGCCGATCATCCGGTCCTTGGCCGCGCCGAGTGTGCCGCCGATCGAGCCCTGCATCACGATCAGCACGGTGAACACCGCCCAATAGCCCTGTTGCAGGCCGAGCAGCTTGTAGGCGGCATAGGCCACCGCGGCGGCCACCGTGACACGGAAGGTCTGACGCAGTTCGGGCGTGCGGCGGATCCAGAAATCGCGGCTGAACATTGCGCTCGGGCTCCCTCGATCCTGCGACCGGACCTGCAGGATAGTCAGGAAGGCGTTTCTATTTTGCGAAACGGGCCGGCGTCGGTCAGTTCGCGCGCTGCTTCAGCGACATAAGTCCGTTCGCGGGCCAGATAGTCCCGTACCGCGCGGCGCAGCGAGGGATTGGCGATATAGTGCGCCGAGTAGGTAGTCTGCGGCAGGTAGCCCCGCGCGATCTTGTGCTCGCCCTGTGCGCCGGCCTCGACGCGCTTCACGCCATGCGTGATGGCGAACTCGATTGCCTGATAGTAGCAGACCTCGAAATGCAGGAATGGGTGATGCTCGACGGCGCCCCAATGGCGGCCGAACAGCGTATCCGAGCCGAGGAAGTTGATCGCACCGGCGATCCAGCGTCCGTCGCGCTTTGCCATGATCAGCACAATGTCGTCTGGCATGGTCTGCGCGATCTGCGCATAGAATGCCCGGTTCAGATAAGGCCGGCCCCATTTGCGCGAGCCGGTCTCCATGTAGAATTCAAAAAACGCGTCCCACGCCTCCTCGGTGATACCGCTGCCGGTGAGCGCGTGGATGGTGATGCCGTTCGCCAGCGCATCGCGCCGCTCGCGGCGGATTGCCTTGCGGTGGCGCGAGGCGAGGGTGCCGAGGAAATCCTCGAACGAGCCATAGCCTTCGTTGCGCCAGTGAAATTGCTGGTCGGTGCGTTGCAGGAAGCCGCGTTCGGCCAGATCGTGCCATTCGTGCTCGAGCGCGAAGGTGACATGCAACGAGGATGCACCGATCTGATCACACAGCGCGATCAGGCCGCCGGCGAGCGCATCGCGGACGCGCTGCTGATCGATGCCTGGACGCACCAAGAGGCGAGACCCGGTCACCGGGGTGAACGGAACCGCGGCCTGCAGCTTGGGATAGTAACGGCCGCCCGCACGTTCGAAAGCCTCCGCCCAGGCATGGTCGAACACGTATTCGCCTTGCGAGTGGCTTTTCAAATAGCACGGCACAATGCCGACCACCTCGCCATCGCGCCGCGCCACCAGATGGCGCGGGCCCCAGCCGGTGCGTACCGAGGCTGAGCCGGATTGCTCCAGCGCTGCGAAAAACGCATGCGAGATGAACGGATTGTAGGCGGGGGCGGAATCAGGACGCGAATCGGCTGCGGCGGTGGACGAAGAAGTTTCGCCATGGTGTTCGGCGCGCGCGGATTTCGCGCCGGGATTGGCGCAGGCGTCCCAGTCCGCCGCCGTGATCGCGTCAGCGGAGGGAACGGCTTCCAGCGTGATCGTGGACACATCCATGAGGCAGAGGCTGATCCTGCGGAATGAGGGGCGCGTCAGCAATGGCGGCGGAAAGACGAGTCCGCACAATCCCATAGATTGTGGTTTTGAACCGTGACTTCAACCCGGTTCCGCCGTCTGTTCCGGCACGAAACCCTCGAAGATCATCTGGTCGGCATGGCGCGCGGCACGGCGGCGCTGCTCGGGCGTGCGCACGGTCCAGGTCAGTAGTGCGCAGCCGAACAGATTGCGCGCGATCCACGGCGCAGGCGAGGGCAGTTCGTTGACCCAATAGGCGATGAAATGCGGCCGGGTGGAGAGACCGTGGCGTAGATGGCGCATGCCGTCCACTTTCTCGGGCGGCAGCGCGCGCCATTCGCCCTCGCTGTAATCACGCTCGGCGACAACGCCGCGCGGCCGGTCCGGGATCAGGTCGCGGATGGCACAAACCTGATCGGGATCGAACGACATCGGCGCGACCGGCCCGCGATAGCCGGACAGCACTTGCGCCATCCGCTTCACCAGACGGCGGTCGCCGTCGAACCGGCTTTTCACCTCGACGACCAGCGGCACGCGCCCGGCGGTGAGATCGCACAATTCGCCGAGCGTCATCATGCGGTCGCTGGTGTCCTTGAACGGGACCTGTTTGAGTTCGGCCGCCCTCATCGTGCGCAGGTCGGCATCGCCCTCGTTGAGCCGGCCCAGCGTGTCGTCGTGATGCACCATCGCCTCGCCATCGGCGGAGAGCTGGATATCGAGCTCAATGGCGAAGTTGCCGGCGATGGCGGCCTTGAAGGCCGAGGGCATGTTCTCGACAATGCCGCGCGCCCGGTTGTGCAGCCCGCGATGTGCGACAGGCCGCGCGGTCAACCAGCCGGGCGCGCGCCAGGGCATGGCTCAGGCGACCTCGAACATGCCTTCGACTTCGACCGCCGCGTCGGCGGGCAGGACGGCAACGCCGACCGTGCTGCGGGCGTGGCGGCCCTTGTCGCCGAACACTTCGACCATCAGGTCCGACGCGCCATTCATGATCTTCGGGACGTCAAGGTAATCGGGCGCGGCATTGATGAAGCCGCCGAGCCGCACCACGCGCACCACCTTGTCGAGATCGCCGAGCGCGGCTTTGACCTGCGCCAGCAGGTTGATCGCGCAGCCGCGGGCCGCCGCGATGCCTTGATCGGGGGTGACGCCGCCGCCGAGCTTGCCCTTGGCGATCAGCTTGCCGTCCAGCCCGAAGCAGACCTGGCCGGAGACCACCAGCGTGTTGCCGGACCGCACGAATGGGACATAGTTCGCAATCGGCGCAGCAGGCGTTGGCAGGGTGATGCCGAGGCTTGCAAGTTTCTGTTCAATCGTTCCGGCCATGTTGTGGTCTCCTTGGGGCACTATTGTCGTCGTCCGGCGAGCCTCATCCAAGTGGCTTGCGGGCGTGTGCCTTCATATGGCTGTTCCGCCGGCTTGGCTACCGCGAGAGTGACGCAATGTTAAGGCGTTTGCCCCAGTTGCGGCGCAATGTGCCGCTCACTATGCTTCGATTCTTGCCTGAAGGAGATGGTATGACGCGGTCGTGGATGATGCCGGGGCTTTGCGGTCTGGCGCTTGTGTGTGGTGTGTTCGCCGGCAGTCCGGCGCGGGCGCAAGGAGCAAGTCCGGTGCCGTTCGCGGCCCATCAGGCGGTTTACGACCTCAGCCTGCAAAGGACGCGCGGCAATGCCTCCGTCAACGCCGCGCGCGGCAAGATCCTGTACAATTTCTCCGGCAGTTCGTGCGAGGGCTACAGCACCGAATTCCACCAGATTTCCGAGATCGACAGCGGCGAAGACAAGGTCATCTCCAGCGATCTGCGCTCGACCAGTTGGGAAGAGGGCGAGGGCAAGAGCTATCGTTTCAAGATCGACACCAAGATGAACGACAACCCGCCGACCCAGGTCGATGGCGTTGCCGAGCGCAATGCGAGCGGCATTGTGGTCAAACTCAAGCTGCCGAAGGTGAAGACCTTCACGCTCGGCAAGGAGACGGTGTTTCCCACCGAGCAGATCAAGCGCATCATCGAGGCGGCGCGGGCCGGCAAAAGCATTCTCGAGCTCGTGGTCTATGACGGCTCCGATGATGGCGAGAAGGTCTACAACACGCTCGCGGTGATCGGTCAGCCGATTACCGGCGACAAGGCGCCCAAGAAACCGGACGTCTCCACTAGCAACGAAAAGCTGAAATCGGTGACGCGCTGGCCGGTGACGGTGAGCTATTACGACCGTGCCGCCAAGGAGAACGCCGGCGAGCAGACGCCGGCCTACGCGATGTCCTTCGAGCTTTACGAAGACGGCATCTCGCGCGCGCTGGTGCTGGATTACAACGACTTCGTCATCGCCGGCGCGATGGACAAGCTTGACATCAAGGACACCAAGCCCTGCAAGTAAGCGCGGCGGCTACCGCGCTTTTTCCGGTCCCTGATAGGCGATGCCGCGCATCATCGCGGCGTTGCCGAATTTCCTGCGCACATCGTCCATCGCGCGCTCGGCATAAGCGGCGCGGCGGTCGAGCAGATCCTCATGCGCCGATTCAGCTTCCGGTCGCAGCGCGCTGACGCCCGCGCCGAGCAGGCGGAAGGCGGTGCCGTCGATTTCCTTTGCCAGCATCTCGCGCGCGACCGCGAAAATCTTGTTAGCAAGCTGGGTCGGCGTGGCGATGGAGTGAGAGCGGGTACGCTGGCGGAAGTCAGCGGTCTTGAGCTTCACGGTGATGGTGCAGCCGGCGAGATTGCCGCTTTTGAGGCGCGCGGAAACTTTCTCGCACAACCGCCAGAGCATGCGTTCCAGCGTCGCGAAGTCGCGGATGTCGTCCTCGAACGTCGTTTCGTTGGAAATGGCCTTGGCGCCGCGGTCGGGCACCACCTTGCGCGTATCGATGCCGCGCGCGAGCCGCCACAGCCGCTGGCCGTCGGCGCCGAACAGCTTCATCAGTTCGGTTTCCTCGGCGCGCTGCAGATCGCCGATCAGGCGGAAGCCGCGTGACTGCAGTCTCTCCTGCGCGGCGGGCCCCACGCCATAGATGAAACCGACCGGCTTCTCCGCCAGCAGCGCGCAGGCGTCATCCTGGCCGAGCACAGCGAAGCCGCGCGGCTTGTCGAGGTCGGATGCGATCTTGGCGAGGAATTTGTTGGCCGACAGTCCGACCGATACGGTGATGCCGATGTCGCGTTCGACCTGCGTCGCGAACCGCGCCAGCACCTTGGCCGGAATCATGCCGTGGACGCGCTCGGTGCCGGTGAGATCGAGGAAGGCTTCGTCGATTGATAGCGGCTCGACCAGAGGCGTGAGCGCCAGCATCGCCTGCCGCACCTGCCGTCCGACCCGCACATACAGCGCCATGTCGGGCCGGATCACCACCGCTTCGGGACACAGTGCCAGCGCCTTGAACATCGGCATCGCCGAGCGCACGCCATAGGTGCGGGCGATGTAGCAGGCGGCCGCGACCACGCCGCGCTTGCCACCGCCGATGATCACCGGTTTGTCGGCGAGCTCGGGCTGGTCGCGCTTGGTAATGGTGGCGTAGAACGCGTCGCAATCGATATGCGCCAGCGCCAGCGAGCCGAACGCCGGATGACGAATGAGGCGCGGCGAGCCGCACACCGTGCAACGGCGGACTTGATCCGCCGCATCGGTCAGGCAGTCCCGGCAAAATCCCGGCCCGTGGCGCGCATTCTGCGCAGGGTCGCTCACATTTTACTCCCGCGGATAGCCGCCCAATGCCTCGCGCGCGGCGGCGATCGTTTCAGGCGGCAATTGCGACGAATCGGAGAATGCCTTCACGGTATCATCATCCCGCATGATGAAATCGAGCACGCCCGCGAGGAATTTCGGATCGGTCGCCGCGGCGCGCAGCGTCTCCGGACCGATGCCGCTCTCCGACAGGAACAGGCCCAGCCGCTCGGGCTCGCCGGCAAGGAAGGAAAGCGCCTGAATCGCCACGATTTCAGCGACTTCGCTCGGCTTTCGCTGCTGTTTAAGTGCCATGCCCATTTGCCTTTCCGTAACTTCTGGTCTCTATTTTGGAACCATCATGCCCGACTCATTCCGGCGTGGCGACGGCTAATCCTTGTCGGCGAAACAGGCATTTTGCGGGATCGGAGGAAGGGTGGCGAAGACTGTCCTGATCGTTGAGGACAACGAGCTCAACATGAAGCTCTTTCGCGACCTGCTCGAAGCCCATGGCTATCAGACGGTCGGCACGAGCAATGGTCGCGAGGCGCTGGGCCTCGCGCGCAAGTATCGCCCCGATCTGATTCTGATGGATATCCAGCTTCCGGAGGTCTCGGGTCTCGACGTGACGAAATGGATCAAGGAAGACCCTGAACTGCATGCCACTCCGGTGGTGGCGGTGACGGCCTTCGCCATGAAGGGCGACGAGGAGCGTATCCGCGAGGGCGGGTGCGAGGCCTATCTGTCGAAGCCGATCTCGGTGGGAAAGTTCATCGAGACCGTAAGGCGGTTCATCGGTTGAGGATCATGCTATGTCCGCGCGCATTCTGATTGTCGATGACGTTCCGGCGAACGTCAAACTGCTCGAAGCGCGGCTGTCGGCGGAATATTTCGACGTCATCACCGCGAATTGCGGCACGCAGGCGCTGGAGATCTGCGAACGCGCCGAGTGCGACATCATCCTGCTCGATGTGATGATGCCGGACATCGACGGCTTCGAGGTCTGCCGCCGTCTCAAAGCGAATCCCAAGACGCATTTCATTCCAGTGGTGATGGTCACCGCGCTCGACAGCCCGTCCGATCGCGTGCGCGGTCTCGATGCCGGTGCCGACGATTTTCTCACCAAGCCGGTATCGGACGTGGTGCTGATCGCGCGCGTGCGTTCGCTGACACGGTTGAAGATGATGACCGACGAATTGCGCATGCGCGCGATCACGTCGCTGGAAATCGGCGTGCAGGCGCCCGAGCGCGATGCGGTGGCCGACACCGGCAAGGGCGGCCGCATTCTGCTGATCGAGGACCGGCCGTCATCCTACGAGCGTCTCGGGCCGATCCTCGCCTCCGAGCATACGGTGGACGTCGAGCCGAATCCGACCGAAGCGCTGTTTCATGCGGCGGAGGGCAATTACGATCTTCTGATCGTCTCGCTCAATCTGGAGAACCATGACGGCCTGCGGCTGTGCAGCCAGGCGCGTTCGCTGGAGCGGACGCGCAGTGTGCCGATCCTTGCGATATCCGATGCCGACAACAACACCCAGTTGCTGCGCGGCCTCGAGATCGGCGTGAACGATTATCTGCTGCGCCCGGTCGACAAGAACGAATTGCTGGCCCGGGCACGGACCCAGATCCGCCGCCGCCGCTACACCGATCACCTGCGCGACAACGTGCAGATGTCGATCGAGATGGCGATCACCGATGGGCTGACCGGCCTGCACAACCGCCGCTATCTAGAAAGCCACATGGTCACGCTGGCGGAGCAGGCGGTGACGCGCGGCAAGCCGCTCGCTCTGATGATCCTCGACATCGACTACTTCAAGTCGATCAACGATACCTACGGCCACGACGCCGGCGACGACGTGCTGCGCGAGTTTGCGGTGCGGATCCGCAAGTCGGTCCGGGGGATCGATCTTGCCGCACGCTATGGCGGCGAGGAATTCGTCGTCGTGATGCCGGAGACCGATCTGCATGTCGCGGGCATTGTTGCCGAGCGGCTGCGGCAGGCGGTGGCGAGCGAGCCGTTCGCGATCGAGAAGGGCGCCCGGCGCATCGATGTGACGATGTCGATCGGCCTGTCGATGCTGGAGCGCAAGGGCGAGCTTGTAATGGATGTGCTCAAGCGCGCCGATCAGGCGCTGTATCGCGCCAAGCACGATGGCCGCAATCGCGTGGTCGCGGCAGCGGCATAGCCTCGGCAGCCGAGCCCGGAAACGCAAAACGGAGCCGCGCGGCTCCGTTTTTTCGTAATCGCAGGTGATTGCGACTTACTTGATCTTGGCTTCGCGGAACTCGACGTGCTTCTTGGCGACCGGGTCGTACTTCTTCTTCACGAGCTTGTCGGTCATCGTGCGCGAGTTCTTCTTGGCGACGTAATAGAAGCCGGTGTCCGCGCTGGAAACGAGCTTGACCTTGATGGTGACCGCTTTGGCCATGTTCAGAACCTCGAATGTCTGGAATGGGCGGGTCGGCTGGCGCTGTCACCGCGTTTGGCCGGCAAACTACCCTCGAATGCCCCAAAGTCAAGGATTTAGGCGGGATTGCCGCGCCGGAATAAGGACTGAATCCTTCAAAAACCTCACTTTTTTGACCCCTTGGGGGTGATTTTGCCCCATTGGCCTGGATTTCCAGAGGACTCAGCCGCCGCCGAAATCCCGGGGGGTGAAGGCAAGATCGAGCACCCGCCATTCATTGTATTTGTCGGCCGGCAGCATGCTGTAGGGCTGGCAGGTCTCGATGGCCTTGATCGCAGCCTGCATCAGCAGCGGCCCCTTGGCCGAGGCGCTGGCCTCGATCAGCACCGGGGCGGCAGCCAGTACGCCATTCGGCTGCAGCGCCACCCGCAGCACGATCCGCACCTTGTCATCCGGTGAGACGCCGGACGGCAGCGCCGAACAGGTCTTCAGGTGCGCAAGGAAGGAATCGATCGCGGTCCTTTCGATCTTCGCACCGGTCGTGACCGGGTCGAAGCCGGTGTCCGAGAGGTTGAACATCGTGCCGTATTTGCCGGTGATGTCCGGCTGCACCACCGGGGGAGCGTTCAGCGTCAGCAGCGGTGAAGCCGTTGGCGGTGGAGCCGGTGCGGGCTGCGGCGCAGGGGCGGGCGGGTTTGCAGCGATCTCCTGCGACGGGGATGGAGGTGTCGACTCCGGCGCGGGAGCCGGCGCAGGCGTGTCCGGAGGAGGGGAAGGCGCGGGCGTTGCGGATTGATCCGCCAGCTCCTGTTCCGGTGTTTCGGGTTCGGGAAGCGGAGCCTGCTTGTCCTGCGCGGCTTTCAATTCCTCGGGCGTCACCAGATCGATCGTAATGGTGTCGTCATACGGATCGAACAGGCGGACGCCGGTGCCGAAAACAATCCACGCCAGAATGGCGAGATGCACTGCAATCGAGGCGCCGATTCCTGCCTGCGTCAGCAGCCGTGATCCAATCATATGAACTCAACGCATGAACGCGGTCCGGGAGCACCCAGCATAGCAACTCTGAACGCGCGCGGCTGGCTTTTTTGGCGTGTAAGCTCCGACGTCAGAGCGTATCGCGCCGCATCTCGCCGCTCCGGAAATGGAAGAACGGCACCTCGGCAGCGTGCGACAACGACCCCGTGGCGAGACGGATTTCAAGCTCGCCCAGCACGCGCCGGGTGATCTGGTGCATCGCGTCAAGTGGCGACGAGCCGAGTTCGATCCAGACCAGTTCGACCAGTTCGGCGTCCGGGCGGACGATGCCATCAACCTTGTGAGCGATAGCGGAGGCATCGGCGGCGAAGAAGCGGGTGTCGAAACGCCGGACCAGGCCGGGCGGCGTGATAGCGCGTGCGATCAGGAACAGATGCGACGGGTCGGGCAGCAGACGGGCCTCGGCGAATGGCTTCCACTCGCCGGTCAGCGTGGTGGCTTGCGTGGCTTCGCGCGGCGAGGCGGCCTTGCAGCCGAGGCACAGGCCGGTTTCCTCGCAGACCTCACGGATGGCCGCGACTGCGATCGCGCGCGCGCGGGCGGCAGCGATTTTCGGCGCGCCGCTGAGCAGCTTGTGTTCGAGTGCTTTCGGCAAGGGGCGCGCCAGCGGCACGCGATTATCGGATGGGTCAACCCGGCCGCCCGGAAACACGAAACGGCCGGGCATGAACACCAGCTTGTCGTGGCGGCGTCCGACCAGCACTTTCGGCACCGTGCCGCTGCGATCGACCAGGATCAGCGTCGCCGCATCCTTCGGCCTGCGATAGGGATGGGATGCATCGTCGCCGTTGATGGTCGCGGGCTGTGGCATGTTGCTCTTGTAGTATCACTCAGCGGCAGCAACCGTCGGCTTGTCCAGCGACGTGTCCTTGTCGAAGCCGTGCATGCGCAGCGCCCATTGCAGGCCGACGACCGCCCCCTTGACCGGCTGCAACAGCACCAGCGAGGCGATCAGCGTGAACGGCAGATAGGCGGCGAGCTGCCAGGCGATCGGCGGCGCGAAGTTGGTCTCGACCCACAGTCCGACCGGAACCACGATGTGTCCCACCACGACGATGACGAGATAGGCCGGCAGATCATCGGCGCGGTGGTGGGTGAAATCCTGACCGCACTCGGAGCAGGAGTCGGCGGTTTTCAGGAAGGCGCGGAACAGTTTGCCCTTGCCGCAGTTCGGACAGCGGCAGCGCCATCCGCGCTTCATTGCGGTCCAGAGATCACGCTTGGGCAAGGTGCCGAGTTCGGCAGTCCATGTCGTGGCGGGAACAGTGGTCTGGCTGTCCATGATGTCTCCTGCAGGCCTGACCGGATCGATCAGCGCTTGTTCGGTTTGCGTGTCTTTCGCGAGGGTTTCGCCTTGGAAGGTTTCCCCTTGGGAGCCTTTGCCTTGGACTTTCGCGATGCCTTGTCCTTCTTCGCACGATGAAGTCGCGCTTTCATGCGCTCGTTACGTCCGCGGCCTTCGCGTGCGGGATCCGATCCTCCCGACAGAAGTTCGAACCGCAGCGCTCCGGCTACGGGAGCTGCTTCTACCAGACGAACCTCGACGACGTCACCCAGTCTGTGCATGACACCGCTGCGCGAGCCGATCAGCGCATGGCGTGTTTCATCGTAGTTGTAGTATTCGCTGCCGAGGGAACGGACCGGGATCAGGCCGTCGGCGCCGGTATCATTAAGTTTCACGAACAGGCCGGCGCGTGTCACGCCCGAGATTCTGCCGGTAAAAGCAGCGCCGATGCGGTCGGCGAGGAAATGCGCGATCAGCCGGTCGGCGGTTTCGCGTTCCGCTTTCATGGCGCGGCGTTCAGTGAGTGAGATGGCCGCTGCGATTTCACTCAATGTTTCGAGTGTTTCAGTGTCCGGCAAGGCGCCTTCGCCAAGGCCAAGCGCACGGATCAGCGCCCGGTGCACGATCAGGTCTGCATATCGCCTGATCGGAGAAGTAAAATGTGCGTAGCGCCGCAGATTGAGACCGAAATGGCCGTAGTTCTCGGCGGAATACTCCGCCTGCGCCTGCGAGCGCAGCACAACCTCGTTGACCAGCGATTCCGCGTCGCGGCCTTTGACCTGCGCCAGCACGCGGTTGAACACCGCCGGCCGCAGCGCGCCAGTCGATGAGAACGGCATGCCGAGAGTTTTCAGGAACTCGCGCAGGTTGTGCACCTTCTCCACGGTCGGTTCGTCATGGACGCGGTAGATCAGCGGCAGCGATTTCTTTTCCAGCGTCTCGGCAGCCGCGACGTTGGCGAGGATCATGAACTCCTCGATCAGGCGATGCGCTTCGAGCCGCTCGGGCGTCACCACGCGATCGACAGTGCCGTCGAGCTTCAAGAGAATCTTGCGTTCCGGCAGATCAAGGTCGAGCGGATCGCGCACCTCGCGCGCCTGCTTCACCAGAGCGTAAGCGTCGTAGAGCGGCTTCAGGATCGGATCGAGCAGGGGACCCGTGATATCGTCCGGCCGTCCGTCGATCGCGGCCTGTGTCTGCGCATAATGCAGCTTCGCGGCGGAGCGCATCAGGATGCGGTGGAAGGTGTGGGAGCGCTTGCGGCCGTCGGCGCCGATCACCATGCGCACCGCGAGCGCGCCGCGTGCTTCGCCCGGCCGCAGCGAGCATAGATCGTTGGAGATGCGCTCTGGCAGCATCGGCACCACGCGGTCGGGGAAATACACCGAATTGCCGCGGCGGAGTGCCTCGCGGTCGAGCGCGGAGCGTGGCCGCACATAGAAGGCGACATCGGCGATCGCGACGGTGACGATGTATCCGCCCTTGTTGGCCGGATCGTCATCCTGTGCGGCATGCACGGCGTCGTCATGATCCTTGGCGTCCGGCGGGTCGATGGTGACCAGCGGCAGGTCGCGCCAGTCCTCGCGGCCTTCCAGCGTTGCCGTTTGCGCGGTGTCCGCCTCACGCAGCGCGTCGGCAGGAAACTCCTGCGGAATCTCGTGGGCATGAATCGCGATCAGGCTGATCGCCTTCTCGGTCTTCATCGAGCCGAGCCGTTCTTTCACGCGCCCGACCGGCAGGCCATAGCCGCGCGAGCGCATCAGTTCGACGCTGATCAGATCGCCGTCCTGCGCGCCGCCGGCGTCGTTTGCACTGATCGCAAGCTCGCGGCCCGCCTGCTTCTTGTCGATGGGCACGAGGCGGCCTTCGCCGTTCGGCAACGTGCGGAAGATGCCGAGCACACGATGCTTCGCCTTGTCGAGCAGCTTGATGATACGTCCGCGATAGCCGGCGCGGCGTGTCTCGCGATCGGGCTTCTCGATCCGCAGCAGTGCGCGGTCGCCGACGCCGCCGACCGTGCCGGGCAGGGGACGGCGCGGAATGTGGATCTGAATGACAGGCGCCGGCCCGTCGGTCTCCTCGAACCATTCGGCGGGTGTGCCGATCAGTTCGCCGTCGGCATCGCGTCCGGTGATATCGACCACAAGGGTCGGCGGCAGCGCCTTGACGTCCTGCACCCGTTTGCCGCGCTTGACGATCACGCCTTCATCGGTGAGATCGCGCAGCACGCGGCGCAGCTCGGCGCGGGTTTCGTTCTTGAGACCGAAATGACGCGCGAGCTCACGCGTGCCGGCCTCGGGCTGTTCGCGGATGAACGCGACGATGCTCTCCCGATCCGGGAAAGCATCCGGCGCGTTGCGTTTTCTGACCATTATCCGAGGGCTTTGCTGGCGCTCTTCTTGGCGGCGGGCGCGGCCACCTTTGCGGCAGTCTTCGGTGCTGCGGCTTTCTTGGCCTTGGCAGCCGGAGCCTTTGCCTCTCGCGCTTTCGCAGCGGCCTTGATCGGCGTGACCTCGGCGCCGGCATCAGCCTTTGCCGCGGGCTTGGCCACGACCTTCTTGGCCGCGGTCTTTTTCGTCGGCTTGTCCTTTGCCGCGCCATTGCCGGCCTTGGCGGTTTTCTTCGTCGCGCGCTTGGCCTTGCCGCCCTTGGCAGCGCGTTCCTCGATCAGCGCGATGGCCTCCTGGAGCGTGATGTTCTCCGGGTCCATGCTGTCGGGAATGGTGGCGTTGATGCCGTCGATGGTCACGTAAGCGCCATAGCGCCCCTTCTTGAGCATGATGGCGCCGCCGCGTGCGGGATAATCGCCCACCGGCTTGCCCGGATCGGCGCCGAAGCGGCGGCCCGGACCCTTGGCGATCTTTTCCGCGATCAGCGTCACCGCGCGGTTGAGGCCGATCGAATAGACATCGTCGCCCGCCTCAAGGCTGGCGTAGGTCTTGCCGTGGCGCACGAACGGGCCGAAGCGGCCGATGCCGGCAGTGATGATCTCGCCATCTTCCGGGTGCGGCCCGACATCGCGCGGCAGCGACAGCAGCTTGATCGCAAGATCGAGCTCGACATCGCCGGGCGACATGTTCTTGGGAATGCCGGCGCGCTTGGGCTTCTCGTCCTCGCCGTAATCCTTGGCCTCGCCAAGCTGGATGTAAGGCCCGAAGCGGCCCGCTTTCACTGCGACGTCCAGACCGGTCGCCGGGTCCTTGCCGAGCACGCGATCGCTCGCGCCGCTGGACGCGGCGAGGGGACGGGTGTAGCGGCATTCCGGATAGTTCGAGCAGCCGACAAAGGCGCCGAACTTGCCGGCCTTCAGATTGAGCCGGCCGGTGCCACAGCTTGGGCACTGGCGCGGATCGCCGCCATCGGCGCGCTTCTCGTAGATGTGCTCGCCGAGCATGTCGTCGAGCACGTCGAGGACTTCGCTGACTTTGACGTCCTTGATCTCGTCGACCGCGCCAATGAAGCCGGTCCAGAAATCCTGCAGCACACGCTTCCAGGCGACCTCGTTGTTGGAGACCTTGTCGAGCTGCTCCTCGAGATCGGCCGTGAAGTCGAATTCGACATAGCGCGAGAAGAACTTCTCGAGGAACGCCACGACGACGCGGCCCTTGTCCTCGGCGGACAGGCGCTTCTTCTCCAGCTTCACATAACCGCGATCCTTCAGCACCTGCAGGATCGAGGCGTAGGTCGAAGGCCGGCCGATGCCGAGCTCCTCCATGCGCTTGACCAGCGAGGCTTCCGAGAAACGCGGCGGCGGCTCGGTGAAATGCTGGGTGACGGCGAGGCTCTCGCGCTTGAGCGCTTCGCCTTCGCTCATCGCGGGCAGGCGGCGGCTGTCCTCGTCCTCCGGATCGTCGTCGCGGCCTTCCTGATAGACCGCAAGGAAGCCGTCGAACTTGATCACCTGTCCGGTGGCGCGCAGCTCCAGCAGGCGCGATCCGGCCTTCGCCGCGATGTCGACGGTGGTGCGCTCCATCTCGGCCGCTTCCATCTGGCTCGCGACCGTGCGCATCCAGATCAGTTCGTAGAGCCGGGCCTGATCGTTATCGAGCTTGCCCTTGATCTGCGAGGGACGGCGGCCGAGGTCGGTCGGACGGATCGCCTCGTGCGCTTCCTGCGCGTTCTTCGCCTTCGACGAATACTGGCGCGGTTCGTTCGGCAGATAGGATTTGCCGTAATCCTCGCCGATCACCTTGCGCACCTGCGTGATCGCCTCGGGTGCGATCTGCACGCCGTCGGTACGCATATAGGTGATGAGGCCGGTGGTCTCGCCGCCGAGATTGATGCCCTCGTAAAGGCGCTGGGCGATGCGCATGGTGTGCGCCGGCGCGAAGCCGAGCTTGCGGCTGGCTTCCTGCTGCAGCGTCGAGGTGGTGAAGGGCGCCTGCGGATTGCGGCGCGCCGGCTTGGCTTCAACACTGGTGACGGTGAAGGCCGCTGCTTCCAGCGCCTTCTTGAAATCTTCTGCCTCGGTGCCGCTGCCGATGTCGAGCCGCTGGATCTTCCGGCCGTCGGCGCCGACAAGACGCGCCTCGAAGCTTTCGCCGCGCGGCGTTGCCAGCGTCGCCAGCAGCGACCAGTATTCGCGCGGCACGAATTTCTCGATCTCGAGTTCGCGGTCGCAGACCAGCCGCAGCGCGACGGATTGCACGCGGCCCGCCGAACGTGCGCCCGGCAGCTTGCGCCACAGCACCGGGGAGAGGGTGAAGCCGACGAGGTAGTCGAGGGCGCGGCGCGCCATATAGGCGTCGACCAGCGCGCCGTCGATCTCACGCGGATGCTTCATGGCCTCGGTGACGGCCTGCTTGGTGATGGCGTTGAACACCACGCGCTCGATTTTCTGATCCTTGAGCGCCCGCTTCTCCTTCATGATCTCCAGGACGTGCCAGGAGATCGCCTCGCCCTCGCGATCAGGGTCGGTGGCGAGAATCAGCTTGTCGGCCCCTTTGAGGGCGCGCGCGATGTCGTTGAGACGGCCGGCAGCCTTGGGATCGTTTTCCCAGATCATCTGGAAATTGGCGTCGGGATCGACCGATCCGTTCTTGGCCGGGAGGTCTCGGACGTGCCCGTAGGAGGCCAGAACCTCGTAGGACGAGCCCAAATATTTATTGATCGTCTTGGCCTTCGCAGGCGACTCGACAATGACGATATTCATATGATTCCAATAGTTTGCAGGAGAAATCAGCGCCGGAATCGGAGCTGCGGCGCGATCCGTTTCGCCCGATACATGGGTAAAGTCGCGCGTCCTGTCAAATCGCCATGGCGTGACACGCATGAGTTTGCGCTCTCTATAGTTGAGAATTAATACTACAAGTTGTATAAAATGGAGGGGATTCGTGCCGGTTCCAGGGAGCAAAGCGGAGAAAGCATGACCCCGCCACGCCCAAAACATGAACCGCCCAAGCGGTGCTGCTCCGATCCCGCTGAAGGGGGCGGCAGACCGGATGAAGCCGCCGCTTTCATTGCCTCGACGCTCTCCGATCTTGTGCAGATCGCCAGCCGGCACGGTCTTGCCACGTTGGGCTACCTGCTCGACATGGCGCAGATGGAAGCGAAGGATACTCTGCTGCATCGCCGCAGACCGAAGGAGCGGTAGCGCGTCCTGGCGTCAGCATCGGTTCGGCATCAGCCGGCCTTGCCGCTGCGCAGAGTCTCGGCTCCCTGATCATCGCTCATTATAATGTGAGAGAGACCATGCCGCCGCCGTGACGCTCCAGACGGCCGGCGAGCTCCAGTTCAAGCAGCACGGTGCGGACCACGGCGGCCGATGTGCCGGACAGCCGGATCAGGTCGTCGATTCCGACAGGCGAGGGGCCGAGCAGGCCGACGATGCGCGCGCGGTCGCTGGCCTGCGGCTCGTCGTCGATCGGCCCATCCTCCCGTTCTTCGATCGGCAACTCGATGGGTCGGCCCAGGATCGGCTGCACTGCGCCGATCACGTCAGCGGCGCTCGTGGTCAGGATCGCGCCCTGTTTGATCAGATCGTTGGTGCCGGCGGCGCGCGGATCGAGCGGCGAGCCGGGCACCGCGAACACTTCGCGGCCCTGTTCGTTGGCGAAGCGCGCGGTGATCAGCGAGCCCGAACGGAGCGCGGCCTCGACGATGATGACGCCGAGCGCCACGCCTGAGATCAGGCGGTTGCGGCGGGGAAAGTCGCGGGCGCGGGGACTATGGCCGAGCGGCATTTCCGAAATTGCGCCGCCGCGCTGTTCAAGGATGTCGAGCAGCAGATCATCGTGTTCGGGCGGATAGATGCGGTCGTGCCCGCCCGCCAGCACCGCGACCGTTCCGCTTGCAAGCGCGGCGCGATGCGCGGCCTGATCGATGCCGCGGGCAAGGCCCGAGACAATGGCGAAACCGGCATCACCGAGATCGTGCGCAATGGTTTCGGCAAATTTCAGCCCGGCGCCGGAGGCATTGCGCGATCCGACGATGCCGATCATCGGCTGCATCTGGATCTGCGGCGCGCCGCGCACGCCGAGCAGCGGCGGCGCATCGTCGATCAGCGCGAGGCGGGGCGGGTATCCGAACTCCCCGGGGGCGAGCAGCACCAGACCCATTCTTTTGCCGGCCTCGATCTCCTGCGCCGCGTCGTCGGCGCTGCAGATGCGCCCCGGCTTGCTGGCGCCGCCACGCCGCGCCAGATCGGGCAATCGTTCCAGCGCCGCACGGGCGCTGCCATAGTGATTGACCAGCGAGCGGAAGGTGCGCGGGCCGACATTGTCGCTGCGGATCAGCCGCAGCCAGTCGATGCGCTGTCCGTCGGTCAGCCTCGAAGTGTGTGGTTGTGTTTCCACGCTGCCCCCGCAGCAGGAAGTCTCGCGCAAGTCGGGCGCGCGGGCAATCGGGAGTTGAAAGGATTTATCCCTTCGCGCCGATCTTGCCTTCGGTCCCCGCCAGCAGACGCCTGATATTGGCACGGTGCATGATCCAGAGCAGCGCCGACAGCACGGCGAACAGCACGGCAAGGTCGAAATGCTGCGTCCACAGCAGCATCAGCGGCGTGAGCGCGCTTGCGACCAGCGCCGCCAGCGAGGAGTAGCGGGACAGGAAGGCGACGGCGAGCCAGATCGTGCAGAATGCCAGCGCAACAGGCCAGAACAGCCCGAGCAGGATACCGATATAGGTGGCGACGCCCTTGCCGCCCTTGAATTTCAGCCACACCGGAAAGAGATGGCCGAGAAACGCGCCGAGGCCGGCGAGGATCGCCGCTTCCGCTCCGGCGAAATGCCGCGCCACCAGCACCGCAAAGGTGCCCTTGAGCATGTCGCCAAGCAGCGTGATCGCGGCAAGGCTCTTGCGGCCGGTGCGCAGCACGTTGGTCGCGCCGATATTGCCCGAGCCGATCGAGCGCAGGTCCTGCGTGCCGGCAAGACGCGTGGTGATCAGGCCGAACGGCACCGAGCCGCACAGATAACCGAAAGCACAGGCAGCGGCGAGAATGGGCGCGGACATGCCGGTCCCCCCGGTCGTTACAGGTATTCGAACACGGTGCGGCCGCCGACGACGGTGCGGATGACGCGGCCGGTGAACCGCGCCTCGTCGAACGGCGTGTTCTTGCACTGTGATTTCAGGTCGGCCGGATCGAGCACCCACGGCGCATCGAGATCGATCACGATCACGTCGGCCGGCGAGCCGGGGCGGAGCGAGCCGCCGGGCAGGCCGAGCAGTTCGGCGGGCCGGGTCGACATCGCGCGGATCAGGGTCTTGAGTTCGATCTCGCCGGAATGCACCAGCCGCAGCGCGGCCGGCAGCATGGTCTCCAGACCGATCGCGCCGGGCTCGGCCTCGGCGAAAGGTAGGCGCTTGACCTCGACGTCCTGCGGATTGTGATCCGACATGATCACGTCGATCAGGCCCGAGGCGAGCCCGGCGACCAGCGCCCGGCGGTCGTCCTCGGTGCGCAGCGGCGGCGACAGCTTGAGGAAGGTGCGATACGGCCCGATGTCGTTCTCGTTCAGCGTGATGTGGTTGATCGACACCGAGGCGCTGACGGTGTGGCCGCAGTCGCGGGCATGCCGGAGGACTTCGAGGGAGTCGATGCAGCTCACCGAGGCGGCGTGATAGCGCCCGCCGGTCAGCGCGACGAGGCGCATGTCGCGCTCCAGCACCATGGCTTCCGCGGCGGTGGGAATGCCCATCAGGCCGAGGCGCGAGGCGAACTCGCCCTCGTTCATCACGCCTTCGCCGATCAGGGTCGGGTCTTCGGTATGGTGTACGATCAGCGCGTCGAAATCGCGCGCGTAGGTGAGGGCGCGGCGCATCACCAGCGAATTCATCACGCTGTGGCTGCCGTCGGTGAAAGCGACCGCGCCGGCGGCCTTGAGGAGACCGAACTCGGTCATCTCCTCGCCCTTCATGTCGCGCGTCAACGCCGCCATCGGATGGATGTTGACGATCGCGGTGTCGCGGGCGCGGCGCAGTACGAAATCGACGGTGGCGGAATTGTCGATCACCGGCCTGGTATCGGGCTGGCAGATGATGGTGGTGATGCCGCCGGCGGCGGCCGCGTGGCTTGCCGAGGCAAAGGTCTCGCGGTGGCCGGCGCCGGGCTCGCCGACAAAGGCGCGCATGTCAATCAGGCCCGGAGCCACGACCTTGCCGGCGCAATTGACGATATCGGTGCCCGCGGGAACGCCGGCGGCGCTGATGCCGCGTCGCGCATCGCGGATCATGCCGTCGACGATCAGGACATCGCCGATATCGTCGAGATCCCGTGACGGATCGATCAGGCGGGCGTTGGCGAGCAGGAGAGGGCGGCGATCTATCGGCATGGCGTCACGCATTCGGCAGGTTGCGGGCGAGCGCTTCCAGCACGGCCATGCGTACCGCCACACCCATTTCGACCTGTTCGCGGATCAGCGACTGTGCACCGTCGGCGACGATGGAGTCGATTTCCACGCCACGATTCATCGGGCCTGGATGCATCACCAGCGCGTCCGGCTTGGCATAGGACAGCTTCTTCTGGTCGAGACCGAAATAATGGAAATATTCCGAGCTCGACGGCACGAACGAGCCGGTCATCCGCTCGCGCTGCAACCGCAGCATCATGACGATGTCGGCGCCGTCCAGCCCCTCGCGCATGTCGCGCGCCACCTCGACGCCCATACGCTCGATGCCGGCCGGCAGCAGCGTGGAGGGCGCGACGACGCGAACCCGTGCGCCCATGGTGTTGAGCAGGAAGATGTTGGAGCGCGCCACGCGCGAATGCAGCACGTCGCCGCAGATCGCAACCAGCAAGCCTTCGAGGCGGCCCTTGTTGCGGCGGATAGTCAGCGCGTCGAGCAGCGCCTGCGTCGGGTGCTCATGCGCGCCGTCGCCGGCATTGATCACCGAGCCGTCCACCTTGCGGGCGAGCAGCTCGACAGCGCCGGAGGCGCGGTGGCGCACCACCAGAATGTCCGGGTGCATGGCATTGAGCGTCACCGCGGTGTCGAGCAGCGTCTCGCCCTTGCGCATCGAGGACAGCGCCACCGACATGTTGAGCACGTCGGCGCCGAGGCGTTTGCCGGCGATCTCGAAGGAGGATTGCGTCCGGGTCGAGGACTCGAAGAACAGGTTGACCTGGGTGCGTCCGCGCAGATCGGAACGCTTTTTGTCGACCTGCCGGTTGAGCTCGACGAACTCCTCGGCAAGGTCCAGAAGGCCGGTAATGTCGGCCGCGGGAAGGCCCTCGATGCCCAGCAGATGCCGGTGGCCGAGGACGAAGCTCGATTTTGTTGCAAGGGTCATTAAAGCAAGAGCTATAGGCAGACTTGGAGGGCCGGGCAAGGCAGATTTGCCCGATATCGAGTTTTCCCCCGGTGAAGCGCGGGCCCGGATTGCGGGGAACAGACCCGGCATGGCCTCGTCATCCCGCGGAGCAGGACGGGCGAGGGCGGCAGCGGGCCCGCGTTGCATCGGAGTTGATTTAAAACCACGGAGGCGAGATGCGAGCAGCACGGATGACAGCCGCCGGATACCTTGTCGCGTGCCTTGCCGCCTTCGCCTCCGGCACAACAGCACTGGCGCAGCCTCTGCCGGCCGACTTCGTCTATCTGCGCGATGTCGATCCGAGCATCGTTCAGGATATGCGCTATGCGGGCTACAACAATTTCGTCGGCCGGCCGCTGCAGGGCTATCAGGCGGGCGAATGCATCGTTACCCGCAGGGTGGCGAATGCGCTGGCGGCGGTGCAGCGCGATCTCGTCCCGCGCAAGCTGTCGTTGAAAATGTACGACTGCTATCGCCCGCAGCGCGCGGTCGAGGACATCTATCGCTGGGCGCAGGACGGCCGTGAGACACTTGCGCAGCATCGCTACAATCCGAAGATGTCGAAGGCCGATCTGTTCCGGCTCGGCTACATCGCGCGGCACTCGGGACATTCCACCGGCAAGGCGGTGGACCTGACGCTGATCGCACTGCCGGAGCCGAAGGTCGCGCCGTTCGATCGGAGCGCGTCCTATGTCGACTGCATCGGGCCGCAACGCCTGCGTGCGCCGGACTCGGGCGTCGATATGGGCACCGGCTATGACTGTTCCGACGAGAAGGCGCATACCGCCTCGCGCGCGATCACGCCCGCGCAGCGCAAATGGCGCGAGACGCTGGTGACGGCGATGGCCAGGCATGGCTTCGTCAACTATCGCCTCGAATGGTGGCACTTCTCGCTGCCGGGTGCGGGCAATACCGCGTTCGATTTTCCGGTGACGCGGCGTTAAGCGGTGTCCCGGGCGAACATGGAATCATGCCCGTTTCGGCGTATGCTGACGGCCAGTCCGGATCTGATGGCGAGGCAACGATGCCGATCCTGCGCGAGACAGACGAGGCGTTCAACCAGCCACCGCCGCTTGAGGACATCGACCTGTTCGCGTCCGATCCACCGCTGGTGGAAGCCGTGGCGGTCTATGGCGACAAGGCGTATGCCGCCGAACTGTCGGAGTTCGGCCGGCTGTGGGGCTCCGGCGCGATGGCGGAGCGTGGCCGCCTCGCCAACGACAATCCGCCGAAGCTGAAGACATTCGATGCGCGCGGCAATCGCCGCGACGAGGTTGAATTCCATCCGGCGTATCATGAACTGATGGCGCATAGCACCCGCGCCGGGCTGCATTGCTCGACATGGACGGCGGCGGGCGAGCCTGCAGGTGGTGCGGCGGAAGTGGTGCGAGCCGCAAAGTTCTTCATGGCTGCGCAGGTCGAGACCGGGCATCTGTGCCCGATCACCATGACCCGCGCAGCGGTCGGTGCTCTTGCAGCAGATGCAGAACTGCGAACGCGCATCATGGCTGTGCTCGGCACGCGGAGCTACGATCCGTCCTTCGCGCCGTGGTGGACCAAGCACGGCATGACCATCGGCATGGGCATGACGGAGCGTCAGGGCGGCACCGACGTGCGCACCAACACCACGCGCGCCGAACGCGATGGCGAGGCTTATCTGATCACCGGCCAGAAATGGTTCATGTCGGCGCCGATGTGCGACGCCTTTCTGGTGCTGGCACAGGCGGAGGGCGGGCTGACGTGTTTCTTCATGCCGCGCTTTTGTCCGGACGGCTCGGTCAACGCGATCCATTTCCAGCGCCTGAAGGACAAGGTCGGCAACCGTTCCAACGCGTCGTCGGAAGTGGTGTTCGAGCGCGCGTATGCGCTGCGTCTCGGCGAGGAGGGGCGGGGCGTTGCCACCATCATCCGCATGGTGGCCCTGACGCGGCAGGATTGTGCCATCGCATCCGCCGGGCTGATGCGCTCGGGGCTGGCCCATGCGCTGCATCACGCCCGCCACCGCATTGTGTTCCAGAAGCATCTTGCCGATCAGCCGATGATGACCAGCGTGCTGGCGGACATGGCGCTACAAGTCGAAGCCTCCACCGCGCTGGCGCTGCGTCTGTGCCGCGCCTTCGATCGCGCATCGGCGGACGGTGGCGAGGCTGCTTACATGCGGCTGCTGACGCCGGTGGTAAAATACTGGGTCTGCAAGAGCGCGCCGGCCTTCCTGTTCGAGGCGATGGAGTGCATGGGCGGCAATGGCTATGTCGAGGAGGGCATTCTGGCGCGGCATTATCGCGAAGCGCCGGTCAACGCGATCTGGGAAGGCTCCGGCAATGTGATGTGCCTCGACGTGCTGCGGGCGCTGGCACGCGATGCCGAGGCGGCCTATGGCGTTCTGAAGCAGCTTGCCGCGCAGACTGATGGGCTGCCGGGTGCATCCGAAACGGTCGCGTTCATCGCCGGCGCGTTGCGGCGGTCCGATGCCGAGCGGAGCGCGCGGCTTGCGGTCGAAAGGCTCGCCCTGCTGGCGGCGGCCGCCGCGCTGAACGCGGTTCATCCACCGCACGCGGCGCTGTTCGCGCAAACGCGACTGGCGCAACCGCATGGGACCATGTATGGCGCTGTCGATCTTGACCCGGACGCGATGCGCGGTCTTCTTGAGCGTGCGTTGCCGTGATCTGCCGTGCCCTCCCGACATCGTGCCCTCCCGACATGAAGGCTGCTCCATGACTTCCGAGACCGGTTCCGCCGAATCCCCGCTCGCGCCGATCGAGGCGGATGCATCCGCCAAACCGCCGCGGGTCTGGAAGTTCTGGGGCACGCTGCTCTGGGGCATCGTGATCTTCGTTGCGATGTTCTTCGGCCAGATCGCGGTGGTCGCCTTCTTCCTGATGAAGCAGGGGAATGGCCTCGATCTCGACACCATGAGAAGCGTGATGGGCGGCGGGCTGACCATCTCGCTGTCGGTGGTGGCGGGCCTGCCGGCGGTGCTGGCGGCGATCTGGCTGGCGACGCGCGTGGCGCGGGCGAGGTTTGCGGACTATCTCGCCCTGCATTGGCCGGGCTGGAAGGCGCTGCTGATCGGCGCGGTCATGCTCGGCGTGCTCATCACCTGCTGGGATCTGTTGTCGAAGGCGCTCGGCCGCGAGGTCGCGCCCGGCTTCATGACCGATGTCCTGAAGTCGGCGCAGGCGGACGGCGCGCTGTGGCTGCTGGTGCTGGCGTTCTGCGTCGGCGCGCCGGTCACAGAGGAGTTCTTCGTGCGCGGCTTTCTCTATCGCGGCTGGTCGGAGACGTTCTTGCGGCCGCTTGGCGCGATTGTGCTGTCGTCGCTGGTGTGGACGCTGATGCATCTGCAATACGACTGGTTCTTCCTCGGCGAGGTGTTCTCCATCGGCCTGCTGCTCGGCTATCTGCGCTATCGCTACAATTCGACCTGGCTGACGGTGGTGGTCCACGGCATCAACAATCTGGCCGCCACGATCCAGACCATGTGGCTGGCGAGCCAGTGATGCTCAGGGCGTGTCGGGGCGGCCAAGTACGGCGAGGCGGTCGAGCGCGCCCTGCAGGATGAAGATCGCGGCGTGCTCGTCGATCACTTCGGCGCGGCGGGCGCGGCTCATGTCCATGCCGATCAGTTCGCGCTCCACCGCGGCAGTGGACAGCCGCTCGTCCCATAACCCGATGGCCTGATCGGTCAGCCGCGCGAAGTTCCTCGCAAAGGCGCGGGTGGATTGCGCGCGCGGGCCTTCGCTACCGTCCATGTTGATCGGCAGGCCGAGCACGAACCCGACCGCCTTGCGCTCGCCGGCGATGGCAAGCAGCCGCGCGGCATCGGTGGTGAAGGTCTTGCGCCGGATGGTCTCGACGCCGGTGGCGAGCTTGCGATCGGGGTCGGACACCGCGACGCCGATGGTCTTGGTGCCGAGATCGAGGCCGATCAGCGCGCCGCGAGGCGGCCAGAGTGGCACGGCATCAATGAGGGGAAGGATCGGCGCGGGCATGTGGTCTGGTACCACGCCGGTTGCACCGGGCGCAAAGGCAGGACCGGCCCTGTCGTGAAGATGGGCGATCCGGCTTCAAGGCCCGCCGAACGCCGCCAGAGCCATCAAAATCCTGCCTTTTCGGACCCGATTGGCGGGTTTCCCCTGCGGGGCAAAATGCTTTATACGGCAGGCAGATCGGAGCCGCCGCTGCGGCTGTTTCGGAGTTTGTTGGAATGTCCGTTGATGCCGCCACTGTCCGCCGGATCGCGCACCTTGCCCGGATCGCGGTCAAGGACGAGGAGGTCGCTCATCTGCAGGGCGAGCTCAATGCGATCCTCGCGTTCGTCGAGCAGCTCTCCGAGGTGGACGTCGAGGGCGTCGAGCCGATGACCTCGGTGATGCCGATGGCGATGAAGAAGCGCCACGACATCGTCAATGACGGCGAGATCGCCGGCAAGGTGCTCGCCAACGCCCCGGCGACCGAAGATCATTTCTTCCTAGTCCCGAAGGTGGTCGAATAGCGGCCGGAGGCGAGCATGTGCATCCTGTGCAGCGACGAGAAAACCTATGCGGCCTACATGGAATATCTCGATGCCATGGAGCGGGCCGGCAAGATCACCAATCCCGACGAGGCAATCGATGCCATCATCGAGGCGCTTGAAAAATCCCAATTCCAGAAGCGGCCGGGCAGCAGGCCGCCTTCTTCCTTCTCCTGCGATCCGGTTGACGAATGACTGACCTGACTTCTCTCACGCTCGCCGAGGCCAAGGCTGGTCTGGCGAACAAATCCTTCACGTCGCTGGAACTGACCGAGGCGCATCTCGCGGCCATGGAGAAGGCGCGGGCGCTGAACGCCTATGTGCTGGAGACGCCGGATCAGGCGCGGGCGATGGCGAAGGAGGCCGATGCGCGGCTTGCCAAGGGCGAGGGCGGCAACCTCGCGGGCGTTCCGCTCGGCATCAAGGACCTGTTCGCGACCAAGGACGTGCGCCTCACCGCATGCTCGAAGATCCTCGACGACTTCAAGCCGCCTTACGAGTCCACCGTGACCTCGCAGCTCTGGCGCGACGGCGCGGTGATGCTCGGCAAGCTCAACAATGACGAATTCGCCATGGGCTCGTCGAACGAGACCTCGGCGTTCGGTCCGGTGGTCAATCCGTGGCGGCGCGAGGGCTCGGATGCGAAGCTGGTGCCCGGCGGCTCCTCCGGCGGCTCGGCCTCGGCGGTGGCGGCGGGACTTTGTTTTGGCGCGACCGGCACCGACACCGGCGGCTCGATCCGCCAGCCCGCGGCGTTCACCGGCATCGTCGGTCTGAAGCCGACCTACGGCCGCTGCTCGCGCTGGGGCATCGTCGCGTTCGCATCCTCGCTCGATCAAGCAGGGCCGTTCGCCCGCACGGTGCGCGACACCGCAATCCTGATGCGCTCGATGGCGGGCCACGATCCCAAGGACACCACGTCGGTCGATCTGCCGGTGCCGGACTACGAGGCGGCGCTCGGCAAGTCGGTGAAGGGCATGAAGATCGGGATTCCGAAGGAATATCGCATCGAGGGCATGTCGGCGGAGATCGAGAAGCTGTGGGCGCAGGGCGCCGAATGGCTGAAGGCGGCGGGTGCCGAGCTTGTCGACGTGTCGCTGCCGCACACCAAATACGCGCTGCCGGCCTATTACGTGGTCGCGCCGGCGGAGGCCTCATCCAATCTCGCGCGCTATGACGGCGTGCGCTATGGCGCGCGCGTCGATGGCCGCAACATCGTCGAGATGTATGAGAATACCCGCGCCGCCGGCTTCGGCCCGGAGGTGCGCCGCCGCATCATGATCGGCACCTACGTGCTGTCGGCCGGCTATTACGACGCCTATTACCTGCGCGCGCAGAAGGTGCGCACCCTGATCAAGCAGGATTTCGAGGATGTGTTCGCGCAGGGCGTGAACGCGATCCTGACCCCGGCAACGCCATCCGCCGCCTTCGGCATCGGCGAGAAGGGCAAGGCCGATCCGATCGAGATGTATCTCAACGACATCTTCACGGTGACGGTGAACATGGCAGGCCTGCCGGGCATCGCTGTTCCGGCCGGCAAGGATGCGCAGGGCCTGCCGCTCGGTCTGCAACTGATCGGCCGGCCGTTCGACGAGGAAACCCTGTTCTCGCTTGGCAACGTCATCGAGCAGTCTGCCGGATGCTTCAAGCCGAAGAGGTGGTGGTGATGGGCTTGTCGGATTTGAAGGCCAGTCTTGCAGAGGCCGCGCCAGCCGCCAGTCTGTCGCAGCCGCTGACGGCGCTGTGGTGGGCTGCGAAACGGGACTGGGAAAAGGCGCACGCTCTTGCGCAACAGACTCCGACGGCCGACGGCGCCTGGGTTCATGCGCATCTGCACCGCGTCGAAGGCGATCTCGACAATGCGGGCTACTGGTATGGCCGGGCGGGCAAGCCCGTGTCATCCGCGACGCTCGAAACCGAATGGGATCAGATCGCGTCGGAGCTGTTGGGTAAGAGCTGATGTCGTCCGAGCCTAAAAATCTTCCGGAACTGCGCGAGATCATCGACCGGATCGACCGGGAGATCGTCGCGCTGCTGGCTGAGCGCGTGCGCTGTCTCGACCGGGTGATCGCGGTCAAGCTCCGCGACAATCTGCCCGCCGCGATCCCCGAGCGGGTCGAGGAGGTGGTGGCGCATGTGCGCAGCGAGGCGACTGCGGCCGGGATGCCGCCGGATCTTGCGGAGGTGCTCTGGCGCCGCCTGATCGACTGGTCGATCGCCTATGAGGATGGCCACCTCAAGGACAATTCGAAGCCCTGAGCCTGCGCTTGTTAACCATGCGGCCCGTCATTGTCGTGCGAGCGGCGGGCGTTAGGGAAAAAGCGACCCCCATCCGTCAGGAATGGGATGGGGGACGGGGATTGTTATGGTGCGTGCGCGTACATTTCTGGGAAGTCTGTCGGTCTGCGCGCTGCTGATCGGCTGCGCGACCATCCAGAACGAGCCGGTGAATGTCGCCGGCACGCCGGACACGCTCGCCAACCGTCTCGACATCGGCTTCAAGGAAAACGCGGTCGAGAACGATGTGGTGATCGGGCTGTCGTTCTCGGGCGGCGGCACCCGCGCGGCGGCCTTCTCCTATGGCGTGCTGTCCGAGATGGAGCGCATTCCGCTGCGCGGCGCGCAGGGACCGATGATCGACCGCCTCGACTTCATCTCCGGCGTGTCGGGCGGCGCGGTGACCGCAGCCTATTACGGGCTGAAGAAACGGGCAGGGCTCGCCGACTTCCGCGAGAAGTTTTTGCTGCGCAATGCCGAAGAGAATCTGCAGACCGATATTTCGCTGGCGACGCTGCCGCGCGCGATGGCGGGCGGCATCAACGATTCCACCGGATTCCCGCGCTGGCTTGATGCCAACCTGTTTCACGGCGCCAATTTCGGCCAGTTCCGCGCCGAAGGCCGGCCGCGGGTCTGGATCAACGCCTCCGACATCTACAACCGCACGCCATTCGTATTCGGCGCCACGGCCTTCCGCGCGATGTGCAGTGACCTGTCCGAATATCCTCTGGCGGATGCGGTGGCGGCGTCCGCCGCCGTGCCGGTCGCCTTCGCGCCGGTCGTCATCAAGACCTTCCCAGGCAAGTGCAGGGAGCCGCTGCCGTCCTGGGTCGCCAAGGCGCGCGACAATCCCAACGCGCCGCCGATGCTCGGCGCCTTCGCCAAGGCGATCAGCCGCTACCATGACGGCTCGATGCCCTACATCAAGCTGCTCGATGGCGGCCTTGTCGATAATTACGGTCTGTCCGGCTTCACCATCACACGCCTGTCGTCGGCGACGCCTTACGACCCGCTGACGCCGGCGCAGGCGGTCAAGCTGCGGCGCGGCCTGTTCCTGGTTGTCGATGCCAAGTCGGGTGTCGCCGGCAACTGGATCAACACCGTGGAGGGGCCGAGCGGGTTCGAGCTGTTCCGCGCGGCGGCCGATACCGCGGTCGATGCCGGCGTGGCCGGCAGCTACACCGCGTTCGAGCGCGTCATGAGCGACTGGCACACGGCGCTGGTGAAATGGCGCTGCGGCCTCTCCGCCACCGAGCGGACGCGCTATGGCGCGCGGCCCGGCTGGAATTGCCGCGACATCAAGTTCTTCATCGGCCGCGTCGGTTTCGACCAGCTCGACCCGGCGCGCGCGGCGCGGCTCGACGGCGTGCCGACCCGTTTCCACCTGCCGCGCGAGCAGGTCGATGACGTGATCGATGCGGGGCGGGATTCGCTGCGCGCCAACCCGGCATTCAAGACCTTCGCCGCCAGCCTGTGATCCCTTTGCCGGGGGTTTTCCTGCCCGCTCGGGCGCGGTAAAAGCCGCTCCATGAACGCAACCGTCGATCCCAAGAAACTCATCAAGGGCGTTACCGGCGACTGGGAAGTCGTGATCGGGCTGGAAGTCCATGCCCAGGTGACCTCGCAATCCAAGCTGTTCTCCGGCGCGTCCACCGCGTTCGGCGGCGCGCCCAACGAGCACGTCTCGCTGGTGGATGCGGCGATGCCCGGCATGCTGCCTGTCATCAATGAGGAGTGCGTTGCCCAGGCGATCCGCACCGGGCTCGGCCTCAAGGCGCAGATCAACCTGAAGTCGACCTTCGACCGGAAGAACTATTTCTACCCCGATCTGCCGCAGGGCTATCAGATCAGCCAGTACAAGTCGCCGATTGTCGGCGAGGGCACGGTGCTGATCGACACCCCCGATGGCGGCGCCGCGTCGGTGGGCATCGAGCGGCTGCATCTGGAGCAGGACGCCGGCAAATCGCTGCACGACCAGCACCCGACCATGTCCTATGTCGATCTCAACCGCTCGGGCGTCGCCCTGATGGAGATCGTCTCCAAGCCGGACATGCGCTCGGCGGACGAAGCCAAGGCCTATGTCGCCAAGCTGCGCAGCATCCTGCGCTATCTCGGCACCTGCGACGGCGACATGGAGAAGGGCAACCTGCGCGCGGACGTCAACGTCTCGGTGCGCCGGCCCGGCGAAGCGTTCGGTACTCGTTGCGAGATCAAGAACGTCAACTCGATCCGCTTCATCGGTCAGGCGATCGACTTCGAGGCGCGCCGCCAGATCGAGATACTCGAGGATGGCGGCGAGATCGAGCAGGAGACCCGGCTCTACGACCCCAACAAGGGGGAGACGCGCTCGATGCGCTCCAAGGAAGAGGCGCACGACTACCGCTACTTCCCCGATCCCGACCTTTTGCCGCTGGAATTCACCGCCGCCTATGTCGAGGAGCTGCGCTCGGGCCTGCCGGAGCTGCCGGACGAGAAGCGTGCGCGCTTCATCGACGCCTACGGCCTGACGCCCTATGACGCCGGCGTTCTGGTCGCCGAGCGGGAGAGCGCCGACTTCTACGAGGCGGTGCTAGCCGGGCTCGGCAATGCCGCACGCGACGGCAAGCTGGCCGCCAACTGGGTAATCAACGAACTGTTCGGCCGCCTGAACAAGGAAGGGCAGGAGATTGCCGCGTCCCCGGTCTCGGCGGCGCAGCTTGCCGCCATCGTTGACCTGATCGGCGAGGGCACCATCTCCGGCAAGATCGCGAAGGACCTGTTCGAGATCGTCTGGACCAAGGGCGGCGATCCCAAGTCGCTGGTCGAGAGCCTCGGCATGAAGCAGGTCACCGATCTCGGCGCGATCGAGAAGCTGGTGGACGACATCGTTGCCGCCAACCCCGACAAGGTGACGCAGGCGCGCGCCAAGCCGCAACTGATCGGCTGGTTTGTCGGTCAGGTGATGAAGTCGTCGGGTGGCAAGGTCAATCCGCAGGCGGTGAACGACCTCCTGAAGGCCAAGCTCGGTCTCTGATCTCTCCAATCCGTGATCGGGCGGCGCGCTCAGGCGCCGTCAGGCCTGCTCTCGGCTCCGGTCGAGCGTGCGAAGATCGCTCCTGCGATGGCTTTTATGAACGCGCAGGGAGCGCTGCGCGCATCAGGCTTCGCCGAAGATGGCGGCGGAAAGGCGAATCAGTTTTTCGCGACGATGCGAAAAACTTTGCCGTAACCGGCCTCGCGGCGCCTAAAACGCAAAACTTCCAAAAAATATTTTCGTTGCCAAAATTTGCGACTCAGGATGCGCGGCACGTGTTTTGTCGTCATCGGTTGTCGTTCGCAACGTCGCGCGCGTTTTCGCTGCATGCAGGATCGAAATTAAAAATGTCCGCGTCTTTCGGGCACTTTTTAAAAATTTCAGATGAGCGCTGTGATCTGTTGGGGATAACGCATGCGATCGGGTAACGGTCGTTCGCGTTGTTTGCGCGAAGCACGCGCGATGCCGATCGGCACGCTTGCGTCAACTCTTCCTTAAGCAGGGCGCTGTTCTTTTTTATGCGTTGGTGTAATCCATTCGAAGTGCACATCGATTCCCGGGTGCACGAAGCGATTAAGCCATCTCACTTATTTAGGAGGGCAACATGGCCAAGAAAGCGAAGAAGGCGAAGAAGGCGAAGTCGGCAGTGAAGAAGACTGCCAAGAAGACCCGCAAGGTCGCCAAGAAGAAGAAGTAAGGCTCCGCCTTACGGAATTGCCGGCAGCTCATGCCGGCAACGTCACAGGAGCCGCTCGGGACGATCCGCCATCAGGCGAATGCTGTTCAGGTTGCTCAGGTCGACGATAGAGGGTGTCGGCGAGACATCAGGTGAGACGGTCGGACGATCGACGCGACAGGGTTCAGCCCGTTGCAGGTGGTCCGGCAGAAGAGTTCAGCTCTCTTCGTTCGTTGCGGAGTCTGCTTCCGCAGTTTCAACGGCCCGTCCGGTGAAATCTCGTTCCTGACGTGTTCACCGACGCCCTCGTTCTATCTGGAGCGGCTCGAAGCCGCCCATCGGGTCACCGCCATCCGGTCGCCGCACCCATCCCGGCATTTCCCCATCGCTGTTTTCCTGATCGTCCGTCTCTCGGTGAGAGACCGGCCGTCGCCGGCTCAATTCGCAAAAGTGTTGGCCGGCTGTTGGCGCGATGGTTATCGTTTCGCCAAAGGCGAAGGTGAATCGATCGTCACGAATCCGGGAAATCTTTGCAAACAGCCGCTTTCTTGCATCGGCAGCATCACGCGCCGCGCAGCCGTTCAGATTCGATTCATCGCGATACTTAAACTGCCATTCAAAGTTTAGCGGTCAGATGCTCCCAACACGCCGGCAAACGGCGGTTCGGAATTTCAGGGACGCAAGACAGTTGGACGGGAGCCGCGGCCGGTTGGTCCGCCGGTCTCCGGAAGGAGAAAGAGATGTTTCAGGGAACGATCGATATCGCCGCCGCGCTGCCGGTGGAGACCTGCGCGAACGGCGACACGCTGTTCGATCTCGGCATGATGTTCTCGACCGGCCGGGGCGGGGAGGTCGATTTCGTGGCCGCCCATAAATGGTTCAACCTCGCCGCCCTCAAGGGCCGGGTCGATGCCATCGCGCTGCGCCGCGAACTCGCCGAGCAGATGTCCGAGAGTGAAGTGGCTCTCGCCCAGCGCGAAGCCCGCGCCTGGATGATGGCGCACTGAGGTTTCGGCCCGAGGCCTAACCCAGCCGTTCGACAGCGAAAGTCCGTGGCGGCTCTCCGTTCTGATAGCGCTGTCACGTGGTGGCGTAGGCCGCTTCGATGTGGCGGGTGAAACGCTGGGTGTAGCCGATCAGATCGATCACGATGTCGATCTCGAGGTTGCACAGGAGCGCGGCAACTTGCGCGTCGCTCTTGTGTGAACGTCATGAAGTGCGTGAGAGCCCGCGCTGATAGGCCGGCCTGACTTCTCCAAAACACTCGGGATCGAACAGAATGTTGGCGCGGTTGATGGTCGCGATCACGTTGGTCGATCCGCGCGCAAGCACCACGTCAACGCAGGCGAGGGCTTCCTCGAAGCATTCATGACGGCGCAGCGCCGCCGCGAGATTTCCGGAGCGAGTGGACTTGCCGGATTGAGGGCAGACCCTGCGAGTGTCCGGCAGCACGGGTTCCCACTCCAGCCTCAGGAGATCCGGAGTGCCATGTCGCGCGTATCCTTGGATGTAAAGGGATGGCGGAGACGGAGGGATTCGAACCCTCGATACCCTTTTCAAGGTATGCTCATTTAGCAAACGAGTGCCTTCAGCCGCTCGGCCACGTCTCCACGCGCCCCGTATGCCCGACAGATGCGCTGCCTGCAAGCCGCCCTCGCATACTTCTGTGGGGAGGCGATGATCGTCGGGCCTCTTCCGTGGAATACATATAAAGGGTGCACCCGCGGTGCAGCGGTTTTGCCTCTATCGATACCTTATAGATGCCTCGGGAATCGCTGTTCCGGCCCCCGCCCGGCAGGTCGCCCGTGATTCGGAAAGTGCGTAGCGCCGGCCGGCCCCCAATGGGTGTTGCTTTATTGCAATGAGAATCCGGTGATTAAGGAATAAACTGAAAACACTAGATAATTCAGTGTTTTGTTCGTTAACGTCACGGTTGCGTGAGTGCCATTTGTGCAACACATTTCCGAAAAGCACCCCCGATATCCCGATATGTGGCGGTGATTTGTTGCGTGTGCATCGGCGTTAGGTAATTGTCTCAGCGCGACGGAGGGGGGCATCCCGAGGTCGTCCCGTTTGGAAGTTTCGCTTAAGTCGCTCGCGTTTGTGCGGGAGTGTCCGAAGGCGCGAGGCGACCAGGCGGTCCACTGGGATCAAGGGGACCAAACCTCGGGTGTGGCTTAACACCGGCGGACCGGAACCTTCCCAATAAAACGCAACTTGGAGGTTTTATGAGCAAGATTAAGAGCCTTATCCTCGGATCGGCGGCCGCTCTCGTCGCGATCGGTGGGGCACAGGCGGCTGATCTTCCCGTCAAGGCCAAAGCGGTCGAATACGTGAAGGTTTGCTCGCTGTATGGCGCGGGATTCTTCTACATCCCCGGCACCGACACCTGCATCAAGCTCGGCGGCTACGTGCGCGCCGACTACAACTTCAATGCCGCGAACACCGACGCAGCGTTCCTGAACGGCGCTGGCGGTCAGCACAGCCTGTTCAACAACGCGAACCAGACCCGTTCGCGTATCATGATGCAGGTTGATACCCGCACCGCGACTGAATACGGCGTTGTCCGTACCTTCGCTTCGTTCGGCCCGCAGTGGTCGACCGGCGACGGCCTGGCCGCTGGTGGTATGCGCGTCGAAGCCGCGTTCATCCAGTTCGCCGGCTTCACCTTCGGTCGTTCGGCTTCGGCCTATGCGCTGCCGTGGAACGCTACTCCGGGTGGCCAGCTCAACTCGATCCTCATCGGTGGTCCGAACTACGACGCCGGCGTGAACAACATCCAGTACACTTGGCAGTTCGGCAACGGCGTGTCGGCCAGCCTCGGTCTTGACGAGCAGGGCCCGTCGAACCGCACTGGCGTGTACAACTCGAACGAAGCGATGACCTATCTCGGCGTTTACACCGACCGCTATCAGGGCACCACGACTGCTCCTGACGTTGTCGGTAACATCCGCCTCGATCAGGCTTGGGGTCTGATCCAGTTGTCGGCTGCGGCTCACCAGGTGACCGGTGGCTACGCTGACGGCGCTCTGGAAGGCACCGGTCATCCGAGCGACAAGTGGGGCTTCGCTGTCACCGGTGGTCTGCAGATCAAGAACCTGCCGACCGGCCCCGGCGACGACATCAAGCTGAGCGCCACCTATACTCAGGGTGCTCTGCGCTACGCGCTGGGTAACTCCGGTGCGACCCCGACCAGCTACAGCCTCTACGGCGGTGGCGGCAACGGCGTGTACAACAACATCGCGACCGCTCCGATTGCTGATGCCGTTTACGGTGCTGGCTCTGCTGCTGCTGGCGCTGCTGGCAACGCCGGTACGCTCGAGCTCACCAAGGCTTGGGGTGTCAACGGTGCGTTCAACCACAACTGGAACCAGAACTGGTCGTCCAGCGTGTTCGGTGGCTACGCTCAGGTTAACTACGGTGCGGTTGCATCCAACCTGATCTGCCTGCGGACGGGCTATGCGGCTAACGCTGCAGTGTCCTGCAACCCCGACTTCAACATTGCTCAGGTCGGTTTCGTGACCCGCTGGACTCCGGTCAAGAACCTGACGTTCTCGGGCGAAGTCAGCTGGACCAACATCGACAGCGGCATCACCTCGCCGGCGGCTGCTCTGGCTGCCAACGGTGTGAAGCCGGCGACGACCTACAGCCTCGGCTCGCAGGACGTCTGGTCGGGCGCTCTGCGCGTTCAGCGCAACTTCTGATCGTTTCTACCTTCGGGTAGCGACCTTCAAAAAAGCCTCCGGCAGGAAACTGCCGGAGGTTTTTCTTTGCGCTATCGGTGTTTGCCGAAGCGGGATTGCAAACCATCAATCGATGTGTTTGGCGCTTTGATGGAATTCCCAAGATGCTAATGCCCGCGACAAGCGCGGCATGACGGGTGTCCCAGTCCGCCTTGACGAAAGCCGCCTAGCGGTCGCTTGCGGCCGTGGCGGATGCGGCCTGATCGCAGCGCCGGCAGAACGCCTTGATGCGCGCGATGGTGGGAGCATCCGTCAACAGCGGCGCGTGGCCCTGATCGGCAACCTCCACCAGATCGAGATCCGGTCGCCGCGCCGCCATCTCCCGCACGGTTTGCGGGGAGAGCAGGTCCGATAGTGCGCCGTGGATCAGCATCAAGGGTAGGTCCTGCAGCGTATCGAACAGCTCCCATAGCGGCGGCGGTGGGTTTTCCGGATCGATGCCGTCGAACGACCGCGCCAGCGCAAGGTCGTAGGTCCGCGTCAGTTTTGCCGCAGGAGCCGAGGCGATCTGCACCGCCGTCACGCCGCCTTGCTCCGCACCGGCCGGATGGGTGTCGAGCCGGAAGGCCCGATGCGCCCACGCCATCCAGTCGGCGTCGGTGAGGTTGGGGAAGGCGTCCGCGAACAGCGCCTTGAGGCCGCTCGCCGCCTCGTCCCAGCCGTGCCGCTCCGGCGGGTCGGTGATGTAACCCTTGATCTTCATCAGCCCGGTCATTTCCAGCACCGGGCCGATGTCGTTGAGGATCACGCCCGCGGGCAGCGGCGATCGCGTGGCGGTCAGCGCCATCGAGATCAGCCCGCCGCGCGAGGTGCCGAGCAGGATCGCACGGCTGACTTCGGCTGTAGCTGCCACCGCGGCCACGTCGCCCATTTCCATCGCGACAGTGTAGTTCTCGGGATTGGGATCGTTGTCCGACAATCCGCGTCCGCGATAATCCACCGCGACCACGCGTCTTGGCGTTTGCGAGTCTGTCGCCAGTGCCTGCGCGATGACATCGAAATCGGCGGTGGTGCGGGTCAGCCCCGGCAGGCACAGCACGGGCAGATACGGACTGTCCGGCCCGGTAGAGCGGCCGTGCAGCGTCAGCCCGTCGGCCGACTGGCAGAAGAAATCGTGAAAGCGATGCATCGGTCCGCCTTTGTCCCGCGTCGCGCCGTCATGGCCGGGGCGCCACATCTTCGATCAAATAATGATAGCGGATTTCGATCAAGCTGGATCAGGGGGAAGGGCGGATCGCGCGAGCGATCGGCTGAGGCGGGGCGGTGCAATCCCGATAGCAGTCGTCCCGGCAAGCGAAGCGCAAGCCGGGACCTATAACGCTGGGGTTTCGGTGGAGACGCTGAATTTTCCATTCCGGAAACAGCGGTCGGGGTGATGGTTCCCGGCCGGAGCCTGTCATCGGCGGCGCAGAAAATTCAAGAGCCGCGCGAAGATCTACTGCACCGAGGCGCCGCGGCGCAGGTCGGCCTCGATCAGCAATTGCCGGCCGCCGCCGAAACGGGCGCGGTAGACCTGCAGGTTCTCCATGATGCGCTGGACGTAGTTGCGGGTTTCGGAGAACGGAATCTTCTCCACCCAGTCCACCGCATCGACGTTCGGATCGCGCGGATCGCCGTAGCGCTCGATCCATTTGCGCACGCTGCCGCGCCCGGCATTGTAGCCGGCGAAGGTCATGATGTAGGAGCCGCGATAGTCCGCGATCAGGCCGCCGAGTTCGGCGGCGCCGAGCGTCGCGTTATAGGACGGGTCGGATTTCAGCCGCGCAAGATCGAAGCTTGCACCGTATTTCTTGGTGACGTATTTGCCGGCGCCCGGCGTCACCTGCATCAGGCCATAGGCCTGCGCCGGCGAGACCACCTTGGGATTGAAGGCACTTTCCTGCCGCGCGATGGCGTAGACGATGGCTTTCTCGACCTGCGGGCCGATGTCCTTGTAGGGCGGAATGCCGCTCACCGGATAGGCGTAGTGATCGAACGGCAGGCCGCGATTGAGCGCGGCCTTACCGATCACCAGCATGCCGCGTGCATCGTGGTTGCGCTGGGTCACCTCGCACAGCGCCGCCAGCGCGTCCGGATCGGCATTCTCGCCCATGTCGGCGAGGATCGGGATCGCCAGCTCCTGTTCTTCGAGCGCATAGAGCAGTTCGAGCGCGCGGACGATCTCAAGCCGTTCGCTGCCGCGCGAACGCGGCGGCTCGTGCAGCGCAAGCTGCGGCAGGCCGAGCCGGGCTCGCGCAAGCTGGCCGTAATAGGATGTCGATTGCGCGGCAGCGGCCTGATAGGCGCGCTGCGCGTCCTGGTGACGGCCGGCGGCTTCGGCGGCGCGGCCCTGCCAGTAGCCGGCGCGCGCCAGTGCCGTGGGATTGGAGGTGTTGACGCCGATGCGGGCGAAATGCTGCGCGGCGGTGTGCGGGTCGTTGAGGAAGCGCAGCGCGATCCAGCCGGCGGTGAATTCGCGCTCGGTCTGGTAGATGCCGCGCTCGGGCACGGCGGCGTCGCGCGCCACCAGATAGGCGGTGCGCGGCTCGTTGTTGTCGAGCAGTTTGCGCGCCACGAGACGGCGTTCGATCCACCATTCGTTGGTGTTGATGATACGCGCCGGATCGCGCGGCGCGCTCAGCATCAGCCGTCCGGCTTCCGCGATTTTGTCCTCGCGGCGCAGGAGCTGGATCTTGTTGAAGATGTAGCCGGGGTCGCTGTGCAGTTCGCTCGGCACCGCGGCGAGCAGTGCCTTGGCGTTGGATGATTTGTGGTCGACCGCGATATGCGCCTTCGCCAGCGCGACATAGCCCGCGCCGAGGCGCTTGGCGGCCCGCAGCGCGCCGGCATCGTCGCTGCCGTAGAGCATGGTGTCCATGCGGGCCTTGAAGTCGCTGCCGTTCAGCAGCGCGCCGAACTGCGCCAGCGCCTGCTCCTCGACATCGCCGGAGAAGGAATCGTTGCGCCAGGCGTCGCGCACCAGCCGCTGGGCGGTGGCGCGGTCGCCGCGGGCGAGCATGGCGCGCGCCAGCATGAATTTGCCCTTGCCCGAGAGCGGCTGTTCGACGTTGAAGAAGGCGAGCACGGCCGCATCGTCGCGGCGGTCGTCCCACAGCGCGGCCTCGCCGCGGCGGCGGAAAAAGGTCTGGCTCGGCCAGCTCGGATTCTCGGCGACGAAGGCACGGTAGCGGTCGGACGACGCGCCGTTGTCGTCGCTGCGCAGGATGACCCATTCCGACAGCTTGCGCGCGACCGGATCGGTGATCGAGGCCTGCAATTCGGTGGCTTCGCGCGGCTTGCGGGCACGCACCAGTTCGATCACCTGTTCGAGCGCCTGCAGATCGGCCTTCGAGGTCGAGGATGTCGAGGCGATGGCGAGCGGCGCACCACGCTTTTTCGGCGTGACGAGCGCGCGTGGGGCCACGGGCAGGGCCGGGGACGGTTCGACCGGCGGTTTCGGCGTCAGCGAGGGAGCCGTGGTCCGCTCGGTCAGCTTCGGATTGGTCGGCAATTGCGACAGCGATTCCGCGGTTTTCGGTATCACACTACGTGGAATCGGACGCGGTTTGGGCAGCGGGACGGCCCAGACCGGCTGCGCCACCAGCGTCAGCGCCGCGCCTGCGCACAGCGCAAGCGCGCTCCGGCGCAGGAGGGGTTTCGTGGCAAGTCGCGTCACGGCGCACCTTCGCAGCGAATCAAGCAATGGCCTTCAATGTCCTGTGTATTTCATTGAATCTGTGGACCAAACGAAAAATGTGCTAATTTGGCGTTTCTACTGCGTCACCGCGGCGAAATCGCGGCCCGATCCTGTCCTGATGGAACAGGCCCGGGGACGGCGGTTGCCGGCTGCGGCGGGGATTAAGGCTCCGCGCCGCTCGCTCTTTCATCGGGGCGCAGGACCCGTTATCAATTCAAACCGCCTGTGCGGAACCGGCAGCGATGCCGACCCGCGATGGCGGACCTTTCGCGTTCGGAGCAAGACCATGACAGCCAAGACCAATTTCCGCGGATCCTTTACGGCGCTGGTCACGCCGTTCAAAAACGGCGGGCTCGACGAGGCCGCGTTCCGCGGACTGGTGAACTGGCAGATCACGGAAGGCACCAACGGTCTGGTTCCGGTCGGCACCACCGGCGAGAGCCCGACGGTGAGCCATGACGAGCACAAGCGCATCGTGGAGTGGTGCATCGATGAGTCCAGGGGCCGGGTGCCGGTGATCGCGGGCGCGGGGTCGAACTCGACCCGCGAGGCGATCGAGCTTGCACAGCACGCCGAGAAGGCGGGCGCCGCGGCCGTGCTGGTGGTGACGCCTTATTACAACAAGCCCACGCAGGAAGGTCTCTATCGGCACTACAAGGCGGTGAACGATGCGATCGGGATTCCGATCATCATCTACAACATTCCGCCCCGTTCCGTCGTCGACATGTCGGTCGAGACCATGACGCGGCTTTTCGAATTGAAGAACATCGCCGGCGTGAAGGACGCGACCGCCAATCTCGCGCGCGTGTCGCAACAGCGCGGGGCGATGGGCGCGGACTTCAATCAGTTGTCCGGCGAAGACATCACCGCGCTCGGCTACATGGCCCATGGTGGTCATGGCTGCATCTCGGTGACGGCCAATGTCGCGCCGCGTCTGTGCGCCGATTTCCAGGCGGCGTGCCTGCGCGGCGATTACGCGGCCGCGCTGAAGATCCAGGACAAGCTGACGCCGCTGCACATCAACCTGTTCATGGAGTCCAACCCGGCTCCGGTGAAGTATGCGCTGTCGCTACTCGGCAAGATGGACGACACCCTGCGTCTGCCGATGGTGCCGGTAAGCGATGCCACCAAGAAGGCGGTGCGCGGCGCGATGGTTCATGCCGGTCTGATCAACTGATCCTGAAATCTGGAGGAGGCTGCCGATGCTGAAGGAATTCCGCGAGTTTGCGATGAAGGGCAATGTCGTCGACCTCGCCGTCGGCGTCATCATCGGCGCGGCCTTCGGCGCGATCGTCTCCTCCATGGTCGGCGATATCATCATGCCGATCATCGGCGCGATCACCGGCGGGCTCGACTTCTCGAACTACTTCACTGGCTTGTCGAAGTCGGTGACCGCGACCAACCTCGCCGATGCCAAGAAGCAGGGCGCGGTGCTGGCATGGGGCAATTTCCTTACCATCACGCTGAACTTCCTGATTGTCGCTTTCGTGCTGTTCATCGTCATCCGCGTCATCAACAAGCTGAAGCGCACCGAGGAGGCCAAGCCCGCCGAAGCGCCGAAGCCGACGCGGGATCAGGAACTGCTCACGGAAATCCGTGATCTGCTGAAGAGCAAGTAAGCCGGCCTTCCGCCGGCGGCGTAGCAACGATGGCTGAAAAAAACGAGCGTCCGATCAAGGTCGTTGCGGAGAACCGCAAGGCGCGGTTCAACTATGCCGTCGAGGATACGTTCGAGGCGGGCGTCGCGCTGACCGGCACCGAGGTCAAATCCGCGCGCACCGGCAAGACCAACATCGCCGAGTCCTACGCTGATGCGAAGGGCGGCGAGATCTGGCTGGTCAACGCCAACATCCCTGAATATCTGCAGGCGAACCGCTTCAATCACGAGCCGCGCCGGCCGCGCAAGTTGCTGCTGCATCGCAAGCAGATCAACAAGCTGATCGGCTCGATCGAACGCGAGGGCATGACGCTCATTCCGCTCAAGATGTATTTCAACGAGCGCGGCAAGATCAAACTTCAGCTCGCTCTCGCCAAGGGCAAGAAGATGCACGACAAGCGGGAGACCGAGAAGAAGCGCGACTGGGCACGCGAGAAAGGCCGCCTGCTGCGGGCGAGAGGGTGATCCTCATCCTGAGGAGCCGCGCAAATGCGCGGCGTCTCGAAGGATAGGCTGACATGAACGGACCGTCATTGGCCTCATGGTTCGAGACGGCGCGAGCGCCTCCTCGCCATGAGACTCACGGAGGTGAGGATGAACCAGCCGAATCTGCATGGCGTTGACTGGAGCAGGATTCCCGCGCCGACCGACGATGGCGCCGCCGCGCACCTTGTCGGGACGGCGATTCCGTCTGTGGCGCTGACCGCGACCGACGGCACCTCGGTGACGCTGGCAGCCGTGCCCGGCCGCGTGGTGCTGTTCGCCTATCCGCGCACCGGCGAGCCCGGCAAGATCGCACTGACCGAAGACTGGGACGAGATTCCCGGTGCGCGCGGTTGCACACCGCAGACCTGTTCGTTTCGCGATCTGATCGGTGAGTTGAAATCGGCGGGCGCGAGCCGGGTGTTCGGATTGTCGACGCAGGACACCGATTATCAGCGGGAAATGGTCGAGCGGCTGCATGTGCCGTTCCCGATCCTGTCCGACCACGATCTGAAGCTGACGCGCGCGCTTAACCTGCCGACCATGGAGGTGGCAGGTCTCACGCTGCTCAAGCGTCTGGCGCTGATCATCGATGATGCGCGGATCACGCACGTGTTCTATCCGGTGTTTCCGCCGGACCGCAACGCGGGCGACGTGCTGGCATGGCTGAAGGCCAACCCGGCGGGATAGAACTGTACAAATCCGCGTCGTCCCGGCGCAGGCCGGGACCCATTACCCCGATTGACGCGATTAAATCATGATGTTCAGCGCGTCTATCGGGAATCCGGTGGTTATGGATCCCGGCCTGCGCTTCGCTTTGCTCGCTTGCCGGAATGACTCGTAAACCATCAAGCTGGCCGCGCCGAGGTCCACTCTAACCGTCCAGATAGCTCCGCACGCTGGCGAATACCGACCTGAACATCTTGTCGGTGAGCACGCCGGTGTTCGTGTTGTAGCGCGAGCAGTGATAGCTGTCGAACAGCCGGATGCGGCCGGCCTGGAATTGCGCGCCATGGCCGAACGGTGCCTCGCGCGCGCGCACATTGAGCGCCTTCAGCGTGGTGTCGTGCGATACGCGGCCGAGCAGGACGATGGCGCGCAGCTTCGGCATGTCCGCGATGGTGGCGGCGAGGAACGAGCGGCAGGTGTTGATCTCGACCGGCAGCGGTTTGTTCTGCGGCGGCACGCAGCGTACGCCGTTGCTGATGCGGCAGTCGATCAGCCTCAGACCGTCGTCGGGCTGCGCCTGATAGGCGCCGCGCGCAAAACCGTAAGTCCCCAGCGTCGCGAACAACAGATCGCCGGCAAAGTCGCCGGTGAAGGGCCGCCCGGTGCGGTTGGCGCCTTGCAGGCCGGGCGCGAGGCCGATGACAAGCAGGCGGGCGTTGCGCGGCCCGAAAGTCGGCACCGGCGCGTTGAACCAGTCCGGATGCTGCGCCCGGTTGAGTTTGCGGAATTCCACAAGACGCGGACAGAGCGGGCAGTCGCGGCCGGGCTCGGCGTCGGGGTGGAGGGAATCGGAGAGGATCAGGCTGGAAGGAGAGGGGCCGGCGCTGAGGCGCCGGCTCCGCTTCGTCAGATCGTCAGTCGTCGAAATCTTCGTCATTCGCGCTCGGTGCAATCGTGCTCGCGCTACGCTGCAGGAATTGCGGCGTATGCTGACGCGGCTCGCGCGGGGCCGGGCGTTCGCCCGGATCGCGGCCGAGCTTGGATTGTAGCTGCACCAGATCGGTAAAGACATCCGCCTGACGGCGCAATTCGTCGGCGATCATCGGCGGCTGGCTGGAGATGGTGGAGACCACGGTGACGCGCACGCCGCGGCGCTGCACGGCCTCGACCAGAGAGCGGAAGTCGCCGTCACCGGAGAACAGCACCATCTGATCGATATGCTCGGCGAGCTCCATGGCATCGACCGCGAGTTCGATATCCATGTTGCCTTTCACCTTGCGGCGGCCGCTGGCGTCGATGAATTCCTTCGTCGCCTTGGTGACCACGGTGTAGCCGTTATAGTCGAGCCAGTCGATCAGAGGCCTGATCGAGGAATACTCCTGATCCTCGATGATGGCGGTATAGTAGAACGCACGAACCAAGGTGCCCCGGCTCTGAAACTCGAGCAGCAGGCGCTTGTAGTCGATATCAAACCCCAGAGTTTTTGCGGTGGCGTAGAGATTTGCTCCGTCAATGAAAAGAGCGATCTTGTTGGAAGCAGCAGCCATCTTGTCTCTTCTTGTTTGTTGTTGACGTTTTTGGGGGGTGAAACGGGCCCCCGCGTATCGATCAAAAAAGGCGACCTTCGGGGTCGTGCGACGCGCCGACCACCCTGAATGCTCGATAACCTACTTCGTAGAAAAGGTATCCTGATCAAGCGTAGAAGAGGTATCCTGATCAAGCAATGAAGCGATTTCTTGTCCATCGGGCTTTTTGCCGCCGGCCTGCCATTCGTCCCGCAGGGGTTGCAAAGGGCGGCCCGAGACCCTAGTTTCCGGCCGGAATTCGCTTTCGGGTCTAGGAAATTCGTGGTTGCGATTCGCGGGCATCCCCTATACCAAGCGCATATATCGAGACATTTTGAGCTAACCAAACGGAGCGGCTGCCATGGCGCGCGTCACTGTCGAAGACTGCATTGACAAGGTCGACAACCGGTTCGACCTCGTTCTGCTCGCGGCGCATCGGGCACGGATGATCTCCTCCGGTTCCCAGATCACCGTCGATCGCGACAACGACAAGAATCCGGTCGTTTCGCTGCGTGAAATCGCCGAGACCACCATTTCGCCGGAAGATCTGCGCGAGGAACTGGTGCATTCGCTGCAGAAGTTCGTCGAGGTGGACGAGCCGGAGCCGGATACGATCCCGCTGATCGGCTCCGCCGGCGCCAGCGTCGATGCCGACGACACCGAGGTTGCGGTCGAACGCATGACCGAGGAAGAGCTGCTGAAGGGTCTGGAAGGGCTGGCCCCGCCGGAAGAGCAACCCGAGGAAGACGAATAAGCGATCTGGACCAGGCTTGGGCGCGTCAGTCGCGCCGTAGTCTCCATCGATCACCGAAAAAGAGGCTCGAACGCAGGTTCGGGCCTTTTCTTTTTTGGGCCGGTTCGCCGGCGATGGCCGTATACCCGGCGTTCACTATGTTTTTTCAAGCGATTCCTTGCGGTCACCGGTTTTCGCAGTGATATTGTGCAGGACGTTTCATTTCTTGGGTTTGTCCGTTCGAGGCCGCTCTGAATGCCGATTTGGCGCCGCACCATACGTCAAACGCCGGCTCCCCCCGACATGGCGGTGGCCTCGGCACCTGAGGCTGCGCCCAAATCTGACGCCAAAGCGGCAAACCGGGAGGCCAAGCCGGCCCGCACCAAGATGATGCGGCAATACGATCTGGTGGATCGTGTCCGCTCCTATAACCCGCGCACCGACGAAGACCTGCTCAACCGCGCCTATGTCTACGCCATGATGGCCCATGGCGAGCAGAAGCGCGCCTCGGGCGATCCCTATTTCTCCCATCCGCTGGAAGTGGCGGCGATCCTCACCGACCTCAAGCTCGACGATGCCACCATCGTCGCGGCACTGCTCCACGACACCATCGAGGATACCGAATCCACCCGCGCCGAGATCGATCAGTTGTTCGGTTCCGAGATCGGCGCGCTGGTCGAGGGCCTGACCAAGCTGAAGCGGCTGGAACTGGTCTCGCGCGAGGCGAAGCAGGCGGAGAACCTGCGCAAGCTGCTGCTAGCGATCTCCAAGGATGTCCGCGTGCTGCTGGTCAAGCTCGCCGACCGCCTGCACAACATGCGCACCCTCGAATTCATGGTGCCGGCCTCGCGCCGCCGCATCGCAGAGGAGACGCTGGACATCTATGCGCCGCTCGCCGGCCGCATGGGCATGCAGGAAATGCGTGAGGAACTCGAGGATCTGTCGTTCCGCGTCCTCGATCCCGATGCGCATGCGGTGGTCACGCAGCGGCTCGAGGCGCTGGCCGAGCGCAACCGCAACCTGATCGGCGAGATCGAGGCGCAACTGTCGGCGAATTTCGCCGAGCACGGCATCACCGCGCGGGTGATGGGCCGCCGCAAGCGGCCGTTCTCGATCTGGGTAAAGATGGAGCGCAAATCCGTCGGCTTCGAGCAGTTGTCCGACATCTACGGCTTCCGCGTCATCACGCAGTCGCTCGAGGCGTGCTACCGCGCGCTCGGCATCGTCCATACCAACTGGCCGGTCGTGCCCGGACGTTTCAAGGATTACATCTCGACGCCGAAGCAGAACGACTATCGCTCGATCCACACCACCGTGATCGGTCCCGGCAACCAGCGCGTCGAACTGCAGATCCGCACCGAGGAGATGGACCAGATCAACGAATACGGCATCGCCGCGCACGCCTTCTACAAGGACGGCGTCGGCTCGCCGACCGAGTTGTTGAAGCGGGAGTCCAACGCCTTCGCCTGGTTGCGGCATACGATCGACGTGCTGTCCGAGAGCGCCAATCCGGAAGAGTTTCTCGAACACACCAAGATGGAGCTGTTCCACGATCAGGTGTTCTGCTTCACCCCGAAGGGCAAGCTGATCGCGCTGCCGCGCGACGCCAACGTCATCGACTTCGCTTATGCCGTGCACACCGATGTCGGCAACAGCGCGGTGGGCTGCAAGATCAACGGCAAGTTCTCGCCGCTCTCGACCGAATTGCAGAACGGCGACGAGGTTCAGGTGCTGACCTCCGAAGCGCAGTCGGCGCCGCCCTCGGCCTGGGAATCGCTCGCGGTCACCGGCAAGGCCAAGGCGGCGATCCGGCGCGCCACGCGCGCGGCGATGCGCGACCAGTATGCGGGGCTTGGCCGGCGTATTGTCGAGCGCCTGTTCATGCGCGCCAAGATCGCCTACGCCGACGACAAGCTGAAGGGTGCGCTGCCGCGTCTCGCCCGTACCTCGATCGAGGACGTGATGGCGGCGGTGGGGCGCGGCGAGATCAAGGCGTCCGACGTCGCGCGCGCGATGTATCCCGACTACAAGGAGGAGGCGCGGCAGGCCGGCCTCAAGGGCACGGCGGCGGCCAAGCCCAAGCCGCTCGATCCGGCGCGCGCGGCCTCCGCGATCCCGATCCGCGGCCTCAATGCCGACCTGCCGGTGAAGTTCGCGCCCAATGGCGGCGCGGTGCCGGGCGACCGCATCGTCGGCATCGTCACCAAGGGCGAGGGCATCACCATCTATCCGATCCAGGCGCCGGCGCTGAAGGACTTCGAGGAGGAGCCCGAGCGCTGGGTGGACGTGCGCTGGGACATCGACGAGGCGGCGCCGCCGCAGCGTTTTCCGGCGCGGCTGTTGGTTCAGAACGTCAACGAGCCGGGTAGTCTTGCGCAGGTCGCCGGCGTGATCGCCGAGCATGACGGCAACATCGACAACATCAGCATGAGCCGCCGCTCGCCGGATTTCACAGAGCTCACCATCGATCTTGAGGTCTATGATCTCAAGCATCTCAACGGTATCATCGCGCAATTGCGCGCCAAGGACGTGGTTGCCAGCATCGAGCGCGTCAATGGATAGCGTTTTCAAGCGAAGTGGAAACCACCGGTTCGCGTGAAGAACACGCGTCATAAAAATAGTTCAAGAGATTTTCATGTCTGCTGCTGCCTTGCGCCTCGGGGTCAACGTCGATCATGTCGCCACATTGCGCAATGCGCGCGGAGGTCAGGTCCCGGACCCGGTCCGCGCCGCGCTCATGGCGATCGAGGCGGGGGCGGACGGCATCACCGCGCACTTGCGCGAGGATCGCCGCCACATCCGCGACGAGGACATGGCGCGCCTGAAGCGCGAGCTGTCGCGCCCGGAAATCGCCAGGCCGCTGAATTTCGAGATGGCGGCGACCGCCGAGATGCTCGGCATCGCGCTTGCGACCAAGCCGCACGCGGTCTGCGTCGTGCCCGAGCGGCGCACCGAAGTGACGACCGAAGGCGGCCTCGACGTGGTCGGCCAGCAGGTCGCGCTGGCGCCGTTCGTGGCGCGGCTGAACGATGCCGGCATCCGTGTCTCGCTGTTCATCGCCGCCGATCCGCAACAGATCGAGACCGCGGCGCGGCTGAAAGCTCCGGTGATCGAAATTCATGTCGGCGCCTGGTGCGACGCCGTGATCGAGGGCCGTACCGCACAGGCCGGGGAAGAATGGCACCGCATCGTCACCGGCGCCACGCTCGCGCAATCGCTCGGCCTCGAGGTCCATGCCGGCCACGGTCTCGACTACGCCACCGCCGAGACAATCGCGGCGCTGCCGCAGATCGTCGAACTCAACATCGGCCACTTCATGATGGGCGAGGCGATCTTTGTCGGCCTCGCGGAATCGGTGCGGACGATGCGGGCGGCGATGGACCGCGGCCGCGCCCGGATCGGGCCCCGCGCATGATCATCGGCATCGGCTCCGACCTGATCGACATCCGCCGGGTCGAGAAGGTGATCGAGCGCCACGGCGAGCGCTTCCTCTCGCGCATCTTCACCGATGTCGAACGCGCCAAGGCCGAGCGCCGCGCCAAGGCGCCGCGCTCGCTGATCGCGACCTACGCCAAGCGCTTCGCCGCCAAGGAGGCCTGTTCCAAGGCGCTTGGCACTGGCATGCATCGCGGGGTGTGGTGGCGCGACATGGGTGTGGTCAATCTGCCGAGCGGCCGACCGACCATGAAACTGACCGGCGGGGCACTGGCCCGGCTCGAATCGCTGCTGCCTCCCGGCCATGAGGCGAGGATCGACCTCACCATCACCGACGACTGGCCACTGGCGCAGGCTTTCGTCATCATTTCGGCGATTCCGGCAGGCATCCAGCCGGCGGCCGGCTGATCGCCGATCGGCCGGCTTTCGCGGGAACGAAAGAAATTCGCCTTATCTATCAGATAATTGTGGGTTTATTAGGCGGCGCTTCATTGCACCGACCGCGACAAACGTCTAAAACCCGCGCGAGTGATTTGGGGCCGCTGCGCCCACAGAACATCAGGTAGCAATGAGCGTGACATCCGGCACCAAATCCGAAGGCGGCGTTGGCGAAACCGTCCGCGTCATCATTCATGCACTGATCATTGCGCTGGTGATCCGCACCTTCCTGTTCCAGCCCTTCAACATCCCGTCCGGTTCGATGAAGGCGACGCTGCTGGTGGGCGACTACCTGTTCGTCTCCAAATATTCCTACGGCTACAGCCACTATTCGATCCCGCTGTCGCCGCCGATCTTCTCCGGCCGCATCTTCGGCTCGGAGCCGGCGCGCGGCGATGTCGTGGTGTTTCGTCTGCCCAAGGACGACACCACCGACTACATCAAGCGCGTGATCGGCCTGCCGGGCGACAAGATCCAGATGAAAGAGGGGCTGCTCTACATCAACGACGCGCCGGTGAAGCGCGAACGGCTGCAGGATTTCGTCGGCGAGGACCCCTGCGGATCGGACGCGACCGCGCGCGTCAAGCAGTGGCAGGAGACGCTGCCCAACGGCGTCACCTACAAGACGCTCGATTGCGTCGATAACGGCTTCTACGACAACACCAGTATCTACACCGTGCCGCCCGGTCATTTCTTCATGATGGGCGACAATCGCGACAACTCGACCGACAGCCGCGTCTTGTCGGCGGTCGGCTATGTTCCGGAGCAAAATCTGATCGGCCGCGCGCAGATGATCTTCTTCTCCGTGGCCGAAGGCGAGCAGGCGTGGCAATTCTGGCGCTGGCCGGTTTCGGTGCGCTGGAATCGAATCTTTTCCATCGTGCGATGACCGACGAGGGCACGATCGCGGATTCTCCGGTGAACACGACTTCCGACGCGACCTCGCCGGAAGCGCGACCGGCTGAGCCGGAGACGGCCGAGGCGAAGGCGGCCGGCGTTGCCTCCGCGGCGCCGGGCAAGGGCGGCGAGCCGTCCGCCGAGACGCCGAAGCCGAAGAAGCCGGCGACGCGCAAGCCGAGCGCCAAGGCGATTGCCAAGGCCATCGAGCAGCGCATCGGCTACACCTTTACCGATCCCTCGCTGCTGGCCACCTCGCTGACGCACGTCTCGGCGCTGAAACCCTCGCGCAATCGCAACGAGAGCTACCAGCGCCTCGAATTCCTCGGCGACCATGTGCTCGGCCTGATCGTCTCCGACATGCTCTACCGCGCCTTTCCCAAGGCGGACGAGGGCGAGATGTCGAAGCGCCTCGCAGACCTCGTGCGCAAGGAAGCCTGCGCCGATGTGGCGAAGTCGCTCGGCCTGCATGAAGGCATCAAACTCGGCACGGTGGGGCCGGGCGCGAGCGCGCGGCTGCGCAATTCGGTGGTCGGCGACATCTGCGAAGCGGTGATCGGCGCGATCTTCCTCGACGGCGGTTATCCGGCGGCGGTGAAGTTCGTCGAGTCCAACTGGACCGAGCGGATGCGCAAGCCGGTGCGGCCGCTGCGCGATCCCAAGACCATTCTGCAGGAATGGGCGCAGGGCCATGGCCTGCCGACCCCGGTCTATCGCGAGATGGAGCGCACCGGCCCGCATCACGATCCGCGCTTCCGCGTCGCCGTCGAACTGCCGGGCCTTGCCCCGGCGGAAGGCACCGGCGGCAGCAAGCGCGCCGCCGAGAAGGCTGCGGCGATGGCGCTGCTCAACCGCGAAGGCGTATCCGGTGGCAAAGATGCCTGAGACGACTGCCGGCGATCTGCCTGCCACACGCTGCGGCTTCGTCGCGCTGATCGGCGCGCCCAATGTCGGCAAATCGACGCTGGTGAACGCGCTGGTCGGCTCCAAGGTCACCATCGTCTCGCGCAAGGTGCAGACCACCCGCGCGCTTATTCGCGGCATTGTGGTTGAGGACAACGCCCAGATCGTGCTGGTCGATACCCCCGGTATCTTCGCGCCGAAGCGGCGGCTCGACCGCGCCATGGTCTCCACCGCCTGGAGCGGGGCGCATGACGCCGATCTCGTCTGCGTGCTGCTCGATGCGCGCGCCGGAATCGACGAGGAAGCCGACGCCATTCTGAAAAAGCTCGAGGGCGTCAGGCATCCGAAGTTCCTCGTCATCAACAAGATCGACGTGGTGGCGCGCGAGAAGCTGCTCGCATTGGCGCAGCGGGCCAATGAGCGGCTCGCCTTCGAGCAGACCTTCATGATCTCGGCACTGTCGGGCGACGGCGTCGATGACCTGCGCCGCGCGCTGGCGGCGGCGGTGCCGGCAGGGCCGTTTCACTATCCCGAGGACCAGATGTCGGATGCGCCGCTGCGGCATCTGGCGGCGGAAATCACCCGCGAGAAGATCTATCGCTATCTGCACCAGGAACTGCCGTATCAGTCCACGGTCGAGACCGAGACATGGACCGAGCGCAAGGACAAGTCGGTGCGGATCGAGCAGACGATCTATGTCGAGCGCGACAGCCAGCGCAAGATCGTGCTCGGCAAAAGCGGCGCGACCATCAAGGCGATCGGCGCCGATGCGCGCAAGGAGATCGCCGAGATCGCCGGCGCGCAGGTGCATCTGTTTTTATTCGTCAAGGTGCGCGATAATTGGGGCGACGACCCGGAGCGTTATCGCGAGATGGGTCTGGAGTTTCCGACAGAATGACCGGCGACGAGACCACGGTCCCGGAGAACGTCCAGCGATTCGAAGTGCTGCTCTATCTGTCGCTGATGCTGGATGCGCTGTCGTTTCCGTTCCGCGAGATGCCCGCGAACCTCACCGAATCCCAGATCATGACCACCAATCTGATCAGCGCCGGTCTGATCCTGATGTTCGTCCACATGGTCCGGCTCGCCGCGCGGCGGCACAAGAACTGGGCGCGCTGGGTGCTGCTCGGCGCGCTGGCGCTGTCGGTGGTGTCGCTGGCGGCGGTGGTCGGCGTCGAGGGTTGGGAGACCGACAGCGTGGTCGATGCGGTGTCGTCGGCACTCACGGCGGCCGGCCTCTATTATTCCTTCACCGGCGACGCGCGCGGCTGGTTCAACGAATAGCGCAGGATGAATTGAGGCATAGTGCCCCGGATGCCGCGCAGCGCGGAGTGGTGCGCTGCTGATCCGGGGCCGTTCCAGGCTCTGCGGGTGGAATGGTCCCGGTTCTGCGAAGCAGCGTTGAAACGCTGCATCGCGCCCGGGACACGCTATCCTTCGAGACGCATTGCTGCGCAATGCTCCTCAGGATGAGGGAAGGCACTCTGCAGGATCTGCCCGGGTGGGAAGATTGTGCCGCCCGGCGGCGGCAAAGCGCCTGCAACGTCCTTGATCGCATTCGATAATCTGCCACGTGACGCTGGCGCGGGACTTGCTTCAAACAGCCTTGGATAGGTTTCGGAGGCAGGAATGCTGGTTCAGGCAGGGATGGCGCATGCGCCGCTGGTCGTGCAGACCGGCGCGGTGCGGACTGATGCATCCGCGCAGATGGCTGACGGGCAAGCGGCGGGGACGGACGATGCCGTGGCCAGCGCCGGCATCGCCCGCTATGATTTCTCCAGTATGTCGCCGGCGCAGATGCGCGAGACGGTTAACCGGCTGATCCGCAGCGGCGATCTCAGTCTCGATGAGACAGGCAGCCTGCTATCGATCATGGCGCCGCCGTCGGCGCGCCTGAGGGTGGACGGTACGCAGGTCTCGGCCGCCGAAGCCGAGAGGATCGACAACACCCCGGTCGATGCCTTTGCTATGCTGCGCGAGGGCATTGCCGGCGCGCGCTGGCGCAACGACAGCGCAAGCGAGGCGGCCCTGATGCGCACCATCGGCGCCTTGCAGCGGGTGCAGGGCATGGTTTCATCGGTCGATATCCGGGCCTGAGCGATCATTGTTGCGCATCGGAACCCGGGCAGCAGGCCGTCTGATCGTGTAAGGTCCGATTCATGGAGTGGACCGACGAGGGCATTATTCTGGGCGTCCGGCGGCATGGCGAGTCGAGCGCCATTGTCGAACTGATGACGCGCGGCCATGGCCGTCATCTCGGTCTTGTGCGTGGCGGCGCGGGGACGCGGATGCGCCCGCTGCTGCAGCCGGGCAATAGCGTCAGCGCGGTGTGGCGCGCGCGGCTCGACGAGCATCTGGGCTATTACCAGCTCGAAGGCGTGCGGCTGCGCGCCGCCACGGTGTTTGCCTCGTCCTTCGCAGCCTACGGCGTCACCCATCTGGCCTCGCTGGCGCGGCTCCTGCCCGAGCGCGCCCCGCATGACGACATTCACGACCTGATGGATGCGATCCTGAACGATTTCGATGATCCGGCAACGGCCGGGGCGCATCTGGTCCGGTTCGAGCTTGCGATGCTGGCCGAGCTTGGCTTTGGCCTCGATCTGTCGGCCTGCGCCGCCACCGGCGCGACGCACGATCTGGTTTATGTCTCGCCGAAATCGGGCTGCGCCGTCTGCCGCAGCGCCGGCGAGCCGTGGCGCGAGCGGCTGTTGCCGCTGCCGCCGTTCCTCGCCGAGGACAGCGAGGCAGTATGGACCGAGCAGGACCTTCGCGACGGCTTCCGTCTCACCGGTCTGTTCCTGATGCGCAATGTGCTGGAGCCGCGCGGACAAGGGCACTCCGATGCGCGCGAGGGGTTCATCGCGGCGGTGACGCGGCTGCGTGCGCGGCAGGCGGCCGAATAAACCGGATCGGGCTCACCAAACGCACAAACGAAAACGGGCCGGTTCTCCGGCCCGCTTGTCGTTGTCCTGGAAAATCCGGCGATCAGTAGCGGTAATAGCCGCGGCGATACATGCGCGGGCCGCCATAGCCGTAATAAGGGCGGGGACCATAATAGCCGGGGCCGTAATAGCGCGGGCCGGTCCGGTAGCAGCTTCGCACCCAGGCGAACCCGTTCCAGACGCGGCGGCACACCAGGGCTACCGGCTCGGTCTGCGAGGCCGGTGCGCCGGCAAGCCCGGGCAGGGTCATCGCATTGGCGGGAGCGCTGATCAGCGATCCGGCACCGGCAACAGCCACGGCGGCGACCGCCGCAAAAATCAAACGACGCATATAAAATTCCTCCTTAAAGGGCCTTCGCCAGCCCTTCCGGCCGGGTGCCGGCAGGCGCTTTCGAGACAAGGGCGACGTCCCGCAAAAAGGGAGACGACCCGGCCCCTGCACGCATTCAACACGCTGAATTATGGCGGAAGAATTACCGATTGGCGATTCCCTCGTTCCTGAACGACCGGATTCATTCTTGTTCATCGGAGCGGCAGGGGCTAACTGCTCCTCATGGGCAAACGACTGATTCCCCCCGAGCCGATCGAGGTTCAGGACGTCGCGCTGCGCGAGGCGCTCGAAGAACGGTATCTGGCTTACGCGCTCTCGACCATCATGCACCGGGCGCTGCCCGACGCCCGCGACGGTCTCAAACCGGTCCACCGCCGCATCCTTTACGGCATGCGCCTGCTGCGGCTCGACCCCGGCACGCCCTTCAAGAAATCCGCCAAGATCGTCGGCGACGTGATGGGCTCGTTCCATCCGCATGGCGACCAGTCGATCTACGACGCCCTGGTGCGCCTCGCACAGGACTTCTCCTCGCGCTATCCGCTGGTCGACGGGCAGGGCAATTTCGGCAACATCGACGGCGATAATCCGGCCGCCTACCGCTACACCGAAGCGCGCATGACCGAGGTCGCGCGCCTCTTGCTCGAAGGCATCGACGAGGACGCGGTCGAGTTTCGTCCCAACTATGACGGTCAGACGAAAGAGCCGGCGGTGCTGCCCGGCATCTTCCCCAATCTGCTCGCCAACGGCGCGCAGGGCATCGCGGTCGGCATGGCGACCGCGATCCCGCCGCACAACGCCGCCGAGCTGTGTGACGCCGCGCTGCATCTGATCGACAAGCCGGGCGCGCGGACGCAAGGGTTGCTGCGCTACGTCAAGGGGCCGGATTTCCCGACCGGCGGCATCGTGGTCGACTCTCACGAGTCGATCGTGGAGGCCTACACCACCGGGCGCGGCGCCTTCCGCGTGCGCGCCAAATGGCACAGGGAAGAGGGCGCGCGCGGCGCCTGGAATATCGTGGTCACGGAAATTCCGTGGCTGGTGCAGAAGTCGCGGCTGATCGAGCGCATCGCCGAGCTGCTCAACGAGAAGAAGCTGCTGCTGGTCGGCGACATCCGCGACGAGTCGGCCGAGGATGTGCGTATCGTCATCGAGCCGAAGACACGCAACGTCGATCCTGAAGTGCTGATGGAAACGCTGTTCAAGCAGACCGAGCTTGAAAGCCGCATCTCGCTCAACCTCAACGTGCTGGTGAAGGGCCGCATCCCCAAGGTGCTCGGCCTCGCCGAGACCCTGCGCGAATGGCTCGACCATCTGCGCGACGTGCTGCTGCGCCGCTCGAACTATCGCAAGACCCAGATCGAGAACCGCCTCGAAGTGCTCGGCGGCTATCTGATCGCGTATCTCAACCTCGACAAGGTGATCAAGATCATCCGCACCGAGGACGAGCCCAAGCCGGTGCTGATCAGGACGTTCAAGCTCACCGAGGTACAGGCCGACGCGATCCTCAACATGCGCCTGCGCAGCTTGCGCAAGCTTGAGGAAATGGAGATCCGGCGCGAGGACAAGGAACTGCGCGTCGAGCTCAAGGGCATCAACGCAGTGCTCGCCTCCGAGGCTGAGCAGTGGAAGAAGGTCGGCGAGCAGATCAAGAAGGTGCGCGACACGTTCGGGCCGAAGACGCCGCTCGGCAAGCGCCGCACCCAGTTCGCCGACGCGCCCGAGCACGATCTCGCCGCCATCGAGGAAGCGCTGGTCGAGCGCGAGCCGATCACCGTCGTCGTCTCCGACAAGGGCTGGGTGCGCACGCTGAAGGGCCATGTCGAGGATCTGTCGAACCTCACCTTCAAGACCGACGACCGGCTGGGCATTTCGTTCTTCGCCGAAAGCACCTCGAAATTGCTGCTGCTCGGCACCCATGGCCGCTTCTATACGCTGGATGCGCAGAAGCTGCCGGGCGGCCGCGGCCATGGCGATCCGATCCGCAGTTTCATCGACATGGAAGGTGACGCCAACATCGTGGCGATGTTCGTCAACACCGGCGGCCGCAAATTCCTGATCGCCAGCCATGACGGGCAGGGCTTTGTCGTCAACGAGGACGATTGCGTCGGCAACACCCGCAAGGGCAAGCAGGTCATCAACGTCGCCATGCCGAACGAGGCGGCGGCGCTGGCCGAGGTCGCAGGCGACACCGTCGCGGTGATCGGCGAGAACCGCAAGATGGTGCTGTTTCCGCTCGAGCAGGTGCCGGAGATGGCGCGCGGCCGCGGCGTGCGGCTGCAGCGCTACAAGGATGGAGGCCTGTCGGACGTCACCACCTTCGTCGCCAAGGACGGTCTGACCTGGAAGGATTCCGCCGGCCGCGAATTTTCCGCAAGTTGGAAAGAACTGTCCGACTGGCGCGGCAACCGCGGCGATGCCGGCCGGCTGGCGCCGAAGGGTTTCCCGAAATCGAACAAGTTCGGCAAGACCATCGGCTGACGGAAGGCTGCGCGCCGTCCGGTCTGATTTCATTCACGACAATCCGGAAAGCGCGTGGCCTGATCGGCTGCGCGCCTTGCCGTGTCCGGGAAGGCCGCTACAGTCGCCTCCGGTGTCCAAATGCAAGGTGAAATCGAATGGTCCGTCGTAACGAAATCCGCGAAGGCGAGGTCGCTGTCACGCCGCCGCCGCCAACCGATGCGGGGCTGACGTTTATCGGTCGTATCCATACTCCGTGGACCGACCGGATGATGACGCCGCGTCAGGGTCGTCACGATGGTCCGGTGTGCCAGATCGAGATTTTCGAGCCGTGGGTGATCGCGCTGAAGGGTCTGGAAAAGTTCAGCCAGGTCGAGGTGATCTACTGGCTGCATGAGTCGCGTCGCGATCTGGTGCTGCAAAGCCCGGCCAGCGACACCAATCTGCACGGCACGTTTGCGCTGCGCTCGCCGGTGCGGCCCAACCCGCTCGGCACCTCGGTGGCGAAGCTGGTGTCGGTCGAAGGCAACATTGTCAGCGTGCAGGGCCTCGATTGTCTCGATGGCACGCCGCTGGTCGATCTCAAGCCGGACCGCTGCCAGTTCACGCCGATCGCCCCGCCACAGCCGGGCGATTTCGAGAAGCAGGGATAGGGGCGAAAGAGCGTCGTCCTTCGATACAGCGGAAATTTTTCATTTCCGGTCGTCCGGGCGAAGGCCGGGACACATAGCCTTTGTCGATGTTTTTAAAAACGGGGCTCTAGCCTCTCATCGCAAAGTCGGTGGTGATAGGTCCCGGCCTTCGCCGGGACGACCCCGGGCTTATTTCCGCGGCTCCCTTTCGGTCAGGTTCTCATCCTGAGGAGCACATCCGGCGACTATCGACCCTCATGGTGAGGAGCGAGGCGGAGCCTCGCGTCTCGAACCATGAGGCCCCAAACAGACCCCGTCAGGCCACACCACTATCGTCATGCCCGGCCTTGTGCCGGGCATCCACGTCTTCACCCCTTCGGCAACAGGAACGTGGATGGCCGGGTCAAGCCCGGCGATGACGTTCTGTGATTGCCCTCCCGGCCTGACATCATCGGCCCCATCCTTCGAGACGCATCGCAATGACGGCGGCGGTATCGGCCGCTTAGTCTGGTGCAGGAAGCCCAAGGGTGGGCGGCCGGCCTCAGAGGAGAGGCGGGGCCGACCCCAATCCACTTCCGCTATTGCAAGTCACTTGCAACTAGACCAAAACATTGCCATAGTTGCGGCATGGATGACATTTCGAATCCCAAGCTCCGGCCGGATGCCCGCGAGCGTGAATTGCAGGCGGCGCAAGGCGCGCAGCCCGTGCCAGCCCCGGAAGAAGGCTGGCGCACGGCGCGCGGCGAGCCCTCGCTGTCCGACATGTTCGCCTCGATCGGCGTTGCCAAGAACGCCTCGTTCTGGCGCAAGCTGACAGCGTTTCTCGGGCCCGGTTATCTCGTCGCCGTCGGCTACATGGACCCCGGAAACTGGGCGACCTCGCTCGCCGGCGGCTCGAAATTCGGCTACGCGCTGCTCGCGGTGGCGCTGATCTCCAACATCATGGCCATCATCCTGCAGGCGCTGTGCGCGCGGCTCGGCATCGGCGCGGGGCGGGATCTGGCGCAGGCCTGCCGCGACGCGTTTCCGAAATGGGCGTCGTGGCCGTTGTGGCTGCTGGCGGAAATCGCCATCAGCGCCACCGACCTTGCCGAGATCATCGGCACCGCGATCGGCCTCAATCTGCTGTTCGGCATCCCGCTCGAGATCGGCGTTCTCATCACCGCGCTCGACGTGTTCCTGATCCTTGCGCTGCAGGCGCTCGGTTTCCGCTGGATCGAGGCGTTCGTGGTGACGCTGCTCGGCGTCATCGCCGCATGCTTCGCGCTGCAGATCGGCATGGCCGATCCCGATTGGGGCCAGGTGATCCGCGGCTTCGCGCCGACGGTGGAGATCGTGCGCAATCCGGAGATGCTCTACCTCGCGCTCGGCATTCTCGGCGCGACGGTGATGCCGCATAATCTTTATCTGCATTCCGGTCTGGTGCAGACCCGCGGCTACGGCCACACCGCGCCGGAGAAGCGCGAGGCGATCAAGTTTGCCACCATTGATTCCACCATCGCGCTGTGCCTCGCGCTGACCATCAACGCCTCGATCCTGATTCTGGCTGCCGCCGCGTTCCATGCCACCGGCAAGACCGACATCGCCGAACTCGATCAGGCGCACGCGCTGCTCTCGCCGATGCTGGGCTCGACCCTCGCGCCGACGCTGTTCGGAATCGCGCTTCTGTGCTGCGGCCTGAACTCGACCGTCACCGCGACGCTGTCGGGCCAGATCGTGATGGAAGGCTTCATCAACATCCGCGTCGCGCCGTGGCTGCGCCGCCTGATGACCCGCGCCATCGCCATCGTGCCGGCGGCGCTGGTGACGATCTGGTACGGCGAGAAGGGCACCGCCGAGCTTCTGATCCTCAGTCAGGTGGTGCTCAGCCTGCAACTGCCGTTCGCCATCGTGCCGCTGGTGATGTTCACCGCGAGCCGGCGAAAGATGGGCAGCTTCGTCGCGCCGCGCTGGCTCACCGCCGCCGCCGCCGTCACCGCCGCGATCGTGGTGGCGCTGAATGTGAAGCTGGTGATCGACTTCGTGACGGGGTGAGCGGCCGATCCTTATGGTGAGGACGCGCGCGCTGTTGAGTTGTGCCCCGGGCGCGGTGCGACATGAAATGTCGCTCCGTTGATCCGGGGCCGTTCCACATTCAGCGCCGTAACGGTCCCGGTTCTGCGAAGCAGCGTTGCGCGCTGCATCGCGCCCGGGACACGTGAGGCTTCATCCTTCGAGACGCATCGCCGTGCGTTGCTCCTCAGGATGAGGGGCACTGATGCCGCGACAATAACGGCGTCATGGCCGGGCTCGTCCCGGCCATCCACGCCTTTCCTGCTGATCTTTCGTTAAGATGTGGATGCCCGGCACAAGGCCGGGCATGACGCAAGAAAGTTCAGTCCTGCGGCTCCGGCGCCATGGTGCCGGTGGCATCGACGCGCAGCCAGCCGCTCGGCGCAAGGCGTTGCTGCGGACGGAAGCGTGCCTTGTAGTCCATCTTGGCGGAGCCCTCGATCCAGTAGCCGAGATAGACATAAGGCAGGCCGAGCCGCCGCGCCCGCGCGATATGGTCGAGGATCATGAAAGTGCCAAGCGAGCGGTCGTGCTCGGTGGGCTCGAAGAAGGAATAGACCATCGACAGCCCGTCATTGAGGATGTCGGTCAGCGCCACCGCGATCAGCTCGCCCTTGTCGGACAGTCCCGCTCCCGACTTGCGGCGGCGATATTCGATCACCCGCGTCGCGACGTGGCTGTCCTCCACCATCATCGCGTAATCGAGCACGGTCATGTCGGCCATGCCGCCGTCATGATGACGGGCGTCGAGATAGGCGCGGAAGATCGAATACTGCTCGGAGGTCGGCACCGCGCTACGCATCTCGCCGACGATGTCGGCATTGCGCGCGAGGATCTTGCGGAAATTGCGCGAGGGGCGGAATTCGCCCGCGATCACCCGCACCGAGACGCAGGCGCGGCACTGGTCGCAGGCCGGGCGGTAGGCGATCGACTGGCTGCGGCGGAAGCCGCCATGGGTCAGGAGGTCGTTGAGCTCGCCCGCCTTCTCGCCGACGAGGTGCGTGAAGACCTTACGTTCCTGCCGGCCCTCCAGATACGGACAGGGCGAAGGCGCGGTGAGATAGAATTGCGGGGTATTGCGCGAGTGCTGTGTCACGTATCGCCGTCAGCCTCCGAAAGGAACCCGGGCTTGCCGCCCGCGCTCCGATATCATCCCGTCGCAGCCCTGGCCCGTTGTCGCTCCGCGCAGATTCGGCTGCGAATGCCAGCATCGCGCCACGGCCGGAAACCGTCAACCGGCGCCGGCCGCAGCGGGGTCATGCCCTGCGCGTTCAGTACGGGCGCGTGGCCGGCAGGTCAGCCGACGAGTTGACGATCGTGGTTCCGAGCAACAGGTCGTGCAGCAACTGGGAGCGGCGGTTGAAGAAGCCGACGATCACCACGAACGGCGTCAGCAGCGACACCGAGAGCCAGTACAGTACGGCATGAACCACGCCGAGCAGGAAATAGGGCGGCTCGCCGGTGCGGGTGCGCATGTGGATGTCCATGGTGCGCATGCCCACGGTGGCGGCATGGCGGCCGCCGAGCGAGGAGCCGTAATAGATCAGTGCCCACAGCACCGACAGCGGCGAGATCAGCCAGAACAGCATCCAGCCGAGGCCGAGCGTCACCACGCCGAACAGCGCGATGAAAATGGTGGCGAGGATGATCGGCACCGACAGCACCACGAGGTCGATCAGGAAGGCGATGAAACGCTTGGTCAGCACGCCGCGGTAGAGTGCGTCGTCCTCACGTGCGTCATAGGCCTGCGCCGAACCGGAATAGGGGTCGTTCCGCCAGGTCGCGCCGCCATTGTCTCGGGTATCGGACATCGTGCTCCTCCTCTGCGCCCCCGCGGGGCACATGCGCAGGACATGGCGATACGATTTTGGCGGCGCAAGATGGCCGCCGGACATGAACGAAAAGAAATGATGTCGCAGGCGCGGTGCGACTCATATCCCGGGACGACAGAGACGTGGATGGCCGGGACGAGCCCGGCCATGACGGTGCGGGAGCTACGCGCCTCGACGGATAGAGATCAGCCGTGTCCCGCTTTTAGTCTCTCCGCCGCCTGCGGGGCGAAGTAGGTCAGCACGCCGTCGGCGCCGGCGCGCTTGAAGGCGAGCAGGCTTTCCATCATCGCACGCTCGCCGTCGATCCAGCCGGCATTGGCCGCGCCCGCGATCATCGCGTATTCGCCCGACACCTGATAGGCGAAGGTCGGCATGGCGAAGGTGTCCTTCACCCGCCGCACGATATCGAGATAGGGCAGGCCGGGCTTGACCATCACCATGTCGGCGCCCTCGGCGATGTCGAGCTCGACCTCGCGCAGCGCCTCGTTGGAATTGCCGGGGTCCATCTGGTAGGTGCGCTTGTCGCCCTGCAGCGCCTTGGCCGAGCCGATCGCGTCGCGGAACGGGCCGTAGAACGCCGAAGCATATTTCGCCGCATAGGCCATGATCTGCACGTCGGTGAAGCCGGCATTGTCGAGCGCGGTGCGGATCGCGCCGACGCGGCCGTCCATCATGTCGGACGGCGCGATGATGTCGCAGCCGGCTTCCGCCTGCACCAGCGCCTGTTGCACCAGCGTTGCGACCGTCTCGTCATTGAGGATGACGCCGTCGCGCAGCAGGCCGTCATGGCCGTGGCTGGTGAACGGATCGAGCGCCACGTCGCAGAGCACGCCGAGTTCGGGAAACTCGCGCTTGATCGCGCGCACCGAACGGCACACGAGGTTGTTGACGTTGAGCGCCTCGCTGCCGATCTCGTCGCGCAGCGAGGCCTCGGTATAGGGGAACAGCGCGATGCACGGAATGTCCAGCTTCATCGCGCGCTCGGCGTCGCGCACGCATTGATCGACGCTGAGGCGCTCGACGCCGGGCATCGAGGCGACCGGCACGCGGATGTTGTCGCCATCGGCGACGAACAGCGGCCAGATCAGGTCGTCGGTTGTCAGCGTGTGCTCGCGCACCAGACGGCGCGTCCATTCCGATTTGCGGTTGCGGCGCAGTCGGACCGGCAGATCGAGCGCGGGGGAGGCGGGACTGCGATCCGGGGGCGCGCTGCCAGGACCATCACGCATTTCGATCGGCCGCCCGAATTTGATCGCCATTGTTTCTTCCTGAAACTTGATCCTCATCCTGAGGAGCATCGCCGCAAACGATACGTCTCGAAGGAAGGCTGGTGGCCTCGTGGTTCGAGACGTCGCCATAGCGCGTCGGAAGACGCGCGGTGACGCGCTGGTGGCTCCTCCTCACCATGAGGAACTGGATTGTTTTGCGGCAGGGTCTGCCGGCTGCATGGCAATCTAGCATTCCCGCCGGTGCGCGTCACCGCGCGGTTTTTCATAGATCGTGATTGATTTTGCGCGGTCAAACGACCAAGACTTCGCCGCGAACGGGGACGAATCCGGCAGGACGATGAAAAAACGCAGAGGCCGTACAGCCGCTCATCATGACGTGGCGCCGCGCGATCCGGTGGTGACCGGCGGTCCCGTGCTGCCACCGGATGCGGAAACCGGCGGGACCGCGTGGACGACGCGGCTCGTGCTGTTCCTGCGCGCGATGGCGGTGATCGCGATGACGCTCGGTCTCTACAACTGGGCGCAGATCACCGGCTTCATCGGCACCGAGGACACTGCGTTCGAGGTGCAGACCGCGCAGTGGCAATCAGCGACCGTGTATTTCGCGGTGATCGAACTCGTCGCCGCGGTCGGGCTGTGGCTCGCAACGCCGTGGGGCGCGGTGGTGTGGCTCACCACCGTGGTGTCGATGGCGGTGATCGAGCTGATGTTTCCGGCCATCTATGGCGGCAATATCATGGTCGTCGTGTTCGCAGCGATCATGCTGGTGGCCTATCTTGCGCTGGCGTGGATGGCGGCGCGCGAGCGGCCGCCATAGCGCGCCACGATCCTCAACGGAATCTTTCAAATTTGAAGCGTCTTTGTTCTGGAATGCGACAGATCGGGTGACGAAGCGTGAACAGCGGCGCGGCGTCGTGAACGAGAAGTAACGAAAGGCCCTGAAAATGCGGGCTAAATCAATCGTTTACTGATTCAAATAAACCTTATCTTTATGCTGTTGTTTAAGCTCATCTTCAATCACGTCCCTTACGTTGGGCTCATCAGACGAAGCAAAAGTTTCGTCGAATAAGTCGTAAAAACGACAACAGGGAAGTGTCATGATGAAATCCGCAATGAAGGCGGTTGAACCCGCCGCTCAGAACATTGCCGCGCCGGTTCAGCCGCTCTATCTCGAAGCTTTGACTCTTGTGGAGCGGCTGCATCGCCGTCTGCTCGACGTCATCAAGGACGAGTTCGATCGCCGCGGCCGCTCCGACATCAACTCGGTGCAGGCGCTGCTGCTCTACAATATCGGCGACAAGGAGCTGACCGCGGGCGAGCTGCGCACGCGCGGTTACTATCTCGGCTCAAACGTCTCCTACAATCTGAAGAAGCTCGTCGAGATGGGCTACCTCGATCATCAGCGCTCGCGCGTTGATCGTCGCTCGGTCCGCATCCGCCTGACCGCGCAGGGCCAGGAGATCCGCCACATCGTCGATGCGCTGTATCAGAAGCACGTCAAGACGGTGGAGCAGGTCGGCGGCATCTCCAACGAGGAGTTCGCGACCCTCAACAAGTCGCTGCATCGCCTCGAGCGCTTCTGGACCGACCAGATCCTCTATCGTCTCTGAGACGAGTCGCTGGCGCGGTTGCCGCGCGGGCGAAGGGTTGGGCCAAGCCGGCGCAAGACCGGCGGCCCGTTATTCTCCAGCGAACACTTCCCGGGCGTGTCGCATCCTGTGCGGGTGCGGCACGCTTTTTCGCGCGCGATGCAACGCGATGGACTGCGGTCATCGCCGGCCGCGCTGTGCGGAAGGAATTACTGCGCAGGCGGCGCGGGGACCGATCCCGTGGTGGCCGTCCCGTTGCGGTCGGCGAGGGCCTTGTTGGTCATCTGCAATTCGGTGCCGTCGAGCTTGAGCGTGCTGCCGTTCGGCAGATCCCACACATAGTGCCCGCCCTTGTCGGCGCCGCCGGTGGTCGGCTCGCGGCCGAACTGCTTGGACACGGATTTGGCGATTTCCTCCGGCGACAGATCGCGCCGGTTCAGCGAGGCATGGATGGCGTAGACCGGCTTGCCTTTCAGCGCGCCGGCAAAGGCCAGCCGCACCTGACCGGCTTCGGTCTTGCAGTCGAGCGAATTCTCGTCCGGCGTCTCGCAGACCCATTGCCGCTTGGAGATGATCTTGTCGGCATCCTCGCGCGGCATGCCCGGCGAGAAACCGAAAACGTCCTGCCGCGCCCCGCCGATCATCGCCTTGTAGGCGAACAGCGCGATGATCACCGCGCCGGACAGAATGACGATCTTGATCGTGGCGTTGTTTCTGGCTTCGGACATCTGATCCCTTCCCTGTGGAGGGGCAAATCACCATGTCTGGCCGCCTTTCTCAACCCATAGGTCGCGGACCGGGGCGCAGGCGGGTCCGGACGGGAGAATCGACTCGTAAACGAGTCCTGAATCCGGGGGTGTCCAGGCGAAAAATAAAGGCCGGGACTCCTTGCCCGACTCTTTCCATCATCCGAGCATGATGAAAGCGATTCCACGAACCAGCCGCGCCCGTGTCCAGCTTGCGTTGATGCTCGTCCTCGCGGCGGGCTGTCTGCTGAACATGGTGTTGTTGTTTGCCCGTCTGTAGGCGGGCCTGCGTTCGAATCGCCGTTTCGGTTTCACCGTTGAGCGCTGCCGGAGCCGTCATTGCCGCCCGCATCGGGGCAGGCTGAATAGCCGGATATTATTCCTAGAAAACAAGATGCCGGGCGGCATCCGGGGTCGGGCAGGGGTCTGGCAGAAACGGGCGGACCCCCGGAAAAGCCGGCAGTTTGCGCTGGCACACTAAATATCACCTTTTGCCGCCCTAGCTTGGCCATCGGTGCCACATATGGTATCTCGCTCGCGCTGTTTCCGCCCAAGCCCAATGACCGTCCGCGCCATCGCCAGGCTGCGGCGGTGGAGATGTACCCAATGAGCTCGTCCAGTTCTTCCGCCAAGACCGCGTCTGCCCCGGACACCTTTTTCACTGCGTCGCTGGCGCAGGCCGATCCCGAGATCGCCGATGCGATCAAGGGCGAGCTCGGTCGCCAGCAGCATGAGATCGAGCTGATCGCGTCCGAGAATATCGTCAGCCGCGCCGTGCTCGAGGCGCAGGGCTCGGTGATGACCAACAAGTACGCCGAAGGCTATCCGGGCAAGCGCTACTATGGCGGCTGCGAATGGGTCGACGTCGCCGAGACGCTGGCGATCGAGCGCGCCAAGAAGCTGTTCGGCGCGAACTTTGCCAACGTGCAGCCGAACTCCGGCAGCCAGATGAACCAGGCGGTGTTCCTGGCGCTGCTGCAGCCGGGCGACACCTTCATGGGTCTCGACCTTGCCGCCGGCGGCCATCTCACCCACGGCTCGCCGGTCAACATGTCGGGCAAGTGGTTCAAGGCCTCGCACTACACCGTGCGCCGCGAGGACCAGATCATCGACATGGATGCGGTGGCCAGGCAGGCGCAGGAGGTGAAGCCGAAGCTGATCATCGCCGGCGGCTCGGCCTATTCGCGTCCGTGGGACTTCAAGCGCTTCCGCGAGATCGCCGACAGCGTCGGCGCCTATTTCCTGGTGGACATGGCGCATTTCGCCGGCCTCGTCGCCGGCGGCGTGCATGCTTCGCCGGTGCCGCATGCCCACGTCACCACCACCACCACGCACAAGTCGCTGCGCGGCCCGCGCGGCGGCCTGATCCTCTGCAACGACGAGGAGATCGCCAAGAAGATCAACTCGGCGATCTTCCCCGGCCTGCAGGGCGGCCCGCTGATGCATGTCATCGCCGCCAAGGCGGTGGCGTTCAAGGAAGCGCTGAGCCCGGACTTCAAGGTCTACGCCAAGAACATCGTCGAGAACGCCAGAGCACTCGCCGAAGCGCTGCGCGGCCATGGCTTCGAGATCGTCTCGGGCGGCACTGACAACCATCTGATGCTGGTGGACCTGCGCCCCAAGGGGCTGAAGGGCAACATCTCGGAGCGCGCTCTGGTACGCTCGGCCATCACCTGCAACAAGAACGGCATTCCGTTCGATCCCGAAAAGCCGTTCGTCACCTCGGGCCTGCGTCTCGGCACCCCGGCGGCGACCACGCGCGGGTTCGGCGTTGCCGAATTCAAGCAAGTCGGCGCGCTGATCGCCGAAGTCCTGAATGCGGTGGCGCAGTCGCCGGACGGCTCGGCCCCCGGCGTCGAGGCTTCGGTGAAGCAGCGGGTGCGCGAGCTCACCGATCGTTTCCCGATCTATCCGTAAGGCCAACCGGAAGGCTGTGCGCTCATGCGTTGTCCAAGCTGCGGCAGTCTCGATACCCAGGTGAAGGATTCACGGCCGACCGAAGACTCGGCCGTGATACGGCGGCGGCGCGTCTGCATGGCGTGCAATTTCCGCTTCACCACTTTCGAGCGCGTGCAACTGCGCGAACTCACCGTGATCAAGCGCAGCGGCCGCCGCGTGCCGTTCGACCGCGACAAGCTGGTACGCTCGCTGCAGATCTCGCTGCGCAAGCGGCCGGTGGATTCCGAGCAGCTCGAGCGGATGGTGTCGGCCATCGTGCGCGAGCTGGAGGGCGGCGGCGAGTCCGAGATTTCGTCAGAGACCATCGGCGAGATCGTGATGGAGCATCTGCGCAAGCTCGACGACGTCGCCTATGTGCGCTTCGCCTCGGTCTATCGCGATTTCCGCGAGGCCAAGGACTTCGAGACCGTGCTGGGCGAATTGTCGAACGAGGACGATCCGCCCCCGGCGGCCGTGCCGAAATGACGGCGCCCCGCCGGCTTCGCCTCCCTTATCTCCGGTCCGATGTCTGATCATCGCTACATGCAACTCGCGCTCGCGCTCGGCCGGCGCGGGCAGGGGCGAACCTGGCCTAATCCCGCGGTCGGCGCGGTGATCGTGAAGGATGGCGTGATTGTCGGGCGTGGCTGGACCGCGCCGGGCGGACGGCCTCATGCCGAGCCGGAAGCGCTGGCGCGGGCGGGTGCCGCGGCGCGCGGCGCGACGCTGTACGTGACGCTGGAGCCGTGCTCGCATCACGGCAAGACGCCGCCTTGCGCCGACGCCATCGTCGCCGCCGGCATCGCGCGCGTCGTCTCCGCCATCGAGGATCCGAATCCGGAAGTTGCGGGGCAGGGCCATGCAAGGCTGCGCGCCGCCGGCATTGCCGTGGATATCGGAGTATGCGCCGAAGAGGCCGCGCGCGATCATGCCGGGCATTTCATGCGGGTGCGCGAGCATCGCCCGCACGTCATTCTCAAGCTCGCGGTCTCCGCCGACGACAAGATCGCCGCGGCGGGGCATCGCCCGGTCGCGATCACCGGCGCGGCGGCGCAGGCGCGGGTGCATCTGCTCCGTGCGCAAAGCGACGCCATTCTGGTCGGCATCGGCACCGTGCTGGCGGACGATCCGCTGTTGACCTGCCGTTTGCCGGGCATGGAAAAGCGCTCGCCGGTGCGGGTGGTGCTGGACCGCGCGCTGCGGCTGCCGGGCGACAGCCGCCTCGTGCATTCGGCGCGGGCAACACCGCTCTGGGTCATGACCTCGGAGCTTGCGGAAGCAAAGGCGGCCGCCAAACTCGGCGGCGCGGGCGCGCATCTGCTGCGTGTCGCCACCACGACCAGCGCGCCGCCCGGTCTGGCGTTGCCGCAGGTGCTGCATGCGCTGGCCGATAAAGGCATCACCCGCCTCATGGTCGAAGGAGGGGCGCGGGTGGCGTCGTCGTTCCTCACCGCCGGGCTGGTCGATGAGATCTGGCTGCTGCGCGGTCCCGGCCGGATCGGCGAGGATGGCGTTGCTGCGCTGGAGACGCAACCCTTGAGCGCAATCACGCAGTCGCCTTCATTCAGGCTTCGTGCTAGCGAAACAGTCGGGGGCGACAGTCTCATGATCTATGAGCGCCTCTGAACGAGATCGTGTTTGAAGTCGTCATGGCCGGGCCTGTCCCGGCCATCCACGCCTTGGAACACTTGAAATAAGGAAGACGTGGATGCCCGGCACGAGGCCGGGCATGACGGAAGCAGGAAGACAGGCGAAAGAGGCCCATGTTCACCGGCATCGTCACCGACATCGGCGAGATCACAGCCCTGACGCCGACCGCGCAGGGCCAGTTGCATCGCCTGCGCATCGCCTGCCGCTACGATCAGGCGAGCATCGCCGACGGCGCGTCGATCGCCTGCAACGGCGTGTGCCTCACGGTGGTGCGCTCCGGCACGGAACAGGGCCGCACCTGGTTCGAGGTCGATGCCGCCGCCGAGACGCTGCGACTGACCACGGCGCAGCACTGGCGCGCCGGCACGCGGCTCAATCTCGAGCGCGCGCTCAAGATCGGCGACGAACTCGGCGGCCACATCGTCGCCGGGCATGTCGATGGCATTGTCGTCATTCTTGCGCGCGACGATCTGCCCGACATGGCGCGGTTCGAGCTGCGCGCGCCGCGCGATCTCGCGCGTTTCATCGCCACCAAGGGATCGGTAACGCTCGACGGCGTCTCGCTCACCGTCAACAGCGCGGCGGACGATACATTTTCGGTGCTGATCATCCCGCACACGTTGCAGGCGACCATCCTGCACGCGTGGCAGGCGGGCACGCAGATTAATCTCGAAGTCGATCTGATGGCGCGCTATGCGGCGCGGCTGACGGAGATGAAATGAATTATCGTCATGGCCGGGCATAGCCCGTTGAAGACGGGCGTAAACGCCCTTTGTCCGGCCATCCACGTCTTTCCTGCCATGCCGCCAAGGCGTGGATGCCCGGCACAAGGCCGGGCATGACGGTTGATATCGAACAGGAATTCCGGCTTGGAATTGCGTGGCTGAGCGACTACAAGCGCGCAACGTAAGTCAAATTGACTATTGGGACGACCGATGGCTGAACCGCGCCGCGCGCAACTGAACGACGAGACCGATATCACCGGCGCCCGCGTGGTGATCGTCGAGGCTCGCTTCTATGACGAGATCCAGAGCGCGCTGCTGGCCGGCGCGTTGAAGGAACTGGACGCTGCCGGCGTCAAATACGACGTGCTCAGCGTTCCGGGCGCGCTGGAGATTCCGGCGGCGATCTCGATCGCGCTGGATGCTGCCAAGAAGAACGGCAAGCCCTATGACGGCGCGATCGCGCTCGGCTGCGTCATTCGCGGCGAGACCATCCATTTCGAGATCGTGTCGATGGAATCCGCGCGCGGGCTGATGGACCTTGCAGTGGCGCGCAGCCTGCCGCTCGGCAACGGCATCATCACCGTCAACACCGAGGAACAGGCCTGGGCGCGCGCCCGCGCCGACGAGCTCAACAAGGGCGGCGACGCCGCGCGGGCGGCGCTCGCGATGATCCGCATCCGCCGCAGGCTGGCGAAACCGTAATGGCCGACGCTCCGAAAACCGTCGAGAAGAAGGCCAACCGGCGCGGCGCGGCGCGGCTTGCCGCCGTGCAGGCGCTCTACCAGATGGACATCGCGGGCGCGGGCGTGAACGACATCTTCGCCGAGTTCGAGAGTCACTGGCTCGGCAACGAGGTCGAGGGCGAGAAATATCTGCCGGCCGAGGCGGCGTTCTTCCGCGATGTGGTGTCCGGCGTGGTGCGCGAGCAGGAGAAGCTCGACCCGCTGCTCGACGACGCGCTTAATAAAGGCTGGCCGCTGAAGCGGATCGACGCCATCCTGCGCGCGGTGCTGCGCGCTGGCGCCTATGAACTCGATCACCGCAAGGATGTGCCCGCGCGCGTCGTCATCAAGGAATATGTCGACGTCGCCCACGCCTTTGTCGATCGCGACGAGACCGGCCTCGTCAACGCCGTGCTCGACCAGATCGCGCGGCAGTTCCGCAGTGGTGAGTTTTAACAATAAAGCCGTCATGCCCGGCCTTGTGCCGGGCATCCACGTCTTGGGATATTCGGTAAGACGTGGATGGCCGGGACGAGCCCGGCCATGACGAAACGGGGACGTTTGGGCAACCACGATGGCCTCTGCCGAACATGACCTGATCGCGCGCTATTTCCGGCCGCTCGCCAGCGATGCCGGCGCGCTCGGCCTGATCGACGATGCGGCGGTGCTGGCCGCCTCCGGCGACGACCTCGTCGTCACCGTCGATGCGGTGGTGGAGGGCGTGCATTTCCTTGCCACCGATCCGCCGGAGACGCTGGCGCGCAAGGCGCTGCGAGTGAACCTGTCCGATCTCGCCGCCAAGGGCGCGGCCCCGGCCGGCTTCGTGCTGACGCTGGCGCTGCGGCAGGCCAGCGAGGCGTGGCTCACGCCGTTCGCGCGCGCGCTGGGGGAAGATGCGGAGGCGTTCAACTGCCCGCTGCTCGGCGGCGACACCGTTTCGACGCCGGGGCCGCTGACTATCTCCATCACCGTCTTTGGCAGGGTAGCCCCCGGAACAATGGTCCGCCGCGATAGCGCGCAAGAGGGCGACCGCGTCGTCGTCTCCGGCAGCGTTGGCGACGCCGCGCTGGGCCTCGATGTGCTCAAGGGCGGCAAGGCCGCCGCGGCGCTGGCGGGCGATGCCGCGGGGCGCGATTTCCTCACCGGGCGCTACCGTGTGCCGCAGCCGCGCCTTGCGCTGGCGAAGGCGCTGCGCGATCACGCCCATGCCGCGATGGACATCTCGGACGGCCTCGTTGGCGATCTTGCCAAGCTGTGCGCCGCCTCCGGCGTTTCGGCGCGCATCGAGGCCGACGCGGTGCCGTTGTCGCCGGTCGCGGCGCGGCTGCTCGCAAATGGCGCGGCCGATCTGGGGACTTTGGTCTCGGGCGGCGACGATTACGAGGTGCTCGCGACCGTCGCGGAGAATCGCTGGGCCGCGTTCGAGAGCGCCGCGCGTGAGTCGGGCGTTGCGGTGACGACAATCGGCCGCATCACGGCCGGCAGCGCGCCGCCGGTGCTGGTCGATTCGCGCGGGCAGGCGATTGTGCTGCAGCGTTTGTCCTACAGCCATTTCTGAGCGCATGCGCCGTTCGACGTTGGTTGAATTAGCCTAAAAACGGGGTTTTGGGGGCTCTCCGCTCATTGCGCCGCGAGGGCGATTTTGGCATTGTCCGCGCCAAATTGAGGCAACCCGGCGGCGGCTGGCAAACCTCCGTTTTTCTTCTTTTCCGTCCGCGCTCGCGGGATACGGATATTCCGGGAAACAAAGGCAAGTCAGATGACAGCATTATGGTTGATCGTGCTCTGCGGCGTGCTCTCGATTGTATACGCCGCATGGGCAACCTCGTCGGTGCTCGGCGCGGACGCCGGCAACGCGCGGATGCAGGAAATTGCAGGTGCGGTGCGTGAAGGCGCGCAGGCCTATCTGCGGCGGCAATACACCACCATCGGCATCGTCGGCATCGTGATCTTCGCGCTGCTCGCGTATTTCCTCGGCGTGCTGGTGGCGGTCGGCTTCCTGATCGGCGCGGTGCTGTCCGGTGCGGCAGGTTTCATCGGCATGAACGTGTCGGTGCGCGCCAACGTTCGCACCGCGCAGGCGGCGACCCAGTCGCTGGCCGGCGGCCTTGAGCTCGCCTTCAAGGCGGGCGCGATCACCGGCCTGCTGGTGGCCGGCCTCGCGCTGCTCGGCGTCACGCTGTACTACATCTATCTGACCCACTTCGCAGGTCTTGCCCCCAACAACCGCGTCGTCATCGACGCGCTGGTGGCGCTCGGCTTCGGCGCTTCGCTGATTTCGATCTTCGCCCGTCTCGGCGGCGGCATCTTCACCAAGGGCGCGGACGTCGGCGGCGACCTCGTCGGCAAGGTCGAAGCCGGCATTCCGGAGGACGATCCGCGCAACCCGGCGACCATCGCCGACAACGTCGGCGACAATGTCGGCGACTGCGCCGGCATGGCGGCCGACCTGTTCGAGACCTATGCGGTGACCGCGGTGGCGACCATGGTGCTGGCGGCGATCTTCTTCGCCGGCGCGCCCGCGCTGCTGCCGAACATGATGATCCTGCCGCTCGCCATCGGCGGCATCTGCATCCTGACCTCGATCGCCGGCACCTTCTTCGTCAAGCTCGGCGTCAGCCAGTCGATCATGGGCGCGCTCTACAAGGGCCTGATCGCGACCGGCGTGCTCTCGCTCGCCGGCCTCGCCATCGTGATCCACCAGCTCATCGGCTTCGGTCCGCTGGAAGGCGTCAAGTTCTCCGGCATGTCGCTGTTCCTGTGCGGCGTGGTCGGTCTTGGCGTCACCGGCCTGATCATCTGGATCACCGAATACTACACCGGCACCGACTATCGCCCGGTGAAGTCAATCGCGCAGGCCTCGGTCACCGGTCACGGCACCAACGTCATTCAGGGTCTTGCGATCTCGATGGAGGCGACCGCGCTTCCCGCCATCGTCATCATCGCCGGCATCCTGATCACCTACAGCCTGGCCGGCTTATTCGGCATTGCCATCGCCACCACCACCATGCTGGCGCTGGCGGGCATGATCGTCGCGCTCGACGCCTTCGGCCCGGTGACGGACAACGCCGGCGGCATCGCCGAGATGGCGGGTCTGCCCAAGGAAGTCCGCAAGGCGACCGACGCGCTCGACGCGGTCGGCAACACCACCAAGGCGGTGACCAAGGGCTATGCCATCGGCTCGGCCGGTCTCGGCGCGCTGGTGCTGTTCGCGGCCTATAACGAAGACCTCAAGTTCTTCGTGGCCCATTCGGCGACTCACAAGTACTTCGCCGGCGTCAATCCGGACTTCTCGCTCAACAACCCGTATGTCGTGGTCGGCCTGCTGTTCGGCGGCCTGCTGCCGTATCTCTTCGGCGCGATGGGCATGACCGCGGTCGGCCGTGCCGCCGGCGCGATCGTCGAGGAGGTGCGTCGTCAGTTCCGCGAAAAGCCGGGCATCATGAAGGGCACCGACAAGCCGGACTACGGCCGTGCGGTGGACCTGCTAACCAAGGCCGCGATCAAGGAAATGATCATCCCCTCGCTGCTGCCGGTGCTGTCGCCGATCGGCGTCTATTTCGTGATCTACTTCATCGCGGGCGGCGGCGCAGCCGGCAAGTCGGCGGCGTTCTCCGCGGTCGGCGCCATGCTGCTCGGCGTGATCGTCACCGGCCTGTTCGTCGCGATCTCGATGACCTCGGGCGGCGGCGCATGGGACAACGCCAAGAAGTACATCGAGGACGGCCATTTCGGCGGCAAGGGCTCGGAAGCCCACAAGTCGGCGGTGACCGGCGATACCGTCGGCGACCCCTACAAGGATACGGCTGGTCCTGCAGTGAATCCGATGATCAAGATCACCAACATCGTAGCATTGCTGCTGCTGGCGATTCTCGCTCACTGATTTCAATCGCATTTGACGAAAACGCCCGCGGCATGCCGCGGGCGTTTTTGTTTGGGCGATGCGACATCTTCGCGCGGCGCGCAACCTTTCTTGGTGCGGTGGGAAACCTTTTGCGCCGGACGCGTTGTATTCCTCCAGGTACGGCGTTTCGATTGACAGCTTTTCGGGGAGGCCAGGTCATGGACGACAACGATCCGTTCGAGCAGGGCAAGCGCGCCTGTTTCAATCGCGAGCCGCACCACAATCCCTATCCCAAGGACAGCGAGGCATATCGCCGCTGGGAGGCGGGCTACAAGTTCGTCGAGCGGGGATTGGTGGCGGTCTGATCCCGCATCGCGGGCAGAGCGATTCCCTCAGCCGTTATTGCAAGGCGCGCAAGCGCCGAAGCGATCCAGTCGCAATCCAGTCCTCATCCTGAGGAGCGCGCTCTTGCGCGCGTCTCGAAGGATGGGGCTGCCTCATGGTTCGAGACGGCGCTTCGCGCCTCCTCACCATGAGGGCTGGATTGCTTGGTTGGCTGCTCGCAAAGGCGATCAAGCCGAACGGTGGCTTCGCTTTAATCCCGCGTGCTGAGGATCTTGAACAGCGGCGTCAGGTAGGAGAGTTCCTGACCGCTGGTCGGCGTGGTGCGCGTGATGAAGTCGAAGATGCGGCCGTCCTTGAGGCCGTAATTGGCGATGCGTTGCACGCGGCGATCCTTGTCGAAATAGATCGCGATCACGCGCTGGTCGATCACCTGCTGGCTCATGAAGGCGACTTTGCGCTCGGTGCGCTGCGAGATGTAGTAGAACACCTCGCCGTTCAGCGTCGCGACCGTGGAGGGCGTGCCCATCACGATCAGCACCTGGTCCTGGCTGGCGCCGAGCGGGATCTGCTCGAGCGCGCCCGGCGGCAGGATGTAACCCTTCTGGAACTGCTCGCTGGTGCATCCGCCGAGCACGGCGCAGACCGCAATCGCAGCCGCCGCCAGGCGCCAGCCACGAGGGCGCGGCAACCGCGCACGGGGTGTCCGGGTCTGCCGGCTTGCGTCGGGGCTCACGATCATCTCGGCCAAAGGGGCTATCCTCTTGCATGACCACGCAATGCGCTCTTGCATCGCGTGGTGCGTTGACGTACCCGGCAGGACTTCCGATTGCAACACGTCCGAACGCCGCCGCAGGCCGGTGGCCCGATGCGGAGCCAGTAATGCTTTGGCCGTTCAAACACTTCCGGAGTTCTGCCCCGTCCGGCGGCACCATTGAAGCGATCTATGGCATGATCGTGGCGCAGGCACGACAGCCGGCATTTTACGCCGGCCTCGATGTGCCTGACACGGTGAACGGCCGCTTCGACATGCTGGTGCTGCATCTGTGGCCGGTGCTGCGCCGGCTGCGTGCCGTGGAGGCGGGCGATCTCGCCCAGGAACTGTTCGACCGTTTCTGCACCGACATGGACGGCAACCTGCGCGAAATGGGCGTCGGCGACCTCACCGTGCCGAAACGGATGCAGGCGTTCGGCGAGGCGTTCTACGGCCGCACCGCCGCCTATGACGCCGCGCTGGCCGCCGGTGGCGAGGCACTGGCCGCCGCCATCAACCGCAACGTCCTCAACGGTGCACACCCGGACAGTGCGGCGAAGATCGCGGCCTACATGACCGCCGTGCTGGCCGTGCTGGAGCCGCTCGACCGCGTGGCCTTGATGGGGACAGGCTGGCGCTTTCCGGCCCCGCTGTCCGGATCGAACTGAAAGGCATCCGCCATGACCGAGAAACCTCGCCGCTCCCGCACCCCGGAGCAGGACACCCCCTGGAGCGTCCCCGTCATCGTGGCGCAGATTCCGGAGGCCGGATCGCATGTCGCCTTCACCGCCAGTCCCGCCCAGCGCGCCGCGCTGGCGGAGCTCGGCGGCCTGCGCGAGCTCTCCGAAGCGGCGGCGGAATTCGATCTCGCCCATGGCCGCGAGGGGCTGGTCCATGTCACCGGCGAAGTGCGGGGCAGGGTCGGCCAGACCTGCGTGGTCACGCTGGAGCCGATGGAAAGCCTGATCGTGGAACCGGTCGATATCACCTTCGCGCCGGCCGGCACCGTAGCGAAGGCCGTGCCGCACACGGCGGACGAGGAGGAGGACATTCCCGAGCCGCCGGAGGAGATCGTCGGCGGCACCATCAATCTCGGCCGGCTGGCCACGGAGATGCTGTTTTTGGGAATAGATCCCTATCCGCGCAAGGCGGACGCGGTTTTCGTCGCCCCCGCCGAGGAGGGCGATCCGGACGAGCATCCCTTCGCCGCGCTTAAGGCGCTGAAGGAGGCCGCTCCGGAGCCCGGCAAGAAGCCGAAACGGCATTGAGTGGGGCGAGACAGGCCCGTCAAGATGTTGTATCGCCACGCGGACAAGGTATTGTTTTGGGGTCAGCCCACCGCTGTCCGCTTATCGCTACTTGCAGCGCCCTCGCGGCGTTCCTGCAGGGGAGCGGTTTTTGGTTTTTGACCGCAGATTCAGGTTTCCGGAACGGACATGGCCCAAAAGGTTCGAATTGCGCTCGACGCCATGGGTGGCGATTACGGCGCATCGGTCGTCGTTCCCGGAGCCGGCATTTCCCTGACCCGGCACCCCGATACTGAATTCCTGCTGTTCGGCGACAGCGCCCAGATCAACCGCGAGCTCGACGCCCATCCGGCGATGAAGGCGGCATCGCGGGTGATCCATACCGATGTCGCCATCACCATGGACGAGAAGCCGAGCCAGGCGCTGCGGCGCGGGCGCAAGACCTCGTCGATGTGGCTGGCGCTCGACGCGGTGAAGAAGGGCGAGGCCGATGTCGCGATCTCCGCCGGCAACACCGGCGCGCTGATGGCGATGGCCCGCTTCAACCTGCGCATGCTGCCGGGGATCGACCGGCCGGCGATTGCCTGCGCCTGGCCGACGGTGCGCGGCGAGTCGGTGGTGCTCGATGTCGGCGCCTCGATTGGGGGCGATGCGCAGCACCTCGCGGCGCTCGCGATCATGGGCAGTGCGATGGCGCGGGTGCTGTTCGATCTGGAGCGGCCGACGGTCGGCCTGCTCAATATCGGCGTCGAGGAGGTCAAGGGCGTCGAGGAGGTCCGGCGTGCCGCCGAACTGCTCCGGGCGATGAACCTGCCCGAGCTCGACTTCATCGGCTTCGTCGAGGGCGACGGTATCGGCAAGGGCGCGGCGGACGTGATCGTCACCGAGGGCTTTTCCGGCAACATCGCGCTGAAGACCGCGGAGGGCACCGCGCGGCAGATCGCGCAGTATCTGCGCAGCGCGATGGGGCGCACCTGGCGCTCCAAGCTCGGCTATATCCTGGCGCGGGGAGCCTTCAACGCGCTCCGCGACAAGATGGACCCGCGCAAGGTCAATGGCGGGGTGTTCCTCGGCCTCAACGGCGTCGTGATCAAGAGCCATGGCGGAACCGATGCCGAAGGCTTTGCCTCAGCCGTCGATGTTGGCTATGACATGGTCCGCTACGATCTCCTGACAAAGATCAATCAAACACTCAACCGCGGCGGCGGCCTTTTGGCCATGGTGCCGACCGCGCAGGAGGCTGTCTCGTGACCACGACGCGTTCGGTTGTGCTCGGCTATGGTGCATACCTGCCCGAGCGGATCGTCACTAATGCCGAACTGGCGAAGACGGTCGACACGTCCGACGAATGGATCGTCCAGCGCACCGGCATCCGGCAGCGCCATATCGCGGCCGACGGCGAATACACCTCGCATCTCGGCACCAAGGCGGCGCAGGCAGCGATCGCCAATGCCGGCATCGACGCGCAGTCCATCGACCTGATCGTGCTGGCGACCTCGACGCCCGACAACACCTTTCCGGCGACCGCCGTGCAGATCCAGGAAGCGCTCGGCATCACTCACGGCGCGGCGTTCGACGTGCAGGCCGTGTGCTCCGGCTTCATCTTCGCGCTCGCCACCGCCGACAACTTCCTCAAGAGCGGCGCCTTCAAGCGCGCTCTGGTGATCGGCGCCGAAACCTTCTCCCGGATCCTCGACTGGAACGACCGCACCACCTGCGTGCTGTTCGGCGACGGCGCCGGCGCGGTGGTGCTGGACGCCCAGCAGCAGCCCGGCACCAGCGCCGACCGCGGCGTGCTGACCGCCCATCTGCGCTCGGACGGCCGCCATAGGGACAAGCTGTTCGTCGATGGCGGTCCTTCGACCACCCAGACCGCCGGCCATCTGCGGATGGAAGGGCGCGAGGTGTTCAAGCATGCGGTCGGCATGATCACCGATGTGATCGTCGACGCCTTTAACGCCACCGGCACCACGGCGGACGATATCGACTGGCTGGTGCCGCATCAGGCCAACAAGCGCATCATCGATGCCTCGGCCAAGAAGCTGCATATCGCGCCGGAAAAAGTGGTGTTGACCGTGGACGAGCACGGCAACACCTCGGCAGCCTCGATTCCGCTGGCGCTGGCCGCGGCGGCTGCCGACGGGCGCATCAAGAAAGGCGATCTGGTGATGCTGGAAGCGATGGGCGGCGGCTTCACCTGGGGTTCGGCACTGCTGCGCTGGTGAAGGTTGGATAAAAATCAACCGGTTTCCTGCGTGAAAACAGATTGTTTTGAGTGGTGAGTGCGGGTTGACCCCTCCGGGTTAACCCCCTAATTTCAGACGCGAATTGTTCGCCGGAAATGTTGTGGGGCAGGCGATGAGCGAAGTTGGCAAGACCGTAACACGCGCTGATTTGTGCGAAGCCGTCTATCAGAAGGTGGGGCTGTCGCGCACTGAATCCTCCGCTTTCGTGGAACTGGTGCTGAAGGAAATCACCGACTGCCTCGAGAAGGGCGAGACGGTGAAACTGTCCTCGTTCGGCTCGTTCATGGTCCGGCAGAAAGGCCAGCGGATCGGCCGCAATCCCAAGACCGGCACCGAGGTTCCCATCTCGCCGCGCCGGGTGATGGTGTTCAAGCCCTCGGCCATCCTCAAGCAGCGCATCAACGGCCACGCCAATGGCAGCGCCGCTGCCGCCGAGTCCGAATAGCGGTTTCAGTTCACACGCCGCCGTCGTGAACCGCCGCGGCGCCTGTGCTCCCCGCGCAGGCGGATAATTTCTCCGCTTTTTCCTTGAGAATTCCCCTGCGCCGTAAAACGCGGTAGATTCCGTGCGTCGTGATTCAGTCCGCGCGCTGAGTCGCCGCCTGATGACGGCCCGGCAACAAGGGGAGTGTGCATTTGGACAAGGCGCCGGATGCATTTCGGACGATCAGCGAGGTTGCCGACGATCTCGATATCCCGGCGCATGTGCTGCGCTTCTGGGAGACTCGCTTCGTCCAGATCAAACCGATGAAGCGCAGCGGCGGACGCCGCTATTATCGCCCTGACGACGTGCATCTGCTGCGCGGCATCCGCCGCCTGCTTTACGGCGAGGGCTACACCATTCGCGGCGTGCAGCGCATTTTGCGCGAGCACGGCATCAAGGCGGTGCAAGGCCTGATGGAGGATTCCGCCATCGCGCCGGCGTCCTTCAGCGGGCCGTCCTTCGATCAGGAAGCGCAGACACGCAACGCGCGCTCCGCGCGGCGCAAGCCTGAGGATGAAGAAGAGGAAGTCGAGGCCGAGCTCGAAGACGAGGAGACCGATCTCGAAGAGGCCGACGAGGAAGAGGCTGAGGAGCAGGAATTCGACGAGGAGGAAGAGGACGAGGGCGACGATGTCGAGGTCCACGCCAAGCCCGCGCGCGGGCCGATGGATTTCGTACCGTCGTCATCGCATCGCCTGAGCGAGACGCGCCTGCCCGAACCTCGCCTGAGCGAACCTGCGATGCCGCGTCCGCGCGGCGAGCCGGTGCCGGTCGCCACGGTGCCGATGCCGGATCCGGCAAGTCTGCAGCCCCGGCCGGTGGTGGCGCGCCCGGCGTCGGGACCTTCCGGCGCGCAGGCCTATGCGCCGCCCAGCATCCGCAACGGCAGCGCGCCGTCCCTTGACCGCGACCGGCTGAAGGCGGCGCTCGACGATCTGGTCAACGCGCGCGAAATGCTCGACCGCGCGCTGAAGGATGAGGACGGGCAGTCCTGAGTCCGCCGGCGGCGGTGAGGTGCAGGTTCCCCGCCGCAACAAATAGTCACGAGAATCCTAGTCTTGTCAGTCACTTATCATTATAGCTTGTGAATCCGCCTTAGAAGCGGTGCTCCGCCGGAAAGCGCCGGGGGCGGTGTCCGGCCGATAGACCTATGAATTGTCACCGGTTTTGCTCTTTCAACGGGATTGGCGGCGGGAGAGGGAGGATGCCCTTGCTTGCGATATTTGGAACCTTGTGCCCTACTTAAAAAACGCCCTCACCGATGACGGTTTCTCCATGATTTTGAATGGAGAGCCATGCCATGAGCCGCGAGCCGCCCGAAATTCAGGTGAAGGTGTTCGGATTGACCGTCACCGCCAAAGGCATCGAGGCTGTCCGCGCCATTCGCTGGCCCGCTGCGGCTGTCATTCTGGCGATTGCCTGCCTCATCATCGTGCTGGCTTGCAGGCGTGTCTGAAAGTCGTGCGCTTTTGATGCGATGCTTGCGCGTCCCGCTCTATCGCGGGCCCGCGATGATGACGGCGGCACCGATCAGGCAGATCGAGGCGCCCGCGATGTCCCACCGGTCCGGACGCATGCCCTCCGCAAGCCACAGCCACAACACGGACGCGACGATGTAGATGCCGCCATAGGTGGCATAGGCGCGGCCGGCGGCCTCGCTCTCGACGAGCGTGAGCAGATAGGCGAACAGCAGCAGCGAGACTACGCCCGGCGCGAGCCACCAGGCGGACTTGCCCAGTCTCAGCCACGCCCAGAACGCGAAGCAGCCCGCGATCTCGAAAACAGCGGCGCCGGCAAAGGCCAGGATGGTCGGCATGTTTGTTTTTCAGAGAGGTAATGGTCGGAGCGGCGGGATTTGAACCCACGACCCCTAGTCCCCCAGACTAGTGCGCTAACCGGGCTGCGCCACGCTCCGACGTCTTATCGACTTCGGTTGATTAGGGAAATTCGCCGCGCGGCGCAAGCAGCCCGGCGCTGATTTCGGATCATTTCAGCCCCTGCGACAGGTTTGGCCGGGACAGTTCGGCACCCTGCTGCCGCCGCGCTCCGGCACCCGGATGCGGGCCAGTGCCATGGCCGGCCGCACCGGCCGGGCTACGGAACCGGCTTAAACCAATGTTCAGGATTGGTCCCTAACCTCATACCGAGACATCTGATTGAAAATACTGACCCGGCATTGGCCGGCAGAAAACATATTCGTACGACGACGGATTATTTCGCCTTTGTCTGAGCCTCAATTGGGAGGTTGCCGTGAGCAAAGACCAGCGCCTGTGCCAGCGCGTCGATTTTGAAAAAGGCATCGATGTTCAGATCATGGGGATCGACGGCACCTGGCGTCGCTCCTGCAAGATGATGGATATCTCCGCCAGCGGCGTGCTGCTCGGCGCTGAGGATTCCGTTGCCGGACTCGATCTTCGCGAATTCTTCCTGCTGCTGTCGTCGAGCGGACTGGCCTATCGCCGCTGCGAGATGGTGCGGGTGAACGGCAACCAGATCGGCGCGCGCTTTCTCAAGGCCGCTTCCAGAAAGAAATCCGCTTCCCCTTCGTCGCGACGCGAGGTGGAAGCAGCGGATCATTGATGCGTCGGATCGGTACGCCGACCACCCAAGGCAAGGCAACAGGGTTTCCCATGGCTCAGAATCGCCGGTTTGAACGCGTGCGTCCCGCGGGCAGGATGTCGAAGACCGCCAAGATCATGCTCGATCCGAAATCGCCGTTGGTGGATTGCGCCGTTGTCGATTATTCGCCGGGCGGCGCATGCCTCGATATCGGCGGTGCCCGCGCGCCATTGCCGCAGCGTTTCGAACTGATCTACAGCGGCACGCGCAAGAAATGCCGCGTGGTTTGGACCCGTGGCGTGCGCGTCGGCGTGACGTTCTGAGGTTGTCGACAAGAGGTTGTCGGAAGCGAAGGCGTCAGGCGCCGGTTTCTTCCGCGATTTCCTGCGCGGTTTTCTTGAGTTGGGGGACGTAACTCAGCGCGGTCTCCACCGACATGCGGAAACTCGGCGCGTGGATCGACAGCGTCGCGATCACCGCATTGTTTCGGCTGCGCACCGGAACTGACACGCCGATCAGGCCAAGATGATATTCCTCCTTGTTGATGGAGAGATCGTTGGCGCGGATCTTCTCGAATTCCTTTTCCATCTGTTCGGGATCGACGATGGTGTTGTTGGTGAATTTCTTCATCTCGAGCCCGGCGAGCAGCCGCTGCCGGGTTTTTTTCGGCAGGTGCGCGAGCAGCAGCTTGCCGGACGCCGTGCAATAGACCGGCACGCGCGAGCCGGCATGAAGCTGCATGCGCAGCGGCCAGTCGCATTCCACGCGCTCGATGTAGAGCACTTCGTGGCCCTGCAGGACGCTGAGGTTGCACGATTCCTGGATCTGGTTGACGAGGCTGCGCATCAGCGCGTGAATCGCCGGCTGTTTGGCCCGCGCTGTCATGGCGCCGATCGCAAGCTGCAGCCAGGTGGTGCCGACCGTATAGCCCTTGCCGCCAAGATCGCGTCCGACCATGCCGACATCCTCGAGCTGGGCGAGCAGGCGGTGCACGGTCGGCTTGGGCATGCCGATATGATCGGCGAGATCGGCAAGCTGCTGCGGGCTGTCCGCTGCGGCAATGGCCTGCATCAGCCGGACGGCCTTCTGAATGGCGGTTGCCTTTCCGGTGTCAGAATCGTCGGGATCCGCGAGCATGTCGCAATTCTTCCCCCGAAGGACGGCCGTGTCCACCGGACTCGCGGATTGACTCCGGCCGGCCGCCTTCGTTCTCCGTCCCATCGTGAATCGCTGATCAGACAATCTCGTTCCACGCTCCGTGCCGTTCGATCGTGTGTTGTGCCACGGCCGCCAGGTCGATGCCCCGCGGCCTGCCGTCGACGATGGCGCGGGCGCCCTCGCACCGGATCGATGGCGACAGCAGCGCGACCGGCGTCTTGAGGAAGCCGTTCATTTCGCCCGCGGTCGAGACGCAGGCGAGGCCGACGCAGATTTCCATCCAGCAGCCGAGATCGGTGGCGACGCCATTGCCGAGCACGGCCTTCATGCCGCGATCGGCGATCTGGCGCAGTCCCTTCTCCAGCGTGTCGAGATTGCCGAGCTTCATCAGCTTCAGCTTGATGAAGCTGGCGCAGTGTAAATCCGCCGCGCGGTCGATGTCGTCCAGCGTGTAGATCGACTCATCCAGCATCAGCGGCGCGCCGCCGACCTGGGCGAGGGCGCTTGCGGCGTCCCAGTCGCCCGCAGCGCAGGGCTGCTCGACAAGCTCGACATCGGTGGGATCGAGCCGCTTGAGAAAGTCGCGCGCCTCGTCAAGCGAGTAGCCCTGATTGCCGTCGATCCGCATTTTCGCGCGGCCGGCGACGATCCGGCGCACGGCATCGACCTGGCGCAGGTCGGCATCCGGCTCCCATCCGATTTTCACTTTCAGCGTCTTGTAGCCCTTGGCGAGCAGGCCCTCGATTTCCTGCTCCAGCTTGCCGAGGTCGTCGCTCTTGCCGTTCACCGTTCCGAGCAATTCGAATTCGCCGCTGCGTTTCAGCGCGGGGTGGCCGTCGAGCCAGTCGAGCGCGGTGAGAAACGCGGTCGCGGTGAACGGGGCCTGGTGCAGGATTTCGGCGGTGCTGGTCTTGAGATTCCCGATCGTCTTGCAGCGCCCCGCCAGCTCGCGCGCGATCCGCCAGCTCTCCTCGATCGTCTCGTCGGTATAGCCGGGAAGGATCGTGGATTCTCCCCAACCAATTCCTGCTTCGGTGAAAGCGCCGACCAGCAGCACGTCGAACTTGGTCTGATCGCCGAAGGCCAGCCGGTAGGGGACCGTGAGTGGCAGCTCGATTCGGGCGACGGCGAGACGGAGAGGGACGTTATTGGAATGCATCAAAGATCACCGTTCCATTTTCTTGCAAAAAACGTCTCATTTTCTTGTAGACGAGGTAGGGTTTTGCTGTCAACTTGATCCAAATCAAAAAGCCAAAATGGCCGAAAACAAAAAAACTTAGGAAAATCAAGGAGGAAGCAAAATGATGAAGGTACGGGCAGCTTTTAGGCTGGCACTCGCCCTGGCGTGCGCCTGGATCCCCGGAACGGCGCTGGCAGACGCTTTTCCGTCGCGTCCGATCACGTTCATCGTGCCCTGGGGGCCGGGTGGCGGGGCCGATCAGGTCGCGCGGATCATCAGCAAACTGATCGAGCCGGAGCTGAAGACCTCGGTGCCGGTGGTCAACATGCCGGGCGCGACCGGTCAGACCGGTCTGACCAAACTCGTGACTTCGCCGTCGGACGGCTACACCATCGAGGTGATGACTGGCGACACCTTCGCGCTGTTCGCCGCGAAAAACTCGCGCTTCAAGCTCGAGCAGATCACCCCGCTCGCGGTGATGATCCAGCAGCCGTCGGGCTTCTTCTCGAATGCGACCGGTCCGCTGCAGACCTGGGACGACGTGCAGAAGGCCGTCAAGGACAAGGAGCTGCGCATGGCGGTGACGGGCTACGGCAGCCCGGACGACATGTCGGTCAACTTCTTCAAGAACAAGGGCATGAAATTCCAGAGCGTCGGCTTTGCCGAGCCGGGCATGCGCTACGCGTCGGTGGTCGGCGGCCAGAGCGATCTGCTCTACGAACAGGCCGGTGACGTTCGCAGCTTCATCGACGGCAAGCAGATCAAGCCGGTGCTGTTCTTCAGCAAGAAGGCGGTCGAGGGTTTCGAGGATGTCGCCTATTCCGGCAAGCTTGGCTACAACGTCTTCCTTCCGCAGTTCCGCGTGGTCATCGTTCGCTCCGGCACCGATCCGGCGATCGTGAAGACCTTGTCGGCCGCGCTGGCGAAGGTCGCGCAGGCCAAGGAATATCGCGACTACCTCAAGCTGCAATACGCCGAAGCCGACAGCTTCATCGGTCCTGAAGCCAGTGTGAAGTTCATGACCGACTGGCTGAACGAGGCGAGCGCGCTCTCGCAGGCCAACGCCGCTACCGCAGCCGCCAAGTAACCGCGTCGGCATTCATGTCTGGTGACGCGATGTCCAGCAAACCAATGCATGGGGGCGCCGGGTCCGGCGCTCTTGTGTCCCCGCTGAAATGGCTCCGCGATCTGGGGCCCTATGTTCTGATCATCGGCGCCGCGATCGCTCTGTATCGCGTCGCCTCGGAGATTTCCTACACCGAGATTCCGGGCCAGATGGGGCCGGAGCGATGGCCCAAGATCATCATCGCTTTGCTGATCGGCGTCTGTGCGTTCGAGATCGTGCGCCGGATCGTGGTCTCGATCAGGCCGCCGCGCGCGGTTGCGAACACCGCGGACGAGATCGGTGACGAGGGCTTCTCGCAGCAGATGGAAGCCCATCCGATGCTGGTTGCCGCCGCGACGGCCGCCACGGTCGGCTACCTGCTGCTGCTCGGCCTGCTCGGTTTCTTCATCGCGACCATTCTGTATCTCGCGGCGGTGATGTGGATCGGCGGCGTGCGCCGTCCCGTCTTCCTCGGTGTGCTGTCGATCGGGATCAGCTTCGCTTTCTCGTTCTTCTTCATGAAGCTCATCTACGTGGCTCTGCCGCTCGGGGAGGGACCGTTCAAAACGATTTCCCTGATCGTCATGAAACTCGTCGGCGCAAACTGAGGGCGATGGAAATGGATACTTTTCAGCTTCTGATTGCCGGGTTCGCCGAAGTCTTCAAATGGCAGGACATGGTCGCGCTGGTGATCGGCCTGTGTGTCGGCATGGCGGTGTCCGTGCTGCCGGGTCTCGGTCTCGTGATGGGCGTCGTGCTTGCGCTGCCCTTCACCTATTCGATGAGTCTGGAGACCTCGATCATCCTGCTCACCGCCATCTACATGTCCGGCACCTATGCCGGCTGCTACACGGCGATCCTCTACAAGATCCCTGGCGAGCCGATGGACGTTCCGCTGCTGTGGGACGGCTGGGGCATGACCATGCGCGGTGAAGCCGCAAAGGCGCTTGGCTGGGCGCTGGTCGCGGCGCTCACCGGCGGTCTGGTGTCCTCGGCGGTGATGGTCTCGCTTGCCGGTCCGCTGAGCAAACTTGCGCTGAGCTTCGGTGCGCCGGAGTATTTCGCCGCGGTGTTCTTCGGTCTGACGACCGTGGTCGCGCTCGCCGGCAAATCGCTGCCGAACGCGCTGATCAGCATGTGCATCGGCCTTTTGGTGTCCACCATCGGCATCGACGCCACCTATGGCTCGGAGCGTTTCACCTTCGGCTCGGACGTGCTGATCAACGGCGTGCCGTTCGTGATGGTGCTGGTCGGCATGTACGGTTTTGGCGAAATCCTCGACAAGATCGGACAGGGCGCGAAATCGGTGTCGCTGCCGTCGGGCAGCAGCACGGCGACCAGCCTGCCGTCGTGGAAGGAGTTGTGGGGCCTGCGCGCGACCTTCGCGCGGAGCACCACCATCGGCACGCTGCTCGGTCTCATTCCGGGCGCGGGCGCGACGATCTCCTCCTTCGTGTCCTACGGCATCGAGCGCCAGTACGGAAAGCGCGGCCGCCAGATCGGCACCGGCATTCCGGAGGGCATCGTGGCGCCGCAGATCGCGTCCACCGCATCGGTGGCCGGCCACATGGTGCCGCTCCTGACGCTCGGCCTGCCGGGTAGCGGCGCGACCGCGGTGATCCTCGCGGCGTTCCTGCTGCATGGCGTGCAGCCCGGACCCTTCATGCTGAAGAATCCGGAATCGGCGCTGACGGTCTACACCATCCTGGCATCGATGTTCGTGTCGGTGATCGGCATGTGCCTGCTCGGCTTCGTCTGGATCCGCCTTGTTATCAAGGTGCTCAAGGTGCCGCCGGGAATCCTGATCGCGGTGATCGCCATGTTCGCGCTGATCGGCGCCTTCGCCGACCGCAACAGCATGTCCGATCTCTGGGTCGTGGTGATCTTCGGCGTGCTCGCCTGGATCATGGAGCGGGTCAAGCTGCCGGTGGCTCCGATGGTGCTCGGCGCCATTCTCGGCCCGATCGCCGAGGATTCGTTCACGCGCAGCATGATCACCTATCACGACGACTGGACGATGTTCTTCCGTTCGCCGATCAGCGCGTCGCTGATGTTCCTGGCGTTGCTGTCGCTCGTGTTCCCGACGCTGAAAAAGATGATCTTCCGCTCTGCGGAGCGGAAGAATCCCGATCTGAAGATGGCCGAAGCGACGGCAGCGGCCAATTCCAACTGACCCCGTTTGAGCAAGCGAGGATATCATGCACATTATCGACACCGACGTTCACGAGAGCTTTGCCAGCCTGAAGGATCTGGTTCCGTATCTTCCGGAGCCGTACAAGAGCTGGATCGCGAACGGTGCGTGGCGCGGTTTCAGCCAGCCCTTCGCCTATACGTCGCCGGGCAATGGCAATCGCGCCGACGTCAAGAGCGCGGACGGGTCTGCCTCGGTCTCCGACTACAAGCTGATGCACGATCAACTGCTCGATCCGTACAAGCTGACCTACGCGGTGCTGACCGGCTACTTCTATCCCACCGGTCTGAAGCTGCAGTACGGTCTCGCCAGCGCGCTGGCGAGCGCCTACAACGACTACGTCCTCGAGCACTGGATCTCCAAGGACAAGCGTTTCCTCGGCAGCGTGCAGATCAACGCCCGCGATCCGGAATCCGCCGCCCGCGAGATCGATCGCATGGCCGCGCATCCGCAGGTCCGTCAGGTGATGCTGCCGGTGGTGGATGACATTGCCTACGGCCATCCGATGTATAAGCCGATCTTCGCCGCCGCCGAGCGTAACAAGATGATGGTCGCCTTCCATCACACCACCTTCGCGCAGGGACCGTACGGCATGGGCCTGCACTATATGGAGCGGCACTGCCTGATCCCGATCTCGCTGATGCCGCAGGTGATCAGCCTGATCGCCAACGGCGTGTTCGACAGCTACCCGAACCTCCGCTTCATGGTGCTGGAGGGCGGCTTCAGCTGGCTGCCGCATGTGATGTGGCGCATGGACCGCGAATATCGCCAGGGCCGTGTCGAGATTCCGTGGGTCAAGAAGCTGCCGAGCCAGCATTGCCGCGAGCGGCTGCGGCTTTCCACCCAGCCCACCGAGGATATCAACGGCGAGGACTGGATGAAGCTGATCGATCTGATGGGCACCGACGACATTCTGGTGTTCTCGACCGACTACCCGCACTTCGACTTCGACGATCCGAACGCGGCGATTCCGAAATCGCTGCCGCCCGGCACGCGTGAAAAGATTCTCTGGAAGAATGCCGCCGATTTCTACGGCCTCGACGTGCGCGAGTCGGCAATTCCCAACCAGGCGGCAGAGTGAGTCATGGCGAAGCACGTTGTCTGTCAGGTCTCTGATCTGGAGATCGGAAAGATCGTTCCGGCGAAGATCGGCCGCTCGCCGATCATCGTCTCCAAGCTGCCGTCCGGAGAGATCCGGGCGGTCGGCGGCCGCTGTCCGCATCAGGGCGCCGAGCTTGAGCACGGCTGCATCTCGGGGCGCACCGAAAGCGATGCGGTGAACACGCTGGAATATTGCGGCGTCGGCGAGACGCTGCGCTGCCCGTGGCACGGGTTCGAGTTTTCGCTGGTGGACGGCCGTCCGGTCGTTCAGGGCACCTCGCATCTGCCGATGAAACTGCGCTTCTTCGACGTCCACGTCGAAGGCAGCGACGTCGTGGTTACGGTATGACCGCAGTCAAGATCATCGACAGGAAGGGCGACTGCGCGACGTTCTCCGCGGCGAGCGGGCAACGCCTGCTGCAGGCCGGGCTCGCCTCGGGCGTTGGCCTGCCGCATGAATGCGCGACCGGCACCTGCGGCAGTTGCAAGGCGACGGTGGTCAAGGGCGAGGTTCATCGCCTCTGGCCCGAGGCGCCGGGCGCCAAGGCCATTCGCAACGCCAACGAGACGTTGCTGTGCCAATCCGCCGCCGATGGTCCTGTTGAGCTTGCGCTGCGCGCGAACTTCATCCCGCCTTGCGATCCCGCGCCACGCGAGATCAAGGGCAGGCTGTCGCTTGATCGTGTGCTGACGCCCGATGTGGCGCTGTTCTCGATTGCGCTCGACAGCCCGATGTCCTGGCAGCCCGGCCAGTTCGTGCTGGTCTCAGGGCTCGGAATCGACGGCGCGCGCGCTTATTCGATGACGCGCGAGGCGGCGGACACCGGCCGGATCGATCTTCTGATCCGCAAGGATCCCGCCGGAAAATTCTCGACGACGCTGTTTGACGATCTGTCGCGCTCGCATGACGTGACGGTGTTCGGTCCGCTCGGTCGCGCGACTTTCGCTTGCGGCGAGGAGCGTCCGTTCATCGCGATGGCCGGCGGCTCAGGCATCGCGGGCATTCTCGCCATTCTCGATCACGCGGTGAACGGCGGCCACTTCGGCAGGCATCAGTCGAAACTGTTCTTCGGGCTGCGCGACGCCGCCAGCAGCTATCTCTTGGACGAGATTTCCGCCGCCGTCGCCGCGTCGCAGGGCAATCTTGCCGCGACCGTCGCATTTTCCAATGAGGCGTGCGGCGCGGAGTTCGCCGCGCGCTATCCGAACATCCGTTTCGTCGACGGATTCGTCCACGATGTGGTGCGCGCCGCCATGCAGGAAGGCGGCGCGGCGGCCGGCGCCAATCCGGTTTTCTTCGTCGCGGGTCCGCCCGTGATGGTCAACGCGGCGATGCGCATGCTCGTCACCGAGTGCAAGGTAAGTCCTGCGGAGATTCGTTATGACCGTTTCGGTTGATGTCTGGCAGCCCGTGGGATCGCTCGCGGACCTCGATGTCGGTGATCGCAAGGAAGTGACGCTGCCCAGCGGCAAGCTCATTCTCATCATCCACAGCGAGAGCGGTTATCACGCCTGCTGCGCCGATTGTCCGCATCAGGATACGCCGCTCGCCGAAGGCTCGCTCGACGGCGATATTCTGACGTGCCCGCTGCACTTCTGGCAGTGGAACATCCGCACCGGCGAGAAGGTTGGCATCGCCGAATTGCCGCTCGATGTGTTCGAGCTGCGCGAGGACAACGGGGAATGGTTCGTCCGCATCTAGCGGCGGGTTTGGCAACATGACGGGCAGGGGAAGATGGCGGTGATGAGGCTCTTGGGGCGGGCGGACTCGTCCAACGTGCGCAAGGTGATGTGGGCAGCGGACGAAATGGGGCTCGCGATCGCGCGCGAGGATTACGGCGGCCCGTTCGGCAAGAACGACACGCCGGACTATCTTGCGATGAATCCGACCGGGCTGGTGCCCACGCTGGTCGATGGCGCCGCCACGATCTGGGAATCCAACACCATCATCCGCTATCTCGCCGCAACCCACGCACCCGGCAAGGCGTTCGGCGGCAAGGATGCCGCGGCGGCCGCAAGGGTGTCGCAATGGATGGACTGGCAGCTCGGCACGCTCAATCCGCCGCTGCACACGGTTTTTTTCCAGATCGTTCGGCTTGGCGACAAGCGCGACGAAAAGGCGGTGCAGGCCGCAACCGGCAACGTCAACAAGCTGCTCGACGGCGTTCTGGCAAAGGCATTGCCGCGCGAGGGTTTCCTGTTCGGCCCGGAGGTGACGGCGGCGGATGTCTGCATCGGCATCATGCTGCATCGCTATGTCTCGCTGCTCGGCAGCGATGCGCTGGACCGGCGGGTGGCGGACTATCATCTGGCGCTGTCGCAGCGTCCCGGGTTCAAGACACACGTCGCAATCGGCAAGCCGTAAGGTTCGGCATCCTCTTCAAGGTTTCGGCACATGCAGTGGGGCATGGTTCTGGCGGGTGTGATCTTCATCGGGATCGCATCGTTTGTCCGGGGATTGACCGGCTTCGGATTTGCCATCGTGGCGACGCCACTGCTGGCTCTGGTTTTTCCGCCGGCCGTCGCCGTTCCGGTGGCGACGCTGCTGCAAATTCCCTCCGGCCTGCCGACCGTATTTCGCGACTGGCCGGACACCGATTTCCGCGCCGCCTCGATCGCGTGGCTCGGCGGGGTGCCAGCCTTGATCCCCGGCGTCTATCTCGTCGCCAACGTCTCGCCCGACATCATGCGTCTCGCGGTCGGCGCCGCCGTGGTTTTCTCATCGATCTGCCTTGCCTTCGGCGTCAAGGCCAACCGCACGCCGAAGACCTATGAGCTGTTCGGCGCCGGCGCGCTGAGCGGCCTGATGCAGGGGGCGGTGGCGATGGCCGGCCCGCCGGTGATCCTGCTGATCCTGTCGTCGTCATGGAGCGCGGCGCGCTGCCGCGCCACGTTGTCCTGCGTTTTCCTGTTTCTCGGCACGGCGAGCGTGGTGATCGGCTTCATCCACGGCATCGTCACGCGCGAGTGTATGGTCATCGCCGCCCTGGCGGTGCCGGCGCTGCTGCTCGGCCAATATATCGGCGCCTATGTGTTCGATCGGATCGACGCGTCGAAATATCGGAAAATTTCCATCCTGTGCGTGGCGGCGACCGGCGTGGTCGTGACCATCAAGGGACTGTCGTCTTATTTCTGAGGAAGACATTGCCATGAAAGCGATCAACATTCACGCATTTGGCGGCCCGGAGGCTTGCAGCATCGATGACGTCGCGGTGCCGGAGCCCGCACCCGGTGAGGCACGGGTGAAGGTGGCCTTTGCCGGCGTGAACTTCATCGACGTCTATATGCGTAACGGCACCTATGCGCGCTCCCACACCTACAAGACGCCGCTGCCGATGGTGATCGGCATGGAGGCCTCCGGCACCATCGATGCGGTCGGCGAGGGCGTCACCGATCTGCGCGTCGGGCAGCGGGTCGCTTTCTGCCTGTCGCGCGGCAGCTATGCTGAGTTCGTTGCGGTGCCGGCCTGGAAGCTGGTGCCGGTGCCCGATGACGTGCCGCTCGATATCGCCGCGGCGCTGATGCTGCAGGGCTGCACCGCGCATTATCTGAGCCACTCCGCCTTTCCGCTGCAGCAGGGCCAGAGCTGTCTCGTCCATGCCGGCGCGGGCGGCGTCGGGCAATTGCTGATCCAGCTTGCGAAAAGCCGGGGTGCCACGGTGCTTACCACCGTCAGTACGCCGGAGAAGGCGAGCATCGCCACCACGCGCGGTGCGGATCATTGCATTCTCTATCGCGATCAGGATTTCCGCGAGGAGGTGAGGCGTCTCACCGACGGCAAGGGTGTCGACGTCGCTTATGACTCGGTCGGCCACGACACCATCATGAAAAGCATCGGCTCGGTGCGGCGGCGCGGGCTCTGCATTTTGTTCGGCGCAAGCTCGGGCGTGGTCGATGCGATCGAGCCGCTGGCGCTCGCCGAAGCCGGCTCAGTGTTCTTCACCCGTCCGCATCTGGCCGACTACATGCAGACCGCCGATGAAATCCGGGGCCGGACCTCGGATCTGTTCCGGCTGTATCTTGGCAAGCAACTCGAGCTCAGCATCGACCGCGTCTTTCCGCTCGCCGAGGCACGCGAGGCTCACGCCTATCTCGAGGCCGGCAAGACGCGCGGAAAACTCCTGCTGCGCGTATAGGCGGAGCAGCATGATCACACGACAAGCAAGAGAAAAGGGATGGATATGCGTTTGAACAACAGGGTTGCGATCGTTACCGGCGGCGCCAGCGGAATCGGCCGGGCGATGTGCGAGGCGCTGGCGCGCGAAGGCGCGCAGGTCGTCGTCGCCGACATCGATGAAGCCAAGGCCAAGGCGGTCGCGGCGGACATCGCCAGGACCGGCAAGGCCGCCAGCGCCTTTGTCAACGTCACCGAGTCCGCCACCGCCGACCGGATGGCGAAGCAGGTCCACGACCAGTTCGGCCGCATCGATATCCTCATCAACAATGTCGGCGTGCGCATCGTGAAGCCGTTTCTCGATCACACCGACGCCGACTGGAACACGATGATCTCCACCAACCTCACCGGTCCGTTCCTGTGCTCGCGTGCCGTGGTGCCCTACATGAAGCAGGCGGGCCGCGGCCGCATCATCAACACCGCGTCGATCGCGAGCTTCGTCGGCCGTCCGGACCGCGTCGCCTATGTCTCGGCCAAGGCCGGGCTGCTCGGCATGACCCGTGCGATGGCGATCGATCTCGGTCCGATGGGCATCACCGTGAACGCGATCGCGCCGGGCTCGATCAACTCGCCGATGAACGCGGCACAGGCAGTCGATGCCGCCAATGACTGGGGCAAGGAAACGCCGATGGGCCGCTGGGGTACGCCGGAGGACATCGCCAACGCCGCCGTGTTCCTGTCGCTCGATGAATCCAGCTACATCACCGGCGCGGACATCAAGGTCGATGGCGGCTGGGTCTCGACCAAGGCGCGCGCGGGCGAGTTGTAAGCCCGGCGTAAAACGGACGGCGGGCGTCAGGTCTGCAACGACCGGTCCGCCGCCATGCCCTGTGCCATGACGTTTCGTTCGTCTGTTCGCAGAGCGGCGGGTGCGGCCGTCCGCCGCCGCGCTTGCGCGACGTAGTCGTAGGCGGCGACATTCATCGCCCACATCGCGCCGAGCAGCATCCAGAAATGCCGCCAGTGATCAACGTCGATGATGAAGGCCTCGCCGACGGTGCCGAGGAAGGCCGAGAACAGCGCCAGATAGCTGCGCTGCCACGGCACCCGCACGAAAATCAGCCGGAAACCCATCGCCACGGTGATGAACACCAGCACTGGAAAGCAGATGCCTGCGATCCAGCCGCCCGACATGAAGGCGTTGAGGAACGAGTTGTGGGTGTCCTCGGGGAAGAACCGGGTGAACTGCAAAGGGCCGATGCCGAGCGGCAGGTCGAGCGCCATCTGGAAGCCGAGCGCGTGGCGGCCGAAGCGCCCGAACCGGCCGCTGTCATAGCTCTGGTGCAGGCTGGCGCGCTCCTTGAACAGCGCGTCGATGGAATCGAACGACAGCAGCACCAGCATCATCGCCGCCGCCGCCACGATCACCGCCGCCGTGGTCAGCACAATGCGGTTGCGCTGCCGCGTCGAAGGGCTGGTCAGATACATCAGCACCAGCATGAGCGCCGAGGTGAAGATGAACTGGCCCCACGCCGCGCGGGAGAACGCCAGCAGCACCGTGACGGCGATGATGCCGAAGGCGAGCGCACTCTTCATCGCCTTGCCGAAAGGCTGTGTCATCACGCCTTGCAGCGTGAACAGCGCCGGCAGGATCAGGAACGCGCTGATCACGTTCGGGTCCTTGAAGGTGCCCTTGATGCGGCCATAGAGCGTGAATATGTCGTACGCGCCGGGAAACAGCCGGAAGTAGCCGGCGATGCCGGCGAGCGAGGCAATCAGCGCGCCGACGATCAGTCCGCGCCGGAACAGGTCGAGCCGCGCTTCGGTATCCTCCGACAGCACCATGGCGAAGAACAGCACCGTCACCGCCATGTACCAGGAGGTGACGATCCAGTTCACGATCGGGGATTTGTCCATCAGATAGGCGGCGCAGATGGTGTAGCCGAGATTGAGCGTGATCAGCAGCACCAGCAGCGGCAGGAACACCGGGCGAAAGCGCAGGCCGGTGGCGTAGAACACGATCAGGCCGACAAGGGTGGCGATCTCGTAGGGGCTCGGCTCGATCATCACGATCGCGCCGCCGCAGCCCACCAGCCACATCAGCGCATGCTGCCAGCGCGCGACGCCGGGCGGAACGGTGCCGGCGGAGGAAATGCGATCTGCGGTGAGGGTGATGGTCATGCCGGCGGTCTTTCAAGGCTTACGCGGTTCGACCGAAATGCAGACAGGTTGTTTCTCTCGTCATGGCCGGGCTTGTCCCGGCCATCCACGTCTTCTTTTGCCGAAATATCGTCAAGACGTGGATGCCCGGCATAAAGCCGGGCATGACGAGCGAAATAGACTGCTCCTTCCAACCAAGCATGATGCCGTCCGACACGTCTCATCTCATGCTCAATAGGCGTTCTCGCCCTTGATCAGCGCCAGCGGAGTCTTCAGCACGATGTAGAGGTCGAACAGCACCGACCAGTTCTCGATGTAGTACAGATCGAACTCGACGCGCTTCTGAATCTTCTCCTCATTGTCGATCTCGCCGCGCCAGCCGTTGATCTGCGCCCAGCCGGTGATGCCGGGCTTGACGCGATGTCGCGCGAAATAACCGTCCACCGCCTCGTCGAACAGGCGGCTCTGCAATTTGCCCTGCACCGCATGCGGACGCGGGCCGACGATCGACAGGTTGCCCTTGAACACTACGTTGAAGAGCTGCGGCAGTTCGTCGAGGCTGGTCTTGCGGATGAATCGCCCGACGCGGGTGACGCGCGGATCGTTCCGCGTCACCACCTTGGCGGCGAGCGGATCGGCCTGATGGTGATAGAGCGAGCGGAACTTGAACACGTCGATGCGCTCGTTGTTGAAGCCGTAGCGCTTCTGGCGGAACAGCACCGGGCCCGGGCTGTCGAGCTTGATCGCGAGCGCGACAAGCGCCATCACCGGCGACAGCATCAGCAGCATCAGGCCGCCGACCACGTGGTCGAACAGCCATTTCAGCACCATGTCCCAGTCGGTGATCGGCTGCTCGAACACGTCGAGCGTCGGCACTGAGCCGAGATAGGAGTAGGAGCGCGGCCGGAAGCGCAACTTGTTGGTGTGCGCGGACAGGCGGATGTCCACCGGCAGCACCCAGAGCTTCTTGAGCATGTCGAGAATGCGCGTCTCGGCCGAGATCGGCAGCGCGAACAGCACGAGATCGACGCGGGTGCGGCGGGCGAACTCGACGATGTCGTCGATCTTGCCGAGTTTGGGCTTGCCGGCGCAGGTGTCGAGCGCGCGGGAATCGTTGCGGTCGTCGAACACGCCGAGGATCTTGATGTCGGAATCGTCCTGCGCGGCGAGCGCCGTGATCAGCTTCTCTCCGTTCTGGTCGGAGCCGACGATGATGGTGCGCCGGTCAAGCCGTCCCTCGCGTGCCCACCGCCGCACCAGCGCGCGCGTCACCAGCCGCCCGGCGATCAGCACGGCAAGACCGGCGAAGAAGAATCCGGAGAGCCAGACCCGCGACACCGCATCGCCCAGTTTGGCGAAGAACGATGCGCTGATGAACAGCAGGAACACGAAGGCCCATGACGAGGCCATGCGCGTCATCTGCCGCAACTGGCCGCGATAGATGTCGATGTCGTAGATTTCGGCGGCCTGGAAAGAGATCACGGCGAGCGTCGCCATCAGCACGATGGCGCCGATGAATTTCCACGAGAAGCCGTCGATCGGAACGACATAGGCGAAATAAAGCGCGATGCCGGTCAGGGTGATGCCGACAAGGTCGATCGCCCGCACCACGCCGTTGATGACCACCGGCGAATAGGCGCTGAGGACTTTCTGGTTGGTGACGGCGAGGGCGGCCGGAGACAGGCGCTTGCGCCGCTCGAAAGGATGTACATTCGCAGCGCTGGCGGCCGCGGCGGCGCCGGCTGCGGCGGAATTGATCATCGAGCGGACGTCGATCGGTTCCACGTCAAACTTCCTGTCGGACTGTCACCTGCTTGCGGTCTGGCCATGCGGATATGGCCACGCACGCAGGCAGGCGAAACGCTTTTCAGCCTCGTCTAGCGGACAAATCGGAAGATTTCGTTATCGTTGGTAAACGCCGGTTAACCGGCGTTAAAGGCGTCACGGTATCCGGACAGGATGCCGTCCACCATCGCACGCTGCGAGAAGTGGGTGAAGATGCGTTCGCGCAACGCTTTCGCCTCCAGCCGCGCGGCATCGAGGTCGATCAGCGCGCCTTCGATGGCGTCGGCCATCGCGCCGACACTGTCGGGCGCGAACAGCCCGGCGGTGTGGGGGCCGAGGATTTCCGGAATGCCGCCGACCTTGGCGGCAAGCAGGGGGATACCGGCGGCCGCCGCCTCGATCACGACATAGGGCATGGAGTCGCCGCGCGAGGGCACCACCAGCAGGCGGCCCTTGGAAAAGCCAAGGCGCGCCTTGACGTAGCCGATGAAGCGCACCGCATCGTCGAGCTTCAGGCGGTTGGTGAGCGCTTTCAGGTTCGCGCTTTCCTCGCCGTCGCCCGCCAGCGTCAGCGTCACCGGCTTGCCGTCGGCGCGCAGCCGCGCCACCGCCTCGATCAGGAGATCGGCGCCCTTGATGTGGCGGAATTCGCCGACATAGACGAGGTCGGTGGCGTCATTGGCAAGCGCCACCGGATCGAATTCATTGGCGGTGACGCCGTTAAACACGCAGCGCACCAGACCCCGCGGCACGCCGACCACGCGCTGATAGGTGTCGCGCGCGAACGCGCTCTCGAACAGGAACAGGTCGGTGCGGTTCATCACTGCGCGCTCGAGCACGGTATAGAGTGCGCCCTTGATCGATTGCGGCGAATAATGCAGCGAGCCGCCATGCGGCGTGTAGACCCGGATGGTTTTTTTCGAGCGGCCCTTGATGCGCAGGAACGCGCCGGCTTTGGCGCCGTGGCCATGCAGCACGTCGGGCTTCAGGCGATGGACGGTCCACAGCACGCGCAGCGCCGTGATCGGGTCGAGCGGATGCGGTTCGCGGTGGATCGGCACGCGATGGATGCCGAGCTTCATGCGCGGGGCGATGTCGCGGAACATCGCTTCGGCGCGTTCGCCGCCGGTCAGGCTGTCGGCGAGAATGCCGACATGGTGGCCGCGCTCGGCCTGGCCGGTCGCAAGATCGAGGATGTGACGGATGATGCCGCCGACCGGCGCGCGCACGGCGTGCAGAATGCGGAGCGGACGATCAGGGGCGGTCATGGTCAGAACCACCGCTCGCCGACGACGATGGTGTCGCCGGGCTGCAAGGGTGTGCCGAGCGGCACCTCGTAGCGCGCGCTCGCGCCTGCACCGTTGCGGGTGAGGGCGACGCTGCCGCGCTGGGCGCGCGGGGTGAAGCCGCCGGCGATCGCCACCGCGGCCTCGACGCTCATGTTCGGCACATAAGGATATTGTCCGGGAGCCGCGACCTCGCCGAGAATGAAGAACGGCCGGTAGGCCTCGACTTCCACCGCGACGTAAGGTTCGCGCAGATAGCCTTTCTTCAGCCGCGTGGTGATGGCGGCGGAGAGCTGCGCCAGTGTCAGGCCGCGGGCGCGTACCGCGCCGATCAGCGGCATCGCGATCGCGCCGCCCGCATCGACGGTGTAGCTGTTGGTTAGCCCTTCCTGGCCGTAGACCACGACGCGTAGCTTGTCGCCGGCATCGAGACGGTAGGCGGTGTCGGGGGAGGCGTGGGCGACGGAGGCGAGGGGCGCGTGGATCAGGCCGCCGGCCACAAGCGCCGCGAGCAGGCAGGCGAACAATGTGCGACGGCCGCGCATAAGAAATCCGATAAATTCAATTCGTCCCATTAAGCAGGTTCATGGTTAATAAAACATGACCGTGTCCGATTAACCCCGCAGCAACCTTAATGGAATGTAATCGCGCCGCGCGTAGAGTTTGCTGCGTTGGGAGCGTTCGATGGGTTTGGCGGAGTGGCGTGACAAGATCGGTCATGCGGGGCGGGCGTTCGCCAGGTACATGGCGACGCCTGCGTCTGTGCCGGCCGCCGCCGCAGAGCCTGCCGCGCAACCGCTCGGTGACATCGATCTGCGCCAGATCTGGCAAGCGCTGCTGCGCCGGCGCAAATGGGTGCTGGTGCCGACCGCGATCGTGTTCGTGCTGGCGATGGTCGCCGTCAACATCATCACGCCGCGCTACAAATCCGAAGCCCGCATCCTGATCGACGGCCGCGAGAACGTGTTCCTGCGCCCGAACGGCGAGCGCAGCGAGGAGCGCAGCGCACTCGACGCCGAGGCGGTGGCGAGCCAGGTGCAATTGCTGCTGTCGCGCGAACTTGCGCTCGAGGTGATCAAGAAGAACAAGCTCGACCAGTTGCCGGAATTCGATCCGGTGCTGCGCGGCATCTCGCCGCTCAGCACGCTGCTCAGCCTCGTCGGCATCGGCCGCGATCCGTTCCGGATGACGCCGGAGGAGCGGGTGCTCGATTCCTATTACGAGCGGCTCTCGGCCTATGCGGTCGACAAATCGCGCGTCGTGGTGATTGAATTCCAGTCGCGCGATCCGGTGCTGGCGGCCAAGGTCGCCAATTCGGTCGCCGACGGCTATCTCGTCTTGCAGCAAGCGGCGCGGCAGGATCAGGCGAAGTCAGCGGGGCAGTGGCTATCCGGCGAGATCGACGGCCTGCGCAAGAAGGTCGCGGACGCGGAAAGCCGCGTCGAGGCGTTCCGCTCGCAGTCGAATCTCTTTGTCGGCTCCAACAACACCACGCTGTCGAACCAGCAGCTCGGCGAGCTCAACACCCAGCTCAACAATGTGCGCGCCGCCAAGGCCGACGCCGAGTCGCGTGCGCGCGCCATCCGCGAGATGCTGCAGACCGGCCGTCCCATCGAGGCGTCCGAGGTGCTCAATTCCGAACTGATGCGGCGTCTGGCCGAGCAGCGCGTCACCTTGCGCGCGCAGCTTGCCGAACAGTCGGCGACGCTGCTCAGCCAGCATCCGCGCATCAAGGAGCTGACCGCGCAGATCGCCGATCTCGACCGCCAGATGCGCGAGGAGGCGGGCAAGATCTCGCGCTCGCTGGAGAACGATGCCCGCATCGCCAGCGCGCGGGTTGATGGCCTGAACGCCAGCCTCGATCAGCTCAAGCGGCAGGCGACGTCTTCCAACAGTCAGGACGTGCAACTGCGTGCGCTGGAGCGCGAAGCCAAGGCGCAGCGCGACCTCTTGGAATCCTATCTTGCCAAGTATCGCGAGGCGACGACGCGCGAGACCATCGACGCCGCGCCTGCCGACAGCCGCATCATTTCCCGCGCCATCGTCTCCAACACACCGGCCTTCCCCAAGAAGCTGCCGATCGTGCTGATCGCAACGCTGGCGACCTTCCTGCTCACCTCCGGCTACATCGTCACCGCCGAACTGCTGCGCATGACCGCGCCGCGCGGCCCGGACGAAGGCAGCGACCTGCCGCCGCTGCGCGATACGCTGCCGCAGGCCGAGGTCGGCGTCAGCGAGATCGACAGGCTCGCCGCCACGCTGCGCGGCCAGGGCGCCCGCGCGCGCAAGGTCACGGTGATCGGCGCAAAGCAGGACGAAGGCATCACGCTGACCGCGCTGACGCTGGCGCGGCTGCTCGCCCGCAACGCCAAGGTGGTGCTGGTGGACCTGTCGATGCACTCGCCGATGCTCGGCGCCGTGTCGATCGATCCGGCATCGCCCGGGCTGTGCGACCTGATGCACGGCGCCGCCTCGTTCGGCCAGATCATTACCCGCGATAAATTCTCCGGCCTGCATCTTGTCGGCGCCGGCCGGCAGATCGATCGCGCGGTGCTGACTTCGCCGCGCCTTGGGCTTGCCCTCAGCGCGCTGGCGCAGGCCTACGATCATGTCGTGCTCGATACCGGAACGGCGGACGGATTGCCCGCCAGTTTGATCGCGTCCGGCGCGCATGCGGTGATCGTGCCGAGCCCCGAGCTTGCGCCTGCCGCGCGCGCCACCATGCGCAAGCAGCTCCTTGCCTCCGGCTTTGCCGCGGTGACGATCCTGAGTGCGCCCGCCCAGCCGGCCGCGTCAGGCGAGGGCACGCAGGTCGCGGCGGCGTAAGAGTTTTTGCTCCGTCATGCCCGGCTTTATGCCGGGCATCCACGCCCTTCACTGAGCTGCAACCAAGACGTGGATGGCCGGGTCGAGCCCGGCCATGACGACTTTTGCGATATATTGAGTTCGTTGGTGCCGCCGGTTTAGCGATGCAGTGCCGCGCGTAGCCGTTGCGCCATCTGCATCAAGGCCGGGTTCTGCTTGACCATGCGCTTGGCGCGGTTGAGCGAGGACAGACCGAGCGCGGCGAAGCGGCCGCGCGCCGACAGCGGAATGAAGCTGTCGAAGATCGCCTCGTCCTCCTTGCAGAACTGCCGCTTGTACTCGTCCGAGCCGATGCCGAGATCGAAGGCCCTGTAGTTCTGCGCGGCGTAGCCGTCGATGATGTCGCGCAGCAGGATAAGCCCGGGGCTGTGCTTGGCGCTCTCCGACAGCGTATAGGTGTTGAACATCATCGAGAAGCGGCTGCCGTCGGCGATGCCGGCGAAGATCGCGATCACCTCGTCGTCGCATTCCAGCGCGTGGATGGCGATGGCGCGTCCGTCGCCGGGGACCCTGGCGAGGCATGCCTGATAGACGAAGTCCCGCACGCCCGGCTCGACGAATACGTCGGGCAGGCCCTGCGCCGCCATGCGTTGCGGCTTGATGACGAAAAACCAGTCGAGCAGATGCCTGATCTCGTCGTCGGTCTGCGCCAGATAGTAACGGTAGCCGGGCAGCGCCTGCAGCTTGCGTTCCTTGCCGCGCAGGCGGCGGCGCGAGGCGTTGCCGATATTGTCCTCGGGCTTGCCGGAGGCTGCGAACACCAGCAGCGGGCAGCCGTTCGGCGAGGTCTGCGCCGGATAGAGCGTCAGCGGATTGACGACGCCCTGCCACATCCGCGGCTGCTGCGTCAGCGCCAGCACGTCGATGCCGGCCGCGCCGATGGCGGCCCACACCGCATCGATGTCGCGTTTCGTCGCGGTGGCGGCGAAGCCGCGGCGCCACAGCCCCATGTTGAAGGTGGTGTGCTTGCCGCCCATGAAACGGGCGACGGCGACGCCGCCCTCATGCGATGCGGCCAAAGGCAGCAGCAGCAGCGGCGCGCCATCGGCGGCGTAGGCGACTGCGACCAGCGGCGCTGCGCCTTCTGTTGCGCCGACATGGCTCTGCCAGGCATCGAGCAGATCGAAGCGCTGGAAGGCGGTGGCGAGCGGATTGCTGTTTTCGAGGCCGCGCCACACCGCCTCGGCCAGCGCCATGTCGCGGATGATGTCGACGCGGGCGATGCCGATGGTCCCTGTCCCGGCTTGCGAGGAAGCGGGTCGGCGATCGAGAGCGGCGGCCATGGTCATCACGCGACCTTGAAATCAATGACTCATCGCGCGGCCGGCGGCCACGCATGTTGGCCCGACCTTTTCAAACAAAGGTCAACAAAGCGTAATGGCCTGCGGCTTGCTATTCCGCCTTCGGCGCGTCGGGGCGCGCCATCCACGCGATCAGCGGCATTGCCGGCAGAATCCAGCCGAGCCCGGCGACCACATAGAAGATGCCTTGCGCCAGGCGCGAGCCGGCGAGATACGGAATCTGTGCGATCGCCATGCCCGCCAGCGACCATACCACCACCAGCACCAGCAGGAGGCAGGTTCCAATGAATTTTCGCGTGCGGATCGTCATGGCCGGGGTCTGAAAACCTGCATGTTGGTGAGCTTGCGCCCAAGGACAGCGGGACTATAAGGACCGCGCCAGTTCGTTCAAGGGACCGACCCCGGAAAGACCATCGGATGACAAACCCCGGCATTCAGGGCGAATCCGGCGCGGCCGTGCCGCGCCAGCGCGGCTTGCGCATCTGGCTTCTCATCGTCGCGGCGATGGTAGTCGGCACGTTGATTGTCGGCGGCGCGACGCGGCTCACCGAATCCGGCCTGTCGATCACCGAATGGAAGCCGGTCGCCGGCATGGTGCCGCCGCTCACCGACGCGCAGTGGGCGCAGGAATTCGAGGCCTACAAGAAGATTCCGCAATATCGTCAGATGAACTTCGGCATGAGCCTCGACGAGTTCAAGACGATCTTCTGGTGGGAGTGGGCGCACCGCCTGCTGGCGCGCTCGATCGGCGCGGTGTTTCTGCTGCCGTTCCTGTTTTTCCTCTGGCGCGGCGGTCTGTCGTCCGATCTGAAGCGGCGGCTGTGGATCATCTTCGCGCTCGGCGGGCTGCAGGGCGCGGTCGGCTGGTGGATGGTCAAGTCGGGTCTCACCGAGCGCGTCTCGGTGTCGCAATATCGCCTTGCGGTCCATTTCATGCTGGCGCTGCTGATCTTCTCCGCCATCGTCTGGACGCTGCGGCGGCTGACGCCGAAACCGGCGGTGAAGGTCGCGGCGGGCGTCGGTCTCACCGGCAAGGTGCTGCTCGGCCTCGTCTTCCTGCAGCTCTATTTCGGTGCGCTGGTCGCGGGGCTGCGGGCCGGACACATCTACAATACGTGGCCGCTGATCGACGGCAGCTTCATTCCGGCGGCGGCGAGCCTGTTCTTCGAGCAGCCCTGGTGGCGCAACTTCTTCGACAACACCCTGACGGTGCAGTTCACCCATCGCATGATCGCCTATGCGCTGTTTGTGCTGGCGCTGCTTCACGTCGTCGGCATCGTTCGTGCCAAAGCGGGCGCGGCGGCGCTGAACGGCGCGCTGTGGCTTGCCGCCGCGATCAGCTTTCAGGTGGTGCTCGGCATCCTCACTCTGCTGCATGTGGTGCCGATCTCGCTCGGCCTCGCGCATCAGGCGACCGCCATCGTCGTGCTGACGCTGGCGCTGATCCATGTCGAGCGGCTTGGCCATGCCGGTGACGCGAGGGATGTAGCATTCGCCTCCCGCGAGTTGCGGGTTTAAGAGCGAACTTCATCGCGTCCCCGATCTTCTGGAAATCGTCATGCCCGGGCTTGTCCCGGGCATCCACGTCTTAGCGATGTTTCCGTAAGTAAAGGCGTGGATGGCCGGAATAAATCCGGCCATGACGCGCCGACGGATAAGTGCCTTATTTCACTTCGCCCGCGAGACTTGAAGCAATTCTAAGTCACCATCGGCGCGTTCCGCGTGTGTTTGGCGTATCATGATTCATCTCAAGTGAAGCGGAACTGTTCCTGACGCGATGTGTGTCGAGCGGAACAAGCTCCGCGCGGTTCAGGGCGATGTCGAACGTCTTCATTCAGGCTGCGGTCATTCTGCTGCGCGAGGGTCTCGAGGCCATGCTCGTGATCGCCGCGCTCGCCGGATATCTGCGCAAGGTCGGCGGCGCGCATCGCGTCACCGCGCTGTATGCCGGCGCGCTCGCCGCGATCGGTGTCAGCATCGTCGTCGCCTGGCTGTTCGCCGTGCTCAATTCCGGCCAGCACAGCGACGTGCTGGAAGGCGTCGTCATTCTCGTGGCCGCGGCGTTGATGCTCTATGTCAGCAGCTGGCTGATGGTGAAGCAGGATCCTCGCGGCTGGCAGGATTATCTCGCCGCCAAGGCCGACACCGCGCTGGCGCAGGACACCGCCTGGGCGGTCGGCGCGCTGGCGTTCCTCGCAGTGTTCCGCGAAGGCGCGGAGACCGTGCTCTTTATCTATGCGCTGGCCAGCACCGAGGGCGGCTGGAGCGTTGCGTTGTTCGCCGGCCTTGCCGCCGCGTCGGTCGGCCTCGCGGTGCTGTTCTACTTCATCAATCTTGTCGCGCAGCGCATTCCGCTGCGGCCGCTGTTCGTCATCACCTCGGCGTTCCTGTTCGCGATGGGCATCAAGTTCATCGGCGAGGCGGTGCAGGAATTCCAGGAGCAGAACATTATCTCCGTCACGGAGATCAAGTCGTTCGGCTGGTTCGAGACCATCGGCCTCAATCCGACGCTTGAGGCGCTGTCATTGCAGTTTCTGGTGATCCTGTTCGCGCTCGCCACCTTCTCGGTGGTGCAACGAACCCGGCGCCTCGCGCGGCAGGACAAGGCCGCCGCGGCGATGCGGGGTGGTCACCCCTGAGCTTCCTCACCTTGCTCATAAGGCAACGGCGCCATGCCCGGCGCCGTTTTTCTTTTGTGATTGGCAGTTTGTTGGACGAACTCCAAGTCTCGTCATGCCCGCGCATAGCTCGTCGAAGACGGCGTGAACGCCCTTTCGTCGCGGGCATCCACGTCTTAAGAATTTCAGCGAAGAAGAACGTGGATGGCCGGGACAAAGCCCGGCCATGACGAATTAGTGTCCCTGTCGAAGTCCAACAGGCTCTCAGCCGTGGACGGCGAGCGCCTGATCGAGGTCGGCGATCAGGTCTTCCTTGTCCTCGATGCCGACCGACAGCCGCACCACGTCCACGCCCGCGCCGGCCAGCGCCTTCTGCGCGTCGTCGAGCTGGCTGTGCGTGGTCGAGGCCGGATGGATGATCAGCGAGCGGGTGTCGCCGACATTGGCGAGATGTGAGAACAGCCGCACGTTGGAGACGAGGCTGATGCCGGCGTCGTAGCCGCCCTTGAGGCCGAAGGTGAACACCGCGCCCGCGCCCTTCGGCGCGTATTTGCGCGCGAGGTTGTGATAGCGGTCGCCGGGCAGGCCGGCATAGTTGACCCATGACACCGCCGGATGCGTCGAGAGCCATTCGGCGATGGCCTGGGTGTTCTCGCAGTGCTTCTGCATCCGCAACCCCAGCGTCTCGATGCCGGTGAGGATCATGAAGGAGTTGAACGGCGAGATCGCGGGGCCAAGGTCGCGCAGGCCGAGCACGCGCACGGCGATGGCGAAGGCGAAGTTGCCGAAGGTCTCCTGCAGCTTGATGCCGTGATATTCCGGACGCGGTTCGCTCAGCATCGGATAGCGGCCGTCGCGCGACCAGTCGAAGGTGCCGGCATCGACCACGATGCCGCCGATCGAGTTGCCGTGACCGCCGAGGAACTTGGTCAGCGAGTGCAGCACGATGTCTGCGCCGTGATCGATCGGCTTGACGAGATAGGGCGAGGCGAGGGTGTTGTCGACGATGAAGGGCACGCCGGCCTGCCGCGCGATCGCCGCGATTGGCTCCATGTCGGTGATAGTGCCGCCGGGATTAGCGATCGACTCGACGAAGATCGCCTTGGTCTTCGGCGTCACCGCGCGGCGGAAGCTCTCGATGTCGTCGGTGTCCGCCCACACCACGGTCCAGCCAAAATTCTTGTAGGCATGGTTGAACTGGTTGATCGAGCCGCCATAGAGACGGCGCGAGGCGACGAATTCATCGCCGGGCTGCATCAATGTGTGGAAGGTCAGGACCTGCGCCGCATGACCCGATGCGACCGCGACCGCCGCGGTGCCGCCTTCGAGCGCGGCGACGCGCTCCTCCAGCACCGCCGTGGTCGGGTTGGTGATGCGGGTATAGATGTTGCCGAAGGTCTGCAGGCCGAACAGCGAGGCGGCATGGTCCACGTCGTTAAAGACGTAGGATGCGGTCTGGTAGATCGGCGTGGTGCGGGCGCCGGTGGTCGGGTCGGGTTGCGCGCCGGCATGGATGGCCAGAGTCGAGAAGCCGGGCAGACGTTCGGTCATGAGAGGTCCTGTCGGTATGTTACTTGTAATGATGATTTAATACTGAGTTCATGTTGAGTTTCATGCTGCGGTCCGGCGCGGAGACAGTCAAGCGACAGGGAGCTGTTGGCATGCCGGCGAATGAATGTCGTGGCGTTTTGCCGCTGCGCAGATTTTCATTCCATGAAAGCGGCGTTTTACGACTTGTTGTTCCTGTCCTTGGCGATGCGATCGGCGGCCGCGGTCGCGCCGCCGACCACGCTTGAACGATTGAGCGACAGCCGCATGCCGCTGGTCGGAATCGGCGCGCGCTTCGAACTGAGTGTGCGCGAGTTGACGCCCATCCATTGAATCTCGGAGGTGAGGCGGCCGTATTCGATTTTCGGACAGCGGTTCATCACCACCTTGATGCCGGCGGCTTCCGCCTTCGCCGCGGCGGCATCGTCGCGCACGCCGAGCTGCATCCAGATGATCTTCGGCAGCGTCTTCAGCGACAATGCTTCATCGACGATCGCCATCGCGCGATCCGAATTGCGGAAGATATCGACCATGTCGATCGGCCGATCCACATCGCGCAGCGATGCAAAAAACGGCTTGCCCACAAGGGTTTTCCCGACCTGGCCGGGGTTGATCGGAATCATGTCGTAGCCGCGTTCGGCAAGATATTTGAACGCGAAATAGCTCGGTCGCACGTTGATCGGGGAGGCGCCGACCATCGCGATGGTTTTCACGCCGGTGAGAATCTCGCGGATATAGCTGTCGGGGTAGGCGTCGTGGTTCATGGCAATATCCTGCGAGCGAAATCTTCGTCTTTGGTAGTGGAACGCGGACCTCGATGCAAAGGCGGTTTCCACTTTTGCTCTCCGCCGCCTGTGTTACAAGGCGGTCCGATCGAAGGGAAGCAGGACATTTCCACCGATGACAAAAGCGAAGATGACGGTCGCGGAGCTGGAAGCATTCCTGCGCGAGGAATTTCCCCAGGCCTTCGCCAGCGGCGAGATCCTGATCGAGAGCGCGGACGGCACCGCCAGCCTGCTGCGTCAGCCCTATAACGAGCGCATGCTGCGGCCCGGCGGCACGGTGTCCGGCCCGACGCTGATGGCGCTGGCCGATTTCGCGATGTACGTGGTGCTGCTCTCCGCGATCGGCCCGGTGGGACTCGCCGTCACTACCAGCCTCAACATCAATTTCCTGCGCAAGGGCCAACCTGGACAGGATGTCGTTGCGGCCGCGCGGTTGCTCAAGCTCGGCAAGCGTCTTGCGGTCGGCGAGGTGCAGTTGTTATCGGGCACATCGCCCGATCCGATCGCCCATGTCACCGCGACATACTCCATTCCGAATATTGATTGATTTCTATGGTATTATAACACCATATTTATAATCCATTGATTTATAACGAGTTATTTGCACGATGGGGCGTTGACGGATCGGCGTCCGTTCTCTAGAAAGCCCGCGCAGTCCGGCGGTCCGCGCCGTGACGCCCAATTCACGGATAGCTCACATGAAGACGTTTTCGGCCAAGCCAGCCGAGGTCAACAAGAAGTGGGTGCTGATCGACGCCAAGGGTCTGGTCGTCGGCCGCCTCGCTACGTTGGTCGCGATGCGTTTGCGCGGCAAGCACCTGCCGACCTACACCCCGCATGTCGATTGCGGTGACAATGTCATCATCATCAACGCCGCGCAGGTCGTTCTCACCGGCCGCAAGCGCGACGACAAGATGTACTACAAGCACACCGGTTTCATCGGTGGCATCAAGGAGCGCAGCGCGAAGTCGATCCTCGAGGGTCGCTTCCCCGAGCGCGTGATCGAGAAGGCCATCGAGCGCATGATTCCGCGCGGACCTCTCGGCCGCATGCAGATGGGCAACCTGCGCGTTTACGCCGGCGCCGAGCATCCGCACGAGGCGCAACAGCCTGAAGTTATCGATATCGCATCGCTGAACCGCAAGAACACGAGGGCGGCATAATGTCAGACACCATGCAGTCCCTCGACCAGTTGTCGTCGCTCAAGACGGCGTCGCCCGAGGCTCCGAAGTACGTCAAGAAGGTCGACAAGCAGGGTCGCGCCTATGCCACCGGCAAGCGTAAGGACGCGGTCGCCCGCGTCTGGATCAAGCCGGGCTCCGGCAAGATCACAGTCAACACCCGCGACGTCGAAACCTATTTCGCGCGCCCGGTGCTGCGCATGCTGATCCAGCAGCCGATCGTCGCCGCTGCCCGTCAGGGCCAGTATGACGTGATCTGCACCGTCGCCGGCGGCGGCCTGTCCGGCCAGGCGGGTGCCGTTCGTCACGGCATCTCCAAGGCGCTGACCAACTTTGAACCCGACCTGCGCAGCGTTCTGAAGAAGGGCGGCTTCCTGACCCGCGACTCGCGCGTCGTCGAGCGCAAGAAGTACGGCAAGGCGAAAGCCCGTCGCTCCTTCCAGTTCTCGAAGCGCTAACGCGTTCGATCAAATTGTCCGCACCTCGCGGACCATGCCGACAAAAAAGGCGCCTTCGGGCGCCTTTTTCTTGTTTGCCGAGACGTTTTCTTTGGTTCCGGATTGAAATGAATTGACGACAGTTTTCGCGAAAATTTTGTGAGCGGCGCAAACGGAGTTCCAACACACGGTTGCTAGCGTGAGGCTGGCTGAGGGGCTATTCCGGCTCCGTCTGAGTTGAGCGCGTACCTCCATGGTGTCCGCAGGCACGACCCTTTCTCTCGACATCTCGACGCTTTATCTCGTCGCGGCATTGGTCGCGCTGTTGCTCGGCACGATGCTGCTGTTCTTCTGGCGGCAGCAGAAGATGGCAGCGCTCGGCTGGTGGGGCTCGGCCTACATGCTCGGCGGCGCTTCCATTGCGTTGTGGACTGTCGGCGGCAACACGCTGGGATTTGAATTATCGCTCGCGATCGACGTGGTGGGCTTTATCGCCTGCGGTCTCGTCTGGGATGCGGCGCGGGTGTTCCATGGCCGCGCGCCGAGCATCGGCGGCCTTCTGGCCGGTGCGGCGCTGTGGAGCGCGGCAAACTTCCTGTCCGATCCGCTGATCGCCGAAATGCAGATGACGCTGGGCGCCGGCATTGTCGCCGCCTATGCGGCGCTCACGGCGGCCGAACTGGCCCGCGAGCGGCGCAAGGCGATGCGCGCGCGCTGGCCCGCGCTGATCGTGCCGCTGCTGCATGGCGTGGTGCTGATGCTGCCGATCATTATCAGCGATGTCATGCACACGCAGGGCATGGCCACGAACATGCGCGGTCTGTGGATCGCTGTCTTTGCAGTCGAACTCGTGCTCTATGCGGTCGGCACGGTGTTCATCATCTTTATTCTGGTGTCCGAGCGCGTGGTCGCGGCCCACAAGACCGCAGCTTCGATGGACCCGCTGACGGGCCTGCTCAACCGGCGCGGCTTCAGCGAAGCAACCGCCCGGCTGATGGAGCGGGAAGCAGGCGCCGGCCGTCCGATCACGGTGATGATTTTCGACATCGACCACTTCAAGTCGGTCAACGACCGCTTCGGTCATGCGACGGGTGACGAGGTGCTCAAACTGTTTTCCGAAACGGTCGTCGCCAATTTACGTGCTACCGACCTCATCGGGCGGGTCGGCGGCGAGGAGTTCGCAGCACTTTTGCCCTGTGGCATGGACGAGGCCGTGACCGCGGCCGAGCGCGTCCGCGAGGCGTTCCAAGATTCTGGCGTGGCGATCGACGACGAGCCGCTCGCAACGACCGTGAGCATCGGTCTCGCCGGAGGGCCGGCCGATACCGAGCTTGAGGTGCTGATGGCGTCCGCCGATGCGGCGCTCTATCAGGCCAAGCGCGGCGGCCGTAACCAGGTCAAGGCGATCGTTGAGCAGCCGCTGTCGCTCGGACAGGCGCGCCGCGGCGTGCCCGAGACGCCGGCGCAGCCGACGGTCGATCTCGCCAACATGGTGGAAGCGAGCGCATAATCCGTTCGTGCAGGGATTCTCCTAAGGTTCTGTTTACCACACCGGCGCTACCATCGAGGTATGTCCGGCTCATCTGGTCACGAGGTTCACAAGGATATTTCGGCGCTCGAAGCGGCCGCCACATCGGCGCGCGCCGGATTTGCCTGCATGTTTTCGACCTCGGACGAATATGAGCGGGCGTTGATCAGCGAGCGCCGCGCGCAGGGGCGCTATCGGACCGGCATCGACTGGCAGCCGGTGATTTTGACCGGTTGCGCCCTGATGCTGTCCGGCGTCTTGCTGGTGATGCTGTAAGGCGCGCTCCGCGTTTTTGCGGTTTGCCGGTCTCCCGACGATAAAGTCGCTGGCTGCCTTTTGGTACGCTTTCGTCGCGCGAGCGGTATCCATGTCGCGCGAAAACGCTATAACCCTTCCTGACGTTCAGAAAGGGCGCACCACAATGATCACTGAAATCGTACAGCTCGAAATCAAGCCCGGCGAGGAAAAGGATTTCGAGGCAGCGGTTGCAATGGCGCAGCCGATCTTCAAGCGGAGCAAGGGCTGGAAGAGCCTCGAAGTGCACCGCTCGATCGAGAAGCCGTCGCGCTATCGTCTTTTCATTATCTGGGAGACGCTGGAAAATCACATCGTCGATTTTCGCGAGTCCAAGGAATTCCAGGAATGGCGGGCGCTGGTCGGACCTCACTTCGCATCGCCGCCCGAGGTCGAGCACACCAACAAGGTGGCGGACTTCTGAGCGCCACGGCAAAAGGCCCCGATCAGGGGCCTTTTTTATTGACGCGTTGATGATGCGCGGCGCTCTGTCAGGCCTCGACAGGGGCAGGCTCGTCCTCGCGCAGATAGTCCATCACGACCTTCACGATCGCGACCAGCGGCAGCGCCAGTGCGAGCCCCCACAGGCCGAACACCACGCCGAGCAGGATCTGGAACGCGAACAGCGTTGCCGGCGGGATGTCGAGCGCCTGACGCTGGATGATCGGCGTCAGCACGTAGCTCTCCAGCGCATGGACGCCGAGGAACAGCACGGCGGCGCTGGCGGCGGCGACCCAGCCGGAAGCGAGACTCGCCAGCACCACGATCAGGCCGCCGATGATCGCGCCCACCGTCGGGATGAAGGCGAGCAGGCCGGCCTGAATGCCGAGAATGAACGCGCTCTGGATGCCGATCAGTTTCAGGCCGATCCAGGTGATCAGAAACACCGCCAGCATGGTCACCATCTGGGCGATCAGCCAGCGCTCCAGCGTCTCGCCGATCCGGTCCACCACCTCGGTGACGCTGGCGCGGTGTCGTGCTGGGGCGAGGCGAAGCAGGCCGCTACGGTAGACGCCGGGTTGCGCGGCGAAGGCGAGGCCGAGAAACAGCACGATGAAGAAGTTGCCGACCACGCTGACGGTGCCGAGCAGCAGTTTGAAAGTCTGGCTGATGATGGCGCCGCCGCCGGAGGCAAGGGCACCCGCGCTCGGCAGGTTGCGCGGCGTCGTGGGCGTCGTGGCCGGCGTCTCCGTGGCGGCCGGCGTCGCGTTCGAATTGCCGAGCTCGAGATAGCTGGTGTCGACGCCGTGCTGTTCGAGGAAATCCTTTACCGTGACGATCTGCGCTTTCAGCGTATTGCTCAGCACGGCGGCCTGCTGGGCGATGGTGGAGCCGCCGAGTGCGACCACGCCTGATAGCATTCCGGCCAGCAGCAGGCAGACCAGCGCCAGCCGCAAGGCATGCGGGCCCCCGACCACATGGCGCATCAGATGGCTCATGGCGGTCAGGCCGACCCCGAGCAGGGCACCGGCGAAGATCAGAAACAGCGTGGCGTTGAAGGCCCACGCAAAGGTGAGGGCGGCGGCGAAGCTGACGATGCCAATACCGCCGACGGCGATGGACCATGCAAGGTCGCGGCGGGCCTGGGCTGTCTCGCTGGATGCTGTCACGTTCGATCCCTGTGGTTGAAGCGCGGTCCACACTTTTTCCGAAAGAGGGGCCGTGATCAAGAGAGGGACACGGCAGGCTCCCGCGAGAAAAGAAAAAGGCGCTCCGAGGAGCGCCTTTCCCAAGCTTCGACAGGCCTGCCGGCGCAGGCCAGCGTCTTACAGCGAGTAGTACAGTTCGAACTCGACCGGGTGCGGGGTCATTTCAAAGCGTTCGACTTCGGTCATCTTCAGCTCGATGAAGCTGTCGATGAAGTCGTCGTCAAATACGCCGCCGGCCTTGAGGAAGGCGCGGTCCTTGTCGAGGTTCTCGAGCGCCTCGCGGAGCGAGCCGCATACCGTCGGGATGGTCTTCAGCTCTTCCTTCGGCAGATCGTACAGGTCCTTGTCCATCGCCGGGCCCGGATCGATCTTGTTCTTGATGCCGTCGAGGCCGGCCATCAGCATCGCCGCGAAAGCGAGATACGGATTGGCCATCGGGTCGGGGAAACGCACCTCGACGCGCTTGGCTTTCGGCGAGGTCGTGTAGGGGATGCGGCAGGAGGCCGAACGGTTGCGCGCCGAATAGGCGAGCAGCACCGGTGCCTCATAGCCCGGGACCAGACGCTTGTAGGAGTTGGTCGAGGGGTTGGTGAAGGCGTTGATCGCCTTGGCGTGCTTGATGATGCCGCCGATGTAGTGGAGGCAGGTGTCCGACAGGTCGGCGTATTTGTTGCCGGCGAAGGTCGGCTTGCCGTCCTTCCAGATCGACAGGTGGACGTGCATGCCCGAGCCGTTGTCGCCGTAGACCGGCTTGGGCATGAAGGTGGCGGTCTTGCCGTAGATATGCGCGACCTGATGGATGCAGTACTTGTAGATCTGCATCTGGTCGGCCATCAGCGTCAGCGTGTCGAACTTCATGCCGAGTTCGTGCTGGGCGGAGGCCACCTCGTGGTGATGCTTCTCGACCTTGACGCCCATCCGCGCCATCGCGCCGAGCATCTCCGAGCGCATGTCCTGCACCGAATCCTGCGGCGGCACCGGGAAGTAGCCGCCCTTGTTGCGGATGCGGTGACCGAGGTTGCCGCCCTCATATTCAGTGTCGGAGTTGGTCGGCAGTTCGGAGGAGTCGAGCTTGAAGCCGGTGTTGTACGGCGTGGTCTGGAAGCGGACGTCGTCGAATACGAAGAACTCGGCCTCGGGGCCGACGAACACGGTGTCGCCGACACCCATCGACTTCACCATCGCCTCGGCCTTCTTGGCGATGCCGCGCGGATCGCGGTTGTAGGGCTCACCGGTCGAGGGCTCGACGATGTCGCAGGTGATGACCATGGTGGTCTCGGCGAAGAACGGATCAATCGTCGCGGTCACCGGGTCGGGCATCAGCATCATGTCGGATTCATTGATCGCCTTCCAGCCGGCGATCGACGAGCCGTCGAACATGGTGCCTTCGCTGAACAGTTCCTCGTCGACCATCGAAACGTCGAACGTGACGTGCTGCCACTTGCCGCGCGGATCGGTGAAGCGCAGGTCGACATATTTGACGTCGTTGTCCTTGATCGATTTGAGGACGTCTTTGGCGGTCTTCATGAATACCTCTATCTCTGCTTGAAGGTCGTTGGTTGTCTGAAGTGGGTGGGGTGTGCGGCGCGCCTTGAAACGATGCGTTCAGGCGCAGCGCGAATGGCTGGGAATGGCTAGATGGCGTCGACGCCGGACTCTCCCGTTCTGATGCGAATGGCTTCCTCGATGTTGGAGACGAAAATCTTGCCGTCGCCGATGCGGCCGGTCTGCGCAGCGCGGCGGATGGCGTCGATGGCCTTCTCGACCAGATCGTCTCCGATCACGATCTCGATTTTGACCTTGGGCAGGAAGTCCACGATGTATTCGGCGCCGCGATAGAGCTCGGCGTGGCCCTTCTGCCGGCCGAAGCCTTTGGCCTCGGTCACGGTGATGCCCTGCAGTCCGACTTCCTGAAGCGCTTCCTTCACCTCGTCGAGTTTGAACGGCTTGATGATGGCCTCGATTTTCTTCACTGAACGTCTCCCGGCATTTCAACTCTGTCTGGTCCGCGGCCTGTGTGCTGGCGCGATGATCCACTCCATTGCCCGACGGGGCGAAACCCTATGTGGACGCGATCCTGTTGCCGCGCCCTTGTTGCGACACCTTGTAAGCAGGGTTCATGCCAAGTCGGGTTGGGTGAAATTATCACGGATTATCAATCCGTTAATATCTCGCCGCCCGGTATTTATGCAGCCGCGCCGGTGGTGGGCGCTCATAAAGCGTGCAATTGCATAATTATTGAGCAGGTATGAAACCGAAGGGCGGCGCTTGCCTTTGCGGTTGCCGCTGTGGCGAAGTCGCACCATGGAATTGCTCAGCGTTGAACAGATGCAGACAGCCGATCGGCTCACCATCGCCGGCGGCATCCCCGGCTTCACTTTGATGAAAGCGGCTGGACAGGCGGTAGCCGACGCCGCCGGGGCGCTGGTGTCCGCCGGACCGATCGCGGTGGTCTGCGGGGGTGGCAACAATGGCGGCGACGGCTTTGTCGCGGCGGCGGACCTTGCGGCGCGGGGACGGGAAGTCACAGTCGTGCTGGTCGGCCGGCGCGAGGCGCTGAAGGGGGATGCCGCGCTGGCTGCGCAGGAATGGAAAGGCGAGATCCTGCCAGCGGTGCCGGCTTCGCTCGGGCATCCGGCAGTGATCATCGATGCCATGTTCGGCGCAGGGCTCGATCGTCCGGTGACGGGCGAGGCGCGCGCGATGATCGAGGCGATCAATGCGAGCGACGCGGCTGTGCTTGCGGTCGATCTGCCGAGCGGCATCAACGGCACCACCGGCGAGGTGATGGGCGTGGCGGTGGAAGCGACGCGCACCGTGACCTTCTTCCGCCGCAAGACGGGTCATCTGTTGCTGCCGGGACGGATCTATTGCGGCGAGATTGATGTCGCCGATATCGGCATCCCGGACTCCGTTCTCGATGAAATCAAGCCGAGTGCGTTCGAGAATGCGCCCGCGTTGTGGCGCGACGCCTTTCCGGTGCCGCAGGTCGAAGGCCACAAATACGGGCGCGGCCATGCCGTCGTGGTCTCCGGTGATCTCGCCGCGACCGGTGCGGCGCGCCTCGCCGCGCGGGCGGCGCTGCGGGGAGGAGCGGGTCTGGTCACGGTCGCTTCGCCGACCGATGCGCTCGCGGTCAATGCGGCGGCCCTGACTGCGGTGATGGTTCGCGCGGTCGATACGCCCGCGCAGCTTGCGGGGTTGCTGGCGGACAAGCGGCTGAACGCCTGCGTCATCGGTCCGGGCGCCGGAGTCGGCGACCGCACGCGCGATCTTGTGCTTGCGGTGTTGCAAAGCGGTTGCGCGGCGGTGCTCGACGCCGATGCGCTGACCAGCTTTGCCGATCAGCCGGCGCTGTTGTTTGATGCCATCAAGCGGCACGGTGCGGGCGAGGTGGTGCTTACGCCGCACACCGGCGAGTTCGGCCGCCTGTTCTCCAGCCTCAGCGGAACGGATGCGCCGCATTCCAAGCTTGAGCGCACGCGCCTTGCTGCGCAGGACTCCGGCGCGGTAGTGCTGTTGAAAGGTGCGGACACCGTGGTGGCAGCGCCTGATGGCCGCGCCTCGATCGCCGCCAATGCGCCGCCCTGGCTCGCCACCGCCGGCGCGGGCGATGTGCTGGCCGGAATCATCGGCGGCATGCTGGCGCAGCGCGTGTCTGCGTTCGAGGCGGCGTCGATGGGCGTGTGGATGCACGGCGAGGCGGCGTGGGAATTCGGCCCCGGCCTGATCGCGGAAGATCTGTCCGAAGCGCTGCCCGCGGTCTTTCGCGAACTCTACGACGAGCTTGGCGTTAGTTACTAAAAGCGTTTTCAAGCGAAGTGGGTACCGGCTCGCGTTAAGAAAACGCGTCAAAATACTAACTGACCTCGTACCAGCGTACCTTGCGCGGCGCGGCCCAGCCGTTTCCCATCGTCTCCATCAGCCAGCGGCCGGGAAAATCCGCCGAGAAGGCGATGCGCTGGGTTTGTCCCGACTGGAACGCCAGTGTGTCGAGCCAGAACGGCTTCCAGCCGTCGTCGAGCCGGTCGAGCAGGCGGAAGTGGTGGCCGTGCAGATGGAAGGTTGCGGGCGTTGCGCCATTGTTGGTGATCGCAAGCACGATGGTGCGTCCACGCGTGGCACGCAGCACCGGCACGGACGCTTTGTCGAATGCGGCGGGTTCGCTCCATTGCGCGGCGTCGAGCGCGAGATCGACTCGCAACGCGCTTTTGAGATCGATTTTGGAGCGCGGGCTTGCGACGAACGGCTCGGCCTCGGGGAGCGGCGCATCGCGCGCCGGTGGATCGTTCGACATGATGATCCGACCGATCGGCTGCGGTTTGACGCCGTCGTGCAGCAGGATGGTCGCGGCGCTGCCGGCGGGCTGGATTGCGTCGATCAGCGCATCGACCCGCGTGCCGGGTGCGAGCACGATCTGGCCATCGCGCGCGACGAACGGCTCCGCCGCCTCGCTGTCGATCGCCATCACCCGCACGGCGAGGTCGGCGATCTTCAGCGCGATGATGGCGCGCTGGCAGCCGTTGATCATGCGCAGCCGCAGCCTCTCGTTGCGCTTCAGCGTGATGTCGATTGCCGGCAGGCGGTTGACGGTGAAGAGCGGCGCGGCGTCGCCCACCTCGCGGCCGGGCATCAGGGCGGTGCCGTCGGCCTTGAGCCGCCAGTCCTCGATCAGCAGCACTTCGTCGCGGTCGGTCTGAGGCGGCTTGTTCTCTTCGACGACCAGAACCCGCGGCAGGAGTGGCTGCGCTGCGCCGTCGTTCGCAAGCCGGCCGTCGAGCAGGAAGGTGCCGGACTGCCGGAGCGGGACGGCGAGGGCGGTTTTGCCGCCGGGCGGCGGCGGCGCTCGGGCGAGCAGCGATTCGGCCGCGTCGGCACCGTCCATACCGCGGACGGAAAAGTTGGCGGCGACAGGTTGATCATTGGCAAGGACGATCTCGCGCGTTGCGCCGGGGCGGGCCCGGGACACCAGTCCGGGGGTCGTGCCCTCCAGCGACCAGACCGGCGTTGCGGAGGCTCCCGTCCGAAGCGGAAGCTCGGCCCGGCGCAGCGCCAGATCGAGCCGGGAGGCGTCCGGAGCGCCGATGTTTCCCGCCGGATTGGCCCTGGCGAGCAGCGGCCAAAGCGCCGCACCCCCCAAACCTGCCAGCATGGTCCGCCGATCCGGCGAAAATCGCTGATTTTCCATGGGCGATGCGGACCATTTTTATCCGGCAAAGTCCAGCCGGTCTGGAGCCTGCGGACGGGTTGTCTTATTTTCTTGCTGCGAGGCGCCGGCCCCATGGTATAAGCCCGCCGCTCGCGGCGGTGCCGCCGGACGATGTGCGCTGCGCGGGCGTGGCGGAATTGGTAGACGCGCTGGATTTAGGTTCCAGTGACGAAAGTTGTGGGGGTTCGAGTCCCTCCGCCCGCACCATGCGCGACCCTTGGGTTCGCGTGCCTGAATTTCGGAAGACGCTCGCGTCCGCCGTACCACCGATGCAGGCCCTTGGGGCCGTGCGTCCAACAGATCAATACGACCCGGCTGCCCGCCGGGCGAAGCCGGAAGAAGATTGACGCCATGCAGGTGAAAGAGACCCTTGCCGAGGGATTGAAGCACGAATTCGAGATCAACGTTTCCGCCTCGGAGATCGACGCCAAGGTGGATGCGCGCCTTGCCGACATGAAGGACAAGGTCCGGCTCAACGGTTTCCGCCCCGGCAAGGTGCCGCTCGCGCATCTGAAGAAGGTCTATGGCCGCTCCGTCGCCGCCGAGGCGCTTGAGGAGATGATTCGCGAGACCAATACGCGCATCTTCACCGAGCGCAGCCTGCGCGTCGCCAACGAGCCCAAGGTCACGATGCCGACCGAGCAGAAGGAGATCGAGGATATCCTCGCCGGCAAGGCCGACCTGACCTATTCGGTCGCGATCGAGGTCGTGCCGCCGATCACGCTCGCCGACTTCAAGACCTTCAACGTTGAAAAGCCGGTCGCCGACATCACCGACGCTGACGTGGACGAGGCGATCAAGCGCATCGCCGACCAGAACCGTCCCTATGCGGCGAAGGGCGAGGGCGCCAAGGCCGAGTCCGGCGATCGCGTCACCGTCGCGTTCAAGGGGACCATCGACGGCGTCGCCTTCGAGGGCGGCACCGGCGAGAACATCCCGGTGGTGATCGGCTCCAACACCTTCATCCCGGGCTTCGAGGATCAGTTGATCGGCATCGCCGTCGGCGAGACCCGCACCGTCAAGGCGTCGTTCCCGCAGAACTATGCCGCGCCGAATCTCGCTGGCAAGGACGCCGAGTTCGAGACCACCGCGAGCCTGATCGAGGCGCCGCAGGAGTCGGTGGTGGACGAGGAGTTCGCCAAGAACCTTGGCCTTGAATCGCTCGACAAGCTGAAGGAAGCGATGCGCGAGCGCATGACCCAGGAATTCGCCGGTGCGACACGCCAGAAGGTCAAGCGCAAGCTGCTCGACCGGCTCGACGAGACGCATCATTTCGAGGCGCCGCCCTCGCTGGTGAACGACGAATTCGAGCTGATGTGGAATTCGATCAAGTCCGAAATGGCCTCGTCCGCGCGCACCTTCGCCGACGAGAACACCACCGAGGAAGCCGCCAAGGAGGAATATCGCAAGATCGCCGACCGCCGCGTGCGCCTTGGTCTCGTGCTCTCCGAGATCGGCGAGAAGAACAAGATCACCGTGACTGACGACGAGGTCAGCCGTGCCGTGATCGAGCGCGCCCGCCAGATGCCGGGCCGCGAGAAGGAAGTGTGGGACTACTACCGCAACAATCCGGGCGCGGTGGCCCAGCTTCGCGCGCCGATCTTCGAGGACAAGGTGATCGATTTCATCCTCGAACTCGCCAACGTGACCGAGAAGAAGGTCTCGCGCGAGGATCTGTTTAAGGACGAGGACGAGAAGGACGCAGCCTGATCCCGGCCGCGTTGTTTCGCGTTAAGGATACGATCTGAAACCGGGCGGCGGGCGCGGAGCGTGGCTTTGCGCGGCCGTCCGAATCAGCTTGAACCTGACTTGTCGCCGGGCGATCGGCGCTTATCTGTCTGATGCCATGTCCACGGGCATGGCCATCATGGACGTTCCGGTCGCATGCCGCGTAACAATTGCGTCCGTCCTTCCTTGCCAACCTTCAGGTGATAAATGCGCGATCCGGTTGAAACCTACATGAACCTTGTGCCGATGGTGGTCGAGCAGACCAACCGCGGCGAGCGGGCCTACGACATTTTCTCCCGCCTGCTGAAAGAGCGCATCATCTTCGTGACCGGCCCGGTCGAGGACGGCATGTCGACGCTGATCGTCGCCCAGCTTCTGTTCCTTGAGGCCGAGAATCCGAAGAAGGAAATCTCGATGTACATCAACTCGCCGGGCGGCGTGGTGACGTCGGGCCTTGCGATCTACGACACCATGCAGTTCATCCGCCCGCCGGTCTCCACGCTGTGCACCGGCCAGGCCGCCTCGATGGGTTCGCTGCTGCTCGCCGCCGGCGAGAAGGACATGCGCTTCTCGCTGCCGAACGCGCGCATCATGGTCCATCAGCCGTCCGGCGGCTTCCAGGGCCAGGCGACCGACATCATGCTGCATGCTCAGGAGATCCTGAACCTGAAGAAGCGGCTCAACGAGATCTACGTCAGGCACACCGGCCAGCCCTACAAGGCGATCGAGGATGCGCTGGAGCGCGACAAGTTCCTCACCGCCGAGATGGCGAAGGACTTTGGCCTCGTCGACAAGGTGATCGACAAGCGCGCCGATGAGCCGGCGACGCCGAAGGTGCCTGCCTGAGGTCGTTCACGGCTCGTGACCCAAAAGATGTAAGGCGTGGCGCGGATACCGGTTGCGGTGTCCGCGTTCACTCTCATTCAGGACGGGTGTCGCGCCAGTTCCCGGAAGTTCGTGTCATTCCGGCCACGCTGGGTGAATTCCTCGGCCTGATGGTCGCGAAACGGGCCAAAATCACGCTAGAATTGTCACCCAGGTGACCCGGATGATTAGCGAATTCTTGATCATCGGGTGACACCATGGTTCGCTGGGACGGATCAGCTACAGTGGATCGGGATTCGCAAGGGTCACGATTCGCGCATATCTGAGGTTCAAGGTCTTTCTGGTACGGAATTTGCTCCTATTTTAATCGGAGCCGGGCAGAAGCCCGGAATGGGGCAAAACCCACCGATATCCGGACGGATCGAGGTAGACGGAGACAGGAATGAGCAAGGTCGGAACGGGCGACTCGAAGAACACTCTCTATTGCTCATTCTGCGGAAAGAGCCAGCACGAGGTCCGCAAGCTGATTGCGGGCCCGACCGTGTTCATCTGCGACGAGTGCGTCGAACTTTGCATGGATATCATCCGCGAGGAGAACAAATCCTCACTGGTGAAGTCGCGCGACGGGATTCCGACGCCGAAGGAAATCTGCAAGGTTCTGGACGACTACGTGATCGGTCAGCAGCACGCCAAGAAGGTGCTCTCGGTCGCGGTCCACAACCACTACAAGCGGCTCAACCATCAGACCAAGCACAACGATGTCGAGCTTGCGAAGTCGAACATCCTGCTGATCGGTCCGACCGGCTCGGGCAAGACGCTGCTGGCGCAGACGCTGGCGCGCATCCTCGACGTGCCGTTCACGATGGCCGACGCGACGACGCTGACCGAAGCCGGCTATGTCGGCGAGGATGTCGAGAACATCATCCTGAAGCTGCTGCAGGCGGCCGATTACAATGTCGAGCGCGCGCAGCGCGGCATTGTCTACATCGACGAGATCGACAAGATCTCGCGCAAGTCGGACAATCCGTCGATCACCCGCGATGTCTCGGGCGAGGGCGTGCAGCAGGCGTTGCTCAAGATCATGGAAGGCACGGTGGCGAGCGTTCCCCCGCAGGGCGGCCGCAAGCATCCGCAGCAGGAGTTCCTGCAGGTGGATACCACCAACATCCTGTTCATCTGCGGCGGTGCGTTTGCCGGCCTTGAGAAGATCATCTCCTCGCGCGGCCGCACCACCTCGATCGGCTTCGCCGCCAACGTGCTCGCGCCGGAAGACCGCCGCACCGGCGAAATCTTCCGTGAGGTCGAGCCGGAGGACCTGTTGAAGTACGGCCTCATTCCGGAGTTCGTCGGCCGTCTACCGGTCGTCGCGACGCTGGAAGACCTCGACGAGGCTTCGCTGAAGAAGATCCTGACCGACCCGAAGAACGCGCTGGTCAAGCAGTATCAGCGGCTGTTCGAGATGGAGAACGTGGAGCTGACCTTCGCCGACGAGGCGCTGGGCGCGGTGGCGCGCAAGGCGATCGAACGCAAGACCGGCGCGCGCGGACTGCGCTCCATCCTGGAGAGCATCCTGCTCGAAACCATGTTCGACCTTCCGGGTCTGGAAGGTGTCGAGGAGGTCGTGATCTCGCGCGAAGTGGTGGAGGCGACGGCCCGTCCGCTCTACATCTACGCCGACCGCGCCGATCGGGCGAACGAGACCAGCGCCAGCGCATAATTCTGCGCCGGAACCTGCTTCATGCACATTCATTAATCGGCTGCCGGACCCCTCCGGCAGCCGTTTTTGTTTTCATTCAAGTGGAAGAAATCCCCAGTCTCGACTGGGGTTTGCGATGGATGGCGCCCACCCATTGACACCCCCGTGGCTGATAGCCACCTAATGTGGACGGCGAACACTGCTTTTCGGCAGATTCGCCGCAAGTGGTGCGGATTTAACGTTCACTTTCCTGCAAGCAGGATACGAATGTTGGAAACGGACCACCGGGACTGCCCGGAAACAAAGGCCGCGTTGCGGCGGGTGGCTCAATCGAGCTCTTTGCTTTCCGGTTATCTTGCACCTTGTGGCGGTTGCGTCGGAATGGCGGGCTGCGTGCAAGGGGGCGCAATGAAAGGAATACGGGCATGACTGCCTCCAAGCCTCGTCCACCTATCGTTTCCGGCGAAAGCCACTCCTATCCGGTGTTGCCGCTGCGCGACATCGTCGTCTTCCCGCACATGATCGTGCCGCTGTTCGTCGGCCGCGAGAAATCCATCCGTGCGCTCGAAGACGTGATGAAGAACGACGCGCTGATCCTGCTCGCGACGCAGAAGAATGCGTCGGACGACGATCCGTCACCGGACTCGATCTATGAGATCGGCACGCTCGCCAGCGTGTTGCAGCTCCTCAAACTGCCCGACGGCACCGTGAAGGTGCTGGTCGAGGGCCTGGAGCGCGCGCGCGTCACCAAATACACCGACCGCTCGGACTACTATGAAGCCGAGGCGGTTGCGCTTGCCGACACCGACGCGGGCAGCGTCGAGGCGGAGGCGCTCGGCCGTTCGGTGATCTCCGACTTCGAAAGCTACGTGAAGCTGAACAAGAAGATTTCCGCCGAGGTGGTGGGCGTCGTTCAGCAGATCACCGATTTCGCCAAGCTCGCGGACACCGTGGCCTCGCACCTTGCGGTCAAGATCGCCGATCGTCAGGCGATCCTGGAAACGCTCTCGGTCTCGCAGCGCCTCGAGAAGGTGCTCGGCCTGATGGAGAGCGAAATCTCGGTGCTGCAGGTCGAGAAGAAGATCCGCTCGCGCGTCAAGCGCCAGATGGAGAAGACCCAGCGCGAGTACTACCTGAACGAGCAGATGAAGGCGATCCAGAAGGAGCTCGGCGACGACGAAGGTCGCGACGAGCTGGCCGATCTGGAAGAGAAGATCGCCAAGACCAAGCTCTCGAAGGAAGCTCGCGAGAAGGCGCAGCATGAACTCAAGAAGCTGCGGCAGATGTCTCCGATGTCCGCCGAGGCCACGGTCGTGCGCAACTATCTCGACTGGCTGCTGTCGATTCCGTGGGGCAAGAAGTCCAAGGTCAAGAAGGACCTCGCGGCCGCGCAGGAAGTGCTCGATGCCGATCACTATGGCCTGGAGAAGGTCAAGGACCGCATCGTCGAGTATCTCGCGGTTCAGTCGCGCGCCAACAAGCTGACCGGACCGATCCTGTGCCTCGTCGGCCCTCCGGGCGTCGGCAAGACCTCGCTCGGCAAGTCGATCGCCAAGGCGACCGGCCGCGAGTTCGTGCGCGTGTCGCTCGGTGGCGTGCGGGATGAAGCGGAAATCCGCGGTCACCGCCGCACCTATATCGGCTCGATGCCCGGCAAGATCATCCAGTCGATGCGCAAGGCGAAGACCTCGAACCCGCTGTTCCTGCTCGACGAGATCGACAAGATGGGCGCCGACTTCCGCGGCGATCCGTCTTCGGCGCTGCTCGAAGTGCTGGACCCGGAGCAGAACTCGACGTTCAACGACCACTACCTTGAAGTGGACTACGACCTGTCGAACGTGATGTTCATCACGACCGCGAATACGCTCAATATTCCCGGCCCGCTGATGGACCGCATGGAGATCATCCGGATCGCCGGCTACACCGAGAACGAGAAGGTCGAGATCGCCCGCAAGCATCTCATCCCGACTGCGGTGAGCAAGCACGGTCTGAACTCCAAGGAGTTCTCGATCGACGACGAGGCGCTGCTGCTGGTGATCCGTCGCTACACGCGCGAGGCCGGTGTCCGTAACCTTGAGCGTGAGCTGTCGACGCTGGCCCGCAAGGCGGTCAAGGACCTGATGATCTCGAAGAAGAAGTCGGTGAAGGTGACCGCTTCGGTGATCGAGGAGTATCTCGGCGTGCCGAAATATCGCTACGGCGAGATCGAGAGCGACGACCAGGTTGGCGTCGTGACCGGTCTGGCGTGGACCGACGTCGGCGGCGAGCTGCTCACCATCGAAAGCGTCATGATGCCCGGCAAGGGCCGCATGACGGTGACCGGCAACCTGCGCGATGTCATGAAGGAGTCGATCTCGGCGGCGGCGTCCTACGTCCGCTCGCGCGCGATCAACTACGGCATCGAGCCGCCGCTGTTCGAGAAGCGGGACATCCACGTCCACGTGCCCGAGGGCGCAACGCCGAAGGACGGTCCGTCCGCAGGCGTGGCGATGGCCACCACCATCGTCTCGGTGCTGACCGGCATTCCGATCCGGCACGATGTCGCCATGACCGGCGAGATCACGCTGCGCGGGCGGGTGCTGCCGATCGGCGGTCTGAAGGAGAAGCTGCTTGCGGCCGCGCGTGGCGGCATCAAGACGGTCTTCATTCCGGAAGACAATGCCAAGGACCTCACCGAGATTTCCGACGCCATCAAGGGCGGGTTGGAAATCATCCCGGTCTCGCGGATGGGCGAGGTGCTGGACAAGGCGCTGGTGCGCAAGCCGGTGCCGATCGCCTGGGAAGAGGATGCTTCGGCGCTGCCGCCGCCGGATGGCACTGACGAAGGTTCCGGCCTGACCGCCCATTGAAGGTCGGGTCGATGAAATGAAAAACGGCGCCCGCGCGGGCGCCGTTTTTGTTTGGGGCGGAAAGTTTTGAAATGAAGCGGGCGGACTTGCCCCCCGGGGCCGGGGACAGCTACAAGGTGCCTGTCTCGTTCGTGCAGATGCGGACGAAGGGCGGCTAGCTCAGCTGGTTAGAGCATCTCGTTTACACCGAGAGGGTCGGGAGTTCGAATCTCTCGCCGCCCACCATTTTCCTTTCATGTTTAACCGGCGAATTCCAATCGTGTCATAGGGTCGCACGCGCGCGGCTGGTGACCTCGCATCCTTTTGCCCAAGCTCTGCACTGAATGATTCTTCCGGGGAGCAGGGCATGATCTTCAAAACGGCAGTGGCCGGTTTCGCACTCTCGGCACTCGCAAGTGCCTCCGTGCATGCGCAAACGCCGCGTGTGTCTCGGCTTAGCGACGGCCCGGCCGGCTGGAACTGGAGCGGGTTTTATCTCGGCGCGCATGTCGGGGCGGGGTTCGGCAGCTCGAAGGTCGACAATCCCTACGGTGCGTCGATCTATGGCGGCACCGTCCGCTTGCCCAACGCATTCGCCGGCTTGCAGGGCGGCTACAACTGGCAGGCCGCGGGATCGCCCTGGGTGCTCGGCGTCGAGGTCGAGGCGTCGGCTGTCGATGCCGACGGCACCAACACCTGTCTGGCCTATTCAGGTTATTTCGTCTCCGCGAATTGTCGCACCCGCCAGCATGCCATGGGCGGCATCACCGGGCGTATCGGCCATGCCTTCGGGTCACACGGGCGTTCGCTGGCCTACATCAAAGGCGGCGCGGCTTTCATGGCCGGCGATCAATCGATCACCACCAATGCGCCGGATTATCTCAATCAGCCGTCGAACGAGAGCAGCGGCGCGCGGTGGGGGTGGACGATCGGCGGCGGCATCGAGCATGCGCTGGCGGGGGCATGGTCGATCAAGGCGGAATATGCCTATGCCGATTTCGGCCGTCACGGCGTCGTCGCGCCGGGCGGGGGCATGCTGACGACGCCGTTCGATTCCGCCACCCTGGTGAACACCGTGGGGGCGCCGACCCGGGTGCATCAGCAGGCTCATCTCATCAAGCTCGGTCTCAACTATCATCTGGGGCAGGCGAGCGCCGCGTCAGGCGAAGGCTGGAGCCCGCCGGCGAGGGAGGAAAAGCCGTGGCCGGGATGGCAGTTCGATGCCGGCGTGCGTTACTGGTACAGCCACGGCCGCTATCAGAACGATCTCGCACTCACGTTGAACATGGCGCAGCAGAACCATCTGGTGTCGCGCCTGACTTACGAGACCGCCGGTCATTCCGGCGAAGTGTTCTGGCGGCTGGACGGGCCGCATGCACTATTTCTGAAGGGGTTCGCCGGCGGCGGTGGCCTGACGTCCGGTCACATGAACGACGAGGACTGGTTTCCGACCGATCCGGACAGCCCGATGTCTTATTCGAACACGTATCACGGCAAGGTCACCGGCATGATCGCCTATGCGACGCTGGATGCCGGCGTCGATCTGTTCAGCGATGGCGGCAACAAGATCGGCGTGTTCGCGGGTTACAATTTCTACCGCGACCAGAAGGACTCATTCGGCTGCGTGCAGATTGGTCTTCCCGATCCGCGCTCGATTTGCGGGATTCCGGATCCGACCACCAAGATTGCAATTTCGCAGCGTGAAGACTGGCACTCGCTGCGCCTCGGCGTGAACGGCACGCTGGTGGTCGCGCCCGGCCTGAAGCTTGGCATCGATGCCGCCTATCTGCCTTATGCGCGCGTGTCCGCGCTCGACATCCATCATCAGCGCACCGAGATGCCGTCGCCCCGCTCTCCGGCATGGGGAACAGGGCGGGGCGTGCAGCTCGAGGCGATCCTGACTTACGACGTCACGCCGCGATTCAGCGTCGGTGTCGGCGGCCGCTACTGGGCGATGTGGGCCACCGACGTGGTGACGGCGGGCTTCGGCAGCCCGACGCCCGATCAGGCGCTGCCGATCCGCGAGGAGCGCTACGGCACCTTCCTGCAGGCGTCCTACAAGCTCGCTCCCTTCTGAACGTCGCGGCGTTCCGCAGCCTTCACTGGCAGCGGACGTAATCGCCGCTTTTGTGTCAGCTCCGTTCTTCCCAGACCGCGGCGAGATGCACGATGGTGCGCACCGCAGCCTCCATGTCCTGGATGCTGACCCATTCCAGCCGCGAGTGGAAGGCGTGCTCGCCGGCGAAGATGTTCGGGCAGGGCAGGCCCATGAACGACAGCCGCGAGCCATCGGTGCCGCCGCGGATGCTGCTGCGGACCGGCGTGAGACCGGCGCGGCGGATCGCCTCCAGCGCATGGGTCACGACCTGCGGGTGCCGGTCCAGCACCTCCTTCATGTTGCGGTACTGCGGTTTGACTTCCATGCGCCAGGTCGAGCGCGGGAAGTCTTTCATCACCTCGCCGACGATCCGCTCCAGCAGGTTTTCCTTTTCCACCAGTCCCGCCTCGCTGAAATCGCGCACGATGAACTGTACGGTGGCGGATTCGAGCGCGCCTTCGATGTCGGTCGGGTGCAGGAAACCCTCGCGGTCTTCGGTGGTTTCCGGCGAGCAGGTGTTCTGCGGCAGCCGCTCGATGATCCGCGAGGCGATCTTGATGGCGTGTTCCATCCGGCCCTTGGCGAAGCCGGGGTGGGCGCTGACACCCTTGATGTGCAGAGTGACGCCGTCCGCCGAGAAGGTTTCATCCTCGAGGTGTCCAGCGCTCTCGCCGTCGATGGTGTAGGCGAAGTCCGCGCCGAGCTTGACCAGATCGACCTTGTCGACGCCGCGCCCGATCTCCTCATCCGGCGTGAACAGGATCTTGATGACGCCGTGTCTGATCTGCGGGTTCTCAAGCAGGATCTTCGCTGCATCCATGATTTCGGCGATGCCGGCCTTGTTGTCAGCGCCGAGCAGCGTCGTGCCATCCGTGGTGACGATGTCGTTGCCGATCTGCCCGGCAAGGGCAGGGTGCTCGGCCGCTCGGATCACCTGCGAAGAATCGGCCGGCAGTACGATGTCACCTCCCTGATAGTTGCGCACGATCTGCGGTTTTACGTCCTTGCCGCTGCAATCGGGCGAGGTGTCCATATGCGAGCAGAAGCAGATTACCGGGACCGCCTTGTCGGTGGTCGCCGGGATTGTTCCGTAGACATAGCCATGCTGATCGAGATGGGCGTCGGCGATCCCGAGTGCCCGCAACTCCTGCGCGAGCAACCGGCCGAGGTTTTTCTGCTTTTCCGTGGAGGGACAGGTTGGGGAGGTGGGATCGGACTGGGTGTCGATTGTCACGTAGCGCAGGAAGCGCTCGCTGACGCTATGGTTGAACTGGATCGGGTCCACGACGTTGCTCCGTATCGGCTGCCTCGTTTCGTGATTACAGAAATCCCGGTCAAAACAAAACGCCATCCCGGCATGGCCGGAATGGCGTCCCGAAGAGGTACGGAGAGAGGTGGCTCAGATCGCTTCCTTGAGCTCCTTGGCGGCGCGGAAGGCAACCTTCTTGCTGGCCTTGATCTGGATCTCCTCGCCAGTGGCGGGGTTGCGGCCGGTGCGGGCGGCGCGCTTGCGGACCTGAAGAATGCCGAGGCCGACGATGCGGATGCGCTCGCCCTTCTTGAGGTGCTTGGTGATCTTGGTGACGAGGTCGCCGAGGATGGCTTCAGCCGCCTTCTTCGACAGGTCGTGTTCCTCGGCGAGTGCCGCGGCAAGGTGCTTGAGCGTAATGGTGGCCGGAGTAGCTGCTGCTTTCTTCGCCATGTGACCCTCCTCGGTGGTGCTGGCTTCTGCAGAACTGACGATATGACAGGGCTTAGTTGATTCGCGAGCGCTGCACCCCGGATGTTTTGCCCGTAAAACGGCGATTATCTGCATCGCTGGTGGAAAAAGACCCGTCATCCAGGGCGATTTGCAATCACCTTGACTTGGCCAGCATCCCCCTTTAAGTCCCACCAACTCGCGGATTACCGCATCCGCGCGGGAGTAGCTCAGTTGGTTAGAGTGCCGGCCTGTCACGCCGGAGGTCGCGGGTTCGAGCCCCGTCTCTCGCGCCATTATTTTCAATGGCTTAGCGGTTTCCCTTTCTTCAAAAGTGTCACAAGATCCGGAACTGTGACACTTTCGGTCCCTTTCCGTTTCAGTGCTTTCGCCTCCATCCGCCTCGGCCACGATTAGGTTGGCCGCGGGGCGTGACGTTTTGCCCAAAATCTGGCTTGGTGCGCTCGTGATGCCGCCCCCACGGGCGTGCCGACCCTCGGTCCAGCTCTCCTCCTGACAAGGAACCCGCAGATGTCCCCAGCGTCCTCCGGCAGCAATCGCAAATATCGGCTCGCGGTCATTCCGGGTGATGGCATCGGCAAGGAAGTGGTGCCGGAAGGCGTGCGAGTGCTGGAGGCTGCGGCAAAGAAGTTCAAGTTCGAGTTGCAGCTCGACGACTTCGACTTCGCTTCCTGCGACTATCACCTCAAGCACGGCCGGATGATGCCGGAAGACTGGAAGACCCAGGTCGGCAGCCATGACGCGATCTTCTTCGGCGCGGTGGGCATGCCGAATGTGCTGCCCGATCACGTCTCGCTCTGGGGCTCGCTCATCCAGTTTCGCCGCGAGTTCGACCAGTACGTCAACCTGCGCCCGGTGCGCCTGATGCCCGGCGTGCAGTCGCCGCTGGCCGGCCGCAAGCCCGGGGACATCGATTTCTACGTGGTGCGCGAAAACACCGAGGGCGAATATTCCTCGATCGGCGGGCGTATGTTCCCCGACACCGACCGCGAAATCGTGATGCAGCAGACCCTGATGTCGCGCACCGGTGTCGACCGCATCCTGAAGTTTGCGTTTGATCTCGCGCAAAGCCGGCCGAAAAAGCACCTGACGTCAGCGACCAAGTCGAACGGTATCTCGATCACCATGCCGTATTGGGACGAGCGCGTGGAGGCGATGGCGAAGGCCTATCCGGGCGTGCGCTGGGACAAGTACCACATCGATATTCTGGTCGCTCACTTCGTGCTCAATCCGGATCGCTTCGACGTGGTGGTCGGCTCCAACCTGTTCGGCGACATCCTGTCCGACCTTGGCCCCGCTTGCACCGGCACCATCGGCATTGCACCGTCCGGCAGCCTCAATCCGGAACGGAAGTTTCCGTCCCTGTTCGAGCCGGTTCATGGTTCCGCGCCGGATATCGCGGGGCAGGGAATCGCCAATCCGGTCGGGCAGATCTGGTCGGCGGCGATGATGCTGGATCATCTGGGCGAACCTGAAGCCGCCAAGGCCGTTGTCACGGCAATTGAGCGTGTCCTGTCCGAGGAAAAGCTACGGACGCGCGATCTGGGCGGGAAGGCCGATACCGTGACCTGCGGTAAAGCGGTGGCGCAGGCGCTGGCCTGATCCGTTTAGTTTCGTTTAACGAATACGAACGGCCTGATGGCGATATGCAGTGGATGCATAGGGCAGGGGTTGCCGTTGCCCGCTGCCTCGCTATCTCAACTGGAGATTCGGTCGCTGACGGGCGCAGTCAAAGCGCGGCAATAATCGGAGCCAGCCCGAAAACCGGCAAATGTCCGGGCCTTGATCCCTTGGCTTGCCCTTGTGTGTGCGCTGCGCTATTCCCCCGTCAGAATTATTCCAAATTCCGCGAGACTGCGGAGACAGCGTGCCAGGACGGGGTCGCCGATGGGTGGAATCTTACAGGACTATCTGCCGCTTGTAGTCTTTATCGGCGTTGCGACAGTCATTGGCCTTGCACTTTTGGTCGCGCCGTTTCTGGTCGCCTATCAGCAACCCGATCCGGAAAAACTCTCGGCATATGAATGCGGCTTCAACGCTTTCGATGATGCCCGCATGAAGTTCGACGTCCGGTTTTATCTGGTCGCCATTCTTTTCATCATCTTCGATTTGGAAGTCGCCTTCCTGTTTCCGTGGGCTGTCGCCTTCGGCAAACTTGGGCTTGCCGGGTTCTGGTCGATGATGGTGTTCCTCGGGGTCCTGACGGTCGGCTTCGCCTATGAGTGGAAGAAAGGGGCTCTCGAATGGGATTGAACCAGACGCCCATGACTGCATCCGCCACGTCGCCCGTCATCGCGCCGGCCGCGACCGGCGTGCTTGATCCGCGCACCGGCCAGCCCGTCGGCGCCGACGACCGCTACTTCGTCGAGATCAATCACGAACTGTCCGACAAGGGCTTCTTCGTTGCCGCCGCCGACGACCTCATTACCTGGGCGCGCACCGGCTCGTTGATGTGGATGACCTTCGGCCTTGCCTGCTGCGCCGTCGAGATGATGCAGGTGTCGATGCCGCGCTACGACGTCGAACGATTCGGCTTCGCGCCACGCGCTTCGCCGCGCCAGTCCGACGTGATGATCGTCGCCGGCACGCTCACCAACAAAATGGCGCCTGCTTTGCGCAAGGTCTACGACCAGATGCCCGAGCCGCGCTATGTGATCTCGATGGGGTCGTGCGCCAATGGCGGCGGCTACTATCATTATTCATATTCCGTGGTGCGCGGCTGCGACCGTATCGTGCCGGTCGATATCTATGTGCCCGGATGCCCGCCCACCGCGGAAGCGCTGCTCTACGGCGTGTTGCTGCTGCAGAAGAAGATTCGCCGCACCGGCACGATTGAACGCTAAGGCTGATACCATGGACGACGCCAGGCTCGACGCTCTTGGTCAAATGATTGTTGCCGCGCTGCCGGGTGCGGCGCTGGCTCATACGGTCGCCTTCGACCAGTTGACCGTTTCGGTCGATCTGGCGCGGATCGTCGAGGTGGCCCGCTTCCTGAAGACCGATCCGCGTTGCCGCTTCGTCAACATCATCGATGTGACCGCGGTGGACTATCCGGGCCGCGAGCGGCGCTTCGATGTCGTCTATCACTTCCTGTCACCGCTGCTGAACGCGCGCCTGCGGCTGAGCGGCGAGGCGTCGGAGGACACCCAGGTCCCCTCGATCATCGAGGTGTTTCCGGGCGCCGACTGGTTCGAGCGCGAGACCTACGATCTCTATGGCGTGATCTTCACGGGCCATCCAGACATGCGCCGGCTGCTGACCGACTACGGCTTCGACGGCCATCCGCTGCGCAAGGATTTCCCGACCACCGGGTTCGTCGAGGTTCGTTACGACGATCAGGAAAAGCGCGTCGTCTACGACGCTGTCCGGCTCAATCAGGAATTCCGTAAGTTCGACTTCCTTTCGCCGTGGGAAGGCGCGGATTACGCGCTGCCCGGCGACGAGAAGAAGACCACCGACGGAGCCAAGCCGTCATGAAGTCCTCGTTCAAAACCGGATTGAAGCATCGCTTCACTTATCAGGTGCCGGACGACAAGACGGTGCCGCACCTTTATCCGGAAGCGGCCGACTTCCAGGCCATGCCGCGCGTGTTCGCGACCGGCTATCTGGTCGGACTGATGGAGTGGGCCTGCATCGACATGATGCGCCCGCATCTCGATGCGGGCGAGGGCAGCCTCGGCACGCATATTGATGTCAGTCATTGCGCCGCGACGCCGCCGGGCCTCACAGTTTCCGTGGAAGCGGAGTGCACCGGAATCGACGGCAAGCGGTTGAGTTTTCATGTCAAGGCACACGATGGAGTCGACGTGATCGGCGAGGGCGATCACGAGCGTCATGTCGTGTCCTGGGACAAGTTCAATGCACGGGTCGCCCACAAGGCGGCGAAAGCAGGGGTAGCCGCGTGACCGCAACCGAAACCCCAGGAATGCGCAATTTCACCATCAATTTCGGACCGCAGCATCCGGCGGCGCACGGCGTGCTGCGTCTGGTGCTGGAACTCGATGGCGAAATCGTCGAGCGCGTCGATCCGCATATCGGCCTGCTTCATCGCGGCACCGAGAAGCTGATCGAGCAGAAAACCTATCTGCAGGCGATTCCGTATTTCGACCGGCTCGACTACGTCGCGCCGATGAATCAGGAGCATGCGTTTTGCCTCGCGGCCGAGAAGCTGCTCGGCATCGAAGTGCCGCGCCGCGGGCAACTGATCCGCGTGCTGTATTGCGAGATCGGCCGTATCCTGTCGCACCTTCTCAACGTCACCACGCAGGCGATGGACGTCGGCGCCCTGACCCCGCCGTTGTGGGGCTTCGAGGAGCGCGAGAAGCTGATGGTGTTCTATGAGCGCGCCTCGGGTTCGCGCATGCATGCCGCGTTCTTCCGCGTCGGCGGCGTGCATCAGGACCTGCCGCCCAAGCTGATCGACGACATCGAGGCCTGGTGCGATCCGTTCCTGCAGACCGTGGACGATCTCGAGACTCTGCTCACCGACAACCGCATCTTCAAGCAGCGCAACGTCGATATCGGCGTCGTGACGTTGGATCAGGCGTGGGAGTGGGGCTTCTCGGGCGTGATGGTGCGCGGCTCCGGTGCGGCATGGGACCTGCGCAAGGCGCAGCCTTACGAGTGCTACGCCGAGATGGATTTCGACATTCCGATCGGCAAAAATGGCGACTGCTACGATCGCTACTGCATCCGCATGGAAGAGATGCGCCAGTCGGTGCGCATCATGAGGCAGTGCATCAAGAGGCTCCGCGAGCCCGAAGGGCAGGGGCCGGTGGTGATCACTGACAACAAGATTTCTCCGCCGCGCCGCGGCGAGATGAAGCGCTCGATGGAATCGCTGATCCATCACTTCAAGCTCTACACCGAAGGCTTCCGCGTTCCGGCCGGCGAGGTCTATGCCGCGGTTGAGGCGCCGAAGGGCGAGTTCGGCGTCTATCTGGTCTCCGACGGCACCAACAAGCCGTACAAGTGCAAGATCCGCGCGCCGGGCTTTGCGCATCTGCAGGCGATGGACTTCATCTGCCGCGGCCATCTGCTGGCTGACGTTTCCGCCATCCTGGGCTCCCTCGATATCGTGTTTGGCGAGGTGGACCGGTGAGCGAAGCGCCCATCCAGTTCGATCGCAACTCGGGTGTGATGTCAGGCGCCTCCCCATGGGAGCGCGGCATCGGCTTCGCCCTGCTTGCTGGATCGAAGGTGGGCGCGCTGATCTCGCATCGCGGCTACAACAGTTGCGCTAATCTGCTCAAGACGCTGCTGCCCGAGCGTGACATCGACATCATGCTTAATCCGGGCGCGATCTTCTCGTTCCCGTATGGCGACGGTTACTGGAGCAAGTTGCTCAACCGGACCTTCAAATACGAGGACGAGCTTGAACTGCTATTGCTCGACTCGAAAGACGTCGATTACACGCTGCTCGATTGCGGCGCGAATTACGGCTATTGGTCGGTGCTGGTGTCGAGCCCGCGGTTCGGCTCGCATAAGGCGGTTGCGATCGAGCCATCGGCGAAGAATTTTGCCCGGCTGGCGCACAACGCCAAGATCAACGGCAACCGCTTCTATCCCATTCATGCTGCGATCGGCGCCGAGCGCGGTGTCGCGCGGCTCTCCGGTACCAAGCACGAGGCGTTCAGCATCGCCGGTGGCGCGGCAGGCGGCGAGGAAGTCTCCGTCATTTCGCTCGACAGCCTGATCGAGGACGGCCGCATCCCGGCCGAAGGCAAGTATCTCGTCAAGCTCGATGTCGAAGGCGTCGAGACCGAGGCGATCAAGGGCGGCGCGCGGCTGTTGCAGACCGAGACCATGGTGATCTGCGAGGAGCACGGCAGCGACCGCAATCACACCGTCACGCGCTACATCCTCGATCACACGCCGATGCAGGTGGTGGTGCACGATCCGGCCGCCGACCGCTTCGAGCAGCTCACCGATCTGAAGGTGCTCGATCGTATCAAGGTGGCTTCCCATGTCGGCTACAACGTGTTCGCGACCGCGAGCGCGTTCTGGCTGCAACGTCTTTACGGTATGAACTCAGGTCAAACTCGCAGCGCCATGGCCCGCTAGCCGTGGTGCGATGAAAGATTGAAAGAATAACCGATGGCCGTTCGTCGCTTGGCCCCGAAAGAGCAGCAGCCCGCAAGCTTCACCTTCAGCGAGGAGAATCTGGCGTGGGCGAAGGCGCAGATCGCGAAGTTCCCGCCGGGCCGGCAGCAGTCGGCGGTGATCCCGATCCTGTGGCGCGTGCAGGAACAGCATGACGGCTGGGTGTCGGAGGCGGCGATCCGCGCGGTCGCCGATCTGCTCGGCATGCCTCATATCCGCGTGCTCGAGATCGCGACTTTCTACACGATGTTCCAGCTCGCGCCGGTCGGCAAGAAGGCGCATGTACAGGTGTGCGGCACCACGCCGTGCCGCTTGCGCGGCGCGCAGGAGCTGATCGACGTCTGCAAGCATCGCATTCATCACGACCCGCTTCACGTCTCGGCTGACGGCGATTTCAGTTGGGAAGAGGTGGAATGTCTCGGCGCCTGCGTGAACGCGCCGATGGCGATGATCTGGAAGGACACTTATGAGGATCTCACGCCGGAGAGCCTTGAGAAGATTCTCGACGGATTTGCCTCGGGCCATCCGCCCAAGCCCGGCCCCCAGAACGGCCGCCAGTTCGCCGCGCCGATCACAGGGCAGGCTACGTTGACCAACGGCAGCGGCAAGCCGGCGAAAAATCAGGGTGGTACGCCGAAGGAGCCGGTGCTGTCCGATGCGGAGCCCAAGAAGGCCAGCGAAGTCGCGAACGTGCAGGAGCGGCCTTCACCGAAGCCGCCGGCTGACGATGCAACGCGGAAGGATAGATGATGGACAGTACGAAGCTGCGCCACATCCTTTTCCATACGCTGTGCGCGGCGGTTTTCATCTTCGTGCTGAACTTCTATGTGCTCGGCACGGGCATCGAATCGAGTTTGAGCTGGGCAGTCGCGTTCGGTGCGATGGCTGCCGCGCTCGCCTACCAGCAAACCAGGCGCTGACGGGTCAGGAAGCGACACATGCTTGACGACAAGGATCGCATCTTCCGCAATCTCTACGGCCTCGACGATTGGGGCCTTGAGGGCGCGCGCCGTCGCGGCGCATGGGATGGCACCAAGGCCATTCTGGACAAGGGCCGCGACTGGCTGGTGACCGAGATGAAGGCGTCCGGCCTGCGCGGGCGCGGCGGTGCGGGATTCCCCACCGGCATGAAGTGGTCGTTCATGCCGAAGGACAATTCGGACGGCCGTCCGAGCTATCTCGTCGTCAACGCCGACGAGTCCGAGCCCGGCACCTGCAAGGACCGCGAGATCATGCGGCACGATCCGCATCTTCTGGTCGAGGGCTGCCTGATCGCCGGCTGCGCCATGGGCGCCCATGTCGGTTACATCTATGTGCGCGGCGAGTTCATCCGCGAGCGCGAGCATCTGCAGGCCGCGATTGATCAGGCCTATGAGGCCAATCTGATCGGTAAGGACAACATCCACGGCTATCCGTTCGACCTTTATGTGTCTCACGGCGCCGGCGCCTATATCTGCGGCGAGGAAACCGCGCTGCTCGAAAGCCTCGAAGGCAAGAAGGGTCAGCCGCGCCTCAAGCCGCCGTTCCCGGCCAATGTCGGCCTCTATGGCTGTCCGACCACGGTGAACAACGTCGAGTCGATCGCGGTGGCGCCGGATATCATGCGGCGCGGCGCGGCATGGTTTTCCTCGATCGGCCGGCCCAACAATGTCGGCACCAAGCTGTTCGGCATCTCCGGCCACGTCAACACGCCGTGCGTCGTCGAAGAGGCGATGGGCATTCCGTTCCGCGAATTGATAGACAAGCATGGCGGCGGCATTCGCGGCGGCTGGGACAATCTGCTTGCGATCATTCCCGGCGGCGCTTCGTGCCCGCTGATCCCGGCAGCGGATTGCCAGGATCTGATCATGGACTTCGACGGCACCCGCGCGGTGAAGTCGAGCTTCGGTACTGCCGGCGTCATCGTCATGGACAAGTCCACCGACATCGTCGCGGCGATCGCGCGCATTTCCTACTTCTTCAAGCATGAGAGCTGCGGCCAGTGCACGCCGTGCCGCGAAGGCACCGGCTGGATGTGGCGCGTGCTCACCCGCATGGTCGAGGGCCGCGCCCACAAACGCGAGATCGACATGCTGCTCGAAGTCACCAAGCAGGTCGAAGGTCACACCATCTGCGCGCTGGGCGACGCGGCGGCGTGGCCGGTGCAGGGCCTGATCCGCGCCTTCCGTCCGGAGATCGAGCGGCGCATCGACGATTTCACCCGCAAGGCGACTCTTGACGATCAGGGGATCCTCGATCCCGCCCACATGATCGCGGCGGAGTAAGACGATGACCAAGATTTTGATCGACGGAAAAGAGATCGACGTGCCGGCGGAGTACACGCTGTTGCAGGCGTGCGAGGCGGCGGGCGCGGAAATTCCGCGCTTCTGCTACCACGAGCGGCTTTCGATCGCCGGCAACTGCCGCATGTGTCTCGTCGAGGTCGCTGGCTCGCCGAAGCCGGTCGCCAGCTGCGCCTGGGGCGTGCGCGACTGCCGTCCGGGCCCGAACGGCGAACTGCCGTCAGTGAAGACCAAGTCGCCGATGGTGAAGAAGGCGCGCGAAGGCGTGATGGAGTTCCTGCTCATCAACCATCCGCTCGATTGCCCGATCTGCGATCAGGGTGGCGAGTGCGACCTGCAGGACCAGGCGATGGGCTACGGCGTCGATACCAGCCGTTTTGCCGAGAACAAGCGCGCGGTCGAAGACAAGTATATGGGCGTTCTCGTCAAGACCGTGATGACCCGCTGCATCCAGTGTACGCGCTGCGTCCGCTTCTCCACCGAAGTGTGCGGTGTGCCGGAGATGGGCCTCACCGGCCGCGGCGAGGATGTCGAGATTACCACCTATCTTGAAAGTGCGCTGACGTCGGAGTTGCAGGGCAACCTCGTCGATATCTGCCCGGTCGGTGCGCTGACTTCGAAGCCTTACGCGTTTGCCGCGCGCCCGTGGGAGCTTGGCAAGACCCAGTCCATCGACGTGATGGATGCGGTCGGCTCGGCGATCCGCGTCGATACCCGCGGCCGCGAGGTGATGCGTATTCTGCCGCGCGTCAACGAGGCAGTGAACGAGGAATGGATCTCAGACAAGACCCGTCACATCGTCGACGGTTTGCGTACCCAGCGCCTCGACCGCCCGTATGTGCGCGAGAACGGCAAACTGCGCGTGGCGTCATGGAACGAGGCGTTCGCCGCTATCACGGCGAAGCTCGGCCGCGCTGACGGCAAGCGGATCGGCGCGATCGCCGGCGATCTTGCCGCCGTAGAGGACATGTTCGCGCTGAAGCAGCTTCTGGCGCAGTTCGGCTCGGCCAATGTCGCCACCCAGCACGGCGATGCGTTCGACATCGCGGCGGGCCGCGCGTCCTACATCTTCAACCCGACCATCGCCGGCATCGAGCAGGCTGATGCGCTGCTGATCGTCGGCGCCAATCCGCGCCGCGAGGCTGCGGTGCTCAACGCACGTATTCGCAAGCGTTGGCGCACCGGTCAGCTCAAGGTCGGCGTGATCGGCGAGAACGCCGCGCTGACCTATGACTACGAGCACCTCGGCGCGGGCACCGACACGCTGTCCGAACTCGCGGGCGGCAAGCACTCCTTCATCGAGACGCTGAAGAACGCCAAGAACCCGATCGTGCTGGTCGGGGCAGGGGCCGTCGCCCGCAAGGACGGCGCTGCGGTGCTGGCGCTCGCCGCCAAGCTTGCAAGCGATATCGGCGCGGTGAAGGACGGCTGGAACGGTTTTGCGGTTCTACACAACTCGGCCTCGCAGGTTGGCGCGCTCGACATCGGGTTCACGCCGGGCGAGGGCACACTGACGGCGGCGCAGATGCTGGCGCCGCGCGCGCTCGACGTGCTGTTCCTGCTCGGCGCCGATGAAGTCGAAGTGCCGGAAGGCGCGTTCGTCGTCTATATCGGCACCCATGGCGACCGCGGCGCACATCGCGCCGACGTGATCCTGCCGGGCGCGGCCTATACCGAAAAGACCGGCATCTACGTCAACACCGAGGGCCGGGTGCAGATGGCGAACCGTGCATCCTTCCCGCCGGGCGAGGCGCGAGAGGACTGGGCGATCATCCGCGCGCTGTCCGAGGCGGTGGGCAAGAAGCTGCCTTATGACTCGCTGGCGCAACTGCGTCAGGCGATGTTCCGGATCGTGCCGCATCTGATGCGTATCGACCAGATCGAGGCCGGCGACGCGGCAGGCCTCAAGCGGCTTGCCTCGCGCGGCGGCACACTCGACAAGAGCGCGTTCAAGAGCCCGGTCGCGGACTTCTATCTGACCAATCCCATCGCGCGGGCTTCCGCGGTGATGGCTGAATGCTCGCGTTTGGCTTCCGGCCAGATGCTGAACGCGGCGGAGTAAGCACACGATGTCCGAATTCTTCGCAAGCTCGGCCTGGACCGATATCATCTGGCCACTGATCGTGATGCTGGCGCAGAGCGTGCTGCTGCTTGTCGTGCTGCTGGTTGCGATCGCCTACATCCTGCTCGCCGACCGCAAGATCTGGGCTGCGGTGCAGATCCGGCGCGGCCCGAACGTCGTCGGTCCGTGGGGCTTGCTGCAATCCTTTGCCGACCTTCTGAAGTTCGTGCTGAAAGAGCCGGTTATTCCGGCCGGCTCCAACAAGGGCGTGTTCCTGCTGGCGCCGCTGGTGAGCTGCGTTCTCGCGCTGGCCGCCTGGGCGGTGATCCCGGTCAATCTCAACTGGGTGATCGCCGACATCAATGTCGGCATCCTTTATATTTTCGCGATTTCCTCGCTGTCGATCTACGGCATCATCATGGCGGGCTGGTCGTCGAACTCGAAATATCCGTTCCTGGCCGCGCTGCGCTCGGCCGCGCAGATGGTGTCCTACGAAGTCTCGATCGGCTTCGTGATCGTTACGGTTCTGCTGTGCGTTGGCTCGCTGAACCTCACCGCGATCGTCGAGGCGCAGCACACTAAAGGCCTCGCCACCATGATCGGCCTGCCGTGGCTGACGTTCCTGAACTGGTACTGGCTGCCGCTGTTGCCGATGTTCGTGATCTTCTACGTGTCGGCGCTGGCGGAAACCAACCGTCCGCCGTTCGACCTCGTCGAGGCCGAGTCCGAACTCGTCGCCGGCTTCATGGTCGAATACGGCTCGACGCCGTATCTGCTGTTCATGCTCGGCGAGTATGTCGCGATCTGCACCATGTGCGCGATGGGCGCGATCCTGTTCATGGGCGGCTGGCTGCCGCCGATCGATCTGCCGCCGTTCAACTGGGTGCCGGGCGTCATCTGGTTCACGCTGAAGCTGTTCGCGATGTTCTTCATGTTCGCGATGGCGAAGGCGATCGTTCCCCGTTACCGCTACGACCAGCTCATGCGGCTCGGCTGGAAAGTCTTCCTGCCGTTGTCGCTGGCGATGGTTGTGATCGTCGCGGGTGTCCTGCAGTTCGCAGGCATCGCGCCGAAGTGAGGACATCATGGGTATAGCATCCGCAGCCAATTCGCTTTTGCTCAAGGAGTTCGCCGCAGCCTTCGTGCTGACGATGCGCTACTTCTTCAAGCCGAAGCCGACCCTGAACTATCCCTTCGAGAAGGGGCCGATCTCGCCACGCTTCCGGGGCGAGCATGCGCTGCGCCGTTATCCGAACGGCGAGGAACGCTGCATCGCCTGCAAGCTGTGCGAGGCGATCTGTCCGGCGCAGGCCATCACCATCGAGGCCGGCCCGCGCCGCAACGACGGCACCCGCCGCACCGTGCGCTACGACATCGACATGGTGAAGTGCATCTATTGTGGCCTGTGCCAGGAGGCTTGCCCGGTCGAAGCCATCGTCGAGGGACCGAATTTCGAGTTCGCGACCGAGACGCGCGAGGAGCTTTACTATGACAAGGCACGCCTGCTCGCCAACGGTGACCGCTGGGAGCGCGAAATCGCCAAGAACATCGCGCTCGACGCGCCCTACCGATAGAGCAGCCGCATGATTTTTCCCGCGCTCTTCTTCTATCTCTTCGCCGGCGTCTGCGTCGCGTCCGCGGTGATGGTCATCACCGCGCGCAACCCGGTGCACTCCGTGCTGTTCATGATCCTCGCCTTCGTTAACGCAGCGGGGCTGTTCCTGCTGCTCGGCGCCGAATTCCTCGCGATGATCCTGGTGGTCGTCTATGTCGGCGCGGTGGCGGTGCTGTTCCTGTTCGTGATCATGATGCTCGATGTGGACTTCGCCGAACTGCGGCAGGGTTTCATCGAATATCTGCCGATCGGACTTCTGGTCGGCGCGATCTTCCTCGCCGAGCTTCTGCTGGTCGCGGGCGGCTGGGTCATCAGCCCGAACATCAGCAAGTCGATCACAGCGCCGATCCCGAGCGCGATCACCAACACCGAGGCGATCGGCCTCGTGCTCTACACCCGCTACATCCATTACTTCCAGATGGCGGGTCTGGTGCTGCTGGTGGCGATGATCGGCGCGATCGTGCTGACGCTGCGCCACAAGGCCAGCGTCAAGCGTCAGGACATCAGCGCGCAGAACGCACGCGGCAAGGCGACCGCGATGGCGATGCGCAAGGTGGCGTCGGGGCAGGGGCTTCAGGACGCAGATGCCGGGGAGTGGGTGAAATGACGATCGGTCTCGGACATTACCTCGCGGTCGGCGCGATCCTGTTCACGCTGGGGATCCTTGGCATCTTCATCAACCGCAAGAACGTCATCATCATCCTGATGTCGATCGAGTTGATCCTCTTGTCGGCGAACATCAACCTTGTCGCGTTCTCGAGTTTTCTTAATGACATCGTGGGGCAGGTTTACGCGCTTCTCGTGCTGACCGTGGCGGCGGCGGAAGCGGCGATCGGCCTTGCGGTGCTGGTGGTGTTCTTCCGCAACCGCGGCTCGATCGCGGTCGAAGACATCAACCTGATGAAGGGCTGAGACCAACATGATTCAGGCCATCGTATTCCTGCCGCTGATCGGCGCCCTGATCGCCGGCGCGATCGCCATCTGGGGCGCGCACGGGCGCAACCCGAGCGGCGACGAGATGGAGCATGCCGACCACGGCCATGGCCACGGTCATGCCGTCGCCCATCACGCCGTTCCGGTGGATAAGGACGCGGGTGTCATTCATGCCTCGCATGACGAGCCGATGGACGGTCACGGCCATGACGACCACGGCCCGGTTGAGCCGCCGGCTGCGGGCTCGCGCGCCGCGGAAGTTATCACCACCATGCTGCTGCTGATTTCGGCGGCGCTGTCGTGGGTCGCCTTCGTCGATGTCGGCCTGCTGCATCACGCGGCCCGTATCGACCTGTTGCCGTGGATCAATTCCGGCGACCTCAAGATCGCCTGGACGTTGCGCGTCGATACGCTGACCGCGGTCATGCTGGTCGTGGTCACCTCGGTGTCCTCGCTCGTGCACCTGTATTCGATCGGCTACATGCACGAGGATCCGAACCGTCCGCGCTTCATGGCGTATCTGTCGCTGTTCACCTTCGCGATGCTGATGCTGGTGACGGCGGACAATCTGGTGCAGCTCTTCTTCGGCTGGGAAGGCGTGGGCCTTGCGAGCTATCTGCTGATCGGGTTCTGGTTCCAGAAGCCGTCGGCCAATGCCGCCGCGATCAAGGCGTTCGTGGTCAACCGCGTCGGCGACTTCGGTTTTGCGCTTGGCATCTTCGCGATCTTCGCGCTGGTCGGCTCGACCGATTTCGAGACCATCTTCGCCTCGGCGCCGAGCCTCGTCGGCAAGACCATCCATGTCTTTCACTGGGATGTCGATGCGCTGACCTTCACCTGCCTGCTGCTGTTCATGGGCGCGATGGGCAAGTCGGCGCAGTTCCTGCTGCACACCTGGTTGCCGGATGCGATGGAAGGCCCGACCCCGGTGTCGGCGCTGATCCACGCCGCGACCATGGTCACCGCCGGCGTCTTCATGGTGGCGCGTCTGTCGCCGCTGTTCGAGCTGGCGCCGAACGCGCAGGCTTTTGTGATGCTGATCGGCGGCACTACGGCGCTGTTCGCCGCGACCATCGGCCTCGTGCAGAACGACATCAAGCGCATCGTCGCCTATTCGACCTGTTCGCAGCTCGGCTACATGTTCGTGGCGATGGGGGCGGGCGCCTATTCGGTCGGCATGTTCCATCTGTTCACGCATGCCTTCTTCAAGGCGCTGCTGTTCCTGGGGTCCGGCTCGGTGATCGCCGCGATGCATCACGAGCAGGACATTCGCAACATGGGCGGTCTGAAGGATCGCATTCCGTACACCTACGCGACCATGGTGATCGGCACGCTGGCGCTGACCGGCTTCCCGCTCACCGCCGGCTATTTCTCCAAGGATGCGATCATCGAATCCGCGTTCGTCTCGCACAACCCGTTCGCGCTCTATGCCTTCCTCGCGACCGTGGTGGCAGCCGGCCTGACCTCGTTCTACTCGTGGCGTCTGATCTTCAAGACCTTCCACGGCGAGCCGCACGACCATCATCATTACGAGGCCGCGCACGAGAATCCGTGGGTGATGATGGTGCCGCTGTATGTGCTGGCCGCGGGTTCGTTGCTCGCCGGCTTCCCGTTCAAGGAGCTGTTCGTCGGCCACGGCGTCGATGAGTTCTTCCGCGAGTCGCTGAAGCTGAAGCCGAACATTCTGGAAGAGATGCATCACATCCCGGCGTGGATCGCATTCTCGCCGACGGTGATGATGGCGGTGGGCTTCGCCGTGGCGTGGCTGTTCTACATCCGCCGGCCGTATCTGCCGGTCGAACTCGCCAGCCACCATCCGCTGCTCTACAGGTTCCTGCTCAACAAGTGGTACTTCGACGAGCTGTATGACGTGATCTTCGTGCGTCCCGCCAAGTGGCTCGGGCGCTTCCTCTGGAAGAAGGGCGATGGTCTCGTGATCGACGGCTTCGGTCCGGACGGCGTGTCCGCCCGGGTGCTGGATGTGACGCGCAGGCTGATGCGCGTGCAGACCGGCTATCTCTATCACTATGCCTTCGCGATGATGATCGGTGTCGCGGGGCTCATCACCTGGTTCATGTTCGGCGTCGGGGGCCAGCAATGACAACCTGGCCTGTGCTTTCCATCGTCACCTTCCTGCCGGTCGTCGGCGCCGTGCTGGTTTACCTCATGGCGCGTGGCGGCGAGGAAGCCGCCAACCGCACCGCGCGCTGGGTCGCGCTGTGGACCACGATCGTCACCTTTGCGGTCTCGCTCGTTCTGGTGATGCGGTTCGATCCGGCGCAGGCGGGCTTCCAGTTCGTCGAGAAGGCGCCCTGGCTCGCCAACACCATCACCTACCACATGGGGGTGGACGGCATCTCGCTGCCGTTCGTGATCCTCACCACCGCGCTGATGCCGTTCTGCATCTTGGCGAGCTGGCGCGCGGTGAAGCTGCGCGTGCGCGAATACATGATGGCGTTCCTCATTCTGGAAACGCTGATGGTCGGCACCTTCTCGGCGCTCGACCTCGTGCTGTTCTATCTGTTCTTCGAAGGCGGCCTCATTCCGATGTTCCTGATCATCGGCGTGTGGGGCGGCCCGCGCCGGGTCTACGCCACCTTCAAGTTCTTCCTCTACACGTTGCTCGGCTCGGTGCTGATGCTGCTCGCCATCATGGCGCTGTACTGGAATGCCGGCACCACCGACATTCCGACGCTGATGACCACGGCAGTGCCGCGCGGCATGCAGACCTGGGCGTGGCTGGCGTTCTTCGCTTCCTTCGCGGTGAAGATGCCGATGTGGCCGGTCCACACCTGGCTGCCGGATGCGCACGTCGAGGCGCCGACCGCGGGCTCGGTCGTGCTGGCGGCGATCCTGCTGAAGATGGGCGGCTACGGCTTCCTGCGCTTCTCGCTGCCGATGTTCCCGCTGGCCTCGCATGATTTCGCGCCGCTGGTGTGGACGCTCTCGGCGATCGCGATCGTCTACACCTCGCTGGTCGCCTTGATGCAGGAGGACATGAAGAAGCTGATTGCGTACTCCTCGGTCGCGCATATGGGCTTCGTCACCATGGGCATCTTCGCCGGCACCACGCAGGGCGTTGCGGGCGGCGTGTTCCAGATGGTGTCGCACGGAATCGTCTCCGGCGCGCTGTTCCTCTGCGTCGGCATCATCTACGACCGCATGCACACCCGCGAGATCGCGGCCTATGGCGGTCTTGTCAACCGTATGCCGCTCTATGCGCTGGTGTTCATGGTCTTCACCATGGCCAATGTTGGTCTGCCCGGCACCTCCGGATTCGTCGGCGAATTCCTGACGCTGCTCGGCACCTTCAAGGTTTCGGTCCCGACCGCCATCTTCGCCACACTCGGCGTCATTCTCTCGGCGGCCTATGCGCTCTGGCTCTACCGCAAGATCGTGTTCGGCGTTCTGGAGAAGCCGGCGCTGGCCTCGATCAAGGACATGACCGCGCGCGAGGTCTTCATCCTTGCGCCGTTCGTGGTGTTGACCATCCTGTTCGGCGTCTATCCGAAGCCGGTGCTGGATATGTCGGCGGCCTCGGTGCAGCAACTCGTCAACAATTACAGCGCGGCGATCACGGCCGTGAAGGCCGCGGCCTTAAACTGAGAGCAGGGCAGGACAGCACGCCATGAATTTCGACATTGCAAGCTATTCGCTGCTCCCGGTGCTGCCGGAGATCGTGCTGGCGGTCGGCGCGATGCTGCTGCTGATGGTAGGCGCCTATCGCGGCACGAGCGCGGTCCTTCCCGTCACCGTGCTCTCCACCATCCTGCTCGTGGTCACCGGCATTCTGGTGCTGATGCTGCCGCCCGGCAAGCTGACCACTTTCGGCGGCAGCTTCATCGTCGATGACTTCGCGCGCTTTCTGAAGATATTGTCGCTGATCGGCTCGGCCGCGACGCTGGTGCTGTCGCGCCGCTATCTCGCCCATCAGGTCCGGATTTTCGAATACGCCATTCTGGTGCTGCTTTCGAGCATCGGCATGATGGTGCTGATCTCCGCCGGCGACCTCGTGATGCTCTATCTCGGCCTCGAACTGATGAGCTTCGCGCTCTATGTCGTCGCCTCCAGCCATCGCGACAACGCCAAGTCCACCGAATCCGGCCTGAAGTATTTCGTGCTCGGCTCGCTGTCGTCCGGCATGCTGCTGTACGGCGCTTCGCTGATTTACGGCTTCACCGGCACGGTGTCGTTCGCCGGCATCGCGGCGGCCGCCAAGACCGGCGGCCTCGGCATCCTGTTCGGCATCGTTTTCCTGCTTGCGGGCCTGTGCTTCAAGGTCTCGGCCGTGCCGTTCCACATGTGGACGCCGGACGTCTATGAAGGCGCACCGACCCCGGTGACGGCGTTCTTCGCTTCGGCACCGAAGGTGGCAGCGCTTGCGATCTTCACCCGTGTCGTGTTGACCGCGTTTCCCGGCGTCACGCATGAGTGGCAGCAGATCGTGACCTTCGTTGCGATCGCCTCGATGGCGCTCGGCTCGTTCGCGGCGATCGGCCAGAAGAACATCAAGCGCATGATGGCCTATTCTTCCATCGGCCATATGGGCTTCGCGCTGGTCGGCCTCGCCGCAGGCACGGAGCAGGGCGCGCAGGGCGTGATCCTGTATCTCGCCATCTATGTCGCGATGACGCTCGGCACCTTCTCGGTGATCCTGGCGATGAAGCGCAACGGCCACAACGTCGAGCAGATCAGCGATTTCGCCGGCCTGTCGCGCACCAACCCGGTGCTGGCGTTCCTGTTCGCGATGCTGCTGTTCTCGCTGGCCGGCGTGCCGCCGCTCGCAGGCTTCTTCGCCAAGTTCTACGTCTTCCTGGCGGCGATCCAGTCCGGCCTGTTCGTGTTGTCGGTGATCGGCGTCATCACCAGCGTGGTGGGCGCGTTCTACTATCTGTCGATCATCAAGGTGATGTATTTCGACGAGCCGAAGGGCGCGGTCGAGCCGATGGGCGGCGAATTGCGGGCCGTGCTCGCGGTCGCCGGCGTGTTCAACCTGCTGTTCTTCGTCTATCCGGCTCCGCTGGTTAATGCGGCGACAATCGCCGCGAAGTCGCTGTTCTGAGATGGCGTTTGCGCTCGGTCCACGAGCACAAACCGCCGGAATCCGGCTGGCCGCCTTCGAAACCATTGGTTCGACCAGTGCCGAGGCCTTGGCGCGAGTCCGCGCCGGCGAGCGCGGCCCGTTGTGGCTGACGACGGCACACCAAAGCGCGGGGCACGGGCGACGCAACCGTGCATGGGTTTCGCCGCCGGGCAATCTTGCCGCCAGCATCATCCAGACCATCGATGCTCCGCCAGCCATTGTCGCCACGCTTGGCTTTGCCGCGGGCCTTGCGCTCGACAGCGCATTGCGTCAGGTCGCAGGCATGCGCGCGGCATCCTTTGCGCTGAAGTGGCCCAATGACGTGCTGGCCGATGGCAAGAAGATTGCCGGCATCCTGATCGAGACCGAAACCGTGCCCGGCGGGCTTGCCGTCGTCGTCGGCATCGGCGTCAATGTCGTCGCGGCGCCCGAGGGTATGCCTTATCCGGCGACCTCGCTGGCCGCATGTGGCATTACGGCGAGCGCGGAGGATGTGTTCGCCGCATTGTCGGATGCGTGGCTTGAGTTCGTCACGCTCTGGGATGGCGGCCGCGGTTTTCAGGAGATCCGCCGGCTGTGGCTGGCGCGGGCCGCAGGACTCGGCAAACCGATGGCGGTGCAGAGCGGCAGCGTGACCTTGCAGGGGACTTTCGAGACGCTCGACGAGGAGGGGCGGCTGGTGCTGGTGGAAGGCAGCGGCAGGCGGATGACGGTTGCGGCGGGTGACGTGCATTTCGGCGCGGCGATGTCGGCGGGTGCGGCCTGATGGCGCGGCCGGACGAATTCACCTTCGCGCCATTAGGTGGTGTCGGCGAGATCGGCATGAATTTGTCGCTCTACGGCCTCGGCAACCGCCATCAGCGCAGTTGGCTCGCGGTCGATCTCGGCGTGTCGTTCGGCAATGAAGAACATCTGCCCGGCATCGACGTCGTCATGCCGGACATCCGTTTCCTCGAAAAGGAACGCAAGAACCTCGTCGGCCTTGTCCTGACCCACGCCCATGAGGATCATTTCGGCGCCATCATCGATCTGTGGCCGCGCCTGCAATGCCCGATCTATGCGACGCAGTTCAGCGCCTCGCTGTTCGAGGCCAAATGCGCCGCCGAACGCAACGCGCCGAAGATTCCGGTCACGGTCGTGGAATCGGGCGGGCGGATCGATCTCGGCCCGTTCAATGTCGAGTTCATTCCCGTCGCCCATTCGATTCCGGAATCGCATGCGTTGGCGATCCGCACCGAGGTCGGAACGGTACTGCACACCGGCGACTGGAAGATCGATCCAACCCCAATCATCGGCCGGCCAACCGACGAGAAGCGCCTACGCGAACTTGGCGATGAAGGCGTGCTGGCGCTGGTCGGCGATTCCACCAATGCGGTGCGCGAGGGCCGTTCGCCTTCCGAGCAGGAAGTCGCCAGGACCATCACCGAACTGGTGAAGGCCGCGCGAGGCCGTGTCGCGGTGACGACCTTCGCCTCGAACGTCGCGCGCCTGCGCGCCGTCGCGGAAGCCGCCCGCGCCGCGGACCGCGAGGTGGTGGTGATCGGGCGGGCGATGGAGCGCGTGGTCCAGGTCGCGCGCGAGACCGGCTATCTCGACGGCATCGGCGCATTCCGGGGCGTTGATTATTACGGCCATTTCCCGCCGGACAAGGTGCTGGCACTGTGCACCGGCAGCCAGGGCGAGCCGCGCGCGGCGCTGGCCCGCATCGCCAATGACGACCACCCGCAGGTGACGCTCAACAAGGGCGACACAGTGATCTTCTCCTCGCGCACCATTCCTGGCAACGAGCGCGCGGTCGGCGGGATCATCAACAATCTGGTGTTGCAGGGCGTCAAGGTCATCACCGACCGCACCCATCTGGTCCACGTCTCGGGCCATCCGCGTCAGGACGAGCTGCGTGACATGATCTCCTGGGTGCGCCCGCAGGTGCTGATCCCGGCCCATGGCGAGGCGCTGCATCTGTCCGAGCACGCGAAGCTGGCCCGGGCCTGCGGCGTGCCGAAAGTCGTGGTCTGCAAGAACGGCGATCTGGTGCGGCTCGGGCCGGGCGAGCCCGCCATCATCGACGAGGTGCCGGCAGGCCGCACCTACAAGGACGGCAACCTTCTGGAGGATCAGAAGGCGCGCGCGGTGGTCGAACGCCGCCGTCTGTCGTTTGCCGGCTGCGCGCTGGTCTCGATCGCGATGACCGAAAGCGGCGAGCTTGCCGATGATCCGGAGATCGAGCTGATCGGCATCCCCGAGCGCAACGCCGCCGGCGAAGATATCGCCGACGAGGCGTTCGATGTCGCGGTCGCCACGGTCGAGAGCCTGCCGCGTGCCAAACGGCGCGATCCGGACGCGGTGTCGGAGGCGGTGCGCCGCGCGGTGCGCGCTTTGATCGCGGAGCAGTGGGGCAAGAAGACGATCTGCACGGTTCACGTGCTGGTAGTCTGATGTCGTAGCGACCCGATTTGACGATGGAGGCAACAAGGATGCTGGGCCGGCTCAACCATGTGGGCATCGCCGTGCGCGACGTGAAAGCGGCGGCGGAGATTTACCGCACCGCGTTCGGCGCCGACATCTCCGAGCCGATCGAGGTGCCGCTGCATGGCGTGGTCGCGCTGTTCGTGACCTTGCCCAACACCAAGATCGAGTTCATCCAGCCGCTGGGCGATGCGTCGCCTGTGGCCAAATTCCTGGCGCGCAATCCCGATGGCGGCATTCACCATTTGTGCTACGAGGTGCCGGACATCATCGCAGCGCGCGATGATTTTATTGCGCGGGGCGCGCGCGTGCTCGGCGACGGCGAACCGAAGGTCGGCATTGGCGGCGCTCTGGCGCTGTTTTTGCACCCGAAGGACTTCTCAGGCGCGCTCATTGAAATCAAGCAGGCCTAGACCATGACCATTTCTTCCGCCCTGGCGATCTATTTCGTGTTGTGGTGGGTGGTGCTGTTCGCGGTGCTGCCGTTCGGCGTGCGCAATAGTGAGGACGACGCCGGCGAGGAGGTGGCCGGAGCCGATCCCGGCGCGCCGCGAATGCCGCGCATGGCGCAGAAGGTGCTCTGGACCACCATCGTGTCCGCGATTCTTTTTGCGATTGGCCTGTATGCCCACCGGCAGGGCTATCTCAATCTCGACCGGCTCAGCGATCTGCTCGGCTTTCCGCGCTGAAGACAATCGCTCGCGTTGCCGGCCAAACGGCAGCGGCAGAGAACGGCAGCAGATAACAGCAGACAAAAAAAGAGCAGGGCCCAGCCCCGCTCTTGCAATTATTCCGACTCCTTAATTTCCCGATGAGATTTGGATTTATCCGTATTTGTTCGGGAACGACGCTGCTTGTGCGCGTCAGAGCCTCCTCCCAAGACTTGGACCGGCCACTTGGACCACCGGATGAAATTGGCAAGCCGCATTCGTCCGGGCAGACTGTGTAGCCGAACGTCACCGCGTTGTCACCCTTTTCGGAAAGAAATCTCCTATTTACCGCACTGCACAAAGACAGGGTGAAAAACCGTCGTTTTATTCTGAAACGGACGCGTGAAACGAAGCCGTCAGGAACCTCGAGCGTCTCTCGACATCCAACCCGAAGCATGATTAGTCGGGACGGGGATCAACGAGTGAAAACAATGCGCCGCTGGCTGGGGACATATCTTCCCGTCGCGATGTTCGCCATTCTGGCGCAGTTGATTGCGCCTGTCGGGGCGGCATGGGCCGCGGCCGCGCTGCATGATCCGCTTGCCAACGCGCCGATCTGCGCGACCCTTCACGAAGCCTCAGATACCGGCACGACGGATCAGGGGCAGAGCGCACCGCAGACCACCACCTGTTGCGCTCTGTGCGTGCTGGTGCATGCCGGATCGGCCACAGTCCCGACGCCCGATGCGCCTTTCGTGGCGCTGCAGCTTTCCTATCAGCGCATCTTTTGGCTGGCTGACCAGCCGATGCCGCCCTCGCGCGATGGCGGTCGCCTCGCGCAGGCACGCGCGCCACCTTTCCATTCCTGATCACGACCTCGACGTGGCTGCGGCAGCCCATGCCGCCGGCCGCAAACGTGGATCAGCGCTGCTGGATACAGCCATCAGGAATGAATCATGTTCAGGACGTTCAAGCCGCATGTGTTGTGTGGCGTCAGTATGCTCGCGATCGGCAGCATGATCGGGGCGGGGGCCATGTCACAGGCCCTGGCCGATCACACAACGGATCACGTTTTGCCGGCGATGACGGTCGATGCGCCGGCACCGCCGCGCGTCAAGCCGCGCAAGCCGAAGCGCACCGCCACGGCTCGGAGGCAATCAGTACAACCTGCCGTTGCGCAGGGCGCGCCGGTCACATCTCAGGTCCAGGCCGGGTCCGTCAGCGCGAGTGCCGCGCGGGCGATTCTTGGCCAGGCGCCGCAGGGTCAGACCCAGACCACGATTGACCGAAGTCAGTTCGACAATCGTCCGTCCTTCTCGGTGGCGGATGTGCTGCGCGAAAGCCCGGGCATCTCGGTCAAGCAGGGCAACGGCCCGCGCGATTTCGGTATCTCGATTCGCGGCTCGAATGCGCGCAACGGCTTCGCCATCCGCAACATGGTGATCTTCGACGACGGATTCCCGGTGACGCAGCCCGACGGCCTGTCGCGGTCCGACCTGATCGACCCGCACGCCTATGGCGCGATCGATGTGATCCGCGGGCCGTCCTCGGCGCTGTACGGCAACTACGCCACCGGCGGCGCGCTCAACTTCCGCACCCGGCCGGGCGGCGAGATCGACGGCATCGAGTACGGCATCGATGGCGGCAGCTTCGGCTATCTCAACAACTATCTCGCCGCCGGCAAGAAGGTCGGTAATTTCGAGGGCTCGCTGTTCGCGAGCGATACGCGCGGCGACGGCTTCATCGGCAATAGCTGGTTCAACACCCAGACGGTGAATTTCCTCGGCACCTACAAGGCGACGCCGGACGACCGCTTCACAGTCAAGTTCATCAACAACAATCTCGACGCCCGTCTGCCGATCCGGCTGTCGCTCAACCAGTTCTACCAGAACCCGTTCCAGCGCGGTTGTGCGGTGTTTACGGGCGCTGCGCCGGGATGCGCTACGGTCACGCTCAACAGAAACGGTTTCAACAATTCCGCCGGCACCGATCCGGAAACCGCGCAGCAGGCGGGTCTGGGCCGCACCGACCGGCGCACGATTGTCGGCGGCCGCTGGGAGCACGATTTCGACGATCAGACGACGTGGCGCAACCAGTTCGTTTTTGACGACCGCAACATCAGCCAGCCGACCGGCGCCACCAGCGCGATCGGCGATTTTCCGTCCTACAACTACATCAGCGATGTCACCCATCGCGGCCAGTTGTTCGGTTTCGATTCCACGACCTATTTCGGCGGCTTCTACAACACCATGAGCTGGTCGAGCGATACCCGCATGCTGATGCCGGGGGGAGACGCGACGCTCGGGCGGCTGTCGTCCAATGTCACGGGCGAGCACTTGAACTATGGTCTGCGGGCGCGTGAGGAGTTGAGGCTGACCGAGACGTTGACTGCGATCGGCGGCATCGGCTGGGAAAGATCGGTGCTGAAGGGCACCAACACCGCCTACAGCTATGCGGGGCCGACCGGAATCACCAGCACCCGGATCACCGATGCCGACAAGCACTTCGACAACACCGCGCCGGAGCTCGCGCTGCTCTACAGGATCAGCAGTGATTGGCAGGTGCGCGCGCGGGTGGCTGCGGGCTACGGCACGCCGCAGGTCGGCAATCTGTTCGTGCTGGCGAACGGCCAGAACGGCAACAACACCCAGCTCACCTCGCAGAAGAACCTCGGCTACGATCTCGGTGTCGACTGGACACCGAACAACGCAATTAGGGTCAGCGTCACCGGCTTCTACGAATTCTTCCGCGATGAGCTTGTGACGCAGGCGACGCCGGTCGGTGCGCCCAATAGCAGCTTCACCTTCAACGCGCCGCGCTCCGAGCATCGCGGTGTCGAGCTGGCCGCCGACTGGCGGATCGATCCGCGCTGGCGCGCAACGCTGGCCTACACCTATCTCGACCAGATCTACACCGAGTACACCGAAGTGTTGAACAACGGCGCGAGCTTCAGCTTCAACCGCGCCGGCAACAAGATTCCCGGCATCTCGCCCAACGAACTGACGGCGCGTCTGTCCTACGATGAAGTGTCAGGTCCGCTGCAGGGCTTCGGCGGCTTTGTCGAGGTGCAGTGGAAGGATTCCTTCTACATGGACAATGCCAATTTGTTGAAGGCGCCGGGCTATGAACTGGTCAATCTCAACGTACACTACAAGACGGATCTGGTTTCGGATTATCTGAAATCCCTCAATCTGTATTTCGAGGTTCGCAACGTCTTCGACCGCACCTATATCGCGTCCGCCAACAATATCGGCAACACCGTTACGGCGGGCGGGATACAGAACCCGGCCAGCGTGCTGGCGAACAGCACCGGTTCGATCTACGCCGGCTCGCCGCGCACGTTCGTTGCCGGAATGAAGGTGGCATTCAGATGAGGCGTTTTGTGTTGACTATTCGTGGGTTCAGACTTTCGCTTGTCGCTTGCGTGGCGATCGCACTGTGCTCGTCCGGTGCGCTGGCGCAGATGAAGCACCAGCACAACTCCGAGGCCGCATGCGAAGAGACCGCCTTGAAATGCGCGTCGAAGGTCACGGCGACCTTCGACGCCCAAGGCACGCTGTGGGCGATCTGGATGGCGGGCGGCCAGCTCTCGGTCGCAAGCTCGACAGATGGCGGCAAGACCTTTCCGGCGCCGGTTGTGATCACGAAAGGAAATCCCGATCTCGACTGGGGGCCTGATGCGCGGCCGCAGATCGTGATCGATCCGCAGGGACGCATCGTCGTTGCGTTCTCCACTTTCCGCGACAAGGCGTTCAACGGCGAGGTGTTCACCACGCGCTCGGTGGATGGCGGCAAGACATTCTCGCCGCCGCAGCCGATCACCGCCAGCAAGGAGAGCCAGCGCTTCCAGGCGCTGGCGCTCGATCGCGATGGATCGGTATTCGCCGCCTGGCTCGACAAGCGCAACCGCGGTCCGGCCCGCAAGAAAGGCGAGGCGTATGACGGCGCGGCGCTGTTCTTCGCTTCATCGAAGGACGGCGGCGCGACGTACTCCGAAGCGCATGTCGTGCGCGACAACACCTGCGAATGCTGCCGGCTCGGGCTTGCCTTCGCGGGGCCGGGCCGCCCCGCTGTTGTCTTTCGCAATATCTTCGAGGGTGGGGTGCGCGACCACGCTATCGTCACCTTCTCCGATCTGAAGACGCCGGGCGAGATTCGCCGCGTCAGCGTCGATGACTGGAAGATCGCGGCGTGTCCGCATCATGGTCCGAGCCTCGCGGTCGCCGCGAACGGCACCTATCACGTCACCTGGTACACCAACGGCAAGAATCGCAAGGGCCTGTTTTACGCCCGCTCGGAGGATGGCGGCCGCACCTTCTCCGCGCCGATGCCGATCGGCAATGCCGCGCGTGCACCCTCGCGTCCGTTCGTGCTGGCTGGCCCGAATGGAACGCAGCTGGTCTGGAAGGAATTCGACGGAGAGAAAACCACGGTCAATCTGATGACGTCGCGAGATGCCGGAAAGACATGGTCGCAGCCGCGCGCGATTGCCAGCACGGCGGATGCCTCCGATCATCCGCTGCTGGTCAGCGACGGCCGCAAGGTGTTTCTGTCATGGATGACGAAAGCGGACGGCTATCGCTTTCAGGCTCTGGAGGGCGGATCATGAAACGGGCGTGGCTCGCGGCCGGATTCTTGCTCGCGCTGTTATCGGTCGCTCCGGCGGGGAATGCGCTGAAGCAATTCGAGCGCGGAAGCTGGCAGACGATCCTGAAAGCCCATCAGGGGCGGCCGACCATCGTGCACTTCTGGGGCGTCACCTGCGGTCCGTGCAAGGTCGAGTTGCCGCTGCTCGGCGCCTTCATGAAGAAGCATCCGGGCATCGACATGGTGACCATCAGCGCCGACCTCGTGCCCAACCTTCCGGCGGCAGCGCAGACGATGCTCGACAAGGCCGGGCTGGGACCTGCGGAGAACTGGATCTTCGGCGGCTTTGCCGAGCGGCTGCGCTTTGAGATCGATCCGAACTGGCAGGGCGAGATCCCGCGCACCTTGCTGGTGGCCCGGGATGGCTCGATCACCACGCTGGAAGGAACTGCCGACATCCCCGATCTGGAGAAATGGTCCGCCGCCCAGGACGCGGGCGCCAAGTAGGACGGCAGGCAGGGGATCGGGAAGCCGGCCCGGCAGGCCGTCACCCTTGTGTTTTGCCGGGCAATCCGGTTTCAGTGACGGGCTGTTCCGTTCCTCCGATTCCCCGAGCCTTTCCCATGCGATTGTCGCGTTTCTTCCTGCCCATTCTCAAGGAAACTCCGAAAGAGGCAGAAATCGTCTCCCACCGGCTGATGCTGCGCGCCGGCATGCTGCGGCAGGAGGCCGCGGGTATCTATGCCTGGCTGCCGCTGGGCTTGCGGGTGCTGAAGAAGATCGAGCAGATCGTGCGCGAGGAGCAGAATCGCGCCGGCGCTATCGAGCTTCTGATGCCGACGCTGCAGCTTGCCGATCTGTGGCGCGAGAGCGGCCGTTACGATGCCTATGGTCCGGAGATGCTGCGCATCGCCGATCGCCACAAGCGCGAACTGCTGTACGGGCCGACCAATGAGGAGATGATCACGGAGATCTTCCGGGCCTACGTGAAGTCGTACCGGAACCTGCCGCTCAATCTCTATCATATCCAATGGAAATTCCGCGACGAGCAGCGTCCACGTTTCGGCGTGATGCGCGGCCGCGAATTCCTGATGAAGGACGCCTATTCATTCGACATCGACGAGGCGGCGGCGCGGCTGTCCTACAACAAGATGTTTGTGGCCTACCTGCGCACCTTCGCGCGCATGGGCCTCAAGGCCATTCCGATGCGCGCCGAGACCGGGCCGATCGGCGGCGATCTGTCCCACGAGTTCATCGTGCTGGCCGAGACCGGCGAGTCCGGCGTGTTCTGCAACAAGGACGTGCTCGATCTGCCGATCCCGGACGAGGGCGTCGATTACGATGGCGATCTGACGCCGATCATCAAGCAGTGGACCAGTCTCTATGCGGCCACCGAGGACGTCCATGACGCGGCGCGCTACGAGAGCGAGGTGCCGGCGGACAAGCGGGTGCAGACACGTGGCATCGAGGTCGGCCAGATCTTCTATTTCGGCACCAAATATTCCGACAGCATGAAGGCGCTGGTCTCCGGCGCCGACGGTGCCGAGCGGCCGGTCCATGGCGGCTCCTATGGCGTCGGCGTCTCGCGTCTGGTCGGTGCGATCATCGAGGCCTGCCACGACGAGGCCGGCATCAAGTGGCCGGAGGCGGTGGCGCCGTTCCGCGTCGCGATCCTCAATCTCAAGCAGGGCGGCGAGGACACCAACGCCGCCTGTGAGAAGCTCTACGCCGCGCTGACCGCGAAGGGCGTCGATGTGCTCTATGACGACACCGACCAGCGGCCGGGGGCCAAGTTCGCCACCGCCGATCTGATCGGCATTCCCTGGCAGGTCCTGATCGGGCCGAAGGGGCTGGCCGAGGGCAAGGTCGAGATCAAGAAGCGCAGCGACGGCAGCCGTGAATTCCTCAGCCTGGACGAGACGCTGAAGCGATTTACACAGTAATCGCAACCTCTCAGGTCGCGGATCGGTTCGCGCGAGACTACAATTCGCCCGAATCGTGTGAGACGCCGGGCGATGGATAAGAACACATGAGTGAGCCAGTTCGGACCGCGCCTTTCGCCCCTTTCGAGTGGCTGATTTCGGCCCGCTATCTCAGGGCCCGGCGGAAAGAAGGGTTCATCTCGGTCATCGCCGGCTTCTCGTTCCTCGGCATCATGCTCGGCGTTGCCACCCTCATCATCGTGATGGCGGTGATGAACGGCTTCCGCAAGGAACTGCTCGACAAGATTCTCGGCCTCAACGGCCATCTTCTGGTCCAGCCGCTGGAATCGCCGCTGACCGACTGGAAGGAAGTCGCTGACCGCATCAACAACGTGCAGGGCATTCGTCTTGCCGCGCCGATTGTCGAAGGGCAGGCGCTGGCGTCCTCGCCGTTCAATGCCGCCGGCGTGCTGGTACGCGGCATCCGCGCCGCCGACCTCAACAGCCTCACCTCGATCGCCAAGAACATCAAGCAGGGCACGCTTGAAGGCTTCGACGAAGGGCAGGGGGTGGCGATCGGCCGCCGTCTCGCCGACCAGTTATCGCTGCGCGCGGGCGACACCCTGACGCTGGTCGCGCCGCGCGGCGCGGTGACGCCGATGGGCACGACCCCGCGCATCAAGCCCTACAAGGTCGCCGCGGTGTTCGAGATCGGCATGTCGGAATACGATTCGGCATTCGTGTTCATGCCGCTCATCGAGTCCCAAGCCTACTTCAACCGCAACAACGACGTGACGTCGATCGAGATCTATACGGACAATCCCGACAAGATCGATGTCTACCGCAAGGCGGTGACCGAAGCGGCCGGCCGGCCGATCTTCCTGGTCGACTGGCGCCAGCGCAACGCGACGTTCTTCAACGCGCTTCAGGTCGAGCGCAACGTGATGTTCCTGATCCTCACGCTGATCGTGCTGGTCGCGGCGCTCAACATCATCTCCGGCCTGATCATGCTGGTGAAGGACAAGGGCAGCGACATTGCCATCCTGCGCACCATGGGCGCGACGCAAGGTTCGATCATGCGGGTGTTCCTGATCACCGGCGCGGCGATCGGCGTGGTCGGCACGCTGGTCGGTTTCCTGCTCGGACTGGTGGTCTGCATGAACATCGAGTCGATCCGCCAGTTCGTGTCCTGGCTCACCAACACCGAACTGTTCTCGCCCGAACTGTACTTCCTGTCCAAGCTGCCGGCCGAGATCGATGCCGGCGAGACCGCCGCCGTGGTCATCATGGCGCTGACACTGTCGTTCCTTGCGACGCTTTACCCGTCATGGCGGGCGGCGCGGCTCGACCCCATCGAGGCGTTGAGGTACGAGTGAGCACCATGGAGCAGGGGGACAATGACGCGCCGGTGGTGTTTCTGCACCGCATCCACCGTCGCTATCGGCAGGGCGAGGACACCCTGACCATTCTCGACAATGCGCAGCTCGCGCTGTGGGCCGGGCAGTCGGTGGCGCTGGTCGCGCCGTCGGGCACCGGCAAATCGACGCTGCTGCATATCGCCGGATTGCTGGAGCAGCCCGACGAGGGCGAGGTCTATATCGGCGGCGCCGCGACCTCGGGCCTGTCGGATGCGGAGCGCACCCGGATCCGGCGCACCGAGATCGGTTTCGTCTATCAGTCGCATCGCCTGCTGCCGGAATTCTCGGCGCTCGAGAACGTGATGATGCCGCAGATGATCCGCGGCCTCTCGCGCAAGGAGACGGTGCAGCGCTCCAAGGAAATTCTGGCCTATCTCGGCCTCGGCGACCGTATCGGTCACCGGCCGGCGGAATTGTCGGGCGGCGAGCAGCAGCGCGTCGCCATCGCCCGCGCGGTGGCCAATGCGCCGCGTGTGCTGTTCGCCGACGAGCCGACCGGTAATCTTGATCCGCATACGGCCGATTATGTCTTCAAGGCGCTGATGCAGCTTGTGCGCGCGACCCAGGTGGCGATGCTGATCGCCACCCACAACATGGATCTTGCTGCGCGGATGGACCGCCGCGTGTCTCTCGCGGACGGTCAGGTCATCGAACTGGACTAGGACGACTCGTCAGTTCTTGTGATGCCGCCGCTTGGTGCGGTGATGCTGCTTCTTCGAACGCGGCTGTGGCGGCACGTAATAGGGGCTGTCCGGGCCGTCCGACAGGTCGGGCACGAAGCGCGGTTTTCTCACGACATAGGCGCTGCCCGGCGGTCCTGCATAGAACGGATCGCGATAGCACTCGGCCGACCGCCCGGAGGCGCTCATCCGGCACTGCGCCATCGTGGAATAGCTGCAGTCGTTATAAAAATCGCGAAAGGTGTAAACCCGCAGGCAGTAGGGGTAGTCGATCTCCGCCTTGGCCGGCGAGGTGTCGGCCGCGACAAACGTTGTGCCGAGCGCCAGCGGCAGGAGCAGCAGGCGCAACGTCCCGGCCAGTCGCCGGACGGTAAATGTCCGCGCCATCGGGGCCATCATCAGTAGCTGTTCCGATAGCCGCGGCGCGGCCGGCGCGGGGCGTCATAGTCCTCGCGGTAATAAAACGGATTCTGCTGGCAATAGGCGTAACGGCCGGAGGCTGCCGCCTTGCAGGCCGCATAGGTCGGATAGCTGCAATCGCCGAGTGGAGACGCATAGTCGCGTCCCAGGATGCAGAACGGATAATCACGCGCCTCGGCCGGTGTCGGCGACCCGCCCGCGAGGATGCCGAAGGCCATGAGGGCGAAAAACAGGCTGCGCATTGTCATCTCCATGGAACCGGGACTCAAAACCGCGTCCGGGACTCTGTCCCTGTAACCGCTCCCGGTTCCACGTCAACACACGTTCGGGCGAGAAGTTCATTTCCGGCCCGGACTTTCAACCCGTTACCTTTTGTTAGGGCTGTTTTGGCCGCCCTGTGCAGAGTGCTTGACCAAAGAACAAAAACAGAACTATGTTCCTTATATGTTCTAGTGAGTCCTGTCGGGTAATCAGAGGAGCATCGGCCATGTTGAAGACCTTTGTGGAAGAGGCTGCGGCGCTGACATCGATCGTTCTGTTTGTCGGGACCGTCGCGGTCTGGGCGCAGGTGATCCCCCAGCTCTAGGAGCTTTGATATCCCCGGCGACGCTGGGGATAAGGCTGACAGCGCCGCACCAGGGACTGTCAGCCGCGATGTCTGGGGTATGATGGGACACGAGTCGGTCTGCCGGCGCGATCCCACCCACCTTCAGAGCCAAGAAGCCGTCATGCCGAACGCCGGATTCGTCCACCTGCACGTCCACTCGGCGTATTCGCTGCTGCAAGGCGCGATCAAGATCGCCAAGCTCGGTGAGTTGGCCAAGGCCGACCGCCAGCCGGCGCTGGCGCTCACCGACACCGACAACATGTTCGGCGCGCTGGAATTCTCCGACAAGATGGCGGCCTCCGGCATCCAGCCGATCGTCGGTTGCGCGCTGGCGGTAGATTTCGGCGATCAGGACCCGAAAGCCCGCAATGTCGCCGATCTCGCGCCCGCCCGCATCGTGCTGCTCGCGGCGCGCGAGGAGGGCTATCGCAGCCTGATGCGGCTCAACTCCCGCGCCTTCCTCGAGACGCCGGTCAACGAGCAGCCGCATATCAAGATCGACTGGCTGGAAGGCGAGAGCGCCGGGCTGATCGCGCTGACCGGCGGTCCGGACGGGCCGATCTCGCGCGCTTTCGCCGCCGATCATGCCGCGCTTGCCGCCGCCCGCTGCGGGCAGTTGCAGGCGCTGTTCGGCGACCGGCTCTATGTCGAATTGCAGCGCCATAACCTCGACCGCGAGCGGCGGATCGAACCGGCGCTGATCGATCTCGCCTATCGCACCGGCCTGCCGCTGGTGGCGACCAACGAGCCGTATTTCGCAACCGTCGAGGATTACGAAGCACACGACGCGCTGCTGTGCATTTCCGGCGGCCGGCTGGTCGCCGACACCGACCGCGCCCAGCTCACCCCCGATCATCGCTTCAAGACCCGCGCCGAGATGGCGGTGCTGTTTGCCGATCTGCCCGAGGCGCTGGCGTCTACGGTCGAGATTGCCGAGCGCTGCTCGTTCCGGCCGCGCACCCGCAAGCCGATCCTGCCACGCTTCACCCGCGGCGAGGGCGATGCTGCCAACGCCCATGCGGAGGAGGCCGCCGAGCTGCGCCATCAGGCGGAGGAGGGGCTGGCGCACCGGCTCGCCAAGCACGGCCTCGCACCAAACCTGTCGGAAGAAAACTATCGCCAGCGGCTGTCGTTCGAACTCGATGTCATCAGCCGCATGACCTATGCCGGCTACTTTCTCATCGTCTCCGACTTCATCAAATGGGCGAAGTCGCAGGGCATTCCGGTGGGGCCGGGGCGTGGTTCAGGCGCGGGCTCGCTCGTGGCTTATGCGCTCACCATCACCGATCTCGATCCGCTGCGCTTTGGTCTGCTGTTCGAGCGCTTCCTCAATCCCGAGCGCGTGTCGATGCCGGACTTCGACATCGACTTCTGCCAGGACCGTCGCGGCGAGGTGATCCGCTACGTGCAGGAACGCTACGGCCGCGATCAGGTCGGCCAGATCATCACCTTCGGTACGTTGCAGGCTCGCGGCGTGCTGCGCGACGTCGGCCGCGTGCTGCAGATGCCTTACGGGCAGGTCGACAAGCTGACCAAGCTGGTGCCGCAGAATCCGGCCGCGCCGGTGACGCTGGCGGCGGCGATCGCGGGCGAGCCGAAATTGCAGGCGTTCGCGGAAGAAGACCCGGTGGTCGCCCGCGCGTTCGATATCGCGCAGAAGCTCGAAGGCCTGACCCGCCACGCCTCGACCCACGCCGCCGGCATCGTGATCGGCGACCGGCCGCTGTCCGATCTCGTGCCGATGTATCGCGATCCGAAATCCGACATGCCGGTGACCCAGTTCAACATGAAGTGGGTCGAGCCGGCCGGTCTCGTCAAGTTCGACTTCCTCGGCCTCAAGACGCTGACCGTGCTCGACGTCGCGGTAAAGCTGCTCAAGCAGCGTGACGTTCACATCGATCTCGCCAAGTTGCCGCTCGACGATAAAGAAACCTTCGAGATGCTGACGCGCGGCGATGTGGTCGGCGTGTTCCAGGTTGAAAGTCAGGGCATGCGGCGCGCGTTGCAGGACATGCGACCCGACCGCTTCGAGGACATCATCGCGCTAGTCGCGCTCTATCGCCCGGGCCCGATGGCGAACATCCCGACCTATTGCGCGCGCAAGCATGGCGAGGAGGAGCCGGAATATCTGCATCCGATGCTGGAGCCGATTCTCAAGGAAACCTTCGGCGTCATCATTTATCAGGAGCAGGTGATGCAGATCGCGCAGGTGATGGCCGGCTATTCGCTGGGCGACGCCGACCTGCTGCGCCGCGCGATGGGCAAGAAGATCCGCGCGGAGATGGACAAGCAGCGCGAAATTTTCGTCGGTGGCGCGGTCCAGCACCAGGTGCCGAAGGATCAGGCGCAGACCATTTTCGAACTGCTCGCCAAGTTCGCCGACTATGGCTTCAACAAGAGCCACGCCGCCGCCTACGCGCTGGTGTCGTACCAGACCGCCTACATGAAGGCGCATTATCCGGTCGAGTTCATTGCCGCGTCGATGACGCTCGACATGAACAACACGGACAAGCTCTCCGAATTTCGCGCCGAGGCGCAGCGGCTCGGTATCAAGGTCGAGCCGCCGTCGATCAACCAGTCCGGCGCGACCTTCACGGTCAGCGGCAACACCATCCATTACGCGCTGGCGGCGCTGAAGGGCGTCGGCAGTCAGGCGGTCGAGATGATCGTCGAGGCGCGAGAGAATGGCGGCGCGTTCACCTCGCTTGCCGACTTCGCCTCGCGCGTCTCGCCGCGGGCGATCAACAAGCGCGTGCTGGAAAGCCTTGCCGCGGCGGGCGCGTTCGACACGCTCAATCCCAATCGCGCGGCGGTGTTCGCCGGCGCCGATGCCATTCTCGCCGCTTGCCAGCGCGACCACGAGGCATCGGCCTCTGGCCAGAACGACATGTTCGGCGGCATGGCCGATGCACCCTCGATCATCCTGCCGGCGATCGAGCCGTGGCTGCCGGCCGAGAAGCTGCGGCGCGAATATGATGCGATCGGATTCTTCCTCTCGGGCCATCCGCTCGACGACTACAAAGTCGTGCTCAAGCGCCTCAACGTGCAGTCATGGGCGGAATTCTCCAGCGCGGTGAAGAACGGCCGCACCGCGGGCAAGGTCGCCGCGACGGTGGTCTCGCGCATGGAGCGCCGCACCAAGACCGGCAACAAGATGGGCATCATCGGATTGTCGGACCCGACCGGCCATTTCGAGGCGGTGCTGTTCTCCGAGACGCTGGGTCAGTTCCGCGAGATGCTGGAGCCGGGCTTTGCGGTGCTGCTGCAGCTCGCCGCCGAACTGCAGGGCGAGGATGTGCGCGCGCGCATCAACAGCGTCGAACTGCTTGACAAGGCGGCGGCCAAGACCTCGATGGCGCTAAAGATCTTCGTGCGCGACGACAAGCCGCTGGAATCGATCCACAAGCGTCTCACCGCGCAGCCGCAGGGTTTTGCACCTGCCAGCACCACCGGCCGTTTTCCCAATGCAGGGGCAGTCTCCGCGCCGTCGAGTTCGCAAGGTGAGGTGACGCTAGTGATGATGCTCGATCTCCAGACCGAGGTGGAATTGCGCCTGCCGGGGCGCTTTCCGGTCTCGCCGCAGATCGCGGGCGCCTTGAAGGCGGTGGCAGGCGTCGTCGACGTCCAGACCATCTGACGAGAGGCCCCGGGCAAAACGCCGCAACGCGGGCCGTTCGTGCCTGCCGCCTCATTGCAAGCGCTTTTCGTTCAAACATTGTTCAGGCAGCCCCGCGCTCAATATGCAATGGTGGGGCTGAATGGATGATGGCGGAGTGTCATGCGGCGGACCGGAACGAATGTCATTCTCGCGGCGGGGCTGGTCCTCGCCTGCCTGTCGGCGATGTGGCCGCAGGGCGTGCTGGCCCAGGCGCAGGACAGCGCCAAGCAGGAAAAGCGCATCGCGCTGGTGATCGGCAACGGCGCTTATGAGAAAGCGCCGCTTGCCACCGCCGCCAATGATGCCGGCCTGATCGCGCAGACCTTGCAGGCAGCCGGCTTCGATGTGGTCGGCGCGCGCGATCTCGATGGCGAGACGCTGCGCAAGACCCTGCGCGATTTCATGCAGAAGGCGGAAAGCTCCGGTCCCGATACCGTCGCGATGATCTATCTCGCCGGTTACGGCATCCAGCTTGCCGGCGAGAACTATTTCATCCCGGTCGACTCCACGCTGAACCGCGATGTCGATATTCCGACCGAAGGCCTGCGCATCAGCGATTACATGCGCCAGTTGTCGGCGTTGCCGCTGAAAGCCGGTATCGTGGTGCTGGATGCCGCCCGCGAGCAGCCTTTCGTCACCGGCCAGCCGATCGCCAGCGGTCTTGCTCTGGTCGAGCCAGATCCGAAGCTGCTGATCGCGTTCAACGCCGCGCCGGGCACCGTCGCGCCGGAAGAGCAGGGCTCGTACGGCGCCTATGCGCAGGCGCTGGCGGAGATGATCCGCTCAGGCGGCCTGCCGCTGCCCGAACTGTTCAATCGCGTGCGGCTGCGCGTGAACGATGTCACCAAGGGCGCGCAGGTGCCGTGGGACACCCAGAAGGTCGAGGCGCAGTTCGTGTTCTTCGATCGCGCGCCCGATGCGCCGAAGGAGGCGACGCCGGATCAGACCGCCGCGCTGCGCGACAAGCCGATCCGCGATCTTGGCGCGCAGGATGCCTATGCCGCTGCGCTCGATCGCGACACGCTGCAGGGCTACGAGGATTTCCTCGGCGCCTATCCGGATGATCCGATGGCCAAGCGCGTGCGGGCGATCGTCGCGGCCCGGCGCGAGGCCATCACCTGGCGGCGGACTTACCGCGCCGACACGGCGGATGCCTACTGGTCCTATCTGAAGCGTTATCCGCGCGGCCCGCATGCAGCCGATGCGCGCCGCCGGCTGTCGATCCTCGCCGCCGCGCTGGAGCCGCCGGATTCGTTCGCGATGATCGATTACGACGTGCCGCCGCCGCCGCCCGACGAGATCGTCTATGTCGACCGGCCGGTGCTGATGTTCTCTGATCCGGAGTTCGACTTCGCGCCGCCGCCACCGCCGCCGCTGTTCTTCCTGCCGCCGCCGCCGCCGGATTTCATCGATCTTGCGCCGCCGCCGCCGGTCTACGGCTTGTTCGTGCTGCCGCAGCCGATCTTCGTGCCGATTCCGATCTTCGTGCGCCCGCCGATGTATGTGCGGCCGCCGCCGCCGAGCAACATCATCTTCGCCAACATCCATAACCGGCGGATGATCGACACCGTGATCAACCGTCCGATGGCGCCGGACCAACTCGCCGCGCGCGGGTTCGGCGGACGGGGCGGTGCGTTCGTCCCGCCCGGCATGAAAGGTCCGCCCGGCGGCCGACCGGTTGCACCGCTGGCCGCGACCCCGAGTCTGCCTGCGTCGGTGACGCAGCGTGCGAACCTGATCCAACAGGGTAAGGCGCCGGTGCCGCAGAGCGCCCGCATCAATCCTGTGGCGCGTACCAACCTGACCACGCCGGCCGGTGGTGGGCAGCAGCCGGGCGCTCGCGGATTGCCGCGCGGCCCGCGCGGTTTTGCTACCAACCCCAGGGCGATCAATGGCGCGCCCGGTACTTCGACACCGGGAGCCGCGCCCGGAGCGCGTCCCGGCATGCCCGGCACTCCCGGTCAGCAGGGTGGCCCGAACGTGTCGCCGGGCCGTCCCGGCGGTCCGAATGCGCTGCCGGTACCGGGCAGGGGCGGTACCCCCGCACTGCCGCCCGATGCGCGTGGCCGGCGTCCCGGTATGCCGGGCGCCGCACCCTCGGGTCCGGCTGCGTCCTCGGGCCCGTCGGCTCCGAATACCGCCGCGCCGAATCTGCGTCCGGCCCCCGGCGCTCCGAATGCGTCAGGTCCGGCTGGCCGGTTCGGGCGTGACGGAGCGGCGGGACAGCGTCCCGGCCGTGACGCCATCCCCGGCCGGCGCGATGCTCCGCGCACCGCGCCTCAGGTGATGCCGCCGCGCGCCGCGCCGCAGATCCAGCGTCCGTCCCCTTCGGTCCAACGTCCGGCGCCTTCGGTGCAGCGGCCTGCGCCGCCACCCCGGATGAGTCCGCCGCCGCGGCAGGCACCGCCGATGGTCCGTCCTTCGGCTCCGCCGCCACGCATGTCGGCCCCGCCGATGCGGCAGCCGCCACCGATGGCGCGCCCCGCGGCCCCGCCGCCCCGGATGGCCCCGCCGCCGATGGTGCGGCAGGCCCCGCCACCGATGGCCCGACCCGCAGCCCCGCCACCGCGGATGGCGGCGCCACCGCCACGGCCGGCGGCTCCGCCGCCGCGCGCGGCTCCTCCGGCGGTCAAGAGGTGCCCGCCCAACGTGCCGCGATGCTAGACAGACGCTGAAAGCGACACCGGCCGGACCTCGATCCGGCCGGTTTTTCGTCGATCCCGGCAGGGCGAAAAGCCGCCGGATATCCTTGCCTTGGGGCAGGGGCGCGGCTATAAGCGCGCCATCTCACACGGAAGCATGGCTCGTGCGCCCGAACAGGGTGGGAACCGGTTTCGCGCCGGGTCGCGTCGCATCGACAAGATCCTTATCGCTTAACCGCTCACACTTTGCCGATCACGCATGTGCCGTCCGGTGGCAGTCGAATCGTATTCGTCCTGCTCACAACGCTTCCGGAGGAACCAACCGGAGAACACAACGATGGCACTACCTGATTTCTCGATGCGTCAGCTTTTGGAAGCTGGCGTCCACTTCGGCCACCAGGCTCACCGCTGGAATCCGAAGATGGCCGATTACATTTTCGGCGCCCGCAACAACATCCACATCATCGACCTCGCCCAGACCGTGCCGCTGCTGCATCGTGCGCTGCAGGCCGTGAGCGATACCGTCGCCAAGGGCGGCCGTGTTCTGTTCGTCGGCACCAAGCGCCAGGCGCAGGACAGCGTGGCCGATGCGGCCAAGCGTTCGGCGCAGTACTTCGTCAATTCGCGCTGGCTCGGCGGCACGCTGACCAACTGGAAGACGGTGTCCGGTTCGATCCGCCGTCTGCGTCAGCTTGAGGAAATGCTCTCCTCGGCGGAAAGCGCGCAGTACACCAAGAAAGAGCGCCTGACCCTGCAGCGCGAGCGCGACAAGCTCGATCGCTCGCTCGGCGGCATCAAGGACATGGGCGGTCTGCCTGACCTGATTTTCGTGATCGACACCAACAAGGAAGACATCGCGATCCAGGAAGCCAATCGCCTCAATATTCCGGTGGCTGCGATCGTCGATACCAATTCGGACCCCAAGGGCATCTCCTACGTGGTGCCGGGCAATGACGACGCCGGCCGCGCGATTTCGCTGTATTGCGATCTGATCGCGCGCGCGGTGATCGACGGCATTTCGCGCGCCCAGGGCGGCGCCGGCGTCGATATCGGCGCGATGGCCAACCCGGCCGCCGAAGTGCTCGACGCCCAGGCGGGCGGCTTCCAGGGCCTCGCCGGTCCGCGCGGCGTTGCCGACAACCTCAAGAAGCTCACCGGCGTGTCCGGCGAGATCGAGAAGAAGCTCAACGACCTCGGCATCTTCCATTACTGGCAGCTTGCTGAACTCGATCACGACACCGCACACAAGATCGGCGAAGAGGTCGGTCTGCCGGCCCGTGCCGACGCCTGGGTCTCCCAGTCCAAGGCGCTGGTCGCCGAGGCCGAGTAAGCGAAAACGCAATTTCACGGCCGGGTCATCCGGCCGTGACATTTTCAGACGGACGAAATCCTGCGCGTCGATTTCCGGCTTGCCAGCGAAAGCTGCGCCGCACGGCCCGCACAGGCACAAGGACATCACACGATGGCAACGATTACAGCGGCAATGGTCAAGGATCTGCGCGACAAGACCGGCGCGGGCATGATGGATTGCAAGCAGGCGCTCAACGAGAACAACGGCGACATCGACGCCGCGGTGGATTGGCTGCGCAAGAAGGGCCTGTCGAAGGCCGCCAAGAAGGCCGGCCGCGTCGCCGCCGAGGGTCTGATCGGCGCGCTGGTGTCCGGCACCAAGGGCGTTGTCGTCGAGGTCAATTCCGAGACCGACTTCGTGGCGCGCAACGATCAGTTCCAGGGCCTCGTCAAGATGATCGCGCAGGTCGCGCTCGATGCCGGCAGCGATGTCGAGAAGATCAAGGCCGCCAAGGTCGGCGACATCACCGTCGAGTCCGCGATTTCCGACGCCATCGCCACCATCGGCGAGAACATGACGCTGCGCCGCGCCCAGACCCTGTCGGTGAAGGACGGCGTGGTCGGCAGCTACATCCACAACGCGGTGATCGACGGCCTCGGCAAGATGGGCGTCATCGTCGCCCTCGAATCGACCGGCAAGAAGGACGAGCTTGCAACGCTTGCCCGCCAGATCGCGATGCACGTCGCCGCCTCCAACCCGCAGGCGCTCGACGCCGCCGGCCTCGACCCGCAGGTGGTGGCCCGCGAGAAGGACGTGCTGGCAGATAAGTACCGTCAGCAGGGCAAGCCGGACAACGTGATCGAGAAGATCGTCGAATCGGGCCTGAAGACCTACTACAAGGAAGTGACCCTGCTGGAGCAGGCCTTCATCCACGGCAGCGGCAAATCGGTCGCCCAGGCGGTGAAGGAAGCCGAGGGCAAGGTCGGTGCGCCTATCAAGGTTGCCGGATTTGTGCGCTATGCTCTCGGCGAGGGAATCGAGAAGCAGGAATCCGATTTCGCTGCCGAGGTCGCCGCGGCTGCCGGCCAGGGCTGATCGCAGGCTGCGACCCTTCCGGTTCGCCCGGGCATGATGACGAGGCCGGATTTCCGGCCGTCATCATGGTCGAATGGAAACAAACGACGGAGGCCGGTTCGGCGGTATCGGGCCGGCCCTTGGGGGAAGCGATCGCATCATGGGTGAGCCGGCCTATCGTCGCGTTGTGGTGAAACTGTCCGGCGAGTATCTCGCCGGCTCCCAGCCTTTCGGCATCGACCAGCCCACGCTCGACCGTGTCGCCGGCGACCTGATCGCCGCGACCGAACTCGGCGTCGAGATCGCCGTGGTGGTCGGCGGCGGCAACATCTTCCGTGGTGTCAACGTCTCCTCGCGCGGCGTGTCGCGCCCGACCGGCGACACCATGGGCATGCTCGCCACCGTGATGAACTGCCTCGCGCTGGAATCGGCACTCGAGCGCAAGGGCAAGTCGGCGCGCACGCTGTCGGCTTTCGTGATGCCGCAGGTCTGCGAACTGTTCACCCGCAAGATCGCGCTGCGCTATCTTGCCGATCGCCGCATCGTGCTGCTCGCCGGCGGCACCGGCAATCCGTTCTTCACCACGGACACCACGGCGGTGCTGCGCGCCGCCGAGATCGGTGCCCAGGCGGTGCTGAAGGCGACCAATGTGGACGGCGTCTACAGCGCCGATCCGAAGACCGACAAGACGGCGAAGCGCTTCGCGCGTCTGTCGCATGCTCAGGCGGTGGAGGGCGGTTACAAGGTGATGGACGCGACAGCGTTCGCGCTTGCCCGCGAGACCTCGCTGCCTATCATCGTATTTTCGATCGCCGAGCCCGGCTCGATCGGTGCCATTCTGGAAGGCACCGGCCGGGGCACGATCGTCGCAGGTTGAGAAGGAGAACGCGATTATGGCGGTGGACGGTTTTGATATCAGCGATTTGAAGCGTCGCATGGATGGCGCCAAGGAGTCGTTGAGGCATGAGCTTGGCGGTTTGCGCACCGGCCGCGCCGCGATCTCGATGCTCGAGCCGATCCAGGTCGAGGCCTATGGCAGCCACATGCCGCTCAATCAGGTGGCGACCGTCAGCGTGCCCGAGCCGCGCCTTCTGTCGGTGCAGGTCTGGGACAAGTCGATGGTGAAGGCGGTGGAGACCGCGATCGTCAATTCCAATCTCGGTCTCAACCCCGCGACCGAAGGTCAGGTGATCCGTCTGCGCATCCCCGAACTCAACGAGGAGCGGCGCAAGGAACTGGTGAAGGTCGCGCACAAATACGCCGAGGCGGCCCGCGTTTCCGTCCGCCATGTTCGTCGCGACGGTCTCGATACCGTCAAGAAGCTCGAAAAGGATCGCAAGATTTCCGAGGACGAGCAGGAGCGTTTCTCCAACGACATCCAGAAGGCGACCGATGCCGCCATCGCCGATGTCGACAAGCTGCTCGCCACCAAGGAAAAAGAAATCCTCACCGTCTGAGAGACACGATGCCGAAGGGCGCCACGCCACAGACTGATCGAGAAGGCGCGCAGGGTTCGCCCCGGCACGTTGCGATCATCATGGACGGCAATGGCCGCTGGGCGGCGGCGCGCGGTCTGCCCCGCGCGGAGGGGCATCGCCGCGGTGTCGAGGCGCTGCGCAAGGTGGTGCGCGCCGCGCACGAACTCGGCATCTCCTATCTCACCATCTTCTCCTTCAGTGCGGAGAACTGGTCGCGCCCGGCCAGCGAGATCGGCGATCTGTTCGGTCTGCTTCGCCGCTTCATCCGCAACGATCTGGCCGCGTTGCATGCCGATGGCGTGCGCGTGCGGGTGATCGGCGAGCGCGAGGGACTGGAGAGCGATATCTGCGCGCTGCTCACCGAGGCTGAGGATCTGACCCGCAACAATACGCGTCTGACGCTGGTGGTTGCCTTCAATTACGGCTCGCGGCAGGAGATCGCGGCTGCGGCGCAGCGTCTCGCGCGCGAGGTCGCCGAAGGCAAGCGCGATGCGTCTTCGATCACCGCCGATGCGATCGGCAGCTATCTCGACGCGCCGGACATTCCCGATCCCGATCTGATCATCCGCACCAGCGGCGAACAGCGGCTGTCCAATTTCCTGATGTGGCAGGCGGCCTATAGCGAACTCGTGTTCGTGCCGATCCACTGGCCGGATTTCGACAAGGCGGCGCTGGAGAGCGCGATCGCCGAATACGCCACCCGCGAACGCCGCTTCGGCGGCCTGATTGCCAAGACCGGATCGTAACGGCGTGGAGCCGGTTCGATCAGACGCACCGGCCGGCGCGGCCGACGCCGACAAGGGGTCCGGCAACCTTATGGTGCGGGTTCTCGCCGCCGCCGTTCTCGCGCCGCTCGCCATCACCATCGTGTTCGCCGGCGGCTGGCTCTGGGTGCTGCTCGCCACCGCGCTTGCGGTCGGCCTGTTTTTCGAGTGGCATGAGATCGTCAATCCCGAGCGCGACCAGCGGGTGTTCGCGATCGGCGTGATCGCGCTGGAGATCATCGGTCTTGCGCTGTGGTTCGGCTGGACCGGCATCGCGCTGACAGCGGCGGTGGTCGGCCCGACGCTGATCGCGTTCCTGTCTCCCGACCCGCGCTGGAACGTCTCCGGCTTTGCCTATGCGGGCGCCGCGTTGATCGCTTCGATCTTGGTGCGGCTCGACGGCACCATGGGTTTTCACGCGCTGATCTTCACGCTGCTGGTAGTGTGGGCCTCCGACATCGGCGGTTATTTCGCCGGGCGGATGATCGGCGGGCCAAAGCTCTGGCCGCGCGTGAGCCCGAAGAAGACCTGGGCCGGCGCGATCGGCGCGGTGGTGCTGAGTATCGCCGTCGCGCTCATTGTCGTGGTGCTGGGCTGGGGCCGTCTGGTGCCGATCGTCCTTCTCGGCATCGCTCTGTCGGTGGTCTCGCAGCTCGGCGACCTGTTTGAATCGGCGGTGAAGCGGCGGTTCGGAGTGAAGGATTCCAGCCAGATCATTCCGGGCCATGGCGGCCTGATGGACCGGCTGGACGGTTTCGTCGCGGCGATCATTTTCGCCGCGATCCTTGGGTTTATGCGTGGCGGCCTCGATGGCGTCGGCCGCGGTTTCATGGTTTGGTGATGTGATGAATGCTGTTCCGCTGCGTAAAAGCGAGGTCATCAAGCCGCAGGGCGACAGGGTGGTCACCATCCTCGGCGCCACCGGTTCGATCGGCCAAAGCACGGTCGATCTGGTGCGACGCTCGAACGGCAGGTTCAGGGTCGAGGCGCTGACCGCGCACAGCAATGTCGCCGAGTTGGCCAGGCTCGCGCGCGAACTCGGCGCGACCTACGCCGCCATCGCGGACGAAGCGCTTTATCAGGACCTGAAGGACGCGCTGGCCGGCTCCGGCATCGAGGCCGGCGCGGGCGAGGGCGCGCTGGTGGAAGCGGCCCTGCGTCCGGCCAACTGGGTGATGGCGGCGATGAGCGGCGCGGCGGGCCTCAAGCCCGCGATGGCCGCTGCCGGCCGCGGACAGATCGTGGCGCTCGCCAACAAGGAGTGTCTGGTCTGCGCCGGCGAGGTGTTCATGCGCCATGCCGCGGCGAACAACGCCACGGTGCTGCCGGTCGATTCCGAACACAACGCGATCTTCCAGGCGCTCGGCGCCGGGCAGCCCGAGCATCTGGTGCGCATCATCCTCACCGCGTCGGGCGGACCGTTCCGCACCGCGACGCGCGAGCAGATCGAGAACGCGACGGTGGAGCAGGCGCTCAAGCATCCGAACTGGAGCATGGGCCGCAAGATCACCATCGATTCCGCCACCATGTTCAACAAGGCGCTCGAGATCATCGAGGCGTTTCACCTGTTCGAACTGCGCGCCGACCAGATCGACGTGCTGGTGCATCCGCAGTCGATCATCCACGGTCTTGTCGAATTCGCCGACCGCTCGGTAGTCGCGCAGATGGGCGCGCCCGACATGCGCACGCCGATCGCCCATTGCCTCGCCTGGCCGGAGCGGATCGACGGTCCGGCAACCCAGCTCGATCTGGCGAAACTCGGCCAGCTCACGTTCGAGGCGCCGGACCCGGTGCGGTTTCCGGCGCTGCGTCTGGTGCGCGAGGCGCTGCAGCAGGGCGGGGCGGCGCCGACCGTGCTCAACGCCGCCAACGAGGTGGCGGTCGCGGCGTTTCTGGATCGCAAGATTCCGTTCGGCGGCATCGCGCGTCTGGTCGAGGCGACCCTTGAGGTGATGGTGAGGGAAGGCGCGGCCGGCGCGCCGGCCAATGTCGAGGACGCGCTCGCCGTTGACCATACCGCGCGAAATAATGCGGCCACCCTCTTGCCTGAAATTGCCTTAAAGGCATCGTAGAGCGTTGGGGGAACGGGCTTTCAGCCCGGCGGACGAGGACTGGTTCGTGGATTTTTTTCTGAACATTTTCAATACGCTGGGCCATGGCCTGATCGGCTATATGGTGCCTTTCCTGTTCGTCCTGACCATTGTCGTGTTCTTCCATGAGCTGGGCCACTTCCTGGTGGCTCGCTGGTGCGGCGTGAAGGTGCTGACCTTCTCGCTCGGTTTCGGCCCGGAACTCGCCGGCTTCAACGACCGGCATGGCACTCGCTGGAAGCTCTCGGCCATTCCGCTCGGCGGCTACGTCAAATTCTTCGGCGACGATTCCGAGGCCAGCACCCCCGCCACCGAGACGCTCAAGGCGATGAACGCCGAGGAGCGCAGCGGCAGCTTCCACCACAAGAACGTTGCCCGGCGCGCGGCCATTGTCGCGGCGGGGCCGATCGCGAATTTCATTCTGGCTGTCGTGATTTTCGGCTGTCTCTTCGCCTTCTTTGGCAAGCCGAACACCAGCGCGCGGGTCGATCAGATCCAGCCCGGCAGCGCCGCGGCCGCGGCCGGGTTCCAGCCCGGCGACGTGATAACGGCGATCGATGGCAAGACCATCGAGAACTTCACCGACATGCAGCGCGTCGTTTCAGCCAACGCAGGCACCGCGCTGCAATTCTCGATCACGCGCGGGCAGGCCCCGATGTCGCTGACGGCGACCCCCGAGCTTCGGGAGGTCAAGGACTCCTTCGGCAACACCCACCGCATGGGCATTCTCGGCATCACCCGCTCGGCCAAGCCCGGCGAGGTCGCGACCGAGCCCGTGAGCGTGCCGACCGCCTTCTGGCTGGGCGTCAAGGAAACCTGGTTCGTCGCCAAGAGCACCATCGTCTATATCGGGGATGTCTTCACCCGCCGCGCCAGCGCCGATCAGGTCGGCGGCCCGATTCGAATCGCCCAGATCTCGGGGCAGGTCGCGACGTTCGGAATGTCGGCGCTGATTCACCTCGCGGCGGTGCTGTCGGTCTCGATTGGCCTGCTCAACCTGTTTCCGGTGCCGATGCTCGATGGCGGCCACCTTTTGTTCTATGCGCTGGAGGCCGTCCGCGGCCGGCCATTGTCGGAAAAATCGCAGGAAATGGGGTTCCGGGTGGGGCTGGCGCTGGTGCTGATGCTGATGGTCTTTGCGACCTATAACGACATCCTGCACCTGGCGGGTTCCTGAGGCTTTCCGATGTGCGTGGCTGATCGGCAACGTCTCATTAAGAAACTGAAATTACGCGTCGAAATGCCGTTTGCCATGCTGCCAAAATTGGCTACAAGCGGGCAACGTTTGGGGAATCTCCCGATCCGGCAACGGGTCGGCTTGGAATGATAAGGGCGCTTGGCGCATGATGATTGGAATACGAGTCCTGAAGGGCGGTCTCGCCGCCGCCCTGGTCATGTGTGCTTTGCCTGCCGCGACTGTGACCGGTGCCGTGGTTGCGTCGTCCGTCTTCGGGGTCTCTGCCGCTCATGCGCAGACCGCCGCCTCCATCGTGGTGGAGGGCAACCGCCGCATCGAAGCCGACACCATCCGCTCCTACTTCAAGCCCGGCCCGAACGGCCGCCTCGACAGCATTCGGATCGACGATGGCCTGAAAGCCTTGATCGAGACCGGCCTGTTCCAGGACGTGCGGATCGACCAGCGGGGCGGGCGCCTCGTGGTGGTCGTGGTCGAGAACCAGGTGATCGGCCGCGTCGCCTTCGAAGGCAACAAGAAGGTCAAGGACGACCAGCTTCAGGCGGAAGTGCAGTCCAAGCCGCGCGGCACGCTGTCGCGCGCGATGGTGCAGTCCGATACCCTTCGTATCACCGAAATCTACCGCCGCAGCGGGCGTTATGACGTCCATGTCGTGCCGAAATACATCGAGCAGCCGAACAACCGCGTCGATCTGATTTTCGAGATCACCGAAGGCAAGAAGACCGGCATCGAGTCGATCAACTTCATCGGCAACAACGCGTTCTCGGCCTACCGCCTGCGCAGCATCATCAAGACGCGCGAATCGAACATCCTCAGCTTCCTGTCGTCGGGCGACATCTACGATCCCGACCGTGTCGAATCCGACCGCGACCTCATCCGCCGCTTCTATCTGAAGAACGGTTATGCCGATGTGCAGGTGGTCGCCGCGTTGACCGAGTATGACCCGGGCAACAAGGGCTTCATCGTCACCTTCAAGATCGAGGAAGGCCAGCAGTACCGCGTGGGCTCCGTCGATTTCGAATCGACCATCCCCGGTTTCGACGGCAATGCGCTGCGCAGCCTGTCGCGGGTCAGCGTCGGTTCGGTCTACAACGCCGAGGCGGTGGAGAAGTCCGTCGAGGAAATGACCATCGAGTCCTCGCGCCGCGGCTATGCCTTCGCCAGCGTGAAGCCGCGCGGCGACCGCAATTTCGAGGCGCACACCGTTTCGATCGTGTTCGTCGCGAGCGAAGGCCCGCGCGTCTACATCGAGCGCATCAACGTGCGCGGCAACACCCGCACGCGCGACTACGTGATCCGCCGCGAGTTCGATATTTCCGAAGGCGATGCCTATAACCGCGCGCTGATCGATCGTGCCGAGCGCCGCCTCAGGAACCTCGACTTCTTCAAGACCGTGAAGGTGACGCAGGAGCCGGGCTCTTCGCCTGACCGCGTCGTCGTCAACGTCGATCTGGAAGAGAAGTCGACCGGCGATTTCTCGGTCTCGGGTGGTTACTCGTCGGCCGACGGCGCGCTGGGCGAAGTCAGCATCGCGGAGCGCAACCTGCTCGGCCGCGGTCTCTACGCCAAGGCGTCGGTGCAGTACGGCCAGTATGCCCGCGGCTACTCGCTGTCGTTCGTCGAGCCGTACCTGATGGGTTATCGGATCGCGCTCGGCATGGACCTGTATCAGCGCCAGCAGCTCGCCAACCGCTATCTGTCCTACGACTCCAAGACCATCGGCTTCAGCCCGCGTCTCGGCTTCCAGCTTCGCGAGGACCTCGCGCTGCAGGTCCGCTATTCGATCTCGCAGCAGGAAATCAAGCTGCCGGCGCAGTATCAGGATTGTGATAATAATAACCCGGACTTTGTGAACACCTTCCCAACTCCGACCTGCCTCGATAACGGCGAAGCTTCGGTTCCGGTCAAGGCCGGTCTTGCCAAGGGCGCGGTGCTGACCTCGGCATTCGGCTATACGCTGACCTACAACACCCTCGACAACAACAAGGATCCAACCACCGGTATCCTCGCGACCCTGTCGCAGGACTTCGCCGGCGCCGGCGGCGACACGCGCTACATCAAGACCACGGGCGACGTGAAGCTCTACCAGCCGGTGGTGTCGGATATCGTCGGGTTCATCCGCGTGCAGGGCGGCATCATCAACGGCTGGGGCGGCGGCGGCGCGGCGAATGCCGGCAATCCGAATGGCGACGTCCGCATGCTCGACAACTTCCAGATGGGTCCGAATCTGGTGCGTGGCTTCGCGCCGCTCGGCATCGGTCCGCGCGATTTGTCCTACGGTACTACGCAGGATGCTATGGGCGGCACCAAGTACTGGGGCGCCACCGCCGAATTGCAGATGCCGTTCTGGTTCCTGCCGAAGGAAGTGGGTCTGAAGGGCGCGGTCTATGCTGACGTCGGCTCGCTCTGGGGCTATGAAGGTGTCAAGGACTATAGGGGCCAGAGCGTCAATCTTGTTGACCCCGTCACTGGCATTGACACCAACAGCATGCGGATCCGCTCCTCGGTGGGTGTCGGTCTGATCTGGGCCTCGCCGTTCGGCCCGCTGCGTATCGACTACGCTGTGCCGATCAACAAGGTCACTGGCGACCGTATCCAGGAATTCCGGTTCGGCGGCGGCACCACGTTCTAAAACCGGTCTGAGCACTGGCGAAGCCCTGCAAATCCCTGATTTGCAGGGCTTTGTGCTTGCAGGGCGACCGGTTTAAGGGTTAACCGACTTCAATATTATATTGGTATCTGGGATTTGCCCGGAGCCATGATTCAGGCAATTTTGCCGGCGGACCGATGGGACGTCAGCGGGCAGAGCGATTTTGCCGGATCGGCGGATGGGATGGCGCAGCCGACATTTTTCAAGACTCCGGTGAAACTGACCCTGGCCGAGATCGCGGCGCTGACCGGCGCGGAACTCGCTGATCCCGCGCGCGCTGGCGACACCATCAGCGGCCTCGCCACGCTCGATACCGCCGGGCCGATGCATCTCACCTTCTTCGACAGCAAGAAGTACACGGACGAGCTTGCGCGCGCCCATGCCGGCGCCTGCCTCGTCAGTCCGGCGCTGGCGGCCAGCGTGCCCGCGCGGATCGCGGCGCTGCGCGTCGCCAATCCCTATGCCGCCTTCGTCAAGGTCGGGCGCGAGCTGCATCCCGACGCGCTGCGGCCCGCATCGGCCTTCGGCGGGGAAGGGATCGATCCCACCGCCGTGATCCATCCCGAGGCGTGGCTGGAGGACGGCGTCACCGTCGATCCGCTGGCGGTGATCGGTCCCGATGTCGAGATCGGCAGCGGCACCGTGATTGGTGCCGGCGCGGTGATCGGCGCCCATGTCAAGATCGGGCGCAATTGCAGTATCGGTCCCGGCACCTCGGTGCTGCATGCGCTGATCGGCAACGAGGTCATCATCCATCCGGGCTGCCGGATCGGGCAGGACGGTTATGGTTTCATCCCGACCGCGAACGGCCATCTCAAGGTGCCGCAGACCGGCCGTGTTCTGATCCAGAACGGTGTTGAGATCGGCGCCGGCACCACCGTCGATCGCGGCGCGCTGCGCGATACCGTGATCGGCGAGGGTACCAAGATCGATAACCTCGTGCAGATCGGCCACAACGTCTCGATCGGCCGGCGCTGCATCATCGTCAGCCAGAGCGGCGTCGCCGGCTCATCGACGCTGGGGGACGGCGCGGTGCTCGGCGCGCGCGTCGGCGTCAGCGATCACGCCACCATCGGTGCGGGCGCCCAGCTCGCCGCACGCTCCAGCGTGGTCGGTGAGGTGCCGCCGAACGTGCGCTGGGGCGGCTCGCCCGCCAAGCCGATCAAGCAATTCTTTCGCGAACTGTTCGAGGTCCAGCGTCTGGGCCGCGAGGGTTTGCCCAAATCCACCACGTCCGCCGGACCGGACAACGAGGAAAAAGCCTAATGGAATCGCAGGCACCGATCACGCTTGAGTCCGTCGATATCGCGACCATCCTCAAGACCCTGCCGCACCGGTTTCCGTTCCTGCTGATCGATCGGGTGATCAACATCCGCAGCGACTTCAGCGGCATCGGCATCAAGAACGTCAGCATCAACGAGCCGCAATTCCAGGGCCATTTCCCCGGCCGGCCGATCTATCCCGGCGTGTTGATGATCGAAGGCATGGCGCAGACCGCCGGCATCATCGGCATGCTCTCGACCGGCGAGACCGAACGGCCGACCGCGGTGTATTTCCTCACCATCGACAACTGCAAATTCCGCAAGCCGGCGGGGCCGGGCGACACCATCGAGTATCATATGAGCCTGGCGAACCGGAAACGCGCGATGTGGTGGTTTCACGGCGAGGCCAAGGTCAATGGCGTGACGGTGGCCGAGGCCGATGTCGGCGCCATGCTGGCGGATTGATCGCACATGGCGAAGATCGATCCCACCGCGCGCATCGAGGATGGTGCGGTCATCGGCGATGACGTCACCATCGGGCCGTACTGCATCGTCGGGCCGCATGTCACGATCGGCCCCGGCACCACGCTGCTCTCGCACGTCAACATCACTGCGCAGACCACGATCGGCGCGAACTGCACGATCTATCCGTTCGTCTCGCTCGGCACCGCGCCGCAGTCGCTGGCCTATCGCGGCGAACTGACCAAGCTTGTGATCGGCGACGGCTGCACGCTGCGCGAGGGCGTCACCATGAACGCCGGCACGGTCGGTGGTGGCGGCATCACCCGCGTCGGCGACCGCGGCTATTTTATGAACAACGCCCATGTCGGCCATGACTGCATCGTCGGCAACGATGTGATCTTTGCGACTTCCGCCACGCTGGGCGGGCATTGCCTGATCGGCGATTTCGTTTTCATGGGCGGACTGTCGGCGGTGCATCAGTTCACCCGCGTCGGCTCGCAGGTGATGGTCGGCGGCATCTGCGGCGTACGCGGCGATATCATTCCGTTCGGCCTCGTCAACGGCCAGTACGCTCATCTCGAAGGGCTCAACATCGTCGGCATGAAGCGCCGCAAGTTCACCCGCGAGCGTCTCGCCACGTTGCGCGGTTTCTACCAGAAGCTGTTCCATGGCCCCGGCGTGTTCGCCGAACGGCTGGAGAGCGTGCAGCCTCTGCGCAGCACCGATCCGGCGATTGCCGAAATTCTCGACTTCATCGGCGCCGACAAGCACCGCGCGTTGTGCCTGCCGGCCGGCTCCGACAAGTCCTGATCGCGGCACGCGCCATGACCGATCAACCCGCCATGACATCGCCGGTTGGATTGATCGCGGGGACCGGCGTGCTGCCGTTTGCGGTGGCGGATGCGCTCACGAAGCGTGGCACCGCGCCGGTGATCTTCGCCCTCAAGGGATTCTGCGATCCGCGCGAGGTGCAGCGTTTCCGTCATCACTGGATCGGCCTTGGCAAGTTCGGCGCGCTGGTCAGTCTGCTGAAGGCCGAGCGCTGCCGCGACATCACGTTGATCGGCGGGCTGGTGCGGCCCTCGCTGTCGGACCTCAAGCTCGATTTCGGCGCGCTGGCGCTGGTGCCGGCGTTCATCGCCGGGTTGCGCGGCGGCGACGATCATCTGCTCACCACCACGGCCGGCTTCTTCGAGGCGCGCGGCTTTCGCGTGCTCGGCATTCGCGACCTCGCGCCCGAGCTGTTGATGCCGGAAGGCTGCATGACGCGGGCGCGGCCGGATCGAGACGCCGAAGCCGATATCGCGAGGAGCCGCGAGCTGCTGCGCGCCATCAGTCCGTTCGATGTCGGGCAGGCGGCGGTGGTGATCGATGGTCATGTCGTCAGTGTCGAGGATATCGAGGGCACCGACGCGCTGCTGGCGCGTATCGCCCGTCTGCGCGCAGAGGGACGGCTGCGCGGCAAACCCGGACGCGGCGTGTTGGTGAAGGCACCGAAGCAGGGGCAGGACCTGCGGCTCGATCTGCCGGCGGTCGGCCCGCGCACGGTCGAGGGCCTTGTTGCCGCCGGACTCGCGGGCGCGGCGATCGCGGCCGGCCATGCCGTGGTGGCTGAGGCGCAGGCGATGGTGGAAGCTGGCGACAAAGCCGGCGTGTTCATCGTCGGAGTGCCGGCGTGAGCGCGCCGCGCAAGGTGTTCCTGATCGCGACCGAAGCCTCGGGCGATCATCTCGGCGGCGCCTTGATGCGCGAATTGCGCGCGCGCCTTGGCGAGGGTGTGGTGTTCGAGGGCATCGGCGGCCGCGACATGACGGCGGCGGGCCTCGTCTCGCAATTTCCGATCGATGATCTCGCCATTGTCGGGTTCGCCGGCGTGGCGAAGCAGTTGCCGATGCTGCTGCGGCGTATCCGCGAAGCGGCGCGGGCGGTGCTCGCCGCCAGGCCGGACGTACTGGTGATCATCGACAGTCCGGATTTCACCCATCGTGTCGCGCGCCGCGTGCGCGCTGCCGATCCGACCATTCCGATCGTCGATTATGTCTCGCCCACGGTGTGGGCGTGGCGGCCCGGCCGCGCCCGCGCCATGGCGCGCTATGTCGATCACGTGCTGGCGCTGCTGCCGTTCGAGCCGCAGGAGCATCTTGCGCTGGGCGGGCCGCCTTGCACCTATGTCGGCCATCCTTTGATCGAGCAGTTGTCGTCATTGCGGCCGAATGCGGAGGAGGCCGCGCGCCGCGCCGCGTCGCCCCCGGTGCTGCTGCTTCTGCCCGGCAGCCGCCGCGGTGAAATCCGTCATCACATGCCGGTGTTCGGCGAGACGCTGGCGATGCTCGCGGCGCAGGGGCTCGCGCTTGAGGCGGTGCTGCCGACCATGCCGCATCTTCTGGAGGCGGTGAACGCATCGGTCGCGACTTGGCCGGTGAAGCCGCGCATCGTGGTCGGCGAAGACGACAAGCGCGCCGCGTTCCGCATCGCGCGGGCCGCGCTCGCCAAATCCGGCACGGTGACGCTCGAGCTTGCGCTTGCCGGTGTGCCGATGGTCACGGTCTATCGCGGCGGCGCGGTCGAGGCCTTCATCGCGCGCCGCGTGGTGCGTGTTTCGTCGATCATTCTCGCCAATCTCGTGCTTGGCGAGAATGTCATTCCCGAACTGCTGCAGGAAGAATGCACCGCCGAGGTCATTGTACCGAAGCTGTGCGAAGTGCTGGGCGACACGCCGCTGCGCCGTCGCGAGCTCGAAGCCTTCGCCCGGCTCGATGCGGTGATGGAAACCGGCGCACGCTCGCCGAGCGAAGCGGCCGCGGACATTGTGATCAGGATGTTCGGTTGAAGCAGGGGCGCGTCGTCACGTCCTGAAACGAACAACGACAATGTGAATGCAGAAATTCTGCCCGCATTCTGTCGTCGTCGATGCAAATCCTATCGCGTTTTCGATCATACGCATTCAGTGTCGGCAATGTCGGGTATCCGACTAAGTCGAAACACGTACTTATTCTCACCACCACGGAAATTTAGACGAACTTAAGCCTATCGCATCCATCGTGGCTGCGATCGGAAAGCAACGCGGTCGGATGATTCGCAACGAATGTCATCGGACTCTGCCGTGCTTGCCTTTCAAAAACATGCGCAGAATGCGACGAGGCTCAAAGATGCGTAGAAACCTTCCCGTGACCGACGCCGAATATCCCGTCACGGACGAAACGCTGATCGTTTCCAAGACCAATCTCAAGGGCAAGCTGACCTACGTAAATGACGATTTCATCGACGCGGCGGAGTTCACCTCGGACGAGTTGATAGGGCAGCCGCACAACATCGTCCGTCACCCGGATATGCCGGTCGAGGCGTTCGAGAATCTGTGGGACACGCTGAAAGCCGGCAAGCCGTGGCTCGGCGCGATCAAGAACCGCCGCAAGAACGGCGGGTTCTATTGGGTTCTGGCGACCGCGTCTGCCATTCGGGAGAACGGGCAGGTCACGGGCTACACCTCGATCCGCACCAAATTGCCGGCGGATCAGCGCGCGACCGCCGAAGAGGTCTACGCCGCCATTCGCGAGAACCGGCCGCATCGCTATCGCCTCGATGCCGGCATTCTGCGCAAGCGATCCGTCTTCGATTATTTTGCGATCTTCACGCGCACGCTGAAGGCGCGCCTGACGACGATGATCGCGGTCGAGATGATTTTCCTGCTCGCGCTCGGAGCGTGGAGCCTGATCGGTCACGGCATGTCCGGATGGATCATGGCCGGCCTCGCCGGAATGGGAATGGTCGCAGGCGCCATTGTGGGCCGCCAGACCGTTCGGGCCTTCGAGGGGCCGATGCAACATCTGAACGAAGTCATGATGAACCTCGTGCAGGACAAGCTCGACAACCGGATCGAGATCGAGCGCGACGACGAGATCGGCGAAGCGCTGCGCCATCTGCAGACGGTGCAGACCCTCATTCGATTCAGCCGCGAGGAGGTGAATGCCACCCAGCGGCGGGCGGATGTCCAGCGCCAGTCGGACATGACCCGGATCGCGGACGCCTTCGAAGCCGCCGTCGGCGAGATCGTCGAGGCCGTGGCCTCGTCCGCGACCGAGCTTGAAGCCTCCGCCACCACGCTGGCGTCCACCGCCGATCATGCCAAGGAATTCGCGGCGCGCGTGGCCGGCGGATCGGAAGATGCCTCCTCGAGCGTGAGTTCGGTCGCCACCGCCACGGAGGAAATGACGTCTTCGGTGCAGGAGATCGGCCGGCAGGTGCAGGAGGCGGCGCGCATGACGGGCGCTGCAGTGGATCAGGCCCGTTCCGCGACCGATCGGGTCAGCACGCTCTCGAGCGCGGCAGCGCATATCGGCGATATCGTCGAGATGATCAACACCATTGCGGGCCAGACCAATCTGCTGGCGCTGAACGCGACGATCGAGGCGGCGCGGGCCGGCGAGGCCGGCAGCGGGTTCTCCGTGGTGGCGTCCGAGGTCAAGGCGCTCGCCGAGCAGACGGCAAAGGCGACCGGCGAGATCGGGCGGCAGATCGGCGACATTCAGAGCGCCACGCAGGAGTCCGTCGCGGCGATCAACGACATCAGCCATTCGATCGAGCGGCTCTCGGAGATATCGTCCGCGATTGCATCCGCCATCGAGGAGCAGGGCGCGACCACGCAGGAGGTCTCCCGCAATGTGCAGCATGCCGCGCAGGGCGCCCAGCAGGTGTCCTCCAATGTCGGCAATCTGCAGCGCGGCGCGGTGGAGACCGGCACGGCGTCCTCACAGGTGCTGTCCGCCGCCCAGACGCTGTCGCGCGACAGCCACCGGCTCAAGCTGGAAGTGAACAAGTTTCTGGGCTCGGTTCGCGCCGCATAACCGGCCCGCAAAACGAATGGCCGGAGCAGGGGCTCCGGCCATTCGATGGTTTCAAGACCTGAAGATTACTTGCGCTTGTCCATATCGATGTAACTGCGCTCGGTCGCGCCGGTGTAGAGCTGGCGCGGACGGCCGATCTTCTGCGCCGGATCTTCGATCATCTCGCGCCACTGGCCGATCCAGCCGACGGTGCGCGCCACCGCGAACAGCACGGTGAACATCGCGGTCGGGAAGCCCATCGCCTTCAGTGTGATGCCCGAATAGAAATCGACGTTCGGATAGAGCTTGCGCTCGATGAAGTATTCGTCGCTGAGCGCGATCTTCTCGAGTTCCATGGCGATATGCAGCAGCGGATCGTCGCCGTGGCCGGTTTCCTTGAGCACTTCGTGCGCGGTCTGCTGCATCAGCTTGGCGCGAGGATCGTAGTTCTTGTAGACGCGGTGGCCGAAGCCCATCAGGCGGACCTGGCTGTTCTTGTCCTTCACCTTGGCGATGAATTCCGGAATCTTGTCCACGGAGCCGATCTCGGCCAGCATCGCCAGCGCCGCTTCGTTGGCGCCGCCATGGGCCGGTCCCCACAGGCAGGCGATGCCGGCGGCGATACAGGCGAACGGGTTCGCGCCGGAGGAGCCGGCGATACGCACCGTCGAGGTCGAGGCGTTCTGCTCATGGTCGGCGTGCAGGATGAAGATCTTGTCGAGCGCGCGCGCCAGCACCGGATTCACCTGATACTCCTCACACGGCACGGCAAAGCACATGCGCAGGAAGTTCGAGGCGTAGTCGAGGTCGTTCTTCGGATAAACGAACGGCTGGCCGATCGAGTATTTGTAGGCCATCGCGGCCAGCGTCGGGATCTTCGCGATCATGCGCATCGAGGCGATCATGCGCTGCTGCGGATCGTTGATGTCGGTGGAGTCGTGATAGAAGGCGGCCAGCGCGCCGACCGAGGCAACCATCACCGCCATCGGGTGGGCGTCGCGGCGGAAGGCCTGGAAGAACCGCGCCATCTGCTCGTGCAGCATGGTGTGGTGGGTGACGCGGCTGTCGAAGTCCTTCTTTTGCGCGGCGGTCGGCAGTTCGCCGTGCAGCAGCAGATAGCAGGTTTCGAGGAAGTCGCCCTTTTCCGCGAGCTGTTCGATCGGATAGCCGCGATACAACAGCACCCCCTTGTCGCCATCGATGTAAGTGATCTTCGACTCGCAGCTTGCGGTCGAGGTGAAGCCGGGGTCGTAGGTAAACATGCCGGTCTGGGCATAAAGCTTGCTGATATCGACCACCTCCGGTCCGATCGTCCCGGCATGGACCGGAAGCTCAACGCTTTTGCCGTCGACAGTCAGCGTTGCGGATTTGGTGTTGGCTTTATTATCCATCGTATAACCCCCGATGTTATCGTTATGTCGGTCGTATCAGGCACCTTCAGGTGAAGAGAGACAGCCTTGCCGAGTTGAGCGGGAAAGGGGTTAGCGTATTGCTGTGTGCGCTGCAAGATAGCCAAAGTCGGGGGCGGCATGCCCTCAGGCGGCTTGATCGCGCAGCCGATCAAGGCAGGCTTCACGGCCCAGCACCGCCAGGACCTCGAAAATCCCGGGCGAGGTGGTGCGCCCGGTCAGGGCCACCCGCAAAGGCTGCGCCACCGCGCCGAGTTTGAGGCTGTTTTTCTCGGCAAAATCGCGCATCGCGGCCTCCGTGCTCGCCGCGCTCCATGGGGAGACCGCGGCCAGCGTCTCGTGCAGGCGGCCGATCAGTGTCCGCGTCTCCGGCGTCAGCACCGCGGCGGCCTTGGCATCCATGGCGAGCGGCCGGTCGGCGAAAATGAATTTCGCGCCGTCGATCAGCTCCAGCAGCGTCTTGGCGCGCTCCTTCAGGCCCGGCATCGCCTGCAGCAACTGGGCGCGGGTGGTGTCGTTCAGTTTTGTGCCGATCGTTTCATTTTGCGGAAGGAACGGCAGCAGTGCCTCGATGGCGGCCAGCAGATCGGTGTCGCTGGTGGTGCGGATATAGTGGCCGTTGAGGTTTTCCAGCTTGGCGAAATCGAACCGGGCCGCCGAGCGGCCGATTTGCGGCAAGTCAAACGCCGCGATCATCTCTTCGGTCGAGAAGATTTCCTGATCGCCGTGGCTCCAGCCGAGCCGGACCAGATAATTGCGCAAGGCGGCGGGCAGGTAGCCCATCGCGCGGTAGGCATCGACGCCGAGCGCGCCGTGACGCTTCGACAGTTTCGAGCCGTCCGGCCCGTGGATCAGCGGGATGTGCGCCATGGTCGGCACGCGCCAGCCCAGCGCGTCGTAGATGTGCTTCTGGCGGGCGGCGTTGATCAGGTGATCGTCGCCGCGGATCACGTGGGTCACGCCCATGTCATGGTCGTCCACCACCACGGCGAGCATGTAGGTCGGCGTGCCGTCCGAGCGCAGCAGCACCAGATCGTCGAGGTTCTCGTTCTGCCAGACCACGCGGCCCTGAACCTCGTCCTCGATCACGGTTTCCCCGGTCTGCGGTGCCTTGAGGCGGATCACCGGCTTCGCGCTTGCCGGCGCTTCTGCGGGATCGCGGTCGCGCCAGCGGCCGTCATAGCGCATGGCGCGGCCCTCGGCCCGCGCCGCCTCGCGCATCGTCGTCAGTTCCTCCGGCGTCGCGTAGCAGCGATAGGCCTTGCCCTCCGCCAGAAGCTGCTCGGCGATCTCGCGGTGCCGCGCGGCGCGGCTGAACTGGTAGATGGTCTCGCCGTCCCACTCGATGCCGAGCCAGCTTAGCCCGTCGAGGATCGCCTCGATCGCGGCATCCGTGGAGCGCTCGCGGTCGGTGTCCTCGATCCGCAGCAGCATCTTGCCGCCGCGCTTGCGGGCGTAGAGCCAGTTGAACAGTGCGGTGCGCGCGCCGCCGATATGGAGGAATCCGGTTGGAGAGGGCGCAAAGCGGGTGACGACGGTTTCGGTCATTTCAGATGGTTCGATTGCTCTCGGAGAGGGGTGGTTGGCGGGGCCTTTATCATACTGCCGGGGTACTGTCCCGGCATCCCGGATGCAAATGCCGCCGGAGGGTCAAAAGTTCGTTTTTGTCTGCCGGCAGGGCGGGGACGCCGCTCTTGGCGCGGCGGCGCGGATTTGGCACATAGAACCCAACTTGAAAGGGTACCAATGACTGACGAATCGACGCCGGACGCGGGCCGCGACTTCATCCGCGAGATTGTGGCAGCGGATCTGGCTTCGGGGAAACACAAAAGCGTGGTGACGCGCTTTCCGCCGGAACCGAACGGCTATCTGCATCTCGGCCATGCCAAGTCGATCTGCCTGAATTTCGGCATCGCCGAGGAGTTCGGCGGGCGCTGCCATCTGCGTTTTGACGACACCAACCCGGCCAAGGAAGAGCAGGAATTCATCGACGCCATCCAGCGCGACGTGCGCTGGCTCGGCTTCGACTGGGGCGAGCACCTGCATTTCGCCTCCGACTATTTCGAGCAGCTTTACGCCTGGGCGCAGGATCTGATCCACGCCGGCAAGGCTTATGTCGACGACCAGTCGCCGGACGAGATCAGGCTGACCCGCGGCACCCTGACCGAGGCCGGGCAGAACAGCCCATTCCGCGACCGCTCGGTGGAGGAGAACCTCGATCTGTTCGCGCGGATGCGCGCCGGCGAATTCCCGAACGGCACGCGCGTGCTGCGCGCCAAGATCGACATGGGCTCGGGCAACATCAACCTGCGCGATCCGGTGATCTATCGCATCCTGCATGCGCACCATCCGCGCACCGGCACGGCGTGGAATATCTATCCGAGCTACGATTTCGCGCACGGCCAGTCCGACTCCATCGAGCGCGTCACGCACTCGATCTGCACGCTGGAGTTCGAGGACCACCGTCCGCTCTACGACTGGTTCCTGGACAATCTGCCGGTGCCCTCGCGTCCGCGCCAGTACGAGTTCGCGCGGCTCAACATGACCTATACGCTGCTGTCCAAGCGCGTGCTGACCGGGCTGGTACGCGAGGGGCACGTCTCCGGCTGGGACGATCCGCGCATGCCGACGCTGGCCGGCCTGCAGCGGCGCGGTGTGCCGGCGCAGGCGCTGCGCGATTTCGTCAAGCGGATCGGCGTCGCCAAATCGAACAGCACCGTCGATATTGGCATGTTCGACTTCACCATCCGCGAGACGCTCAACAAAACTGCGCCGCGCCGCATGGCGGTGCTGCGTCCGCTGAAGGTCGTGATCGAGAACTATCCGGAAGGACAGGTCGAGGAGCTCGAGGCGATCAACCATCCCGACGATCCGGCGCAGGGCACGCGAAAGATCCCGTTCGGTCGCGAGCTCTACATCGAGCAGGACGATTTCATGGAGGAGCCGCCGAAGAAGTTCTTCCGTCTCGCGCCGGGGCGTGAGGTGCGGCTGCGCTATGCCTATTTCATCACCTGCCGCGAGGTCATCAAGAACGCGGCGGGCGAGGTGGTCGAACTGCGCTGCACGTATGACCCGCAAACCCGCGGCGGCAACGCGCCGGACGGCCGCAAGGTGAAGGCGACGATTCACTGGGTGAGCGCGGCGCATGCGGTGCCGGCCGAGGTGCGGCTCTACGACAATCTGTTCGCCACGCCGCAGCCGGAGCCGGGCAATTTTGCCGAACAGCTCAATCCGAATTCGCTGGAGACGCTGACCGATTGCAAGGTCGAGCCGGCGTTCAAGACGGATGCGGCGGACGGCGCGGTGCAGTTCGAGCGGCAGGGCTATTTCGTCCGCGACCGCGACTCGATGCCCGAGCGGCTGGTGTTCAACCGCACCGTCGGCCTGCGCGACAGCTACGCCAAGGTGGCCGCGGCGGGGTGAGGTTTCCCAATCCTTGAACAGGGCTGTCATGGCCGGGCATAGCCCGTCGAAGACGGGCGTAAACGCCTTTATGTCCCGGCCATCCACGTCTTTCTTGTTTTGTGAAAGTCAGGCGTGGATCACCGGGACAAGCCCGGTGATGACGACTGAATGTGGGACAACATCCTGCCTCACTCTTTCTCTGTCGTCCGCCCTTAAGGGTGCGCAGATTCCCCATCCGTTCCGGTGTTCAGAGTCCAATCCTGTCCGCTAGCATGGCGGCGGGGACAGCCGACACACGGGCGGCGCAATGGCGGACGGGGGCTTGCAGCAGAAGCGGCCGCGCGCGGGCAAGGCCATCGCATGGCCGCCGCGCGAGACGGCGGCGGTGCCTGCCGTTTCCGATCGCGGCCTCTGGTCCTCCGGTTTTGAGATAGTCAGTGAATGGATTCGCGCTGAAACCGGACCGGGCCGCCTGCTGCCGTGGGTGCCGGTGGCGTTTGGCATCGGCATCGCCCTGTATTTCGCGGCCGACCATGAGCCTGTTGCCGCGATCGTCGTTCCGGCCGCGCTGCTCTTCGTGCTTGTCGCGATCCTCGCGCGGCGGCGGCGCTGGTTTCCGTTCGCGGTGCTGCTTGCGGCGTTGTTCGCAGGCTTTGCCACCGCGACACTGAAAACCGTGCGGCTGGCGCATGAGGTGCTGGCGCAGCCGGTGACGGCTGTGTCTGTGAAAGGTTTCGTCGAGACGCGCGAGGAACGTGAGCGCACCGACCGTTTCGTGCTGCGGGTCGCGGAGTTGAGCGTAACACGCGGCGAGGCGCCGAAGCTGACGCGGGTGCGGCTGTCGGTGCGCAAGGGCACCGCGCCTGCGGTCGGCAGTTTCGTGACGCTGAAAGCCAGCCTGCGGCCGCCGCCGCGTCCGGCGTTGCCAGGCTCCTACGATTTCGGCCGCGACATGTATTTCGCCGGCATCGGCGCGTCGGGTTTCGTGCTCGGTGCAATCGCGACAACGCCGCCACCGCAGAGCGAGACTCTCGCGCTGCGCTATGCGCGCTGGATGCAGGAGGCGCGCGACGGCATCGATGCCCGCATCCGCGTTGTGCTGTCTGGCGACAACCGCGCCATCGCCACCGCGCTGCTCACCGGGCGGCGCGATGCGATCTCCGCGCCGGTCAACGATGCGATGTTCGTTTCCGGTCTCGGCCATGTGCTGTCGATCTCGGGCTACCACATGGCGGTGGTGGCCGGCGTGGTGTTCTTCGCGGTGCGCGCGCTGCTGGCGCTGTCGCCCGCGCTTGCGGTCGGCTTCGCCATCAAGAAATGGGCGGCGGCCGCTGCGTTGCTCGCGGCTCTATTTTATCTGCTGCTGTCCGGCGCGGAGGTGGCGACACAGCGCTCGTTTTACATGACAGCGGTGGTGCTGCTCGCGGTGATGGTCGACCGCCAGGCGATCACTTTCCGGACGCTGGCGCTGGCCGCGATGATCGTGCTCGCGATCGCGCCCGAAGCGCTGGTGCATCCGAGCTTCCAGATGTCATTCGCGGCGACGCTCGGCCTTGTCGCGATGGTGCGGATCAGCGCGCCGCGTCTGTTCGCAACGCCGGACAACTCAGTGGCGGCGCGCGCCGCGCTGTGGGGCGGTCGCGAGATTCTGATGCTGGCGGCGGCCTCGCTGATCGCAGGCCTTGCGACCACGCCTTACGCCGCCTTCCATTTCCACCGCCTCGCGCCCTATGGCGTTCTCGCCAATCTCGCCGCGATGCCGGTGATCTCGGCGGTGGTGATGCCGGCGGGCCTGCTCGGCATCGTGGCGATGCCATTCGGTTTCGACGGCGTGCTCTGGCGCATCATGGGTGTCGGCATCGACTGGATGATTGCGGTGACGCAGGCCGTGGCGGCGCTGCCGGGCGCGGTCGGCCATATCGGCGCGTTCGGCATCGCGCCGCTGCTCGTCATCACCGCCGGCATCGTCGTGCTCGGTCTCTTGCGCACGCCGCTGCGCTGGGTTGGCGCGATGCTGATCGTTGCCGGATCGCTGTGGGCAGCGAGCGCACAGCAGCCTGATATCCTGATCGCCTCAGACGGACACAGCGTCGCGGTGCGCGGCAGGGACGGCGCGCTGCGGCTGATGCGGACTTCGACCGATGCCTTCACGGTGCGGCAATGGCTCGCGGCCGATGCCGATCCGCGCGCCGTCACCGATCCCTCGCTCCATGACGGCGTGTCCTGCGACGAGGCTGGCTGCGTGGTCGCGGCAGTTGATGGCAGGCTGGTGGCGCTGGCGAACCGGCCCGAGGCGCTGGCGGACGATTGCAGCCGCGCCGCGGTCATCGTGTCGATGTTCACGCCGCCCAGTGACTGCGCGGCGCAGGTGTTCGATCAGGATACGCTGCGGCGGCAGGGTGCGACTGCCCTCAGCCGCGCAGGCGAGGGCTACCGGGTAACGATGGTCAATCCGCCCGGCGCTGACCGGCCATGGGCGAGGATGGATGTGGAGGTAAGTGTGGCTTCTGACACAGGGCGGGCCGGGTTGATCCGGCGCACGCCCCCGGTCGATGCCACGCCGGATGCCGGCGATCTGCAGGCGGAGGAGTGACGCCCGTATCCCGGGCGCGATGCAATGCGTCAGCATTGCATCGCAGAACCGGGATCGTTCCGCATTCAATGTATGGAACGGTCCCGGATCAGCAGAGCGTCACTGCGTGCCGCACTGCATCCGGGACACCGAATGTCTTTCCAGCGAAGAGAGAGACTCTCAATACTTCCGGTACAGCCCGATCAGCTTGCCCTGGATGCGGACGCGGTTGGGCGGCAGGATGCGGACCTCATAGGCGGCGTTGGCCGGCTCCAGCGCGATGGAGGCGCCGCGGCGGCGGAAACGCTTCAGCGTCGCTTCCTCCTCGTCGATCAGCGCCACCACGATGTCGCCGGTGTCGGCGCTGTCGTTCTTCTGGATCAGCGCCATGTCGCCGTCGAGGATGCCGGCTTCCACCATCGAGTCGCCACGCACTTCCAGCGCGTAATGCTCGCCGGAGCCGAGCATGTCGGGCGGCACACTGATGGTGTGGCTGCGGGTCTGCAGCGCCTCGATCGGAGTGCCGGCGGCGATGCGGCCCATCACCGGCACGGCTACCGGCTGCTCGCCGCTGTCCTCCGCGGCCGCCGGAGCGCTCCGCACCTTGCCGAGATTGCCTTCGATCACGCTCGGGGTGAAGCCGCGCCGCGCGCTGCCGCCATGGCCGACCTCGGGAAGCTTGATGACCTCGATGGCGCGGGCGCGATTGGCGAGGCGGCGGATGAAGCCGCGTTCCTCCAGCGCCGTGATCAGGCGGTGGATGCCGGACTTGGACCGCAGGTCGAGCGCGTCCTTCATCTCGTCGAAGGAGGGCGGCACGCCGGACTCCTTGAGCCGCTCGTTGATGAAGCGCAGAAGCTCGTATTGTTTGCGTGTCAGCATCTTCAGGCCTTCCTCAATTCCAGCGGTCCCGTTCGCCCCATCAGGTCGCGCCGTCCCGTCGCCCGGCCGATGCTGCGCGTGGCAGCCGGTGCGGGCATCGGGCGCGGGCGAAAGGCGAATAACGCCACGACTCGCTCGAAACAAATCATGAACGAACACTATATGTTCCATATGTGTTCTGCAACGGTTAAATTTTGATGAAGGCGCGAGGGAAAAATCAGGACGGAAGTTTGATGATGGTACAGCGCTCGCCGGGCTGCATCGCCGGCGCGTGCGGCGGGCGCACGATCAGCACGTCCGCCACCGACAGGTTGCCGAGCAGCGATGAATCCTGATGGCCCACCGGAATGGCGACCGGCATGCCGTCGTCGCGCAGGCTGCAGTGCGCGCGCAGATATTCCTGGCGGTGATCATTCTCGGGAAGCGCAACGCCGAGCGCGGCGGCTTCCAGCAGGTGATGCACGACGGTGCAGCCGGACATAGCGCGGATCAGCGGCACCATGAAGATGAAGCCGCAGACATAGGACGACACCGGATTGCCGGGCAGGCCGATCACCTTCATCGGACCGAGTCGGCCATGCATCATCGGCTTGCCGGGGCGCAGCGCGATCTTCCAGAACGACATCGCCACGCCTTCGGATTCGAGCGCGTCCTTGACCACGTCGTGGTCGCCGACCGACGCGCCGCCGGTCGAGACCAGAATGTCGGCGTTGACGTCGCGCGCCTGCCGGACGGCGCGGGCGGTGTCCTCGATGGTGTCGCGTGCGATGCCGAGGTCGACCACCTCGGCGCCTTCGGCGCGCGCCAGCGCACCCAGCGCATAGGCGTTGGAAAACACGATCTGGCCGGGGCCGGGGGTGGAGCCGGGCATCACCAGTTCGTCGCCGGTGGCGAGGATCGCAACTCGCGGCCGCCGGTGCACGGGCAGTCGCGGGTGGTTCATGCTGGCGGCGAGCGAGAGGTCGCGGTCGGTCAGGCGCAGGCCCTTGCGCAGCAGCACGTCGCCTTCGCGGAAATCGGAGCCGGCGCGGCGGATGTGGCGCGGGGCCAGAGTCGTCTCGGCAGGGATGATGGTGTCGCCCTCGCGCGTGACGTCTTCCTGGATCACGATGGTTTCGGCGCCGGGCGGCACCACGCCGCCGGTGAAGATCCGCACCGCCTCGCCGGGGCCGACCGGCTGCTGGAACGGCTTGCCCGCCGCGCTCTCGCCGATCACCTTGAGGCGCGCATCCGCTTTCGCGTCGGCAAGGCGCACCGCGTAGCCGTCCATCGCCGACATCGCGGCGGGCGGCTGGGTGCGCAGCGAGGCGATATCGCGCGACAATGTGCGGTGGAAGGCCTCCTCGAGCGTGACGATCTCCTCAGGCAGCGGCGCCGCGCCGTCGAGCACGGCCGCCAGAGCGTCGGCGACCGGCATCAGCGGCTTGTTGCCTGCCTTCATCTTCAACATGATGAAATCACCGCTCCACCTTGTAATGCCCGGACTTGCCGCCCTGCTTCTCGACGAGCTGGATGCCCTCGATCCGCACCCCGCGCTCCACCGCCTTGATCATGTCATAGATGGTGAGGCAGGCGACCGAGACCGCCGTCAGGGCTTCCATCTCGACGCCGGTGGGGCCGGTGACTTTGCAGGTGGCCTCGACATGGCAGCCGGGCAGTGCGGCGTCGGGCGTGATTTCGACGGTGACCTTGGACAATGCTAGCGGGTGGCACAGCGGGATCAGCTCGGAGGTGCGCTTGGCCGCCATGATGCCGGCGATCCGCGCGGTGCCCAGCACGTCGCCTTTCTTGGCGTTTCCGCTCTCGATCAGCGCCAGCGTTTCCTTCGTCATGATGACGCGGCCTTCGGCCACCGCGACGCGCTCGGTCGCGGGCTTGGCGGAGACGTCCACCATGTGGGCTTCGCCCTTGGCGTCGATATGGGTGAGGTCGCTCTTGGTCATTGGCGCGCCACTATGCTCCGGCGCGCTCAGCCGCACGTTGCGCTCCGTCAAGCGCGAGAAGCGCGCGCGTTGCCGCCGCCACGTCGGCCTGCCGCATCAGACTCTCGCCGACAAGGAATGTATGGATGTTGACCTTGCCGAGCCGGGCGATGTCGGCCGGCGTGAAGACGCCGCTCTCGCCGACCAGAATGCGATCCGCCGGCACCAGCGGCGCCAGTTCCTCGCTGGTCGCCAGCGTGGTCTCGAAGGTGCGCAGGTTGCGGTTGTTGATGCCGAGCAGCGGCGAGCGCAGCTTCAATGCCCGTTCCAGCTCCGGCCGGTTGTGAACTTCCAGCAGCACGTCCATGCCCAGCGCGAACGCGGCATCCTCGATGTCGCGCGCCGCCGCATCGTCGAGCGCCGCCATGATGATCAGGATGCAGTCGGCGCCATGCGCGCGCGCCTCGACCACCTGATAGGTGTCGTACATGAAATCCTTGCGCAGCACCGGCAGGCTCACCGCCGCACGCGCCGCCACCATGAAATCGAGATGGCCCTGGAACGAGGGCGTATCCGTCAAGACCGAAAGGCACGCCGCGCCGCCGTCCTGATAGGCACGGGCGAGCGCAGGCGGATCGAAGTCGGCGCGGATCAGTCCCTTGGAGGGCGAGGCCTTCTTGATCTCGGCGATCAGCGCGGTCTCGCCGCGTGACAGCTTGTTGCGGATGGCATTGGCGAAACCGCGTGGGGCAGGCGCTGTCTTTGCCTGCGCCTCGACATCCGCAAGCGGATGGGCGCGCCTGGCGGTGGCGATCTCCTCGCGCTTGTAAGCTTCGATCTTTGCGAGGATGTCGGACAACAGCAAAATCTCCTTCAGGCGTTGGAGACGGCGATCAGCCGCTTCAGCTTCTCCGCCGCTGCGCCACTGTCGAGCGCCTTGGCGCCGAGCGCAACACCTTCCTTGAGGTTGGCTGCCTTGCCCGCGACGACCAGCGCCGCGCCGGCATTGAGCAGCGCGACGTCGCGGAACGCGCCGGGCTTGCCCTCGAGCACGCCACGCAGCGAAACCGCATTGGTCTGCGCGTCGCCGCCTTTCAGATCGGCGCTGGCGGCGCGCGGCAGTCCGGTGTCCTCCGGCGTCACCTCGAAGGTGCGGATCGCGCCGCCTTCGAGCGCGGCGACATACGTCGGGCCGGTGAGGGTGATCTCGTCGAGGCCGTCGGAGCCGTGCACCACCCAGGCCGAGGTGGCGCCGAGATTGCGCAGCACATGCGCGAGCGGCTCGACCCAGTGGCGCGCGAACACGCCGACCATCTGCCGCGTCACGCCGGCCGGGTTCGAGAGCGGGCCGAGCAGGTTGAAGATGGTGCGGGTGGCAAGCTCGACACGCGCGGCGTGCACGTTGCGCATCGCCGGATGATGGGTCGGCGCGAACATGAAGCCGATGCCGGCCTCCGCGATGCAGCGGCCGACCTGTTCCGGCGTGATGTCGATGTTGATGCCGAGTGCGGCCAGCACGTCGGCCGCGCCCGAGCGCGAGGACAGCGCGCGGTTGCCGTGCTTGGCCACCGGCACGCCGGCGGCCGCGACGATGAACGACGCGCAGGTCGAAACGTTGACTGAGCCCGAGCCGTCGCCGCCGGTGCCGACCACATCGACCGCGTCGGGCGGGGCGGTGACGCGCAGCATCTTGCTGCGCATCGTGGTCACCGCGCCGGTGATCTCGTCGACGGTCTCGCCGCGCACGCGTAGCCCCATCAGGAGGCCACCCATCTGCGCCGGCGTCGCTTCGCCCGACATCATCCAGTCGAACGCCGCGGCCGCCTCGTCGCGGGACAGCGTCTCGCCGTTCGCGACCTTGCCGATGATGGCCTTGAAGTCGGTCATGGCGTCACTGGCTGGTGGACGCGCCGGTCGCGGTGGCGAAGGCGGCCTGATTGATGGTGACGCCGATCTCGTCCTCCAGATGCGCGATATAGGCCGCGACCTGCTCGTCGGTCATGGCGTTGGTGATCGCGGTCTTGAGCTTCTTGGCGTCCTCGGAGTCCGGATCGACCGGCGGCACGGTGATGTCGGTCACCTTGAACACGACCCACTGGTTGCCGCTTGCGCCTTCGCTCTGGCCCGCGCTGTCCTTGGGCGTGCGGAAGGCGGTATCGACCACGCGCTCCGACAGGCCGTTGACGGTGGCGGTGCGCTTGAACGGCGAGGTCTTCTTGACGTCCGTCTTCAGCGCCGCGGCGGCCGCGGCGAAGGCTTCACCCTTGTTGAGCTTCTCGACGATCTCGCCGCCCTTGGCGCGCAGGCGCGACGTCACCTGCTCGTCGTGCCAGCGGGTGGTGACCTGATCCTTGACCTCATCGAGGGTGCGGTCGCGCGAGGGCGTGATGCCGAGCACGTCGAACCACAATTCGCCGCCGTCGAAGTTGATCGGATCGGTTTCGACACCGACGCCGCTGGCGAAAGCGGGCGTGAGCACATCGACACCGGAGGGCAGGCCCTTGACCTGCTGGCCGTCGGGAGTGCGGCCGGAGCGATCCACCGCCTCAATGGTGATGGCCTCAAGGCCGAGCTTCTTGGCGGCCTCGGCGACGTTGGCGCCGCCGCCGCGCTCATCTTCGACCTTGTTGCGGATGTCCTGGAATTCGCCGCGCGCGCGGTCGGTCGCGATCTGCTTTTTGATCTCCGGGGCGATCGCGTCGTAATTGGCGGTGGTGCCGGGCTCGATCTTGGTCACCTTGATCAGAGCGGTGGCGAGCGCGCCCTTGACCGGCTGGCTCACCTCGTTGAGCGGCGCTGCGAAGGCGGCGGCCGCGATCGCCGGATCGCCGACGCTGGCCTGGGTGACGAGGCCGAGATCGGTGTCGCCGTCGGTAAGCTTCATCTCCTTGGCGAGATCCTCGAACGACAGTCCGCCGGCGATCTTGTCGCGCGCGGCCTTGGCGGCCTCAAGCGTCGGGAAGGCGATCTGCTTGATCTCGCGCCGCTCCGGCTTGGCGTATTTGTCCTTGTCGCGTTCGAAAATCTTGCGGGCGTCCTCGTCCGACACCGTGATCTTCTTGCCGATTTCCTCCGGCGTCACGGTGAGCACCGCGATCTTGCGGTACTCCGGCGCACGGAACAGGCCTTTGCGTTCGTCGAAATAGCTCTGCAGCGCTTCGGGCGTCGGCGGATCGATCTTGCCGGCCTGATCGGGACCGAGCTGGATGTATTCGATGGTGCGTTCTTCGTTCTGATAGCGGGTCAGGGCGTCGATCTGGGTCTTGGAGGGTGCGATGCCGGCGGTGAAGCTGCCGGCGATCTGGCGGCGCAGGGTGGTGCGGCGCTGCTCGGATACGTAACGCTGCTCGGTATAGCCGAACTGGCGCAGCGCGTAGGCGAAGCGCTGCGGGTCGAATTTGCCGTCGGCGCCGGCGAAGTTCGGATCGGCCGAGATCTCGCGCACGATGTCGGCGTCCGACTGGGCGAGGCCGAGGCGGCGGGCCTCCTCGTCGAGCGCGGCTTCCGCGATGATCTGCTGCAGCACCTGACGGTCGAGCCCGAAGCGGCGGGCCTGATCCGGCGTCATCGGGCGGCCGATCTGACGGCCGATCTGCTGCAGCTTGTCGGTATAGAGCGTGCGGAACTGCTCGGTCGAAATCTCGGTCTTGCCGATGCTGGCGAGGCTCGACTGGCCGTAGCCCTTGAAGATGTCGCCGATGCCCCACAGGCCGAAGGAGACGATGAGAATGCCGAACAGGACCGACATGATGGCCTTGCCGAACTTGCCCGATGAGGCGTCGCGTATTCCTCGAAGCATGGATCCAACTTGTGTTCAGGAGGGACCGGCGCGCTGACAAACTCAAAAGGCGCCACCGCATTGTTCCGTTTCATATAAAACGGCGTTCTCCCCCGGGCAACCGGCACGGCGGCGACCCATTGAAGCGGTTAACATCGCAGCCGCCACAATTGGGCGGGCTGGCGTCCGCGGGTTGGCTCTGCTAGCGCAGGGCGTTTTGCGAAATGGGGGTGCAGATGACTGATACGAGCCGTCCGCTGATCGCCGGCAACTGGAAGATGAACGGCCTCAAGGCCTCGATGAGCGAACTCGGGGCGATCGCCCAGGGCGCCTCCGGGCTGTGGCGCAAGGCGGACCTGCTGGTCTGCCCGCCGGCCACCCTGCTGTTCACGGCGGCGGCGGTGGCAATCGGCTCCAAGGTCGCGATCGGCGCGCAGGACTGCCACCCCAACCCGTCGGGAGCACATACTGGCGATATCTCGGCGGAAATGCTGGCCGATGCCGGGGCGAGCGCGGTGATCGTCGGCCATTCCGAGCGGCGCACCGACCATTACGAGACCGACGCCATGGTGCGGGCCAAGGCCGAGGCGGCCTGGCGCGCGGGTCTGATCGCGATCATCTGCGTCGGCGAGACCTGGGCCCAGCGCGACGCCGGGCAGACGCTCGACGTGGTCGGCAGCCAGCTTGCCGGCTCGGTGCCGGACGGGGCGAACGCCGCCAATCTGGTGGTCGCCTACGAGCCGGTGTGGGCGATTGGAACCGGCCTGACCCCGACCACCGGGGATGTCGAGCAGGTTCATGGCTTTATCCGGGAGACCCTCACCAAACGCCTGAAGGAGGGGGGCGCGCGAATCCGTATCCTCTATGGCGGGTCGGTGAAGCCGTCGAATGCCGCCGCACTGATGGCGGTGCCGCATGTCAACGGCGCGCTGGTCGGCGGCGCCAGCCTCAAGGCGGCCGATTTTCTGGCGATTGCGGCGGGGTGCCCCTAAGGCGCGATTTCGGGTTCCGTCATTGCGAGGAGGCGGAGCCGACGAAGCAATCCAGCCTTTTTCCTTCGGCCGCCTCCTGTCTGGATTGCTTTGTGGAGCCTGTCATCGGCCGGCGAAGCCGGACCCGTTGGCTCGCAATGACGGGTCAGGACCTCGCTCCCCGGGGGTGGCAATCCCGTCTGCGATCGTGTAGACAGCCGCCAACTTCAACTCCCGCAAGCACGTTTCGGCCGGCTGCCCGGCGCGTCCGCTTGTGACGGAAGGTATCGATGCAGACAGTCGTCATTGTCATCCATCTCATGCTCGTGCTGGCCCTGACCGGCGTCGTGCTGCTGCAGCGCTCCGAAGGGGGCGGGCTCGGCATCGGCGGCGGAGGCGGCGGCGGATTCATGTCGAGCCGCGGCACCACCAACCTCTTGACGCGCTCGACCGCGATCCTCGCGACCGGATTCTTCATCACCAGCCTGCTGCTGTCGTGGATCGCGACGCGCGACCGCGCGCCGAGCTCGATCATCCCGACCGGTGCTCCGGCTGGCCAGAGCGCGCCGACCTCGACCCCGCAGGGCGGTCTGCTCGACTCGCTGAAGAAGCCCGAGGCTCCGGCCCCGGCTCCGGCGGCACCTGCCGGTCCGCAGGCGCCGCAGTCCAAATAAAGCGGTGTGATCAATGCGCTCCCGGCTTGCAATTTCATCTCAGCAGGCCGGGAAAAGACATTGGTTTAATTGAACTTTCAACGTCACCCACAGGCTAGCGAAATCCCGGCTTTCCGCCGCGTTTCGTTTTGCGAATCGAGATCGTAGCGATAAAGGTAGGCTCCCATGGCGCGGTATATTTTCATCACCGGCGGCGTGGTCTCCTCGCTCGGAAAAGGTCTCGCATCCGCCGCTCTCGGCGCGGTGCTGCAGGCGCGGGGCTACAAGGTCCGTCTTCGCAAGCTCGATCCCTATCTCAACCTCGATCCCGGAACGATGTCGCCGTACCAGCACGGCGAGGTGTTCGTGACCGATGACGGGGCCGAGACCGACCTCGACCTCGGCCACTACGAGCGCTTCACCGGCCGTCCGGCGACCAAGCAGGACAACATCACCACCGGCCGGATCTATCAGGATATCCTGACCAAGGAGCGCCGCGGCGACTATCTCGGCGCCACCATCCAGGTGATCCCGCACGTCACCAACGCCATCAAGGATTTCATCCGCAGCGGCAATGACGGCTACGACTTCGTGCTGGTGGAGATCGGCGGCACGGTCGGCGACATCGAGGGCCTGCCGTTCTTCGAGGCAATCCGGCAGATCAAGAACGACATGCCGCGCGGGCAGGTGATCTACATTCACCTGACGCTGCTGCCTTTCATTCCAAGTGCCGGCGAACTCAAGACAAAGCCGACCCAGCACTCGGTCAAGGAACTGCGCTCGATCGGCATCCAGCCGGACATCCTGCTGTGCCGCACCGACCGCGAGATTCCGAAGGAAGAGCGCCGCAAGCTCGGCCTGTTCTGCAACGTCCGCGAGAGCGCGGTGATCGAGGCGCGCGACGTCGACAACATCTACGCGGTGCCGGAGGCCTATCACGCCGCCGGGCTCGACGACGAGGTGCTGGCGGCGTTCGGCATCGAGACGCCGCAGGCACCCGCGCTGACCGGCTGGCACGAGATCAACGAGCGCATCCGCAACCCGGAAGGCGACGTCACCATCGCCATTGTCGGCAAGTACACCGGCATGAAGGACGCCTACAAATCGCTGATCGAGGCGCTCTCCCATGGCGGCATCGCCAACAAGGTGAAGGTCAATCTCGACTGGATCGAGAGCGAGGTGTTCGAGAACGAGGACCCCGCGCCGTTCCTCGAACACGTCAACGGCATTCTGGTGCCGGGCGGCTTCGGCCAGCGCGGCGCCGAGGGCAAGATCAGGGCGGCGCGGTTCGCGCGCGAGCGCAACGTGCCGTATTTCGGCATCTGCTTCGGCATGCAGATGGCGGTGATCGAGGCGGCGCGCAATCTCGCCGGCATCACCGACGCCAACTCCACCGAGTTCGGCCCCACCAAGGAGCCGCTGGTCGGCCTGATGACCGAATGGCTGCGCGGCAACGAACTGGAGAAGCGCTCGAAGGCCGGCGATCTCGGCGGCACCATGCGGCTCGGCGCCTATCCGGCGGCGCTGAAGAAGGGCAGCCGGGTCTCGCAGATCTATGGCGGCGCGCTGGAGATTTCCGAGCGCCACCGCCACCGTTACGAGGTCAACACCGCCTACAAGGACCGCCTCGAGCAGCACGGCCTGCGCTTCTCCGGCCTGTCGCCCGACGGCGTGCTGCCGGAGATCGTCGAATACGAGGACCATCCCTGGTTCATCGGCGTCCAGTATCATCCCGAACTCAAATCGCGGCCGTTCGAGCCGCATCCGCTGTTCGCCTCCTTCGTCGCTGCCGCCGCGGCGCAGAGCCGTCTGGTCTGATCCTTCGGCCTTCCATTTGAGGGGCGTCGTCGCCAGATAAGACTCTGCCGGACTTCTCCGGGGAGGCGCTGCGGACCGCTCATGATTCCCAAGATCAAACCTCCTTCGGGCGGCTCATCCGGCAATGCGGTGGGACCGTGGGGAAAACCCGCGCACGATGCACCCGCGGCTTCGGAAGGGGATGCGTCTTTCGACACGGGCCACCGCCGCTGGTTCAGCCGCGGAACGCTGGGCTCGATCCTGTTCGCGATACTGCTCATCGCGTTGTGGGGCGGCCATGCCTGGCAGGACCTGTCGCAGCCCGCGGCATGGACCTATTGGACCGATCGCTACGTCTCGCCGTCGCTGACCTCCTCGACCGGCGCGATCGAGGCGAATGGCCGCACGCGGCGCGTGCTCGCCATCAAAGGCCCGATCGGTGCTGCCGCGGCGACGTGGTTTCGCGAACGGCTGGATGACGCCAAGCTCGCGTCCGGCGACATGGTGCTGCTGTCCTCGCCCGGCGGGCGTCTCGATCAGGGATTGATCATGGGCGAGGTGATCCGTGCGCGCGGCTTGACCACGATGGTCGGCACGCTCGACGGGGAAGGGCGCGTGCGCTCGTCCTACTGCGCCAGCGCCTGCGTGCTGATCTATGCCGGGGGCGCGGTGCGCGAGGCTTTTCCCGGCTCCGCGCTCGGCGTTCACCAGTTCACCACCGACATCGCACAGGACGACTCCCGGCGCGACATCGTCGCCGATACCCAGCGCACCACCGGGATGATCTTCGAGTACATCACCCGGATGGGCGTCTCGCCGACGATCCTGCAGGCGATGTCCGCATCACGGGAGATGCGCTGGCTGAAGGAGAGCGAAGCGCTCGATCTCAAACTTTCGACGCAGCGGTTCGCGGCGAACTGATCGCTCGCGACTTTTGGTGCACCATGCCGTGCAAGGCTGGTGCTTGATCGCGCCACCGCTCGCCCCCTATACCTGTCGGGAAGCCGGCACAAGCGGTATCTCCCGCGCCCGGCCAACGAGGTCACATGAGCAAGATCTACGAGTTGCGCGTCTACACCTGTCTGCCCGGCCGCCTGCCGGCGCTGTCGAAGCGGTTCGAGACCCAGACCCTGAAGATCTGGGAAAAGCACGGCATCAGGCAGGCCGGTTTCTTCACCACGCTGATCGGCGAATCCAATCAGGAACTGACCTATCTGCTTGAGTGGGATTCGCTCGCCGAGCGCGAGACCAAGTGGAATGCCTTCCAGTCCGATCCGGCCTGGATCGCGGCGCGCGCCGAGACCGAGAAGGAAGGACAGATCGTCGCCAACATCGCCAGCTCCTTCCTCGTGCCGACGTCCTATTCGTCGGTGAAGTGATCGTTTGAGCGAGCTTGCGCCAATCGGATCGCGGCCGCGCGGCCTCGATCACATCGTTCACGCCGTGCGCGATCTGGGCGCGGCGGCGGAATTCTATCGCCGCGCCGGCTTTCAGGTCGGCGCGCGCAACACCCACCCCTGGGGCACGCAGAACCACGTCGTGCAGTTCGATGGCTTCTTCATCGAACTGCTGACGGTCGCTGCGCCGGACAGGCTGACCGGCGAGGGGCTGGCGCAGCATTTCGGGATTCCCAACCATGATACGATCGCGCGGGGCGATGGCTTCTCGTTCCTGCTGCTGGAGAGCCGCGACATCGCCGCTGATGTCGCGGACCTCGAACGCCACAAGATCGGCTCCTCGCCGGCGCTGCCGTTCACGCGCGAGGCGAGGCTGCCGGATGGCAGCACCACGACCATCGGCTTCACGCTGGCGTTTGCGCGCGATGACCCCTCGCCGCAAACCGGCTTTGCGCTGTGCCGGCAGAGCAACCCGCAGGCGTTCTGGAACAGCGACTACCAGCGCCATCCCAACGGGGCGTGCGGTGTTGTCGCCGCTATTCTGGTGGCTGACAATCCGGCCGATCATCACATCTTCCTCAGCGCCTTCACCGGCGTGCGCGTGCTGCAATCGAGTTCGACCGGCGTGGTCGCTTCGACGCCGCGCGGCGATGTCGAGATCATGGACCCGCGCAGCTTCAGGGACCGCTTCGGCGTCACCGTGACGGCCGAGGGCGAGGGCATGAGGCTGGCCGGGCTGCGGCTTGCCACGCGGTCGCTCGCGGAGACCGAAGCGGTTCTGGCGAACGGTGGTGTCACGCATCATCGCCGTGTCGGCCGCCTCGTCATCCCGCCGCAGGCGGCGCTCGGCGCGACGCTGATTTTTGAAGAAGCCCCCTAAAAATCAGACTGGAAACGGGGCGAGTCCCAAGTCTCTGCCGTCATGGCCGGGCTTGACCCGGCCATCCACGTCTTTATTCCCGATTCCCGCTGATCCTTCTTAAGGCGTGGATGCCCGCGACAGAGGCGAGCGGAAGCGACGCCGTTCTCCGAACGGCTATGCCCGGCCATGACGATGGCGCAAAGGACTCCATGTTTCGATCAGGTTTGAATCCATGACCGCCTTGATCTTCCCCCGCGCTCCCGGCAAAAGGGGCCGCAACCTGAAGGATCAAGTCCTTGTCCACGGCATCGAAGACGGTTTCCATCGGCAACGTCACCTTCGGCAACGCGCTGCCGCTGGCGGTGATTGCCGGGCCGTGCCAGCTTGAGAGCCGTCAGCATGCGCTGGAGATGGCGGCGGCACTGAAGGAGATCGCGGCGCGGCTCAAGATCGGCCTCGTCTACAAGACCTCGTTCGACAAGGCGAACCGCACAAGCGCGTCGAGCGAACGCGGGATCGGGCTCGCCAAGGCGCTGCCGATCTTCGCGGAAATCCGCGAGACGCTCGGACTGCCGGTGCTGACCGACGTGCATGAAGCCGAGCAGTGCGCAGACGTCGCGCAGGCGGTGGACGTGCTGCAGATCCCTGCGTTCCTTTGCCGGCAGACCGATCTTCTCCTCGCCGCCGCGGCGACCGGGAAGGTGGTCAACGTCAAGAAGGGCCAGTTCCTCGCGCCTTGGGACATGGCCAATGTCGTTGCCAAGCTGGCCAGCGGCGGCAACACCCGTGTCATGGTGACCGAGCGCGGCGTCTCGTTCGGCTACAACACGCTGGTCTCCGACATGCGTGCGTTGCCGATCCTCGCCCGCACCACCGGCGCGCCGGTGATCTTCGACGCCACCCATTCGGTGCAGCAGCCGGGCGGCAAGGGCACCTCGTCCGGCGGCGAGCGCGAGTTCGTGCCGGTGCTGGCGCGCGCCGCGGTCGCGGTCGGCGTCGCCGGCGTCTTCATCGAGACCCATCAGGACCCCGACAACGCACCGTCGGACGGCCCCAATATGGTGCCGCTGAAGGATTTCGAAGGCTTACTGCGAACCCTGATGGCGTTCGACGCGCTGGCGAAGGCGGGCCAGTAAAACAGCTTCGGGCTGGAACCGGCCGGCCGTGCGCAATTTCGCAGTGACGTAAATATTGACGGCGATCTATTTATGTAGTTACATTATTGAGCGGGGCGATGATTACCTTCGATCCGGCCAAGCGGGAGTGGACTCTCCAGCAACGCGGCATTGATTTTGCCGATGCCGTTGCAGTGTTCAACGGCCCAACCGTAACGCAGGAAGACGACCGCTTCGATTACGGCGAGGTGCGTTACGTCACGGCGGGATTTCTTAGAGAGCGGATGGTTATCGTCGTATGGACTCCTCGGGAGGAGGCCCGTCACATCATTTCGATGAGGTTCTGTCATGAGCGCGAAGAAAAACGCTGGCGCAAAAATTTTCGGGAAGCCTTTGACGAATGATCCCGATGATGCTCCGGAATTGCTCGAAGGTTTCTTCAAAACCGGTGAGGTGCGTCACGGCGACAAAATCATCCGCCGCGGACGGCCGCCGCTCGGCCTTGTCGCCAAGAAATCGGTGACGCTGCGGCTCGACGATGATGTGCTCAAGGCCTATCGCGAGACCGGCGAGGGCTGGCAGTCGCGGATCAATGCCGACCTGCGCAAGGCACGCAAGCTCGGCAAGGTATCCTGACTTAGGTAAGGTGTTCTCTAACCCCGCCCGCGGTAGGGCGGCACGCCCTGATCCGGCACCCAGACATCCTTCGGCAGTTTGCCGGTCTGCCAGAACACGTCGATCGGGATGCCGCCGCGCGGGTACCAGTAGCCGCCGATCCGCAGCCAGCGTGGCTTGATTTCCTTCACAATGCGTTTGCCGATCGACACGGTGCAGCCCTCGTGGAACGAGCCGTGATTGCGGAAGCTGCCGAAATACAGTTTCAGCGATTTGGATTCGACCAGCCAGTCGCCGGGCACGAAATCGAGCATCAGATGCGCGAAGTCCGGCTGGCCGGTGATCGGGCACAGCGCGGTGAATTCCGGCGCGGTGAAGCGCACGAGGTAATTGGTGTCCGGGTGCGGATTGGGCACGCGGTCGAGCTTTGCCTCATCCGGTGAGGCAGGCAGTCCCACCTGATGGCCGAGCTGCAGGGATGACGCCTCGATGGCGGTTTTACGGGGCTTTCGCGACATGATCTGTTCTCCTCGCCACCTGATAGCCAAATCCGTCTCCGCCGTCACGAGCCATGCGCCGCCCGGCCTTTTCCCGCCGGACACCTTGCGCTAGAAGCTGCCTTATCGATCCGAATCCCGTGAAAATGAGGCGCACATGACCGCAATTGTCGACATCATCGGCCGCGAAATCCTGGATAGCCGCGGCAACCCGACAGTCGAGGTCGATGTGGTGCTGGAGGACGGCTCGATCGGCCGCGCTGCCGTGCCCTCGGGCGCCTCGACCGGCGCGCATGAGGCGGTCGAACTGCGCGACGGCGACAAGGCGCGCTATCTCGGCAAGGGCGTGCAGAAGGCGGTGGAAGCTGTCAACGGCGAGATCTTCGACGCCATCGGCGGCATGGACGCCGAGCAGCAGGTGCAGATCGACAACGCGATGATTGCGCTCGACGGCACGCCGAACAAGAAGCGCCTCGGCGCCAACGCCATTCTCGGCGTCTCGCTCGCGGTGGCGCGGGCGGCGGCGACCTCGTTCGACATGCCGCTCTATCGCTATGTCGGCGGCACCTCGGCGCGCACCCTGCCGGTGCCGATGATGAACATCGTCAATGGCGGCGTCCACGCCGACAATCCGATCGACTTTCAGGAAATCATGGTGATGCCGGTCGGCGCGGCGAGCTTCGCCGAGGCGCTGCGCTGTGGCGCGGAGATATTCCACACGCTGAAGGCCGAACTGAAGAAGGCCGGCCACAACACCAATGTCGGCGACGAGGGCGGCTTTGCGCCGAACCTGCCGTCGGCCGATGCGGCGCTCGACTTCGTCATGAGCGCGATCGGCAAAGCCGGCTACAAGGCGGGCAGCGACGTCATGCTGGCGCTCGACTGCGCCTCGACCGAGTTCTTCAAGGACGGCAAATACGTCTATGAGGGCGAGAACAAGACCCGCTCGCGTTCCGAGCAGGCGAAATACCTGCAGGACCTCACCAAGCGCTATCCGATCGTCTCGATCGAGGACGGCATGGCCGAGGACGACATGGATGGCTGGAAGGAACTGACCGACCTGATCGGCAAGAGTGTGCAGCTTGTCGGCGACGATCTGTTCGTCACCAACGTCACGCGTCTCGCCGAAGGCATTAAGGCGGGCCGCGGCAACTCGATCCTGGTCAAAGTCAACCAGATCGGCACGCTGACGGAAACGCTCGCCGCGGTCGAGCTGGCGCACAAATGGGGCTACACCGCGGTGATGTCGCACCGCTCCGGCGAGACCGAGGATTCCACGATCGCCGATCTCGCGGTCGCCACCAATTGCGGGCAGATCAAGACCGGCTCGCTAGCCCGCTCGGACCGTACCGCGAAGTACAATCAGCTCCTGCGCATCGAGCAGCAGCTTGGCAATCAGGCGATCTACGCTGGCCGGTCGGCGCTCAAGGCGCTGGCCTGAGCGGGGTCCGCTTTCAGGCAGGGCCCAGTTCAGCCAGGACTGCAAGACATCGGCCTATGCCCGCGTTCGCGCGGGCATATTCGTGCCTGCCATCCGGGCAGGGGACCGGAGTGGACGCTGCCGGTATTTCCGGACCGGCGACCATCGTCCAATATCCATGCACTTGCATCTTTATCGCGGAGCGGCTACCTTAACCGGGCGGCTTTGCGCCGCGTCGTCCCGTGTCATCACCAAAGGATCGCCCATGGCCCACCAAGTCCTCGTCATCGTCGGCAGCCTGCGCAAGGAGGCGTTCACGCTCAAGCTCGCCAAGGCTTTTGCCAAACTGGCGCCGGCATCCTTGAAGCTCGAGATCGCGACCCTGCACGATCTGTCGTTCTTCAATCAGGATCTCGAGGCCAACCCGCCGGCCGACTGGGTGGCGTTTCGCGAGAAGATCCAGAAGGCGGACGCGGTGCTGTTCGTGACGCCGGAATACAACCGCTCGATCCCCGGCGTGCTCAAGAACGCCATCGACATCGCCTCGCGCCCGCCCGGCAAGAGCTCGTTCCTCGGCAAGCCGATCGGCATCGTCAGCAATTCGCCGGGCCCGCTCGGCGGCGTCTGCGCCGCGATGAACTTGAAGCAGAGCCTGCCCGGCTATAGCGGGCCGATCATGCAGCAGCCGGAAATCTATCTGACCCAGGTGGGCGATGCGTTCGACGCCAATGGCGAACTCACCAAGGACGCGCTGAAAACGGTGATGACGCAGTACATTGAGAAGTTCGCCGCTTTCGTCGAGCGCAACAAGGCGTAAGACCCGGCCAGAGGCGCGGACCGGGAACGGCTGCGCCTGCCATATTATCCTACCGGATGGCGCATATTGCCCCGGACAGTGAGGCGGCCCGATCTCCGGGCCGCTTTTTGCTTGCAGCTTTTGTCCTGCGCTTGATTATTAGCAAGGAATTAACCGCGTCGTCGCATCGTGGCGCATGGTCTCACGCGCCCGACTCAAGGCTGTTCTCACCTGCATCGCGCTTTATGCGATCGCGGCGGGCTTCATTGCGTATTTCGGCATCAATGCCTACACCGGCCGCTACGGCCTCGACGCACGCGTTGAGCTGGATCAGGAAATCGCGACGCGGACCACCGAGCTTGCCGACCTGAAGGCGGAGCGACTCAAGCTCGAACAGCGCGTGTCGTCGTTGCGTTCGGACCGCGTCGATCCGGATATGCTCGACGAGCAGGCGCGTCTTCAACTCGGTTACGCAAGCCCGCGCGATCTGGTTCGCATGCTTCCGGCGAACTGAAATTCGTAAATTTCAAAAACCTTCCAAATCAATCGCATATATTTCGCGCAGGTGCGCTGCAAAAGGCTGTTCGGCGTCGCTGCGTCACGCAGTGCTTTCAAGGCGCTGGGAGTTGGAGTAGAGAGAGGGTATCGGCACTCTCATCCGGACATGTCATGCCATCTGGAAAAAACTCGGCGCTGGCTAAAAAAGGCGGCGCGCAGGATGCCGGGAACGGCACGAGCCGCCCCACCAATCTCAAATTCACCAAGGACGAGGAACTGAAGGCGCTTCGCGACATGCTGCTGATCCGCCGCTTCGAGGAGAAGGCGGGCCAGCTTTACGGCATGGGCGCGATCGGCGGTTTCTGCCATCTCTATATCGGGCAGGAAGCCATCGTCGTCGGCATGCAGATGACGCTGAAGGACGGCGATCAGGTCATCACCAGCTATCGCGATCACGGCCACATGCTCGCCTGCGGCATGGACCCCAAGGGCGTGATGGCCGAACTCACCGGCCGCCGCTCGGGCTACTCGAAAGGCAAGGGTGGCTCGATGCACATGTTCAGCAAGGAAAAGAATTTCTACGGCGGACACGGCATCGTCGGCGCGCAGGTGCCGATCGGCACCGGCCTTGCCTTCGCCAACCGCTATCGCGGCAACGATCATGTCAGCCTCGCTTATTTCGGCGACGGCGCGGCCAACCAGGGCCAGGTCTATGAATCCTTCAACATGGCCGAGCTGTGGAAGCTGCCGGTCGTGTTCGTGGTCGAGAACAACCGCTACGCCATGGGCACCTCGGTGGTGCGCTCCTCGGCGCAGCCCGACTTCTCCAAGCGCGGCCTTGCCTTCAACATTCCGGGCGAACAGGTCGACGGCATGGACGTGCGCGCGGTGCGCGCGGCCGCCGAACGCGCGGTGCAGTGGTGCCGCGAGGGCAACGGCCCCTACATCCTCGAGATGCAGACCTATCGCTATCGCGGTCACTCGATGTCGGACCCGGCGAAGTACCGCACGCGTGAAGAAGTCGACAAGATGCGTCTCGATCACGACCCGATCGAACAGGTGCGCAACCGTCTGCTCGAATTGAAGGTCAGCGAGGCCGATCTGAAGGCGATCGACGCCGAAGTGCGCGAGATCGTCAACGAAGCCGCCGATTTCGCCCAGCGCGATCCCGAGCCGGACGTCGCCGAGCTTTATACGGATGTTTATCGATAAGCGGGCGCGCCGCCGGCCTTCATTAGGCGGCGCGTTTTTTTAAGACAGGTCCGGAGCGATCATGCCGATTCAAGTTCTTATGCCCGCGCTTTCGCCGACGATGGAGAAAGGCAACCTCGCCAAATGGCTCAAGAAGGAAGGTGAGGCCGTCAAATCCGGCGACGTCATCGCCGAGATCGAGACCGACAAGGCGACGATGGAAGTCGAGGCGACCGAGGAGGGCACGCTCGGCAAGATTCTGGTGCCGGCCGGCACTGCCGATGTCGCGGTGAACACGCCGATCGCTACCATTCTCGGCGACGGCGAGAGCGCAGCCGATCTGGACAAGGTCGCCGCTCCAGCGCCGACGCAGAAGGCTGCCGAGTCCGCCGCGCCCGCAGAGGCAAAGGCCGAGACGCCGGCGCCTGCCGCCGCAGCAGCGCCGCAGGCGCCGAGCGTTGTCGCCGCCTCCGATCCCGATATTCCGCCCGGCACCGAGATGGTGAAGATGACGGTGCGCGAGGCGCTGCGCGACGCCATGGCCGAGGAGATGCGCCGCGACGAGGACGTGTTCGTCATCGGCGAGGAAGTCGCCGAATATCAGGGCGCCTACAAGATCACGCAGGGCCTGCTGCAGGAATTCACCGCGCGGCGCGTCATCGACACGCCGATCACCGAGCACGGCTTTGCCGGTGTCGCGATCGGCGCGGCGATGGCAGGCCTCAAGCCGATCGTCGAGTTCATGACCTTCAACTTCGCCATGCAGGCGATGGACCAGATTATCAACTCCGCGGCCAAGACGCTCTATATGTCCGGCGGTCAGATGGATTGCTCGATCGTGTTCCGCGGACCCAACGGTCCCGCTGCGCGCGTCGCTGCCCAGCACAGCCAGGATTATTCGTCCTGGTTCTCCAACGTCCCCGGTCTCAAGGTGATCGCGCCTTACACCGCCGCCGACGCCAAGGGCCTGCTCAAGGCCGCGATCCGCGATCCCAACCCGGTGATCTTCCTCGAAAACGAAATCCTCTACGGCCATAGCGGCGAAGTGCCGAAGCTCGACGACTTCGTGCTGCCGATCGGCAAGGCGCGGATCGCGCGCCATGGCGATCATGTCACGATGGTGTCGTGGTCGAACGGCATGACCTATGCGCTCAAGGCCGCCGACATGCTGGCCCAGGAAGGCATCGAGGCCGAAGTCATCGACCTGCGCACGCTGCGCCCGATGGACACCGAAACCATCGTCGCGTCGGTGAAGAAGACCGGCCGCTGTGTGGTGGTCGAGGAAGGCTGGCAGCAGTCGGGCGTCGGCGCGGAAATCGCGGCGCGTCTGATGGAGCAGGCGTTCGACTATCTCGATGCGCCGGTCGCGCGCGTATCCGGCAAGGACGTGCCGATGCCGTATGCCGCCAATCTCGAAAAGCTCGCGCTGCCGACGGCTGAGGAAGTCGTCGCGGCGGCGAAAGCTGTTTCCTATCGCTGAGAACAGGGTCCGATCATGCCCATCAATATTCTGATGCCCGCGCTTTCTCCCACCATGGAGAAGGGCAACCTCGCCAAGTGGCTGAAGAAAGAGGGCGACCAGGTCAAATCCGGCGATGTGATCGCCGAGATCGAGACCGACAAGGCGACGATGGAAGTCGAAGCCACCGACGAAGGCACGATCGCCAAGATCCTGGTGCCCGCCGGCACCGCCGACGTTCCGGTCAACACCATGATCGCCGTGCTCGCCGCCGATGGCGAGGACGTCAAGGCTGCGAGCGCGTCGGCGGGTAGCGCTCCTGCGCCTGCCGTGAAAGCGTCCGAGCCGGCGAAGCCTGCGGCCTCTACCGCGCCTGCATCTGCGCCCGCCAAAGCGCCCGAAGCCAAACCAGCCGCGCCGCAGCCTGCGGCCGCTCCGGCAGCAGCGGCTCCCGCTGCAGCCAGCAACGGCGCGCGGACATTCTCCTCGCCGCTGGCGCGGCGTCTCGCCAAGGAAGCGGGCATTGATCTGTCGCGCGTCACCGGCTCGGGGCCGCACGGCCGCGTCGTCGCGCGCGACATCGCGGATGCGAAATCCGGCAAGGGACTGAAGCCCGCAGCGGCAGGAGCTGCCGCGCCGTCCTTCACGCCCGGACCGTCGGACGCGCAGATCCTCTCGCTGTTCAAGCCGGAGAATTACGAAGCCGTCCCGCACGACCAGATGCGCAAGGTGATCGCGCAGCGCCTGTCGGCGTCGGATCGCGACATCCCGCAATATTACCTCACCGCCGATTGCGACATCGGCAGACTGATCGCCGCGCGCGAGGACATCAATGCGCTGGCGCCGAAGGGAGCGGACGGCAAGCCGGCCTACAAGCTCTCGATCAACGACTTCGTCATCAAGGCGCTGGCGCTGGCGTTGCAGCGCGTGCCGGACGCCAACGTGACATGGACCGAAGAGGCCATGCTGCATCACAAGGTGTCGGACATCAGCGTTGCGGTGTCGATCCCGACCGGGCTGATCACACCGATCATCCGCAACGCGCATTCCAAATCGGTGGCGCAGATTTCCGCCGACATGCGCGACCTGTCGAAGCGCGCCAAGGAGCGCAAGCTCAAGCCCGAGGAATATCAGGGCGGCTCGACGGCGGTGTCCAATCTCGGCATGTACGGCATGAAGCAGTTCACCGCCGTGATCAATCCGCCGCAGACCACCATCCTCGCCGTCGGCATGAGCGAGGAGCGTCCGGTGGTGCGGGGCGGCAAGATCGAGATCGCCACCATCATGACGGTGACGCTGACCTGCGATCACCGCGCGATGGACGGCGCGCTCGGCGCGCAGCTGCTCAGTGCCTTCAAGATGCTGATCGAAAATCCGGTGATGATGGTGGTGTGAGGCGGCGCCTCGCATCTGGATACCCATGAAGCTGTTCGGCACCATCATCCTCGCAGGTCTCGTCTCCGTGCTGGTCGGGGGCGTTGCGGCATTACTGCTGTCGGCGCTCGCCGCCTGCGTGAGCGGGGCGTGCGGTCTCGGCGATACCCAGCAGCTTGCCTTGATGCCGCTTTACGCCGTGCTCGGCATGGCGGTGTTTGCGGTGGCCGGCACGCGGCCGCGCTGGCGCGAGGCGATGTTCTATTCGGTGCGGTTGTTGCTGCTGATCCCGGTGGTGCTGATCATCGTCGGCCTTGCGGCGGATGCATCGCCCGGCGCGGAGAAGAAGTTCGTGCTCACGAGGGCGCTGCAGCTTGCGGTGCCGTTCTGGGCCGTCGTGATTTCGCAGTGGTGGATGGTGCGCCGCTTTCTCAGCGGTCGCGAGAAAGCCGCGGCTGCGACCTGATTTCAAATGCCGTTGCCGGAGCCATCGTTCCGGCGCGGCGGCGGATGCAATAGACTACGCAGGCAGGCGTTCGTTGCGGCCTGATGGCGGCCCCGGCTATGGGAGACGGCGGCGGCCCTGCGACAGCAAGTGGAGAGACGCGTGGCTGATACATCCTTCGACGTTGTCGTGATCGGATCGGGGCCCGGCGGCTATGTCACCGCCATCCGCGCCGCGCAGCTTGGCTTCAAGACCGCGATCATCGAGAAGCAGCATCTCGGCGGCATCTGCCTCAACTGGGGCTGCATTCCGACCAAGGCGCTGCTGCGCTCGGCGGAAATCTATCACTACATGCAGCACGCCAAGGATTACGGCCTGTCCGCCGAGAAGATCGGCTACGACGCCAAGGCGGTGGTCGCGCGCTCGCGCGGCGTCTCCAAGCGCCTCAATGATGGCGTCGGCTTCCTGATGAAGAAGAACAAGATCACCGTGATCTGGGGCGAGGCGAGCATCGACGCGCCCGGCAAGATCACCGTGAAGGCAGGTTCGGTCGAGGCGCCGAAGGGCGCGCTCGGCGCAGGCACCTATCAGGCCAAGCACATCATCATCGCCACCGGCGCGCGGCCGCGCGTGCTGCCGGGTCTGGAGGCGGACAAGAAGCTGGTGTGGACCTATTTCGAGGCGATGGTGCCGGAGACAATGCCGAAGTCGCTGCTGGTGGTCGGCTCCGGTGCGATCGGCATCGAGTTCGCCTCGTTCTACCGCACCATGGGCGCGGAGGTGACGGTGGTCGAGGTGCTGCCGCAGATCCTGCCGGTCGAGGACGCCGAGATCGCAGCCCTCGCGCGCAAGCAGTTCGAGAAACAGGGCATCCGCATTCTCACCGGCGCGAAAGTCACCAAGCTCGACAAGAAGGCCGACAGCGTCACCGCGACCATCGAGGTCGGCGGCAAGACCGAGCAGATCACCGCCGATCGCGTGATCTCCGCGGTCGGCGTCGTCGGCAACATCGAGAACCTCGGGCTGGAAAAGCTCGGCGTGAAGACTGATCGCGGCTGCATCGTGATCGACGGCACCGGCAAGACCAACGTGCCGGGCATCTACGCCATCGGCGATGTCGCCGGTCCCCCGATGCTGGCGCACAAGGCCGAGCATGAAGGCGTGATCTGCATCGAGGCGATCAAGGGCCTGCATGTGCACCCGATGAACAAGCAGATGATCCCGGGCTGCACTTACTGCCATCCGCAGGTCGCCTCTGTCGGTCTCACCGAAGCGAAGGCGAAAGAAAGCGGCCGGGAGATTCGCGTCGGCCGTTTCCCGTTCGCCGGCAACGGCAAGGCGATCGCGCTCGGCGAGGATCAGGGCCTGATCAAGGTGATCTTCGACAAGAAGACCGGGCAGCTTCTCGGCGCGCACATGGTCGGCGCGGAAGTCACCGAACTGATCCAGGGCTATGTGGTGGCGATGAACCTCGAGACCACCGAGGAAGAACTGATGCACACCATCTTCCCGCATCCGACGCTGTCGGAAATGATGAAGGAAGCGGTGCTCGACGCCTACGGCCGCACGCTCAACATGTAAATTGAGAGAGGCACGCGTCCGCGTGTCTCTCATCCTCATCGAATTTGCCTGCGATGATCCGGTTTCGGACGACTCCGCAGCCGTTCGGCGGCGATGACGCGCGGGAACCCGTGTTTACGCGTGTTGATCGGCGTTTTGCCGTTGACCACACGCGCCGAAAAACTTGACCATATGCACCCGCGCGCACGGTTGATCTCGTCATGTGCGCGTTTTTCTCTCCGATAGAATCTTGAAATGACGGGTTTATTTCCGTCGCGCGAGACGAAGTGCGTCTGCGTGCGCACATGACTGTCCGCGTCGCGGCACGTTGCAGTCGTCGAAACGCTCGCTAAGCTTCGCCTCATAAGAAACGCCAGAGGAAAACGTGACCCAAGCAATCTTGACTGATCGCACCTAGCGCGATCGCGCGTCGCCACTCGCTTCCGATCCGATTCTGAAATCGCTGACGGGAGAAGCGGCTGGACCATTCAGATCCTTGATGACGACACAACTGTGGGGATTCCCGCGGCAGGGAGACGTTTGTCCGGTGCAAATGGAGACGCATCAACCCGTATCAATGAGGAGGACACCCATGGAATATCTTTACGTCGGCCGTAACGAGCTCGTTGCCCTTGTCGTCGGGCTCGTCACCGGATTCCTGTACTCGCTGCTGAACCTGCCGATCCCGGCACCGAACGTGCTCGGCGGCATTCTCGCGATCATCTTCACTTTCGCCGGCTACGTGATCGTCAAGCTTGTCCGCAAGCAGATCACCTTCGGGCGGCCGGATGCGCGCTCGGTGCGGGCCGAAATCTAAACATCGAAAAAATCAGGAGGAAACACATGCTTCAGATCAGCCTCGGCCTCGTTGAATTGCAGGCCTCCATCGTCGGTCTCGTCACCGGAATTCTCTACACGGCGGTGAATGCGCCGATCCCGGCGCCGAACGTACTCGGCGGCATTTTCGCGATTATCGGCACCTTTATCGGTTTGGTCGCGGTCGCCGCGATGCGCCATCAACTGACTTTCGTATTCTGATCACTAGGAGATCGTTCTCATGCTCAAGACCATGACCAAGGGCACAACCGCGCCGCAGCTTCACGAACTCAAGGCTACGCTCGAAACCATTCAGTGGGGTGCGTTCGACGGCGCGATCGATCCGGTTCTGCACGTCAACTCCGGCGATATCGTCAACATCGAGTGCCTTGCCCACCATGCCGGCGATGCGCCCGACCTGTTGATGGACGATGCGATCCGCGAGATCTACGAGAAGGTGCCGCCCGAGAGCCGCACGCCGGGCGTGCACATCCTGACCGGCCCGATCTATGTCGAAGATGCCGAGCCCGGCGACACGCTGGAATGCCGCGTGCTGCACATGGAGCCGCGTCTGAAATACGGCGTCAACTTCATCGCGAGCTGGGGTCTGCTGCATGAAGAGTTCGGCAAGAAGGAACACGTCTTCATTTACGAGGCCGATGTTGAATCGCAGCTTGCCCGCGCCGTGTTCACCTACGAATACGACACGCCGGAGAAGCCGTATCCCGGCATGATCACGCCGCCCGATCCCAAGAAGCGCAAGCCGGCGCTGGAGAACGTGGTCGTGCCGCTGCACCTGCATTTCGGCACCGCGGGCGTGTGCCCGGCGGCCGATGGCAAGATCAGCACCGTGCCTCCGGGCGTGCATGGCGGCAACGTCGATAACCGCGAGTTCATCGCCGGCACCAGCATGTTCTATCCGGTGCATCGCGAAGGCGCGCTGTTCTGGGCGGGCGACACCCACTTCGCCGAAGGCGATGGCGAGGTGAACGGCACCGCCATCGAGGCGCACGTCAACGCCACCATCCAGCTCATCCTGCACAAGGGCAGCGCGGGCAAGAATCCGGTGCTGGAGACTCCGCGCGAGTGGATCTGCCACGGCTTCAGCGAAGACCTCGACGAGGCGGTTCGCGAGTGCGTGCTGGAAACCATCGGCCTGCTTCAGCGCAAGTGGGGCATCTCGCGCGAGGAAGCCTATTCGATCTGCAGCATCGCGGGCGACCTGCGCGTGACCCAGGTGGTGGACGGTGTGAAGGGTGCGCACATGGCGGTGCGGCGCGATCTGCGCCGTCCGTAATCGGGCACCGATGACCGAGCAGGGGGGAGGAAACATGTTTTTCTCCCCCTTTTCGGATTCCGGCATATTCCGAATGGGCCTGCAAAAGGACAGGCACGGACATTGATTTGAGAAAAGGCATAGAGTTGTCATAATTACGGGCTGGGAATACGGCCGATGGGGAAAAACGCCGTGCAGTCATGGCACTTCGCAAGCGATGACTATCCATCCACCTTGCGCGAAACCGCGTGGCGTGCGGCGATCGAGCGCGCCGGCCTGAGCGCGGAAATCGGCCAGGAGGATCTGCGCGCCCATTCGCATCATCGTCTGTCGCCGCTCGGTGGATCGTTCTCGATCGTGTCCGCAAGATCGCAGCGCTTCCGCTCGCTGGGGCACGACGATGGCGCGATGCTTGTCGTCCTGCATCTCGAGGGCAAGGCCCTTCTGCAGAACGATCAGCAGACGCACGCGCTGGCGGCCGGCGATTTCGCCATCTTCCCGGCCGGCGTGGATTTCGACCTTGTCTGCGACGGATCGTTTCGTCAGGTCTGGCTGCGTCTGCCGAGCATCGCCTTCAGCCGGCGGATGTTGCCGCCGCAGGCGTTCCGGGTTCTGCCGATTGCCGGCGACAGCGGGCTTGGCCATGTGCTGTCGCAGCTTCTGCGCTCGGTGTCGGATTCGTTGCAGGAACTGGACGACGACGAACTGTCGGCCATCGAGATCGCGATTTCGGATCTGATCGTCGCCACGCTCAACCAGCGCAGCGACACCGGCGGCACCTCGTCGAGTCAGGCGGCGATCTTGCATCGCATCTGCCAGTTCATCGAAACGCGTCTCGGCGACAGCAATCTCAGCCTTGCCGAAGTGGCGCGGGCGCAGCGCGTCTCGCCGCGTTATCTGCAGAAGCTGTTCGAGTCGGCGAACGGAAACTTCACGCGCTACATCCGCGAGCGGCGTCTTGAGCGCTGCCGCGGCGAGCTCGCCAAGCCCGATGACGATTCCACGTCGGTCTCCAGCATCGCTTTCCGCTGGGGATTTACCGATGCCGCGCATTTCAGCCGGGTGTTTCGCGATAAATACGGCATGTCGCCGCGCGACTATCGCCTCAACATCCGCAAGATCGAGAACAGCGCGGTGGAAGCCCAGCATCGCGGCCGCCCGCCACGCGCATCGGAAAGCAGTCCGGTGGAAGCGCCGCCGTTGCTGGCCTCCGATGGATCGGTGGCGGCCGAGGCGGGGAGCCAGACCCATTACATCCCGGCCAACGACAAGACCGTGCATTGGGGTTATTTCAGCCAGAACCTGCCGCCGGTCGCGGTGATCAACTCCGGCGACACGGTGACGATCGAAACGCTGACCCAGCATGCCTCCGACGATCGTGAGAAGATGATCGCGGGCGATCCCGGCGCGGAAGCCGTTTTCCACTGGACCAAGGATGAGAAGGCCGTGGACCGGCGCGGCGCAGGGCCGATGGATGCGTCGATCTACGGGCGCGGGGCGGGCGAGGGTTTCGGCGTCCACATCATGACCGGTCCCATCGCCGTGACCGGCGCGATGCCCGGCGACGTTGTCGAGATCGGCATTCGCGACATCTTCCCCCGGCGCAGCGCCAATCCGGATTTTGCCGGGCGCTGCTTCGGCTCCAATGCCGCGGCGTGGTGGGGCCTGCATTATCAGGAGCTGATGACCGAGCCGAAACAGCGCGAGGTCGTGACGATCTACGAATGCATGTTCGATGCCGCGCCGCCCTTCGCCAAGGCGCTCTACAGTTTCCGCTGGACGCCGCAGACCGATCCGTTCGGTCAGGTGCATCCGACGATCGATTATCCGGGGATTCCGGTCGATCATGCGACCATCATCAAGGTCAGCGATATTCTCGACGGCGTCACCATTCCGTTGCGACCGCATTTCGGCGTGATCGGCTGCGCGCCGCGCGAGGCGGGGCTGATCGATTCCGTGCCGCCGGCCTATTTCGGCGGCAATCTCGACAATTGGCGGCTGGCGAAAGGCGCGAAGATTTTCCTGCCGGTCTCGGTGCCGGGTGCGCTGATCTCGGTCGGCGACCCGCATGCAACGCAGGGCGATTCCGAGCTCGACGGCACCGCGATCGAATGTTCGCTGACCGGCGTGTTCGACATCGTCCTGCACAAGAAGGATCGTCTCGCGGGAAGCCCGCTGGTCGATCTGGCCTATCCCTTGATCGAGACCGGGAGCGAATGGATCCTGTTCGGATTCAGCCATCCCGACTATCTCGCCGAGCTTGGTGAGAAGGCGCAGAGCGCCGTCTACCGGTCCTCGTCGCTCGATCTTGCGATGAAGGACGCCTTCCGGAAGATGCGCCGCTTCCTGATGGCGACCCGTGGCCTGTCCGAGGACGAGGCGATCACCCTGATCTCGGTGGCGGTCGATTTCGGCGTCTCGCAGGTGGTGGACGGCAACTGGGCGGTGCACGCCATCCTGCCCAAGAGCGTATTCGGGGCAGGCTAGGTCTCAACCGGAAGACGGAAGCGGGCGGGGCAGGCCTGTCAGCCTGTCCCCGGGTCTCTTATCCCCGGCCTGACCGGTTCGTCCGGTTGTCCGTCGTGCCCGAGGAGAGCGGTTTGCGCCGCACCACGCGTATCGATCCCGCCTGGATGTTCTGACACCTGTTGGGAGCTCCCAACATGACAGGAAAGGTTGCCGTAATACTGAGTTCATACTGATTTCATGTACGGTCCGTGGCCTTGGACCGGTCCTCTCCGCCCGCCGGCAGCGCCCGACGATGGTGGCATGGGCGCAACGGATGTTGCTGGCTCGCCACAGTTCCTGAACATTTAACCGTGGCCGCATGTAGCCCTTGCATGCGCCGCGATTTAGCCACACGCCTCCATGCATCGTATTTCCGTGGTTGAAATGCCGTAACGTCCGTGGCGATGGTGGAAAACCCTTCTATCCAAGGGGTTTTGAAGCCTCCCTCGGGACCGGCAGAGGTTCACGATGGACGCGAAGACAAACATCAAGTCGCGACTGCCCAGCCGTCATGTGACGGAGGGACCGGCGCGCGCGCCGCATCGCTCCTACCTCTATGCCATGGGGCTCTCCACGGAGCAGATTCACCAGCCTTTCGTTGGCGTTGCGTCGTGCTGGAATGAAGCCGCGCCGTGCAACATCTCGCTGATGCGCCAGGCTCAAGCGGTCAAGAAGGGCGTTGCCGCTGCCGGCGGCACCCCGCGCGAGTTCTGCACCATCACCGTGACCGATGGCATCGCGATGGGCCACGAGGGCATGCGCTCGTCGCTGCCGTCGCGCGAAACCATTGCGGATTCAGTGGAATTGACCATCCGCGGGCATTCTTATGACGCCCTGATCGGTCTGGCCGGCTGCGACAAGTCGCTGCCCGGCATGATGATGGCGATGTGCCGCCTCAACGTGCCGTCGATCTTCATCTATGGCGGCTCGATCCTGCCCGGCAATTTCCGCGGTCAGCAGATCACCGTGCAGGACATGTTCGAGGCGGTCGGCAAGCACTCGGTCGGCGACATGTCCGACGAAGATCTCGACGAAATCGAGCGCGTCGCCTGTCCGTCGGCCGGTGCGTGCGGCGCACAATTCACTGCCAACACCATGGCCACAGTGTCTGAGGCCATCGGCCTTGCACTTCCTTATTCCGCTGGCGCGCCAGCTCCTTACGAAATCCGTGATGCGTTCTGCTCGGCCGCCGGCGAGAAGGTGATGGAGCTGATCGCCTCCAACATCCGGCCGCGCGACATCGTCACCCGCAAGGCGCTGGAGAACGCCGCCGCCGTGGTCGCCGCCTCGGGCGGCTCGACCAATGCCGCGCTGCATCTGCCGGCGATCGCGCATGAATGCGGTATCGAATTCGATCTGTTCGACGTCGCCGAAATCTTCAAAAAGACACCTTATGTCGCGGATTTGAAGCCCGGCGGTCGTTATGTGGCCAAAGATATGTTCGAGGCTGGCGGCATACCGCTGCTGATGAAGACGTTGCTCGATCACGGCTATCTGCACGGTGATTGTCTGACTGTCACCGGGCGTACGATGGCCGAGAACCTGAAAAACGTGAAATGGAATCCGCATCAGGATGTGGTGCGTCCCGCTGACAAGCCGATCACTGTGACCGGCGGTGTTGTCGGCCTCAAAGGCAATCTCGCGCCGGAGGGTGCGATCGTGAAAGTCGCCGGCATGTCGGTCCTGAAGTTCACCGGACCCGCGCGCTGCTTTGATTGCGAAGAAGACGCGTTCGATGCCGTCAACAAGCGCACCTACAAGGAAGGCGAAGTCATCGTCATCCGCTACGAAGGACCGAGGGGCGGTCCCGGCATGCGCGAGATGCTCGCCACCACTGCCGCGCTCTACGGGCAGGGCATGGGCTCCAAGGTTGCTCTCATCACCGATGGCCGTTTTTCCGGCGCGACGCGCGGCTTCTGCGTCGGCCATGTCGGTCCCGAGGCTGCCGTGGGCGGCCCGATCGGGCTGATCCGCGATGGCGACATCATCGAACTCGATGCCGAGAACGGCACACTCAACGTCAAATTGACCGACGCCGAATTGGCGGAACGGAAAAAAAGCTGGAAGCCCCGGGAAAACGGGGCGGGGTCGGGCGTCCTCTGGAAATACGCGCAGCAGGTGGGACCGGCGGTCAAGGGCGCCGTCACCCATCCGGGCAGTGCGGGCGAGAAAAACTGTTATGCGGACATCTAGGCGTATCGTTGCTTTTGCGTGCGTCACGGTTGCGATTTTCGCAACCAGACCGGCTGACGCGTTCGACGGGACCGCGAATGCGGATGCCCAGAGCGGTGCGGCACCTCTCGCCGTTGTTGCCGCGCCGACCGGCGGCGTTGCCGTGGTCAAGAAGATTGTGCCGCCAGCCAATATTCCCAACGTTCCGGAGTCGGCCTCGCTGACGGCGTTGCAATACGCCGCCGAGGACGGTCACGCCGCCGCGCAGTGGAAGCTCGGCCGCATGTACGCCACCGGCGTCAACGTACCGCGCGATGACCTGCGTGCCTTCGAATATTTCAGCAAGATCGCCAATCAGCATGCCGAGGACAGCCCCTCGGCGCCGCAGGCCTCGATCGTCGCCAACGCGTTCGTTGCGCTCGGCCGTTATTATTCGGCGGGGATCGCCAATACGCGGATCAAGGCCGATCCGGAGCGGGCGCGTGAGATGTTCTCCTACGCCGCGTCCTACTTCGGCAACGCAGAGGCGCAGTACAACCTTGCCCGGATGTATCTCAACGGCGTCGGCACGCCGCGCGACACCAAATATGGCGTGCGCTGGCTGGGTCTTGCCGCGCAGAAGGGACAGCATCAGGCGCAGGCTCTGCTCGGCAAGATGCTGTTCAACGGCGATCATCTGCAGCGCCAGGCTGCGCGCGGCCTGATGTGGCTGACGCTGGCGCAGGAAAGCGCGAGCCCGGAAGAGACCTGGATTCACGACAGCTACAACACCGCGATGGCCAAGGCGTCCGAGGACGACCGCGCGATGGCGCTCCAGATGCTGCAGCGCTGGGTGCAGGGTCGCCGCGACTGAACAGGCGAGGCGGCTGAGCCTGCCGAACAATCCAACTCCTCATGGTGAGGAGGAGCGGAGCAATGTCTCGAACCATGATGAGGTGGCCTCATCCTTCGAGACGCGCGCAAGACGCGCTCCTCAGGATGAGGATTAGGTTATTCAGGCGAAGCTGAGATCGGCCCAGACCGGGACGTGATCCGACGCCTTTTCCCAGCCGCGCACGTGGCGGTCGATGCCGACATCGATGAGGCGGTCGCTGGCCTGCGGTGACAGCAGCAGGTGATCGATGCGGATGCCGTTGTTTTTCGGCCAGGCGCCGGCCTGATAATCCCAGAACGTATATTGCTGCGGCGTGTCGGAAACGGCGCGGAAGGCGTCGGTCAGTCCGAGATTGAGCAGACTCTGGAAGCGCTGACGGGTCTGCGGCAGGAACAGCGCGTCGTTCATCCATGCCTGCGGATTGTAGACGTCGTCCGGCGTCGGAATCACGTTGAAATCGCCGGCGAGCACGAACGGCTCCTCCATCGCGAGCCGCTCCTGCGCATAGGCGCGCAGCCGGTCCATCCATTTCAGCTTGTAGGGATACTTCCCGGTATCGACCGGATTGCCGTTGGGCAGATAGAGGCAGGCGATGCGGAAGGTGCCCGCGCGGTGCGAGACCACGCCTTCGAGGAAGCGCGCATGATCGTCCTCCGGATCGCCGTGCAGGCGAGGGCGGGTTTCGTCGAACGGATATTTCGACAGCAATGCCACGCCGTTGAAGGTCTTCTGGCCGTGAGTGACGACGTTGTAACCGAGCGCCTCGATCGGCTCGCGCGGGAACGCCTCGTCGAGGCATTTGATCTCCTGCAGGCAGACGATGTCCGGCTGGCGCTCCTGCAGCCATGTCAGCAGGTGATCCAGCCGCTGGCGGATCGAGTTCACGTTCCAGGTGGCGATGCGCATGGCTGGGTTATCCGGTGTCGCCGCCGATGGGGTCGCGGCTTCTCATCGAGCCCTTGTTCTCTCGACGCCTGTGCGGGTCAAGCCCGCGTTCTGTAAAAACGGGGGTCTTAAATCGAGAAGCTGGTGCCGCAGCCGCAGGACGCGGTCGCGTTCGGGTTGACCACGCGGAACGACGCGCCGATCAGGTCATCGACGAAATCGACCTCGGAGCCGGCAAGGAACGGCGCGGAGGCGGAATCGACCAGCACCACCGCATTGTCGCGCTCGATCACGATATCGTCCTCGGTCTGGGCGCGGTCGACATCGAACTTGTACTGGAAACCGGAGCAGCCGCCGCCCTCGACACTGATCCGCAGCTTGGCGCCGTCGCCCTCGCTTTTCAGGATTTCTCCGATCCGCCGGGCAGCCCGCTCCGAGATTGTGACACTTGCAAGCGTGTCGGATGTGGTCATGGATGGCCTCCGTACCGAGTCGGGTTTGAGCGCCCGCTCGGGCATAGTTAAGTACTGATTTGACGAGAATCAAACATCCAAAAGGATTGAATCGCGATGTCGGTTGGAATGGCGGCGCCGCCCGTGCCCTACGGCTGCGATCCCGCCCGCAGCCGTGGCCGCCGCTTCCCCGAACCGTGCAGCCCGTATCGCAGCGACTTCCGGCGTGACTGCGACCGCGTCATCCACTCGACTGCCTTCCGCCGGCTCAAGCACAAGACCCAGGTTTTCGTGTTCCACGAGGGCGATCATTACCGGACCCGCCTCAGCCACTCGCTGGAGGTGGCGCAGATCGCCCGTTCGCTGGCGCGGCGGCTTGGCCTCGACGAGGATCTTACCGAAGCGCTGGCGCTGGCGCACGATCTCGGGCATCCGCCGTTCGGCCATGCCGGCGAGCGGGCGCTGGACCGCTGCCTGCGGGACTTCGGCGGATTCGATCACAATGCCCAGTCGCTTCGGGTGGTGACGCTGCTGGAGCGGCGCTATCCGGAATTCGACGGCCTCAATCTGACCTGGGAGACGCTCGAAGGCATCGTCAAGCACAACGGCCCCTTGCTCGATGCGGCGGGGCGGCCGACCCCGCGTTACGCCGAGCAGGGCGTGCCGATCGGGATTGCGGACTACGTCGCGCAGCACGATCTCGATCTTGCGACCTTCGCCTCGGTGGAGGCGCAGGTGGCCGCGATCTCCGACGATATCGCCTACAACACCCACGATATCGACGATGGCCTGCGCGCCGGCCTGTTCACCCGCAACGATCTCAATGTCGTGCCGCTGATTGCCGCGTTGAACGGGAGGATTTCCGACCGCTATCCGGCGCTTGAGGACGCGCGCCGCACTGCCGAGCTGGTCCGGGAGCTGATCTCGCACTGGATCGAGGAAGTCTGTCAGGAGACCGGGCGGCGTGTCGCCCGCGCTAGGCCGCAGTCGGCCGACGATGTCCGCCATCTCGACCATGCGCTGGTGGCTTTCACGCCGGAGGCCGCCGAGGCGGAGACTGCGATCAAGTCATTCCTCTGGGACCATATGTACCGCCATGAGCGGGTGATGCGGGTGATGCGCGATGCCGAGAGCGTCGTCACCGACCTGTTTACCCGCTACCGCGAGCGGCCGGCCGATCTGCCGCCGGAGTGGGGACCGCATGAGGGCGACGAGAGCGAGGCTGACCGGGTGCGCCGGATCGGCGATTTCATCGCCGGCATGACCGACGGCTACGCCATGATCGAGCACGCGCGGCTCTTTGACTCGACCCCCGATTTGCGTTAGGCGGCCTCCAACCGGGCGGCTCCCGGAACCCCTTTCAAGGCATCCCATGTCGACAGTTTCAAGCTCTCCATCCCTGCATCTTTTCGCGGACATGCTGGCACGGGTCGGCGCGGCCTGCCGTGCGCTGATGGATGAAGGGACGCTGCCGAAAAATGCCGATCTGTCGCGCGTCGTGGTGGAATTGCCGCGCGATCCGAGCCATGGCGACATGGCGACCAACGCCGCGATGGTGCTGGCCAAGGACGCCAAGGCCAAGCCGCGCGATCTGGCCGAAGCCATCGCGACAAAGCTGCGCGCGGATGATCTCGTGGCCCGGGTCGATGTCGCGGGTCCGGGCTTTATCAATCTCGTGCTTAAGCCGGTGGCTTGGGCGAACGCGCTGCGCGCCGTGCTGCGTGACGCCGATGCCTATGGCCGCGTCACCATCGGTGCAGGCGAGAAGGTGAATGTCGAATACGTCTCCGCCAATCCGACCGGACCGATGCATGTCGGTCATTGTCGCGGCGCGGTGTTCGGCGATGCGCTGGCGAGCCTGCTGGCGTTCGCCGGCTATGACGTCACGCGCGAATATTACATCAATGATGCCGGCACGCAGGTCGATGTCCTAGCGCGGTCCGCGTTCCTGCGTTACCGCGAAGCCCTCGGCGAGGCGATCGGCGAAATTCCTGACGGGCTTTATCCCGGCGATTATCTCAAGCCGGTGGGCGAGGCGCTGGCCAAGGAGCATGGCGACAAACTGCTGAAGCAACAGGAGGCCAAATGGCTTCCGGTGGTGCGTGCCAAAGCCATCGCGATGATGATGGAGATGATCAAGGGCGATCTGGCTGCGCTCAATATCCGGCACGATGTGTTTTTCTCAGAGCGCTCGCTGACCACCGGCGAGGACCGCGTCGGCGCCACCATCGCCGGCTTGCGCGCCAAGGGCGATGTCTATGAGGGACGTCTGCCACCGCCGAAGGGCGCGCCAGTGGAGGACTATGAGGATCGCGAGCAGACGCTGTTCCGCGCCACCGCGTTCGGCGACGACGTGGACCGGCCGCTGAAGAAGTCGGATGGCTCCTACACCTACTTCGCCTCTGACATCGCCTATCACAAGACCAAGTTCGATCGCGGCTTCCACAACATGGTTGATGTATGGGGCGCCGATCACGGCGGCTACATCAAGCGCGTGCAGGCGGCGATCAAGGCCGTCACCGGCGGTGAGGGCGAGCTCGACGTCAAGATCGTGCAGCTCGTCAAGCTGCTGCGCGGTGGTGAACCGGTGAAGATGTCGAAACGCGCGGGCGACTTCGTCACGCTGCGCGAAGTCGTGGACGAGGTCGGCTCTGACGCCGTGCGTTTCATGATGCTGTTCCGCAAGAATGACGCGGTGCTCGACTTCGACCTCGCCAAGGTGCTGGAGCAGTCAAAGGACAACCCGGTCTTCTACGTGCAGTACGGTCACGCCCGCGGCCATTCGATATTCAGGAATGCCGGCGAGGTGGTTCCATCGCTGCCGGAAGAGGCGGGCGCGCGGATCGCGTTCCTGCGGCAGGCCGCGGTGGAGCGCCTCGACGATCCGGTGGAGCTATCGCTGATCCGGCAGCTCGCGCTTTATCCGCGCATGCTGGAAGCGGCCGCTCTGGCCCATGAGCCGCACCGGATCGCGTTCTATCTCTATGATCTGGCCAGCGAATTCCACGCGCTCTGGACCAAGGGACGCGACCTGCCTCATTTACGCTTCATTATCCAGAATGATGCAGAGATTACGATTGCGCGTCTGGCTTTGGTTCAGGGCGTCGTCTCAGTTCTGGCATCCGGCCTCGCCGTTCTTGGTGTGCATGCTCCGGACGAGATGCGGTAGGGGATAAGCCGTCTGCGCGGGGAGATGCGGCGGCTGCAAGTGGCGGTTGTTTCGATAGGATGTCGAGCGCCCGTTCCCGAAGGGGATGCAGACACATGGCAGATCGGTATCTGGCGGATCGATATCACGACAACAGGTCCTATGCGACGGACGATAATTACGGGCGCGGCACGCACCATGCGCCGTCGCCGGAAGAGAACGACCCGCTTGCCGAGCTTGCGCGTCTGATCGGCCAGACCGATCCGTTCTCCAATTTCGGTCTTGAACACAAAAGCGCGCCGCAGCGCCCCGCGCCGGTTCTGCCGCGCAGCGAGAGGCCGCGTTATGCCGACGAGGCCAGCAACGAGCCGTTGGCGGATGAGCCGCCGCCCGGTCCGCCGGCCTGGATGCGCAATGTGGCGCCGCGCAGCGAACAGCCGGATTACGGCCAGCAGGACCGCTACGACACGCGGCCCGGCGGCTTTGAGCACGCGAACCCGGCGTTTCCGCCGCGCTATGATCAGCCGGCGCAGTATGACGATCCTTATGCAGCATCGCAGCGTTTCGAGCAGGGCGGCTACGATGCCGGCGGCGCGCGCTACGATGATGTGCTGTACGGCCAGATGCCGGCGGATCAGTATCCCGAGCCGCCTTATGCCGACGATCCGCGCTACGCCGCCGATGGCTATGCAGATGACGGCTACGAGGATGAGCCTCCGGCGAAGCGCCGCGGTGGGATGATGACCGTGGCCGCGGTGCTGGCGCTTGCCGTGCTCGGCACCATGGGAGCCTACGCCTATCGCTCCTTCGTCGGATCGCCGCGCAGCGGTGAGCCGCCGGTCATCAAGGCCGATGCCGGGCCGAACAAGATCATGCCGGCGAACAGCCAGTCGGGCGAGGGCAAGCAGATTTACGACCGTGTCGGCGAGAAGACCGCCGAGCGCATGGTGTCGCGCGAGGAGCAGCCGGTCGAGGTCGCCACTCAGGCCGGCAGCGGCCCGCGTGTCGTTTTCCCGCCGCTGACCCAGAATGCGTCGCCGCCGACCACGGCTGCCGTCTCGCCGGCGAACCGGCCGACCGGTCCCGGGGTTGCAAATGGCACTCTCGGCGGTGAGGAGCCGCGCAAGATCCGTACTCTGACCATCCGGCCGGATCAGCCCGATGTGATCGTTCCGGCTGCTGCGGCGCAGACCGCCCGTCAGGCGCCGCAGCCTCCGGCTGCCGCTCCCCGGACCGCACCCGCATCGTCGAATGCTCCGATGGCCCTCGCTCCGCAGGATGCTCCGGCGGGCCAGCCTGCGGCGCGTGCCCGCGTGGCGTCCGTCAATCCTTCGGCCTCTGCGCCGGCCAGCGGAGCCTATGTCCAGCTTTCCTCGCAGAAGACCGAGCATGATGCGCTGGCGTCCTACAAGGTCCTGCAGGGCAAGTATCCCGGTATCCTCGGGTCGCGTTCGGCGCAGGTTCGCCGGGCCGATCTTGGCAGCAAGGGCGTCTACTACCGCGCTCTGGTGGGGCCGTTCGGCACCAACGAGGAGGCGACGCAGTTCTGCGTGAATCTGCAGTCTGCCGGCGGCAAGTGCATCGTCCAAAGGAATTAACGGCTGTTTTCCGGAGTTTGGTTGACCCTCAAGGGTGTGCGGGCTAATCGCCCCGAATGACCATCCGTGCCTTCATCGCCGGCGTCTCCGGCCTTGTCCTGACCGACGACGAGCGGACTTTTTTGCGCGAACAGCGGCCCTGGGGCTTCATCCTGTTCAAGCGCAATGTCGACACGCCGGCACAAGTTGCTCAGCTTGTGGAGGAATTGCGCCGCACCGTGGGCCGTTCGGACACGCCGGTGCTGATCGATCAGGAAGGCGGCCGGGTGCAGCGGCTGGGCCTGCCGCATTGGCCGGTCTATCCGCCGGGATCGGTGTTCGGGACGCTCTATGAGAGCAACCCGAGTGACGGCCTGCGTGCCGCCTGGCTGAGTTCCCGGCTGATTGCTGCCGACCTTGCCGAACTCGGCATCACCGTGGATTGCCTGCCGCTGGCCGACGTTCCGGTTCCGGGGGCCGACGCCGTGATCGGGAACCGCGCCTATGGCACCAATCCCGAGCAGGTGGCGGCCATCGCCCGCGCCGTGACGGACGGTCTTGTGGACGGTGGTATTTTACCGATTCTGAAACACATCCCCGGCCATGGCCGTGCCACAGCCGATAGCCATCTCAGGTTGCCGACGGTCGATACGCCCCGCGAGGAATTGGCCCGGACCGATTTCGAGCCGTTCCGGCGGCTTGCCGACCTGCCGATGGCGATGACCGCACATGTTGTGTTTAGCGCGCTCGACGCCGCCCAACCGGCGACCACATCTGCGACAATCATTACGGAAGTGATTCGCGGCGCGATCGGCTTCCAGGGTTTGTTGATGAGTGATGACGTGTCCATGAACGCATTGAGCGGATCGATTGCCGAGCGCACCGCGGCGATCGTCGCGGCAGGCTGCGACATGGTCCTTCACTGCAACGGCAAACTCGACGAGATGCAGCAAGTCGTCAGCCGGACGCCGGAGCTTGCCGGCGAGGCGTTGGCGCGGGCGCAGCGGGCGCTGGTATCGCGGAAGCCGCCGCAGCCGTTTGACCGAGAGGCGGGGCGCGCCGAACTGGATCGATTGATCGACCAAGCGGGAAGATTGAACGCATGAGCGCGGAAATTCTGTCGTTTGAGACCGGCCAGCCGGCCGAACGCGCCGAGGACGAGCCGGCGCTGGTGGTCGATGTCGAGGGCTATGAAGGCCCGCTCGACCTGCTGCTCGCGCTGGCGCGGCAGCAGAAGGTCGATCTCGCCAAGATTTCCATTCTGGCGCTTGCCAACCAGTACCTCGTGTTCATCGAGGCCGCCCGCAAGCTGCGGCTTGAGCTCGCCGCCGACTATCTCGTGATGGCGGCATGGCTGGCTTATCTCAAATCGCGCCTGCTGCTGCCGGAGCCGCCGTCTCAGGACGGGCCGAGCGCCGAGGACATGGCGACCGCGCTCGCCAATAGGCTGCGGCGTCTCGAGCAGATCCGCGAGGCGGCGAACCGTCTGATGACGCGTCCGCAGCTCAAGCGCGACATCTTTCCTCGCGGCCTGCCGGAAGCGATTGCGCAGATCAGGCATCCGAAGTGGAACGCCACGCTCTATGATCTGCTGACCGCCTATTCGGCGCAGCGCCAGCAGCGCGTGCTGGCGAGCGTGCATCTGGCCAAGCGCACGGTGTGGTCGCTGGCCGAGGCGCGCGCCTCGCTGGAGCGGCTGGTTGGTGTCGCCGAGGATTGGAGCTGCCTCGACGAGTATCTCGTCCGCTATGTGATTGATCCGTCGCAAAAGGCGACGGTGTTTGCCTCAAGTTTCGCCTCCGCGCTCGAACTGGTGCGCGAGGGCGTCATCGATCTGCATCAGAAGCAGGCGTTTGCGCCGATCTATTTCCGCAAGCACGCGGCTGATGCGGAAACGGACCAGGCGACGTCGCCGGTGGAGTAAGTGGAAGAAGGAGACCGAGCCATGTCGACCAGTCTGGCGCAGAAGCCCGTCGAGGTTGAAGACCGTTCGCAGGACCCCGCTGCACGGCCGGAGGAATTGCGTCTCCTCGAAGCGATGCTGTTCGCCTCGACCGAACCGCTCGATCAGGCGGCGCTTGCCAAGCGGCTGCCTGATGGCGTCGATGTGAAAGCGGCGCTGGAGCAGTTGCAGGCGGATTACGCCATGCGTGGCGTCAATCTGGTGCGCGTCGCCAACAAATGGACCTTCCGCACCGCGGGCGATCTGGCGTGGCTGATGACCCGCGAGAGCACCGAAACGCGGCGGCTGTCGCGCGCCGCGATCGAGGTGCTGGCGATCATCGCCTATCACCAGCCGGTGACGCGGGCCGAGATCGAGGAAATCCGCGGTGTCGTGACCTCCAAGGGGACGCTCGACGTGTTGCTGGAGACCGGCTGGATTCGTCCGCGCGGACGGCGCAAGACGCCGGGCCGGCCGCTCACCTTCGGCACCACTGAGGCCTTCCTGTCGCAATTCTCGCTCGAAGCCTTGGGCGATCTGCCGGGCCTCGACGAACTGAAAGGGGCAGGACTGCTGGATTCCCGCCTGCCGACCGGCTTCAACGTCCCGGTGCCGTCGGACGATCCGGCGCTGCGCGAAGATGAGGAACCGCTGGAGGCGGGCGATCTCGAACTTGCGCTCGCGCCTGTTCCTGATCCTGAAACAAGCGAACAGAACTGAACCAGCCCAGGCATCGCGGCTTTTCCTGTTGCGGGATGCGGCCGGGCCATTAACGCTCCGACCAATGGATCGGGCTGCGCTGTCGCAGGGCTGGCTTAAGTCCTTGTTTTTGACACCTGCGCCGCCTAGTTTCAGGGCAGAATTGCCGGCGCGACCGGTGGTGAGTTGGAGGACGTCAGTATGGGTTCGATGAGCATTTGGCACTGGATCGTCGTGATCGCGGTCGTCCTGCTGCTGTTTGGGCGCGGCAAGATTTCCGACCTGATGGGCGATGTGGCGCAGGGCATCAAGGCCTTCAAGAAGGGTATGGCGGATGACGACAAGACCGCCGAGAAGTCCGAGCCGGTGCGTACGATCGAAAACAACCAGTCTTCGACGGCGCCGCGTTCCGACGTCGGCAGCAAGGTTGTCTGAGCTGCGGACGCAGCTTTCGCCTTCGCACTGAGCGGACGAATGCGAGGGCCACCCTCGCTGAGCGGAATGATCCATGTTCGACATCGGCTGGAGTGAACTGGTCGTCATCGGCGTCGTGGCGCTGATCGCCATCGGCCCGAAGGAATTGCCCGGCGTGCTCCGCTCGGTCGGGCAATGGATGGGCAAGGCGCGCCGTATGGCGGCCGACTTTCAGGGCCAGTTCAACGAGGCGATGCGCGAGGCCGAGATGGCCGACATCAAGAAGCAGTTCGACGATGTCTCCGCCGCCGCCAAAGACCTCAACCCGACCAATCTTCTCACCTCGATCACCAAGGATGCCGAGGACATGCTGAAGATGGACGAGCCCGTCAGCAGCGGGGCGGCCACCTCGACCGAGCCTGCATCTGCGGCTGCAACGCCCACTTCCGCGACTTCGTCCACCTTCACCGAGGGTGAGGCCCACGCCCTGATGGTCGAGAAACCGGCGGACGCGCCTGCGGCGCCGTCCCCGGCAACACCGGACGCCAAAGCCTCATGAGCACCGACGAGATCGAGGCCAGCAAGGCGCCCTTGATGGAGCACCTGATCGAGCTGCGCTCGCGGCTGATCAAGGCGCTGCTCGGATTTGGGGTCGCGTTCATCCTCTGCTTCGTTTTCGCCAAGCAGATCTACAACGTACTGGTGTGGCCGTTCGTCTGGGTCGCCGGGCCGGAAAACTCCAAATTCATCTACACCGCGCTGCTGGAGTACTTCATCACCCAGCTCAAGCTTGCGATGTTCGGCGCAGGCTTCATCTCGTTTCCGATCGTGGCGACGCAGATTTACAAGTTCGTCGCGCCGGGCCTCTACAAGCATGAGCGCCACGCCTTCCTGCCGTATCTGATCGCGACCCCGTTCTTCTTCGTGCTCGGCGCGCTGCTGGTCTATTTCGTCGTGCTGCCGATGCTGATCCGCTTCTCGCTCGGCATGCAGCAGGTCGGCGGCGACGAGACCGCACAGATCGCGCTGCTGCCCAAGGTCGGCGAATATCTGTCGCTGATGATGTCGCTGATCTTCGCCTTCGGCATCGCCTTCCAGTTGCCGGTGATCCTGACCCTGCTCGGACGGATCGGCATCCTGACCGCCAAGCAGCTTCGCGAGAAGCGCCGCTATTTCATCGTCATCGCCTTTGTGATCGCGGCGGTGCTGACGCCACCGGACGTCATCAGCCAGGCCTCGCTCGCACTCCCGCTGCTGCTTTTGTATGAAGGTGCGATCATTGCCGTCGGCATGGTCGAGAAGAAGGCGGCCGCGCAGGCGAGCGCCGGTAATCCGCCCGCGAGCCCGCCGACACCGCCCGAAGCGCCGAACCCGCCTCCGGCGCTGCCCGCGGCGGAATGAACCGTACGCCTGCCTGCTTTATGATGTGGCGGCCATCGCCCGATTCGGCGGGCTAGTCTTGTTGCGCATGTGTTTTCTTCGCGCGAACCGGTACCCACGCCGCTCGAAAACGCTATAACGCAGCCCTGACCATTGATGGCCGGAGCCTCGCCGGCCTGACAGGAATTTAAGATGCACGATATCAGGTGGATCCGCGACAATCCGGAAGCTTTCGACAAGGCGCTGGGGCGCCGCGGCCTTGAGCCATTGTCGAAGAGCCTGCTTGCGGTCGACGAGCAACGGCGCGCTGCGATTGCTGCCGCCGAACAGGCGCAGGCCCGGCGCAACGCCGCTTCCAAGGAAATCGGCGAGGCGAAGAAGGCCAAGGACAATGCGCGCGCCGATGCGCTGATGGCGGAAGTCGGCGAGCTCAAGACCAGGCTGCCGCGACTGGAAGCCGAGGCCAAGCGCGCTGAAGAGGATTTGAACACCGCGCTGGCGCAGGTACCGAACCTGCCGCTGGATGAAGTGCCGGACGGCGCCGACGAGCACGGCAATGTCGTCCACCACGAATACGGCGACCGTCGTAGCTATGGCTTCAAGCCGAAGGAGCATGTCGAACTGGGCGAAGGCCTCGGCTTCATGGATTTCGAGACGGCGGCGAAGCTGTCGGGCGCGCGCTTCGTGGTTCTCAAGAAGGGCCTTGCGCGGCTGGAGCGCGCGATCGGCCAGTTCTTCCTCGATGTGCACACCACCGAGCACGGCTATACCGAAGTCAATCCGCCGCTGTTGGTGCGTGACGATGCGATGTTCGGCACCGCGCAGTTGCCGAAGTTTCGAGACGATCAATTCGCGGCCGGATCTCTGGATGCGGAAGGGCAAGGATATTGGCTCATTCCCACCGCCGAAGTGCCGCTGACCAATCTCGTTCGCGAATCCATTCTCGATGAAAAACAACTGCCGATGCGGCTGACGGCGCTGACGCCGTGCTTCCGCGCAGAAGCGGGTGCGGCGGGACGCGATACGCGCGGCATGATCCGCCAGCATCAGTTCACCAAGGTCGAGCTGGTGTCGATCACCACGCCGGAGGAAAGCAAGCGCGAGCATGAGCGGATGCTGGCCTGTGCCGAGGAAGTGCTGCGCCGTCTCGGACTGCATTATCGTGTGGTGACGCTGTGCACCGGCGACATGGGTTTTGCGTCACAAAAGACCTACGACATCGAAGTATGGATGCCGGGGCAGGGCGAGGGCGGCATGTACCGCGAGATCTCGTCGTGCTCGGTGTGCGGCGATTTCCAGGCGCGGCGCATGGATGCGCGCTATCGCGGACCCGACAACAAGCCGCGCTTCGTGCATACGCTGAACGGCTCGGGCACGGCGGTCGGCCGCGCGCTGATCGCGGTGATGGAAACCTACCAGCAGGAGGACGGGTCGATCGCGGTGCCGGACGTGCTGCAGCCTTACATGGGCGGCCTCAAGACAATCGCGAAGGACAACTGACGACATGCGCATTCTCTGCACCAACGATGACGGCGTGAACGCGCCGGGCCTCAAAGTGATCGAGGAGATCGCCCGCCAGTTGTCCGACGATATCTGGATCGTGGCGCCCGAACTCGATCAGTCCGGTGTCTCGCACTCGCTGTCGTTGAACGATCCGCTGCGCCTGCGCGAGATCGGCCCGCGTCATTTCGCGGTGCGCGGCACGCCGACCGACTGCGTCATCATGGGTTCGCGGTACGTGCTCGGCGACAAGCAACCGAACCTCGTGTTGTCCGGTGTCAACAAGGGCCGCAACGTCGCGGAGGATGTCGTCTATTCCGGCACCATCGCCGGCGCGCTGGAAGGCACCATCCTCGGTCTGCCGTCCTTCGCGCTGTCGCAGGAATTCGGCGGTCCGCAAAATCGCGACAAGCCGATGTGGGATGTCGCCCGCGCCTTCGGCGCCGACGTGATCCGCAAGGTGATGACCATCGGCGTGCCGACCGACACGGTGATCAACATCAACTTCCCGGCCTGCGCTCCCGATGAGGTGAAGGGCGTCGTCGTCACGCGGCAGGGCAAGCGCAATCAGGGCTTCCTGCGCATCGACGGTCACTATGACGGGCGCGGCAATCCGTATTACTGGATCGGCTTCGAGAAGTTTCCCGTGCCGGATATTCCGGGCGAGGGCACCGATCTCGCCGCGCTCGAAGGCAATTACGTGTCGGTGACGCCGCTGCGGCTCGATCGCACCGATATGCTGTTCTCCGAACGGCTCGCGAACGTTTTCAACGCACCGTAGCTGGACGATGTTGCGCGGCTGCGCTCAGGCGACCACGCCGCGCAGCGTGTCCTCGATCATGCGCGCCAGCGTGTCCATCTGGAACGGCTTCTGCAGCGCCGGGCGGTCGCGGAACTTCTCCGGCAGGCCCTGCACACCGTAACCTGTCGCGAACACGAAGGGACGGTTGCGCAGTTGCACGGCCTCCGCCACCGGGGAAATCACCTTGCCGTTGACGTTGACGTCGAGGATCGCGATGTCGAAATCGGTGCATTGGACGAGACGCACGGCTTCATCGATGTCGCCGGCTTCGGCAGCGACGTGATAGCCGAGTTCCTCAAGCATGTCGGATACCATCATCCGAATCATGACTTCGTCTTCGACCAGAAAAACCGAACGCGGACCCCGTCCGGCCTTGCCCACATCTGACATTCAATCCCCGCTCAGGTGCCGTGCGTTTCCGGCGGGGCGCAGTCTAGGCTGAATTGGTCCGTTCGTCACGTGTTCCGGTTCCCGGCAGGATCGATGTTGACGCATTCCATCCAAACGATTTTAGCTGGCGACATCCCGCTTCCTGCAAGCCTCGAGTCGGTCCATTGATGCCAAATCCGCCGCCCCAACCGCCTGCCAGGATGAGTTTTCAACTCGGTTTGCGGCAGCGCGGGATCAGCGATCAGGCCGTCTTGCGGGCGATGGACGAGGTGCCGCGCGAGGTCTTTGTCGATCCTGCGGATCGCGATGCGGCCTATCGCGACACGGCGCTTGGGATCGCCTGTGGCCAGACCATCAGCCAGCCTTTCGTTGTTGCTTACATGACGGAGCAGTTGCGGCTTCGCCCGACCGATCGCGTTCTGGAGATCGGCACCGGCTCAGGCTATCAGGCGGCGATCCTGTCGCAGCTATGTCGCGATGTCGTGACGATCGAGCGGTTTCGCACGCTTGCGGAAACGGCGCGCAAGCGTCTGGCGCGGCTTGGCTGCAAGAATGTCGAGGCGATCGTCGGCGATGGTTTCGATATCCCGGCGGCCTGCGGCACCTTTGACCGCATTCTCGTCACCGCGGCGATGGAGGCCATTCCCGATCAGTTGAAAGAACTGCTGGAGCCGGGCGGCATTCTGATCGCGCCGGTCGGCCCGCAGGACGGGGTTCAGGTCCTGATCCGGGTGCGGCGGACCCCGGAAGGGTTCGAGCAGGAGGAACTTCTGGAGGTGCGGTTCGTGCCGGCGCTGCCGGGCGTCGCGAAGGAGCTGTGAGAGAGCGCAAGCCGGCTTGCCCCGCATCTTCAAGGGCATGGTCCGTGGCTTAAAGGGTTATTTACTAGGGACGTGTTTACTCAAATCAGTACCAGTTGCGTATCGTGTGAGTAACCATGTCCCGTCTTGTCGATTTTGGCTTGCGCCGCACCCCGCATATTGCGGTTCTGGCGCTGGTTTCGGTGGCTTTCGGTGGTTGCAGCGCCGATACATCGACCCGCTTTTCCTCGGACAATTTCTCAAACCCGTTCACCTCGCGCGGTGCTCCGGAGACCACGGGCTCGGTTCCGCGCGCCCAGTATCAGCCCAGGGAACTGCCGCAATACGCCCGGCCGGCTTCGGCGCCGATCGTGTCCGCGCCGTTGTCGCAGCCCAGCCAGCCGGCGATGTCCGGCGGTGGTCGCGGCATGTCGTCCTACGCTCCGCCATCTCGGCCGATCGAGACCACGGCAAGCGTAGCGCCGCGCTCGGTTGCCGCGACGCCGTCGGGCTGGAGCCGTGAAGGCGGTACCAAAATCATCGTCGGCACCAGCGATACGCTCGAGATCATCGCGCGCCGCTACAACGTGCCGGCTTCGGCCATCCTGCAGGCCAACGGCTATCACGGACCGCGCGCTCTCTCGCCCGGCCAGAGCCTGATCATCCCGCATCAGCAGAGTGCTGCGGCTCGCATGCAGCCGCCGGCCTTGTCGGCTGCGCCTTCGACCAGATCGGCTGCCGGACTTCCGGCCAGCGTGCATGTGGTCAACAATGGGGATACGCTCAACAACATCGCCCGGCGCAATCATATCAGCGTCGCGCAGCTTGCGCGCGCCAACAATCTGCCCGTGACGGCTCAACTCAAGCTCGGCAGCAAGATTAATGTGCCTGCGTCGTCTGGTGCTGCTGCTCCCGCGGCACCGGCCGTCGCTGCCGCGCCTGCTACGGTGGCACCGGCGCCCGCAAAGCCTGTTGTGACCGCGGCCGTCGAGCCGGTTCATAAGGAAAAGGCGCGCCTTGCGACCGAGACCAAGGAAATCGAGGCCACGCAGTCACCGGTGAAAGCGGCCGAAGCGACCAATGCGCTGCCGACCTTCCGCTGGCCGGTGCGCGGCCGGGTGATCACGGCCTATGGCGCGAAAGCCAATGGCAAGCAGAATGACGGCATCAACGTCGCGGTGCCGGAGGGGACGCCGGTGAAGGCCGCGGAAGATGGCGTGGTGGCCTATTCCGGAAGCGAGCTGAAGGGTTACGGCAATCTCATCCTGGTGCGGCACTCCAACGGTTATGTCACCGCGTATGCCCACGCGAGTGAGCTGATGGTGAAGCGCGGCGATACGATCAAGCGCGGCCAGGTGATTGCCAAGTCGGGTCAATCGGGAGAAGTGGGTTCGCCGCAGCTTCACTTCGAGATCCGCAAGGGGTCGTCTCCGGTTGACCCACTTCAATTCCTCAACGGCGCATAAGCCACTTCAACTGACATCATTGCGAATGCCCGGATCTGATCCGGGCATTTTTTCTGGCCGGCATCAGACGTAGCGGCCGGAGGGTCGTCAGGCTGTCATGGCTTCGGAATATTCAAGCCGCCATGGAACGAAACCTGCCGAAGCAGATTGTCCCGCCGATCCGACCCCGAGAAAATGCCATGCGTATCCTGGCTTTGTTGATTTTCGTGGTGATGTTGCCCGCTCACGCGTCGGCTGATCGATTCCTGAAACGCGAACCGCTGGTGCTGGCGCCGTATGCTTCGGTTCTGGTCAAGACCGAAGCCTGTCCGGCCGGGATGGTGATGCGGGTGAGGGGCGCATCCACGGCCGCGCACGCCAGCGCACCTGCATCCCGGTGGAGCAGGTGATCGCCAATAACAACGGCAGCATACTCTGAGGCGTTATTTTCCGGAGAGCTTGACCCCGAGACGGCCGGCAAGCTCCTGCACGAACTGCCAGGCGACGCGGCCCGAGCGCGAGCCGCGCGTGGTGGCCCATTCCAGCGCCTCGCGCTCCAGCTCGTCGTCCGCGATCGGCACGCCGAAATGCCGGCAATAGCCCCGGACCATTTCGAGATATTCGTCCTGGCTGCATTTGTGGAAGCCGAGCCACAGGCCGAAGCGATCCGACAACGAGACCTTTTCCTCGACCGCTTCGCCGGGATTGATCGAGGTTGAGCGTTCGTTCTCGATCATCTCGCGCGCAAGCAGATGCCGCCGGTTGGAGGTCGCATACAGGATGACGTTTTCCGGCCGGCCCTCGATGCCGCCTTCGAGCACGGCCTTGAGCGACTTGTAGGAGGCGTCGTTGCCGTCGAACGACAGGTCGTCGCAGAACACGATGACGTGGAAGTCGGATTGCCGCAGCAGCGCCATCAGGGTCGGCAGCGTCTCGATATCCTCACGGTGAATCTCGATCAGCTTGAGCCGGCCTTTCACCATCGCGTTCACGGTGGCATGGGCCGCCTTGACCAGCGATGACTTGCCCATGCCGCGCGCGCCCCAGAGCAGCGCGTTGTTGGCGGGCAGGCCCTTGGCGAATCGCTCGGTGTTCTCGATCAGGATGTCGCGCATCCGGTCGACGCCCTTGAGCAGGCCGAGATCGACCCGGCTGACCCGCGGCACCGGCACGAGGCGGCCGTTGGGCTGCCAGATGAAGGCCTCCGCCGTTTTCAGGGAATCGGGTGTGGACGCTTTCTCCGTGGAGCCGGGCAGGCCGGCCGCGATGGCCTCGAGCGCGCGCGCGATCCGCTCCTCAACACCGCTCGCGGGCGGGCTGGCGCGTTTTGTCGCGGGCTTCTGGACTTTCCGGGAGGCGGGCTTGGAAGGGGTGCGGGAGGGCGTTTTCCGGGCTTTTTTAGGCATGGGCTGGCTTCGTTCCACTACGTTGGAGGGCACCCTATGCGAGGCATGAGGAGGCCGGCAAGCCGTTGAAAACGAGGGGCTGGGCGGCGTTGCAATTGGGGCGCTGGCCGCTATAGTCCGCGCAAATTCGCCCCGAATGGCTTGCCGCCGGCGTGTTTTCCACGGCCGGCGGCACCCTCATTAAGGACCCTTGCTGATGTTCATTTCTCCTGCCTACGCCCAGGCTGCCGCGGGCGGCGACGCCAACTCCATGCTGATGTCGCTGCTGCCGTTCGCGATGATTTTCGTGATCATGTATTTCCTGATCCTGCGTCCTCAGCAGAAGAAGGTAAAGGCGCACGCCGAGATGGTGAAGAATATCCGCCGCGGCGACACCATTATCACCAATGGCGGTCTCGTCGGCAAAGTCACCAAGGTGGTGGACGACGATCAGGTGGAAATGGAAATTTCGGACGGCGTGAAGATCCGCCAGATGCGGCAGATGATCACCGGCGTTCGGACCAAGGGCGAGCCTGCCAAGGAAGACGCCGCGAGCTGACGTTCGCCGGCGCCGCACCTCAACGACCTGACGGGTAATTCTCGATGCTGTACTTCACCCGCTGGAAAGCGCTCGCGGTTGTGCTCACCGCGCTCGTGGTGTGTCTGTGCGCCGTTCCGAACTTCTTCTCCGAGGCGACCGTCAAGACCTGGCCGAACTGGGCGCAGCGCCGCCTGGTGCTGGGCCTCGATTTGCAGGGTGGTTCGCACATCCTGCTCGAGGTTGATGCCAATTCGGTCAAGAAGGACAAGCTCGATCAGGTCCGCGATGACGTTCGCCGCACCTTGCGTGACGCCAAGATCGGCTACACCGGCCTCGGCGTGAAGGGCGACAATGTCGAGGTGCGCGTCAAGGATGCCGATCAGGCGACCGCGCTCTCCAAGCTTCGCGAGTTGTCGCAGCCGCTCGGCGGCCTGCTTGGCAGCAGCGGCCAGCGCAGCGTCGAGGTGTCCGACGCGGGCGGCGGTCTGATCCGGCTGAGCGTGCCGCAGGCGGCGATCAACGATCGCCTGCGTCAGGCGGTCGAGCAGTCGATCCAGATCATCGAAAAGCGCGTCAACGAACTCGGCACCGTGGAGCCGCTGATCCAGCGGCAGGGCCTTGACCGCGTGCTGGTGCAGGTGCCGGGCCTGCAGGACCCGACGCGTCTGAAGGAAATCCTCGGCAAGACGGCGAAGATGGACTTCCGCATGGTGGACACCTCGGTGTCGCCGGAGGATGCCCTGCAGGGCCGGGTGCCGTCGGATTCCGAAGTGCTGCGTGGCATTGAGGCGCCGCACGTTCCTTACGTGGTGAAGAAGCAGGTGCTGGTCTCCGGTGCCGATCTCACCGACGCGCAGCCCGGATTCGATCAACGCAACGGCCAGCCGATCGTCTCGTTCAAGTTCAATACCTCGGGCGCGCGCAAATTCGCCATCGCCACCACCGAGAACGTCAAACAGCCTTTCGCGATCATCCTCGATAACGAGGTGATCTCGGCGCCTGTGATTCAGGAGCCGATCACCGGCGGCTCGGGCCAGATTTCCGGCAATTTCACCGTGCAGCAGGCCAACGATCTTGCGATCCTGCTGCGCGCCGGCGCGCTGCCGGCGCCGCTGACCATCATCGAGGAGCGCACCGTGGGTCCGGGCCTCGGTCAGGACTCGATCGCGGCCGGCGAGCTTGCGTCCTATGTCGGCTCGATCCTCGTGATCGTGTTCATGACGCTGACCTATCGGCTGTTCGGCCTGTTCGCCAACATCGCGGTCGGGGTCAACGTCGCGATGATCTTCGGCGTTCTGTCGCTGCTCAATGCCACGCTGACGCTGCCCGGCATCGCCGGTATCGTGCTGACCGTCGGCATCGCGGTGGACTCCAACGTGCTGATCTACGAACGCATTCGCGAAGAGTTGCGAGCCGGCCGCAACGCGATCTCGGCGATCGATGCCGGTTTCAGTCGCGCGCTCGCCACCATTCTCGACTCCAACATCACCACTTTCATCGCCGCCGCGGTGCTGTTCTACATCGGCACCGGCCCGGTGCGCGGCTTCGCCGTGACGCTCGGAATCGGCATCATCACCACGGTGTTCACGGCCTTCACGGTCACCCGTCTCATTGTTGCGACGTGGGTGCGTTGGAAGCGGCCGAAGACCGTGCCGATTTGAGGAAGCTGCCGTCGTGACACAGACGATTATCATCGGGCTTGCGGTCTTCATCGTCGTTCTGACGGTGCTGAGCGTCTACGGCGTCATTCCGGCGCTGCGCATCGTTCCCGACAATACCAACTTCCATTTCATGGACTTCCGCCGGTTCAGCTTCCCGATCTCGGCGGTGCTGACCATCATCGCGATCACGCTGTACTTCGTGCACGGGCTCAATTTCGGCATCGATTTCCGCGGCGGCATGCTGCTGGAGATCCAGGAGAAGTCTGGCCCCGCCGACATCGCCAAGCTGCGCACGCAACTCGGCGGACTTGGTCTTGGCGACGTTCAGCTTCAGCAATTCGGCGGCCCGTCCAACGTGCTGATCCGCATTGCCGAGCAGCCCGGCGGCGATGCCGCGCAGCAGGCGGCGATCCAGAAGGTCCGGTCCTCTCTGGGCGAGGGCATCGAATATCGCCGCGTCGAGGTGGTCGGACCGCGAGTGTCCGGCGAGTTGCTGGCGTTCGGCACGGTCGGCCTGATGCTCGCCATCGTCGGCATCCTGATCTATCTCTGGTTCCGGTTCGAGTGGCAGTTTGCGCTAGGCGCGATGGTCGCCAACGTCCACGACATCGTGCTGACCATCGGCTTCATGTCGGTGACGCAGATCGACTTCGATCTCACCAGTATCGCCGCCTTGCTGACCATTCTCGGCTATTCACTTAACGACACCGTGGTGATCTACGACCGTATCCGCGAACTGCTGCGACGCTACAAGAAAATGCCGATGGAGGATCTGCTCAATGCGTCGATCAACTCGACGCTGTCGCGCTCCATCATCACCCACGTCACGGTGACGCTGGCGTTGCTGGCGCTGCTGCTGTTCGGTGGCAAGGCGATCCATTCCTTCACCGCGACCATGATGTTCGGCGTCGTGCTGGTCGGCACCTACACCTCGATCTTCATCGCGGCCCCGATGCTGATCTATCTCGGTGTCGGTGCGACGCGTCACGGTGAAGACAAGCAGACGAAGCCGTAGAGCGGCAGGTTGACGGAGACCCCGCACCTTCCATACGCCGTGCCGATCGAGGCCTACGGCAACGGCGGATTCCGTTTTGCCGAGATGTCGCATCGTGGCTCCTTGCTCTGTCTGCCGGACGGAATCTGGGCATGGCCGGTGACGCGGCCGGGTGACATCGATCGTGCTTCGCTGGAGCCGATATTCGCGCACGCTGATGCCATCGATACTTTCATCATCGGTACCGGCCTTGATGTCTGGATCCCGCCACGCGCTCTGCGCGAGGAACTGCGCGCCGTCAGGATCGTTCTTGATCCGATGCAGACGGGACCTGCGATCCGGACCTACAACATCATGATGGGTGAGAGGCGCCGTGTCGCCGCGGCGCTGATAGCAGTGCCATGAGCGTATCATCGGAGAGATCACAGAACGGCAGCAACGCCGCGTTTTGTGCCGAACTGGTGCGCGACCGCGATTTTCCGCGTTACGCTGCAACGCTGTTCCTGCCGCCCGAAAAACGCCGTGCGCTGCTGGCGCTCTATGCCTTCAATGTCGAGGTCTCGCGTGTTCGCGACCAGATCAGCCAACCGCTGCCGGGTGAAATCCGGCTGCAATGGTGGACCGATCTTCTGGAGGGTGGCGGGCAGAACGGCGCGGAGGGCAGTCCCGTCGCGGCAGAACTGCTGCTGACGATGGCCTATCATCATCTTCCGGCCGCGGCGCTGTTGCGTTTGATCGAAGCGCATATCTTCGACGTCTACGACGACCAGATGACCACGCTCGACGCGCTCGAATCCTATTGCAACGACACATCGTCGACGCTGTTCTCGCTGAGTGCGCAGATTCTTGCCGGAGCTTCCGAGGAAGCCGACCATGTCGCGCACCATGCCGGTATCGCGCAGGGTCTCGCCGATGTCATCGCGTCGCTGCCTCTGCATGCCTCGCGTGGACAGCTTTATCTGCCGCGCGAACTGCTGGATCAGCATGGCGTCGCCACCGCCGATATTTTCGCCGGCAAGATGACGCCGAGTCTGCATGAGGTGGTCGAACAACTGCGCGCCGAAGGGGTGTCGCATCTGGATTCGGCGGGTGATCTGCTGCCGAGCGTGCCGGAAGGCGCGCATGCCGCGTTTCTGCGTTTGGCGCTGATCCGGCGTATCCTGACGCGGGCCGCGCGACCGAATGCCGATCTGTTCAAGCCGGTGGAAGGGCCATCGCGTCTCGCCACGCTGTGGACGCTGTGGCGCGCCTCCCGCGCGAGGCCGTTCAGAAGCTGAAGCGGTCGCGCAGGTTTTTGCGCTGGTCGAGAATGTCCTTCATGAAGGCGCGGTCGGCGTCGCTGCGCATCAAGGGCTCAATCAGGTCGATTTGATTCATCGCTACGAGTTGCAGGATCTCGGTTCTCACCGCGCCCGTCGCGTCGCGCGGCAGTGCATCGACAATCTGCAGATGCTCCGGCGGCTTCGGTTCCGAGGCGAATGCGGCGCGCAGATCGGTCTCGGCCACGTCGCCGGGCGCTTCCACGAATGCGTAAAGGCCGACACCGGCGCGGCGATCGGCGAAGGCGACGATCGCGGCATCCCGCACCGAAGGGTTCTTCTTCAAAGCTTCGATCAGCACCGGCGCATCGTTGACCAGCCGGCGGCCGCCGCCTTCGCGGTCGGTGAAGTTGAACACCCCGCGGGTGATCGCCTTGTAGACTTTCTTGCCGGTCGCAAGCCAAAGCCGCGCGAAGCCGGATTTCTTCGCCAGCACGGCCTTTTCCTTCGGTGTCAGCGCTTCGGGCGCATAACGGCGCTTGTGCTTGAGCATGTGGCGCAGGTCTTCATACGCCGCGATGCGGAACAGCTGGCTGCGGCCGCGGAAGCAGACCGCAAGCTGGAAGTCGGTGAGGTAGGCGCGGCCGTCGGTGCCGCGTAGCCAGTTCTGCTCCTTGGCAAGATCGTTGTGGCAGATGCCAAGGCGATGAAGGCGCAGCAGCGCGCGTTTGGCGCTTTTGAAATAGGCGACATCGCTGACCGGCTTGGCCAGATGCAGCGCGACGCCGTCGATGAAGCCACGCACCAGCGCCTTGTCGCCCGCCCACAGCAGGTCCGGTCCGACATGCAGTTCGCGGGCGAGTGCAAGCGCGCGGCGCTCGCGTCGAAACAGATGCCGCGCCAGCGGGTAGGACCACCACGGCACCTGATCGAGCCGGCGCAGCACGGCATCGACTTCGCCTTCCGGCGTACGGAAGCGGCCGCGCTCGACCGTCGAGAAGACGTCGCGCTTGAGCAGCACGCCCTCGATCCAATTCGAGGCCAGCACCTGCGCGTCCTGTTTCGGCAGGCTCATGGGAATGTCCTGATCGGCATCGGCGATAGCGGCATCGGGTCAGGCCGCGGCCGGGACAAGGACCTGATCGGCGATCCAGCGATCGAGGTCTGCGAAGGCGCGGGCGCTCATCACCTGCTTCTTGGCGACGGATTTCTCAGCGCCGCGCAGCCGTGTGCCATCCGCTTTCTTTGTTGGCGCGCTCGCGAGCGGCGGAAACAGTCCGAAATTGATGTTCATCGGCTGGAACGAACGCGGCCCGGCGTCGACCGTCTCAAGATGGCCGCCGGTGATGTGGCCGAGCAGCGCGCCGAGCGCGGTCGTCGCCGGCGGTGGAGCCATCGTGGCGTTCCGGGCTTCGGTGGCCGCGAACAGGCCGGCGAGCAGGCCGATGCTCGCGGATTCGACATAGCCTTCGCAGCCGGTCATCTGCCCGGCGAAGCGCAGGCGCGGCTCAGCCCGCAATCGCAACTGCGCATCGAGCAGCTTGGGCGAGTTGAGGAAGGTGTTGCAGTGCAGCCCGCCAAGCCGTGCGAATTCGGCGTGCTCGAGCCCGGGAATGGTGCGGAAGATCTGCGTCTGCGCGCCGTGCTTCAGCTTGGTCTGGAAGCCGACGATGTTGTAGAGCGTACCGAGCTTGTTGTCCTGGCGAAGCTGGACGATGGCGTAGGGCTTCACGGTCGGGTTGTGCGCGTTGGTGAGGCCCACCGGCTTCATCGGCCCGTGCCGCAGCGTTTCGGGGCCACGCTCCGCCATCACTTCGATCGGCAGGCAGCCGTCGAAATACGGCGTGCTGGTCTCCCAGTCCTTGAAGTCGGTCTTTTCGCCGGCGATCAGCGCGGCAACGAAGGCGTCATATTGCTCGCGCGTCATCGGGCAGTTGATGTAGTCGGCGCCGTTGCCGCCTGGGCCGACCTTGTCGTAGCGCGACTGAAACCAGGCCACCGACATGTCGATGGAATCGCGATGCACGATCGGCGCGATGGCGTCGAAAAAGGCGAGGGCGTCCTCGCCGCTGAGTTCACGGATCGCATTTGCCAGCGAAGGCGACGTCAGCGGCCCCGTGGCGATGATGACGTTGTCCCACTCTGCCGGCGGCAAGCCCTCGATCTCCTCGCGCCGAATCTCGATCAGCGGATGCCCGGCGATGGCTTGGGTGACGGCGGCGGCAAAACCCTCGCGATCCACCGCCAGCGCGCCGCCCGCCGGAACCTGATTGGCGTCCGCCGCGCGCATGATCAGTGAATTCAGCTTGCGCAGCTCGGCATGCAGCAGGCCGACCGCATTGTTGGCCGCGTCGTCCGACCGGAATGAATTGGAGCAGACCAGTTCGGCGAGGCTCTCGGTGCGGTGCGCCTCGGTCATCCGCACCGGCCGCATTTCGTGCAGCACCACGCGCACACCGCGGCTGGCGAGCTGCCAGGCGGCTTCGCAGCCGGCGAGACCTGCGCCAACGATGTGAACGGGGGAAGGGGTGTGAGATGCCGTGTCGATCATGGCCTCACACTTAAAGCCTTTTACGGCCTGATGGAATCAGAACCGGGATGTGATGGGCCGGTTTGGAGGTTTTCCCGGGAAGAACCGGTCAGACAGAGCGCCAGACACGACAACGCCCGCTTGCGCGGGCGTAATCGGGAGGACAGTGCGGGAAAGCTCAGCCCTGATACGAGCCGGCCGCCACGCGCTGGATGTCCGAACGGTCGAGGCCGATATCGGCGAGCTCGCGGTCGGAGAGCTGGGAAAGCTCGTCCATGTGGCGCTGATACTCACGGAACTTCTGGATCATGCGAACGAATGACAGGAACATGGTAGGTCTCCTTCGAGTCTTGATTCAGCTTTTCTCTGCGCTGATCGTTGAATGCTTTATAGGCCTCGAATCCTTGGTATACCAGCGCGGATGTTGCGATGCAGCTAGACCGAATATGCATATCTAAGGAGATTATACCGGCTTATCTGGAACCGGGATACAGCGATAAGGATGGTTGCTCCGGTTAGAGAGGTTAAAAATATATTGTAAGAGAGAGTGTTGACCTATCTCATGATCCTTCGCGCTGGATGGCGGTATATTTAGCCTGCGGCAAATATGCATAAGTAATATAAGTGAATTTATATTCACTCATATTTTCAGAATAGACGCAAAAACGGCTCGTCTGGGGCGCTGGATGGACGGTTCTTCGAGAAGATGGCATAGCCATTCGATGCAAGGACGCGGTCTCCTTCATCGCCTGGTTCTCGTCGTGGTGCTGTCGCAGGCGCTGGTCCTGCATGGGCTTGCCGGAGCCTGGGCCAAGGCGGCCGGGGTGCCCGAATCGCATGGGGCAAGCGGCTACCTTTGTACGCCGTCCGGTTCCAAGACGATGCCGGCGCAGCCGTTCTCCGGAGATCCGGCAGACGAGGGCTCCACAGCCCATTCCGATTGCTTGTTCATGTGCACGGCGGCGGGCGCCGGATCAGCGATGCTGCCGGCACAGTTCGCCTGGTTCTCGCATCGGTTCGTAACTACGAATCTGGTGCCTCAATACCTTTCCGATGTTGCCATGGTGCATGTGCCCGGTGCGATGCCGGCACGGGGGCCGCCGAGCCCGGCCTGAGACCTTCGATCATCACCATTCTCTCAGACCGAGGCCTATCATGATCATTCAACGTTCTTCCGTTCGACACGCGCTGGCCATCGCTGGCGCGCTTACAGCCGGTTTTGTCTTCTTGCCCGGCGCCTCTGCCGGCCCGGCCGACCACGGCGGCCATGCTGCCGCTGCGCCGCAGAGCGCCGCAGACGCCTCCACCACCTTCAAGGCCGGCGATATCGCCGTCACCGCGCCGTGGACGCGCGCCACGCCGGGCGGCGCCAAGGTCGCCGGCGGTTATCTCAAAATCGTCAATAACGGCACGGCGGCGGACCGCCTGATCAAGGCGGAATCCTCCATCGCGGGTCATATCGAAATTCATGAGATGACGATGACCGGCGGGGTCATGAAGATGCGTCCGGTCACGGAAGATCTGGTGATCAAGCCGGGGCAGAGTGTCGAACTTGCCCCGGGCGGTCTGCACGTGATGTTCATGGACCTGAAGCGGCCGCTGAAGCAAGGTGAGACGGTAAAGGCGACGCTGGCTTTCGAGAAGGCCGGCCCGCTCGAGGTTGTCTTCAAGGTCAATGCGCTCGGCGCGACATCGACGCACAAGCATTGAGATCGCAGTCTCTGCTTCCTGAAGGGCCATGCTCTTTCCAAACCGGACCGCGGCAGTCACCGCGGTCCGGTTCAGAGCTTTGAGGGCTCAGGCCGCGCTGCGGCGGGTGTGTTTTCCTTCGAGCACTTCCTCGATGATCTTGGCGGAGAAGGCTTCGAGGTCGCCGGGATTGCGTGAGGTGATCACGCCCTCATCGACCACGACCTTGACATCTTCCCACTTGCCGCCAGCGTTGATGACGTCGGTCTTGATCGATTTGTAGGATGTCATCTTGCGATCCTTGGCGATGCCGGTCTCGATCAACAGCCATGGCGCATGGCATACCGCCGCGACGATCTTTTTCTGATCGAAGATGCTCTTGATGAAGTCGAGCGCCTGCTGCTCGACGCGGAGCAGATCCGGATTGATCTGCCCGCCCGGCAGGACGACGGCGTCGTAGTCGTTCGGCGAGACCTCGCTCAGGGTCTTGTCGACCTTGACCGGTCGGCCCCAGTCTTTCTTGTCCCAGCCTTTGATCGTGCCGGGTTGCAGCGAGACGATATCGACCGTCGCGCCTGCCGCTTTCAGCCGGTCGCGCGGCACTTCCAGTTCCAATTGTTCAAAGCCGTTGGTGGCAAGAATGGCGATCCTTCTGCCTGACAGTTGCATGGCTTGCTCCATAGAGGATGCCCCACGCGCCAACGGGCAGGTGTTCGCCACGTTCCTCGATCATATTGTCGCTGCCGAAAACAAAACGCGCCCCGCCAAGCGGAGCGCGTTCTCAATCAGTGATTGATCATCAGCCTGGACTAGCGGTCCTTGCGTCCCCAGGAGAACAGGTTGACCGGAAATTCAGCCGCATAGCGTCGTTGTTTCGGCGTGCGGGGCGGGGTGTGATAGGGCATTGCCGCAGGTTCCAGCGCCTTGCGATACAGATGCCACGTCGCATGTCCGAGCACCGGCACGACGACCGCAAGACCCAGGAAGAACGGCACCGAGCCCAGCACCAGCAACGCCGCGACGATCAGACCCCATGCGATCATCGTGATCGGGTTCTGCATCACCACCTTGAACGACACGAGCATGGCTTCCGTCGCGCTGGCGTGGCGGTCGAGCATCAGCGGGAATGCCACCACGCTGATGCAGAGCGCGACCAATGCGAACAGCAGACCGACACCGCAGCCGACCATGATCAGCTTCCATCCTTGCGTCGTCGAGAAGACGACACCGATGAAATCTGAAATGCTCGCGGCCGGCTCATAGCCGAAGGTTGCGACATAAATGGCTTGCGCCGTCGCCACCCACACCGCGAAGAGCACCATGAGAATGCCGCCAAGCGCCAGCATCGCGCCGATGGACGGTGAGCGCAGCACATCGAGCGCGTCCCATGCGGTCGGCTCTTCTCCGGCCTCGCGGCGGCGGCTTAGTTCGTAAAGACCGAGCGCGGCGAACGGGCCGAGCAGCGCAAAGCCTGCGGCCAGCGGAAACAGCAGCGGCAATACCGAATATCCCAGCACCAGCCGGGCGAGCACCAGACCGAGCACCGGATAGATCAGCGCCAGCAGCACTGCATGCGTCGGGATGGCCTGAAAATCGTCCCAGCCTTTGCGCAAGGCATCGGTAAGGTCGGCAAAGCTGATATGGCGAATGATCGGCGTTGTGGCGGGAGAGGGGGTCGGGATTGGAAAGGAGTGACTTGAGTATTGTGCGCTCGACATGGGCAAGTCTCCGTTCGATGTCGGACGTCGCTGCACATGACGTTCACGGACGCGATGTGATCGACGAACCGCTACTGGGAAGCCTAATCCCGTTCGCAGGATGCTGAACTCACGGTTGAGTGAGCGTGTGGCTATGCGCGAATTAGATTGATCCCAAGTTTGATAACGGCGACTCCGGTATTGGGTTCCGGAAAGTTTTTGACTTGGTTGTATATTCCTGAGGATGAAAGGCTCGCTTCATCGTTTTGCCATGTGGCATCGCAACACTGCCGCATTGGCAAGGACGGCCCGGTCTGTCTAGACTGCCAACCGCTCCGGCATGGCGTCGCGGTCCCGCGGCGTCTTCGACCCTCCACCTCGCCCTCGAATTAATTTGGGAGTCCAACTATGAGCATTTTTAGCAAGATCATCGGCGCGATTTTCGGCACCACTCCGGCCAATGCGGCTGAGCCTGCCGGCGGCGCCGGATCGGCGGCAGGTGGTGGCGCCGCCCCCGCGCAAACCGTTGACGTTGCGCCGATCCTCGACAAGGCGGTTGCCGCGAAAGGCGAGAAACTCGAATGGCGCACGTCGATCGTGGATCTGATGAAGGCGCTGAACATCGATTCCAGCCTTTCCGCCCGCAAGGAGCTGGCGAAGGAGCTGGGCTATACCGGCGATACCAACGACTCCGCTTCGATGAACATCTGGCTGCACAAGCAGGTGATGAACAAGCTGGCCGCCAATGGCGGCAAGCTGCCGGATGACATCAAGCGCTAAGCTGTCCGTTAATTCGGCACAGTCAAAGCCCGCCCGAAAGGGCGGGCTTTTTCATGCCTGCTCATTGCAGTGCAGCGAAACGATGCACCGCTGACGCAATGGTGTACGGCGGTCTCCATCCCGTTTCTTGCCCGGTTCTCAAATTGAGAATACCGATTTTACCACCACGGTGCGGGACCGCATCGTGCAACGAACATAACAAACACCCTGGGAGAGCGACCATGACGACGATCGATCGACGAACCGTTCTTGCAGCCGGCGCCGCCGCAATGGCGGGCGCGGCCACCCAATCCACTCCCGCGAAAGCGCAGGGCGCCGCCAAGCCGGTGTTCGAGGTGGCGACGGTGACGATCCCGATCGTCGGCCAGAGCGAAGTCTTTCCGGTCCGGCGCATCTACTGCATCGGCCGCAACTACGCCGCTCACGCGATCGAGCGCGGCTCCGATCCGAATCGCGAGCCGCCGTTTTTCTTCCAGAAGCCGACCGATGCGATCCAGAACGTGCCGATCGGACAGGTCGCGGACCATCCCTATCCGTCGCTGACCAAGAACTATCATCACGAGGTGGAATTGGTCGCGGCCCTGAAGTCCGGCGGCACCAACATTTCGCCCGACAAGGCGCTCGACCATGTGTTCGGTTATGCGCTTGGTCTCGACATGACCCGCCGCGATCTGCAGAACGAAATGGCCAGCATGAAAAAGCCGTGGGAAATCGGCAAGAGCTTCGACCATGCCGCGGTGCTTGGGCCGATCCATCCGGTTGCGAAGACCGGGCACTTCACCAAGGGTGCGATCTCGCTCGCGGTCAACGGTACGGTGCGGCAGAATTCCAATCTCGACAAGATGATCTGGAGCGTCGCCGAACAGATTGCCAAGCTATCGGAGGCTTTTGAGCTCAAGGCCGGCGACATCATCTATTCCGGCACGCCCGAGAACGTCGGGCCGGTAGTGAAGGGCGACGTGCTGCTCTGCAAGCTGGAAGGCCTGCCGGATATGTCGATCAAGATCGTCTGAGGCCTCGCCGTCTAGACGGTGATGTCCGCAAACTCCGGATGGTCTGCAAGATAGCTGCGGGCGAAACTGCAACCCGCCCGCACTTTCAGCTTTTCCGTCCGGATCAGATGAAGGCTGCCTTCCACCACCTGCGAGCCGATGCCTTGCCCGCGCAGCGCGGGCGGTGTCTCGACATGGGTGATGATCACCAGGCCCGGCTCCAGCCGATAGCGTGCAAAAGCGACGCCGCCATCGACGTCGAGCTCGTAACGCTGCAGCGACGTATTGTTTCGGACCTGACGGACCGGCGTGGCACTCACGGACAGCACCTCCTGGCGCTGGTGACGCAGAGCGGGGCTAGTTCACCAGATCGGCAAACTCGGCGTGCTTGTCGATATAGCCCTTCACGAACGGGCACTGCGCGACCACTTTCAAGTTCTGCACGCGGACCTGTTCAAGTGCTCCTTTGACCAGACGAGATCCGACGCCCTTGCCGCCGAGCTCCTTGGGCACCTCGGTATGGACGAAGGTGACGACGTTGCCGTCCTTCTTGTAATAGGCCGCGGCGAGATAGCCCTCGACCGTCAGTTCGTATCGGCCTTCGGCGGCATTGTCCCGAACGTCTCCGGTTGCGTCGCTCATATCGTCTCCTTCGATTCCGGCCCACAGTTGTGGCCCGACATGCCTTAAAAGTTAACGGGCCGGGCTGCCTGTGACAACAAAGCCGCTGCATGGCCTCTTGCAAAAACAGGGCAGTTTCATAGGTCGAATGTAGACATAGACGTGCGGCCGAATGGTCGTAACGGTTGGAATACGTCCCGTTCGGGCCGCCGCCATATGCCTCTTTGCAAAGGAGGTTTCCATGTCTGGTGTGCGATTTTTCGACACTCATCGGCTGTGGGAAGACTGGGTCGGCATGCTGCTCGGTTTCCTGATCGCATTCTCTCCCTGGCTGACCGGACAAGCCAATTACGGCCTCGGTTCGCTACCTGAGCCGGGACTTGTGCTGATGAATACGGTGCTTGTCGGCGCCTTGGTGTTCGGCTTTTCGCAGCTTGAATACCTCGTCCTGCGACGCTGGGAGGAGGGCTGCGAAATGGTGCTCGCGATCTGGCTCATCATGTCGCCCTACCTCTTCGGATATTCGACCGGCGGCACGTTGAGGATCTGGCATGCCGCGCTCGGCGGCATCGTACTGCTCCTGGCGGCTCTGAAGCTCTGGCAGGATTGGGAGCTTTCCGATCAGGAGCTTGCACGGCACGGGCAATGAGCCATGCCTGACGATGCAGGCTGAAGACCTAAGTCCGGTCCGACAAATTTCAGGCGGCTGACCCACATCAGCCGCCTGAAAAATGATCCGGCTCGGATTCTGTTATTCCGCTGCTTCCTCGCTCTTGCGAAGATTGCCCGCGCGGCCCTTCTTCAGCACCGGCGCGAGGAATTTGCCGGTGTAGCTGCGGCTCGCCCTGACGATGTCTTCCGGCGGTCCCCAGGCCACGATCTCGCCGCCGCCGTCGCCGCCTTCCGGACCAAGATCGATCACCCAGTCCGCGGTCTTGATGACTTCGAGATTGTGCTCGATCACCACCACCGTATTGCCCTGTGCCACCAGCTCATGCAGCACCTCGAGCAGCTTGGACACATCGTGGAAGTGCAGGCCGGTGGTCGGCTCGTCCAGGATGTAAAGCGTGCGGCCGGTGGCGCGCTTGCTGAGCTCCTTGGCAAGCTTGACGCGCTGCGCCTCGCCGCCAGAGAGCGTGGTAGCCTGCTGGCCGACATGGATGTAGCCGAGGCCGACGCGCTGCAGCGTCTTGAAGGTCTCGCGCACCCGCGGCACCGCCTTGAAGAACTCGGCGGCTTCATCGACAGTCATGTCGAGCACGTCGGCGATCGACTTGCCCTTGAACAGCACTTCGAGCGTCTCGCGGTTGTAGCGCTTGCCCTTGCAGGTATCACAGGTCACGTAGACGTCGGGCAGGAAGTGCATCTCAATCTTGATGACGCCATCGCCCTGACAGGCCTCGCATCGGCCGCCCTTGACGTTGAACGAGAAGCGGCCGGGCTCATAGCCGCGCGCCTTGGCTTCCGGCAGGCCGGCGAACCATTCGCGGATCGGTGTGAACGCGCCGGTATAGGTCGCCGGGTTGGAGCGCGGCGTGCGCCCGATTGGCGACTGGTCGATGTCGATGATCTTGTCGATATGCTCCAGCCCCTCGATGCGGTCGTGCGGGGCGGGGCCTTCGCTGGCATTGTTGAGCTTGCGCGCGATCGCCTTGTAGAGCGTATCGATCAGCAGCGTTGACTTGCCGCCGCCGGATACGCCTGTGACGCAAGTGAACAGGCCGAGCGGGATCTCGGCTGAGACGTTCTTCAGATTGTTGCCGCGCGCGTTGATCACCTTGATGGTCCGGCGCGGGTTGGGCGGCCGGCGCTCCGGAATCGGCACGAACATCTCGCCGGTCAGATATTTTCCGGTCAGCGAGTTCGGATTGCGCATGATGTCGTCGGGCGTGCCCTTGGCAACGATATTGCCGCCATTGATGCCGGCGCCGGGGCCGACATCGACCACGTAGTCGGCAGTCAGCACCGCGTCTTCATCGTGTTCGACCACGATCACGGTATTGCCGAGATCGCGCAGCCGCCGCAGCGTGTCGAGCAGCCGCGCATTGTCGCGCTGGTGCAGACCGATCGAGGGCTCGTCCAGCACATAGAGCACGCCGGTAAGACCGGAGCCGATCTGCGAGGCCAGGCGGATGCGCTGGCTTTCGCCGCCGGACAGCGTGCCCGAGGAGCGCGACAGTGTCAGATAATTCAGGCCGACGTCGAGCAGGAAGCTCAGCCGCTCGCGGATTTCCTTGAGGATGCGGGCGGCGATCTCGTTCTGCTGCTTGTTCAGCGCGTCGGGAACGGTCTCGAACCATTCACCGGCCTTGCGCACCGACAGGTCGGCGATTTCGCCGATATGTTTGCCGCCGATCTTGACGCACAGTGCTTCAGGCTTGAGCCGGTAGCCGTGACAGGCCGCGCATGGCACGTCGGCAAAATACTTGCCGAGCTCCTCGCGCGCCCATTCGCTTTCGGTTTCCTGATAGCGGCGCTCGATATTGGTGATGATGCCTTCGAACGGCTTCTTGGTGTCGTAGGAGCGCGTGCCGTCCTCGTAGGAGAACTTGATCGCGTCCTCGCCTGAGCCGTAGAGCAGGGCGTTCTGCGTTTTCTTCGGCAGGTCCTTCCACTTGGTATCGAGCGTGAACTTGTAGAACTTGCCGAGCGCCTGCAGCGTCTGCACGTAATAGGGCGAGGACGATTTCGCCCAAGGCGCGATCGCCCCCTTGCGCAGGGTCAGATCCTGATCGGGAATCACCAGATCGGCATCGATATGCTGCTCGACGCCGAGGCCGCCGCATTCCGGGCAGGCGCCATACGGATTGTTGAAGGAGAACAGCCGCGGCTCGATCTCCGGAATGGTGAAGCCGGACACCGGGCAGGCGAACTTCTCCGAGAACAGGATGCGCTCCGGCCCGCTCTTGTCGTGGATCTTGGCGGTTTTCTTCTCGGACTTCTTGCCGTCAGCGGCGGCGGCAGGCGCATCCGCGAATTCGATCACGGCAAGGCCCTCGGCCAGCTTCAACGCAGTCTCGAAGGATTCGGCGAGGCGCTGTCCCATATCGGGCCGCACCACGATGCGATCGACAACGACGTCGATGTCATGCGGGAATTTCTTGTCGAGCGTGGGTGCGTCGGCGAGTTCATGGAACGTACCGTCGATCTTGACGCGCTGAAAACCCTTCTTGAGATAGTCGGCGAGCTCCTTGCGATACTCGCCCTTGCGGCCGCGCACCACCGGCGCGAGCAGATAAAGCCGGGTGCCTTCGGGCAGCGCCAGCACGCGATCGACCATCTGCGAGACGACCTGACTTTCGATCGGAAGACCGGTGGCCGGCGAGTAGGGCACGCCGACACGCGCCCACAGCAGGCGCATGTAGTCGTAGATTTCGGTGACGGTGCCGACCGTCGAGCGCGGATTCTTCGACGTGGTCTTCTGTTCGATGGAGATGGCGGGCGACAGGCCGTCGATCTGATCGACGTCCGGTTTCTGCATCATCTCCAGGAACTGGCGCGCATAGGCGGACAGTGATTCGACATAGCGCCGCTGGCCTTCGGCATAGATGGTATCGAAGGCGAGCGAGGATTTTCCCGAGCCGGAAAGGCCGGTGAACACCACGAGCTTGTCGCGGGGCACCTCGAGATCGATGTTCTTCAGGTTATGTTCGCGCGCCCCGCGAATGGTAATGGCGCGCGAGGCAGCGCCGGGTTGCTTGCGGGTGGCCTTGAGGACTTCATCCATGAACAGGGTTCCGGCGCGCTGGGCGCGAGCGCTTAAGATCGACTTCCGGAGCCCGGAAACGGATCGTCATCATCGGGGATTGCATGCAGCGAACGTAGGAAGAACGCGGCCGAATTTCCAGTACCTTGATGAAGGTGACCTGTGATTCATGGTGGGAAACGCCGGAACTTCGTTGAGGTCGGTACCTGCCGAGAACGAACGCATCGGCCGCGGCTGTCGGACGGCAAGCGACAAACAAAAAGGCCGGCTTGCGCCGGCCTTTTCGCGATCCAGAGGATCAGTAGAGCTTAGTACTTGGCAACAACCGGGCCACCCCAGTTGAAGTGGTAGTTGATACCAGCCTTCACAGTGTGGAGGTCGTCCTTGTAGCTGATGACGCCAGCCGGAGCGACCACATCGGTGGTGCCGAAGTTGTAGTACTGGTACTCGATCTTCGCCGACCAGGCCGGAGCGAACATGTACTCGAGACCACCACCGACGGTGTAGCCGGTGTCGTCACGGTTGGTCACGCCCGGCAGGAAGGTGCCGTTGCCGGTCAGGCCGTTGTCACGGAACGCGGCGCCGCCCTTCACGTAGAGCAGGCCCGGACCCCAAGTGTAGCCGAGGCGGCCGGTGACCGAAGCCAGCCAGTCGCTGCGATCACGCAGGGTGCTGCCAGTGGCAACGTCGGTGAAGGTGCGGCTGCTGTCGGTCATGCCGCTGATCTGGCCCTCGATACCAACCAGCCAGTTCGGCGAGAACTGGTAGTCGGCGCCGATCTGACCACCGCCGATGAACGAACCATCCTTCTGCGCGCCGACGATGCCGGGCGTAGCAAGGAAGCTGTCGGAGCCGTTGAAGGCGCCACCGACGTGCGCACCGATGTAGAAACCGGTCCAGTTATAGACCGGAGCGACATACGCAGGCGCCTTGGTGTAGGTGCGGGCCGGCAGGTCGGCCGCAACCGCCGAAACGGTACCAAGGGCGAAGATCGCCGCGGTGCCGAGCAGAAACTTCTTCATGTGTCTTCTCCAGTTTTAGTCTGCTTCGTCTTGTTGGGCTCGAAGCAGGTCATCCAAGGGCGCGAACGCACCGGAATTTCGACTCTGTGGCGCTGTTATAACCGCGAAGCTCGGAAAAGACCGTCTCCGAAATACAACACTCGGCTGGGAAGATTTTTTGACTAAGTCAGCGATTTGTTTGGAACTTTTTAAATTTGGGCGTTCGGAAACATGGCGTTTTTGTGCCGTTTTGCAGGCTCGTATGTCGAACCGGTTGGAACGTCATTGATTTTTCTTGTTTTGAAGAACAAATAGTGGACAAGTATAAACGCGTACCAAACGATCCGTGGATAACGGCGCGGGCGGGGCGGCGCGGAAGGCCGGAGCGTATAGGGTCGCACCGCAAGGAGCGCGTGAAGGGTTTCGAGATCCCGCCTCCCGAACAGCGATCACGTGAATAGTGGAGAACAGGACATGGCGGGAAGCGTCAACAAGGTGATTTTGGTCGGCAACCTCGGTGCCGATCCCGACATGCGCCGGACCCAGGATGGCCGTCCGATCGCCAATCTCAGTGTCGCGACGTCCGAGAGCTGGCGCGACAAGAACACCGGCGAGCGCAAGGAGAAGACCGAGTGGCACCGCGTGGTGATCTTCAATGAAGGGTTGTGCCGGATTGCCGAGCAGTATCTGAAGAAGGGCTCCAAGGTTTACATCGAGGGCGCGCTGCAGACCCGCAAATGGCAGGACAAGGACGGTAAGGACAAGTATTCGACCGAAGTGGTGCTGCAGGGCTTCAACTCGGTTCTCACCATGCTGGACGGCCGTAGCGGCGGTGGCGGCGGATCGTTCGCGTCCGACGACACCGGCGGCGATTTCGTCTCCGGCGGCGCTTCGCAGCGCCGGTCTGTCTCGTCGGGTGGCGGTGGTGGCCGCAACGACGACATGAACGACGACATTCCGTTCTAACACTATCCAAAAGCGGCGCGGCCGCCATCGATCACGAACTGCACGGCGAGGGCGGCAAGCACCACGCCGAGCAGCCGCGACAGCACGACATTGCCGGTGACGCCGAGCAGGCGTGAAACGCCGCCTGCGAACAGAAACGCAATCGCACAGACAGCGGCGATTACGACGATGATGCCGACGAGCGCCAGCAGATAGGCCGGGTCTGCCTTGGTCTGACCGGCCAGCAGCAGCGTGGCGGTGATCGCGCCGGGACCCGCGATCAGCGGAATCGCCAGCGGAAACGCCGCGATGTTGCGGACATGCTCCTCGATCGCCTGCTCGGCCTGCCGCGCCTCGCGCGTCGGACGGATGCCGAGCACCATCTCGCCGGCGATGACAAACAGCAGGATGCCGCCGGAGATCCGGAACGCAGGCAGGCCGATGCCGAGCCGCGCCAGCAGCCAGTTTCCAATCAGCGCGGTGCCGATCAGGATGATCGCGGCGATCAGCGCCGCGCGATAGCCGACGCCGCGCCGCGCGGTGGTCGGCAGTCCGTGCGTCACCGACAGGAAGGCCGGCGCGATCCCGATCGGATCGACCACGACGAACAGTGTCACCAGCGCGTTGAGGGCGTATTCGGCAAGCATGGCCACTCCGATGGACGGCGGTCGCGCGCCGCCGGTCTGTCGCTGCGCCAGCCTAGCGCGGGATGCGGATTTGCCGACCGGTTTTTGCCGCTGGAAGGTGATTTCCGCGGGCTCGCGACCGGTCCTTGCGAGGCCTTGTAAAGCGCTTTCCCGCGAGCGCCCGAATGGTCGCAAAATCGCCGTCCAAATAACTGAAAATGCTTGATTATTTCGAGCGTTTTCTGGTTCGAATAGCTTGGCGAAAACCCGCGATTCAGCCTATATTGGCGAAGCATTTCGCACCTCAGGATTCGCACCTTTGACCGACCCGAACGACCCGACGGAAAGCGGCTCCGGCCCCGTCGATATCAAACCCGTTTCGATCTCCGACGAAATGAAGCGCTCCTATCTCGATTACGCCATGAGCGTGATCGTGTCGCGAGCGCTGCCCGATGCGCGCGACGGTCTCAAGCCGGTGCATCGACGCATTCTCTACGGCATGTACGAGAACGGGTTCGAGTGGAACAAGCCGTATCGCAAGTCGGCGCGCACGGTCGGCGACGTCATCGGTAAATATCACCCGCACGGCGACCAGTCGGTCTACGACGCGTTGGTGCGCATGGCGCAGGACTTCTCCATGCGCGTGCCGCTGATCGATGGTCAGGGCAATTTCGGTTCGGTCGATGGCGATATGCCGGCGGCGATGCGCTACACCGAGTCCCGCCTGCAGAAGATCGCGCATTCGCTGCTCGACGACATCGACAAGGACACCGTCGATTTCCAGCCGAACTACGACAGCTCCGAGCGGGAGCCGAAGGTTCTGCCGGCGAAGTTTCCCAACCTGCTGGTCAACGGCGCCGGCGGCATCGCGGTCGGCATGGCGACCAACATCCCGCCGCACAATCTCGGCGAGGTGATCGATGCTTGCATCGCGCTGATCGATGACCCGGGTTTGAGCATCGACGATCTCATCAACATCATACCCGGGCCGGATTTCCCGACCGGCGGCATCATTCTCGGCCGGCAGGGCATTCGCTCGGCCTATCATCTGGGTCGCGGCTCGATCGTGATGCGCGGCAAGGTGTCGATCGACACCATCCGCAAGGATCGCGAGGCGATCATCGTTACCGAGATTCCGTATCAGGTGAACAAAGCCACCATGGTCGAGCGCATCGCCGAGCTGGTGCGCGACAAGAAGATTGAGGGCGTCTCCGACCTGCGCGACGAGTCCGATCGCGATGGCTATCGCGTGGTCGTCGAGCTCAAGCGCGACGCCGTGCCCGACGTGGTGCTGAACCAGCTTTACAAGTTCACGCCGTTGCAGACCAATTTCGGTGCCAACATGGTGGCGCTCGACGGCGGTCGTCCGCAGGTGATGAACCTCAAGGACCTGCTGACGGTATTCGTTGCGTTCCGCGAGAACGTGGTCTCGCGCCGCACGAAATTCCTGCTCAACAAGGCGCGCGACCGCGCCCATATTTTGGTCGGTCTCGCCATTGCGGTCGCCAATATCGACGAGATCATTCGCGTCATCCGCACCTCGCCCGATCCGGCCACCGCGCGCGACACCCTGATGTCGCGCGACTGGCCGGCGCGCGACGTGGCGGCGATGATCACGCTGATCGACGATCCGCGTCATCGCCTTGCCGAAGACGGCACCGCGCGGCTGTCGATGGAGCAGGCCAAAGCCATCCTCGATTTGCGTCTGCAGCGCCTGACCGCGCTCGGCCGCGAGGAGATTTCCGAGGAGCTCGACAAGCTCGCGGTCGAGATCGCCGACTATCTCGACATCCTGCGCTCGCGCGCCCGCATCCAGGACATCGTCAAGACCGAGCTTCGGGATGTGAAGGCCGAGTTCGCTACTCCGCGCCGCACCGTGATCATCGATCAGGAAGGCGAGGTCGAGGATGAGGACCTGATCCAGCGCGAGGACATGGTCGTCACCGTGTCGCACGCCGGCTACGTCAAGCGTGTGCCGCTCTCGACCTATCGCGCGCAGAAGCGCGGCGGCAAGGGCCGTTCCGGCATGCAGACGCGCGAGGAGGATTTCGTCTCGCGCCTGTTCGTCGCCTCGACCCATACACCAGTGCTGTTCTTCTCCTCGCGCGGTCAGGTCTACAAGGAAAAGGTCTGGCGGTTGCCGATGGCGGCGCCGAATGCGCGCGGCAAGGCGCTGATCAACATCCTGCCGATGGAGCAGGGCGAGCGCATCACCACCATCATGCCGCTGCCGGAGGACGAAGCCTCATGGAGCGAGCTTGATGTGATGTTCGCCACCACCGGCGGCAACGTCCGGCGCAACAAGCTGTCGGATTTCGTCGACGTCCGCCGCTCCGGCATCATCGCCATGAAGCTCGACGAGGGCGAGGCCATCGTCGACGTGCAGATCTGCACCGAGAATAACGACGTGCTGCTGACCGCTGCCGGCGGGCAGTGCATCCGCTTCCCGGTCAAGGACGTGCGCGTGTTCCAGGGCCGCACCTCGATGGGCGTGCGCGGCATCGCGCTCGGCCCCGACGACCGGGTGATTTCGCTCACCATCCTGCGCCATATGGATGCGAGCGCGGACGAGCGGGCCGCGTATCTGCGCCGCGCCAATGCGGTGCGTCGTGGCGGCGTCGAGGACGATGCAGGCACCGACAACGAGGAGGCGACCGGCGCGATCGAGCTCGGCGAGCAGCGTTATGTCGAGATGTCGGCAAGCGAGCAGTTCGTGCTGACCATCAGCGAGAACGGCTACGGCAAGCGCTCGTCGTCCTACGAGTACCGGACCACGGGACGCGGCGGCAAAGGCATCGTCGCCATGTCGGTGAACGGCCGCAACGGCAAGCTGGTGGCATCGCTGCCGGTCGAGGACAGCGACCAGATCATGCTGGTGACCGACAACGGCCAGTTGATCCGCTGTCCGGTGGAGGACATCCGCATCGCCGGACGCTCGACCCAGGGCGTGATCGTGTTCAACACCGCGGACGACGAGAAGGTCGTCTCGGTCGAGCACATCACCGAGGAAACCGACAATGGAAACGGCGGTTAACGCCGTTTCTTGAACAATCGGATTAACGGCGGTCGGTGGTCACGAGACGGACATTCGTACTCGCCGGCTGGGGTCCGGCGCCGCGCAGACAGGCCGCCGGCACGTTCGGCCAGGACGCCTCGGCACAGATGCCGCTGGTTACCGAAAGCCGGTCGCTTTTCGCCAGAGCAACGGGAACACCCGCCTCGACGTCAGGGGCGAAGCCCGGCAGGACGGTGATGGCGAGCGCCATGAAGGCCGCGATGGCCAGCGCCGACATGGCCTTGATCATGGTGTTCTGGTTCTGAACCGTCATGTCCCGCTCCCGTCTGCCGTTGCCTTGCGGCTCATCCGCCTCGTCCCAACACGACGCCCGAGAGGGCGAAAAGGTTCGAGTCACCATCAAATTAAAAGTCGCCGGATCGGCGGATTTCCATGGAACCGGTTTGCTTGCGGCTGACAGCGTGGCGGGTTAGGAGAAAGGCATGTCTCGGGTCGCGCTGTATGCGGGGTCGTTCGATCCTGTCACCAATGGACATCTGGATGTGGTGCGGCAGGCCTGCGGTCTGGCGGATCGCCTGATCGTGGCCATCGGGGTGCATCCCGGCAAGACGCCTTTGTTTCCGACCGAACAGCGGCTCGAGATGACGCGGGAAGTGTTCGCGCCGATCGCGGCCGAGACCGGATGCAAGATCGATTGCACCACCTTCGATGATCTCACGGTGACCGCGGCGCAGAAGGCGGGGGCGACCCTGCTGATCCGTGGCGTGCGCGACGGCACCGACCTCGACTATGAGATGCAAATCGCGGGCATGAACCAGGCCATGGCGCCCAGGGTGCAGACCGTGTTTCTGCCGGCCTCGCCCCTGGTGCGCCCGATCACCGCCACACTCGTGCGTCAAATCGCCAGCATGGGCGGCGATGTCTCGGCCTTCGTGCCGAAGTCGGTTGCGGCAAGGCTCAAGACCAGATTCGGCGGTTCGGCCTAGCGCGGCCGCGGTCGCGTTTTCCTATCTACGGCATCCGATCGCACGCTTTTTCAAAACCGGAGTTTCCATGATCAGAATTCTTGCTGTCCTTGCCGCCTTCGTGTTCGCCACCCCGGCGTTCTCGCAGGCGCTTCCCGCCGGCCTCGACAAGTCGAACGCCATCGTGATCGACACCACCAAGGGCCGCGTGGTGATCAAGCTGCGCACCGACATCGCGCCCAAGCACGCCGAGCGCATCAAGCAGCTCGCGCGCGACGGCTATTACAACAACGTGCCGTTTCACCGCGTGATCGAAGGCTTCATGGCGCAGACCGGCGACGGCCAGCGCTTCAACGGCACCGGCGGCTCGAAATATCCGAACCTTCCTGCCGAGTTTTCCAATGTGCCGTTCAAGCGCGGCACGGTCGGCATGGCGCGCGCCGGCGATCCGAATTCGGCCAACTCGCAGTTCTTCATCTGCTTCGGCGATGCCTCGTTCCTCAACGGCAAGTACACCGTGATCGGCGATGTGGTGTCGGGCATGGATGTCGTGGACAAGATCAAGCGCGGCGAGCCGGTGCAGGACCCTGACAAGATGGTGAAGGTGCAGGTCGCTTCCGACATCAAGTGATGTGCGCATCGCCGGCATGGCCGCGGTGCCGATGGCACTCGCGGCGGGCCGGCCCTTCCGACGACCCCGATCAACCTGAATTCACAACAGAGAAGAGACCATGGCAGACACTGAAAACACCCTGATCCTCGAAACCACGCAGGGACCGGTCACCATCGAAATGCGTCCGGACCTCGCGCCGGGCCACGTTGCCCGCATCAAGGAACTGGTGCGTCAGGGCTTCTATGACGGCATTGTGTTTCACCGCGTCATCGAGGGCTTCATGGCGCAGACCGGCTGCCCGCACGGCACCGGTACCGGCGGCTCGGGCCAGAAGCTGAAGGCCGAGTTCAACAATGAGCCGCATGTCCGCGGCACCGCCTCGATGGCGCGCGCGCAGAATCCCGATTCTGCCGACAGCCAGTTCTTCATCTGCTTCGATGACGCCACTTTCCTCGATCGCCAGTACACGGTGTGGGGCAAGGTGACCTCGGGCATGGAGAATGTCGACAAGATCAAGCGTGGCGAGCCGGTGCAGGATCCGGACAAGATCGTCAAGGCGCGCATGGCGCTCGACGCGGCGTAAGCCGGCGTCTCTTTAAGCTTGCTGTATCCCATGCCCGGCCTCGTGCCGGGCATGGTCGTTCTGGCTCTCAACATTGCCGTTGCCCGGGCGCTATAGGCCGGTCATAACGGGTTCGTCATGCGCACCGACTTGTTCGATTTTGAACTTCCTCCCGAAAGCATTGCATTGCGCCCCGCGAGTCCGCGCGACTCCGCCCGGATGCTGGTGGTGCGGCCCGGGCAGGCGCTGGAGGATCGTTTCGTGCGCGATCTGCCGGATCTGCTCGCGCCCGGTGATCAGCTGGTGGTCAACGACACCCGCGTCATCGCCGCGCAACTGACCGGACGCCGGCTCGGCGGCGCCACCGAACCGCGCATCGAGGCGACGCTGATCAAGCGCATCGATGGTTCGCGCTGGCAGGCGCTGGTCAAGCCCGCGCGCAAGCTCAGCCCCGGCGATGCGGTTCGCTTCGGCAATGAAGGCCGCGTCTGTCTGCTCGGCAATCTTGACGCAGAGGTCGAGGCCAAGGGCGAGGGTGGCGAGATCACGCTGTCATTTGCTTTCCACGGCCCGGTGCTCGATCAGGCGATCGCCGATCTCGGCGCGACGCCGCTGCCGCCTTATATCGCCTCGCGCCGCGAGCCGGACGACCGTGACGCCAGCGACTACCAGACCATGTTCGCCAGGAATGAGGGCGCGGTGGCTGCGCCGACCGCCGGGCTGCATTTCACGCCCGCGCTTGAAGAAGCGCTGGCGGTGCGCGGTGTCGGCCTGCACCGCGTCACGCTGCATGTCGGCGCCGGCACGTTTCTGCCGGTCAAGACTGATGACATCGAAGACCATCGCATGCATGCGGAGTGGGGCACCATCTCGCAGCAAACCGCCGATGTGCTCAACGGCGCGCGCGCCAAAGGCGGCCGCATCGTCGCGGTCGGTTCGACCTCGCTACGTCTGCTGGAGAGCGCGGCGCGAGACGACGGCAAGCTGTCCGCGTTCGCCGACGAGACCGCGATCTTCATTACGCCGGGCTATCGCTTCCGCGCCGTCGACATCATGATGACCAACTTCCATCTGCCGCGCTCGACGCTGTTCATGCTGGTATCGGCGTTCTGCGGACGCGAGACCATGCAGCAGGCCTACGCGCACGCCATCGCCGATGGCTATCGCTTCTATTCTTATGGCGACGCCTGCCTGCTGTTTCGCAACGGTGGCTCCGCGTGAGCGTGCCCAATCATTTCCAGCTTCTGGATCGTGACGGCGAAGCGCGACGCGGGCTTCTGACCACGCCGCACGGCACGGTGCGCACGCCGGCCTTCATGCCGGTCGGCACTGCCGGCGCAATGAAGGGTATCCACTGGCGCGACATCCGCGAGACCGGCGCGGATATCGTGCTTGGCAACACCTATCATCTGATGCTGCGCCCCGGCGCAGAACGCATTGCCTCGCTGGGCGGTCTGCAGGCCTTCACCACCTGGAACGGGCCGATGCTGACGGACTCCGGCGGCTTCCAGGTGATGTCGCTCGCGCAACTCCGCAAGGTGACGGAGCAGGGCGTCAAGTTTCGCTCGCATATCGACGGCTCGAGCTTCGAGCTGACTCCGGAGCGCGCCATCGAAGTGCAGCGGCTGTTCGGCTCCGACATTGCGATGCAGCTTGACGAATGCGTGCGGCTGCCCGCCGAGTGCGACGACATCGAGCGTGCAATGCGTCTGTCGATCCGCTGGGCCGAACGCTGCAAGCGCGCATTCGAAAGCGCGCCGGATGGCTATATGCTGTTCGGTATCGCGCAGGGCGGCGACGTGCCGGCGCTGCGCCGCGACAGCGCTCGCGCGTTGGTCGATCTCGGCTTCCATGGCTATGCCATCGGCGGCCTTGCCGTCGGCGAGCCGCAGGCCGTGATGCTGGCGATGATCGAGGAGGTCGCGCCGCTGCTGCCGCAGGACCGGCCGCGTTATCTGATGGGTGTCGGCACACCGGAGGACATTCTTGAATCCGTCGCACGTGGCATCGACATGTTCGACTGCGTGCTGCCCACCCGCAACGGCCGCCACGGCCACGCTTTCACCCGGCGCGGCGTGATCAATCTGCGCAACGCACGCCATGCCGACGATCCGCGGCCGCTCGACGAGGAGAGCTCGTGGCCGGGGGCCAACAGCTATTCGCGCGCCTATCTGCATCATCTGGTCAAATCGGGCGAAGCGCTCGGGGCGATGCTGCTGTCGGAAATCAACATCGCCTATTTCCAGAGCCTGATGAGCGGCATCCGCGATGCGATCGCCGCTGGCACGTTCGGCACATTCCGTGAAGCAACGCGCGCTGGCTGGGCGCTTGGCGATCTGCCGCCGCGCTGAAGTCTCATCCGGAAACGCGCAAAGCGGTTGCCGGAAAGATCATGCTACAGAAATCACCTGAAGCGCGGTGGCGATTCTCTTCAATGCCGTCGCGCTAGCACTCTCTTGCCACGAGTTTGCGGATCTTGTGCTTGGTCACAAAGCCGTGGCCGCAGGTCTCGCATGTCCACAGGTAGCTGATCTCGTCATCGCTCACCAGAGCCGAAGCTTCGGCGGCGACCATGGAGTCCGCACAGATCGAACAGACAAGACGATCGGATGCACGCGGCGAGGCGAAAATCTCGCGCGGTGGCGTGGGCGACTGGACTTCAGCAAATGCTGTCATCGTGACCCCCTGGGTGTCGGCTATGTCGGGAGCATACCCGCGGAGTTTGAAGATGTCGCAACACAAATACGTTCCTTTTGCGATAAATCATTTTGTTGCAATGCAGTGGCTTTCACGATCAGCTTATCTCTTGCGTCTGCGTCGCAGCGCACACACATGACGCTTTTATTTGCAACCCAATGCCTTCACCGGAGATTCCGATGGCCGCACCTGCTCAATCCGACACCACAGCCCGCTCCGCCGGACGCGGCCGCGTCTATGACAGCATCGTGGATGCGTTCGGCGATACGCCGGTTGTCAAACTGCAGCGGCTGCCGAAGCTGCACGGTGTCAACGCGACCATTCTTGCCAAGCTGGAATACTTCAATCCTGCGGCCAGCGTGAAAGACAGAATTGGCTCGGCCATGATCACCGCGATGGAAAAGGCCGGCGCGGTGGACAAGGACACCGTGCTGGTCGAAGCCACCTCGGGCAACACCGGCATCGCGCTTGCTTATGTCGCGGCCTCGCGCGGCTACCGCCTCAAGCTGGTGATGCCTGAATCGATGTCGATTGAGCGCCGCAAGATGCTGGCGTTTCTCGGCGCCGAGATCGTGCTGACGCCGGCGGGGCAGGGCATGAAGGGCGCGATCGCCGCCGCCGAGGACATCGTGCGCACGACGCCGAAGGCGGTGATGGTCAGGCAGTTCGAGAACATGGCCAACCCGGATGTGCACCGCCGCACCACCGCGGAAGAAATCTGGAATGATACCAAGGGCAATCTCGATATTTTCGTCGCCGGCGTCGGCACCGGCGGCACCATCACCGGTGTCGGCCAGGTGCTGAAGCCGCGCAAGCCCTCGCTGCGCATCGTCGCCGTGGAACCGGAGGAGAGCGCGATTCTCTCCGGCGGGCAGCATTCGCCGCACAAGATTCAGGGCCTCGGCGCGGGGTTCGTGCCGGCGGTGCTGGATCGCTCGGTGATCGACGAGGTGGCGACGGTGAACAGCGCGACCGCGCTCGAGACATCGCGCGCGCTGGCGCGGATGGAAGGCATTCCCGGCGGCATCTCGTCGGGCGCGGCCATCGCCGCCGCGCTGCAGATCGGCAAGCGTCCGGAAAACGCCAACAAGACCATCCTAGCGATCGTGCCCTCGTTCGCCGAACGCTATCTGTCGACTGCTCTGTTCGAGGGAATCTGATGGCCCAGCAACCGCCCCGCCGGCCGCGTACCCTGAGCGACGCCAAGACCGAGGCCGAAGCCGCGTTCAAGGCGGTCACCACCAAGACAGCGCCGCCCTTGCCGAAAGGCCCAGCAGCGTTGCCCGGCGTGAAGGAGCTTGTCTCGCTGCAGATCGATCAGGACGTGCTGGAGTATTTTCAGGAGGGTGGCCCGGGCTGGCAGGATCGTATCAATGCGGCATTGCGAAAGGCAGCGGGCAAACTCGACGAGTAAGCGAGCCGCATCGACGGCGCGAACATGACCATGCGTGGATCGTCCGGGACTTCAGAGCCCAGTCGGACCGCGCACCGGTCCTGCATACGAGCGTTCGCGCAAGAACAGTCGCGGCCAACATCCATGATGGCTGTGGCCAGCGGCGCGCGGCCATCGTGTCTACAGCCCGCTCAGATCCGAGGGCACACTGCCGAAGCTGCGCAGCACCTGGGCATCCTTGAATTCACCCGCGAGCGGGTCGCCCGTGCGGCTGAAGGCGAGGGCGCCGAGCATTCCCGCCATGCGCGACAGCGATTCGGCGCGCCGGATCGCCGCGCCCGCGCTCTGGAATTCCTCACCTTCGCCAGCCACGGTCTCGCCGCTGTCGTCCTGAGTGAAGGAGAGCGCCACGTAGTAAGTGATATCCGCCATCGTGATCGTCCCGATCATGTAATACGTCATAATGTTCTCTTTTTGTTCTTATGTCAAACCGGATTTCGTCACTGCAGGCGGCGTGATGATTCCCGTTCAAGTCGTTGAGAAAAGAAGCCGTTGAGGAAACCGCCGACTTATCCAGCATGAGGGCCGCCAGACTTGACCCGACCGGACCCGGCCCCTACACACCGCGACGAGTGAGCGCGTAGCTCAGGTGGTAGAGCACGTGACTTTTAATCATGGGGTCGAGGGTTCGAGTCCCTCCGCGCTCACCAATACATCATTAAAATAGTAATTTATGTAGCGGTAGAAGCCTCGAGAAAACTGGAGCAGGATTTTTTGCGCTCGGGGTGTGGGTGTGGGTGTGGAATTTTCTCGTTACCCCACCCAGAGAAAGGCCTGATCAATGCTGCGCCGTCACCCATGAGTCGCTTAACAAACCTCTCTGATCGGCCTCGGGGCGCCGCATAAGTTCCGTGAATCGGGAATCGATCCCACTGCGTGGTTGCGCTGCCAGTGTGTTGCTGAAGTTGAGGGACGATGGCGCTTACGGCCGCGTGTTGGCAGAGGCGAGGGCCGTTGCCTGAACCCTCTCCGGCGGATCGTCCTGCTCCAATTCGTAAGCCGCCATCTGGACGTTGACGGCTTCGAGAGCGGCGATATCGAGGAGATAGGCGAGGGTCGAGGTCGGCCGCAACGGCCAGCAAACGCGAACAGCGGTCGGCTGTCGTCGATCGAGAACCAAACGATGTCCTTGCGCCCGGTCTCAGGGGTCGGTTCCGGCGCGTAGTCGAGCTGAAAGTATTCCGGGCGGGCACTGGGACGGTCTGAGTCTAGATCAGAAACAAACTTTCGATGTGCATCATCGACGAGTTCTGCCGTGAGAGATCCCTGCGCACATACGTTCGGACAATTGTCCTGAGTTCGTTACCGAGATGCTCCGGGATTGATCGCCGCCGTCGGAGCCATGACCGCTTATATCGAACCTGGAAGTCCCTGGGAAAATGGCTATTGCGAGAGCTTCAACGGCAAGCTGCGCGATGAACCACTCAACGGCAAAATCTTCTGCACATTGAAGGAAGCGCGGATTGTGATCGAAGGCTGGCAGCGTCACCACAACACGGTGCGGCCACGCTCATCGCCCGGATATCGACCACCGGCGCCCGAGGCCCTCATCCGGCTGGTACCAAGACAGGCAATGCCATCCCTAAGCCAACGTTCCGAACGGACCACTCCGTGGGGAGCCGTCATTCAAATGCGATACTAAACTTTTGAATTTTTGAGCGGATTGCACACCTCAGCCCGAAGATTCGGGCCGAAATCAGAAATGTAGTTGCTTCCCTGACTTGTTGGCGTTCGCCGACGAGATCCCGCGCAAAGCGACGAACTGGCCGCTCTTCGAACGAAATTCTTCCGCCGAGAAATATTGCGAAATCTCATGTTTATGAGTTAGTAATAAAAAACTTACTTACGAATGTCAACGAGACATCTGTCAACGGAGAGGCAATTCACCCATGAGCGGTTTTAATGCGGTATCAGCAAAAAACACCAACAAGGCGCCAAAAAGCATAGGCCCGTACTCGCAAGCTGTAGCGTTCTCTCACTACAACAATCTCGCAGCTCAACTGCCTATCGATCCAAAATCCGGCAAGCTGGTCGTTGGCGGCGCAAAGGAACAAGCTCGACAGTGCTTTGAAAATATCAAGGCAATTCTGGAAAGCATCGACCATGTGATGGAAGATACAGTCCGGATCACTGTGTTCGTTACGCACATCACAGATCTTGAAGCCGTAGACGAAGTTTATCGACAGTTTTTCCCGGCTTATGTGCCTGCGAGGACTTCAGTGGCGGTCGACGCCCTGCCTATGGGGGCCTTGGTGCAAATTGAAGCACTTGTATCCCACGGCGAAGGCACCATTCCAGGCGCGCCGCAGGCCGGTGATCTGCAAAAGGTCGCAAGAAATACAGCGGAGGCGCCGAGGAGTCCTCTATCTACGCAAACGGTTGCCTTTTCCCACTACAACAACATTTCGGCTCAATTGCCGATCGATCCGAAGACCGGAGAAATAGCGGCTGGCGGTATAAAAGAGCAGACGCAGCAATGTTTGAATAACATTCGCGCCATCCTCAAAAGTATCGACCATGTGATGGACGATATCGTCAAGATCAACATCTTCGTTTCCAAAGCCGAAGACATGGAGACCGCAAAGCAAGTTTATACAACATTTTTTCCAAACTCATTTCCCGCGTTGAGTGTTATGGCCGTTTCAGCCTTGCCTGTGAATGCCTTGGTACAAGTCGAGGCCGTTGTTTCGCATGGAGACGGTACGCCTCCGCAAGCTCCGGAAGACGCGCGTTACATTGTGCTGGAAGCCACCAATACGGAGCACGCACCAAAGGGCCCATACTCCCAAAGCGTCGCTTTTTCTCATTACAATCACATTTCCGGTCAAATTCCCTTGGACCCGAAAACTGGGAAAATAGTAGCTGGCGGTGTGAAAGAGCAGGCAAGCCAATGCTTGAGAAACATCAAGGCAATTTTGGAAAGCACGGGCCACGTGATTGACGACGTCGTCAAAGTAAATATCGCCCTTAGAAACATCGCGGATATTGATCTGGTCGATGAAGCTTACGCGACGTTTTTTCCGAACGGCGTCCCCGCGCGAAGAACAGTCGGTATCTCGGAATTGCCGGCCAACGCTCTAATTCAAATAGATGCGGTTGCAGCGAATGCCGAAGGAACGCCGCCAAATTAACTGTGACTTTATGCTAATAAGCACTCATCCAGTTCCGATACTGAGACGAGTCATGTAACTCGCGTGGCAAGGGAGATGGAAATATTTCCATCTCCCTTTTCTGTTCTAAAAGCTTTCATACTTGTCGCCTGCAATCAACGCGCGTTCGCAAAAGCGCTCTGAGACGGAGAATTTCGTCATGACATGGTCGACGCAGCGGCGATGGTGGGGGGCTCAGAAGCTCCCCGAGGCAGCCTCTTTGAGGATCAGCTTCTCCAGCGCCAGGTCCGACACAGCCTTGCGGAGCCGGCCGTTCTCTAGCGGTCCTTGAGCGCATCGCTAGTGCGCTTGAGACGGCTTGACCCAAACCAAAGTGGCTCCCGCCGGCTGCTGATGCTGAATCACCGCTGGGCGGTGCGGGGATGCTTCAAAATGCTTTAGTGGGTTCAAAGCCTCTTTTTGTCCGAACCATCGGTATAAGATATTGAAATTGCACAAATATCTTATATCCTCCGCGCTCACCAATATTCCCATTCAAATCAGAGCAATAAAACGCGCGGTACCTGTTTCGCGTGTCCGGCGGGGTGCGCACCTGCGGCCGCGATGCCGCTTCAATGGCGATCCGAAACCGACGTGTCCAAATAATCAGCGAGAAGCGTTGAGAGTGCCGCTTTTCGGCAGGGTTTGCGGTGCGTTTGGCTGGAGGGCTTCCAACTTCCCGGGCTCTGCGTCCGTTGACGGTCCCCTGGCTTTGATCAATCCTGTACCGGGTTCACAGCCGGGGGCATTCAAATGGAGCAAATTCTTATCAACCTGGTGGCAGGTGCGCTTGGCGGAAACGCGGTTGGCAAGTCATCGCCGACCTTCGATCTCGGCACGCTGGGCAACACCATTGCCGGTCTGGTCGGGGGCGGCGTGCTCGGCCAGATCATTACGATGGTATGGCCTGCCGTCGCCGCATCGATCCAGGGCGGCAATCTGGATATCGGATCGATAATCACTCAGGTCATCGGCGGCGGTGCCGGCGGCGCGATCCTCACGGCCATCATCGGCGCGATCAAGAACAAGGCGGCATAGCCGTCCGGTACGATCTATAATGCCTGCGGTTCGTTGCACGGCGGGCGGCTTCGCCAGACCCGCTTCGCAAGGCCCAATGAAAAACCGCGCCGTCCGTGGAGAGACGACGCGGTAAGTCTGGGATGAAACGACTTTCGTCGACGGGAAAGTGGTGGCCAAGTGACCGCTGACAAAACCCGTGCCGGGAAACTAATGCTGAATCTCCCGGGTTCCCATGTGACACTTCGGCTGGTGTGACGACTTGTCCTGACCGTTGGCTGGATGCTGCATTGCGAGAGCAATCGCGGCGTCCGGTTGCGTTATTCGGTTGCAGCGCAGCGACGTATCCATTTGCGCGCCGATACAATTTTCAGCATGGTTCCCGGCGCCACGGGGGCCTACGTCCATTAGCACGCAAACTCTCGATGACACGCGCCGGACCGGCTCCGCTCTGGTTTGGATCGCCGCTGTCGTCATGCCATTTCTGTTGCTCGCGCCGGCGATCTGGAACGGCTATCCGCTGCTGCAATACGACACCGGCGGTTATCTGGCGCGCTGGTACGAGGGGTATCTGGTGCCGAGCCGCTCCACGGTGTTTGGCCTTTATCTGTTTTTCGGCCGCGGCTCGTTCTTCTGGATCAATCTTGCCGCACAGGCGCTGGCGACGTTCTGGATCCTGCAACTGACATTGCGTGTGTTCGGCATCACGCGGCCGGGCAGGCTGCTGTCGATCGGGCTTGTGCTCACGCTCTCCACCGCGCTGCCCTGGCTGGCCAGCATGCTGCTCACCGATATCTTCGCAGGCCTCTCGGTGCTGGCGATGTATGTGCTGGTGCTCCATGGCGACAAGACCTCGCAGGTCGAGAAGGTCGTCCTGTTCACGTTCGTCGCCTTTGCCAGCGCGACCCATAGCGCAACGCTGGGCGTGCTGCTCGGCCTGTGCTGCGTTGGCTGGATCGCGCGGCCGTTCCTGCGCGGCCGGCTGTCGGCAATGGGACTTCTGCAGGGCAGTCTCACCATCGCGGTCGGCGCGGCGATGCTGCTGGCCGCCAATTTCGCGTTGTCCGGCAAGCTGGCGTGGACGCCCGGCGGCTATGGCGTCGCCTTCGGCCGCATGCTGCAGGATGGCATCGTCGCGCGCTATCTCAACGACTATTGCGGCAAGATCGCCTTCAAGCTCTGCCCCTATCGCAATTCGCTGCCGCCGACCGCCGACGACTTCCTCTGGGGCAACAGCATGTTCAATACGCTGGGCCGCTTCGAGGGCATGGATCAGGAGATGAGCTACATCGCGTTGCATGCGCTCTCCGAATATCCGCTGTGGCAGGCGCGGGCGGCGGCAGTCGCCACGGCCGAGCAGCTCGTGCATGTGGCGACAGGCGAGGGCACCCATGGCTGGATTCCGCATACCTACGGCATCATCGAACGCTATTATCCTGAACAGACTGCCGCGATGCGCGCGGCGCGTCAGCAGCACTGGGCTATCGACTTCAAGCCGCTCAACTGGGTTCATATCCCGGTCGCGCTGCTGTCGATGGTTCTGACGGTTGCGCTGATCGGCGGCGCGATCCGGCGGCGCAGGCTCGATGACCTGACGCTGCTTTCTGCGACGGTGGCGCTTGCGCTGCTTGGCAATGCCTTTATTTGCGGCGTGATCTCGGGGCCGCACGACCGCTACGGCGCACGCATGGTCTGGATCGCGACCTTCGTGGTGCTGGTGGCGTATGAGCTGCGGCGGCAACATGCGCGCCACGAAGCGCCGGACAGGACGGCCGGCATCCCGGCAGTGCCGCCCACGGGCCTGACGTGACCGAGCCCGGACCACGGTCGCGCGAGAGAGGCTGGCTCTCCAGCCATATCCTTCCTGCTTCGGGCACGATGATCGGCGTCGCCGCGACCCTGATCGGTCTGGTCAAGATCGCCGAGGCACGGATCGGCCCCAGTCATGTCGATGAGTTTGCCGCGCTGACCACTCTGCCGTTTCTGGTCAGCGCCATCGCGTCCTATATCTCGATGCGGCATGAGCGAAGCGCAAAACGCAGCGCGCGCTGCGAACTGCTGGCCGACCAGACCTTCCTCCTCGGGCTTGTCAGCATTGCCGCCGTTGCGGTGTTCTTCGCTTACGAGGTGATCTAGCGGCATAGAAAAAGGGGGAAGCTGCTGCTTCCCCCAGGTCTGGAACGATCTCTCTTAAGCCAGGCTGGTTTGTTCGGCCGATGCGGAGCCTGATTCGTCCGGCGCGCGCTCGTTGCTCTTCTGGATGAAGCTGCGGCGCATCGGCTTGATCACGAAGATCGCCATCAGGGCGGCGATCGCGTTCGCCGCCACCGCAATCACGAACACCGCGTGCCAGCCGTACTGCTTGGCGATGATGCTGCCGAACGGCACCAGCAGGGCTGCCGTGCCCTTGGCGGTGTAGAGCATGCCGTTATTGGTGGTGGCGTATTTCGCGCCGAACGTGTCGCCGCTGGTGGCCGGGAACAGGCTGTAGATTTCGCCGAACACGCCGAAATAGATTGCCGTCGCCAGCACGAACACCATCGGGATATGGCCATAGCTCGCCAGCGTCAGCAGCATCAGCGCCGCCGTGCCGAAAGCGATGAACATTGTGGGCTCGCGGCCGATGGTGTCGGAGACGAAACCGAACATCGGACGTCCGAAGCCGTCGAAGATGCGGTCGAGCGAGATCGCCATGGTCAGCGCCGCCATCTGGAAGCCCATCAGGCTGACCGGCTCGTTGGCGATCTTGAAGTCGTGCGCGATCGGCGCGATCTGCGCGGCCGCCATCAGTCCGCCGGACGCGACCAGCACGAAGGTGACGTACAGCACCCAGAAGATCGGCGTCCGCAGGGTCTGCGACGGCGTGAAATCGGCCGTGGTCTGCGGCAGGTTGAGCTTCTTCTTCGTGATCGGCAGGTTGAAGGTCGGCTTGCGCAGGAAGAAGCCGAGCAGGCAGACGATGATGCCCTGGCCGACGCCGAAATCGAAGAACGCGGTCTGATAGCCGCTCGAGGTGATCATGTGGGCAATCGGCACCACCGTCAGCGCCGCACCCGCGCCGAACCCTGCGGCGGTCGCGCCGGCGGCGAGGCCGCGACGGTCGGGAAACCACTTCAGGGCGTTGCCGACACAGGTGCCATAGACCGAGCCGGCGCCGATGCCGGCGACGACCGCGGCGGCATAAAGCACGACAACCGAGCTTGCGTAGGAGTTCAGCACCCAGGCCAGAGCGACCATCACGCCGCCGAACATCACCACGATGCGGGGGCCGTAGCGATCGACGAACCATGCCTCGACCGGCACGAGCCAGGTCTCCGTAACGACGAAGAAGGTGAAGGCCAACTGGATGGCCGCGCGGCCCCAATGGAATTTCTGGTCGATCGGATCGACGAACAGGGTCCATCCGTATTGCAGGTTGGCGACCATCGCCATGCAGCCGATGCCCATGGCGAGCTGGAGCCAGCGGAAGCCGCCTTTACCCTCAGCCGGAAGCTGAGCCACTCCTGAGTCAGTCATGTTTCCTCCCAATAGCGCGCTGTTGTCGGGTCAAGCCCGCGCGTGGAGGAAAGTCTGGTATATTAAATTCCAGGAAGCAATGTTCCGACGCAACTCAGCGCCGCGTTTCGGCCTACGTATATTTTCGAAAATTATTATGTTGTTTCAAAATATTGTGCCAATTAATTAATCCGATGTGGCAGTAGTTGAAGCGGCTGCCTGCAAAATTTTTTGCAAAAAGTCGCTGTGTCGTGCTGTCGCAGTACCAGCGACCTATCGCCGCATGTTAGTTATGCGGTGATTTTCGATCACCGCGCGTCGGTCCGCACGTCGGACGCCACCGGCTGCTGGACGGTCGGCAATGCGGCGCGCCGCAGGCCGATCAGCTCAGCGGTGCGGATGCCGGAATTGCGCCAGAACGCGAACGAGTTGATGCGCGAGTTCTCGAGGATGGCGATCACCACCGCCGAGAGGAACGGCAGGCTCTGCAGCACCAGCACGCCGGCGAAGATGTAGATCTCGCGCACTTCCTTCTGGTTGAAGGCGACCAGCACCACGGCGCCGATCAGCAGCAAAGTGCCGATCACCGCTTCCCAGAACGCCTGGAATTCGACCGACATCATCGACAGGCCGCCTTTGGAGGTGCGGGCGAACGGCAGATGTTCGGTGATCAGGCCGTTGGCCACTGCGCGCGACACCGTCCATTGCACCGACATTGCGGCGACCATGGCGCCGAGCATCTGACCGGTTTTGATCGGCACACGCAGGCGATAGAGCGTCAGGAAGTGGGCGAGCGAGACCACGAACGCCGCGATGATCGGCAGCGTCAGAATCTTGTCGGGGATGGCGATGTCGGCGAACGAGACCACCGGCACCCAGATCAGATTGAGGATCGCGACCACGACGCCAAGGCTTTCCGCGCCGAGCCAGTTCAGCCAGCCGAGCGCGAATTCGCGCTTCTGGTCCGGGGTGAGCCGGCTCACGCCGGGCAGGAAACGCCGCCAGTGCTTCTTGACGATCTGGAAGCCGCCATAGGCCCAGCGGTGGCGCTGCTTCTTGAAGGCTTCATAGGTGTCGGGCAACAGGCCGTGGCCGTAGCGGCGGTTGGTATAATGCGTGGTCCAGCCCTGCTCGATGATGGCGAGGCCAAGGTCGGTATCCTCGCAGATGGTGTCGCCGGCCCAGCCGCCGGCCATGTCCATCGCGGCACGGCGGATCAGGCACATCGTGCCGTGCACGATGATAGCATTCATCTCGTTGCGCTGGACCATGCCGATGTCAAAGAAGCCGGCATATTCGCCGTTCATGATGTAGTGCATCAGCGAGCGGTCGCCGTCGCGGTGGTCCTGCGGCGCCTGCACCAGCCCGACATGCGGATCGGCGAAGGCCGGGACCAGATCCTTGAGCCAGTCCGGCGTCACTACATAGTCGGCGTCGATGATGCCGATGATCTCGGCGTCGGCCGCGGTGCGCTCCATGGCGATCCGCAACGCGCCGGCCTTGAAGCCCTGAACCTTCTCGGCATTGATGAAGATGAAGCGCTCGCCGAGGGTGCGGCAGTGATCCTGAATCGGCTGCCAGAAGGTCGGATCGGGCGTATTGTTGATGATCACCACGCACTCGAAGTTCGGATAATCGAGCCGTGCCACCGCATCGAGCGTCTGCTTGAGCATCTCCGGCGGCTCGTAATAAGCCGGGATGTGGATCGAGACCTTCGGAAACTTGCCGTCAGCCGGTGGGGGCAGCGGCTCGGCGATCAACCGGGCGGGCTTGCGGCCGAACGCGACGGTGGCGATTTCCTCGATCCGGGCCATCGCAATCGCCACCAGCGGCACCAGCAGGATGACGCCGAGGGTGAGGGCGAAGGCGGAGCCGAACACGAAGTAGTGGCCGTTCCAGTAGGCGAAGACCGCTGCGGCCCAGGCGCCGGCGCCGTTGGCGGCCACGGCGAGCACGAAGGCCTGCATCGGGGTCGGATGGATCAGGCGCAGGATCGGCAGCGAGAGCAGGATGCCGACCAGCAAAGCGATGCCTGCGAGCTTCCAGTAATCCTGATTGACGATCGGGCCGGTCCAGGAAAATTTCGGCTGGCGGTCGGCGTTGAGAATGCCCCAATAGGGACCGACGCCGCCTTCAAAGAATTTCCAGGGCTGATCGATTGCTTCGACGATGTTGTAGTCCATGCCGATGGCATCGGCCCGGGTGACGAAGTCGCGCAGCACGTGGGCCTGCTCGAACGGACCCGGATTGGCGTTCTTCAGATTATAGCCGGCGCTGGGCCAGCCGAATTCGGCGATGACGATGCGCTTGCCGGGAAAGGTGTTGCGCAAGAGGTTGTAGAGGTACATCGCCTGATCGACGGCCTGCTTGTCGGTGAAGTTTTCCCAGTACGGCAGGATATGCGCGGCGATGAAATCGACCGCCGAGGACAATTGCGGATTGTCGCGCCAGATGTTCCAGATTTCACCTGTGGTGACAGGGACATTGACCTGCTTCTTGACGCGCTGGATGAGCGCGATCAGGTCCTCGACCTTCTGTTCGCCGCGGTAGATGGTTTCGTTGCCGACCACGACGCCGATGACGTTGCTGTTGCGGCGGGCGAGTTCGATGGCGGCCTGGATTTCGCGCTCGTTGCGCTCGGAATTCTTGTCGATCCAGGCGCCGATCGTGACCTTGAGGCCGAACTCCGCGGCAATCGGCGGGACCAGTTCGACGCCGCCCGTCGAGGAGTACAGACGGATCGCCTTGGTCATGGTGGAGAGCGTCTTCAGGTCGGCGCGGATTTTCTCGATGGTCGGAATGTTGTCGACATCGGGATGGGCGCTGCCTTCAAACGGCGCATAGGAAACGCTGGGAAGGATACCCTTGAAGTCCGGAGCTTCCTGTTGGTCCCGCAACACACCCCACAGGGCGGCGTGAAGGGCGGTTACACAAAGCAGAACGGCGACGACAGCTCGCATCGCAACAAAACCATACCGGGACCAACGTGGAAGTGTGACGGGCCTGTCCCCAAGGCTCGACCAGGGCGGCGCTCAAAGCTTAGCCAAGCTCGCTCCTTTACGCCATGCGATTTAACATCTGGTATGATGCGATGGCGTTTTAAGGGCCGTTTCGCGGGACATTTCGAAAAACTTTGCGCGAATGTCCCGCGCGGACGGCTTACTTGGCCGGAGCAGGTGCGGGCGCAGGCGACGCAGGAGCCGGGTTCGCCGGAGCAGGGGGCGGCGCTGCGGCAGCACCGGCCGGCTGCGCCGACGGGTTGATCCAGCAGGCATGGACGCGGCTGTTCAGCGTCTCGGCGACCTTGTTGTCGATCTGGCCGCCGAACCGGACCAGACAGCGGAACGTCGCCTGAACGTGGCCGCCGGGGCAGCCGAAACGGTCATAGAGATCGAGGTGGCGGAAGGCGGTGTCGAGATCGTCGCGCCACATCAGGTTGACGACGCGGCGGCCGAGCCAGACGCATTCCGGATTGCCGGCGGGGCCGTTGATCGCCTTGGACGCTTCGACGAATTCATCCGCCTTGCGCTGGCCTTCCTTGGCGGCGGCTTCGGCCGCTGCGGCGGGCTGCTGGCCCTGCTTCGATTGATCCTGCTGCGGGCGTTGCTGTTCGCCGCTCTGTGCGGCGGCGGCGCCGATGCCGAGCAGTAACGCCGTGGCCGTGACCGCAAGCCCGCGCAACGCCACGTGTCGATAGCCAGATAGAAAGACGCTCATGTGGTCCCCGAGTTCAACCGAGCCTGCAGCCGCAGGACATTGTTTGATGCCGCCTAAATGGGTCTCCATTGCGGCGAGACTCTCGCAGGCGGTGCGTTGAATCCCATGACGGACATTTGCATTTTTGTCCAGCAATTGGGAACTTGGAGAGGTTTTTGGTGATGCCCACGGCCATGGCCGTGGGTTACGGTGCGTCAGGCCTTGGCAGCGCAGCGCCGAAGGGTTAATCGAACGGCCTTCAGGAGGACGGAACCCATTTCGCTTCGCACCCCGCTTGCGCTGCTCCTTGTTTCGCTGGGCATCATCGCCGGAATCTGGCTTTGGCTGGCCAGGCCGATCGCACTTCCGCGCGCGCCGATCGATACGGTGGCGAAGCTCGAATGCGTCTCCTACACCCCGTTCCGGGGCGCCCAGACCCCGCTCGATCCGTCTCTTTATGTCTCCGCCGACCAGATCGCGCATGATCTGGAGCAACTCGCCAAGATCACGCGCTGCGTCCGTACCTATTCGGTCGATGTCGGGCTCGATCAGGTGCCGGGCCAGGCCGCCAAGTTCGGCCTGAAGGTGATCCAGGGCATCTGGCTCGGCAGCGATCGCTTCAAGAATGCCCGGCAGATCGAAACCGCCGTCGCGCTCGCCAAGGCTCATCCCGACACCATCGAGTCGCTGGTGGTCGGCAACGAGGTGCTGCTGCGCGGCGAGATGACCTCCGCCGATCTGGTTTCCGCGATCCGGCTGGTGAAATCGAAAGTCGGCAATGTTCCGGTGACTTATGCCGATGTCTGGGAGTTCTGGCTGCGCTATCGCGACGTCTATGACGCGGTCGATTTCGTCACCATCCACATCCTGCCGTATTGGGAGGATTTCCCGGTCCGCGCCAAATACGCCGCGACCCATGTCGACTCCATCCGCAAGCGCATGGCGGTGGCGTTCCCCAACAAGGAAATCCTGATCGGCGAGACCGGCTGGCCGAGCGCCGGACGGATGCGGGCGGGTGCGCTGCCGTCCCGTGCCAATCAGGCCCGGGTCGTCTCCGAGATCCTCGATCTGGCCCGGCGCGAGAAGTTCCATGTCAACCTGATCGAGGCTTACGACCAGCCGTGGAAGGAAGCACTCGAGGGCACTGTCGGCGGTTACTGGGGATTGTACGATTCGAAGGCGCGGGCGCTGAAATATCCGCCGGGCCAGCCGATCACTGACTATCCGGCATGGCGTGAGCAGATGGCCGGCGGAATCGCGTTCTGTCTGGTGATCTTCGGCGCGGCGCTGATCACGCTGCGGCGCCGGCCATGGTCGCCGCGGCTCAGCTCGTGGTTCGTGGTGGCGCTTTGCGCGACCGTCGGCGGCACGCTGGCCGGCATGGCGGTCGAGAAAGCAATGATCGAGAGCTTCGGCATCGCCGGCTCGGTGCGCAGCGCCATGCTGCTGATCGCTGCGTTCGGCGCGCCGCTATTGACCGCGATCGCCTTCATGTCCGGCCGCCATCTGCCGACCTTCGTGGAGATCGTCGGCCCGCTCGACATCCGGACCACGTCACGCTCGCAGCGCTTTGTTGGCCTCATATTGATCGTGCTGGTGATCATCGCGGCCGAGACCGCGCTCGGTTTCGTGTTCGATCCGCGCTATCGCGATTTCCCGTTTGCTGCCTTGACCATGGCGGTGGTGCCGTTCTTCGCGCTGATGCTGTTCAACAAGCCGCAGCAGGGGACGCGGCCGGTGGCGGAGATGACGTTCGCCGGATTGTTCGCGATTTCCGCGATCTACATCCTGTTCAACGAGGGCCAGAACAACTGGCAGTCGCTCTGGACTTGCGGGATGTATCTCTTGCTTGCCCTTACGCTGTCTTTGGCGCGGGTCGCGCAAAACCCAGAACCAGCAGACCGATAGCGGCGCCCGACAGCCCGATATTGTAGAGCACGATGCCGAAGCCTGCGGCGACGAGGCCTGCGGTCAGGGTCACGATCGAGGGGCGGATGAAGTTCAGCACCGCGATCACGAGAGCGGCCGTGCCGAACACCGAATGCTTGAACAGATAGGTCGCCAGCGCCCGCGTCTTGCACAGCACGGTCGGCAGGCCGTTGTCGCAGGCCAGCGCCACCGGCGAATATTCGATGGCGAAGTAGCGCACATACAGCGCGTAGCCGACGGCGAGGAAGCCGACGATCAGCAGCCACTGCACCTGATACGGGGTCGGTCGGAACGGGTCTTTTTTCATGACGGGCCGAATATGGTTCGGATCGGCGGGAGAGACAACCGCCGGCGGACCGCGATCGACAGCGAAATCGAGGGTTCCGTCATCGCTCCCTGAAAACAGTGAAGATACAGGCCCTTGATGGGCTTTGTTCATGCAAACCGGCGTCTGTCCGAACACGCGCTAGCGGCTGAGGAACGAAGTAAAGCCGCGCGATTTCGGCGGCTCCGGAGCGGCGGGAGCTGGCTCGGCCGCGGCACGGCGCGGCTTGCGTTTGACATGGCGGGCCGGGGCCGGCTTCTCCGCGGTCATCGCCAGACGCTGGCCGTCATAAATGGCGGTCTCGCATCCGCGCTTGCTCTCGGCAAGCTGCGCGCAGATCTTCGCCGCCGCCGCCGCATCGGCGAACGGTCCCGCCACCAGACGGAGCTGCAGGCCGAGGCCGTCATGCCGCTCGCGGATCACGATGATCGGTTGCAGCGGCGCGAGCAATGCGTCGTGCGACTTCAGGGCGCCGCGCCATAGCGCGCGCAGGCCCTCGACCGAGGCGGCGCCGCCGAGATCGACGCCGAATTCGGTGCGCTGGACGCGTGGCGGAATGGCTTGGTCGGTTTCCGGCGTTGCACTGATCGCCGCCGTGGTCGCCGGAGAATCATCGGCCTTCGCCGCGGACTTGGCTTCAGGGCCGGAATGATCCGCCGCGCCTTTGGCGTGCGCTTTGGCGTCGGTGAATTTGCCGCTCGGCACCGGCGGCAGCGCGCCCGCGACCGTGGGCTGCTCGTTGCTGACAGCGTGGCCGTCCGCTGCTCGGGCGATTTCCATCAGGCCGCTGACGGATGTCAGCGGCGCCGGCGCGGAGCCGGTGGCGGCCACCACGGGTGCGGGCAGGGACAGCGGCCATTGTGCCGGCAGCGCGGTGGCGCCGGCACGCGCCACCGAGCCGGTGACCGAATCGAGACCCTGCTCGAGTGTGGTGACGCGCGAATAAAGCCGGTCGCGATCGCCGTTCAGCGTATCGACCGCCGCCGCCAGACGCCGCGTTTCGTCCTGGCTTTCCTTGGCGATCCACTGCACCTGCTGCGATTGCTTGGCGAGTTCGGCGAAAGCGGCGCGCTCGCGCCGCAGGCCGCTCGATTGCTGTGTGGCGACGATCGCGATCACCAGCGCGCCGACCGAGGCGGCCGCCCAGGATCCGAGCCGCCACATCAGGCGACGGTCGAACTCGTCCTCTTCGGCCAGGAAACGCGCAATCCAGCCCGAGGCATCGTCGTCCGCAAAACTCGTGTCGAGCTCTTTACGGTCCTTCGCCATCCCGTATCAGCATTCCCCAGCGATTCCCCCGCGAATCACGGCTGAAATATTAACAGGAACCGGTCCACGGTGCGCCGGACAATCCGCGGTGGGGAATTCCATCAGGCGGCAAAAGGCCTTATGACGGCGCATCCGCCGCTCCAGGCGGACCTGATCGAACGAAGGAGCGCGAGCATTCGCGCGAAGGACGACCATGAGCGGCAGAACCAGCCTGACCATCGTGCTAGCGGCCGGCGAGGGCACGCGGATGCGCTCCAGCCTGCCGAAGGTGCTGCATCAGGTCGCCGGGCAGTCGCTGGTCGGCCATGTGCTGCAAGCCGCGCCCGGTGGCAAGGACGATGCGCTGGCGGTGGTGGTCGGACCGGATCATCAGGCGGTGAGCGATGAGGTCCGGCGACTGCGTCCGGATGCGACCACTGTCGTGCAGCGCGAGCGCAAGGGCACCGCGCATGCCGTGCTGGCGGCGCGCGAGGCCATCGCAAAAGGAGCGGACGATCTTGTCGTCGCCTTCGGTGATACGCCGCTGGTGACGGCGGACACGTTCGCACGGCTGCGTGCCGCGCTGGCGGATGGTGCCGCGCTCGCGGTGCTCGGTTTCCGCGCCGTCGATCCGACCGGCTATGGCCGGCTGCTGGTTAAAAACGGCGAACTCGTCGCGATCCGCGAGCAGGCTGATGCCAGCGAGGAGGAGCGCAAGGTCACGCTGTGCAACGCCGGCATGATGGCGTTCGACGGCCGCGCCGCGCTGAAGATTCTCGAGCGGATCGGCAACGCCAACGCCAAGAGCGAATATTATCTCACCGACGCGGTCGGCATCGTGCGCGAACTTGGCTTGCGCGCCACCGTGATCGAAACCGACGAGGACGAAGTGCGAGGCATCAACACCAAGGCGCAACTCGCCGAAGCCGAGGCTGTGCTGCAGACGCAGCTTCGCCGCGCGGCGATGGACGCCGGCGTCACCATGATCGCGCCGGAGACGGTGTTTCTCTCCAAGGACACCACCTTCGGCCGCGACGTCACCATCGAGCCGTTCGTGGTGATCGGCCCCGGCGTAAGTATCGCGGACAGCGCGGTGATCCACTCCTTCTCGCACATCGTGCAGGCGGAGATCGGCAAAAACGTTTCGCTCGGTCCTTACGCGCGCATCCGCCCCGGAACGTCGCTCGGCGACGGCGTGCGGATCGGCAATTTCGTCGAGACCAAGGCCGCGGTGCTGGAGACCGGCGTCAAGGTCAATCATCTGTCCTATGTCGGCGATGCTCATGTCGGCGAGAACGCCAACATCGGGGCCGGCACCATCATGTGCAATTACGACGGTTTCGACAAACACCGCACCGAAGTCGGGCGCGGTGCATTCGTCGGCTCGAACTCCTCGCTGGTGGCGCCGGTGAAGGTCGGCGCCGGCTCCTATATCGGCTCGGGCTCGGTGATCACCCGCGAGGTGCCGGAGAACGCGCTGGTGGTGGAGCGCAGCGAGCAGGTGGTGCGGCCGGGCTGGGCGGAGCGCTTCCGCGCGCGCAAGCAGCAGAACCGCAAGCCGAAGCCGAACAAAGACTGAGGGTTAACGGCTTAACCCTGTCGCAATCGGCAACAATTATTGAGTCCGCCGATGTGCAATAATGGTTATTGAGACACGCGTATTGTTGCGCGATTGGGAGACCTGAATCCGCATGTGCGGCATCGTTGGCATTCTGGGGCGTGGTCCGGTCGCGGATCAGTTGGTGGATTCCCTCAAGCGGCTTGAATATCGCGGCTATGATTCCGCCGGTGTCGCGACGCTGGAAGGCGTGCATCTCGACCGCCGTCGCGCCGAAGGCAAGCTGAAGAATCTGGAAGCGCGCCTCAAGGCATCGCCTTTGCTTGGCCGCGTCGGCATCGGCCATACCCGCTGGGCGACGCATGGCAAGCCGACCGAGAACAACGCGCATCCGCATGCGACCGATCGCGTCGCGGTGGTCCATAACGGCATTATCGAGAATTTCCGCGACCTGCGCGCCAGGCTCGAAGCGCAGGGCGCGACCTTCACCAGCGACACCGACACCGAGGCGGTGGCGCATCTGACCAATTCCTATCTCGCCAAGGGGCTTTCGCCGGTCGAGGCGGTGAGGGAGACGCTGCCGCAGCTTCGCGGCGCGTTCGCACTCGCCTTCATCTTCGAGGGCGAGGACGATCTGATGATCGGCGCGCGCAAGGGCTCGCCGCTCGCCATCGGTTACGGCGAGGGCGAGATGTATCTCGGCTCCGACGCCATCGCGCTGGCGCCGTTCACCGACGACATCAGCTATCTCGAGGATGGCGACTGGGTGGTGCTCAAGCACGGCAGCGCCGAGATCTATGATCAGAACAACGCGCGCGTGCAGCGCGAGGTGCTCAAATCGGGCGCGGCGACCTTCCTGGTCGACAAGGCCAACTACCGCCACTTCATGGCGAAGGAAATCCACGAGCAGCCGGAAGTGGTCGGCCACACGCTGGCGCGCTATGTCGATATGGCGACCGAGCAGGTCTCGCTGCCGGCCGATCTGCAGTTTAACTTCGCCGATATCCAGCGGGTTTCGATCACCGCTTGCGGCACCGCGAGCTATGCAGGCTTTGTCGCCAAATACTGGTTCGAGCGGTTTGCCCGCCTGCCGGTCGAACTCGATGTGGCGTCGGAATTCCGTTACCGCGAGGCGCCGCTGCGCAAGGGCGATCTTGCGATCTTCATTTCGCAGTCCGGCGAGACCGCCGACACGCTGGCGGCGCTGCGCTATGCCAAGGCGCAGGGCCTGCACACCATCTCCGTGGTCAACGTCACCAGTTCGACCATCGCGCGCGAGAGTGAGACGGTGCTGCCGACGCTGGCCGGCCCCGAGATCGGCGTTGCTTCCACCAAGGCGTTCACCTGCCAGTTGATGGCGCTGATGGCTCTGTCGATCGCAGCGGGCAAGGCGAGGGGCGTACTCTCGGCGGACGACGAGACCCGTCTGGTGCATGGTCTGGTCGAAGTGCCGCGTCTGATGACGGCGGCGCTGGCGCTGGAGCCGCAGATCGAGAAGCTGGCGCGCGACATCGCGAAGTCCCAGGACGTGCTCTATCTCGGCCGCGGCACCAGCTATCCGCTGGCGCTGGAAGGCGCGCTCAAGCTCAAGGAAATCTCCTACATCCACGCCGAGGGCTATGCCGCGGGCGAACTCAAGCACGGCCCGATCGCGCTGATCGATGAGAAGATGCCGGTGGTGGTGATCGCGCCTTACGACCGCGTGTTCGAGAAGACCGTTTCCAACATGCAGGAGGTCGCGGCGCGCGGCGGCAGGATCATCCTGATGACCGATCCGCAGGGCGCGCGCGAGGCCACCGTGCAATCGCTGGTCACGATTACGCTGCCGGACATGCCGGCGAGCGTGACACCGATGGTCTATGCCATTCCGGTGCAACTGCTTGCCTATCATACCGCCGTGGTGATGGGCACCGACGTCGATCAGCCGCGCAATCTGGCGAAATCCGTGACAGTGGAATGAAGTGTCGCCGGACGGGAACCGTCTGGTGAGTCCGCTCGCATCGGCACGACAAACTGCCGCAGCCGGACCCGCCGAGTTCGCCCGGGTATCCAGAATTCTGATACGATCCGGCTATGGTGATGATGGTCTCGATCCGGTAGGAGAGGCCATTGCAGATCGGTTGGAATGATGACTGAAGACCCGAATAAAGTGCCTCCCATCCTGTCCCCGCAGGAAGCGCCACCCGGCGCAATGGCGCGGCTGCGCAACTATTTCCTGACCGGCCTGATCGTCGCGGGCCCGATCGCGATTACCTTTTATCTGACCTGGTCGTTCGTCACCTGGGTCGACGCCTTGGTACAGCCGTTCGTGCCGGTGGCCTATCGCCCCGAAACCTATCTGCCGTTCGGTCTGCCGGGCTCCGGTCTGATCGTCGCGGTGTTCGCACTCACTTTCCTTGGCTTCCTCGCTGCCAACCTGATCGGCCGCAAGCTGGTGGAGTTCGGCGACACGCTGCTGGGGCACATGCCGGTGGTGCGCGCGATCTATCGCGGCCTCAAACAGGTGTTCGAGACGCTGTTCTCGAGCAACGGCTCGAGCTTCCGCAAGGTTGGGCTGGTGGAATTTCCCTCGCCGGGCATGTGGTCGATCGTGCTGATCTCGCAACCGCCAAGCAGCGAAATCATCGCCGGCCTGCCGGGCGAGGAGGAGCATATCTCCGTCTTCCTGCCGTGCTCGCCGAACCCGACCACCGGCTTCTTCTTCTATGTGCCCAAGAGCAAGATCGTCGAGATCGATCTGAGCGCCGAGGATGCCGCGACACTCATCATGTCGGCAGGCGTGGTGCAGCCGGGCGGCGACCCGCAGAAGAAAATCGCGGCGCTCGCCGCGACGGCGCAGGCCGCCAATATTGCCAATGGCGAGGCCGCCGCGCGTCAGCCCGCGAAGGTCGAGTAGTTTGCGCTATTTCGCCGCTCAACTGATGGTTACCGAATAAACCGTCGCGGCGACATGGGCAGATTCACCACGCGGTCTCTGGTCTGGACGGTTGTGCTGGTCAGTATCGCCGTGACCGTCGTGACCGAGCTTCGGATCGCAGGTCATGGCGGCGTGCTGCTGTCGGCGATTGCGGCCTATGCCGCGTTCTTCATCAACATCGCATGCTCGGGGCTCGGCTTCCGCACGCCTGAGCGGCCGTGGTGGATCGGCAATGTCGGACTGAGCGTGCTGACCATGACGCTGATTGGCTCGCCGACGATTCCGAGCGCGCTCTGGACCGCAGGGCGCATCCTGTTCGCCAAGCATCTGGCGTAAGTTCGGCAACTAGGCGGCTTGAGCGTTTTACGTTCCGTCATGGCCAGGCTTGTCCCGGCCATCCACATCTTTTGTCATTGAAATTTGTAAGACGTGGATGCCCGGCCTAAAGCCGGGCATGACGAGTTGCTGATCCTGTCCAAGCTAAATTCGCTTCACCCCGCGCCGATCAGCGGGATCGCCTCGTCGCGCTCGTAGAGATAGAGCAGGCAGCGCAACGCCTCGCCGCGCTCGCCTTGCAGCTTCGGATTGTCCTTCATGATCCGCAGCGCCTCGTCGCGCGCCTGCGCGATAAGCTGGCCGTGCACCTCGGAGCGCGCGATCCGGTAGCCCGGCATGCCGCTCTGGCGGATGCCGAGAATGTCGCCTTCGCCGCGCAGCCGCAGATCCTCCTCGGCGATGCGGAAACCGTCCGTGGTCTCGCGGATGACGTGCAGCCGGGCGCTGGCGATCTCGCCGAGCGGTTCGTGATAGAGCAGCAGGCAGGTGGAGGCGTCCGAACCGCGTCCGATCCGGCCGCGCAACTGATGCAGTTGCGATAGCCCGAAGCGCTCGGCGTTCTCGATCACCATGATGGTGGCGGCGGGGACATCGACGCCGACTTCCACCACCGTAGTGGCCACCAGCACCTGAATCTCGCCCGCGGCGAACGACGCCATCACGCGGTCCTTGTCGCTGCCTTTCATCCGGCCGTGAACGAGGCCGACGCGCTCGCCGAACCGCTTGCGCAGCGTCTCGAAGCGCTGTTCGGCATTGGTGAGATGGCTGACGGTCTCCGATTCCTCGACCAGCGGGCAGATCCAGTAGACCAGCTTGCCCGATTGCAGCGCGCGCCCGACCGCCTCGATGATCTCGCCAAGCCGCGAGTCCGGCACCGCGCGGGTGTCGATCGCCTGCCGGCCTGCCGGCTTCTCGCGAAGCTCGGATACATCCATGTCGCCGAAATAGGTCAGCACCAGCGTGCGCGGGATCGGCGTTGCGCTCAGCACCAGCACATCGACCGCGTCACCTTTGCCGGTCAGGGTCAGGCGCTCGCGCACGCCGAAGCGGTGCTGCTCGTCCACGATCGCCAGCGCCAGCGACTTGAAAATCACATCGTCCTGAATCAGCGCATGGGTGCCGACCAGAAGGTCGATCTCGCCGCTTGCGAGACGCGCGAGGATGTCGCGGCGCTCCTTGCCTTTCTCGCGGCCGGTGAGGATCGCGACCCGCATCCCGGCCTGTTCGGCCAGCGGCGCGATGGTCTTGATGTGCTGGCGCGCGAGGATTTCGGTCGGCGCCATCAGCGCCGATTGCTTGCCGGCTTCCGCTGCGGCGGCCGCAGCGAGCAGCGCCACCACGGTCTTGCCGGAGCCGACGTCGCCCTGCAGCAGACGCAGCATCCGCACCGGCTGGTTGAGATCATTGGCAATCGCTTTTGCTGCGTCCTGCTGCGAGGCGGTCAGCGCATAGGGCAGTGCGTCGATGATCTTGCGCCGCAGATGGCCGTCGCCGGCATTGCGCACGCCGGCCGGCCGCCGCAACTGCGCGCGCACCAGCGCAAGCGCAAGCTGGCCCGCGAGCAGTTCGTCGAACGCGAGGCGCGACCAGTAAGGGCCGTCCGGCAGAATGTCGGTCAGTTCAACCGGATTGTGCACCCGGTTCAGCGCCTCGGCGACGGATGGAAACGAGCAGCGCCGCAGCACTTCGGGACTGATCCATTCCGGCAGGCTAGGGAGCTTCTGCAGCGCCTGCGTCATCGCGCGGCGCACCGAGCCGATGGCAAGGCCTTCGGTCAAGGGATAGACCAGATCGATCGACGGCAGCTTGGCGAAGGCTTCCGCGTCCACGACGCGGTCGGGATGGACGATCTGCAGCATGCCGTCGAACATCTGCGCGGTGCCGGACACAAAGCGCGTCTCGCCGACCGGCAGCAGCTTCTCGATGTAACCGGGCTGGGCGCGGAAATAGGTCAGGATCACGGTGCCGGTGTCGTCGCTGGCATAGACGAGGTGCGGTGCGCGCGAGCGGCCCGGCGGCGCGGGGCGGTGGCGATCCACCATCACTTCCAGCGTCACCACGGTGCCCGGCACCGCGTCGCGGATCTTCGGCCGCGCGCGGCGGTCGATCACGCTGGCCGGCAGATGCAGCAGCAGATCGACCAGACGCGGCGTCTCATCGCGGTCGAGCAGATAGCGGAACAGCTTGTCCTGCTTCGGCCCGACGCCGGCGAGGCTGGTGATCGGCGCGAACAATGGGTTGAGCAAAGGAGGGCGCATGGTGAGAATCTATGGCTGTTTTATCCGTCATGCCCGGCTTTATGCCGGGCATCCACGTCTTTTCTTCACCTGATCATAGAACGTGGATGGCCGGGACAAGCCCGGCCATGACGAACGTCGGAACAGCAAGTCATGCTTTTACATCGCTCCATAGCTGCACAAGAAGATACTGACACCAGCCGCCGCGACAGTTATATCAACCCCGCCCGGCACGTCCGGGCTTTTGGCGTTCGGAGAATTTTCCCCATGACAGGATCGTCACGCTCGAGCGAGGGCCTGGAGCCGCGGCGCAAGAAGCTTTTGTTCCGCTGCTGGCATCGCGGCACCCGCGAGATGGACCTGCTGCTCGGACGCTTCGCCGATGCCCATATCGCGGACTTCACCGAGGCCGAGCTTACCGAACTTGAACACCTGATCGAGTTGCCGGACCCTGATCTCTACGCCGCCTTCAGCGACAAGGCGCCACTGCCGCCGGGCGTTGCGGACGGCATCTTCCAGCGCATCAGGGCTTTCGGCATCGCGGGGTCGGCCGTATGAGTTCGCCGCGTTCTCCGGCCAATCTGCTGCAGCCGCGCCGCGCGATCACGCTCGCCAATGTCGCGGAAGGCGCCGAGGGCCTGATCGTCTCGGACCTCGCGCGCGCGGTCGCTGCGCGGCAGAATCCGCCGGCGGTCAGCCTCGCCGTGATCTGCCGCGATGGCCCGCGCATGGCGCAGCTCGCCCGCGCGCTCGATTTCTTCGCGCCCGATATCGGCGTGATGCAGTTTCCGGCCTGGGACTGCCAGCCGTATGACCGCGTCTCGCCACATGGCGGCATTCTGGCGCAGCGCCTGACCACGCTGGCGCGGCTGTCGCGGCTCAAAGGCGGCGACAAGCCGCTGATCGTGCTGACCACGGTCAACGCCATCGTGCAGCGCGTGCCGGCGCGCGAGACCGTCGCCGCGCAGGCGCTGTCGGTCGCGCCGGGCCATCGCGTGCCGATGGATTCCATCGTCGCGTGGCTGGAGCATAATGGCTACAGCCGCACCTCGACGGTGCGCGAGCCCGGCGAATACGCCGTGCGCGGCGGCATCCTCGACCTGTTTCCCGCCGGCCTCGATCAGCCGGTGCGGTTCGACTTCTTCGGCGACACGCTGGAATCGATCCGCACCTTCGATGCCGAGACCCAGCGCACGCTGCTCGACATGCGCGCGCTCGATCTCGTGCCGGTGTCGGAATTCCAGCTCATCACCGAGACGATCAAGCGTTTCCGCATGGGCTATACGGCGCAGTTCGGCGCGCCCGAGCGTGACGACATGCTCTATGAGGCGGTCAGCGAGGGCCGCCGCCATCCCGGCATGGAGCACTGGCTGCCGCTGTTCGTCGAACGGATGGATACGCTGTTCGACTATCTCGACGACGCGCCGATCGCGGTCGAGCCGCAGGCCGAGGACGCCGCGCGCGAGCGATTCCAGCAGATCGGCGACTATTACGAGGCGCGGCGCGAGGCGATGCAGCATCCGGGCGGCGGCGCGATCTACAAGCCGCTGCCGCCGGACCGGCTCTATCTGACCGAGACCGAATGGCGCGAGCATCTGGAGACAAGCGCGCTGGCGCGGTTGTCGTCCTTCGCCGTGCCGGAAGGCTGCGATGTGATCGATATCGGCGCGCGGGCCGGGCGCAATTTCGCACCGGAGCGGGCTGACGCGGCAGTCAACGTCTTTGAATCCGTGGTTGCGCATGTCGGCAAGCTGCATGGCGAGCGCAAGAAGGTCATCATCGCATTGTGGAGCGAAGGCTCGCGCGAACGCATGGCGAGCATGCTGACCGATCACCGGCTGCTCAATCTCACCAACGTCAACACCTGGCGCATGGTGCAGGCGACGCCGCGCAACGAGACCATGCTGGCCGTGCTCGGACTGGAGTCCGGCTTCGAGACCGACAGCGTTGCGCTGATCACCGAGCAGGACATTCTCGGCGACCGTCTGGTGCGGGCGCGTAAATCCAGCCGCAAGCTGGAGAACTTCATCTCCGAAGTCACCAGCCTCGCCACCGGCGATCTCGTGGTTCATGTCGAGCACGGCATCGGCCGCTTCGTCGGGTTGCAGACGCTGGAAGTGTCCGGCGCGCCGCACGACTGCCTCGAACTGCATTACGCCAACGACACCAAGCTCTATCTGCCGGTCGAGAACATCGAACTGTTGTCGCGCTACGGCTCCGACACCGCCGGCGTCGAACTCGACCGGCTGGGTGGCGGCGGCTGGCAGGCGCGCAAAGCCAAGCTGAAAAACCGCATCCGCGAGATCGCGGGCGATCTCATCAAGATCGCTGCCGAGCGGCAGCTTCGCGAGGCCGAGCGCTTCCCGGTGCATCAGGGCACCTACGACGAATTCTGCGCGCGCTTCCCTTATGACGAGACCGAGGACCAACTCACCGCCATCGAGTCATCGCTGCACGATCTCGACAGCGGCAAGCCGATGGATCGCCTGATCTGCGGCGATGTCGGATTCGGCAAGACCGAGGTGGCATTGCGCGCGGCCTTCGCCGTGGCGCTCGACGGCAAGCAGGTTGCGGTCGTGGTGCCGACCACGCTGCTGGCGCGCCAGCATGCCAAGAATTTCACCGAGCGCTTTCGCGGCTTCCCGGTCAATGTCGCGCAGGCCTCGCGCCTTGTCAGCGCCAAGGAACTGTCGCGGGTCAAGAAGGGCCTTGCCGACGGCAGCATCGATATCGTGGTCGGCACCCACGCGCTGCTCGGTAAAAACATCAAGTTCAAGAATCTCGGCCTGATCGTGGTGGACGAGGAGCAGCATTTCGGCGTCAGCCACAAGGAGCGGCTCAAGCAGCTCCGCGCCGAGGTTCATGTGCTGACGCTGTCGGCAACGCCGATCCCGCGCACGCTGCAACTGGCGCTCACCGGCGTACGCGACCTGTCGATCATCGCTTCGCCGCCGGTCGATCGGCTTGCGGTGCGCACCTTCGTCGCGCCGTTCGATCCTCTGATGGTGCGCGAGGCGCTGCTGCGCGAACGATACCGGGGAGGGCAGGCGTTCTATGTCTGCCCGCGTATCGAGGATCTGGCCGAGGCCAAGGACTTCCTCGACAAGAACGTGCCGGAGATGAAGGTCGCGGTGGCACACGGCCAGATGCCGCCGACCGTGATCGAGGACATCATGTCCGCCTTCTATGAAGGCAAATACGACATCCTGCTCTCGACCACCATCGTCGAATCCGGTCTCGACATTCCGTCCGCCAACACGTTGATCGTGCATCGCGCCGACATGTTCGGCCTCGCGCAGCTCTATCAGTTGCGCGGCCGTGTCGGGCGCTCGAAGCTGCGCGCTTATGCGCTGTTCACGCTGCCGGCGCAGCGCAAGATCACCGCGCAGGCCGAACGCCGCCTAAGGGTGTTGCAGTCACTGGAAAACCTCGGCGCGGGCTTCCAGTTGGCCTCGCACGATCTCGACATCCGCGGAGCCGGCAATCTGCTCGGCGAGGAGCAGTCGGGCCACATCAAGGAAGTCGGCTTCGAGCTTTACCAGTCGATGCTGGAAGAGGCGATCACGAGTCTCAAGGCCGGCATCTCCGAGCCGGTCGCCGATCGCTGGTCGCCGCAGATCACGCTTGGCATGCCGGTGCTGATTCCGGAGGATTACGTTGCCGATCTGTCGGTGCGGCTGTCGCTGTACCGGCGGCTGGCCGATCTCGACACCGAGGACGAGATCGCGAATTTCGGTGCGGAGTTGCGTGACCGTTTCGGCCCGCTGCCGGACGAGGTGCGCTATCTGTTCAAGCTCGCCTCGATCAAGAATTACTGCCGCCGCGCCAATGTCGACAAGGTCGATGCCGGGCCGAAGGGTGCGGTGATCTCGTTCCGCGACAACAGCTTTGCGCATCCGGAGCGCCTGGTGTTCTTCATCCGCCAGCATGGCAAGGCCGCCAAGGTGCGCCCCGACATGAAGGTGGTGTTCTTCCAGGAATGGGAGACGCCGGATCAGCGTATGGAAGGGACGGCGGAAATCCTGCGCCAGCTTGCCGAACTGGCCGAGGGCCGCAAGGCGGCGTGATCGACCTCATGGCACTTCAATGCGCGGCACATCGGGCCGCCGGATAACCGGCCGCCCGATGCAAAGGCAAATGTCGAATTCAATACGCGTCCTTGTGAGCGGGCTGATCCGATGTTGAATCGGACGGCCCGTCACCTGGTGTTTTATTTGAGCATGATCCTATCCGAAAACCGGTGCCCACTTTTCGGGATCATGCTCTTACTGCGGATATTTGAATTCCGGTGCCGACTTCAGTTCTTCCTTGGTGGTGTTCATGGTGGCGCGCCACTTCTTGTTCGGCGCGTCATAGGTCACGTTCACCGCCGAAGGCGCCACCGCGACATAGCGCTCGCCCATGCCGAGAAAACCGCCGACCGAGAGAATCAGAGCCTGAACCTGATCGTTCTTGCTGATGGCGAGATCCGAGATTTCACCGATCGACTCGTTCTTCTCGTTGTAGACGTTGAGCCCCTTCAGCTTCGAGGAGAACATCTCGTCCTGGGAGACGGTCGCAAAGCGCGGCGTGGTCGGCGCGCTGCCAACCGTCGGTGCGGGCGTCGCGGTGCTTCCATTGCTGCCGGAGGGAGTCATCGTCGACTGCGCGAAAGCGGGAGCGGCGAGCATCGCCAGCGACAAACCAAGCATCATCGATTTTTTCATTGGTCATCCTCACGTTGGTGTTGAGAATGGGCCAATGCGGAAATCTTGTGCTTGTTCCTGATCGATTGCACCCGAGTCAGGATGCCGCACGATGATCGGAACTTCGCAGCCGTTCGATGATGGTTTCCACATTGTCGTCGGGCTGCAACGTGGCGAACGTCACCTCGGGATCGAATCTGCCGTCCTTCCTGCTGCTGATGATGGTCTGTTTCAGCACGCTGGCTAATCGACGTGCGATCATGCGCGTGGTGCGCTGATCGGTTTCAGGGAACGCGATGACGATTGATGCGTCATCGTGCAAGGTTGCAAAATCCATCCGCCGCATCAGACGACTGAGAATGCGCGCGGCATCGAGTCGTGCGCGTGGAGCACTCGACGACAGCTCCAGACGGACGGCGGAGAGCGCCGCGCCGCGCGCCTTCGCGTCGATTACCGCGTTGGCGAAGTCGCGCGCGAACGCATCCTGCGTCAAGAGACCGGTACGCGGATCGAGCAGCCCGCCGGCGTCGATCGATTGCAGCGCGCGATGCAGCCGCAGCTCGAACGCGCTTTGCCGGATCAGCGGAACAGCGCGGGTCACGATGTCGATGGCGGTTCCGGACGTAAATTCCAGATTGGGCAGATCGTCGTTTTGAACGGCCGCGGTACCGCCGGTCAGGATCACCGGCAAATGGCGGAACCGGGAATCCTCGGACAGCACCTGCAGGAAGGCATCCACCACGCGCGAGCTGAAGCCATCGCCGATCACCACGCCGTCGAGATCGCGGGCGTTGAGATGTTTCGCCGCCGCCTCGATGCTGAGCGCGCCGACCACGCCGGTGCGCTCGCCGAGCGCCACCGACAGCGCGGGATAGGATGCACCGCGACCGATCAGCAGCACGGTCGCATCCTGCAGCGGATCGGTCGGCGGCAGATGCGTTGAGGAGGCGTGCGCGTGGCCGAGACGGCGCAGCACCGTGGCGTGCAGCGTGCGCACGCGTAGCGCGGCCTTGATCCGGACGGCAAGACGCGCCGCATGGCTGCTCAGGCCGGTGAAGGGAAGGGCGTTGTGCGGCAGCGGCCCGGCCGGATCGAACACGATCAGCGGCACGTAAGGCTGGTGCGCTTCGATCTGCCGTGCCAGCGCGGTCAATCCGTCGGGGTTGTCGTGGGTCGCCAGCACCGCGGCGGGCTGCACGCGGGCCACCGCTTCGGCGGCGTCGCGCCACGTCGCATCCACCACCGGAAAGATATGAGTCTCGCCGAGCGCGGCAGCGGGCAACGCGCTTTCGCCGCTGGAAACGACGATGATGGGACCTTGCTGGGACATGACGCGCTCGACACGGCTCGAAACCAGGGCGCGTCATCCTAGGTCGGCGTTGTTAACGCAGCGTCAACGATATCGGGCGCGGCGCCGCCCGTTTTGGTTCCGCGTCTATCGCACGGTGCTGCGTTCGCGGAACGCCTCGGTCATCAGCGGATTGAGACCCAGCTCCATCAGCGCCTCGCGCGCCCGCGCATTGTCGCTGGTCCGCCCGGCGAGGCGGAAGCCGTTGAGCTGGTCGGGCAGCGCGGTGAGCATGGCGCCCGAGGCAAGCCGGTTCGCCCAGCGGTCGAGATCCTGCTCGCGGAAGCGATAGCCGCCGACGCCGACAATGCCGGAGGGCGGGGCGGTGATGCTGATCGCGCCGGTCGTCTTGTTGCGCTTGGCGGCGTAGCCGGTGTCGGCATAGTCCACTGGCGCACTGGCGAGCAGCGCCGAACTGCCTTTCGGTGGCGGGCGATACGCCGCCATCGCCACCATCGCGCCGCGCATCCCCAAAGTGCCGTGCGGAGTCAGCACCAGCTCGCTGGTCCGGCTGGCATTGCGCGTGTTCGGTGCCGCGCCGCCGGCGAACAGATCGGCCGGCGCGCCGTCCTCGAGCCGCGGCGCGGCGACGAGACCGATTTCGCCGAACAGATAGATGTCGGCGAGGCTCGCCTGCCGGGCCGGCCAGTCATTGCTGGAGGCGACGCGCTCCGGCGTCCGCCACAGGCCGAGCACCTGACGCAGGCTTGGCAGCGCATCGATCGTGCCGGCCTCGGCCAGACGCAGCGCGAGTGGACCGGGCACGACCAGGGTGTCGCATTGCTCCTCGCGGATCTGCTCTTCCAGCAATTGCGGGTCGAACGGATGATGCAGCGACAGCGCCCCGCCGCTCAGCAGCCACGTCACCACCGACGACACCAGTCCGCCGAAGGACGAGGGCAGGATCGACGACATCAGCCGCGCGCCCTGCGCGACATTGGCGTCGATGGTGATGGCAAGCCCGCCGGCGATCAGATTGACATGGCTGCGCGGCACCGCGATCAGCCCGTCCGGCGTCATGTCGAAAGAGACGAGCGCGGCCCTGCGCGCATCGACCGAGCCGCCTTGCGCGAGCGGCGGAATGTCGCCGTCCATCGTCCAGTCGAGCGGGATCATGCCATCGGGCAGGTCGTCGCCGAAGCCGAACACATGGCGGATCGAGAACGCCTCCACCGCGGCGTTCATCGCAAGGTCGGCATGGTCGATGATCTCGATCCGGCTCGCGCTGACGATGGCGCGGGCGCCGACGCGATTGAGCGCTTCGCTGAGTTCGGCCTGCCGCCAGAGCTGCGGCAGCGGCGCGACCACGAGGCCCGCGCGCCAGGCCGCCAGCGCGGTGAGCACGAATTCGACCGTGTTGGGCAGTTGCAGCGCGATCACCGAGCCGACCGGAAGGCCCGCGCCGGTGAGCTGCGCGGCCAGCGCGGCGATGGCGCGGTCGGCCTGCGCGTAAGTCAGTTGCACCGCTTCCTGGCCGGTGATGCGCGGCTTGTTGCGCGGATCGCTCAGCGCCAGCGCATCCGGCGTGCGTGCCAGCGTGCGGGCGAACAGGTCGCACAGTGTCGGCGATACGCCGGGCGCGACATTGGCCGTCTGTGAGTCGTCGTGGGTCACGGCGCCTGCTTCTGCGGTTTGGCCCACCACGTCTCGGGCAGATAGCCGGAGAGCGCGGTGGCTTTTGGCCGTTCTATCCGATTCCAGCGCGCAATCCATTGCCGCTGTGGATTGTAGACCGGGATGACGTAGCTGCCAGACATCAGGGCGCGGTCGAGCGCGCGCACGGCGCTGACGAATTCGGGCCGCTCGCGGGCCTCCAGCAGCGCCGCGATCATGGCATCGACCGCCGGGCTCTTCGCGCCCATGTAGTTGCGGGTGCCCTGGATATCGGCGGCGGCGCTGCCCCAGTAGAACGCCTGCTCGTTGCCGGGGGAGAGCGACTGGTCCCAGCGATTCTGGATCATGTCGAAATCGAAGGCGAGGCGGCGCTGGTCGAACTGCACGGCATCGACCACGCGCACCGATACCGTGATGCCGGCGCGCTTGAGGTCGCGGGCATAGGCCAGCGCGATGCGTTCCTGATCGCGGGTGGTGGTGAGAATTTCAAAGCTCAGCGGCTCATGGCTGCCGCGCTTGCGCAGCACCGTGCCGTCGAGTTCAAAGCCGGCCTGCTTGAACAAGGCCAGCGCCGCGCGCAGGGTCTGGCGGTCCCGGCCGCTGGCGTCGGTCACCGGCAGGCGATAGCTGCCGTCGAGAATGTCGGGGCGGATCTCCGCAGCGAACGGAGCCAGCAGCCGCTTTTCGCGCTCGTCGGCCGGGCGCCCCGGCCGCCGACAATTCCGAACCGGCAAAGAAGCTCGGCGAGCGGCCGTAGAGACCGAAGAAATAGTTGCGGTTGATCCACTCGAAATCGAACAGCAGGGTCAGCGCCTGCCGTACCCGGATATCGGCGAACATCGGGCGGCGGGTGTTGAACACCAGGAATTCGGACGGCTGCGGCGTGCCGGTCCTGATCTCGTCGCGGATCACCTCGCCGTTGCGGGCGGCGGGGAAATTGTAGCCTTCGTGCCAGCGCAGCGGTTCGATCTCGACGCGGAAGTCGTAGAGCCCGCGCTTGAACGCCTCGAATGCGCCGTTGGCCTCGCGGTAGTAGTCGATCCGCACCTCGTCGAAATTCCACAGCCCGCGATTGGTCGGGCGGTCCTTGCCCCAGTAATCCGGGTTGCGGGTCAGGGTCACGCTGGTGCCGGGTTTGACCGCGGTGACGCGATAGGGACCGGAACCGAGCGGGGCGGTCATCGAGGTTTCCTCGAAGGTCGCGACATCGACGGCGTGCTTGGCGAAGATCGGCATCAGCCCGAGGATCAGCGGCAGTTCGCGGTCCGGCGCGCCGCCGAAATCGAACCGCACGGTGCGTTCGTCCAGCGCTTCGGCCTTGGCGACCTTGGCGTAATAGAGCCGGTGGTTGGGCCGGCCCTTGTCGCGCATCAGCGCCCAGGAGAACAGCACGTCCTCGGCCCGCACCGGGTGACCATCGGAGAACCGGGCGTCGGGATCGAGGTGGAAGGTGACATAGCTGCGGGCATCGTCGGTCTCGACGCTCCGGGCCAGCAGGCCGTACAGCGTGAAGGGCTCGTCATTACCGCGCGCCATCAGGCTCTCGACCACGTAGCCGCGAACCTGCTGCACCGCGATACCCTTGACGATGAAGGGGTTGAGGCTGTCGAAGGTGCCGATCAGGCCCTGGACCATCCGGCCGCCCTTCGGCGCGTCGGGATTGGCATAGGGCTGGTGGCTGAAACCGGCGGGCAGGGCAGGCTGGCCGTGCATCGCGATGGCCGGAGCTGGCTCGCCGGCGGCGGGACCGGCACCGGGAAACAGGGCGAGGAGAACCGCGCCGCACGCCGCCGCCAATGCCTTGCCAAGCCGAATCCAGCCCATTCCCGTCAACCCCGTCGATTCGGCGGTTTGCGCGGCTGGAATTTACCACGATCGGTGGCTATCCCCCGCGAAGGAACGCTCAAATATCGCTGTCGGCATTGATCTTTTCGCTCGCCGCTGTATTGAAGGCGGGCAATTCAGATCAGGTTGCGCGGTCTGTCACGTATCTGCCTTATTTGGCTCCGAGACAGCCGCCAACAAGCCGGCGGGTGCGCCCCTTTGCGGTGGCGAACGCGCAGTTGATGAGAAGGGGTTTTCCTGATGGATTTTCGAAAGCTGGCCGCGCAGGCCCTGCCGCGCGGGCGGGGATTTGCAACGCTCCTGACTGCGACCGCCCTGACCGCCGCCTCGATTGTCGCCGCCAACGCGCAGGCGCAGCAGCCGGCACCGAAGGCCGCGCCCGCTCCGAAGGCTGCGCCGAAAGCGGCCGCTCCCAAGGCGGCGCCGAAGGCTCCCGCCCAGGCCCAGCAGCAGGCTCCCGCGGCCCAGCAGCCGGCGGAACAGCAGGTCCAGTTGATCTACGGTCCGTGGACCAAGTTCTGTCTCAAGGGACAGGACGCCAACGCCAAGCAGGTCTGCTTCACCGGCAAGGACGGCCGTATCGAATCCGGCCAGACCGTGATCGCCGCCGTGATCATCGAGCCGGAAGGCGAAACCAAGAAGGTGCTGCGCGTCACGCTGCCGCTCGGCATGCAGCTCGGCTACGGCACCCGCATCATCGTTGACAGCAACGCCCCGGCGCAGAGCCCCTATGTGATCTGCTTCGCCAACGGCTGCATGTCGGACTACGAAGTCACCCCGGAACTGCTGGCCAACATGAAGAAGGGCCAGAACCTGGTGGTGCAGGCCATCAACTCGAACGGCGCGCCGCTGACGCTGCCGCTGCCGCTCGCCGAGTTCGCCAAGGCCTATGACGGCCCGCCGACCGATCCGAAGGTGTTCGAGGAAAACCAGAAGAAGCTGCAGGAAGAACTGCAGAAGCGCGCCGCCGAGGCTCGCCAGAAGCTGGAAAGCCAGTCCGCGGCGCCGAAGTAATCCTTTCGGCATCCAACAAAAAAGCGCGCAGCGATGCGCGCTTTTTTATTGTCCGTTCGATGACAAGGCTGGCCGGTCGTGGACCGGCGGATATTGGCGGCGTCAGTTGAGCGAAGGATTGCGCTGGCGGTAGCTGCCGGACTTGTCCTTGACGAAAATCTCGGACACCTGCGAGTGCCGGATCGGCTCGCCGGACTCGTCGGGCAGGAGATTCTGCTCGGAGACGTAGGCGACGTACTCCGACTCAGAATTCTCGGCCAGCAGATGGTAGAACGGCTGGTCCTTGTGCGGCCGCATCTCTTCCGGGATCGACAGCCACCATTCCTCGGTGTTGTTGAACTCCGGATCGATGTCGTAGATCACGCCCCGGAATGAGAACACCCGGTGACGCACGATCTGTCCGATCTGAAACTTGGCTGTTCGCGCTTTAATCATCATCGTCGAATAGACCAGGATTGTGGCCGATGCTAGAGGGCATGCGAGGAAGTTACCAATCCGTCATTCGGCGGATGCCTGGAGTCCCGGGAAGCCGGGCAATCGCTGATGATTGATGTCTTAAATCTGGCTTTGCCCTATTTCGGGTTGATTTTCATCGGCTTTGCCTGCGGAAAGTTGAAATCCCTGCCGGAATCCGGCCTCGCGTGGATGAATTTCTTTCTGCTCTACATCTCGCTGCCTGCGCTGTTTTTCCGCATCCTCGCCAAGACGCCGTTCGAAGAGCTGAACAATCTGCCGTTCATCCTGGCGACCACGCTCGGCACGATCTTCGCTTTCACGATCTCGCTGCTCGGTACGCGACTCATCGCCCGTCTGCCATGGCGGGACTCATCGATGGCGGCGCTGGGCGGCGGATACGGCAATATCGGCTATATGGGCCCGGGTCTGGCGCTCGCCATGTTCGGCTCGCAGGCCAATGTGCCGGTGGCGCTGGTGTTCTGTTTCGACACCATCTTCCTGTTTTCCGTGACGCCGCTGCTGATGGTGGTCACGGATGGCGGCAAGCGACCGCTGCTGCCGACTGTCGGGTTGATCATCAAGCATATCCTGCTGCACCCGCTGATCGTCGCGTCCTATTGCGGTGCGCTGGTCGCCGCGTTCCATATCGAGCCGCCGGTGGCGATCGATACCATGCTGCTGTTCTTGCAAAGCGCCGCGGCGCCGGTGGCGCTGTTCGTGCTCGGCGTGACGGTGGCGCTGCGTCCGTTCACACGGGTGCCGTGGGAGGTGCCGGGGCTGATCGCGGTGAAACTGGTGCTGCATCCGCTCATTCTGTTCGGGCTGCTGCTGGCGCTCGGTCCGTTCCCGCCGGAATGGGCCGCGACCGCGCTGCTGCTTGGCTCGCTGCCACCCGCGCTCAACGTGTTCGTGCTGGCGCGACAATATGACACTTGGGTGGAGGCGAGTTCGGCCGCCGTGCTGTTCGGCACGCTCGCATCGGTGGTGACGTTGACCGGCGTGATGCTGCTGATCCGCAACGGGACGATCGTGTTCCCGTAAGCCTCAGCCGGCGCGCCGCCACCATGGCGCGAGACCTTCGCGCATCGCAAAGCGGCGGAGCGGTCCGACCGATCCGATCAGATGCAGGCCGAGCGCGCGGATCGATTGCGCCGGCAGGAAATCGCTGAGCAACGAGCGGTTGGCGGCGTCGATCGCCATGGTGCGGCTGAACACGTCGACGCGGCGCGCTGCAGCATAGCGCGACAGAACATGGTCCGCGCCAAGGTCCTCGTTTTGCGCGCGGGCGCGGCTGACGATGTCGGCAAGATCGGCGCCATCACGCAGGCCCATATTGAGACCTTGCGCGCCGATCGGCGGCAGCACATGCGCGGCTTCGCCGACAAGGGCGATCCGCCGTGCGGCGAAGGCACTCGGCGTCTCGATCGCAAGTGGAAAGACGTGTCGGCCATCTTCCACAACCATGCGTCCGAGAATCGAATGCGACTGCCGCTCGGCGGCAAGTCCCAGATCCTCGTTGTTCAGTTGCGACAGCCGCGCGGCCTCATCGGGAGTCGAGACCCAGACCACGCTGGAGCGTTCGCCCGGCAGCGGTACGAACACGCAGGGACCGTGCGGCGTATGGAATTCGGTGGACGCGTTGTGGTGCGGCCGCGTGTGTCGGACGTTGAAGGTGAGTGCCGACTGATTGAGCGCGCGCCGCTTCACCGTGATGCCGGCGGCCTCCCGGCACGGCGATTGCCTGCCATCCGCGCCAGCGACCAGCGATGCCGTCAGGATGTCGCCGTTGCCGGTTGTGACCGTGACGCAGGAATCGTCGGGCTTGATCGAAGCCGCGGTGTCATCATATCGCGCTAGATGCGCCAGCTCGGCGGCGCGCCGCTCCATGGCGTCCATCAGGAGCCGGTTCTCGATGTTGTAGCCGAAGGTCTCCGCGCCGATCTCCTCGCAGGAGAAGCGCACTTCAGGCGCGCGGATCAGGCGGCCGGTATCATCGACCAGACGCATCACGCGCAGCGCAGTGGCCTGCGACTGGCAATACGGCCAGACGTTGATCCGGGTCAGGAAGTCGATCGACGCGCCGAGCAGGGCGGTGGTGCGGTTGTCGCTATAAGGAATCTTGCGCGCGACGAGGGCGGTGGCAACGCCGTTCTGCGCCAGCGCGATTGCGGTGGCGAGCCCGGCGGGACCTCCGCCGACAACGATGACGTCGAACTTCGAAGACTCGCTCATGGCGCATTCACATCCCGGCTACGATGACGCCTTTTCCCATACTCCAAATTCGTGTCAAACTCCATTTCGATAGAGGTTAGGGCAACAACGCCGCCATGCAATCTCAACGGTCGGACAGACCGCAGGTTCATGACAGTTAATGTTGATGTCATACTGAGTTAATGTTGGCGGGATGAGCGGTTTGACCGATCAGAAATCCACGCAATCGTCGGCGCGCATGCGCGCATTCTGCGTTCATCTTCTGACCGCATCCGGAACCGGTATCGCGCTGATTGCAATGCTCGAGGCGGTGCGCGAGCATTGGGCGGCGATGTTTGGCTGGCTCGGGCTCGCCTTGCTGATCGATGCGATCGACGGGCCGCTGGCGCGCCGTCTCGATGTCGGCGAGCGATTGCCGAACTGGTCCGGCGAGACGCTCGACCTTGTCGTTGATTTCGTCACCTACGTTTTCGTGCCGGCCTATGCCATTACGGCAAGCGGTCTGTTGATTCCGCTGGCAGCGCCGCTGCTTGGCTTCGCCATCGTAGTTTCCGGCGCGCTGTATTTCGCCGACCGGCGGATGAAAACCGACGACAATCATTTTCGCGGTTTCCCGGCGCTATGGAATGCGGCGGCGTTCTATCTGTTTTTACTGAAGCCGCCGGCCGCGATCGGGAGTGCCGCGCTGGCGCTGCTCGTCGTGCTCTCCTTCGTGCCTATCCATGTGATGCATCCGGTTCGCACGACCCGATTTCGGACATTCAATCTTGTGCTCATGGTAGCCTGGGCCGCCTTGAGCATCTTTGCCGTGTTGGCGAATTTCAATGTGCCTGCCGTTGTGAAGTTCTTGCTCTGCGCGATTGCGCTGTACATCATTTTCAGCGACCTGATTCTACGCGCGTTGATCCGGAGATCGACATGATCGAGATGTTGACGAGCCCCGAAGCATGGGCGGCTTTGCTGACGTTGACCGCCCTGGAAATCGTCCTCGGCATCGACAACGTGATCTTCATCTCGGTGCTGGTGGCGCGAATTCCGCCGGAGCAGGCCAAGCGTGCCCGACAGATCGGCCTTGGGCTGGCGCTGGTGTTTCGCATCCTGCTGCTCAGCATCCTGGTGTGGCTGATCGGCCTGACTGAACCTGTGATTACAGTCGCCAACATGGCGCTGTCATGGCGTGACATCATTCTGATCGGCGGCGGCCTGTTCCTGATCGCGAAGGCGACACACGAAATTCATGCCGAGGTCGAAGGCGGCGAAAGCGAAGAAGGCGAAGGTCACACGGCCAATGCCTTCTTCTGGGTGATCATGCAGATCGTGGTGATCGACCTGATCTTCTCGCTCGATTCGATCATCACGGCGATCGGCATGGCGAAGGATATCGAGATCATGGTCGCGGCCGTGATTATCGCCTGCGGCGTGATGTATGCCGCCTCGAGTCCGGTCGCGCGGTTCGTGGCCGAACATCCGACCACCAAGATGCTGGCGCTGGCGTTTCTTGTACTGATCGGCGTGGCGCTGGTTGCCGACGGATTCCAGTTTCACATTCCGCGAGCTTATATCTACACCGCGATCACGTTTTCCGCCGCGGTTGAGGCGTTCAACATTATCGCCAAACGCAACCGCAAAAAGAAGAAGGCATAGGCCTCAGCGTGCCATGCGCGTTGACAAGTCCGGCGTGATGGGTTCCGTTGTGGCGACAACAACAACCGGACTTTTCGAGGGTGGAAGGCATGGTCAAGGCGGTACGGGTTCACAAGCTCGGTGGGCCGGAGGTGCTGACTTATGAGGATGTCGAGCTTGCCGAGCCCGGGCCCGGCGAGGTGCGGGTCCGCAACCATGCCATCGGTCTGAACTTTATCGACTGTTATTTCAGGACGGGTCTGTACAAGGCACCGGCGCTGCCGTTCATCATCGGCCACGAAGGCGCAGGCGAAGTCGTCGCCGTGGGGCCGGGCGTAACTGGTTTTCATCCCGGCGATCGCGTCGCCTATTACCTTAACCTCGGTGCGTACGCGACCGAACGCAACGCTCCGGCCGATCGGCTGGTGAAGCTGCCGGATTTCATCACCTATGAGCAGGCCGCGGTTCTGATGCTCAAGGGTCTCACGGTCTTCTACTTGCTGCACAAGACTTTTGTGGTCGGTCCCGGCCATCGCGTCCTGATCCACGCCGCGGCAGGTGGCGTCGGATCGCTAGCCTCTCAGTGGGCCAAGGCGCTCGGCGCGACGGTAATCGGTACGGCCGGATCGCGCGAGAAGGCAGAACTCGCACTCGCCAATGGTTGCGATCATGTCATTCTTTATCGCGAAGAAGATGTCGCGGCACGGGTGAAGCAGATCAGCCGCGGCGAGCTTTGCGATGTAGTCTATGATGGCGTCGGCAAGGACACCTTCCAGGGATCGCTGAAATCGCTGAAGCGGCGCGGGCTGTTCGTCAGCTTCGGCAATGCGTCGGGCCCGGTGCCGCCATTCAATCTCGCCGAGCTTAACACCCACGGCTCGCTATTCGCGACGCGCCCCAAGCTGGCGGACCATATCGTAACGCGCGCCGAACTGATCGAAGGCGCGGACGCGCTGTTCGCCGCAGTGATCAGTGGCACGCTGCATATTCCGATCAATCGCGCCTATGCGCTCAAGGACGCCGCCAAGGCGCACACTGACCTGGAAAGCCGCGTCACCACCGGCGCGTCGGTCTTGAAGCCGTAACTAGAAACCCGCCGCCGTTCCGTGCAGGTCGTACTCGTCGGCGCGCTCGATCTTCGCGGTGATGATCTCGCCGACCTTCAGCGGCCGCCGACTGGCAACATAGACCGAACCGTCGATCTGCGGTGCGTCGGCCTTGGAGCGGCCCTTGGCGACGCTTGGCCCGACCTCGTCGATGATCACCTGCTGGCGCGTGCCGATCTTGCGCTTGAGGCGCTGTGCGGAAATTTTCTTTTGCCGCGCCATCAGCGCATTCCAGCGCGCGGTTTTGATCTCTTCGGGCACGGTACCATCAAGGTTGTTTGAGGTCGCGCCTGCGACCGGTTCGTATTTGAAGCAGCCAAGCCGATCGATCTGTGCCTCATCCAGCCAGTCGAGCAGATACTGGAAATCGGAATCGGTCTCGCCGGGGAATCCGACGATGAAGGTCGAGCGCAGGGTGAGGTCGGGACATTGCTCGCGCCAGGCCTTGATCCGCGCCAGCGTCTTGTCCTGCGCGGCGGGCCGACGCATCTGCTTCAAGACGTCGGGACTTGCATGCTGGAACGGGATGTCGAGATAGGGCAGCACCTTGCCTTCGCTCATCAGGCCGATGACGTCGTCGACATGCGGGTAGGGGTAGACGTATTGCAGGCGCACCCACGCACCGAGTTCGCCAAGCTCCTTGGCGAGGTCGTAGAACTTGGCGCGAACCTCGCGATCCTTCCACGGGCTGGTCGCGTATTTCAGGTCGATGCCGTAGGCGGAGGTGTCTTGTGACACCACCAGCAGCTCCTTGACGCCGGCCGCGACCAGCCGCTCCGCCTCGCGCAGCACGTCATTCGCCTGTCGTGACACCAGATCGCCGCGCAGCTTCGGGATGATGCAGAAGGTGCAACGATTGTTGCAGCCCTCGGAAATCTTCAGATAGGCGTAATGCCGCGGAGTCAGCTTGATGCCTTGTGGCGGCAGCAGATCGAGATGCGGGTTGTGCGCCGGCGGCACCGCGCGATGCACTGCCTCGAGCACGCTCTCATATTGCTGCGGGCCGGTGATCGACAGCACGTTGGGATAGGCCTTCTCGATCTGCTCGGGCTCGGCGCCCATGCAGCCGGTGACGATCACCTTGCCGTTCTCGGCCATCGCCTCGCCGATGGCGCCGAGCGACTCCTGCTTGGCACTGTCGAGAAAGCCGCAGGTGTTGACGATGACGAGGTCGGCGCCGTCATGCTTGCGCGCGAGTTCGTATCCTTCCGCGCGCAGCCGCGTGATGATGCGCTCGGAATCCACCAGTGCCTTGGGGCAACCCAGGGACACAAAACTGACTTTCGGGGCGGCCGACTGGTCCATTCGATCCTGCTTGGTAAAACGCAGGGACTATCCCTGTTCTTTCGTAAATACAAGGCCTTAAGACCATTTTGAGCGTGTTCCGGAGGGCTTTTTCGCTCCCGCGAGAGGGCTTCGGACGATGGGGCAGGGTTGCGAGACCTTCCAGCCATCGCGGCGCACAAAAAGTGGGCGGTTGCCGCAAGGAGAGGCGGAAGGTTGTTGGCGCGCGCCTTTTGAATGCGCGGATAATGCCTTGCCGGCCCTGTTTATTCCGCTCCCGCCGCGCTGGCACGAAGCTTGAATAATCAATTGCTGGCCGAGCTGAGCCAACGTCGAACCGGACAGCAATGTTGCTGTGAACGCGGGCGCGCGGATGCGTGCGCCTCGAAGGGATCGTCGTTGCCTGCGTTCGGCGGGTCGCGCTGAGGTGGTCAGCAGGACTTCAACAGATGCCGAAAGGATAGCAGACGATGACGAAAGCGAAGCGGGAATTGAATGGCGCGATCAGCCGCCGTGCCTTGATCAAGGCCGGTGCGGGGACGGCAGCCTTGCTGGCGGCGGCGCGGCTGAATTTTCCTGGCGGCGCCTTTGCGCAGGGGGCGGGGCCTGAGGTGAAGGGTGCGAAGTTAGGCTTTATCGCGCTCACCGACGCAGCACCGCTGTTTGTCGCCAGGGAGAAAGGCATCTTCGCCAAATACGGCATGCCGGATGTTGAAGTGCAGAAGCAGGCGTCGTGGGGAACGACGCGGGACAATCTGGTGCTCGGCTCCGAGGGCAACGGGATCGACGGCGCGCATATTTTGACGCCGATGCCGTATCTGATTTCGTCCGGCAAGGTGACGCAGAACAACGTGCCGACGCCGATGTACATTCTGGCGCGCCTCAACCTCAACGGGCAGTGCATCTCGGTCGCCAAGGAATATGCGGACCTGAAAATCGGGCTCGATACAGCGCCATTCAAGGTCGCGCTCGAGAAGAAGAAGGCGTCCGGCAAGGCCGTCAAGGCGGCGATGACATTCCCGGGCGGCACGCACGATCTGTGGATTCGCTATTGGCTGGCTGCTGGCGGCATCGATCCCGACAAGGATATTGAGACCATCGTGGTGCCGCCAGCGCAGATGGTCGCGAATATGAAGGTCGGCACCATGGATGCGTTCTGCGTCTGCGAGCCGTGGAACCTGCAGCTCATCCACCAGCAGATCGGCTACACCGCGCTCACCACCGGCGAGTTATGGGACAAGCATCCGGAGAAATCCTTCGCGCTGCGTGCGGCCTATGTCGACAAGTATCCGAAGGCCGCCAAGGCGCTGCTGATGGCGGTGATGGAGGCACAGCAGTGGTGCGAGAAGCCTGAGAACCGCGCCGAGGCGGCGGCGATCTGCGCCAAGCGGCAGTGGATCAACGTGCCGGTCGAGGACGTCACCGATCGAATGAAGGGACGGTTCGATTACGGCACCGGCCGCGTGGTCGAGGAAAGCCCGCAGCAGATGCGGTTCTGGAAGGACCATGCGTCCTATCCGTTCCAGAGCCATGACCTGTGGTTCATGACCGAGGACATCCGCTGGGGCAAGTACGAGCCGGGTTTCGACTCCAAGGCCCTGATCGCAAAGGTCAACCGCGAGGATCTGTGGCGCGAGGCCGCGAAGGAGCTTGGCGTCGATGCTGTCGACATTCCGGCTTCGACGTCGCGCGGGAAGGAAACCTTCTTCGACGGCAAGGTGTTCGATCCGGCCGATCCGGCGGCGTATCTGAAATCGCTTTCGATCAAGCGTGTTGAGGTTTGAACGAACGGCGAGTCGCCCGCGAGGGGGCGGCTTGATTTGAAGATTTGGAGACACGCATGACCATGACTGCACTCAAGACCGAACAGGCGCCCAGAGCCTCCAGTGTTCCTGCGCCTATCATCAGCCTGTCGCCAAAGCGCGTGCCCAGAATGGAGTCCGTCGTCAAGACACTGCACGCCGCGATGGCCAATGTTATCCCGCCGGTGATTGTGTTGGCGTTGTTTCTCGCCGTCTGGGAACTGCTGTGCCGCAAGGCTGGTGCGACCTTGCCGCCGCCATCGCGTGTGTTGAGCGATACCAAAGAGCTGATCCTTGATCCGTTCTTCGACAATGGTGGTCTCGACAAGGGATTGTTCTGGCACCTGTCGGCCAGCCTGCAGCGTGTCGCTCTCGGCTATTCGCTGGCTGCCATTGTCGGCGTGGCGCTCGGCACGCTGGTCGGCCAGTCGGTATGGGCGATGCGCGGCCTCGATCCGATCTTTCAGGTGCTGCGGACCATTCCCCCGCTGGCCTGGCTGCCGCTGTCGCTGGCAGCGTTCCGCGATGGCCAGCCATCGGCGATCTTCGTCATCTTCATCACCTCGATCTGGCCGATCATTATCAACACCGCCGTCGGCATTCGAAACATCCCGCAGGACTATCGCAACGTCGCGGCCGTGGTACGGCTCAATCCGCTCGAGTTCTTCTGGAAGATCATGATCCCGTCGGCGGCGCCGTACATCTTCACCGGCCTGCGCATCGGCATCGGCCTGTCGTGGCTCGCCATCGTCGCCGCAGAAATGCTGATCGGCGGTGTGGGCATCGGCTTCTTCATCTGGGATGCTTGGAATTCCTCGCACATCAGCGAGATCATCCTCGCGCTGGTCTATGTCGGCATTGTCGGCTTCGTCCTCGACCGGGCGATCGCGATGATCGGCGCGTTTGTCACGCGCGGCGTGTCGGCGACAGCTTAAGGGAGATTGCGATGCAGAGTTATTTGAAACTCGATCATGTCGACAAGGTTTTCACCCGCGGTCAGGCGACAACCGAAGTGCTGAAGGAGATCAACCTTTCCGTGGAGCAGGGCGAGTATGTCTCCATCATCGGTCACTCCGGCTGCGGAAAATCGACGCTGCTTAACATCGTGGCTGGTCTCACGCGGGCGACGACCGGCGGGGTGATCCTGGAGAATCGCGAGGTCAATTCGCCGGGGCCGGATCGGGCCGTGGTGTTCCAGAACCACAGCCTGCTGCCGTGGCTCACAGTGTACGAGAATGTACGGCTTGGCGTTGACAAGGTGTTCAGCGCCACCAAGAGCCGCACTGAGCGTGATGCATGGACCATGCACAATCTCAACCTCGTGCAGATGGCCCATGCAAAGGACAAGCGGCCGTCTGAAATCTCCGGTGGTATGAAACAGCGTGTCGGCATCGCCCGCGCGCTGGCGATGGAGCCAAAGGTGCTTCTGCTCGACGAGCCGTTCGGCGCGCTCGATGCGCTGACCCGGGCGCATCTGCAGGACTCGGTCATGGCGCTGCATCAGAAGCTGCACAATACCGTGTTGATGATCACGCATGATGTCGATGAGGCGGTTCTGCTGTCGGATCGTATCGTGATGATGACCAACGGCCCCAGCGCACGGATCGGCGAAATTCTCGACGTGCCGCTGCCGCATCCGCGCAAGCGGCTCGAACTGGCGTCGAACGCGGTCTATCTGAGGTGCCGTCAGCGGGTGCTCGAATTTCTCTACGAGCGCCATCGCTTCGTCGAGGCAGCCTAGCCGGAGAGAGCGATGAGCGAGCCTCTGGTCATCATTGGCAATGGCATGGCGGCGGCGCGGCTGGTGGATGAACTCGCCAGCCGTGCGCTCGGCCGTTACGCTATTGCCGTGATCGGCGATGAGCCGCGGCTGGCCTATAATCGCGTGCTGCTGTCGTCGGTGCTGGCTGGGGATGCCACGTCGCAGGAGATCGAGCTTCGCTCCTCGGACTGGTGGCGGGATCGCGGCGTCACCCTGAAATACGGCTCCGCCGCCACCGCAATCGACACTGCCACCCGTACGGTCCGGATCGCAAATGGCGCCAACATCAATTATGCGAAGCTGGTCCTCGCGACCGGCTCGCTTGCCATTCGTCTGAAGATTCCGGGAGCGACGCTCAACGGCGTCCACACCTTCCGCGATAGCCGCGATGTCGAGTGCCTGCTGGCGCTCGGCGCGGCGAAGAAACGCGTGGTGGTGATCGGCGGCGGTCTGCTCGGACTGGAAGCGGCCTACGGACTTGTCAAAGCGGGCGCCAAGGTCACGCTGCTGCATCTGATGGACCGGCTGATGGAACGTCAGCTTGATTCCTGGGCAGCGGCGCTGTTGAAACGGCTTGTCGAAGCCAAGGGTGTCGAGATCATCCTTAACGCCAGCACCGAAAGTATTATGGGAGAGACTGCCGTTGAAGGCGTCGAGCTTGCCGATGGTCGTATCGTTCCGGCCGACGCGGTGATCTTTGCCGCCGGCATCCGGCCGAATATCTCGCTGGCGAGTGAAGCGGGGATCTACGTCAACCGCGGCATCGTGGTCGATGACCAGTTGCGCACCGGCACTGAAGGAATTTATGCGCTTGGCGAATGCGCCGAGCATCGGGGCATTTGCTACGGCCTGGTGGAGCCCGCCTATCAGCAGGCAAAGGTGCTCGCCGAGCATCTGGCTGGCCACCCCTCGCGCTATAGTGGCAGCGTGCTTTACACTAATCTCAAGGTGTCCGGCGTCAGCGTCTTCTCGGTTGGAGAATTCATCGCAGGTGAAGGCAGCGAGACGCTGGTGTTCAATGACGAGCGGCGCGGGATCTACAAGAAACTTGTTGTCACGGGCGAGTATCTGACCGGCGCGGTGCTGGTCGGCGATACGCAGGACGCGTTGTGGTATCTTGCGCTGATCCGCGACAGGTCGTCGATCAACACATTTCGCAACGATCTGATGTTTGGTCCGCCTGCGGTTGAACCATCGGAGGCGGCTTGATCTCTGCCCTGTGGCGTGCATTCGCAACTGCACAGTAAATAGTCAGATTGCTCGGCGCTGACTAAGCGATGTGCGCAGGCTGCCTCGACGCGCCATCCACGAACTCAAAGCCTCTTTGAATCTTGCCGTAACGTACTGATAAATCAATGCCTTGTCGCGATTCTCAAACTGGCACGGTGCTTGAATAATAACCGGTGACGGATCGAGCATGCCAGCCGGCATACGCAAAGAGGCTGGCATTGCCCGCTCGTCCCGTCGCCGGACAAGGGATCGCACCACTCCATGAAGCATGAGACCACCAGCGCGGAATTCAGCGACGAGCAGAAGCGCTATCTCGAAGGATTCACCTCGGGCCTGCAGATCGGGCGAACGACCCGCGCCTTCGGGCAGGTAGTGAACGGCACACCTGCTGTTGCGCCCGAGCCGATTGGTCCGGATGCAGCGCATCTTAAGGCGCAATCCCGTGTCACCAAAGAGGGTGGCAAGCTGGCCGATCAGGAGAAGTTCAAGCAGGAGCTACATCCGTTCGATGCCTATGAGCGCCTGAAAGGGCAGGCAGCGAAGAACGAAGCGCCAAAACCGCAGGACAATTTCCGCTGGCGCTATTATGGCCTGTTTTATGTTGCGCCGACGCAGACGTCCTACATGTGCCGGATCCGGATTCCGAACGGCATTCTCAAGCACTGGCAGTTCGCCGGTGTCGCGGACCTGACCGAGCTCTATGGCGGCGACTATGCGCATGTCACGACGCGTGCCGGTTTGCAGATCAGGGAGATTGAACCGAAGAGCGCGGTCGCCGTGGTCGAGGGATTGCAGGATCTTGGCCTGACTGCGCGTGGCTCGGGCGCGGACAATATCCGCAATGTCACTGGTACACCGACCGCCGGGATCGATCCGCACGAGTTGGTCGATACCCGGCCTTATGCGCGCGAATGGCACTTCCACATTCTCAACGACCGTTCGCTCTACGGCCTGCCCCGCAAGTTCAATGTCGCTTTCGACGGGGCCGGCACTGTTTCGGTGCTGGAAGACACCAACGACATTGCGTTTCAAGTCGTCACCGTGGCTGAAGGAGCCGGCGTCGAGCCGGGTGTCTGGTTTCGGCTCGCGCTCGGTGGCATCACCGGCCATCGCGATTTTGCCCGCGATACCGGGATCATTGTTCCTCTGGCGGAAGCGACACAGGTGGCGGACGCCATCGTTCGTGTGTTCATCGATCATGGCGACCGCACCAACCGCAACAAGGCCCGTTTGAAGTATCTGCTCGATGCCTGGGGTTTCGAGAAATTTCTGGCGGCGGTCGAGGAGAAGCTCGGGCGCAAGCTTGCGCGAATTCCCGCAGAGGCAATCATTGCCCGTCCAGCATTCGACCGCATGGCGCATCTCGGCGTCCATGCCCAGAAGCAGCCGGGCCTGAACTGGCTGGGTGTGGTGCTGCCTGTCGGCCGGCTGACGCTGCCGCAGATGCGTGGCCTTGCGCGGATTGCTTCGGATTTTGGCGATGGCGATATTCGCCTCACGGTCTGGCAGAACCTGCTGCTCTCCGGCGTACCGGACGAGAAGGTTGCCGCCGCGACACAGGCGATCGAGACGCTGGGTCTGTCGCTGACATCGACATCCGTCCGGGCGGGATTGGTCGCCTGCACCGGCGCGACCGGTTGCCGGTTCGCGGCTGCTTACACCAAGGAAAATGCTATTGAGATCGCTGACTGGTGCGAGAGCCGCGTCCCGCTCGATGTGCCGGTCAACATCCATCTCACCGGTTGCCATCATTCGTGCGCGCAGCACTACATCGGCGATATCGGCTTGATCGGCGCCCGCGTGCCGGTTGGCGAGGAGGGCGACACGGTTGACGGCTACCATCTACATGTCGGTGGCGGCTTCGGCCCGGAGGCCGCAATCGGTCGCGAACTTTATCGTGATGTGAAGGCGGAAGATGCGCCGGCCACGGTCGAGCGCGTACTGAAAGCCTATCTCGCACATCGCTCCGGTGCGAATGAAAGCTTTCTCGCCTTCTGCCAGCGCCACGACATCGCAACGCTGCAGCAGCTTTTGCTCATGGATATGGCCGCATGAATCAGATCACTCCGCCGCCGACGCTTTCGTTAATTCCAGAGACGGCGCCGTTCTCGCCGGACCAGCGCGCCTGGCTGAACGGTCTGTTCGCGGGTCTGATCTCGCTCGATGGTGCCAGCGTGACGCCGCTGTCGCCGGAGCAGGGCGCGGCATTGCTCCCCGGTGATGAAGACGATGGCGAGGCGCCGTGGCACGATCAGACGATGCCGATCGACGAGCGCATGAAACTCGCCGAAGGCCGTCCGTTGCGCCGGCGAATGATGGCGGCCATGGCGCAGCAGGATTGCGGCCAGTGCGGCTACAACTGCCACGACTATTCCGAAGCGATCGCCAGTCGCTCCGAAGCGCGGCTCAATCTGTGCGTCCCCGGCGGCAAGGAAACCGCGCGGATGCTCAAAGCGCTTTACGAAGAACTTGATCGAGCGGCGGTGCCGATGACTCTGGCTCTGAAGGATAAGGAGGCTGCGGCGCCTGAGCCGGCGAAGCCGGCGGGCGAGCCGGGACGGTCGCGCGACAATCCCGCCGAAGCGATCTTTTTATCCCGTCGCCTGCTCAACAAGAAAGGATCGGAAAAGGAGACCTGGCACATCGAGTTTGATCTGTCCGGAGCGGCCCTCGATTTCGTGGTCGGCGACTCGTTCGGAATCTTTCCGTGCAACGATCTTGGGCTGGTCGATCAGATCATCGCCATGCTCGGCGTTTCGCACACCACCGAGATCAACGGCAAAACCCTGCGAGAAACACTGTCTCAGGACGTGTCGCTGTCGCCCGCGCCGGACAAGCTTTTCGAACTGATGTCGTTCATCACCGGCGGTGCGCTGCGCGAGAAGGCCAGCGCGCTGGCGCGGGGCGATGACCCGGATGGCGATGCCGCCAATCTCGATGTGATGGCGACATTGCAGAAGTTCTCCGGCGTAAGGCCGCATCCCGAAGCTTTTGTTGAGGCGCTGGAGCCGTTGCAGCCGCGGCTTTATTCGATCTCGTCCTCGCATAATGCCACGCCGGGCCGGCTGTCGCTCACCATCGACGCGGTCCGCTATGTTATCGGCAAGCGCCGTCGTCTTGGCGTTGCCTCGACCTTCCTGGCCGAGCGGATCGCGCCGGGCGACAAGCTGAAGGTCTATGTTCAGAAGGCGCACAATTTCGGCCTGCCGAAGGATCCGAACGTGCCGATCATCATGATCGGTCCGGGCACCGGTGTCGCACCGTTCCGCGCCTTCCTGCAGGACCGGCAGGCGACGAAGGCGCTGGGGCGAAACTGGCTGTTTTTCGGTCATCAGCGCAGTGATTTCGATTTCTTCTATGCCGACGAATTCAACGCCATGAAGGCATCTGGCCTGTTGACGCGGCTTTCGCTGGCATGGTCACGCGACGGCGTCGAAAAATTCTACGTGCAGGATCGTATGCGTGAGGTCGGCCGCGAGCTGTGGGCGTGGCTGGCGGATGGTGCGCATATCTACGTCTGTGGTGACGCCAAGCGCATGGCCAAGGATGTGGAACGGGCGCTGGTCGATATTGCAGCGCAGTTCGGTGCGCGCACCACCGATGAAGCCGTTGCCTTCATCGCCGATCTGAAAAAGAAGGGCCGGTATCAGCAGGATGTCTACTGACGGTGAGCGCATGAAGACAAATCGCGCAAGGAATGCAGGCAGGAGAGATGATTTCTCCCTGGGGGTGCAACCGGAGAAAAGAATTTTATCTTTTTGGCACCTGACTTGCAGCGGTGCCGGGCGATCCTTCATTATTGCATTCGATGATCCGTTGGGAATCAGGAATGCAGAACCGATACGAGAACTCGCCGCAGGCAGCGGCCCTCAGCCCGTCGCGATATCGCCATGGCGCCGAGTTGCTTGCGATCTATGGTGCGCTGGCGTTGATCGCAGGCGTGGTCTTCGGCACGGCGTTTACCCGCCTGTTCTGACATCCGAACGGATCGCCGCATGACGGCGATCGATCCCAGCCTCAAGACCACTCGGACGACCTGTCCCTATTGCGGCGTGGGCTGCGGTGTTCTCGCGACGCCGGACGGCAAGGGCGGGGCGCTCATTCAGGGCGATCCGGATCATCCCGCCAATTTCGGACGGCTGTGCTCCAAGGGCTCGGCTCTGGGTGAAACGCTCGGTCTTCATGAGCGGCTGCTCAATCCCATGATCCGATGTTCCGGAGGTTCGCTTGAGGAGGTGGACTGGAGCGACGCGCTCGATCATGTCGCACAACGTCTCGGCCATATCATCGCCAAGCATGGGCCGCACGCGGTGGCGTTCTATCTGTCCGGGCAATTGCTGACCGAGGATTATTATGTCGCCAACAAGCTGATGAAGGGATTCATCGGCAGCGCCAATGTCGATACCAATTCGCGCCTCTGCATGTCGTCGTCGGTCGCCGGGCATCGTCGTGCGTTCGGCTCCGACACCGTTCCCGGCAATTACGAAGATCTCGATGAGGCTGATCTTCTCATGCTGGTCGGCTCCAACGCGGCCTGGTGCCACCCGATCCTGTTCCAGCGCATGCTGGCCAGCAAGCAGCGGTGCGGTGCCCGTATTATTGTGATCGATCCGCGGCAGACCGAGACGTCCGGCGACGCTGACCTGTTCCTCGGGATCAAATCCGGCACCGATACGGCGCTGTTCAGCGGTCTGCTGGTGTATCTGGCTGACAATAACGCGCTCGATCACGATTATATCGCCAGGCACACGGCCGGTTTCGATGATGCGCTGATGCGTGCGCGAGAGATTGCCGGCAGCGTTGCAGCGACTGCGCAGGCAACGGGATTGCGCGAGCAGGATGTGCTGACGTTCTTTCGGATGTTCAGCGAGACGCCAAAAACGGTGACGCTGTATTCGCAAGGCGTCAACCAGTCGGCGCAAGGCACAGACAAGGTCAATGCCATCATCAATTGCCATCTGGCCACCGGACGGATTGGAAAGCCCGGCGCGTCGCCGTTCTCGCTGACAGGGCAGCCCAACGCCATGGGCGGCCGCGAGGTCGGCGGTCTCGCCAACCAGCTTGCTGCACATATGAACTTCACGCCGGGCGAGATCGACCGGGTACGCCGCTTCTGGCGCGCTCCACGCATCGCGACGCATGAGGGTCTGAAAGCGGTCCAGATGTTCGAGGCGATCGGGCGCGGCGAGATCAAGGCACTCTGGGTGATGGGCACCAATCCCGCCGTGTCGCTGCCGAACGCGGACAGCGTTCGTGCCGCAATGGCAAAACTGGAACTGCTGGTCATTTCGGAGAACACGCGCAGCAATGACAGTATCAATGCGGGCGCGCATGTCGTTTTGCCGGCGCAGGCCTGGGGTGAGAAGTCCGGCACCGTCACCAATTCGGAGCGGCGAGTTTCCCGTCAGCGCGCGTTTCTTCCGCCGGCCGGAAATGCAAAGCCGGACTGGTGGATCGTGAGCGAGATCGCCAAACGACTGGGATTTGGCAGAGCGTTTGCCTATCGTTCCGCTGCTGAGATTTTTCGGGAGCACGCCGCGCTCTCGACGTTTGAGAACAATGGCAGCCGGGACTTTGATCTTGGTGGACTGACGGAAATTTCCGACGAAGCGTTTGACATCATGCCGCCGACCCTATGGCCGCGACGTGCCGGCGAGTTCAGCTCAACGCCGCGATTCTTCGAGAATGGCGGGTTCTATACAGCGGACCGCAAAGCACGCTTCATGGCTCCCGAGGCACCTAGGCTGCGCGGCGAAATATCGCCCGCTCGTCCGCTTTGGTTGAACACCGGTCGGATCCGCGATCAGTGGCACACCATGACGCGCACTGGGCTCAGCCCAAGGCTTGGTCAGCATTTGCCACAACCCTTTGTCGAGGTTCATCCGGAGGATGCCGCGCGGGCTGGTCTGAGCGATGGCGGGTTTGGGCGCATTACCACCGACTTCGGCACATGCGTACTCAAGGTGACAATCACCGAGCGTCAGCAGCAGGGAATGCTGTTCGCACCGATCCACTGGAGCAATGAGAATGCGTCCGCAGCGCGCGTCGGCGCGCTGGTGGCGCCGGTCACAGATCCTTATTCCGGGCAGCCGGAAAACAAGGCGACGCCCGCTGCGATCGAAGCGTGCGCCTATACGCAGCGTGGCTTTGTGTTGTCACGAGCCCCGCTCACATTCCCGGATGAGACGTGGTGGGCGCGTGTCGCGGTGACTGGCGGGTATGGCTATCTGTTCGCCAGCAATGAGGAGCCGGAGCGTTGGCAGGCTTGGCTGGACGCCGACAGCGATATGATCGAGCTTGCGGAGTATGCGGACAAGGCGCGAGGAATCTATCGTGCAGCAATATTCAAGAATGATCGGATTGATCTCTGCCTGTTCGTTGAGCCTGCAACCGGAAAAATGGATTGGGAACCGGTCAAGGCGTTGTTCGCAGCCGATGCGATCACCGATATGCAGCGCAGATCACTGCTGTCGGGGCGGAGGATGGATGGCGCATCGGATACTGGTCCCGTGGTCTGCGCGTGTTTCGGCGTCGGGCGGAATGCGATCTGCGCGACCATCGCCTCCGGCGCAGTACGTTCGCCCGCGGAAATCGGCGCGCGGCTGAAGGCTGGCACCAATTGCGGCTCGTGCATTCCCGAATTGAAACGGCTGCTTGCTGAGGCTGTGCGACCTGAATTAGCTGCCGACGCGCCGCAATGTGAAATGGCCGCTACCGATTAAGCTGCGCAAACCTTATTGCGATGTCACTGGGTGGCTCTAACCGATGTTGCGAATCCGGTCCGGCAATGACTGGATCAGATCATGAAAAGCGCGGGCGCGCGCCTGCGCATCTTCAATGCTCAAGGCTTCAAACCGGATGGTTCGGCCGAAGCGCGTTTGCGCCAGCCGCCCGAGATCGGCACTGATCACGGTCGCGATCTTGGGATAGCCGCCCGTGGTGCCGCGATCTCTCATCAGCACGATGGGCTGGCCGTTGCCGGCAACCTGAATGCTGCCGTCCACGGTGCCATCGGACACGATATTGTAGCCATGCAGATGCTTTAGCGCAGGACCCTCAAGCCGGTAGCCCATCCGGTTGCTGCTGGCGGAGACGCGCCACTGCGAATTCAGAAACAGCTCGCAAGCATCCCCGAATTCGTCCGCCTGCGGTCCCATCACCACACCCAGGGCATCAGTCGTTTGCGGAGGCAGGTCGATCGTGCGTTCATGTGGCCACGCGGCACAGGCTTGCGCTTTGAGGCAATCGCCATTCTGCAAGGCACGCGGATAAGGATTGCCGAGACCGGCATAGGCGTTCACCGAACAACTCCCGAACACCGGAGTCGCCACGATACCGCCCTCAATGGCCAGATAACCAAAGACGCCGTCGCGCGCCATGCCGAGCGTCAACCGCTCGCCATCCGCCAGCCTGATCGTTTGTCTCAACCGTCTGCCATGGCCGTCGATATCCAGCGCCCGCAACGCTCCGGTGACCGCGACACGGAGCGGCCCATCCCGGACGGTCACGACAGCGCCTTGCGGTCCGATCTCGACGGCCGGGGCAAAGGCGGAATTCCCTACCAGACAATTGGCGGCGGCGAGGGAAAGACGATCCATCGCCCCACTGGGCGCAAGACCATAGCGTTGCATGCCGAAGCGCCCGGCATCCTGAATCGACGTCGCGATCCCGGCGGAGATGATGTCCAGCGTGCTCATGGCGTGATCAATTCGGCAACCGGTTCGCCTCGCTCTGCGGCACGGTCGAGTCGGTCGAATTGCTCCGGCCCGATCGCTTCGAAGGTGACGGCATCACCGGGCTCCAGCAGGAAGGCCGGATCGCGATGCGGATGGAAGGTCCGCACCGGCGTGCGGCCGAGCAGATGCCAGCCGCTTGGCGCGGCAAGGCACTGGATGCCGGCCTGGGTGCCTCCGATGGAGATCGTGCCCGATGGCGTATGCGTGCGTGGGCTGGCGCGCCGTGGCGTCGCAATCGATGGATCGAGACCGCTCAGATAGGCAAAGCCCGGGGTGAATCCGATCATGGCGACACGATAGTCGCCCCCGGCGTGACGCGCGATCATCTCCGTGGTGGAAATGTTGTGAGCGCGCGCGACCTCGTCGAGATCGATGCCATACGCGCCGCCATAGGCAACAGGAATCCGCCAGCGCCGGGTGACTATGGCCTTGGGTGTTTCCGGCCGGATCAGCATCAGGATTTGTTGCGACAGCGCGGCAAAACCGATCCGTACCGGATCGTAGTGAATCAGCAGTGAGCGATAGGTCGGCACGGTCTCCGCGATCCCCACGATGTGTGCCGCCGCGACGGCGCGATCGAGGGCCAGCACGCGGCGGTTGGCCTCGATATCGATGGTTTGGCCGAACTCCACGGTCAGCGCGGCGTCGCCGCTGGGTAGCAGGCGAGGGGACTGAATCTCGATCATGGCCGGACGATGCAGTCAGACGCGGGAAGCGTCCAGCCTTTTCACGCGATTCCGATTGAGGCGAGCGCTCCGCAGAATCGTGATACCGGCCCGGCTTGACGCGCTCTCTATCATTCGCATGATGCCTCGCCGCTTGAGGCCAGCCCGGAGTCGATCAATGACATTGCCGTCCCAAACCGTCGAAACCCTCAAGCGTATTTCCACGGCCACCATCACCACCGTGTTGCTGAAGAAGGGCCTGCGCAATGTCTGGATGCGCGGGACGCGCCCGCTGCGGCCGGGCCAGCCACGGCTTGTCGGGGAAGCTTTCACGCTGCGGTTCGTGCCGGCCCGCGAGGACCTTGCCACGCCGGAATCATGGTCGAAACCGATCTCGACCCGAACGGCCATTGAAGCGATGCCGGCCGGCTGCATCGCCGTGGTGGATGCCATGGGTGTCACCGATGCCGGGATTTTCGGCGACATCCTGTGCGCGCGGATGTTCAAGCGCGGCGTTATCGCTCTCGTGACCGACGGCGTGCTGCGCGATGTCGAGGGGGCGCTGGGCACCGGGTTGCCGATCTGGTGCGACGGGGCGGCCGCGCCGCCGTCCGTTGCGGGTCTCACTTTCGTCAATTGGGGAGAGCCGATCGGATGCGGCGGCGTCGCGGTGTTTCCGGACGATATCATCGTGGCCGATCAGGACGGCGCGGTCGTCATTCCGCGGGCGTTCCTGCCGGTCATTCTTGAAGAGGGGGAAGAGCAGGAGCGGATGGAGGGCTGGATCGTCAACGAGGTGAACAGCGGCGCTTCGCTTCCGGGGCTTTATCCAATGAACGCCGAAACCAAAGCGCGCTACGCGGAGTGGAAGAGCAGGCAGCCGAAATAGGCGCGTTGTTCACCCCGCGGTTTCAATCCCGCGGACGGCGCCAGCCGACGACCGTCGCTTCGACGATGCGGCCCGAATCGCAATTGATCCAGGCACCGTCGATCCATTGGCAGGAAAATGGAAGCTGATATGTCCCGCTCTTGTCTTCGCACAGGAGTTCTACGGGTTCGGCCGGGGGCGGGGCGCCGGCATCGTTGAATTCGGCCAGTCTTTGCGCACGTGTCGCCATCGTCGCAATCTCCTCTAAGGAAGAAATATAGGTCGCAATCATTTCCGTCTTACGCGGGATAATCGCAAAGCCGGGCAACCCTAAGGCGAGCGGTCGATGGAACTTTGTCAGGCCTCACAATTTTGTGGGAAACGCCGGAGTTTAGCGGGTCGGCGCAAGCATTGATTTACGGTTGCGGTCGAGACTTTTCGCCGGAAACACGGAGGATCGCCAATGCTTGTCCTCATTCTGGCCTTGCTCGGTGCAGCAGGAGTGTTTTTCCTGGCGAGCGCCACTCAGTATTCCGGCTGGCTCTGGTCTCATGAACTTTGCCAGCAGGGCGCGATTTTTTGCGAACACCCGAGCTGGATCCTGATCGCGGCCGGAGTCGCGATCCTGATCGAGATGGTGCGGACGATGGCGAAGGCCTGACCGGCCTGCCGTGATGAGATACAGCCGGAAAGGGCGGTCGCCCCTTATTTCCCGGCTTGTCGGTCAGTTGCCAAATATCATGTAATTTCTGTAGCTTAGTTGCGTTCAAAGCTCCGTCGCCCGGCATCCGGTCGCCATCTATGGGCGCCCATCGGGAACCCGTTCGATCTCTCGCGGGCGGCATGTTAGCTTTCACGGTTATCGGCGGCAGGCATTCGGGAAATCGCAAGCGGTTCCATGGGCTGGGGGAAGTTTCGCATCACGCAACTCGATAGAGCCGCGCGGCGGTTCGGGTATGCCCGTATCCTTTCCCTTTTGCTTCTCGCGGGGCTTGTCGGCCTGCGGATTGTCGATCCGGCGCCGCTCAAGGAGCTTCGCCTGCGCACCTTCGATGTCTATCAGTTGATCAGCCCTCGCGTGGTCACTGAGCGGCCGGTTGTCATTGTCGATATCGATGAGAAGAGTTTGGCCAGACTCGGGCAGTGGCCGTGGCCGCGCACCCGTATCGCCGATCTGGTGCAGCGCCTGACAGATCTCGGCGCTGCGGCGATTGCCTTCGATGTGATATTCGCCGAACCGGATCGGCTCTCGCCACATCTGGCGGTCGAAGGTTTTCGCGATCTCGACGAGACGACGCGCGAAAAGCTACGCAGCCTGCCGAGCAATGACGACATCCTCGCCGCGGTTCTGCGCAAGGCGCCGGTCGTGCTCGGCGAATCCGGATTGCCGATGGTCATGTCGCAGCCCGATGTGAAACTGCCGGTCACGGGTCTCGCAACGCTCGGCGGCGATCCCACGCCCTTCTTGCTCAACTTCCCGGGACTGCTTCGCAATGTGCCGGTTCTGGAAGAGGCCGCGCCGGGGCGGGGGCTATTCACCATCCATACCGAGCGCGACGGCATCGTGCGGCGCGTGCCCGTTGTGATGCTGGCGCAGGGCCAGCTGATGCCCTCTCTCACCTTCGAGATGTTGCGTGTCGTCACGCGCGCGAGCACCATCCTGATCAAGTCCGACGAGGCAGGCGTGAAAAGCGTCGGCATTCCGGGCTTTGAAATTCCGACGGACCGCAATGGCCAGATCTGGGTCCACTTCGCCAAACACGATCCTGCGCGGTTCGTTTCCGCCACCGATGTTCTTGATGGAAAGGTCGGCGCGGATGCCGTTTCGCAGAAGCTGGTGCTGATCGGCACGTCCGCGACCGGCCTGCTCGATACCAAGACCACGCCGCTCGATCCGGTGATGCCCGGCGTCGAAGTGCATGCGCAGGTGCTGGAGGCGGCGTTGTCCGGCTCGGTGCTCTCGCAACCAAATTACGCGATCGGCGCCGAAGTGCTCGCCGCCATCGTGTTCGCTCTTGCGATCATCTGGCTCGCGCCGGTGCTCGGTCCGTTGATGCTGCTGGCGTTTGGATTGGGCGTGGTCGCCTTGCTGGTCGGCACGTCATGGTATTTCTTCGTGCAGGAAAAGCTGCTGATCGATTTCACGTTTCCGTTGCTCACATGCGCGGCGATCTATCTTGCTCTGGTCTTCTCCAGCTACGCCCGCGAACAGAAGCAGCGCCGCCGCATCCGTTCGGCGTTCGGCCAGTATCTGTCGCCGGCTCTGGTCGAGCAGCTTGCGCAATCGCCCGACAAGCTCAAGCTCGGCGGCGAAGAGCGCGACATGACCGTCATGTTCAGCGACATGCGCGGGTTCACTGCGCTGTCGGAGACGTTCAAGCGCGACCCGCAAGGTCTGACGTCGCTGATGAACCGTCTGTTGACGCCGCTCACGAATGCCATTCTCGATCGCAAGGGCACCATCGACAAATACATGGGCGATGCGATCATGGCGTTCTGGAACGCGCCGCTCGATGACCCGGCCCACGAGATCAACGCCTGCGAAGCGGCGCTCGATATGCTGGACAAGGTCGCTGTCCTGAACGCCGAGCGTGAGCGCGAGGCGCGGGAGAACGGCAAGCCGTTCCTTCCGCTCAGCGTCGGGATCGGTTTGAACACCGGACCCTGCGTGGTCGGCAACATGGGATCGAATTTGCGGTTTGACTATTCGGTCCTCGGCGACAGCGTAAACCTGGCCTCGCGTCTTGAGGGGCAATCGAAATCCTACGGCGTACCGGTGATCGCCGGCTCGCGCACTGCGCTTGCCGTGAAGGAGAAGTTTGCGATCTTCGAACTCGATTTCATCGCGGTGAAAGGCAAGAGCGAGCCGGAAATCATTTATGCGATTGCGGGCCGGCAGGACGTGGCCAATTCGTCGGACTTCCAGCGGCTGCGCAATCTCTTCATCGAAACGCTGGCCTGCTACCGGAACCGCGACTGGGAAGGTGCGCTGCTCGCCCTTGAGAAAGGTCGCGCGACCAAAGGTGCGGATCGCTTCAGGCAACTTCACGATCTTTATGCCGCGCGCATCCGTGCTTTTCAGGATACGCCGCCGCCGGAAAATTGGGATGGCATCTTTGCCGCGACCAGCAAATAGCGTGCGGCTAGGTGAAAAGATTGCCCGCTGGCAAGAGCCATCTTGCCGTGCCGCGGGATTTTCAGATGTGGCGACGGCCTCGGTTGCATGTCATCCTGCACGGCCCGATTTGAATTTTGTTCGATACTTGACCGGATTTTCCGATGACTGATTCAATATCCGTACGGTTCTGGGGCGTTCGCGGCAGCATTCCCTGTCCCGGTCCGGACACGTTGCGATATGGCGGCAACACCTCGTGCGTGGAGGTGCGTTGCGGCGAGCACCTGCTGATTTTTGATGCGGGCTCGGGATTGCGCGCGCTGGGCGCTGCGCTCGATGCGAAGGATATAGAGATTGATCTGTTTCTCAGTCACGGGCATGTCGATCACATGATCGGCCTGCCGTTCTTTTCTCCATTGATGGAGAAAGGGCGGCGCCTGCGGATCTGGGCCGGCGGTCTTGGAGCGACAGGTGGGGTCAAGAACGCGATCGGCGCCCTGATGCGGTTTCCGCTGTTTCCGATCGGAATCGATGCCGCGCAGGCCGGCGTGAGCTTTCACGACTTCGAGCGCGGTGAGGTGCTGACACCGCGCAAGGGCATTGTGGTTCGGACAGCGCGTCTCGATCATCCGGGTGGCGCGACCGGATATCGGATCGACTATGCCGGCAAGGCGATCTGCTACATCACCGATAACGATCTTGGCCCGGGCGCGATCGATCCGGCCTTGCTGTCGCTGGCCAAAGGCGCGCAACTTGTGATCACCGATGCGACCTACACCGACGCGGAGTTGCCCGATCATGCCGGCTGGGGTCATTCGAGCTGGCAGCAAGCGGTGCGGTTCGCCGATGCGGCCGGTGTGAAAACGCTCTGCCTGTTTCATCATGACCCCGACCATAGTGATACGGCGATGGACGAGATCGCGGCGGATGCGGAGAAGGCTCGACCCGGCACGCTGGTGGCGAAGGAAGGGATGTCGTTAAGCGTCTAGACGGTCCTCGGGGGCAAAGCCGGGGGAGGATGGGCAGCGCTGGCCGGTCGGAGCTCATCGATTCGGCTTCATGAACTCAGTATTAAAGTCACATTACCTGTAATGTAGGCAGCTTCCCGTCACCCTTGGAGCGTCCCGCCGTCTTCGTACCGAAAGGCGCGCGGGGCAGGTGACACAAGGAATAAAAACCGCTTCAATCCGCTTCCGGAATCGCGGCGGCAAATCGCCTTCGTCGTCGTCATCGTCGCGGTTCGGCGTGCCGTTGTCTTGATCACATCTCATCGCACTCGGGTTGGCTTCCATGGACATCTCTGGATTGGCTTCAGGCGCCGGCGGATTGTTGGCAACGGCATTCGTGGTTGCCGGCTACACCATGCGGACGATGATCCCGCTCCGCGTGTTCGGAATCCTCACCAACCTTCTTCTGATCGTCTACGGCCTGCATCATCGCAACTATCCGATCGTGGCGCTGCATGTCGTGCTGCTGCCGCTGAACGTCTATCGTCTGCACGAGATGCTGCTGCTGGTACGCAACGTCAAGAAATCGGTGAAGGGCAATCTGTCGATGTCTTGGCTGAAGCCATTCATGACGGAGCGCAAGTGCAAGGCCGGCGAGGTGCTGTTCTACAAGCACGAGAGCGCCAAGGAGATGTTCTACATCGTCAGCGGCCGCTTTCATCTTGTCGAGTCCGGCATCGAGCTTCCTGTCGGCGCGATCGTCGGCGAACTCGGCATGCTCTCGCCGGACAACAAGCGTACCCAGACGCTGGAATGTCTCGCTGACGGGATGATCCTCAGCGTCACCTATCAGAAGGTGGAGGAGCTTTACGTGCAGAATCCGGAATTCGGATTCTATTTCCTGCGTCTCGTCAGCGCGCGGCTGTTTCAGAATCTCGAGAAGCTGGAAGGCGAGGTCGCCGTTCTCAAGGCCGGGCAGGCCGCGCCGTGAGGCTGTCGCTGCCGACCAAGCTGCCGGTCCCGATCCGGCTGTTGAAGGAGCGCTATTTCGGCGAGGCCTCGCGCAATCCATGGGTCGCGCGCAACAAGCTCGCAAGTCTCATCGCACGCCTGCCGCCCGAGGTGGCGACTATCGTCAGCGATGCCGTGCCGGCCTTGATGGCCTATCAGGACGCCGATTATGCGTTGCTCTATCTCGACCGCATCGGACGCTATGCCGGCGGCCGGCTCGATCCGGTGATCTTCGCGGACCTTGCCCGCCGCATGCGGGCGCGGATGCTCTATGAGGACCCGCCGGCCATCGCGCATGATCTGCTGACGCGCGCGGGCGGCGAGGCGGCGACGCCCGATCCGTCGCTCGGCCCCGTAGTCCGGACCTTCTGCTGGGCGGAGCTTGCGGCGATGCTGCCGGCCGAAACCGCGACCTCGCTGGTCAGGAAGCTCGACCGGCTGCGCTGGTCGGACAAGACCAAGGAATTGCGCTTCAGTGCCGCAACGTCCGGCGATCTGCGGCGGCTGCGATTCTGGAGCTCGGTGCGGCAGGCGCGGCCTTACTCCCTGCGCTTTGCGCAGGAGCGGATGTGGGTGGAGCGCTGGCTGCACATGATCGACCGCGGCATGGCCAAAGATCCGGCTGCCGCCGCGGCGATTGTCGAGACAGCCGATCTGGCAGGGGGGTGCGGCATGCCCGGCAAGATCGGTCTGATGAAATGGAATTGCATCGTCGATGCTCTGATCAAGCCGATTTGCGACGGCGCGGTGATGATTCCAAACCTTGGCGCCGCAGTTCGCCGCGCCCACCGGGTCGCACGCGACAATCCCTCGGTCGATTGTTTGCGGCAGGAGATCGCGCTGATCGTCGCGGACGCCCCATCGCCGGGACGGTAGCGCGCGCCGCCGCGCTCCACTAGATTGCGCGGCTTGCGACCGATTCATCTTCAGTTATGGGACAGGACATTGACCATGAGCCGATCACGGCGGGCGCGCCATCTGACCGGACCCATCGCGCTCGCGACCTGTGCGGTGCTGCTGCTCGCAGCCCCGCCGGAGGCGCAGGGCGCGGAGACTTTCAAGCTCAGCAACAATCATCGCATCGCCTGCAGCCGGGCACTGGCGCCGGGCAGGATGCAGACCATCGGCTGCCGCTCGCATGCTTATGTAATGAACACGGCGACGTCGGAATTCTATCGTTGCGAGGTGTCGGTCGAGATCACGCGCGACAGCCACGAGATCAAGAACACCAGCTCCAGCGGGCGCTGCGTGTCGCGCGGACGGATGTTCTCGACGGACTCAAATTATGCGTTCGACGCGACGGAAACCGAGCCGCCGAACACCAATGCGTTTTTCGGCTCGGGTGGCATGGCGATCTGGGTCAGCGACACCACGGCGCGGAAGGTGAGGGGCTGCATCGATCTGGCTACCGGGATTGGCGACAACGTGCTGCAATGTGTCGATATGGAATTCGACCACTAGCCGTTATTTGATCACATAAAACACGACGAGCAGACCAATGGCGCCGACCAGCATGATCGCCCAGGTCGAGACCCGTGCCTGATGGCGGACGACATCGGCCGCCTCGTTCTCGGCAATGCGCTTGTCCTGTTTCTTGAAGCTGGGCTCCTGATCGCTCACGCTGCCTCCCTTGCGCCTCGTCCGCAAAACGGCGGACAACCGCCAACCTAAACGCGGTGATGCCCGGTCGGGTTCCTCCTGCGCGCGCTCATCCATCGACCGAGCGCGTTGCTGCCAGACGCTTCGCTTCGTGCTTCCAGGATTGTGCTAGGCGGCCGCGGCCTGCACCAGCCGGCTCGACTCGCCCCGCCGGTAGACGGTCAGCGTGGCGCCAAGACCGCAGATCGCCGCGAAGGTCATCCACATGCCGGGCGCGGCCTTGTCGCCGGTCATCTCGATCAGCGCGGTCGAAACCGCCGGCGTGAAGCCGCCGAACAGCGCGGTGGCAAGACTGTAGCAGAGCGAAAAGCCGACCGTGCGCACGCTGGCCGGCACGATCTCGGTCAGCGCCACCACCATCGCGCCATTGTAGCTGGCATAGAGAAACGACAGCCACAGTTCGACGGCGAGCATGCGCTGGAACGAGGGTGAGGCGACCAGCCAGGCAATCGCCGGATAGGCAGTAAGAATGGTCAAGAGTGTGAAGCCGAGCAGGATCGGCTTGCGGCCGACCCGGTCGGACAGTGCGCCCATCACCGGCAGCCAGAACAGGTTGGACAGCGCAACGCAGAAGGTGACGATCAGCGAGTCCGTCAGCGAGAGCTTCAACACGCTCTTGCCGAAGGTCGGGGTGTAGACCGTGATCAGATAGAACGACACCGTGGTCATCACCACCAGCAGCATGCCGGCGAGCACGATCTGCCAGTTGGTCACGATGGAGGAGAAGATCTCGGACAGCGTCGGGTGATGCTTGCGCGCGAGAAAGACTTCGGTCTCCTGCAGCGAACGGCGGATCATGAAAATGAAGGGCACGATCAGCGAGCCGATGAAGAAGGGAATACGCCAGCCCCAATCCGACATGGTCTGCGGCGCCAATGTCGTGTTGAGCACGTAGCCCAGCGTCGCGGCGACGATGATCGCCACCTGCTGGCTGCCCGACTGCCAACTGACGTAGAAGCCCTTCTGGCCGGGCGGCGCCATCTCGGCGAGATAGACCGAGACGCCGCCAAGCTCGACGCCGGCGGAAAATCCCTGCAGCAGGCGGCCGATCAGCACCAGCGCCGGGGCGATCAGGCCGATGGTGGCATAGGACGGCACGAAGGCGATCAGCACGGTGCCGATCGCCATGATGGCGAGGGTGACGATCAGCCCCTTGCGGCGGCCGATCCGATCCACATAGGCGCCGAGCACGATGGCGCCGAGGGGCCGCATCAGAAAGCCCGCGCCGAAGGTCATGAAGGTCAGCATCAGCGAGGCGAATTCATTGCCCGCCGGGAAGAAGGCTCGCGCGATGTAGGTCGCGTAGAACCCGAACAGGAAGAAGTCGAACATTTCCAGGAAGTTGCCGCTGGTTACGCGCAGCACGGTGGCGAGGCGCGAGGACGGCGGCAGGAAGGAAGGAGCCTGGGCGGGGACGTTCATGGGACGACTCCGGGGGCGCGTATCGGAGCGATACTGCGCCAGGTTGTCGCACCCTACAAGGCGGGGCCTGCTGACGGATTCGTGAAGGATCGCGGCCGCAAGGGCCTCGCGTGTCCGCGGGTTCCCGCGCCGGTGAGGCGGTTACCGGAACTGGGCGCGGCAGGCCGGCGAGAGCCGCTTGATGTTGCGCTCCATGCAGGCCGTGATCTTTTTGACGTTCGGCACATACTCGCGGCAGTACTTCATGGCGTCGGACCGGCAGGCGCGGCGCTGCTCATACGTTCCCGCGGCATAGGCGGCGGACGAGGTTGCAATGAGGATTGCGGCGAACGCGATTGATCCGGCCTTCATCATAGTGATCTCCTTCGCGCGAATGTCCGTTCAGTTAGCCGGCATGGGATGCGTCCGGCAGTCATAGGCCGCGCCGCGGGCGGGCTCTTCGATATTGTGCCGGAAGAACTGGCCCATGGATGGTGCGTCCAGCAGATCCGTGACCGTATGGTCCGGGATCGCGCAGAACTGATCATAGGTCATGCGATGCCGGATCAGGAGGTATCGTTGTGCCTTGTCGTAGCAGACGCGGTCGATCACGCTGCTGCGTGTGATGTCGTGACAGGCGAATGGTTTCAGATCGACCGGTCCGCGCTTGGCGACGTCCACCATTTCGCTGTCGGTGTACGAAGCACCGCCGACCAAAGACGCGAGAACCAGGATCAGTTTCAGCATCGCGGGAACGTCCGCAAGGAAGCGATGGCCTCGATGATAGCCGGGGATCGCGTGTCTGAAAATCCCGAAGGCGAGACGCGGCTGCTACGCCGGGATGTAGCAGGTTATGGGAGGGCGAGATGGTCGCTGCTCTTGCCGAACCATGCCGGTCACTCTATGGAGCGATGGCTTATCTGATCGGAGGAAGCTGTCGTGATCTATGAACTGCGCGTCTATTCCTGCTTGCCGGGCCGTTTGCCGAATGTCCTGAAGCGTTTCGAGAGCGTGACACTGGGACTGTGGGAGAAGCATCAAATCCGTCAGGCAGGTTTCTTCACCACTGTCATCGGCGAGTCCAATCAGGAGCTTACCTATCTGCTGGCGTGGGAATCGATGGCCGAGCGCGAGCGCAAGTGGACGGCATTTCAGAACGATCCGGCCTGGCTCGCCGCGCGCGTCGAAACCGAACGCGACGGTCAGCTGATCCAGAACATCCGAAATCAATTCCTGCAACCGACGTCGTTCTCGATCGTCAAATAACGCAGGTTGTGCTGAGCGCGTAGAGCGCGCATGGCGCGCTTTACGCCTGCAGCAGATCGCTGATGCCCTGCCAGAGCAGACCGAGCGAGATCAGGACCAGCAGGGTATAGGCAATACGGTAGAACCACGTGGTCGAGGTATGCCTGACCAGCCAGAAGCCGAGAAAGTTCGATGCGATGGCCAGCGGCAGCAGCGCGAGCGAGGTCGTCAGATTGTGCGGACTGAATTGTCCGAGAAGGAAGTAGGGAAAGACTTTCAGGGCATTGACGATAAAGAAGAAGATCGTCGAGGTTCCGACGAATGTCATTTTCGGTAGCCGCTGGGGCAGGACATAGGCCTGAAAGGCGGGACCGCCGCCCTGCACGACAAACGACGTGAAGCCCGAGATCGTGCCCCAGAACGCGCCGCGCGCGGCGGTCGCGTTGTAGGAGGCGGCACTGCCTCGCCGGAGCCAGGCGGTGATCGCGAAGGCGAGGCCGATGCCTCCGGCCACGATCCGCACGCCGGCATCCGAGATATAGGCCGCGAACAGATAGCCGAGACCGACGCCGACCACGGCGCCCGGCAGAAGGGCTTTGAGATTTCGCGGGCTCCAGTCCTTGCGATAGACGTAAAGCGAGATCAGGTCCTGGCATATCATGATCGGCAGCAGCAGCGCGGCGGCCGAGAGCGGCGGCAGATAGAGCGCCACCAGCGGCGTCGCGATCGCGCCGAGCCCGCTGAAGCCCCCCTTTGAAAGCCCGAGCGCAATGACGGCAGGGATGGCGACCGCATAAAAGGCGGCGTCGAGGATCATCAGGGACATTCGGCGGATCCGAAAATCGCCGGATCGTGCCGCCGTCGGCGTGTCCGTGGCGGATTCGTATCGCGTTGCGAAAGAAGCGCGAATGGCATGGTGATTGAAACCGGAAAGTCTCGGGAGTGACCTCAGCCTGGATGGTCCAAGCATGCCGGAGCACGGGCCGCGACGCCAGTGACGTGTCCGCAGGCCTCAATGAGCAAAGGGCATGGTCCGATGAGCAATAGACACTGTTAACGCTGTGCGTCGCGGGGAACACTGAAAGGAAGAAACGCGGTCGTAAGAATCTGCGAGGGGAGGACGAATGCTGCAGTCCGCGCAGGCTGACGGAGCATCACGGAACGGCGATATCGTTCTGCGCATTCAGGGTGCAGCGAAGACTTACGCCTCGCAGTCCGGGTCCTGCACGGCGCTGCTTCCGGTCACATCGGATATCCGTGCCGGAGAGTTCGTCAGCCTTGTCGGCCCCAGCGGCTGCGGCAAGACTACGCTGCTGAAGATGTGCGCGGGCCTGATCACGCCGAGCGCCGGCAACATCACCTTCGGCGATACCGGCAAGAGCATCGCTCCCGGCGAGTTCGGCTTCGTCTTCCAGGCGCCGGCTTTGCTGCCATGGCGCACGGTGCTGTCCAACGTCGCGCTTCCGGCGGATATCCTGGGGCTGGACAAGGCCGCCGCGACGGCGCGCGCCCGCGCACTTCTGGCCACCGTGCGCCTCGCCGGCGTGGAAGAAAAATATCCGAGGGAATTGTCGGGCGGCATGCAGCAGCGCGCCGCCATCGCGCGGGCCCTGCTGCACGATCCGGACATCCTGTTCATGGACGAGCCGTTCGGCGCGCTCGATGCGATGACGCGCGAGGACCTGAACATGGAACTGCAGCGGATTTCGCAGAAGCAGCACAAGACGGTTCTGTTCGTCACGCACGATATCGAGGAGGCCGTCCTGCTGTCGGATCGCGTGTTTGCGCTGTCTGCGGGGCCGGGGCGGCTGGTCGAGACCATCGATATCACTCTGCCGCGTCCGCGATCGCTGTCCGTGAAAGCAAGTCCCGAATTCACCCAGGCGGTCACGCGGATTCGTGCATTGCTCAATCGTGAAGAGGCGCTGCCATGACCGCTCCGGCTTCCAAGGCATCCGCGCTGCAGGGCAATTCATCGCCCGCAATCCTGCGCTTTCCGGTCGAACTGGCGTTGTCGGGCCTCATTGCCGTGGTGCTGATCATCGCCGCCGAGATCGCCGCGCGCAACAACTGGGTCACGCCGCTCGTGCTGCCGGCCCCAACCCAGATCTGGGCCGCGCTGACCGACGGCTTCGCATCCGGCATCTATCTCGACAACACGCTTTCGACGCTGTGGTCCGTGGTGGTGGGATTTCTGCTGGGGGCCGTCGTCGCCGTGGTGCTGGCCGGCATTCTGTCGAGCCTGCCGTTCCTCGAGAAGGTGATCACGCCCTTTATCGTCGCATTCCAGAGCATGCCGAAAGTTGCGATCGCGCCTCTCATCATCATCTGGTTCGGTTTTGGCGACGTTTCAAAGATCGTGATCGTCCTGACGGTCTGCTTCTTTCCGATCCTGATCAACTCGCTGCACGGCCTGAAGGTGCGCGACCGCGACCACTACGAGCTGTTCAAATCGCTCGGCGCCACGCGCTGGCAGATGTTCTACCGGCTCCGCCTGCCGCACGCCGTGCCCTACATCTTCGCCGGCCTGCATATCGGCGTCATCTTCGCTCTGATCGGCACCGTTGTTGCCGAATTCGTCGGAAGCAACACCGGCGTCGGCTATCTGATGCTGCAGGCGAAAGCGACGTTCGATACGCCGGCGGTCTATGCCTGTCTCCTCATTCTGATGCTGCTGGGCATGCTGCTCCATTTCGTCATGGTCCAGATCGAAACGCGCGTCGCGTTCTGGGCCAACGACATCACGCAAGCCAACGGATGATCCAACGTTACCCCACGGAGGAACAAGACATGAGCACGAACGGTATATCGCGGCGAGACGCCTTGTTGCTGTCTCTCGGCGCAACGATATTCGGCCCGACTGCCTTCGCCAACGCCCAGACCCGCAAGAAGATCGTTCTCGGCTCGGCCACCGTCACCACCACGCCACTTGGCTGCACCTACAGCTCGATCCCGATGGAGCTGTACTGGAAGCAGGACGGTCTCGATGTCGAGTATGTGGGTCTCGCCGGCGCCAACGCCGCGCTGCAGGCGTTGATGGCAGGAACGGTCGATTTCGTCCCGGGCACCAACTCCGCGTTGTTCGCGATGTATCAGAAGGTCCCCGACGCGCAGATCAAGGCGTTCTACACCCATACGACAGCGTTCAATGCGACGCCGGTGGTGTTGAAGGACAGTCCGCTCAAGACCATCCGCGATCTTGAAGGGAAGAATGTGGGCCTGCAGAGCCTCGCCAACAGCCAGCTGCCTGTGGTCCGGGCGCTGTTGAAGATGGCCGGCGGCGATCCGGCGTCGATCAAGTTCACCGCCGTGGGCGAGGGACCCGAGGCTGCCCATGCGCTGACCGAGAAACGCGTTGACGCCATCGCGCTGTTCGACGGCCTGCATGCCTCGATCGAGGCGTCCGGCGTGCCGCTGCGCGAACTGACGAGCGACGCGCTGGACCGCAGCAAGCTCGGCTTCAACGCCGCCTTGTGGACCCGCGCCGACTATCTGAAGGATAACAGGGCGGATGTCATCAAGCTCGCGCGTGGTGTCGCCAAGGGCGTCGAGTTTGCGAAGGCCAATCCGGAAGCCGCGGTGCGGATTCACTGGAAGGTGTTTCCGGCAACCAAGCGGCGCGGTGTCGATGACAAGGAGGCGATGCGCCACGGCCTGATGAACCTCAACGCACGGCTGAAGAACATCGACATCATCGACGGCCTGGTCGGCAATTCGACGCCCGAGCAGATCAAGGGCTACATGAACCTGATGGTATCGGGCGGCATCCTCAAGGAGCCTCTGCCGCTCGACAAGTTCTGGGACCCGAGCCTGCTCAAGGAGATCAACGATTTCGATCACGAGGCCGTTCGTCAGCAGGCGCGAAACTACAAGGAATGAGCCCGGACCGGCCGGTTTCTGGTTGATCAATACGGAGAGTGAACGTGAGAATTTGGTTCCAGCTATTGTCGTCGGAAACCGGCCTGAAGCGCTTCATCGCGGCAACCCAAAAGCTCGTCAATCGAGGCCTGTCGCCCGGCACCGTTGTCGAGGTTCGCGGCACGACCCAGGGCGTGCTCGGCGATCAGTACCGGTTGTTCTGGCACTATGACACGCGCGAAGTGCTCGATAACGCGCTGCGGATCAGGAAGGACGGCAATTACGATGCGTTCGTGATCGCCAATTCGCTCGATCCGGGTCTGGTCGAGCTGCGCGAGATCATGAACATCCCCGTGCTGTCGTTCATGGAAGTGAACTGCCTCACCGCCTGCACCATGGGCGAGCGGTTCGGCGTGATCGTGCCCAATCGGAAGTTTGTCGCGCGCTACCGGGAAATCGTGCTGTCCTATGGCCTGCGCGACCGCCTTGCCGCAGTCGAGCCGATCGAGTTCGACGACGTTCGTTCGATGGAGGAGATCTTCAAGGACGAGAAGGTCGCGGAAGCGATGGAATATCAGGTCATCGCGGCGATACGCCGGGCGGTTGCCAAGGGGGCCGAAGTGGTGTTCTGCGCCGGACCTCCGGCGACCATGATGGCCGAGCGCGGCCGCTTCGAGATCGACGGCGTGCCGATTCTGGATGCCTACACATTGCTCGCCAAGACCGGCGAACTGATGGCTTCGATGCACAAGCTCACCGGCGTCTGTGTCAGCCGCCATCTGCTTTACGAAGCGCCGCCTCATGATCTCGTTCAGAAGGTCGGGCAGGCCTATAACGTCGACGCGCTACGCGACGGCTGAAATCGTCCAGTTGTGACGGCAAGCAGGAAAAGAGGTTTCGATGCGGATATGGTTTCAGTTGCTTTCATCCGAGACGGGGATGAAGCATTTCATCGCGGCGACACAAAAACATGTCGATCGCGCAATGTTGCCCGGGACCAAGGTGGAGGTCCGGGGCACGACCAAGGGTGTGCTGGGCGATCAGTACCGGCTGTTCTGGCATTATGACAGCCGGGAGGTGCTCGATAACGCGCTGCGGATCCGTCAGGAGGGCGGTTACGACGCGTTTGTGCTCGCCAACTCGCTCGATCCGGGTCTGGTCGAACTGCGCGAGATCATGGATATCCCCGTGCTGTCGTTCATGGAGGTGAACTGTTTCACCGCCTGCACTATGGGCGAGCGGTTCGCTGTCATCGTGCCGAACCGGAAGATGATCGCGCGATATCGCGAGATGCCGATCGGCTATGGTCTGCGCGATCGCCTGGCCGCGGTCGAGCCGATCGAATTCGACGATGTGCGCAGCCAGGAGGACATCTTCACCAGCGAGGCTGTCGCCGATGCCATGGAGAAGCAGGTCATCGCCGCGACACGGCGCGCGGTCGCCAAGGGCGCCGAAGTGGTGTTCTGCGCCGGACCTCCCGGCACCATGATGGCCCAGCGCGGGCATTTCGCGATCGACGGCGTGCCGTTGCTCGATACCTACACGCTGCTGGCCAAGACCGCCGAGATGATGGCCAGCATGCACAAGCTGACCGGGGTCTGCGTCAGCCGGCATCTGCTTTATGAAGCGCCGCCGAAGGAGCTCGTGAAGAAAGTGGGCGCGGCCTACAACGTTCCCGCACTTCGCGACGGCTAGATTTTACAGCGGCCGTATTTGTAATGGTTAGAAAGCAAGGCGGGGACGGTCGATCCCCGCCTGAACTGTTTCAGCCCGCCGCATGAATCGCCGCGATGTATCCGAACGTCATGGCGGTGCCGATGGTGCAGCCCGGTCCCGCATAGACTCCGCCCATCACGGAATTCATGTCGTTGCCCGCGGCGTAAAGCCCCTTGATGGGTTCGCCACCGGCATTGAGAACCTGCGCCGAGGTGTTGGTGATCAGCCCGGCGCTGGTGCCGATATCGCCGGGATAGATCCGGATCGCGTAGAAGGGCGCTGTCTCGATCGGCCCGAGATTGGGATTCGGCGCAACGGCTGGATCGCCGATATTGCGGCTGTAGGCGCTTTCGCCCTTGTGGAAGTCGGCGTCCTTGCCGGTCCTGGCAAAGCCGTTGTAGCGCTCGATGCTCTCGACCAGCGCCTTGGGATCGAGGCCCAGGGCATTTGCGAGTTGCGCGATGGTCTGTCCGCTCGCCAGATAGCCGTCATCGATAAAGGCGCGCAGGCTCACCTGCCCGGGGCGGATCATGCCGAGCCCGTATTTCTTCAGGAATGCATGATCGCAGATGAAGAAGCAGGGGATGCTCGGCGTGCGCGCCTGTGAGGCGTAGATCGCCTCGACGAACATCTGATACGACGTCGCCTCGTTGACGAAGCGCTTGCCGGCGCCGTTCACCGCGATCAGGCCCGGCTTGCCGCGGTCGAGCGCGAAATGCGGAAAGACCGCCATCGTGCCGTCGCGGCGGGGGCGTACCGAGACCGGCGCCCAGAATGCATTGTTGGCGTGGGTCCGGCCGATGGCACCGCCGGCCTGCAACCCGATATCCACGCCGTCGCCTTCATTGTCGGACGGCACGGGAGAAAATTCCGCAACGGGAGCGGGAAGCAATTGCGCGCGCAGGCGGGGATGATGCGTGAAGCCCCCCGCGGCCAGCACGACGCCGCGCCGTGCGCGAAATTCCTCCGGCTTGCCGGCGATAGAGGCGAGGACGCCGCGAACTGCTCCGTCCTCGACGATCAGCGCGCGCGCCCGCGCCGCCGTCTTGATGGTTGCGCCGCGCTTCAGCAGGGAATGGAGGAAGCGCGCCACCAGCGCATTTCCCATCACCAGGCGCGTCCCTCGCGGATGACTGATCCGGTCTCTCGCATGCCTGAGCAGCATGCGGACCGTTGCAACGAACGACGGGACGCTCCGGAATGCGTTCAGCAGATGGGCGATGTCGGAACGGCTGACCATCATGCCGCCAAGGATCGTGAATTCCGGCAGCGGCGGTCTGATCAGAGCGAAGTCGCGGCCGAGCCTGCGTCCATCGAACGGCAGCGTTTCGAGAACTCGTCCTGACATGGTGGCGCCGTCCCGCTCGGAATAGTAGTCGGGAAGGTGCGGATAGGGACGGAAGCGAACTTCCGAGTGATCCGCCAGCAGCCGCGCCATCGCAGGTGCGGCGTCGAGAAACGCGTCCTTGAGATCGTCCGGCGCATGTCCGCCGACCGTGGCGTCGAGATAGCGCCGGGCGTTGGCCTTGGAATCCTTGCCGCTGGTGTCGTAGTGGGAGTTCGGTACCCAGGCCGAGCCTGCGGAAATCGCCGTGGTGCCGCCTAAGACGTCCGCCCGCTCGAGCAGGAGCACGTCCAGTCCCTTGATGGAGGCGACGAGCGCTGCCGTCAGCCCGGCTGCTCCGGAGCCGACGACGATCAGATCATACTCTGCCTTGTCCGGCGTCATCGGAATGTCCGCGTCATGCTCTCTGATCGAGCTGGCGATGAAGACAGGCGGGATAGCCACGGCGCGCCGTCTCTTTACTGCGCAGCCTCGAGGCTTGCCTGCCGCTGCGGCAGAGGGCGATTGAACACGCTCTCAGCGATCCGGTTGAGCAGGATTTCCGACGAGCCGCCGGCGATCATCCAGCCGCGCGCCCGGCGCATGCAATATTGCACCAGACAATCCTCCGAGAAACCGAGGCCTCCCATCGCCTGCATCGCCTCGTTGGCGACTTCATAGCCGGTGCGGTTGCAGGCGAGCTTGGCGATCGCGGTCTCGTAGGCCGAGGGCAACCCGGTGCTGGCATTGATGGCGGCGCGGTAGAGCAGCAGCCGCGCGCTCTCCAGCTTCAGCGCCATCTCGGCGAACTTCCATTGCATGCCCTGAAAGTCGGATAGCCTGCGGCCGAACTGCTTGCGTTCATCGACGTAGCGCGAGGCGATGTTGAACGCCAGTTGACCGACGGCCAGCGAGCGGGTGGCGTTGCCGAGGCGCTCGACATTGAAGCCGCTGATCTGCTTCTTGAAGCCGCCAGCCGGCAGCAGGACATTCTCGGCGGGGATGTAGCAGTCCTCGAAATAGAGCTGCTGCCATGTCTCGCCATTCATGAATGCCGAGGTCTCGCCCAGAGTGAAGCCGGGCGTGTTGCGCTCGACCAGCACCGATCCGATGCCGCCGATGCCCGGCCCGAACCGAACATAGAGCAGAAACAGTTCGGCGTGCGGGCTGTTGGTCGTGAAGATCTTCGAGCCGTTGATGCGAAAGCCCTTACCGTCCGGCTTGGCCGATGTCGTCAGTTCGGTCGTGGCCGATCCTGCGCCGGGCTCGGTCATGGCGACCGAAATGACTTTCTTGCCGTTGATCAGGTCTGGAAGGAAACGCTCCTTCTGATCTTTCGAAGCATATTCGGCGAAGGTGCGGATCGCGCCGAAATTGCCGGCCTGAACCACGTCGCCGCTTTTCGGGCAGGCAAGGGTGACCTGTTCAATGGCAATCACGGCATCGATCAGGCTGCCGCCGTGGCCACCACTCTCGACAGGAATGGTGAGACCGAGCAATCCCTGTTCCGCGAGCTGGCGGGAGACATCCCATGGATACTCGCGGCTGTTGGATCGCTCGACCGCGCCGGCTGCGAGAAATTTCTGGGCAAATTTTCCGACAGATTCCTGAAAGAGGCGCTGTTCGGCGGTGAACTGAAAATTCATAGGATGCTCTCGCCCGATGCAGGCCGCTGATACCGTCGTTCAGCTTTAGATGAGCATATGCGGGAGGTGAGGCCAGTTCCTATCCCGCATCACGCCATGCACTTTAATCATTGAGGACAATCATCGACGCTGATGACGCATCCGGAACGGCTCAGGCCGGCTTGACGGCCGCCGCGGCGGCCTCCTTGCGGAGCCAGCTCAGGAACGAGCGCAGCTTCTGGCTGACCGGCCGGTCGTTCGGCCAGACCGCATAGTAGCCGAGGCCGCTTTCGATCGGCGGGCCGAACAACGGCACCAGCGTCCCGGAGGCGAAATCCTCGCCGAGCAGGTTGACCTGACCGATGGCGACGCCAATGCCCTCCATGGCGGCCTGATAGGTGAGGACGGAGGTCGGGAACGTCATGGTTTCCTTCATGACCTCGCTCTTGCCCATCGCCTCGAGCCAATGCGGCCAGTCTTTCTTGCGGTAGCGGGAGTGCAGCAACTGAAACCGTGACAGGTCGTCGATGGTCTTGAGGCTCTTCTCCCCCTTCAGCAGTTGCGGACTGCAGACCGGCTGGATCACGTCCTTGAACAGAAGCTCGGCCTCTGTCCCCGGCCAGTTGCCGTCGCCGAGAGGGATCGCGATATCGACCCGGTCTTTCGAGAAATCGACCGGAGCCACCGCGTTGTCGAGATGCACCTTGATCTTGGGATACTGCGCGCGAAACCGCGGCAAGCGCCGGATCAGCCATTTGGCGGCGAAGATGGTGTAGACCCGGATCCGCAGGGGCTCGACGCGGCCCTGGGTCACGAGCTGCTGCGTGGCCGATCCGATCAGTTCGAAGGCGGGCGCGATCTGCCGGCGATAGCTTTCTCCGGTCGCCGTCAGGCTGACGCTGCCGCGGCCGCGCTCGAACAGGCGCAGGCCGAGATAACCCTCCAGCGTGGCGATCTGGCGGCTGACCGCCGATTGCGTCACGCGCATTTCCTCGGCCGCAGCCGTGAAACTTCCCGTCCTTGCCGCCACCTCAAAGACACGGAGCGGGTTCAGGGGAGGGAAGACGTTCGACATTTCTTTCGGGGCTCCTGCAAGACGCTGCCGGCTGATCGGCGGTCTGTGCTCGTCGATGATGTCTACGATACCAAGCAAAATGGTACACGCCTTCCCGGGATGATAAAAGCTCATAACGCATTGAGCTTCGCGAAGTGACGGGTCATCGCATCCTCATTAGAATAAGGCTTAAAGAACGCTTCTGAACGGGATGACGCAGCGATGAATGACCGCATTGCACAATTGCTGGCCGGGGCCAGACTCGATCATTTCGCGATGGCGGTTCACGACCGCGAGAAGACCGTGCAGTTCCTGGCGCCGATCCTGCCCGGCCCGGTGCGCCGCTTCGAGTTCAACAGCACCTCGAAAATCTACGGACGCGTCACGTCGTACACCCTGAGCATTGCCCTCATCGGCCTCAGCAACGACGTTAATCTGGAAATCATCGAAACCTCCGGCGGCGAGAACGAGGTCCATGCTCGCTTCCTGCGCGAACGCGGCGAGGGCATCGAGCATTTCGGCTACGAGGTAGACGATATTCAGGCCTCGATCCGCGCGTTCGAGGCGGCCGGGTTCCCGGTGATCCTGATCAAGCACGGCGCTCCTCCGGGCTCGGCCTATATCGACACCACGGCAGTCGGCGGCACGATCACCGAACTGATCCAGAAGGGCTTCAAGCCGGACGATCCGAGCACCTGGCCCAAATGAGATGCTTTCTTTTGTGATTGGCTTCCTGCCGCTTCGCTTATTCGCTTTCTCCATATCCCACACGCCTCGCGTGGCGGTTTGAAAGGTGCAACGGACGATGGATCTTGGTTTGTCAGGAAAGGTTGCGGTCATCACCGGCGGCAGCAGCGGGATCGGCCTTGGCGTCGCCGAGCGCATGGCCGCCGAGGGCGCCGAGGTGGTGATCTGCGCGCGCCGGGAAGACGTGCTGAAGGGCGCCATCGCGCAGGTTGCCGAGCGCACCGGCAAGACCATCGCCGGCCTGTCGATCGATGTCACTCAGCCAGCCGAGGTTGACCGGCTGCGCGATGAAGTCCTGCGCCTTCATGGCCGGGTGGATATCCTGATCAACAATGCCGGCACGGGCATCTATAAGCCTTTCCTCGACGTCACCGAGGACGATCTGATCGGCGGGATGCAGCTCAACTTTTTCGCGCAGTTTCGCGTTGCGCAGCGGTTCGTCCCGATCATGCAGAAGGTGCAGAGCGGCTCGATCGTCAATATTTCCGGCTGCTCCGGCCTGATGGTGCTCGATCCGCCGTTCCTGTCCACCTGTACGGGACCTGCCAAGGCGGCGGAAATCCGCTTCACCAAGGCGCTGGCGGCGGAGGTCGGTCCCTCCGGCATCCGCGTCAACTGCATCGTGCCGAATTTCGTGGTGGCGCCGGAGCGCTTCGAGCGCTGGCGTAATTCCATGGGCGGCGGGTCGCGGACGTCGTCGGAGATTCAGGAGGAGTGGGGCGCGCGGATTACGCTGCCCGGAAAGCGCTGGTGCACGATCGATGAGATCGCGAGCACGATCCTGTTCGTTGCCTCGCCGGCCTCAAGCTATACCCACGGCTCGGTGATCGTTGTCGATGGGGGCTACGGCCGCGATTGAAATCGCGGTGTCCTTGGGGAGAGAGGGGACCGGAGAGCTACGATGCGGCTCTCCGGTCTTCTTTTTATTGCGGCTTATTGCGGCTGGATATTGGCGCCGCGAATGATCGGCTCCCAGCGCGCCAGTTCCTTCTTCACGTGAGCGGACAGCGCTTCGGGATCGCTGCCGACCACATCGACGCCGATCTTTTCGAGCTTCTCCTTGACCGTAGCCGTCTTGGTGGCCTTCTGCACTGCCTGGCTGATGGTGTTGATCACGTCCTTCGGAGTCTTTTTCGGCGCGAACATGCCGAACCAGGTCGAGAAATCGAAATCCGGCAGGCCGCTCTCGGCGACCGTTGGCAAATCGCCCGACGCCTTGATACGCTTCGCGCTGGTGACTGCGAGACCGCGCAGCGTGCCGCCCTGGACCTGCGGGTTGATCGCGGTCAACACGTCGAAAATGCAATCGACCCGGCCGGCCATGACGTCCTGAAGCGCGGGCGCGCTGCCGCGATAAGGGACATGCAGCATCTCGATCTTCGCCACCCGCTGGAACAGCTCCGCGCACAGATGCAGCGAGGAGCCGATGCCGGCCGATGCGTAGGTCAGCTTGCCGGGTTGGGCCTTGGCGTAGGCGATGAACTCGGCCACGGATTTGGCCGGAGAGGTGTTCGGCACCGCCATGACGTTCGGCACGAAGCCGATGAAGGAGATCGGATCGAAGTCGTTGATCGGGTCCCAGCCCGGATTGCGATAGAGGAAGCGGTTGATCGCAAATCCGATCGAGGCGATCAGGATGGTGTTGCCGTCCGGCTCGGCCCGCGAGACGGACTCGATGCCGATATTGGAGCCGGCGCCCGGACGGTTTTCGACGACGACCTGCCGTCCGAGCGTGTTGGTGATGTCCTCGGCAATGATGCGGCCGATCGAGTCGGTCCCGCCACCTGCGGCGAACGGCACGATCAGCGTGATGGTCTTGCCCTGCCAGCCTTGAGCCCTGACGATGCTGGGTGTTGCGATGCTCAGGGCCGAGCCTGCAATGAAATGACGGCGTGAAAGCATTTGGTTCTCCCTGTCAGATTCACTGCGTTGGCCGCAGTTGAGGTGCGTTGTGCGAGCGCTCTATTTCGGCGCCTTGACGGTCGGATAAATCTGGTCTCCGTAATATTTCCTGAGCTCGACGATCTGGTCGGGCGTGGGCGTTGCGTAGGTCGCCTTCTTGCTGTGGAAGCTGCCGGTCAGCCGCTGAATCTTCACCGCAGCCTCGCCCATCTTCACGAGGTTGGTGATGCCGTTCAGGATCGGTGTGCCGTCGTCGGTCTGATAGACGTCCCAGTGCGCCAAGAGCGCCACGACCACGCCGCCGGCGGCGATCACCACCTCGGCGCCGTCCTCGACATTGCGGCGCGCCGCTTTCATGAACTGGTCGAGAATGCGCTGGCGCGCCTCCGGGTTCTCGAAGCCCTCGTCGAGATCCAGAATGCGGTCGAGATCCATGCGGTGGGCGCCGGCGAGGCGGTCCTGCAGGCCGTGGCGCCGCACCATCTCGATGATGCGCGGCTTGTACTTCTCGTTGATGGTCACGAAGGAGAAGGAAGAGCCCATCATGCAGGCGGTGAGGGAGGCCGTCTCGAGCAGGCCGAGTACCGGGATGTTGGCGATCTCGCGCGCCTCGCGAAGGCCCGGCTCGCCGGTGTTGCCGATCAGAAACGCGTCGAAGCCGCGCTCCATCGCGATCTGGACGTTCTCGAGGACCTCGGCGGTCTCCATGAATTCGAGGTAGCGAAACTGGTCGCCGATGCCGCCGACCTTGGTGATGCCGTGCAGCTCGATTTCCGTATCGGGGTCCTTGACCTTGTTGAGGATGGTGGGAAGGACGCGTGCATACTCCCCCCACGTGTCCAGGCGCGTCATGCTTTGATACCAGATCTTCATTCTCGGTCCTTCCGGGTGGTTCAATCAAATCGTGTTGGCGGCGCGCACGCAGATGCGAACGCGCCGGTCTGCCGGTTTTTGTCATGGCACGCGGAAAGAAATACTAGGCATGGCGGATATTTCTTCCACTACCTTACGGTCATCGGTGCATGATATTAACTCAAGTCGGCGGATGCCTCTCGCACCCGTGCCGCCGCCGCGGATGATGAAACTGCATGGCGCGATGATGGATCGGAACTTGCGGCAATCTGCGCTGCGTTTCACGTTCTCCCCACGACAGTTATGGTGGCCGCCAATCCGGCATCACTCCCAATTTCCAGGGTAACAGAATGACAAAAGTTCGTTGCGCGACCGCGATCGTCAAAACCCTTGAGGCGATCGGCACGGATGTCGTGTTTGGATATAACGGGCACGGCAACTGGGCGCTGCTCGACTCGTTCGAGTATGAGAGCAACGTCAAGTGCGTCACGACGCGCGGCGAGCATCAGGCCGTCCATATGGCGGACGGCTACTATCGGGCACGGCACAACAAGGCCATCCCGGTCGTCAGCACCTCGGTCGGTCCGGGCAATATGAACATTGCCTCGGCCCTGTCGAACGCCTTCTTTGAATCATCGGCCATGCTGGTGCTGGCGGGCGGCGGATCGACGCACTGGCTCGACCGCGGCGGCATCGAGGAATACTACCGCTACGCGCCGGACGAATGGACGCAGACGGTCAAGGCCTACACCAAGAAGTCGGTCATGATCACGCGGCCGGATACCGCGGTGGACATGATCCTGCGCGCCTACAAGACCGCCGTGACCGGCCGGCCGGGACCGGTGGTCGTCCAGATCCCGTTCGACATCCAGCACTCCGAGACCTTCATGGACGACCTCGGGCGCGCCAAAAAGATGGTCGAGCTCTGCCCGCCGGGCCCGGATGCGGCCGGGATCAGGGAGGCAGCCAAGCTGATCGCGAGGGCCGAGCGCCCGATGGTGTTCGTCTCGTCCGGGATTCATAACTCCGCGGCCTTCGCCGAACTGGCGGCGCTGGTGGAGTCGTTCGGTCTGCCGATTGCGACCACCACAATGGGCAAGGGGGCCTATCCGGAGAACAAGCCGCTGTCGGTCGGCGTTGTCGGACGCTCGGGCGCGGGGCATGCCAATCAGGCCGCCGGCCAGTGCGACGTGCTGGTCGCGATCGGCACGCATTTCTCCGATGTCGATACCGGCGGCTGGACCGTCTTCAATATTCCCGAGAAGACAAAGCTGATCCATATCGACATCGATTCGTCGGAGATCGCGAGAAACTATCCGACCGAGATCGGGCTGCATTCCGATCCCAAGCTGGCGATTCTGGAGCTGATCGAGGCGATGAAGTCGGCCGGCGTCGATCCGGCGCGGTTCGCCCCGTGGCGCGCGCAGATCGACAAGATGCGCGCCGAGTGGACCAAGTCGGTGGCCGATCTGATCGCCGCCTCTGCGCCGCTGAGCTATGGCTATGTCTGCGATCAGGTCAGCGGCCTCATCAATGAAAGCTATCCGGAGGCGTCGGTCTGCGTCGATACGGGACATCTGCTTTCATTCTCGCCGCCGTTCTTCAAGACGCTGCGGCCGAACTTCCACCATTGCGGCTTCTTCCACTGCATGGGCTGGAGCCTGCCCGCCGTGCTTGGCGCCAAGTTCGCACGCCCCGACCAGCCTGCGATCGCGCTGATCGGCGACGGCTCCTTCCTGTTCTCGAACGCCACGCTCGCCACCGCCTACGAATACGACCAGCCAGTGGTCTCCATCATCATGAACAACCGCTCGCTGCTGATCGAGCGCGAACTGATGGAGAAGAAGTACGGACGCAGCGCCTTCGTCGATTACAAGCGGGTCAAGAACAACACGCCGTGGGGACCGGACTATTCGCAGATCGGCCGGGCCATGGGTGCGCAATCGGTGCGTGTCGAGAACCCCGAAGACCTCGTGCCGGCGGTGCGAAAGGCGGTCGACTCCGGCGAGCCTTACGTCGTCGATGTCGATATCGATCCGACCAAGGCGGGATATCGCAACGTCTGGTACCCTTATCCGAGCGATTTCTGGAAGTCGCGTTACGAGACCGCCACGCATTTCTAGGTGTTATGGGCGATGCCGGCTTCCTCACAGGCCAGCGAAACGGGAGAGATGAGCGGCTATCCGGAGATTGCATTGCTGATCGGCGGGACGTGGCGTGCTCGCCAGGGCTCCCCGATCATCAATCCGGGCAACGAGGCCGTGATCGGCCACGTGCCTCATGCGACGCCGGACGATCTTGCGGATGCCGTGACCGCCGCCGAACAGGGATTTGCCGTCTGGCGCGCGATGTCGCCCCGGCGGCGGCAGGACATCATGCTGGATGCGGTGCGTCTCCTGAGAGAGCGGATCGAGCCGATCGCGCATGTCATGACCCTCGAGCAGGGCAAGCCGATCGCGCAATCGCGCCTCGAAGTGCAGCGCGCGGCCGACATGATCGAATGGGACGCGACCGAGGGGCGCCGCCTGTATGGCCGGGTGATCCCCGCCGAAAGCGGCATGAAACTGAGCGTTGTTCGGGAGCCGATCGGCATCGTCGCGGCGTTCTCGCCCTGGAATTTCCCGATCAGCGCGCCGGCACGCAAGGTCGGCGGTGCATTGGCCGCGGGCTGCGCCATCATTCTCAAGGCGTCGGAGGAGACGCCGGGGAGCGCGATGCTGCTGGCGAAAGCGTTTCAGGATGCGGGCCTGCCGCCCGGTGTGCTGAACCTTGTCTTCGGCGATCCCGCGGCGATTTCCAGCTTCCTGATCGCGCACCCGTCCGTGCGGCTCGTGACTTTCACGGGATCCATTCCCGTGGGCAAGCATCTTGCGGCGCTTGCGGGCCAGCATATGAAGCCTGCGATCATGGAATTGGGCGGGCATGGGCCGGTCATCGTCTGCGAGGATGTCGATCCGGACAAGGTTGCGGCGCTGTGCGCGGTGACCAAGTCACGCAATGCCGGTCAGGTCTGCGTCGCGCCGACGCGCTTCTTCGTGCACGACGCGATCTATGACAGGTTCGTCGCGGCTTTCACCGAACGGGCGAAGCAGATCAGGCTGGGCGACGGGCTGGACCCGGCGTCAGACATGGGGCCTCTGGTCAATCAGCGCAGGCTCGACGCGATCGATGAACTGGTGATCGATGCGACACGGCGGGGCGCGCGCCTGACGGCCGGCGGCGCACGGGCCGGCAACAAGGGCTATTTCTATCCGCTGACAGTGCTCACCGAGGTGCCCGATACGGCGCGGGCGATGTCGGAAGAACCGTTCGGGCCGCTGGCGCTGATCGTGCGGGTCAAGTCGATGGAGGAAGCCATCCGCAGGTCGAACGCCTTGCCGTTTGCGCTCGCTGCCTATGCCTTCACGGAATCGGCGCGCTATGTCGCGCTGATCTCCGAGAAGATCGAATGCGGCAATCTTGCCATCAATCACCTGACGGCCTCCTTTGCGGAAACGCCGTTCGGCGGCGTCAAGGACAGCGGTTACGGACGCGAGGGAGGCACCGAGGGCCTTCTTTGCTATACGAGCGCCAAGCTGATCAGCCACAAGACGGACTTTTGAGTGGTCACGAGAGACCGGAGGCACGCAGCGCACATTTCCTGAACTCATAATGCCATGACGAATAGGCGGTGGGTGCGGGTGCGAATTCCTGAGAAAATGCAAGGAATGAAAAGAAGATCGGATACCCGGCCGGGCTTTTCTGCCGCTCAGTTCAAGGTCACGACATGAAAGTTCTGGTTCCCGTCAAGCGGGTGATCGACCCCAACATCAAGGTGCGCGTCAAGGCGGACGAGACGGGACTCGACCTCGCAAATGTGAAGATGAGCATGAACCCGTTCGACGAGATCGCCGTGGAAGAGGCGGTTCGTCTGAAGGAGGGCGGCGGGCCTCATGCTGCGGGGACGGCGTCCGAAGTCGTGGTCGTCTCGATCGGCACCGCGCAGGCGCAAGAGACCCTCCGCACCGCCATGGCGATGGGCGTGGATCGCGGCATTCTGGTGCAGACCACTAACGACCTCGAGCCGCTGGCCGTTGCCAAGGTCCTGAAAGCGATCATCGATGACGAGAAACCGGATCTGATTCTGCTCGGAAAGCAGTCGATCGATGGCGACAACAACGCGGTCGGACAGATTCTGGCGGCTTTGCTCGACTGGTCTCAGGCGACCTTTGCCGGAAAGCTGACGATCGATGGGCGGCGGGCCATGGTGGCGCGTGAGGTCGATGGCGGCATTCAGACCATCGCCGTCGAACTGCCTGCGGTGATTTCCGTGGATCTGAGGTTGAACACGCCGCGCTATGCGTCGCTGCCCAACATCATGAAAGCGAAGAAGAAGGAGTTGTCCGTCAAACCGCTCGCCGAATGCGGCGTCGATGCCGCGCCGCGTCTGTCGGTCGTCAAGGTCACCGAGCCGCCGAAGCGGGCCGCCGGCATGAGGCTCGACAGCGCGTCCGAACTGGTTTCCCGATTGAGATCGGAAGGAGTGCTGTAATGGCTGTGCTCGTCATCGCCGATCATGACGGCACGGCGGTTCGCGACGCGACGAACAGGGTCGTGACGGCGGCGCATGCGATCTCGAACGATGTCGATGTGCTGGTGATGGGGCAGGGCGTCGAGGCCGTTGCCAACGAGGCGGCCCGCATCGCGGGCGTTCGCAGCGTCCTGAAAGCCGAGAGCATAAGCCTTTCGCACCACCTTGCGGAAGCGATCGAGGCGACCGTTGTACCGCTGGCGGAGGGTTATGACGCGATCCTTGCCTGTGCGAATGCCGAGGGGAAGAATTTCGCGCCGCGCATCGCCGCGAAACTGGATGTGGCTCCGATCACCGATATCGTCGCCGTGGTCAGTGCCGATACGTTCGTGCGGCCGATCTATGCGGGGAACGCGCTGGAGACGGTGAAGACATCCGACGCGAAGAAGGTGGTGACCGTTCGCGCCACGGCGTTCGAGGCCGCTGCGGCCGGCAATTCCGCACCGGTAAAATCGGTGGCGGGGGCCGAGGCCATCGGATCGGTTTTCATCTCGGAACAGCTGGTGAAATCGGCGCGTCCGGAACTGGGAGCGGCGAGGATCGTCGTCTCCGGCGGGCGCGCCTTGGGCTCGGTGGCGGAATTCAAATCCGTGATCGAGCCGCTTGCCGATCGGCTGGGTGCTGCGATCGGCGCCAGCCGCGCGGCGGTGGACGCAGGCTACGCGCCGAACGACTGCCAGGTCGGTCAGACCGGCAAGGTCGTGGCGCCGGACCTTTATGTCGCGATCGGAATCTCGGGCGCCATTCAGCACCTCGCCGGCATGAAGGATTCAAAGATCATCGTCGCCATCAATCAGGATGCCGAGGCGCCGATCTTCTCCGTCGCCGATTACGGCATCGTCTCCGACTACAAGGTGGCGGTGCCGGAATTGATGGCGGCGCTGGGCTGAGACATCGTGGGGTTTGGCTGTCCAGGCCGGAACGGTATGACAAGGACGACGGTATGAATTTCGACTTCACCGAAGAACAGCAGATGTTCGCCGATTCCGTTCGCCGCTTCGCGCGTGCAGAATTGGCCGATGGAGCGCTGGAGCGCGCGCATACCGCCGGCAATTCGTGGGATGTGGCCAGGAAGATTGCGCAGGCCGGGCTGCTCGGCATCACGTTGAAGTCGGAGGATGGCGGGCTCGGCGGCTCGCTGATGGATGCGGTGATCGCGATCCAGGAGACGGCGCTTGTCTGCCCCAAGAGCGCGGACATCGTTCAGGCCGGCAATTTCGGGCCGATCCGCACTTTCGCGGAATATGCGACCGCTGCCCAGAAGGCGAAATGGCTGCCCAGACTTTTGAGCGGCGAGATGCTGATCAGCCTTGGCATGACGGAGCCTGATGCCGGCTCCGCGACGACCGAACTGCGGACCAGCGCGCGGCTGGAAGACGGCCATTATATCGTCAACGGGTCCAAGGTGTTCGGCACCCATAGTCCGGAGGCGGGGATTTACCTCGTTTATGTCCGCTTCGGTCCGGGGCTCGACGGCATCGGGTCTCTGATCATCGAGCGCGACACGCCGGGCTTCCGCATCGGACAGCCTTCGCCGTTCATGAGCGGGGAGGAGTGGTGCCAGCTTTATTTCGAGAACGCGCGGGTGCCTGCGGAAAATCTGCTGCTCGGCCCCGGCGGGTTCAAGAAGCAGATCACCACCTTCAATGTGGAGCGCATCGGCAACGCCGCGCGCTCGATCGCGATCGGCCGTCACGCTTTCAACCTTGCCAAGGCCTATGCCACCGAGCGGCGCCAGTTCGGCCGTCCGCTTTGCGAATTCCAGGGACTGCAATGGAAGTTCGCGGAGATGTCGGCCCAGCTCGAGAGCGCTCAATTGCTGCTCTATCGTGCGGCCGTGAATGCGGACAACGGAGTGCCGTCCGCCTATGACTCCGCAATCGCCAAGATGGTCTGCAATCTGGCAGGCTTCGAGGTGGCCAATGAAGCGGTGCAGATCATGGGGGGGATGGGCTACAGTCAGGAAAGTCTCGCCGAATACTGCATGCGGCGCACGCGCGGCTGGATGATCGCGGGCGGTTCGATCGAGATTCTGAAGAACCGGATCGCCGAACACGTGTTCGAACGCCGTTTTGATCAACGTCCCGCGCGAAGCGCCGGCCCGACGGAATAGATCGATGGACGCCAGCCTTGCGAGGATGTTGTTTGCGCCGCGCAGTGTCGCGATCATCGGCGCGTCGGACGATCCGTCCAAGACGACGTCCCGGCCGTTGCAATATCTGCGCAACAACGGATTTTCCGGCACGATCTATCCGGTCAATCCGCGATCGCGGACCGTGCTCGGCGAGCGTGCCTTTGCCTCGGTCGAGGACGTCCCGGAGATTCCGGACCATGCCTTCATCCTGCTGCCGGCGGAGGCGGCGATCGATGCCGTCGTGCAATGCGGCCGCCGCGGCGTCAGGGTGGCGACAATTCTGGCATCGGGGTTTTCGGAATCCGGGCGGGAAGGGCAGGATCGCGAAACACGACTGAAGGAAGCCGCGCGCGCGTGCGGTGTCCGGCTGATCGGACCGTCCAGCCTTGGCATCGTCAATCTGCATCGTTCCATGGTGCTCACCGCCAATGCCGCGTTTGCCGAATCGGGTCTGACGCGTGGCGGGATATTCTGCGCCTCGCAATCCGGCAGCATGATCGGCGCGTTGCTCTCGCGCGGCAAGGAACGCGGCATCGGGTTTGCTTCGCTGGTGTCGGTCGGCGGTGAACTCGATCTCGGCATCGGCGATCTGTGCGAGGCCGGTCTTGAAGATCCCCATGTCACCGGCTTCATGCTGTTTCTGGAGAATCTGCGGAACGCAGCGGCGCTGCGTCGTTTTGCGGTCAAGGCCGCGGCGGCCGGCAAGCCGGTGACAGCGTTGAAGCTCGGCCGTTCGGCGGCCGCTGCCGAACTGGCCGTCTCGCATACCGGCGCTCTGTCCGGCGAGGACGATGTCGCCGATGCCTTCCTTGCCGATTGCGGCATTGCCCGGGTCGAAACGCTCGATGGTCTGATCGAGGCCGCACCTTTGCTGACGCGCATTCCAATTCGGAGCGCGGGCTCCGCCACGCCTCGCGTCGCCGTTGTCACCACGACCGGCGGCGGCGCGGCGATGGTTGTGGATCAACTCGGCATTCGCGGCATTGCCGTCGAGCCACCCGACGATGCGACGCTTGCCGCTATCAGGGCCACCGGTATCGATGTGGCTGCAGCGCGTATCGTCGATCTCACTCTTGCCGGCGTGAGGTACGAGATCATGAAAGGGGCGCTGGAAGCCCTGCTGGCGTCATCGAAATACGATCTGGTCATTGCCGTTGTCGGCTCGTCGTCGCGGTTTCAGCCCGAGCTTGCGGTTCGTCCGATCATTGACGTCGCGAACAAGGATACGCCGCTTGCGGCCTTCATGGTGCCGGAGGCGCCACAGGCGCTGAAGATGCTTGGCGAGGCGGGAATCCCTGCGTTCCGCTCTCCGGAGGCGCTTGGCGATGTGGTCGCCGCAGCCTTCAGGCGGCGGCCGGCGCGCGGTGAGGTGCCGGCCACGCCTGCCAACCGGCCGGGTGGTCCGGTGCTCGATGAGATGGAAGGCTACGGTCTTCTTGATCTGCTCGGGGTGTCCCATGCCCGCGCCATCACCGTGGGGTGCGGGACGCAGGTCGTCTCCGACAAGGGTTTGACCTGGCCGGTCGCGGTCAAGGTTCTTCATGCGCAGATTCCTCACAAATCCGATGTCGGCGGTGTCGTCCTCAACATCCGGTCGGATCAGGAATTCGACGCCGCCGCGCGTCAGATCGTCCGTTCTGTCGGCGAGAAGAAACCTGATCTGGCCGTTGAGCGGCTGCTCGTTCAGGAAATGACGGCCGGAGCGCTGGGAGAGGTGCTGGTTGGATATCGCGTCGATCCGCAGGTCGGCGGCATGGTGCTGCTGGCGGCAGGCGGCGTGATGACCGAGATCTATCGCGACCGCTCGCTTCGCGTTGCGCCGATCGATCGCGCGGCCGCATACGAGATGCTCGACGAGGTGAAGATCATCGCGGCGTTCAGGGGATTTCGCGGACGACCCGCCGGCGATCTCGAAGCCCTGGCGGATACGCTGGTCGCGGTGTCCCGCATGGCGTCGAGCGGCGCGCCGGTCGTGGAGTTCGAGATCAATCCTCTGCTCGTTCTGCCCGCGGGGCAGGGCGTTCGCGCCGTCGACGTGCTGGTCCGTCTGGCGCCTGAGGCGGAACAGGAGCGGTCATAGCATGACACAGGCCTACATCTGCGATTATGTGCGCACACCGATCGGGCGCTACGCTGGCGCTTTGAAAGATGTCCGCCCGGACGATCTTGCAGCGATCCCGCTGCGGGTGCTGAAGGAGCGCCACGCCGCTGTGGACTGGCAGGCCCTCAATGACGTCTATCTCGGCTGCGCCAATCAGGCCGGCGAGGACAATCGCAATGTCGGGCGGATGGCAGCACTGCTGGCGGGCCTACCCGTCGGCGTCGGAGGCAGCACCATCAACCGTCTGTGCGGTTCGGGTCTCGATGCCGTCGGCACCGCGGCGCGCGCGATCCGCGCGGGCGATGCCGGTCTGATGCTGGCCGGCGGCGTCGAAAGCATGACGCGGGCGCCTTTCGTGATGGGCAAGGCGGAGTCGCCCTGGTCGCGTAATGCAAAACTCGAGGACACCACCATCGGCTGGCGCTTCGTCAATCCGGCGATGGCTGCCGCCTATGGCGTCGACTCGATGCCGGACACCGCCGAGAACGTTGCCGAGGATTTTGCAATCTCCCGCGCCGATCAGGATCTGTTCGCCTGGCGCAGCCAGCAAAAGACCAAGGCGGCGATCGAGGCCGGCTATTTTGCGCAGGAGATCACGCCGGTCACCGTCAAGGGACGCAAGAGTGAGACCATTGTTTCAGCCGACGAGCATCCGCGCCCCGAGACGACACTGGAAGGGCTTGCGTCCTTGAAGGCGCCGTTCCGCGCGGGCGGCACGGTCACCGCGGGCAATGCCTCCGGCGTTAACGATGGAGCGGCGGCCCTGCTGCTGTGCTCGGAAGAGGGCGTGCGCCGCCATGGCTTGAGCCCGCGAGCGCGTGTTGTCGCGATGGCGACGGCGGGCGTGCCGCCGCGCATCATGGGAATGGGTCCGGCCCCTGCGGTCAAACGCCTTCTGGAACGCACCGGCCTCGCGATCAAGGATATCGACGTGATCGAACTCAATGAAGCATTCGCAAGCCAGAGTCTCGCGGTGATGCGCGATCTCGGTTTGCCGGATGACGCCGCGCAGGTGAATCCGCATGGCGGCGCCATCGCGCTTGGACATCCGCTGGGCATGTCCGGGGCACGGATTGCGGGGACCGCCACGCGCGCGCTTGAGACATTGGGCGGCAAGCGCGCCATTGCCACGATGTGCATCGGTGTCGGTCAGGGTATCGCTATTTTGGTCGAGCGCGTCTGATGACAGAACAGGATATTGCAAAAGCACAGGTGCAGCTCTCCCGGCAGGGCAACGTCGCCGTCATCACCATCGACAATCCGCCGATCAATGCAGGCTCGCACGCGGTGCGTTGCGGTCTGCTTGCATGTTTGGCCGAGGTCGAGGCCGATGCCGCGTTGATCGGCGCGGTGCTGATCGGTGCCGGAAAGACCTTCATCACCGGCTCGGACTTGCGGGAATTCAACAAGCCGATCGAGGAGCCGCAGCTTCCTGCGGTGATCTCCGCCATCGAGCAGGGTTCAAAGCCTGTCATCGCGGCTCTCCATGGTGCCGCGCTTGGCGGCGGCTACGAGCTGGCACTCGGGTGCGACCAGCGCATCGCGGCGCCGGGTACGATCGTGGGCCTGCCCGAAGTCACGCTCGGCATCATTCCCGGTGCGGGCGGCACGCAGCGTCTGCCGCGTCTGACCGGATTGCCGCAGGCGATTGCACTGATCTGCAGCGGACGGCGGGTGGAGGCGCGCGAGGCGCTCGCGCTTGGCATGATCGATGTGGTCACTGAAACGGATCTTCTTGAAACGGCCGTAGCGGCGGTTCGCACGCAGGCCGGACAGGGCCGGCGCCGGATCATGGATACGATGCCGCCCGCGGTCGATCCGGATGCGGTTGAAGCGGCGGCGAAAGCGGCGCTCAAAGCCAGCAAACACCGGCCGCATGTTGTCGAGGCCATCGAGGCGATCAAGGCTTCGGCCCATCTGCCGCCCGCGGATGCGCTCGCGCAGGAGCGCGCCACGTTCCAGCGCCTTCGTGTCGGCCGCGAGGCGTTTGCCTTGCGTCATCTTTTCTTCGCGGAGCGGGCCGCGCAGCAGCCTGCTTTTGCGGTTGAGGGAAAACCGCGCCGGCTCGATCGTCCTGCGGTGATCGGGGCCGGGACCATGGGAATCGGCATCGCGATTGCCTTGCTGGACGCGGGCCTGCCGGTCAGGCTTGTCGATCTGGATGCGGCAGCAATCGAGCGCGCCGAAAGGCGCATTGCGGCCTACTACGAGAAGAATGTCGCCAGCGGCCGAGTCTCGACTGATACCGCGGTGGCGCGGCGTGGCGCGTTGACGGTGTCCAACACGTTGGATGGGCTTGAGGGTTGCGACATCGTGATCGAGGCCGTGTTCGAGGATATCGAAGTCAAACGCGATCTCGTGCGCAAGCTTGCGGCGGGCGTGCGTCCGCAGACGATGATCGCGACCAATACGTCTTATCTTTCGATCGCCGCGATCGCTGAAGCATCGCCTCACCCCGAACATGTGCTGGGACTGCATTTCTTCAGCCCCGCCGAGATCATGAAGCTCGTGGAAGTCGTGCGTCATGACAAAGCTGATCATGCCGATCTTGCCGCCGTCACGGCATTCGCGCGCAGGCTGGGCAAGCTTCCGATCCAGGCCAGCGATTCATTCGGCTTTATCGGCAACCGGATTTATGCGGCCTATCGCCGTCAGGCCGAGTTTCTGATCGAGGAGGGCGCTGCACCCGAGGAAGTCGATGCGGCGCTTGAGGACTTCGGCTTTGCCATGGGGCCTTTCGCTGTCACCGATCTGTCGGGTCTGGATATCGCCTGGCGCATGCGGCGCAGTCAGGATGCGACGCGCCCCGCGACGGAGCGCTACGTGACCATTGCCGACCGGCTTGTCGAACTCGGGCGGCTGGGCAGGAAGTCGGGGGCGGGCTGGTACGCCTATCGCGAGGATGGCAAGAGAACGCCGGACCCGCTTGTCCGCACGATCATCGACGAGGAGGTGGCGAAGACCGGCCGCATTCGCAAGCCGCTCGAGGCGGGCGACATCGTGCGCCGCTGTCTTGCGGCCATCCTGAACGAGGCCGCACTGACGATCGAGGAGGGCGTGTGCCAGCGCGCTTCGGATATCGATCTCGTTCTGGTCAACGGCTACGGTTTTCCGAAACACGAAGGCGGCCCGGTGTTCTGGATGAGCGGCCAACCTGCGGATGAGATCGCGCGCGGCCAGGCAGAGATCGCGGCGGCCGGCGGTTCGGAATTCAAGCGCGGAAATCTGGAATTGCTTTCGCCGGATCGCAATTCGTCCGGTGCGACAGGCAAATCCGCGTAACGCCGTCAGCCGGTCGCGCGGGCAGGTGCGGCGACAGAGCGAAAATAAAAAACCCGGCAGCGATGCCGGGTTTTTCATTCAGTTCAGTTTACGGGCAGAACCAGACCGGGCCAGCCATCACGCAACCGCGTGTGCGCCAATCACCAGGACGCGCGCCATAACGACGCCAGCCGCGCGGAGCCGTCGAATAACGACGGCCGGGGACATACCGGTGTCCATGGTGACGGTGCGGCGGGGCGGCATGCCGCCGGTACTGGACTTCGATCAACGATGAATTGTTGACAGTCGGTTGTGACGTCACAAGAGGAGCTGCCGAGGCGGAGCTGATAACGAAAAGCGAAGCCGCTGCGGCGAGTGCCAATTTGGTGAAGTTCATACCGATCCTTTCTGTTGTTGCGATCGTTCAAATTTAACACGAACCACCAGAGATGTTTCGTGTGGCGAGAATGCGGCACGCGAATCGAAGCGTGCCTCAATTCGAATCGAAGCGTGCCTCAATTCGTTGAATCCAGCGCGATCAAGGCAAGACCGCTCTCCGGATCGTGGCGCTTGCGAAGATGCTGCGGCGATTCGGTCAGGATAACTTCGAGCGTCGGGCGCACCTCGGCCTTGATCAGATGGCCGGCAACTGCGCTGCCATCGTGCTTGCCCAGCACGACATGAATATGAAGGGCCGACTTGCCATCCGGTCCGATGGCGATATCGCCGATCAGGGAAGCGACCTCGACCTGCTCATTGACTGGGATCGGACGATACTCCTTCGTTTCCCAGTCGAAGTAGCCGAGCTCGGCGCGTCGAAATGCTCCGATGGCCGTGATGCTTGCAGCGGAGAGGCCGGCCTCTGTCGCAAACTGCTTCAGGCTGGACATGACATCGTCGCCTGCCGCCAGCACAATCGCGTAAGTGCGCTGGCCGGCCGATTCATGGATGAGCTTGCTTTTCATCGCGCACCGTTGCTGTGAATGGGTTTAACGGACTCGGCGGCGTTAAGTTCCATGTGTGCGCGGTCATCTGCAGTAATATAATGTGCAAGAGGTCTGGTTCGGTCGTGGTCATGAGCGGCTTCAGCCGATCATGCGAAAAGGTTTCGATGGATGAGCAAGCGTGTTCTGCACGTTGTCAGCAATGTCGCTCATTATGCCGATCCATCAGCTCCGACCGGCCTGTGGCTGTCGGAGCTTACGCATGCCTGGGACGTCTTTGCTGCAAAAGGTTTCGAGCAGCGCATCGTGAGTCCGAAAGGTGGTCTGTCACCGCTCGAACCGCGCTCCCTCAAATGGCCGCTGCTGGACGCCTCGGCCAAGGCGTGGCTCGCTGACAAGGAGCGCATGGCTTTGCTGGCCTCGACCGCCCGGCCTGACGAGATCGATCCGGCGGACTACCACGCGATCTATTTCACCGGCGGCCATGCCGTCATGTGGGACTTTCCCGACAATGAAGGGCTGCAGAAGATCACGTGCGCTATCTGGGAGCGCGGCGGCATCGTTTCATCGGTCTGCCACGGCTATTGCGGGCTGTTGAACACGAGATTGTCGGACGGCAAATTGCTGATCGCCGGCAAACGCATCACCGGGTTCTCGTGGCGGGAGGAAATTCTGGCCGGCGTTGCGAGCAAGATGCCTTACAACGCCGAGGAAGAGATGAAGCGGCGCGGCGCGCAATACGAGAAGGCTCTTCTGCCGTTCGTCTCCCATGTTGTTGCAGACGGCCATCTGGTCACGGGCCAGAATCCGTGGTCTGCAAAAGCGACGGCCAGGACAGTGACGGCTCTTCTTTGACGGTGGTTTCTATTTTGGAAGTACGATGCCCATGAGGAGGGCCATCAGAGACATCGCCACGCCGAATACGCCAAAGCCCAAGAAGAATCTCTCAACGCGATCTAATTTTCTGGAACGCATTATGCTCCCTTAAGAGTAAGGCGGGAGCGCAACCGGCGATCTCATCACCGATAGAAGCCACGAACCGTGCGGTGATGAATCTAGCTAAGCTTCATTTTGCGATGAATGGTAGCGGAATATATTTTAAGTATTGTCGGGCTCCCGACAAATGCTGCTGTCAGCTTTGCGGGTGGATGTGTGGGTACGATGCTCGAACGGATCAGAAGCCGCGTCTTGCTGACGAAATAGCGGGCTGGAGACGAAGAAACAGAGAACTACAACTACGCTATAGCTCTACTAAATGAATAGCCGCCGCAGGAAAATGGTGGGCTCCCGCGTGGGAACAACTGTTCGTTTCCCGATGGGCTAGGAAGCGTGAACCCGCACATAGGATCGAGTGAAACACACATGCTAAATACCTTGGGCGTGGCACGCTGGGTGCCTTTCGTCGTCATCAGCATCGCGAGCTTGTGGGCTTCGGCGCGTACCACCGAGGGTTATCGTGACCCGATCTTCGACTGGGACATCAGTTGGCCCGCTATCGCCAACGCACTAACCAAGATGCCGCATATCAGCTCGATGTTCATGATCTTCCTGCTTGGTGCGCTGGCGGTCGGGTTCAGCCGGCTCTGGCTGGCAGCGCTGTTGACGTTCGTGGTGGGCATCGGATGGGAAGTGGTGCAGATGCCGACGATTGGCAACAATCCGCGGCTCGCCGATCTTGCTCCCGACTTGGTTGGCATCGGTATCGGCTGGGTGTTCGTGGCGTTTGGCGCCATGCTCTGGCGGCGCTTCCGACCGGCCGGGTACAGACAAACTACTGGTAGGGAGTGATCGTCGGGTGGGGCAACCCGCCGACGTCCGCTTTACATGCTGCATATCCTAGCAGCGGATAGTTGGCAGTCGGCCCCAGTCCGGTCATGTCCAAACTGCAGCGAAGCGGGCTATGGCGTGCTATCGGCGGCGTTTGGCGGGACGTGCGGGATACCGATGAGCACTACGTTTGCTCCATAGCCCTCCAAAATGAAACATGAAAATCGGCCGAAACCCGCTGAAATCAAAGCGGGTTTCGGCCGCTTACATTTGATTTCGCGTTTTACGCACGCTTGTTCGCCGGAGTCATGTTCCCCATCGACAGCATAAAGAGGGATCGGCATCATAGACACATTGCCACGCGAAGGAGCGAAACAAGAGCAAACCGCGCCAGCCGTAAAGGAGCAGAGTCATGGCCGTTGTGATGCTGATGAGCGTTATCCTGATCGCGATGCTTTGCGTCGCGGCCTATACGCTTGCGGTCTATGCGCTGCCCTTCATGCTCGGATTGACGGCCGCGCAGTTCGCCTATCACACCGGCTCCGGCTTGATCGGCGCGGGATTGGTCGGCTTGGTCGCGGCCGGTGCAGCCTTCGGCATCCTGGCGCTTCTCTTTGACTCGCTACGCTCCCCGATCCTACGCCTCGCCGTGGCGCTGATCTTCGCAGCGCCCGCCGCCGTGGCCGGCTATGCACTTGTCCACGGCGTCACCAAGGAATCGGTCCCGTCCGAAATCTGGCGGCAAATCTTCTGCATCATCGGCGGCGGCTTTGTCGGGATTTCGGCCTTGCTGCGACTGGCAGCACCTTCGGCCGGTGGACCTGCGCCCGCCCGCTAAACCAACGACATAATGTCAAATTGACCCGGCGCTAAAGCGCCGGGACTTTTTTCTTTGCGGCCCTCCGGCTCACTACGGCGCTATTTGGGGGCGCGTTCGCCTCCGGGCCGGCGCGGCTGCCGCCGCGTCCTATTGGATAGGTTTTCTAAGGGCGTTGCCCTCGCGCCAGCAAGGTAAGTGGAACCGTCCGGGGCGGTATCCCCAGCCTTCCGCGCTTCGCTTGTGCAGGCCGGGTGATCCCCCTCCACCCCGGCCGCCCTTGCTCGTTGCTACCCCAGTCTCGGCGACGGCCAGAAGGTCAG